>NZ_CP014231.1:0-1200000 GCF_001553645.1 Leptotrichia sp. oral taxon 847 | reverse complement strand
TATTTTTTTTAGTTTTTCTTTGGAATAAGTATCAAACCACACTTTAAAAAGTTCGTGAGGCAATGTGTCCGAAACAATTTTACACCTATCTTTCCTATAATATTTTTCAACTAATTCCGTATATAAAATCTGCATAAAAAAATAATTTGGAATTCTATCGTTATCTCGCCAAAAAACTAAAAGTAAATCGAGAAGTGTTGCCATTATTTTATTATCTTTATGAGAAAATATTATACTGCTCAACATCTTTATTTTAGATTTTTTATTCCAAGAAAAATAAATCGAATCATAAAGTTCAAATTCTTTTTTATTTTTGAAATCATCATCTCTTTGAAAAAGAAAATAGTCCATTTCAAAATATTCACTCGGCAAATAATCTGTGAGTAAAATTGTCGCATCAACCCATACTCCGCCATAATATTTTAAGAGAGCAAATCTCAAAATATCCGTAAAATGAGCATATCCCATTTTCTTTTCAGACAATTTTTTCATCACATAATCAGGAAATTCCAAATATTTACTAATATTTTCCATATCCAGCCTAATCAAAGTGTAATTTCCTTTATATTTATCCATCGCTTTATAACAAATTTTTACCACATTTGGCAATTTTTCATAATCCCATCCTTGTCCCCAAAACTGCCAAATTATTTTTTCATCATTTAAAAACTTTTTTTTTGGAATAACTTTAGCTATTTCAATTTTATCTTCAAAATAATCGGCTAAAATTTTATCCCAGTCACTGACAATAGCCTTTTGATTAGAAAAATACACTTCTCTTTGTATTTTATCAAACAAAAAATTTGGCATAAGTTCTTTGTAAATATATTTAAATGGCTTTTTTTTTAGTTTTTCATTTAATTTATAAATTGTGGAAGCGGTGAATTTGTATTCTTTCATAATCTGTCCTTTCATTTTTTATTATTTTTCAAAATTTCCCATTTTTGATAAAGATAGCACATAAACACGATTAAAATAGTCAAAGTCAAAATCATATGCTTGTCATTTAAGTTATCATCTGTCATTCCTTGAATAAGCCAAGCGACAAGCGAAACTTTCGTAGCCAGTTCAAACGCCAAAATTTTTGAGTCTAAATTTTTTTCACTTTTAGAAAATTGTGTCTTAAAAAATATTATTGCAATTTCAACAAATAAAAATATAAAAAATGCAAATCCTAAAATTCCATAATCCAATAAATACTGTAAATATGAATTATGTGACGCCACATAGTGCTGTGTTCTAATATTTGGTCCACTTAAAAAATATTTATTCACGTAGTCCATAGCTCCTATTTTCTTATAATAGTCCAAATTAAACTGCTTTCGTTCTATTGCCTTCCATCCATAAATCGGCTTTTTTTCAAATGCTGCTATTCCCGTTTTCCAAAAAATCACTCTAAGATTACTTGACGGATCCTTTTTATAATCCACTATATATTTAAGTCTACTTGAAATCGAAGTCGGAAGTAGAAAAAATCCACACACACAAGCAATCACAAGTGCAACAACATATTTTTTATTTCTCTTAAAAACTAGATAAAAAACGGTCGGCAAAAGAGAAATATAAACCATTTTAGATCTGTTGACAACCACGATAAAAGCGACTAATAATGCTAAAATAATCAAAACTATTTTTATAATCCTGTTTTTTTTCTCATCGCTATTTTTATAAAAAAGTATAAAAGAAAGCAAAAACAACAAAATTATACACATAATATTAGCAAAATCCTGAACTGTCAAGATAGCGGTTACTCTTGGATAATCAAACCCCGCAGGATGCGCCCAAGCATTAAAATTTTTAATAAAATTAAACATCGCAAGCATTAACGTTATTGTTCCACCAATTAACAACGCTTTTATAAAATTAAATATCTTTTTATCTTCATCCAAAAAATAAATTAGAGGAAAAAAAGACAAATATTTAAAATTATAATTATCAAGCCTTGAATGTAATCCTCCGTCTAAAAAAGCAATGACAAACGGCGTAAAAGCCAGCAACAAAACTGCAACAGAAATTTTTTTCTCTTTAAAAACAAAACTATTTTCTCTATTTTTGTGTGAAATGACAGAAATTAAAAACAACACCAAAAGTAGTGGAATTAACACATTATTTTCAAATTTTTCCGACAGAAATAGTGACATTGCAAACAGTAAACAAATTCCATATCCTATACTTTTTATTCTTTTCATATTTTTCTCCTAACTAATTTTCTTCCAATCTTTTTACAATTTCCCCATAAACTCTTTCCACACTGATCAAAGGAATCCCTTTATAATAATCCTTTCTGTATGGATGCTGATGTCTAGGAATTTTCACAATATTATTTTCATAAAACTCATTATCCTCAATGACATTACTTTTCTCTTTCCAAGGAAAAAATCCAAGCGACCTTTTTCCAGGACCAAAAATTCCAATTACAAAAGGTTTGGAAAATCCACTAGCAATATGAATGGGAGAACTGTCATTTCCAACAACCACATCCGCAAACGACAACAGCGCCGAAAATTCCAATAAATTTATTTCTCCTCTCAAATCTATCACATTTTTTTCGCTAAATTTCAAAGGCAAATTTTTTTCCGCTTTACTTCCTGTTATCACAACAAAATTTTTCTCATCATCTGACAACTTTTCTATAACTTTTGCATATTTTTCAATCGCCCACATTTTCTCCGGTCTTTGACTTCCAGGCGCAACGATAATCATTTTCATAAATTTTTCGTCAAAATTTTTTCTTTTCAAAATTTCTTTAATTTTTATTTTATTTTCTTCACTTGGATAAATTCTAATTGGAATTCTTTTTCCACTATATTCAACCAAATCCAAAAGTCTTTCAACTTCATGCTTTCTCATATCATAGTGAACTTTTTTACCCAAGAGGAAAGCTCCTGTTGCCACATCAAATCCAACAATTTTTGGAATTTTAGCCATTTTTGCAAGTGCAATTGAACGGATAAACCTATGTGGAATAACAGCATAATCATATTTTTTTTCCTTTAAAATTTTTAAAACTCTAAAAAACCCTTTTATTCCTTTACCTTTTCCCTTCTTGTCATAAATAAGAATCTCATTTAAATTTGGGTTATTGCTTATTACGCTTTTATTTGTCGGCAAAGTCAAATAATCAATTTCTGAATCTGGATACATCTCTTTTAATCTCTGTATCAATGGCGTTGACAAAACAATATCTCCAATAAACGCAGTATGTATGATTAATATCTTCATATCATTTTCCTTTTTTTAATTTTTCTTTCTTAAAGATTATATCATAAAATGACACTTTTTTCTTATTTTTTTCTACTTTTTAGACAGAGTAAAGTATTTATGCGTAAATAAATGAACTTTTATTCTGTTTCAAATTTCTTATCCAATCCATAAAACTATTAAAATAATAATTTTTTTCTATTCTTTTTTAAGCAAAAATGTTCATTGGCGCACCTCTGTACCTCAACTAGTCTTCAAAATTTTTTGGCACTGTTAAAAACTCACTTTCAATAGGACAATTTTGTTAACATATAAAAATTCTCCGACAGTTTAAATTTTACTACCATACAAAAGTGTCGTGATTTTTTTGGAGTAAAGACGACTGTCTGAACGAAGTGAGTTTCGTCTTTGACGCAGAAAAAATTCTTAGACTGACGTGGGGATTATAAGGGGAAATGGCGGTCCTTTTCCCTTATGTAAAAAAATAAATAAATTTGATTAAACAAAAAAACATTTTGTATTCAAAAAAATATTGAAACTAAAAATCTATATTTGAAATTTCTACTCTACTATACTTATAAACAAATAAAAATTTTTTTTAAAATAAAAAGAGGAAATACCCCTAAAGATAATCCCTTCTTTTCATTATTTTTTATATTTTTTGACAAACTCAATAAGTTCTGCTATCTCTTTTTTAGCCCTTTCTGACAAAACTTTCACATCATTCGTCATTTGCTTTGAACGAGCTAGAATAAAATCCAGATACTCTGTATTTTTAGTTTTCAAATACATATCTTTGGCATAATACATATCACGAAAATCATTTCTTGTTTGATTTATCAGTATTTTTTGTCCAACCATTACAATTAACGCCGCTGATAGTGCTATTATCGTTCCATAGCCCTTTGTAAAAGGATCTGAACCTCCCACTTCTTACGTCGCGGGGTTCTAAAATCTTTAAAATTATTTAAAAATTTTCTAAGAAGTTTGATAGTCCTATGCTATCCTTATTCTTTTAGGTGTGTTCAGCTCACCTCTATTGTATAGGATACTTAAATCCACAACTTTACTTTTTCTTAATATATTTAATGCTCCATTACAATCTGCATTTAATTGATATCCTTTACTTGTTTGATATAGTCCTCTTTTTATTCTTTTTCCACTGAATATATGTTCTTTTTGATTTTCTTTATCGTATATTGGGATTTCATCTCCATCAAAGAAACTTGCTTTTGATGTATAACTTTCTTCTTGTAGCTTGAATTCTATTCCATATAGTTTACATAGATATTGTAATTTATCTCTTATTTTTCCATATGGTATATTTACAAAATTTTGATTATTTATACTTCCTATATTTGAATTTCTTTGAAAATCTTCATTGTACCCTAGAACTAGTTTTCCTATATCATTATTAAGACAATAATTTACAATTATTCTTGCTGCTTTTGAAAGATAATCTTCTATACGATTATTTCTCTTTCTAGCTATTCTCTTTTGCCTTAATGTTGTGCGGGAGGTCTTTTGCTTATCTTTTATGCTTTGTAATTTTGCATTTATCTTGTTATAGTATTGATTTATTGATTTTAATTTCCTACCATCTATTAAAAATGATGCTCCATTATTAGTTACACAAGTACATAGATTATCTATACCTAAATCTATTCCTAGTCCATTTTCTTTATTTAATTCCCTTTGAACTTCTTCTACTTCATAAGTATATTGAATTTCAAAGTACCTAGAATGTTGTTTAGGTATTATTCTAATCTCCTTTATTTTCTTGTTTTTTAATACTGGTGGTAGCTTAATTTTAACTTCCTGATGAGTTTTCTTAAACGAATTTGAATAAGGAACTATCAGCATACCATCTTTTAATCTAACAAAACCTATAACAAGAGTTGTAAAACCATCCTTAGCAAGATATTTAGGTAATTTTATTTTTTTATTATCATATTGACCATTCTTAGCAAGTTTTAAAAGTCCAAAAAATGATTTAAAACTTCCATCTACTTCTTTTAGAATTTGTTGTGCCATATTAGAATTTAATTTCTTGTAATTCTCACTATTTTTAAGTATTTTATAGTTTTCATTATAACTTAAATACTTTTTCTTATTAAAATAGTATTGTCTAATATTATATATAGCTTCATTAGTTAAGTTCTTGGCTATATGTGATAAATATTTTAAATTTCTAAACTCTTTTTTACTAAGATGTTTTACCTGTTGTTTTAATGTTAAATGCGTATACATCACCTCACTTTCATAAGGTTATTATACCGTATTTTTAATACATTTTCAATAATTAAGTAAAGTTTTTTATTTATTTTTAAATATTTTTAAAGTTTTTAAAACCCCACAACAGTGGGAGGCGTCGTTCACATAAGTGCGCTACTACTTATGCAGTTCTCTTATGAACTTCTTGTTATCTCTAACAAGCACAGACTATATCTTATCCATATCCTATTTCAAGGACTTAGGCGAAACCACTTCCAATACCAATTGCTTGTATTGTACTCCCCTCACGAGGGATAGTCGTTGAACTTTCCTTTTCAGGCTTAGCTGCTGATTGTCTATTATATGCCTTTTTATATGGCTCAGTGTTTAGGATTTAACCTTGCACCATCTAGTATATTTTTTCTGCTTTCGCTACCTTCACATTTGCCTCTTATGAGTAAGATTACTATGTTGTGGTTATACCAGCTTTAAGAGTTCCCAGCAATTCAGTTTCTTTGTTGTACAGTTTTTCTTCTGTATCTACATACAAGTTTCCCTATATGCTTACTAAAATTCTCAAACAATTCATCTCACGACTAAAGTTGCGAGTGTTCTTGCATTATTTAATAAAATCATTCCAATAATCATAAGTCCAGTAACTAAGACAGAACTATTTTTAATATACCCTTCCTTCGGAGGAACTTTTACAAATTTTTCCACTTTTGAAATCATTTTTTTAAACATATTACTGCAAAATTCCTAACCAGAATCCTACTATTCCTATTACAAAGAATCCAAAGATTATCCAAATAGCATTTACTTTTCGTTTTAATAAGCTCATACATGCAAACGTCAACAATAATGCCAATAGCCCTGGTAACAATTGGTCTAGTATACTTTGAACTGTAGTTACAACTTCTTTTCCAGTTGCTGCATCTTTATATTTTGATATTACTAACGGCACATCTATTGTAGTCCATTTTGAAACTAACGCTCCCATTACAAAAAGCCCTAATATAGAAGCACCTTGAGTTAATTTTTGAATAACTCCACCTTCCATATCTCCAACGATTTCAGTTCCTTTTTCGTAACCATATTTTAATCCATACCATCTAGTCAAAACTCTTGCTATATTTATTCCCAAAAAGAAAAGTATAGGTCCTAATAAATTTCCTCCAGCTAGTGCAATTGATGCTCCAAGTGCCGCTAAAACAGGTCTTAATGTACCCCAGAAAATTGGATCTCCAACCCCTGCAAGTGGTCCCATAAGTCCTACTTTAATCCCACTTATAGTTGCATCATCAATGTCCGCTCCATTTGCTTTTTCCTGTTCCATCGCAGCTGTAACACCCATTATAGTTGAACCAATCCATGGTTGAGTGTTAAAGAATTCCAAATGTCTTTTTAGTGCTGCAGCTTGATCTTCTTTTTTAGAATAAAGTCTTTTTATTGCAGGAATCATCGTTACACAAAATCCCATTGACTGCATTCTTTCAAAGTTAAATGAACCCAATAAAGTAGTTGATCTCCAGTACATGCTTTTCAAATCTTTATCAGTTAATTTTTTTTCTACATTATTTTCTGCCATTTTTCTTACCTCCTATAGTCCTTCCAATTCGTCGTCAGCTTCTTCTGAAGTTCCACTACCTGAACCACTTTTTTCACTAGGTAATGCAATAGATGCGTGATATTTAGGATTTAATTGAATATATAGTATTGCAAGACATAATCCTAAAATTCCTAAACCAACTAAATTAAATTCTGTAAATGCCGCTATTACGAATCCTAAGAAGAAGAATGGCATCAAAGCCTTTGCTTCCATCATATTTATAACCATCGCATACCCAACAACTACGATAAATCCTCCTGCGATTTGCAATCCTCTAGTAATTACTTCAGGAATTGCATGCAATGCTCCTTCTACAGCACTTGTTCCCGCAATCAGACCAACTAGAAGTGCTGGTATTGCAACTCTTAGCCCCTGTAACAAAAGCCCCGCCAAATGACACATTTCTATTCCTTTAAAATTAGCTTTTTCTGCAAAATCATCTGCTTTATGTTGAAAGAACACTGTTATTGTTCTGACAAAAATTGTAAGAACCTGCCCTGCCGCTGCAATCGGTACTGCAACTGCTATTCCTTCTCCAATTGGCTGTTTTCCTACAATTACAAGTATCGCTGAAATAACACTGGCTAGTGCTGCATCTGGCGCCATTGCGGCTCCTACATTCATCCATCCAAGCGCTATCATTTCAAGTGAACCACCTAGTAAAACTCCTGTTTTTAAATTTCCTAGTACAAGACCAACCAAAGTACACGCCACTAATGGACGATGAGTTTGTCTTTCGTCAAGTACACTTCCCATTCCTGTTATTGCTGCTACTAATACCAGCAAAATTAGCTGTACAACATTCATTCTTATGTCCTCCTAAATTTAATTTTCAATGTTTTATTTAGCAACTTTATATTAAATAAAATCAGCAAAATTATATTTCCTGATAATTTTTACTAGTCAAATGAGATAGAATCCAATTTTGAATTTATATCTTCTTTTGCAGAAGTTGCCAATTGTCTCATGTCAAGTTCTACTCCCATAGCTCTTAATTTATTGAATGCTTCTAAGTCATCTTTATTAATTGCAACCGCTTTTGAAATTAATTTGTCTCCTTCTTTAAATGTCATTCCTCCGACATTAACTGTTTTAATGTCAACTCCACCTTCGATTAATCTAACTACATCAGCTGGACAAGTGACAAGTAACAATACTTTTGTTTTGGCATATTTAGGATTTTTGTAAACTGCTATCGCTTTTTCGACAGAAATTACAAATGATTTTACTCCTTCTGGTGCCACTTGTAATAAAAGTGATTTTCTTATTTTATCTTCTGCTACGGCATCATTTACCGCGAATATCGCTTCTGGCTTAGTTGCTTTTACCCATGAAGTTGCAACTTGTCCGTGTATCAATCTCGAGTCTATTCTTGTTAATACTAATTCCATGATTTTATTTTCCGCTACTGAAAATTCTAAATTTAATTTTAAATTAAAATTTAGTTTACAGTAACGCTCCTTTCTTTATATTTTATTTTCTTTTTACTTTATTTCTAAAAAGTTGACTATTTTATTTTGAAAAAATTAATTTTGAAAAATTAAAAAAATTGTCACATTTCATTTCAATTTATTTTTTTTAAATAAAACATTTTTATTAAGTTTTTACAAATCCAATTCATCCAAATCTTCGTCTTCATTTTCCGAACTGTCTACAAACAATTCACTAAAAATTTTAATTCCGTTTATTCCAGAATTTTTTGCTATTTGAACTAACTCTGCAACATCGTCAGTTTCTTCTCTAGCATCCAATACTTCTAATAACATAGGTACATTTACTCCTGTTATTACATCAGTATTTTTTGTTTCGGCAACTACTCTGCAAGCTGCATTATAAGGACTTCCACCAAATAAATCCACTAAAAATAATGTCCCTTTACTGTCATATTTTGCAATAATATCCTGATATTTTTTTATCAAATCTTCAGGTCCTTCTCCAGGAACAAAAGTTACAAAATCAAGCTTTTCACTTTCTCCCAAAACCATTTTTGTCAGATTGACAGTTTCTTCGGACATTTTTCCATGTGTCGCTACAATTAAATTAATCATAAAGACTCCTTTCGCTCAAATAAAATAAAATTTCTCTAAATAAACTTGCTAATAAAATTATACCTCATCTTTTTCATATTGCAAATTTTTATTTAGAAAAATTTTTTTTATTTTAAAACTTTTTGCTCAAATCTTTTTCCACCGTAGTAAATTACGTACTTTTTATCCTGCAATGCTCCAGGATTTACAAAAATTATTCCATTTTTTTCTTCCAAAAACTCTTTATGAGTATGTCCAAATACGCAAATATCTACATTTTCATAATGTGCTTTTTTTTCTAATTCTTTGAGAGTTGTTTTGACATTAAAAAGATGTCCGTGAGTAAGTAAAACTTTTTTCCCGAATAAATCAAAGACTTTTGTTTCCCTTGTATCGAAGTCATCCGAATCTGTATTCCCTTTTACAATTGCGAAAGGAACTTCTCTAAATACAAGTGACATATCAAATGCATCAGTGCTGTGATCTCCAGCAAATATGACAACTTCCGGTTCTTCTAATTCCATCACCTGCTGAAAATAGTCTAGTCTTCGATGGCTGTCAGAGCAAATTAATGCTTTCATAATTTCGTTTCCCCTTTCTTTTTCAAATTAAAATATTAATTTTTTATTAACTAGAAAGAAATAACTAATTAGATTAGAAAATTTGTTTATATAATGTTTTGTGTGTTATAATTATAGTTAATTAAAATTTTAAATCACTTATTTTTCCATTATCTTTTCCTGTTTTTATATATTTTTTTATTTGATTTTAAAATTTAAAAAAACTATATCCAAAATAAACAAATTTTTATTTGATTTTTGGATACAGTTTGAGATTTTACACTATAAATATTGGTTTTTTCACATTTTCAAGAAGTCTTATTCCTAGTTTTCCTGTAATTTTTTCCACCATAATTGTATATCTTAAATCCCCCATCAATATGAAATCATAATTTTTAGTTTCCTGCAAAAGAGTTTTAAAAGTTTCACCTTTTTTATAAATCAAGTTATAATTTTTACCGAATCTTTGAACAAGTCCATCTTCTTCTTTTTCAATATCGCTATTTACCCGAAGAACATTTATTTTTTGTTCCCCAAACATATATAAAAATGTAAACAATGTCTTATTCGCATTATAAGCGCCATCATCCAGCAGTAGTATATTTTCTAACTCAAAATTTTCCACATTTGGAAGAATAATTAGAGGTTTGTAGTTACTTCTCAAGAGTTCTTTTAAAATTGGACTAACTTTTTCATTTTTTACTAAAACAAGCGCATCGTATTTTTTTAATTCTTCAAGCGCAATTTCATCAGTTTCTCCTTCTTTTGCGTAAACATTTTCAAAAGAGGCGTCCATCTGTTTTTTTATTTTTTGAAAAGTCTTTTCTTCCTGGTCCTTGTATTCTTTCACAAAGTAATTCATTCCCACATTTACGCCGATTCCTTCGACTGCAACAGGAAAAACTTCGTATTTTAAAACATCTTTTACATAAATTGCGTCCATTTGCACATCGTATTTTTCCTTGAATTTTTTTCCAAATTGCGTCAATGCGTTAATTTCATTTTCTGCGGTAATCAAAAATAAGATTTTTTTAGATAACATTTCAATCACTTCCTCACATTATTTTTTTATTTTTCTCCTAATTCGGATGTTTCTGTTATTTTTACCGTTGAAACTATTTTTTCGTTGTTTCTCACTTTCATTATTTTGACTCCTTGCGAAGAACGGCCAAATGTTGAAATGCTATCAACTTTCGTTCTAATAAGAGTACCTTCAGAAGTTATAAGCATTATTTCATCATCGCTTCCGACTATTTTAACATCTATTATAAGTCCTGTCTTTTCGTTTAGTTTAGCATTTATAATACCTTTTCCACCTCGGGAAGTCAGTCTATATTCTGATAACTTAGTCCGTTTTCCATAACCTTCTTCTGTTATTGTAAGAATTTTAATTTCATCATCATTTATTTCTGAACTTATAATCGCAGCTCCCACAATTTTATCTTTATCACGAAGCGTTATTCCTTTCACTCCAGCAGCTCCAGTTCCCATGCTTCTTACATGTTTTTCAGAAAATCTTATTGCAATACCATTTCTAGTTGCCGCAAAGATTTCATCTTCTCCACTTCCGCTTGTAAGGCCTACAAACATAACTTCATCTTCATCATTTAATCTAATCGCCCGTTTTCCAGTTTTCATAATGTTTTTAAATAATGTCAATTCAGATTTTTTAACAACTCCGTTTCGTGTTACAAAGAATAAGTTTTTATTTTTTTCAAATTCACGAACTTTTATTATCGTGCTTACTTTTTCGTCATTATCCAGATTTATAATATTTCCTATAAGTTTTCCACGAGCTTGCTTTCCAGTTTCAGGAATTTCGTATACTTTTATGCTAAACACTTTTCCTTTTGTTGTGAAAATAAGAAGTGTGTCAAGACTTTTTGCAATATACATATCTTTTATTACATCATCTTCCACAGTATTTGTGGCATTTACACCTACACCACCTCTTTTTTGAGAACGGTATGTATCAATTGCCATTCTTTTTACATAACCTTTTTCAGTAAGTGTTACAACCACTTCTTCATCTTTTATTAAATCTTCAATACTTATTTCAGCTCTCGCATTTCTTATTTCTGTTCTTCGCGCGTCGCCAAAATCTTCTTTTAGTTTAATCGCTTCTTCTCTAATTATTGCAAACACTTTTGTATCATCTTCTAAAATCGACGTCAATTTTGAAATTAACGCCATAAGCTCGTCATATTCCTCATTAATTTTATCTCTTTCAAGTCCAGTAAGTCTTTGCAACCTCATATCAAGAATTGCTTTTGCCTGTACTTCTGAAAATGAAAAGGCGTTTATCAAATCTATTTTTGCAATATTAGCATCTTTTGCAGCCCTAATAATTCTTATTACTTCTTCGATGTGGTCCAGTGCAATTTTAAAGCCTTCCAAGATATGAGCCCTATTTTTAGCTTTATTTAACTCAAATTTTACTCTTCTTGTAATTACTTCAAATCTATGCTCAAGATATTTTTCCAAAATTTGCTTTAAATTTAGAATTTTTGGCGCATTGTCAACCAATGCCAGCATTATCACACCAAAAGTATTCTGTAAATCAGTAAATTTGTAAAGACTGTTTAATACAAGCTCACTTTCTTCACCTCTTTTTAACTCAATTACAATTCTTATTCCATCTCTGTCAGTTTCATCCCGCAAATCCGAAATTCCTGATATTTTTTTCTGTTTTACCAAATCTGCAATTCTTTCGATAAGTCTTGCTTTATTCACTTGATACGGTAATTCTGATACAATAATTGACTGTCTTCCAGTTTTTGATGTTTCCACATCCACACGTCCTGCCACTCGAAGTTTTCCACGCCCAGTTCTGTACGCATCATAAATTCCCTGTTTTCCATTAATTATCCCACCTGTTGGAAAATCTGGACCCTTTATGTACCCGATTAATTCATCAATCGAAATTTCAGGATTATCAATTAATGCAATTATTCCGTCCACAACTTCTCCTAAATTATGTGGTGGTATATTTGTAGCCATCCCCACCGCTATTCCGTTTGCTCCATTTAAAAGTAGATTTGGCAATTTTGCAGGAAGTACAACTGGTTCATCCAAACTTTCATCAAAGTTTTTTCTGTAATCAATCGTGTCTTTATTTATATCAGCTAGTAATTCCTCCGTAATTTTGTCCATCCTAGCTTCAGTGTATCTCATGGCAGCTGCTTCATCGCCGTCAATTGAACCAAAGTTTCCGTGCCCTTCAATTAACTCATATCTCATATTAAAATCCTGTGCCATTCTTACCATAGCCCCATAAACCGAAGAATCTCCGTGCGGATGGTATTTACCAAGTACATCTCCGACAATTCTTGCAGATTTTCTAAATGGTGTCTTATGAGTCATCCCCATTTCATTCATTGCAAAAAGTATTCTTCTGTGAACAGGTTTTAGGCCATCTCTCACATCAGGCAAAGCACGGCTCACAATGACACTCATCGAATAATCAAGATATGCAGACCTTATTTCTTCTTCAATATAGACATTTTGCTCATTTGATAAGTCCGTTGTTTTAGAAATTCCCTCTAAAGTTACTTCTTTCTCATTGTTTTCTTTATTTTTTTCTATTTCATCTTTTTTTTCTTTGTCATCTCTGAAATCATCAGACATTTATTTACCTCATTTCTTTTTCAAATTCAAAATTTTCTTGCAGTTTTAAATATCCAAATTCTTGACATAACTTGCATTTTCTTCAATAAATTTACGTCTGGGCTCAACTTTATCACCCATTAAAATATTAAACATTTTATCAGCATAAGACGCATCTTCCATTGAAACTTTCAAAAGTGTTCTTACTTCTGGATCTAGTGTAGTTTCCCACAATTGTTCAGGATTCATTTCTCCTAGCCCTTTATAACGCTGGATTGTGTATTTTCTTCCGTCATTTTCCAAGACTTTTGTCACTTGTTTTAGCTGATCGTCTGAATAGGCGTATCTGATTGCTTTTCCAGCCTGAATTTTGTATAAAGGGGGCTGCGCTATATAAATATACCCTTCGTTTATCAATTCTCTTAAATGTCTGTAAAAGAATGTCAACATCAATGTTCTTATGTGAGCCCCATCGACATCGGCATCCGTCATTATTACGATTTTGTGGTATCTCAATTTTTCAAGGTTCATATCATCGCCAAATCCAGCTCCAAATGCAGTTATCATATCCCGTATTTCTGCATTTTCAAGCGTACGATGCACACTTGCCTTTTCCACGTTTAATATTTTTCCACGAAGCGGCAAGATTGCCTGAAATCTTCTATCTCTTCCCTGTTTTGCAGAACCTCCCGCCGAGTTTCCTTCGACTATGAATATTTCTGATTCAGCAGGATCCTTTGAAGAGCAGTCAGCTAGTTTTCCAGGAAGCGATCCCACTTCCAGATTACTTTTTCTTAGTACAAGTTCCCTTGCCTTTTTAGCCGCTTCTCTTGCCTTTTTCGACATTGTCATCTTTTCTATTATTTTTTCAGCCGCTTTTGGATGATCTTCCAAATAGAATTTTAAATTGCTTCCGACAATATTTGAAACAATTCCTGTAACTTCACTGTTTCCAAGCTTAGTTTTTGTCTGCCCCTCAAATTGCGGTTCGGGAATTTTTACGCTTATTATGCAGACAAGCCCTTCTCTCACATCTGTTCCTTGAAATGTGCCGCTTTTTTCCTTTATCAAATTCATCTGTTTTGCTATATCGTTAATCGTTCTAGTAAGCGCCGTTCTAAATCCGCTGACATGAGTCCCACCTTCGTGAGTATTTATATTATTTACAAATGAATAGACAATTTCTCTTTGAGCGGTTGTGTAATTCATCGCAATTTCCACTTCGACTACTTTTGCTCCAACTTTTTTTAAATAAACGTTTCCATTTTCATCCACGGCTTCCACTTCTTTGGCAGGCTGAGTTTCAAACGAATCCGCCATATAAATGACGTCATTTACAATTTTTTCATCATCCGTTATTTCATTCAAGAAATCTTTTATTCCGCCCTCAAAATGAAATTCTTCCTCTTTTATTTCATCTTTCTTTCTTTCGTCAATCAATTTTATTTTAAGCCCTTTATTTAAGTATGACAGCTCTTTTAATCTCGACTCCAAAACAGAATAATCATAAGCCGTTGTCTCAAAAATTTCATCATCTGCTTTAAATCTGATGACTGTTCCATGCGCATCAAGCGGTGCATCTCCAATTTTTTCCGGAGCTGAAACCGGCACTCCTCTTTCAAATCTTTGTCTTACAATTTGCCCATCTCTTGTTACAGTCGCTTCCACCCATTCAGATAAGGCATTGACAACTGAAATTCCCACTCCATGCAGTCCTCCTGACACTTTGTAGTTGTCATTGTCAAATTTTCCTCCAGCGTGAAGCACAGTCATGACTACTTCTAACGTAGATTTTCCTGTCTTATGCATTGCAACGGGGATTCCACGTCCATTATCCGTCACTTCAATAATATTTCCTTCCAGTATTTTTACAGTAATTTTATCACAAATTCCTGCAAGCGCCTCATCCACGCTGTTATCCACAATTTCCCACACCAGGTGATGCAGCCCCTTCGATGACGTTGAACCTATGTACATTCCAGGTCTTTTCCTTACAGCTTCCAGTCCTTCCAATACCGTGATACTTTCAGCTCCATAATTATTAGCCATTTTTTATAATTCCTCTCTTTATTTTCTTATATGCTTTTAACTTTTTTTATACAAAATACTCAATATTACTTAAGTTTTCTTAGAATAAATTTTTTTATCAAAAAATCAAAATAAACTATAATATATTATACTACATTTTTTTTTAATTTCCTTAGTTTCTTTTTTACTTCCAAAACCACTTATTTTCTCATTTATTTCCCCACACAAAAATTTCCAAACACGTGGTCTAAAATATCTTCAGACGAAATTTCTCCTGTAATTTCTGAAAGACTATCAAGAGCTTCTTTTAAGTCAACTGAAATTAGATCCATAGGAAGTCCTGCATCTATTGTCTCAAAAATATTATTTATTGCATCTTTTGTTTTCTCAAGCGCTGTTTTGTGTCTTACGTTCGTAATTATAAGCTTTTCTGAAGAATCTTCAACTTTTTCATCTACAATGTACGAATAAATTTTTTCTTCCATTTCTTCAATTCCTATATTGTCCTTTGCCGAAATTTCCACAACGTTTTCCAAATCAAATTCTTTTATGTCAATTTTTTTGGCTAAATCAATTTTATTTAATAAAACTATTGTCTTTTTGCCATTTTCCCTAATTTGCTTTATTACTTCCCTGTCTTCTTTCTCCAATTCTTTGGACGCATCCAGTACAAGTAGTACCAAATCCGCTTTTTCTATAAATTTTTTGGACTTCGTAACGCCTATATTTTCCACGATGTCGTCAGTCTGTCGAATTCCCGCTGTATCTACAAGCACCAAAGGAATTCCTTTTATATTAATGACTTCTTCTATGGCGTCTCTTGTCGTCCCTGCCACGTGTGTAACAATCGCTCTTTCTTCTCTCAAAAGCGAATTTAGTAAAGTCGATTTTCCCACATTCGGTTTTCCAACAATGACAGTCTTTATCCCCTCTTTTATTTTTTTCCCTTTGTCATACGACTCAATAAGTCTATTCGCTTCTTCATACACATTTTCAAGATTATCTCTCAAATCTTTTGGAAGAGGATCGTCAATCCCTTCTTCAGGATAGTCAAGCACCACATTCACATGCGCTGTAATGTCCAAAAGCGCCTTTTTAAAGCTATTTACCTTGTCTCTTAAGTCTCCTCTTAACTGATCCAACGACAAAGAAACGCTTTTTTCGGTTTTTCCATGAATAATGTCCATCACTGCCTCAGCTTGAGATAAATCTATTCTCCCATTCATAAAGGCTCTTTTTGTAAACTCCCCTTTTTCTGCGTGTCTTGCTCCATTTCTCAAAACTAGCTCCAATATTTTTTGTGAAACGACCGCTCCTCCGTGACAATTTATTTCCACGATATCTTCACAAGTGTACGTCTTTGGCGCTTTTAACCTTACTGCCATCACCTCATCTATCGCTTTTGCTCCATCTTTGATAAATCCATAATTTAATTTAGAAAAACCCAAATCGCTGTTTGGGTTTTGTTTTTTAAATATTTTTTTCAAAATTTCAAATGATTTATCGCCAGATATTCTTATTATTGCAATTCCTCCTTCACCTTTTGGTGTTGAAATTGCAGCTATTGTGTCATCCCATAACATTTTTTTACCTCTTTTTAAATCATTTTCTTTTTAGCATTTTTTTACTAGACATTTTCATTGTCCAATTTTTTTATAACTAAATATCTTTTTGGCTCTTCTCCAAAACTTTCCGTTTTGAGTCCTTGCATAAAAGAAATTTCTTCGTGAATTATTTTTCGCTCCCTTGCCGACATCGCATTTAATTTTATCGTGTGTCCTGTCGAAAGTACTATTCTTCCTTTTTTTCTTGCAAGTTCTCTAAGCGAAATTTCCCGCTTTTCCTTATAATTATTTGAATCCACTAAAATTCTTATATTTCTAAATCTTTTTACCACACTTAGCAAATATTCAAAATTATTTAGAGTGTTTCCCTTTTCTCCAATGATGTATCTCATGTCTCTTCCATCCAATAAAACTAAATATTTGTCACTGCTTTCCCGTTTTATTGCGACAATTTTTATATCCAGTTTTGCATTAACTATAAATTCTTTAAAAAATCCTCTGATTTTATCAACATTTGCATCTGCTGTAATTCTTGTTGATTCATTTTTTTTAATTGAATTAGGTTTTGAAATTATTTTTTTCTCTTTTGAGTCTTTGGAATAGTTTTCCACAATTTCTTTTGTTTTAATTTTTTCTTTCCCGGAAAAATTTTTTTCTAAATTTTCCAATTCTGATTTTTTTATAATCTCAACTTCATATTCCCCTTTAATGTTAATAAATAATATTTTTTTCGGATATTTTAATATTTTCACACGATAAGTTTCATCAGGTCCCAAAGTTAGGGAACGTTCTATCATCTCCTTAAGCTCTTCTTCATTTTGTGACTTTAGTACTATTTTCTCCATCATCACTTCTCCCTTTTAAAATAATATACTGTTGCAGTAGTGCCAATGCTCCTGAAACCAAATAATATAAAGTTACCCCTGATGGCATTCTATAAAATATAAATAACATCATAATTGGCATCATATACAACATTGTTTGCATTTGCTGATTGTCTTGTCCTGGTGCTGCCATTATTTTTTGCTGAATAAATGTGATAACCACATTTAATATTGGCAATAAATTAAAGGCAAATGTTCCTATCATAAATAATCTATCTGGCTGTTTTAATGTAAACCACAAAAATTTTGCATTACTAGGTATCGCATCTCCTATAAACGCATAGTATAGTGCTACAAATATCGGTAATTGGATTAATAATGGAAGACACCCTCCTAATGGGTTTACTCCCGCTTCACGGTATAGTTCCGCTGTCTTTTTTTGGAATTCCTGTGGATTATCTTTATATTTTTCTTTTAACTTATCCATTTCAGGTTGTATTTCACGCATTTTTTTCATTGATTTTTCCTGTTTTAATGTCAGTGGGAATACAATTATTCTCATTAGTATTGTTACAATAATTATTGCTATTCCATAGTTTCCCACAATTTTATAAATAGCATTTAGTACAAATACAACAAAATTTACCAATGCTGGTATTTTGAACATAAATTTTCCTCCATATTTTATTTTTTTTCACAAATTTTTTTATTTATTTTAACGGGTCGTAACCACCTTTGTGAAAAGGGTGGCATTTTAATATTCTTTTTATGCTTAAATAAGTTCCTTTTACTGCTCCATATTTTGCGATTGCCTGTTTTGAGTATTCCGAACAAGTGGGATAAAATCTGCATCTTCTTCCAAACATAGGAGAAATGAACTTCTGATAAGTTTTTATTAAAAGTAGCAATATTCTTTTTATCATTTTATCACCTTACTTAAGTCTTTTTCTATATCTTTATATTTAATATCTCTTATACATTCTTTTAAAATTGACTTCCCCACAAAAATGTAGTCCGTATTTTCTTTAAATTTTTTCTTGTTCAGATTTACAAATTCCTTAAATAGTCTTTTTATCCTGTTTCTGTAAACAGAGTTTCCTGTTTTTTTGCTTGCTACAAATCCAAATCTCTGTTCTTTTTTTAAATTTTCTTTTATAAAAATAATGGCATACCTGGTATGCACTTTTTTTGAGTTATTGTATATTAGCGAAAAATCTTTTGTTTTTTTTATTTTATTAATAGACATACTTCTTCTTCTTTATTTTTAATTCATTCATTTTTTAGTTAAAAAACAGGGGAATTATTCCCCTACAATTTAATTTTGTCAAAGTCATAAATTATGCAGATAATTTATTTCTTCCTTTTGCTCTTCGTCTTTTTAGTACATTTCTTCCACTTTTATTTTGCATTCTTTTTCTAAAACCATGGTCTTTTTTTCTTTTTCTTTTATTTGGTTGGTATGTTCTTTTTGTCATTTTTTTTCCTTTCTTTTTTTCAACAATCTTTTAAATATTTTACAAATATTATATACAAAATTTAAATAAAAGTCAAGTAAAATCCTTACAATTGGGCTATCGCGTGTTAAATTTTTCTTTTTATGAAACCCTTTATTTATCGGATAAAATAAATGAATTGACTTTTTATAAAAAAATTTTTTAATATTAGTTCAAACTCTTTAAAAATCAGTCATTCAGACTTTTAAAGTTTTTTTCTTGCGGTTATCCTGCCTTACAATCACGACAAACGCATGAAAATTTTATTAAAATCTTAACTATATGATTTTTAAAGAGGCTACCAAAGGAATTTTTTTAATTAAATTTATTTTTGATTTTAAATTGGAATCTCTAGATTTATTATAAACACTATTTTTTTATTATTCTTATAATTCTTCCTGCGTTTATCATATTCTCCACTTTTCATTCTAACATACAATATATAATTTCAAAATATAATATCTATTAAATAGGGTATCATAAGTTCTAATACCAAAGAAATTCCAAAAAATATTTTTTTTATTTTAATGTTTACATTTCTTGAAATTAACACATATAATTTTCCAAAATAAAATATGAAAATCAGTAATAAACATAGTAACTTGAAAGATATAATTAAATTCGCGTTCTGAAATATATTATTAAACAGGGAAAAAAAATAAATAAAAAATCCGAAGATAATAATCGCCAGCAGTGAAAATACATAATCTACAAAAGTTACATAATTTTGTTGTAAATATTTATTGTAAAAAACTTTTCTATTATATATTTTAAATATTTGCCATATAATATCTATAACAATAAAAATAATTTTACTCATAACTTTCTCTACTTTCTATAATTTTTTAATTGATGAGAATGTCCATTTCTATTAATTGATTTTGATTCTCTTTTCTTTTTAATTTTAAATCCAAAGTCTCTTCTTTATCCTCACATTTTTTAATTAATTCCTTACCAATTTTTCCTGTATATAAAGATAGTTTTTGTTTTATTTTTTTTTCTTCAATTTCGTATTCTTCAATGCTTAGCTCATCTAAATCATCAAGTCCAAAATAATATAAATCCCCTAAAACAGCAACACAAAATATAGTTCTAGTTTTATTCCCTTTTGAATTTTCTAGAATTTTAATTAATAATTCTATAATCCATATACTTTTTAAATAATAAACAGCCATATGATCACTTCCTACAAGAGATATAAATTTATCACCAATAGAATTTGCATTTTCTGTTTTTACATTTATAATTTCCTCAAAAACTTTTTTTATTTTTTCTATTTCATTTTTTTCATAATCCATTTGATGTTTTAATATTTCTTCATTGATATTCTCTAATAATTCTTCATTATTTGTACATTGTTTCATTTGTCCCACGCTCCTCCTAATTCATGATTAACTTCTTCTAAAAATTGTTCTTTTGAATATTTTAACTGACATCTCGGACATATTAGAATCAATATACTTTCTAGTTTTTTTTCTCATTTTGTATTCCACCTTTTTTAAACAGTTCTTGCGCTTTCTCTTTTGAAGGATTTTTTTTCAATTCCTTGACTTCAGTTTTTGCTTTATTTACTATTTTTTTCTCTTCATCATTTAATTTCGAATTTCCACAGCTCATTATCAAAAAGATAAATATTAAAATTGAAATTACTATTTTTTTATACATTTATATCTCCTTTTGTTACAGTAACTGTTTTTTCTTCTTGATTTGATAACAAATCAAAAACCCTTTATTATTTCATTTTTTTTATCAGAATAAAGTAAACTCAATATTTCTAAAGGATCGTCTCTAAGTAAGTCTAAGTCTGCCTTTTCCAGTACATTTCCTTTTTTAAAAACTGGATGTTTATTTATAGACATTATTTCTGTAACTTCCTCCTATAAAAAAATAAAGAGATAGACTGGATTGTCTACCTCTTGTTATTTCCTATTCTTCTTGTGCAGCATATCCACCTTTAATTGCAACTTCTTTAATTTTTTTCTTTTTTTTGCTTAATCTTTAATAAAAATGTTCTAGTTCATGTTTTATCACTATAAGATTCTTCGTAATCCACAGCAAAGGCATTTGACATATCAATTTTTCTTGTCATTTGCTCTGCAGATATTTATTTTAAGAGTTACTGTTCGATGACATTACTGTAGTTTTGAGATGCTTTTTCAAATTTTGCATTAAGTTTATCTCCCAATTCTAATTTTTTGGGATTTTCATCATTAAGAAAATCTATATTTTTAGCATCATCAATTAAAGTTATTAAATCCATCTTTTTAGGATTAATCTTTTTTAATAGAATTGTTCTATTAATTAAAATTTTTACCTGCCATATGTTTATCCTTTTGTAATTTCTAGTTAGATGTTTTTTTATTTTACCCTATTTTTTTAGACTTGTCAATTTTTTTCTGAAAATTGGATAATAAGGGTTTGTATAAGTGTTAAACATTTGTTACAAAAATAAATAAAAAAAATAACTGTTTCCATTCTGTTTTTTCTTATTAAATTAGTTTATCAATTTTTTATTTTTCCACTTTTTTCCACAACCTATTATATATAATATATTATATATTATTATATATATTATTATTATACTCTGTGGAAATGTGGAAATACTGATAAATAGCTTATTTGCCAGAGAATAAGATGTGGAAAACTTTTAATGATTTTGTGGAAAACTTTTTTCCACAATTTTATCAACATAGTTTTCAACAACTCAATGTGGAAAAGCAAAAAAATGTGGAAAACGTGTGGAAAGTGAGTAATATAAGCTATTCGTTTTAATGTGGAAAAGTGAACTTCTTTAAAAGAAAAATCAGTGCAATTACAGTAAATATAGTGTTTTAATATTGTGGAAAACTATGTGGAAAACTTTTTCCAAAATCTTGATTATTTATTTTATATATGTTATATTCATAGTATAAAAATGTATCAAATTAAAAAAAATGGATAAAAAAAATTAAAAGCTGTGGAAAACTATCTAGTGTTTTTTATTTATTTGGAAATAAATAAAAAATTTTTAATACTGCGAAAAATTAATTGTGGAAAACTTGTAGAAAAAGTTTTTTATAAATTACTATAAAATTATTATTTTTTGTGGAAAAGTGGAGATTTAAATTTGATAAGTGATGAAATAAAAACTAAAAAAATGACTTAGAAAAGCAGTTATTTATTTGGAATAGTAGCTATTTTAAGACTTTGACTAAAAAGGAGATGAAGTTGTGGTAGAAGCTGAAAAATTGTGGGAAAAGCTAAAAAAATTAATAAGAAAAAGTGTAGAAGAAGTAATTTTTGAAACATTTTTTCAAAATGTTAAAGCTGTGAACATTGTGGAAAATACATTGTTTTTGTCCTGTAATTCAAAAGTTATAAAAAAAAATGTGGAAAACTATAAAGCTGAAATGGAAGAGATTTTAGAACTCGTAACCGACGAAAAGATGGAGATAAAAATAGATGTAAAAAAACAGAAAAAAGAAATAAAGCAGCCTGAAATGAAGATTTTCCCCACAAAAGAAATGGAAAAAACAAAAATTCAAAAGGAAAAGCCCAAAAATACGGGTTTAAATCCAAAACATAGATTGGATAACTTTGTAGTTGGTGAAAACAGTAGACTTGCATACAATGCCTGTCTTGCTGTCGTAAACAATCCCAAGCCCGTTTACAATCCGCTTTTTATTTTTGGTAGTTCAGGACTTGGAAAAACTCATCTTATGCAAGCTGTAGGAAATGAAATTCTTAGAAAAGATCCTGAAAAAAGAGTATATTATTCCACATCTGAAGAATTTGCAAATGAATTCTTTAAAGTTTTAAACAGTGGAAGAATCCAGAATTTTAGGGATATATTTAGAAATTTGGATGTGCTTTTGTTAGATGATATTCAATTTTTTGAAAAAGTTTTTGGACGTGGTGAGGGGACTGTGGAAGAAGAGTTTTTCCACACTTTTAATAAATTGCAGGAATTAGGAAAACAAATTATTATGATAAGCGACAAATCTCCTAAAGAAATAAAAAATTTATCTAAAAGGCTGGAATCAAGATTCTTATCGGGACTTACGGTAGAAATTCAGCGTCCAGGCTTTGAAACTAGAATGATGATTTTAAAAAATATTGCAAAAAATCAAGATATAGAAATTGGTGATGATATTTTGGAATATATTTCGGACGCAGTTGTTTCAAACGTAAGAGAACTTGAAGGAATCTTAACAAATTTGAACGCCAGAGCAAAGCTATTAAATGAACCAATTACAATAGAGCAGGTGCAGGAAATGTTATCTCACAATATAAAAAGAGAACGCTCAAAAATAACCGCTCAAAAGGTAATAGAGATGATTTCATCACATTATGGCATAAGTGTTGCCGATATGAAATCTAAAAAAAGACAAAAAAAAATAGTAAAATCCAGACAAATTGCAATGTTTATTTTAAAAAATAATGCTGAACTGGATTTAAGTTTAACCGCTATTGGCGGACTTTTTGGAGGAAAAGATCACAGCACTGTAATAAGTAGCATTAGAAAGGTGGAAAAGTCAAAAAAAGAGGATATCGTGTTTAAAAAAGAAGTGGAAGATTTAAATAGAAAGATATTTAAAATGTAGAGTTTTTTTATTTATTTCATATGTGGAAAAAAAAGTTAGAAGTGTGGAAAAAATTGTGGAAAAATTTGGTAAAATTTTAGAGAGTTTTCAACAATGTGGAAAAAGTTTTCCACATAAAAAAAATAGTTTGTATAAAATTAAATAAAAATTATTATAACATAAAAAAAATAAAAAAATATTTTAAATTGTGGAAAACTAAATTTGAAAAATGTGGAAAAAAAGATAAGTTATCCACAATTTATATTAGAAAAAAGTGGATATAAATCTTTATTTTAATGAGAAAAAGTTAGAGATGTGGAAAACTGTGTGGAAAACTAAATTACAAAATTGTGGAAAAGTGGGAAAAGTTTTCCACATTATGAAAGACTCAAAATAATTTAAAATGTGATTTAATAAAATTATAAAATAAATTAAAAATAAAAAGAAAAAATCAAGTTTTCCACAAAATTAAAAAATAATAGAAATTAAAAAAATAAATTTTATGATGGCTGAAAGACTTTAAAAATAGTAGTAAAGCGATG
Organism: Leptotrichia sp. oral taxon 847; assembly: GCF_001553645.1. Classification (NCBI taxonomy): domain Bacteria; kingdom Fusobacteriati; phylum Fusobacteriota; class Fusobacteriia; order Fusobacteriales; family Leptotrichiaceae; genus Leptotrichia; species Leptotrichia sp. oral taxon 847. The sequence goes on along the minus strand of NZ_CP014231.1, from coordinate 1,175,769 downwards.
TTGTGGAAAAGATGTGGAAAAAATGTGGAAAAAGTTTTCCACAATAAAATTAAGGTTTTTACAGTTAAAATTTAAACATTAATATTATTAATGATTGTGGGAAATGAGAAAAGTGTATCTATATTAAAATACAAATTTTTGAGAATTTATAATAGCAAATAATAATAAGTGAAGTAGAAGAAGGAGATAAAGATGGACAAAAAAATTGAGGAAATAAAAATAAACACCGAATTTATAAAATTAGATCAACTTCTAAAATGGGCAAATCTGGTAGAATCTGGGGCCGCAGCAAAGATGATTATTTTGGATGGCAATGTAAAAGTAAATGGAAAAGTTGAAACTAGAAGAGGGAAAAAAATATATTCGGGTGATATTGTGGAATTTAGTGGTGAAAAAATTGTTGTGAAAAAAGAAGCGTAAAAAATAGAAAAAAGGGAAAAAATAATGTATTTAAGTCAGATAAATTTTAATAATTTTCGTTGCTTAAAAGACAGTAAATTGTTATTTGGCAAAGATTTTAACTTGATTTATGGGAAAAATGGACAAGGAAAGACTTCGCTTATTGAAGCTGTTTATTTTGTTGCAACGGGAAAAAGTTTTAGGACAAAAAAAGTTAAGGAAATGAGAAAGTATAATTTTCATAGGATGATTGTCTTTGGAAAATTTGAGAGAAATGACGGAGATAAAACGATTGCAATTGATGTCAACGAGGAAAAAAAAGATTACTACATAGATAAGAATAAAAATAAATATATAGACTATATCGGAAACTTAAATGTAATTTCTTTTATTCCTGAAGATATTGAACTAATTGTGGGAAATCCAAATATTAGAAGGGGTTTTTTTAATTACGAAATTTCACAGGCGAGAAAAGATTATTTGAAGTCAATTGTAAGTTTTGAAAAAATATTAAAAGTGCGGAATAAACTGATAAAAGAAAAAAAAACTTATGAAGAAATCTATAAAATTTATAATAAAAAATTTATTGATGAAGGCGTAAATATTATAATTCACAGAAGGGAATTTATAAAAAACATATCAGTTTTACTAAACCTCAATTACCAGAAACTGTTTGACGAAAAAGCCGAGTTACAGCTAAAGTACGATTGTTTTCTGGGAGATGTGGAAAAAAAAAGTAAATCTGAATTGGTAGAAAAGTTTGAAGAGCAGTGCTTAAAAAAAATGGAGCGGGAAAGTTTTTTGGGATACAGTTTATTAGGACCGCAAAAAGATGACTTTGTCTTTGAGTTAAATGGGAAAAATGCAAAATCTTACTCTTCTCAAGGAGAAAAGAAATCTATAATTTTTTCTCTAAAAATTGCAGAAATCGACATTTTGATGAAAGAAAAAAAGAATATCCAATTTTTATTATGGACGACATTTCTTCGTATTTTGATGAAATTAGGAAAAAAAGTATTTTGGATTATTTTAAAAATAAAAAAATTCAATGTTTTATAACTTCGACACAGGACCTAAAAATTTGTGGTAAAAAATTTATTGTTGACGCTGGAAAAGTTGAAGTAGGTGAAAATGATGGAAAAGAAAGTAAGTAACTTTAGAGATTTAGCAAAATATATGTATGATAAGAAAAAAATGTCATTTTTTAAAAATGAAAGTTATATTTTGTCAAAAATAAAAAAAAATTGGGAAATATTTGTGGGGGGACCAATTTTTGAAAGGTCTGAGCCAAAAAGTCTGTTTCAGAAAATTTTGACAGTAAATTTGACAGATGCAACGGTTTATCACACATTTCTTCTACATAAAAATGTGGTAAAAGACAGAATCAATAAATTTTTAGGTGAAGATGTTGTAGGAAATATTGAGATTCATAAAGTAAACTATAAAATAAAAAGGGAAATTTTGGATGAATTAATTGAAAATGAAGAAAATTTTGGGACTCTAAAAGTTGGACAGATGTTAAGAGAGCATGAAGTTACAAAAAGAAGATGGGGAAGTAATAAAAAAAAAGTTTTTATTAAAAAATCTAAAAAAAAAGGTGAAATTGATATAAATAAAGTTATTTTACCTCAAAGAGTAGTTGACGAAATTCATAAAGCTATGACTGAAAATCCAAATCGTGATAAAAATCTTTCAAAAAGATTGGAAAGCATTTTGATAAAGATGGAAAAGCGGAGAATTTGTTTAAAAGAGCTTGGATATATGGAGTGCAAAATGTGTAAAGGTCTATTTAAGCCAATGAACGATGAAAAAATTTGTTTTGAGTGCGAAATGGCAAAGAAAAATAAAATTTTTGAGAGTATGATGGGGCTTATTCAGGAAAAGCCATTTATTGGGGAAAGACAGGCACTAAAAATTATAAAGACGGATAAAAAGACGTATTACAAGGCACGGGAAGTTTTGGCACAGCAGATTTATAATGAACTTTTATACTTTTGTATTGAAAAAAATAAAGAAATTGGCGACAACGAAGAATATAGCTTTGAAATACGAAACGAAGCTAAAAAAGAAATGGAAGATATGATAAAAAGTTATGTTAATTGTAAAATTGGGAGTGATAACAAAGAAGTTTTTAAAATTGAGCGAAAAAGAATTTTGTCAAAATTAAAAAAAGATGTGGAATTCAGAATGAAATACAGATACAGATAAAAATAAAATTTTTGAAATTGATGATAAACTAAAGATTTAAAAGAAAGGGAAAAGTTAAGTGAATGTGGAGCAACTGCTTTTGGAAGCGAATAAAATGATAGAAAAAAAGGAATATGACAGCGCTATGCTTTATTTAAAAACAGTTTTGGAAATAGATGAAAGCAATTTTGCGGCATTGACTGAAATAGTCGAATTGTATTCTGAGTTTGAAATGTATGGGGACGCAGTAAAATATGCAAAGAAGCGTTATGAAAAATATCCTAGAAATAAAGATGCCATTTTTTCTCTTGGATACATTTATCAGACATTGGGAAAGTTTAAAAAAGCAATTTTTATTTACAAAAAATTTTTGGAAGATGAGAAAAATTATTTTGTTTACTTGAATTTAGGAATGTGCTATTCATTTTTAAAATATTTTAAAAAAGCGATGGAATATGTGGAAAAAGCTATTGAATTAGAGCCAGAAAGTGTCGAAGCATATGTGCAAAAAGGCGACATTTTTACAATGATGAAAAAATATGACAGTGCAATTTTGCAGTATAAAAGCCTTGTAAATTTTGAAGGAATAAATTTGGCTAAACTATATGCTCGAATGGGAGATACAATGGTTTATTCAAATGATATTAAAAAGGCCATAGAGTATTACAATATCGCTGTAAACTGTGAAGATGTACAAGATTATATATTTGAAGATTTTTTTGAAATATTGATACAAGCGAAGGAATATAAAGAAATTGAGCTGTTGTTTTTAAATTATGAAAGTTCTGGTTTACCCAGAATAAAAATATTAAATTTAAAAGGGCGATATTATCTTGCAAGAAAAAAATTTAGTGAAGCTGAAAAAATTTGTCGAAAGATGATAATGATTGAGCCAGAAGTTCCTAGACATTACTACAATTTGATATTTGTTTTGGAAAAGGAACACAAGTATGATGAAGCTTTTGAGTGCATAAAAAACAATAAAAATATTTTGACAAATGAAAATATTTTAAAAGAACTCAAAAAAAAGTTGAATGAAGGTAGAAGAAAATATAAAAAAACTTTAAAAAATAAAAAAAAAGAGGTTACAGATGAATGACTATGAAATAAATAAAAATTATGAAAAGGAAATTTTGGTAAAAATATTAGAAAATTTTGATAAAATTGGTGAATATGTCGTGGAACCCGGTCGGAATGAGATAAAAAGAATTGTTGTAGATGAAAAGAATTTTTATAAAACGCTAAACATAAAAAAATTTAAAAAGCCAAATTTTATTTCAAATGTTATTTATAAATATATAAAAGGATCAAAGGCTAAGCGCTCTTTTGAATATGCCAAAAAGCTTTTGGAAAAAAAAATAGGAACACCGGAGCCAATTGCTTATTTTGATAAATTTGGAAAAGATAAAAGGGATTATTATATAAGTGAAGATTTAAAATATGATTTTACCTGTCGGGAGATATTTTGGCCTGAAGATTACGAAGAAGTTAAAGAGGAGAATTGGTACAAAAAAATTGAAGAAAAACGAGAAAAAGTTATAAGACAGTTTGCAAAATTTTCGTATGAACTGCACGAAAAGGGGATTTATTTTGAGGATTATTCGCCAGGAAATGTGTTAATTGTGGAAAAAAGCAAAAATTATGAGTTTTATCTTGTGGATTTGAACAGAATGAAATTTGATGTGAAGATGAGTATTAAAAGTCGGATGAAAAATGTTTCAAGAATGATGGAAGATGAAAATCTAGCTAAAATTTTTTGCAATGAATATGCAAAATATTGTAAACTACCTGAAAGTGTTGTCTACAAAAATTTAAATAAATTTATAAAAAAACATAAAAATTATGTGTTTATAATGGATTTAACTAGACCAGTTAGAAGAGCCTTTAAAAAGAAAAAATAATTTTAAGAAAAAAATTTTTTTAGAAAGGAAAAAAGATGAGTAAAAATTATGATGTAATAATAGTTGGAGCAGGACATGCGGGAGTGGAAGCAGCTTTGGCTTCAGCAAGACAAGGTCTAAAAACAGCTTTATTTACTATTTATTTGGACAGTATTGCTATGATGTCGTGCAATCCGTCAATTGGAGGACCTGGAAAAAGTCATTTGGTGTCAGAATTGGGAATGCTTGGCGGAGAAATGGCAAGGCATATTGATAAATATAATTTACAGCTTAAAAACTTAAATCATACAAAGGGACTTGCCTCAAGAATAACGAGAGCTCAAGCCGACAAATATAAATATAGAATTAAAATGAGAGAAATTGTGGAAAATCAAGAAAATGTGGAGGTTGTTCAAGCAATTGTCGTGGATTTAAAAGTTTGTGATAAAAAAGTATGCGGGGTTGTGGATAATTTTGGAATCGAATATGGGGCAAAAGCGGTTGTACTTTGTACAGGAACATTTTTAGGCGGAGAATACATTATGGGAGATGTTAAATATTCTTCGGGAAGAGTAGGGGAACCTGCGAGTGTTGATTTACCCAATAGATTGGAAGAATATGGATTTGAGCTGGACAGATACCAGACTGCAACGCCACCTAGAATTGCTAAAAAATCAATAGATTTTTCTAAAATGCAAAAACTGGGCGGAGAGAAAGATCCAAGATATTTTTCTTATGAAACTGAAAAGGAATACAGTGAAACACTTCCCACCTGGCTTACATTTACAACACCAGAAACGATAAAAGTTGGAAAAGAAATGTTAAAATATTCACCGATTGTAACGGGAATTGTAAGCACTAAAGGACCTAGACATTGTCCTTCACTTGATAGAAAAATTATGAATTTTCCGCAAAAAACCGACCACCAGATATTTTTGGAGCAGGAATCTATAGAATCAGATGAGATTTATATAAACGGATTTACGACTGCTATGCCGCCATTTGCACAAGAAGCTATGCTGCATACAATCACAGGCTTGGAGAATGCTCAAATCGTGCGATATGGGTATGCTGTGGAGTATAACTTCATTCCAGCTCATCAGCTCAATTTGACGCTTGAAACGAAGGTTTTGGAAGGGCTTTATACTGCGGGAACAATTAATGGGACAAGTGGATATGAAGAAGCGGCATGTCAAGGATTTATTGCGGGTGTGAATGCGGCTAGAAAAATTTTGGGAAAAAAAGAAATTGTGATTGACAGGAGTGAAGGATATATTGGAGTTTTGATTGACGATATAATTAATAAAAAAACACCGGAACCATATCGGGTGCTGCCGTCAAGAGCTGAATATAGGCTTACATTAAGACAGGACAATGTCTTTATAAGACTTCTTGAAAAATCAAAAGAAATCGGAATTTTGGATAAAAATACGACAAAAAAATTAGAAGATGCCGTAAAAGAAATTGACGATGAAACAAAAAGATTAAAAGAAATTACAATTTATCCGACGAAAGAGAATAATGAGAAATTAAAAAGTATTGAAGGTGGCAAAGAAAATGGTATGAATAGTCCTGTGTCGGCGTTTGACTTTTTGGCAAGAAAAGAAATTAATTACGATAACTTAAGTGAATTTTGCAAAACTGTGAATTTGTCAAAATTGGCGAAAGAACAAGTGGAAATAAATGCGAAATATAAAATTTTTATAGAGCGGGAAAAAGCTCAGATTGAAAAATTTAAAAAGTTGGAAGAGATGGAAATTCCCAAAAACTTTGATTATGAAAATGTAAAAGGACTGAGTAACATAGCAATTTCTGGATTAATCTACGGAAATCCTAAAAATATTGGACAAGCGAGTAGAATAAGTGGGGTAACCTACAATGATATTTCAATTTTAATTGCGATGTTAAAAAGTTTACAATAAAATTGTTTTGTAATGCTAGAAACTTTTTTGAAAAACAAAATTATTAAGTTAAATAAATTTATAGATAAAAAAACAAAACTAAAAATAGAAAAAATATAATTTTTCAAAATTTTTAGTTTTGCGTAGCCACAATTTGTTTTAATTTATTATTTTTTACAATAAAGTATACCTTATTTTTAAAAATAGTCAACAAAAATAAATATTTTTTTCTAATTTTTTCAATTTTTAAATTTCGTTTTACTGACTGTTAGACAGAGTAAAATATTTAGGGGAAATAAAAACTTCTATTTTAAGTTTCTTATTCAATCCAGAAAGTTGCTAAAATAACAATTTTTTCTATTCCTTTTTTAAGCAGAAGTGCTCATCGCCGCACCCCTGCACCCCGGCTAGTCTTCGACATTTTTATGCACTGCCAAAAAACTCGCACTGATTGTGCTCAGACAGTTTTGTCAGCACATAAAAATGCTCCGACGGTTTAAATTTTACTGTTATATAAAAGGTGTCGTGATTTTTTTGGAGTAAAGACGACTGTTTGAGCACGTTTAGTGCGAGTTTCGGCTTTGCTTCAAAAAAATGCTTAGACGAGCGTGGGGATTATAAGGGGAAATGGCGGTCCTTTCCCCTTATGTAAAAAATAAAAAAATAATATTAAACAAAATAACATCTTGTAATCAAAAACAAGCTAAAAAATTTGAAATTAAAAAATCTGCCCCTAAAATTTTTAAACCATCCTGACTGTTAAAAAATCTTGACTTATAAAATAAAATATGATACTATTCAATTATATAATTGAATAGATTGGGAGGATAAAATTTTATGGCTACATTTGAAGATTATTTGAAGTTTGGAGTTACTGAAGAGCAAGAAGATAAAAAACAGTTGAGAATTATAGAAAAAGTACAGCTTTCAGAAAAAACGAAAAAAGTGATAGAAAGTATTGATAAAGTGATTGAAATTGTCGCAGTTGCACAAGTTTACTGTCCAGATTGCCGTGCTGCAATCACATTTTTAAAAAAATTTAGTGATTTGAATGATAAAATTAAGGTAGATTATAGAAATAGAGAAACTGGCGCTGAATTTTTCCCAAATTTAAAAGAGGGAGAAAGTATAAAAATACCGTCTTTATTTGTTAAAAAGGGTAAAAATTATGAATTATTTTGGAATGAATTTCCAAAAGCTGTAAGAGAAGAAATGGACAAAAATCCAGATGATTTTGAAAATCTAAAATACAATTATAGAATTGGAAAATTTAATGAAAAAATTGAAGAAGAACTGGTAAAATATTTTCTTTCGTTGTAAAATAACTTATGATTTATTAATTATGCCAGAACACTCGCAACTTTAGTCGTGAGAAATTCAGTAAATTAAAAATACAGGAAATTTATTAGTAATAGTATTCCTGTATTTTTTTATAAAAACTTTTATTAGTTTATTAGTTTGCAAACATTTTGTTTAATCCGTCAATCTGCATAGTTCCTTTTTGGAAATCTTCTATTACAGATTTGTCTATTTTAACGTTAGTTGGAACTTCAGTTATTTTGAATCCTTTTGAAATTGAGCCATCAAAGTCGTAGTACACAGGGAAAGTAAATTTTTGTGCTTCAACATATTTTTTTGCATTTTGTAATGAAGATTTTCTGTTTGTAAATACAACTACTACATTTACTTTGTCTTTATTTTCATCATAAAATTTTTGTACATCAGGTAATTCGGCGTGACAGTCAGGACACCATTCAGCAGCCACTATAAATAATGTTGGCTTTCCATTGTTAAAAATTTTTCTACTTTTTGTCTTAACTCCTTTAAAATCTTTCAGCTCAAAATTTGGAACTTTATTTCCAGGTTCTGTGTTTACTTCAAAAGTTTTGGCACAACCTAGTACAAATGTCATAAATAATGACAACATAATCAATAATTTTTTCATTTTTTACTTCCTTTCCAAGTAAACAAATGTATTTTTTTATATCAATTAAATACAATTGTTACAGTTTATTTATTTTTTTACAAAATTATTATATCACAATAACTGTATAAGTCAACATTTTTATATACAATTTGTCTAAAATAAAAAAATTATTTTTTGGAGTTATATTTATTCATAATTTTTTGAATTGGCATATCATCTTTTATATCGTCAATCAAATTAAAAATTTTTTCTCTCGAATCTCTTAAAACTTCCTTTTCTTCAGGCAAAAACTTTCCAAGCACAAATCCTAATGTTTCTTCTTTTGTCTTTGGTTTTCCAATTCCAAATTTTATCCGCACAAATTCATTTCCAACATGAGAAATAATGGATTTTATTCCATTATGTCCACCTGCGCTTCCATTTGACTTAATTTTCAATTTTCCAAACTGCATATCCATATCGTCGTGAATTACAAAAAGCTCGGTTTTTGGATCAATCTTAAAAAATCTTACCGCTTCTCCAATCGCTTCTCCACTTAAATTCATGAAAGTTAAAGGTTTTTGATAAAAGACTTTATCCCCATTATAATTTGTCTGAATAAATAATGATTTAAATTTTTCTCTCATATCACTTATATTATTTTTTTTCAAATATTCGTCAATAAATATAAATCCTACATTATGACGGGTTAATTTATATTGTTCTCCAGGATTTCCAAGTCCCACTATTAATTTCATTAAAATTTTCTCCTTATTTTTTTAGTTATTTGTAAAAGTTTATAGATTTCAATTTTTAAGACTTTTTATTTTTTTAATCAGTCTCATCTATTTTTGGAATTTTTTTCATTTCACTTTTTAAAATAATTACGGACACAATAAAAGCTACCAAATCTGCTATTGGAAATGCGAACATAATTCCGTCAATTCCCATAAAATATGGTAAAATTATAAGTAATGGCAAAAGTGATATAATTTGTCTTACAAGTGACAAAAAGGCTCCTTTAGAGGCTCTTCCGATTGATGTTAAAAACATTGTGATCGCACCTTGAATACCATTTAAAAATATGAAAAATAAAAATACTCTCATATATTTTGTCCCATATTTAAAATAGAGCTTACTTCCACTATCAAAAACAGAAATTATCTGAACAGGGAAAATTTGAACAATTATAAATGCCACCAAAGAAATAATAAAAGCCACTTTTAGCGTTAATTTTAATATTTCCCGAACTCTTCTATATTTTTTTGCTCCATAATTAAATCCCGCAATGGGTTGTGCTCCTTGTGCCAGATCTAAAAGAATCGCTATAAATATGACATTTATTTTCATGACAATTCCTGCCACAGCAATGGGGATTTCACTTCCGTAAATAGATTTTGCACCATATATTTTCAGTAAATTATTTGTTACAATTTGAATGATTAGTGCAGAACATTGGAAAATAAAAGGTGATGTTCCCAATGCAAATAAAATCCAGATTTCTCGTATTTTTATTTTAAAATCTTTCAATTCAAACTTTACGCTTTTAAATCTAAAAAAATAAGAAGCTAGCATAACTGCTGAAATAAATTGTCCAATGACAGTTGCCCAGGCGGCACCATCCATTCCCATGTCAAAATAAAACATAAACAGCGGATCAAGTAATCGTATTTGTAAGTGCTCCAATAACTATTGCAAGCATTGAATAAAAGGCATTCCCATCAGCTCTTACCATAGGATTTCCTCCTACTGAAAATAATAAAAATGGTATTCCAAGCGATGTAATCTTGGTATATTCAATCGCATAATCAAAAATTTGATTTGTTGCTCCAAATGCGAGAAGCATTGGCTTTAAAAAAAGATTAACTAATATACATAAAATAATTCCACTTAAAAGTAGCATTGTTGCCGCTGTTCCTGCTACACTTTTTGCTCTTTTCGGACGTTTTCTTCCCAATTCCAAATTAAAGTTAGTTGCAGCTCCGACTCCAGTCATAAGCCCAATTGCAAGACAAATTGTCGTAAGTGGAAAAGCTACATTGGTTGCAGCGTTTCCAAGAAATCCTATTTTTTGTCCAATAAAAATTTGGTCTACAACGTTGTAAAGAGCGTTTACCAAATTTGCAACTATCGCTGGAATTGCCAGAGAAGCTAACAGTCTTGGAATACTTTGTGTTTGAAACTTATTTTTTTCCATTTTTTTTCCTCTCAAAATTTATTTTTTTACTTTTGTTGAAATCGCATCGACGTCATAATTATTTTTTTTGTCGTCAATTTTTTTATTTTTTAGTTCGTAGTAAGCCGCAACTCCAATCATTGCAGCATTATCCGTACAATATTCCATTTTTGGAAAATGAACTTCAATATTTGAAAAATCTTCAAATTTTTTCCGAAGACCTTTGTTCGCTGAAACTCCTCCAGCAACAAGCAAAGTTTTAACATTTTTTTCCTTTATAGCTTTTTTAACTTTGTCATACAAAATGTTTACGATAGCTTCTTGAAGCGACTTTGAAATATCTTCTTTTGAAATTTCATTTTTTTTCATTCTTTCGTGATTTACATAGTTTGTAATAAAAGTTTTAACTCCGCTAAAACTAAAATTATATCCATCAACTTTAGGTTTTTTTATTTTTAAAATATCTTTTCCATCAACAGAAAGTCTGTCGATTTGTGGACCGCCAGGATACAAAAGTCCTAAAATTCTAGCAATTTTGTCATAAGTCTCTCCAACTGCGTCGTCCAGAGTTTCTCCCAAAAGTTCTGTCACAATTTTTTCATCTTTTTCATAAATGTAGTACAAATTTGTGTGTCCACCCGAAACAACTAAGGAAATTGCAGGAAGTTTTACATCACTTTCAATAAAGCTTGAAAAAATGTGTCCGTCTATATGATTTATCGGAATAAGTGGAATATCATTGGCAAAGCTTACAGATTTTGCAAACATAAGCCCCACCAAAAGTGATCCAATAAGTCCCGGTGTATTTGTAACGGCGATGTAGTCAATGTCTTTAAGAGTTACATTCGCTTTTTTTAGCGCCTGTGTGAAAACAGGTAAAATATTTTCAATGTGGTGGCGAGAGGCAATTTCAGGCACAACTCCACCAAATTCTTTGTGAATATCAATTTGTGTTGAAATAATGTTGCTCAACACTTTTTTTCCATCTTCTACAACAGCGACAGAAGTCTCATCGCAGGAAGATTCGATTGCAAGTATTTTCATTTTTTCTCCCTTTATAAATTATTTTTATTTTTGGTGATTTTTTCATATTCCAAGATTATTTTTTTTAGCACTTCTGAAACAGGAATTCCAGACATACAGTCCCTATACTTTTTCGGAAATTTGTCATCCCCATAGAGTGAATGAGGTTTACAATTTGGATTTTTTATCAAAAAAGTATTTTTTTCAAAAGAAAATAAATTTGGATCCGTCGGTCCAAAAAATACAAAAGTTGGAGTTCCAACAGCACGAGCGATGTGGAATGGACCAGAATCATTAACAACGGCAATTTTTGCATATTTTAAGATAACACCACTTTCTTTAAAAGAAATTTTTCCACATAAATTGATGACTCGATCATTTTCACTATCTTGCACAATTTTTTCATCTTCTTTTCCGCCAATCACAAAAATTTTTATATTTTTTTCTGAAAAATGTTTTAACAAATCTCCCGCCAGTTCATTATAAAATGGCCATTTTTTCGTGAATTTAGAAGCACCTGGCGCAAGGACAAAGTAATTCTCATTTCTAAAATTGTATTTTTCAATCAAATTTTTTTCCACCGAATTTTCCACATAAAACTCCAAAGCATCTCCAAGTCCATTTCTTCTATTTTCTAGAGAAAATTCAATTCCCATTTTTTTAAGAGCAGAAAAATAACTTTCTACAATTGTACAATCTGCTTTATAATCAATAATTTTGGCTTTAACTAAAAGAGTTTTCCACCATTTTCTCTTTTTGTAACGGCAATACTTAGTTTTTTTGTTTTTTAATTTTTTTCCAATTATCCGTGATAAAATTTTAGAATGTAAATCAATCACAAAATCATATTTTTCTTTTTTTAATTGCTCAATCATGTTTTTTATATATTCTTTATTTCGACTTTTTTTTCTCTCAAATATCACAAGTTTTCGGATATTAGGATTTTGCGAAATCGCTTGAGAAAAAGTGTCATACACAATAAAGTCAACTGCTGCTTTCGGATATTTTTTTTTGATCGCAGTAATTACAGGTGTCGTTAGTAAAACATCACCAAATGAGCTAAATCTCATTATCAAAATTTTCATAAATATATTCCTTTTATTTATATTTTATAATTTTTTCCATCGAATATCAAATTAAGTCAAGTTTTTAACCAAAAAAAAAGAAAGTGCTCTAACTTCCTGACTTAATCTATTCTTATGAAGTGGTGCCTAGAAGAAGATTTGAACTTCCGACCCTACGGGTATGAACCGTATGCTCTAGCCAACTGAGCTATCTAGGCGTAATTGGTGGCGGGAGCCGGATTTGAACCAACGACCTTCGGGTTATGAGCCCGACGAGCTACCTGACTGCTCTATCCCGCGACAAATGAAAATTTACTATGACACAAACATACTAGTATCGGATTTAAATTAAAACAGAATAGCATTTCATAAAATTTTAAATCTTTAGCGCATTCCTAAACTTCGTTACCAAAGTAAATTTACAAAAATAATTATACTATATATGCACTTTTATGTCAAGTATTTTTTTTTGAAATACTTTAGGACTTTTATAAAATTCCAAATATTTGTTATAAAAAAACTATCTAAAAAATAAATTATATTATTTACTAGATAGTCTTTTAGATGTCTAATTATTTTTCAATTTTTGTGTAAGGCATTAAAGCTATTTGTCTTGCTCTTTTTATTGCTTTTGCAATTTTTCTCTGAATTTTAGCTTCTAATCCTGTTACTCTTGCAGGAGAAATTTTACCTTTATCGTTCATAAAATTTTTTAATAATTCAACATTTTTATAATTAATATCTTCTACTTTAAATTTTACTTTTGGTCTTCTTTTTCTTCTTTTAAATACAGTAGCTGGTTTTGCTCTCATTAGTTTACACCTCCTAAAATTTTTTTAAATTTATTTTTTAAAATGGAAACTGATCATCATCTTCATCGTCGTCATTATCATCAAAATCATTAGAATCCTTGTTAAGAAAATCATCTTCATCAGCTTTTGAATCTTTATCTTCAAAAATTTCTTCCTGCTGTTTAAAAGACTTTTTAGATTTTTTATAAGAATTTTGATATTCGTCACTATAATTTCCATTGTTTGTATTGTTACCAGAACTTTCGATAAATTCAAATCTATTTACTAAAATGTCTGTCGTGTAAATAGTTTGACCATTTTTCTCGTAACTTCCTGTTCTAATGCTTCCTTGCACTAAAATTCTTTGACCCTTTTTAAAATAGTCAGAAATAGTTTTGGCAGTTTTTTCCCAAGCTACGCAGTTTATAAAATCAGTTCCTTCACCGATTCTATTTATTGCTACAGTAAACCTAACAAACGCTTTTCCACCCGAACTTTGATTTAATTCTGGATCTCTCGTCAATCTTCCCATCAATATAACATTATTCATTTTACTTGTCCCCCTTGTTTTTACTATTTATTAGTCATTTTTGACAATCATGTATTTTAAAATTGATTCATTGATATTTAATTTTGATTCAATTTCTGTAAATCTTGTTCCATCTGTTTGGAATGTAGTTAATACGTAGTATCCATTTTCTTTTTTCTTGATAGGATAAGCTAATTTTCTATCTCCCCAAACTTCTGTTTTTACTTCAACTGCTCCAGCAGCTTTTAAAGTATTTTCTACAAATTCAACTCCAGCATTTTTTTCTTCTTCTGTCAATTGTGTAGATAAAATAAACATAATTTCGTAATTTCTCATTGATTTTCTCCTTTCCTTCGGCTTTTTAGCCCTACTTCCAAATAGAGCAGGTTTTATATAATTATATCAAAAATAATTGTCAAAATCAAGAATATTAAAAAATTTTTTTTAGAGAAAACTTTTTCAAAGAAAAAATTTTATAAAAAAATAAGTCTAAAAAAGACTTATTCAGCTATGAAAAATTATTAATTCGTTTAAAAAGATTTTATTTTTGTTTTGGTGGAAATGACGGGAATCGAACCCGTGTCCAAAATAAAAAGTCTTTATTACCTTCTACAAGTTTAGTTTATTTATCTTTTTAACTTTTAGATATTAAACAAACAAAAGTCTAAAAGCGAGATTATAAATTTTCCTCAAGTGACATAATCATACATTTGAGTAAGCCGTAAAAAGTAACATCATCTAGTGGAAAAACGGCATTTCCAAAAGTGATGAGCTGCTATCTTAGGCAGCTAATGCGTAATTATCGTTTCCGATTATATTTTAGTTGGATTTTAAAGCTCCCGCTTACTTGCTAGTAATAAGTTTTCTATCCTGTCGAAACCAAAACATTCCCAAATGTTTATTTCAAGTGTATATTAACACATTTTTTTTGATTTTTCAATAAAAATATTTTGTTTGACAGAGTAAAATAGTTAGGGGTAAATAAAAAATCTTATTTTAAGTTTTTCATTCAATCCAGAAAGTTACTAAAATATTTTTTTATTTTTTTAAGCAGAAGTGCTCATCGCCGCACCCCTGCACCCCGGCTAGTCTTCGACATTTTTATGCACTGCCAAAAAACTCGCTTACGCTCAGACAGTTTTGTCAGCACATAAAAATGCTCCGACGGTTTAAATTTTACTATCATACAAAAGTGTCGTGATTTTTTTGGAGTAAAGACGACTGTCTGAACGAAGTGAGTTTCGGCTTTGCTTCAAAAAAATGCTTAGACGAGCGTGGGGATTATAAGGGGAAATGGCGGTCCTTTCCCCTTATGTAAAAAATAAAAAAATAATATTAAACAAAATAACATCTTGTAATCAAGAATAACCTAAAAAATTTGAAATTAAAAAATCTGCCCCTAAAATTTTTAAACCATCTATTTTGTTTTTAAAAAATTAAAAAAAATTTTTTAGTCGCCTTCGTACATTGGCTCTATGTGTACAAATAGTGATTTTATATTAGGGTGCTGATATTTTATTTTTTTGGAAATTGTATTTATGATTTCGTGAGCTTCTTCTATTGTCTTGTCTTTTTTCATTCTCGCATCCAAAAAAATATGAATATCTTTTCCAGAAGTCGTCATTTTAAAGTCGTGTGCATTTTCGATTTCCTCAAATTCTAAAATTTCATCTCTTATTTTGGAAAGTAGTCCTTCGTCTTGGGAATCCATCAAGATTAAAGAATTATCTCTTATTAATTCGTATCCGCTTTTTAAAATATAAATTGCAACGAAAAGTCCAATAAGTGTGTCAAAAACAGGATTAATTTCGGAGCATAAAAGTCCTATTAGTACTGAAATTGAGATTATAATATCGTTTTTGTAATCTTGAAGTAGTGAATTTATCAAAGCGCCCCGGTAACTTTTTGTTTTATTTTTCATAAAAATTAGTTGAAAAACTTTTATTAAAATAGAAATTATTGAAATTGTGATAAGGATGCTATTTAATTTCACATTTTCTCCTTCTCCATTTTTTGAAAAAATTTTTTCTACATTTTCTCGAATCAAATGAACTGCAGAAAGCATAATAAATGTTCCAATTATGACGCTAAAGACAGATTCTATTTTTCCGTGTCCAAAAGGGTGTTCTTTGTCTTCGGGATTGCTTCCAACTTTCAAGCCAACAATTACCAAAACATTTGTAATCAAATCTGAAAACGAGTTTAATCCATCCGCTAAAAGCGACATACTGTTAAAAATTTTTCCAGAAAATATTTTTAAGAAAGCCAAAATAATATTGATAATTATTGCCACTTTTGCTACAAAAACCATATTTTTTTCCTGTTTTTGAATTTCCAGAAGTTTATCTAAAATATATCCGTCTTCCGTTCGCAAAAATTTTTGCTTTTCCAAAAAATTGTTCATCTTTTTATGATTTGTCACAGTCAATGAATCACATTTTTCTTTAGTTATCCAATTGATTATATATTTTAGCAAAAACGTTCCATAGCCATTATTTCTATATTTTGGAATTATAAAAATCTTTTTCAGTTTTGCATTTTTTTTCAAGTTTATCGTCGCATATCCACACAACTTTTCTTCATTATAAATGAAAAAAAGTTCGTCATTGTCTAAATCAATTGAAAAATTTATATCCAGTGTTCTGAATTTTTGTAATTCTTTTGTTATATGTGACTTTTTATCCCAGTGTTCAACTCTCATTTTTCCCTCCAAAATTATTTAAACTAATTAAGTATAAAAAATAGAATAGCACTTGCTATTCTTTATGGATTTTATAATTTTATTTTCAAAAAAAGCGTCATACGCCAAACAATCGAAAAAATTTTACCATCCGTTTCTTAAGATAAAAACTCAAAAACAGCTACCCCATAAACCTAGAAAAACTAACTTAGTGCTGCTTCGTTCCCGACCTGACACGATTCGTAAGCTTTCTACAATATAGGACTGTTTTCTCAACATTTTTAAAATAAGGCGTTGACACTAAAATTTTCCTCAAATTTGACATCACCTCTACTAAAGCGGATTGTAGATACAGGGCACCGCTATCTCCCCAGCTAGTATGACAACTCATTTTATCATTTTTTTTTGAAACTGTCAAATATTTTGCTTCGTTTCGATATAGTTGAAATCTTGCATAATATTTAAAATAGTAGTATAATTAAAAAATAGCCTTAGAAAAATAAAAAATAGAATAAAATTAGGAGGAAATAGATATAATGTTGGAAAAATTGGCACAGCTTCGACAGGATGTTTTAAAAAAACTTGACGAAATAGAAACTCTTGATGAAGTTAATGATCTGAAAGTCAAAATATTGGGTAAAAAAGGGGAATTTACGGCGATTATGAAAGAAATGGCAAATATTGCCGCTGAAAAAAGAGCCGAATTTGGAAAAACTACTAATGAAATAAAAAAAGTTCTTCAAACTAAGTTTGATGAAACAACAGTTAATTTAAAAGAAATTGCAAAACAGGAAAGACTTAAAAATGAAACTATTGATATAACTTTGCCGGGAAGAGTGGCTAATATTGGTTCACTTCATCCAATTACAAAAACTGTTATGGAAATTAAAGATATTGTATCTGAAATGGGATTTGACATTGTGGATGGTCCAGAAGTGGAATTTGTCAAATATAATTTTGATGATTTAAACATTCCTAAGACACATCCATCGAGAGAGCTTACCGATACTTTTTATATAAAAGATGACGTTGTTTTAAGAACTCAGACTTCGGGAATGCAAATTCGTTATATGAAAGATAAAGTTCCACCATTTAGAATGATTTCTGTTGGAAAAGTGTACCGTCCTGATTATGATGTGTCGCATACTCCTATGTTTCACCAAGTTGAAGGGCTTATGGTGGGAGAAGATGTGTCGTTTGCTAACTTTAAAGCGGTTTTGGAAAACATAGTGAAAAAAATATTTGGAAAAGATAGAAATGTGAGATTTCGTCCACACTTTTTCCCATTTACAGAGCCATCTGCTGAGATGGATGTGGAATGTGGAGTTTGTAAAGGAAAAGGTTGCCGTGTATGTAAAGGTACAGGCTGGCTTGAGATACTTGGAAGCGGAATGGTAAACTCAAAAGTTTTGGAAAATGCTGGAATTGACGCAAAAAAATATCAAGGGTTTGCATTTGGATTGGGGCTTGAAAGAATTACGATGCTAAAATATGGAATTGATGATTTAAGAGCATTTTTTGAAAATGATGAAAGATTTTTGGATCAATTTTAGAATTTTTGAGAATCTAATGGGAGTTTTAAAGTAAAAAATAGATAGAAAAATTTAAAAAATAAGGAGAAGAAAAGAATGCTGATTTCGTTAAACTGGCTAAAGCAATATATAGATTTAGATGGAATTGAAATAAGTGAATTAGAAAATGCCTTGACTATGATTGGGCAGGAAGTGGAAAAAATAGATGTAAAAGGGGAAAATCTTGAAAAAGTTGTGACAGCAAAAATCGTTGAAAAAGAGATGCACCCTGATTCTGATCACCTTACAATTTGTAAAGTTGACAACGGAAAAGAAATTTTGCAGATTGTGTGTGGAGCGCCTAATCACAAAGCTGGGGACAAAGTTGCACTGGCACAGATTGGAGCAAGACTGGCTGAAGATTTTGTCATAAAAAAAGGAAAAATTAGAGGTGTGGAATCAAGTGGAATGCTTTGTTCAGAAGAAGAGCTTGGGCTTGGAAGCGATTCTAGCGGAATTATGATTTTGCCAGAAGATGCACCTGTTGGAATGCCGTTAAAAGAATATCTTGGAGTAAACGATGTCGTATTTGAGCTGGAAATCACGCCAAATAGACCAGATTGTCTTTCTCACATAGGGATTGCAAGAGAACTTGGAGCTTATTACAACAAAGAAGTTAATTATCCAAGTACAGAAATAAACGGTGAAACTAGTGAGAAAACTGAAGATAATATAAAAGTGGAAATTGAAAATAGCGATTTGTCGAAAAGATATGTGGCTAGAATTATAAAAAATGTGACTGTGAAAGAAAGTCCAGCTTGGCTTAAAGAAAGAGTTGAGTCAATTGGGATTAGAAGTATAAATAATATTGTGGATGCTTCAAATTTTGTCATGATGGAAATGAATCAGCCAAATCACACTTTTGATTTTGATAAAATTGCTGGAAGTAAAATTTCGGTTAGAAGTGCACGAGAAAATGAGAAGCTTATTACTTTAGATGAAGAGGAAAGAGACCTTGCGACAGACGACATTGTTATTTCTGACGCAGAAAAAGTGGTGGCACTTGGTGGAGTGATGGGAGGTAAAAATTCTCAAATTACTGAAAATACAAAAAATGTATTACTTGAAGTGGCTCATTTTAATCCAATAAACATTAGAAGAACATCGAGAAGACTTGCACTTATAAGTGATTCTTCGTATAGATTCGAGAGAAGAGTTGACAGAAGTAACGCTATAAATGTGATTAATAGACTTGCAAACTTGATTCAAGAAGTTGCTGGAGGAGAAATTTTAGCTGGAGCGGTTGATGTCTATCCAGAACCTTACAATAGAAGAGTTGCAACACTTAGTTTTGAAAAACTTCACAGATTTGTTGGGAAAGTTATTCCAAAAGAAGAAGTTATTAGAATACTTACAAAACTTGAAGTGGAAGTTAAAGATAATGGAGATAGCCTTACACTGACTGCACCAACTTACAGAGATGATTTGGAAAATGAGCAGGATTATTTTGAAGAAGTTATTAGAATGTACGGTTTTGACAATATCGAAAATATTTTGCCAAGGCTTGATATCAATCCAAAAGCGATTACAGATACGACAAGACTTTATGACAAAGTAAAGGTTATCGCTTCTCAAGCGGGGTTAAAAGAAGTGATAAATTACAGCTTTGTGCCAAGAGATGCGATGGATAAAATTAAATTCACAAAAGTTCCAAGAAAAAATTTGATAGACTTGCCAAGACCAATTACAGAAGATTTTGCAACATTGAGACCAACACTAATTTATAGCCTTTTGAAAAATGCAAAAGATAATATGAATAAAAATGTATCAAACATAAGATTTTTTGAAGCGAGTAGAACTTTTGAAAAAGGGGAAGAACTTGCTAGTGAAGAGACTAAACTAGCGTTTATACTTGCGGGGGAAAACGATAAGACTTTGTGGAATGCAAAACCTGTGCCTTACGATTTTTATGACTTAAAAGGAATTGTGCAGGAAATTTTTACAAAATTGGGATTTAAAAATTATCAGATAAAAAGAAGTGCTGCGACTGAACTTCATCCAGGAAGATCGGCAGATGTGTTTGTCGGACGGGAATTAATCGGAAGTTTCGGGGAAATTCATCCAGATGTATTAGAAAATTTTGATTTGAATAAAAAAGCTGTCTTAGTTGCAGAATTTAGTATTGATTTGATTAAAAAATATATTGGAAGAAAAACTGTTTATGAACCGCTTGTTAAATTTCCGGCAGTACCAAGAGATTTTGCTTTTGTTGTAAAAGAAGATGTGTTGGTTGGGGATATTTTGAAAGCAATTGAAAAAGTTGATAAAAAGATTGAAAAAGTGGAATTATTTGATGTTTATCGTGGCGTGGGAGTTTTACCTGGCATGAAGAGTGTGGCTATTAGTGTAATTTTGAGAGATAAAAATAAAACGCTTGAAGAAAAAGAAATTGTGGAAATTTCAAATAAAATTGTGAACAAAGTAAAAAAAGATTTTGACGGTATCTTGAGACAATAAAGTCAAAAAAGTTAAATAAAAGGGGGAAAAGGTTATGTTTAAAATTATAACATTGCCGTTTGACGAGGATATGGAAGAATTTGACCAAGATAGGCTGGAGCGGGAATTTTTGTTTGCGTTAAAAGATTCTGAAATAAAAAGGTATAAGCCAGAATTGGTGGAAATAGATGGAAGACATTACTGGACAGTTTTTATCGAATATGAGAAAAAGAAAAAAACGGAAAAAGAAAATAATCTTTGTAAAAAAAATAATGATTTGGAAAGAACTTCGGCTCTGGAAAATAAAAAACGCCTACTGGAAGAGGAACTTCAAACTCAATATGAAAAAGAGCTCTATGATATTTTAAGGGAGTGGCGAATGGAGCAATCGCAAGATTTAGGGTATCCACCATATATAATCGCTTCTAATAAGCTTCTTGTGGATATAATAAAAGCAAGACCTAAAAATTTTGAAGAATTGGAAAAAATAAAGGGAATGGGACGAAAAAAAACGAAAGAATACGGTAGAGAAATTCTTTTGATTTTAGAAAACTTTTCTGAGGCAAGTGATTAACAGATATGTGTAAATAATAGTTTTATTTATATTTTTGAAATAAAAAAGGTTTTGAATTTTCAATTCTTTGAGTGAAGCTGTAAAAGATTTGAAATAGTATTAAAAAAAAATTAATTTCAAAAATATATTGAAAAAATGGTTGTCAAATGATATAATCCTACAAGGAAATGTATAAGTAAAAAAATGGAGAATTAGATTATGAAAAAAAGGGATGTTTTTGTTGCCTTACTAGAGGAAGAGAACATAGAATTTGAAAGAGAAATAATAGATATCAACAACATCGAGATGAATTCAAAAAAAGTAAAGAATAAAGATTTATTTATTGCAATTAGAGGTGGAAATAATTTTGTGAACGAAGCACTTAGTAAAGGTGCGTTTGTAATTTATGATAATTCTGATATAGAGATAAAAAAAGGCTTTGAAAAAAAGGCTTTTTTTGTGGACGATAGTATCAAATTTTTACAAAAACTTGCAAAAAAATGGCGAGAAAGTCTTAGTATAAAAGTGATAGGAATTACAGGAAGCAATGGGAAAACTACAGTTAAAGATATGATTTATCATATTTTATCGCAAAAATTTAAAGGTAAAAAGACATTGGGAAATTATAATAACCATATTGGATTGCCGTTTACTTTACTTCGGAGCGCAACGGATGATAAATTTATTATTTTGGAAATGGGAATGAGTGATTTTGGGGAAATTGACTTACTAGGACAAATTGCAAATCCCGATATAAACGTCATAACAAATATCGGAGAATCACATCTTGAATTTTTAAAAACAAAAGAAAATGTTTTTCGTGCTAAAACGGAAATTTTACCGTATATAAAAGATGCACTGATTGTAAACGGAGATGACAAATATTTAAAAAGTATAAAATCCGAAAAGATAAAAGTCATAAAAGCATTAAATTTAGAAAAAAATGACTTTTTGGAAAATTCGGAAAATTTTTATTACGGAGATATTGATTTTGATAAAAATAATACGAGATTTACATTAAAATATTTTGGACAAATCTGCAAAAAAAATGTTACACGGAATTATGTAACAAATGTTTTAGGGGAACATAACATATTAAATTTAACAATGGCAATAGCGGTTGCAAAACAATTTGGAGTTGAAGATAAAGTAATTGAGGATGCAATAAAAAATATAAATTTGACTGATATGAGATTTCAAATAATAGAAAAGGGGAAAACTGTCTATATTAATGATGCATATAATGCGAGTCCAAGTTCTATAGAAAAATCACTTGAAACATTTTCAAAAATTTATAATGAAGATAGCGTAAAAAAAATTATAGTTTTGGGTGATATGTTGGAACTGGGAGAAAATGAGTTAAAATATCACGCAGATATTTACTATGTCTTAAAAAATGTGAAATTTGACAAACTTTATTTGTTTGGAAAAAGAATGAAAAGTTTGTTTGAAAAAATTGAAAACGAAAAATTGAACAATAAAGAAATTATTTATTTTAATAAAAAATCTGAAATAAAAGAAAAAATAAATGAAATAAAAGAGAATAAAGTTGTTTTACTAAAGGCATCGAGAGGAATAAAACTGGAAGAAATTATAGAAGAATAGAAAGGAGACAGAATTTTTTAATTCTAAAAAGATAATGTTATATTTATTACAAAGGTTATTTAT
The DNA here is from genome assembly GCF_001553645.1 of Leptotrichia sp. oral taxon 847. NCBI lineage: Bacteria > Fusobacteriati > Fusobacteriota > Fusobacteriia > Fusobacteriales > Leptotrichiaceae > Leptotrichia > Leptotrichia sp. oral taxon 847. The sequence goes on along the minus strand of NZ_CP014231.1, from coordinate 1,153,005 downwards.
AAACAATTTTGGTACGCTTAGAATTTTTAAATCTATTATAGTTAGATCTTCTGTAGCGTTTGCCGTGGCATTTTTGTTTATGATTGTGTTTGGAAAGCCATTTATTACTTGGCTGAAAAAGAAGAAGTATGGAGATACGGCAAGGGAGGAAGGGCCTAAATCTCATTTTGACAAATCTGGAACTCCTACAATGGGTGGAATTTTAATAATAGCAGCTATACTTTTTGCAACATTAGTTGCAGGAAATTATGAAAATAAGTTTGTAATATTTTTATTTTTTATAACAATACTGTTTACAACAATTGGATTTTATGACGATTACTTGAAATTGACACGGCACAAAAGTGGACTTTCAGGGAAAAAGAAAATTGTGGGACAACTTATCATAACTGCAATAACTTTTTGGTTTGTCTATAAATTTGGAATGATTAATAAAACAATTGATTTTTCAATAGTAAACCCTATAATTAAAAATTCATATTTGTATATAACACCAATTTTATTTTTCGTGTTTATGGGATTTGTTATAATTGGTTCGTCAAATGCGGTGAATTTGACAGATGGACTTGACGGATTAGTGAGCGGGCCTATAATTGTTGTAAGTATAACATTATTTATAGTTACATATTTGACAGGACATTATGAGTATGCCAAATATTTGAATTTGTATTATGTTAGAGATTCAGCAGAAATTTGTATTTATCTTGCGTCTGTTGTCGGAGCATTAACTGGTTTTTTGTGGTTTAATTTTTATCCGGCGCAAGTGTTTATGGGAGATACCGGTTCACTTACACTTGGTGGAATACTAGGAATAGTAGTTATTTTCTTAAAACAGGAATTACTGCTTCCAATTGCAGGATTTATATTTATCGTAGAAGCTGTGTCCGTTATGATTCAAGTTTGGCACTACAAGACTTTTGGAAAAAGAGTGTTTAAAATGGCGCCAATTCACCATCATTTTGAATTACTGGGACTTCCTGAAACAAAAGTTACGATAAGATTTTGGATAGTGTCCATTATGACCTGTCTAATCACATTTTTAATTCTAAAAATGAGATAAAATTGAGTAAAGAAAAGCAAAAGCAAGGGATGATTTTCATCCTTTGCAAAAAAAATAAAAAAATTGTATGTTTATTTAATTTTTTTAAAAAAACTAGTTACAAAAATTAAATAAATATGTAATAATAAAGAGAGGAATAGTCATATGAATAAAGCGATAGTTTTTGGAGCGGGACTAAGCGGTCTCGGAGCAAAAGAATTACTTGAAAAAAAAGGTTACAAAGTATATTTAGTGGATGATAAAGTTGCGCTAACTTCAGAAGAAGGAATAAAAATTTTAAACGAAGAAAAGATAGAATTTGTTGTAAAAAGTCCTGGAATACCTTGGAAAGCCAAACTATTAAAAGTTTCAGAAGATAAAAATGTAAAAATAATTTCAGAAATTGATCTTGCGTACAAATATGTCAACAAAAATATAAAAATTATTTCATTTACAGGAACAAATGGAAAGACAACAACTTGCACGAAAATGGCAGAACTTTTAAATTTTGCGGGATTTAGAGCAAAACTTGCTGGAAACGCAGGTTTTTCATTTGCAAAATTGGTGGCAGATGAAACAAAGCTAGACTATGTAGTTTTAGAGTTAAGCAGCTATCAACTAGAAAATAATCCACAAATCCACTCGAATATCGCTGGAATCATAAATTTGACTCCTGACCACCTGACAAGATACGCTACATTGGAAGACTATTATTCAACAAAATTTAATATTTTTACAAAGCAAACAAATGATGACTTTGCAATTATAAATTTGGATGATGCAGAATTTTTTGAGCTTTGTGAAAAAAAGGAAAGTTTAAAAGATAAAATAAAAGCAAAAAAAGTTTATTTAAGCAAAGAGACAAGAGGAACTGCGTTCGTTTATAAAAATAATATTCATATTATGAAAGATTTGAGTAAAAAAATTGACGAAAATAATATTTCAGACGAATATATTAAAAAAAATTCAGAAATTTTGATGGGAACTACTGAAATGTCGCTAAAAGGAAAGCACAATCTGGAAAATATGCTGTTTTTGATTTTAGCTGCCAAAATTTTGAATGTCTCAAATGAAAAAATTTCAGAGTTTTTGAAATTGACAGCACCACTTGAACACAGACTTGAAAATTTTTTTGTAAAAGGAAATACAACTTTTATAAACGATTCAAAAGGAACAAATGTGGAGTCTACTTTAAAAGCGTTAGATTCTTTTGATAACAAAATTGTGATGATTTTAGGTGGAGATGATAAAAAAATTGATAATATGCCACTTATAAAAGAAGTTAGTAAAAAGGTGGACTTTGTTTATTTAATTGGGGATAATGCACAAATTTTGATAGACGATATGGAAAAAGTCAATTACAAAAACTACAAAAATTTGAAAACTGTTGAAAATGTACTTTTGGATTTAAAAGAAAATTTAGATTTTGAAAAAGATCAGACTGTACTTTTTTCTCCAGCAACTTCAAGTTTTTGCCAATTCAAAAGTTTTGAGCACAGAGGAAAAGTTTTTAAGGAATTAACTGTAAAAATTTTAGGAAAATAAAAATAGGAGAAATTAAAATTGTTTAGAAATAAGAAATTTTTGGGAACGGCATTTATAATAGTTATTTTACTTCTTTTGGTAACGGGGCTTCTTACAATGGCAAGCCTTAGTTTTCCAGTTGTTCCGAAAGGGAAATCAAGTTACTATTATTTGTCAAAGCAGGCACTTTGGATATTTTTGGGCTTAATTTGTTTTAGTTTTACGGCGCTTATGAATTATAAAAGATACAAAGAATTTAAATTTTTTGCAGCACTTTACATAATCGGAATAGTGGGACTTTTTATGGTGTTAATTTTGGGAGGCAAGACAAAAGGAGCAGTTCGTTGGATAAATGTATTTGGATTTAAAATACAGCCATCAGAATTTGCCAAACTTATAATAATCATAACTGTTGCCGTGTTAATCGACCGATTAAAAAATAAAAATATGATAGCTACAAAACCTTGGACTTCGGCAGCTATAATTTTAGGAACGACAGGAGTTTACTCACTCCTTATACTTATGGAAAAATCGTATACGAGTATGGCTCAAGTAGCAATTATCGGGATTTTAATGTTATTTATTTCAGGTATTAATTTGTCAGTTTTCACGATAATATTTTCATTTTTGATAATTTTGGGGCAATTTTTATTAAAGTTGGCTTCATACAGGGTAAACAGAATCAAGAGTCATGAATCAGGAGAATTGGTTTTTCAGGCGCATCAGTCACTAATAGCTATAGGAAGTGGAAATTTGACTGGAAGAGGTTATGGAAATGGGCTTCAAAAATATAAATTCTTGCCTGAAATTCATACGGATTATATATTTTCTGGATTTGCAGAAGAAAATGGGTTTATAGGAGCGCTAATTTTAATATTAATTTATGTATGTCTACTCGCTATAATTTTAATCGTAGCCTGTAAAATTAAAGATATGTTCGCAAAATATCTGCTTATGGGAATTTTTGTGATGTTTGCAACTCAGATATTGGGAAATATTGCCGTTGTAAGTGATGTAGTGCCATCAACGGGAATTCCATTGCCACTTATGAGTTATGGTGGAAGTTCCGTATTTGTCAGTATGTTTGCACTAGGAATAGTTTACAACGTTATAAGGGCATTGTACAAGCAGGAGATGGGCGATGAATTGGATGAAATTAATGAAGTGGAATATATGATGTAAAAATTTTTTGAAGACGAAAGGAAAAAAGATGGAAAAAGTGGTGTTTACTACTGGCGGGACAGGCGGTCATATTTATCCTGCTCTTGCTATTGCAAAAAAAATGAGAGAAAAAAATATAGATATTTTATTCATAGGGACAAAACACCGAATGGAAAAAGAAATAATTCCCCGTGAAAATTTTAGATTTATTGGACTTGATGTGTTGCCATTAAATTCAGTAAAATCTGGATTTAAGATGTTAAAAGCGATTTTTAGTACAATAAAGTTATTAAAAAAAGAAAAACCACAAAAAATAATTGGATTTGGAAATTACATCACAATTCCAGTTCTGGTAGCTGCAAATGTTTTAAAGATTCCATATTACCTGCAGGAGCAAAATCATACGATGGGACAAGCTAACAGATGGTTTTACAAAGGTGCCAAAAAAGTGTTTGTTGCATTTAAAAATACGATAGATAGTGTAAAAGAAAATCAAAAATCTAAATTTGTTGTAACTGGAAATCCACTTAGAGACGAGTTTTATACAAAAAATAAAAAAGAAGAGAGAAAAAAACTGGGAATAGAGGATGATGAGCATGGAATACTTATTATTGGTGGAAGTCTTGGAGCAAAAAATATAAATGAGGCAGTTTCCAAAAAATGGAAAAAGATACTGGCTGACACCAAGTTGAAATTATTTTGGGCAACTGGAAAAGATAATTTTGAAGAAGCGACTTATAGAATGAGAGATTTTGGAAAAGCTATTGTAAAACCTTATTTTGAAAATGTACCACAGTTAATGGCAGCATGTGATTTAGTCGTTTGCCGTGCTGGTGCTTCGACAATTTCAGAATTGATTGAGTTAGAAAAACCGTCAATCTTGATACCTTATGATTTTGTTGGACAAAAAGAAAATGCGGATGTCTTGGAATTTGAAAATGCAGCCAAAATATTTACGAACGAAACTGCGGAAGATGCCATTGATGAAGCGTTATCACTTGTAAAACAAAAGACAACTTTGGAATTTATGAGTGGAAATATAAAAAATTTGAAAAAAGGAAATGCGTCAGAACTAATAATAAAAGAAATGGGACTATAAAAAACGGAGGAAATAAAATGTTAACGAAAGTAAACAATATATATTTTAGTGGAATAAACGGAGTGGGAATGAGCGGACTTGCAAAAATACTTGCAGCCGACGGATTTAACGTAGCGGGTTCAGATTTGGTTAGAAAACCTGTAACTAAAGATATGGAAGACTTGGGAATAAAAGTTTACATTGGACAAGTTGAAGAAAATGTAAAAGATAAAGGAATTGATTTATTTGTCTATTCAACAGCGATAAGAGAAACAAATCCCGAATATAAATATGTCGTTGAAAACAACATAAAAAAAGTAAAAAGAGGGGAATTGTTAGCTGAAATAATGAACCGTTTCGACGGAATTGCTGTTGCAGGAACTCATGGAAAGACAACTACAAGCTCAATGTTAAGCGTGGCACTACTAGAAAAAGAGCCATTTATCGTAGTTGGAGGATTTATTCCAGAAATTCAAAGCAACAGTAAAATTGGGAATTCGGAATATTTTATAGCGGAAGCCGATGAAAGTGACAACTCATTTTTGTACATAAAACCAAAATATTCGGTTGTTACAAATGTGGAACCAGACCATCTGGACCATCACGGAACATTTGAAAATATAAAAAAATCGTTTGAAAAATTTATTGACAGCACCGAAAGAATTGCAATTTTATGTAAAGATACGGTTGAAAAGCTAAATTTGAAACTTAAAAATAAAAACATCGTCTGGTACAGCATAAAAGATAAAACTGCTGACATCTATGCCGAAAATATAAGAGTAAAAGATGGAATAACCAGTTTTGAAGTTGTGAAAAAAGGAGAAAATCTTGGAACATTTAATTTGAGCATTCCAGGAGAACATAATGTTTCAAATTCACTTCCTGTGATTTATTTTGCACATGAATTTGGCTGCAATATGAAAAAAGTAAAAGAAAGAATTCAAAAATTTAAAGGTGCAAACAGAAGATATCAAGTTATTTATGACAATGGTATTAGAATAATAGATGATTATGCGCATCATCCAACAGAAGTGAGAGTTACGATAAAAGCGGCGCATAAGACAGAAAAAGGAAAAGTTATAGTAATTTTTGAGCCACACAGATACAGCCGGACAAAATTTTTCTTTGATGATTTTGTAGAAGCTCTAAAACATGCTGACGACTTGATACTACTTCCAATTTATGCGGCAAGTGAAGACAATATCTATGGTGTAAGTTCAGAAATGTTGGCCAAAAAAATTGGCGGAAATGTGAGAGTTCAGACAAAAGAAGAGATTGAAAATCTTTTGAAAAGTGAAAAAGACAGCGGTAACACTTACGTATTTATGGGTGCGGGAAGCGTTTCAAAACTAGCTCATGAGATAGCAAAAGATTTAGAAAAATTATAAAATATTGTTGAGAAAAAGCGAAAGGAAGTTTTATGGAAGTTATAAAAAACGCACAAATGAGTGAATATTCCAATATGAAAGTTGGAGGAATAGCCAAGGAATTGATTTTTGTGGAAGAAAAAAATGAATTAAAAGAAATCATAGATACGAGAAAAAAATTTTTCATTTTAGGAAACGGAACAAATACTTTAATATATGATGGAAATCTTGATATAAGTTTTATTTCATTAAAAAAATTACAAAAAATTTCTGTGGAGGAAAAAAATAAAGATTTTGATTTAGTGAGAGTGGAATCTGGCTTGGATTTGGATGATTTAATCAAATTTATGGAAGAAAATAACTACACTGGACTTGAAAATATTACAGGAATTCCTGGTTCTGTCGGAGGACTTGTCAATATGAACGGCGGAGCTTATGGAACTGAAATTTTTGATTGCATAGAGGAAGTGGAAGTATGTAAACATGATGGAAAAATAGAAAGAATAAAGACAAAAGATTTACATTTTAAATACAGAACAACTGAAATAAAAGAAAATAAATGGATTGTCATTTCAGCGCTATTTAAATTTAAATTTGGATTTGATAAGGCTGTCTCAGAGGATAAAAGGGAGCAAAGAAAATTAAAACATCCACTTGATTTGCCAAATTTAGGAAGCACATTTAAAAATCCAAAAGGAAAATTTGCGGCAAGACTTATATCGGATGCTGGATTAAAGGGATATCAAGTGGGAGGTGCCAGAATTTCTGAAAAGCATCCAAACTTTATCACCAATGTGGGAAATGCTACTTTTAATGACGTAATTTCAGTAATTGAACACGTAAAAAAAGTAGTTTTAGAAAAATTTGACATACAGTTGGACACAGAAATTATTATTTTAAAATAAAATTAAATTATTTAAATTTTTTTTAAAAATAATTGAATAAAATCCAAAAACAGTGTATAATAATATTAAAAAAGTGGAGTTAAATTAAGATGAAAAATATAATTAAAATATTGTTTATATTATTTTTGCTGTTAGGAATTATATTTTTTTGCAAGAGATTTATTGATTCCGATTATTTTAAAGTCCAAGAAGTTGTAGTAAATGGAAACACAAAACTTTTACAGCGGGATGTGACAGAACAAGTTGAAAAAATGAAAGGAAAAAATATTGTTTATTTAAATACCAAAGAAATTGAAAATTTTTTAAGAAATGATGCGAGAGTAAAAAAAGTTTCAATTACAAAACAGTTTCCGAGCAAAATATTATTTAACATTGAGGAAAGACAACCTTATGCGTATGTAAGAAAAGGAGAAAATTTATTTCTGGCAGATGATGAGTTAAATATTTATGGAGATAAATTAGAAGATTCACCAAAGAGTATGCCGATTATCGAATACACAGATGAAGCAAGCTTGGAAGGAATTAAAATTATAATTTCCAAAATAAAAAATAAAGATTTTTATTCAATGATTTCAGAAATAAGAAAAACTCCTAAAAGTTACGAAATATTACTCGTAAATGGTGTGATATTTAGAACAGATACTGATGTAACTGAAAAAAAATACGATGATACGTATAAAGCGTATGACCAAATAATAAGGAAAGAAGGACCATTGACTTATATAGATTTGAGATTTAAAGACATCTATAAAAAATAATCTTAAAAGAGTTTAGAGAAAGGAGATGCTATTTTTAAAATTAAAATAAGATTTTTAAGTAGCAAATAAATAATGGAAAATTTTAATAGTACAGTGAAATTAAAAGTAGTAGGAGTAGGCGGAGCTGGTGGTAACGCAATAAATGATATGATTGAAAGTAACATAACAACTGTAGAGTTTGTAGCTATAAATACAGATCAGCAAGATTTAGATAGATCAAAAGCGACATCAAAAGTTCTTTTAGGAAGAGGAACAGGTGCGGGTGCAGATCCTGAAAAAGGGAGAAGTGCCGCAAGAGATTCTGAAGATAAAATAAAAGAAGTGCTAGAAGGTACAGATATGTTATTCATCACAGCAGGAATGGGTGGTGGAACAGGGACAGGAGCTTCACCAATTATAGCGGAAGTAGCGAAGTCAATGGGAATCTTAACTGTTGCAATTGTAACAAAACCTTTTAGTTTTGAAGGGCCTATCAAAAAAAATAACGCTCTAGCTGGGATTAAAAATTTAAAAGAAAATGTGGATACATTAATTGCCATCCCAAATGATAAATTATTTGAAATTCCAGGAATGAATATCACTTTGTTAAACGCTTTTAAAGAGGCAAACAGTATATTAAAAATAGGAATAAAAGGAATTTCTGATTTAATTATGAAACAAGGAGTAATAAATCTTGATTTTGCGGATATTAGATCAATTATGCAGAATTCTGGTATCGCTATGCTTGGTTTCGGGGAAGCAAATGGAGACGAAAAAGCGAAGAGCGCTACAACTCAGGCATTAAATAGTCCATTGTTGGAAAAATCAATAGAAGGTGCAAGAAAGATATTGATAAATATTACAGCTGGACCAGATGTTTCATTAAATGAAATAAACGAAGTTGCAAATACAGTTACAGCTAAAGCTGGAAGTGAACCTAACTTAATTTGGGGATATATTTTGGAAGAAGAACTGGAAGGAACAATAAGTGTATCAATTGTAGCCACAGATTTTCAGGATAACGTTTTGCCAAATCTTGGAGAAAGTGACAATGTTTCAAAAACTGTAAGATTTGCACCTGAAGAAAAAAAAGTTGAGATAAATTCAGAATCAATAGATGAAGATTTGGAAAAACCAAATGTTTTTGCAGAAAATAAAGAAGATAACAAAGAAGAATATGATGAAGAAGATTCGGATGAAGACAATATGTCTGATTTTGTATTGCCACCATTTTTTCAAGAGTAAAATTCACTTTTTGATATTGAAAATTTATTAAAAGTATGTTATACTCAAAGTGTAATAAATATATTAAATTTTAATATATAAAATTTTTAGGAGGTATTATTAAAATGGCAGTTAAAGTAGCAATTAATGGATTTGGAAGAATTGGGAGATTAGCATTAAGATTAATGTCTGAACAAACAGATAAATTTGAAGTTGTAGCAATTAATGACTTAACAGATTCTAAAATGTTAGCTCATTTATTCAAATACGATTCATCTCAAGGAAGATTCAACGGAACTATTGAAGTTAAAGAAGGAGCTTTCGTAGTAAACGGAAATGAAATTAAAGTTTTCGCAGAAGCTGATCCTGAAAAATTACCTTGGGGTAAATTAGGAGTAGACGTAGTATTAGAAGCAACAGGTTTCTTTGCAACTAAAGAAAAAGCTGAAAAACACGTAAAAGCAGGAGCTAAAAAAGTAGTTATTACTGCACCTGGTGGAAACGATGTTAAAACTGTAGTTTACAACGTAAACCACGAAATCTTGGATGGTTCAGAAACAGTTATTTCAGGAGCTTCTTGTACAACTAACTGTTTAGCACCAATGGCTAAAGCATTAAATGATAAATTTGGAATTGTAACTGGAACAATGACAACTATCCACGCTTACACAGGAGACCAAAATACATTAGATGCACCACACAGAAAAGGTGATTTAAGAAGAGCAAGAGCTGCTGCAGTAAATATCGTACCTAACTCAACAGGAGCTGCAAAAGCAATTGGATTAGTAGTACCTGAATTAAACGGAAAATTAGATGGAGCTGCTCAAAGAGTACCTGTTCCAACTGGTTCATTAACTGAATTAGTATCTATCTTAAACAAAAAAGTAACTGTTGATGAAGTAAATGCAGCAATGAAAGCAGCATCAACTGAATCATTCGGATATACTGAAGAACCATTAGTATCTTCTGACATCGTTGGAATTCACTTTGGATCATTATTTGATGCAACTCAAACTAAAATTGTTCAAAATGGAGATACTCAATTAGTTAAAACAGTATCTTGGTATGACAATGAAATGTCTTATACTTCTCAATTAATCAGAACTTTAGGATATTTTGCAAGTAAAATTTCTAAATAATTAATTGCTTTTAAAGTTTTTTAAAGGTCAAGTTGTAACAAAAGTTAAATCGGCTAATTCTAGTCGATTTTTCTTTTTTTCTTTGTTAAATTCTTTTTTGATAAAAAATTTTAAAATAAAGGAGGTATTATGAAAAATTACATTAAAGATTTTTTTAAAATAAGAAGAATCGATGCAACAATGGATTTACCAATACTTTGTAGCTTATGTATGGCAATTCCGATATTTACTGGATATTTTACAAATAATTTTAGAAATGCGATGATTTCAGCGTTAGCGGGAATTATAGTTGTTTATTTTCCACTTTTTGGGAGCTTAAAAGAAAAAATGTCTGTTCTTTTGGGGTGTTCATTTGGATTTATATTTTCATATTCGGCAGGACTTATCTTTAGTTTTAATAAAATTATAATCGTTTTTATTTTGGGATTTGCTTCTTTTATCATACATTATGTAGTTTTACATTTTGAGTTAAAGCCACCTAGAAGTTTTTTCTTTATTATGGTTTGTGCAACTGCAAGTTCCCTTCCGCACTTACCAATTTCAAAAATAGCGGAAAATGTCGGTTATTTAACATTTGGAACACTTTCTACTTGTGTCATAGCTTTTGTTTATAGCTTGTTTTTTCAAAACAAAATAAAAAATAAAAAATTAAATTTAGTAAAACTTGAAAAGAAAATTAATTTGGAAGATGAAAAAAATAAAAAAATTGAAAGTCTTATAGTTGGAATTTTTATGAGTCTCTCTCTTGCAATAGGATTTTTGTTAAAAATCAAAAATCCTTATTGGATTTGTGTAGCTTGTATTGCAATCATGCAAGGGACATCTAAAATTCATGTGTTTAAACGAAGTATTCAAAGAATGTGTGGAACAATTTTGGGAGTTGGATTTTGTTATTTAATACTTATCGTTTCCCAAAATAATATATTTTATATATGTGTTTCAATAGTTGTTTTGCAGTTTATTGTGGAATATTTAGTGCCGAGAAATTATGGAATAGCTGTAATTTTTATAACACCACTTACAATTTTACTGTCAGAAGCTGGAAGTCTTACATTAAATAATCATTTTTTGTTTATTTTCAGTCGTTTTGAAAATACCATAATTGGAAGTATATTAGGTTTGATAGGTGGGTTTTTAATATTTACTGAAGGAAAGAAAATTTTTTATAAAAAATAGCCGAGTTTATTTCGGCTATTTGAAATTATTGAATAATTTGTATATAATTTTCTATAAGCTCTTTTTTCAAGCTTTCTGGTGGCAAATCCAAAACTTTTACTTTTATATTTTTGTTAAAATATTTTATTTCAAAAATATCATTTTTTTTCACTTCATAAGAAGATTTTTTTACTTCACCATTTACAGTGATATTGCCATTGTCGGCCAATTCTTTTGCTACAGTTCTTCTTTTTATAATTCTTGTAACTTTTAAAAATTTATCTAATCTCATTTTATTTGATACCTTTCATGCTTTCGTACCAAGCGGTATTTGTTTCAATGAATCCAATATTTGGATTTTCTCTTAAAAATAATCCTCTTATTTTAGAAGTTTTTGTTGTTTCTTTTGGGCTAAAAATATATGGATTATTAGTAACTTCTTTAGACATCAAAGCTTTTTTGATTTTTTCTTGATCTTCTTTTGACAAAGTTTTTGTGTTAAATACAATAGGCCCGTTGTAAACAGGAATTGAACGAATTACAGTGAAACTTTTTCCAGCGTATTGTCCGAATGGCGCAACAGCTCCCTTTTTAACTGTGTAAGTTGCACCAGCTCTAAAGTCAGTACCAGAAGTCAATTCATAAGTTGTAAATGATTTTGGAATGGCAAATGTTGCCACATCAACATCTCCTTTAAATAGTAAAACTTGCGTTCCAGGATGTGAAGCACCAAAGACAACTTTTGAGAATACTTTATTTGGCTCAATTAATTCATCTGTATTTTTTATTCCAAATTCATCAGCTATGACTTTTCCAGGAATTTTAAACCCTGAAGTTGAACTGTTTGTAACAAATCCAATTGTTTTTCCTTTTAATTTTTTTAAGTCAAAGATGTTTCCAGTTTTATATTTAGCGGCATCTTCACTACGAACGGCGATAAAGCTGTAATATAGGGAATCTTTTAGAGTTCCGCTTTCCCCAGCATTTGTAAGAACAGCTTCAATATCTTTTGAGCGCTCTCTTGCTTTTAAATAGGCTTCAGCACCGAGATAAGTAATTTGTGCTTGTCCAGATACGATATTTTCAACTGTGATATTATAATCCGTAGTAGTTATAATTTCCACTTTTTTTCCTGTTGCTTTTTGAATAATATTTGCAAATTCATCTCGTGATTTTTTTAATGACTCATTTGCTTCATTTGGTAAAAAGACGATTTTTATAGTGTCGCTTTTTTTAGAACAGCTTACCATAAAAAATAGTGCAATAGCCAAAGTTAAAATTTTAAAAATATTTTTTTTCATAAGACCTCCTAAGTATCAAAAATTTAAATTAATTTATTATAACACTTGTTATTTTTATAGTCAATATTGATTTTTTTATTTCACTGAATTTATTTGATATTTTTCTATTTTTTTTAAGTAAAATTTTTCAGTTTTTTTAGTAGAAATATTATTATTGTAATACTATCCTCTCAATTAATCTTTGGTATTTTATATACCACCAAAAATTTACTTTTACTCAGACAGTTTTGTTAATAGTTTAAATTTTAATACCAGAGAAAAAGAGAGAATAAAAGTAATATTAAATAAAATAATAATCAAAAAAATATAGAAAAAAATTTTTTTTTGTTGTATAATAAGCGTATAAAAACAATTTTTAAAAATAATTTATTTGATTAGAGATGTAAAAAAATTTGTAAATTAATCAAGATTTTGGAGTTGAAAATGAAAAAGATTTTTGAAGTCATTATTTTATCAAGTGTGTTTTTGGTTGCTTGTGGAAAAAATACGGAAAATGTCAATGCTAAAAAAAATAAAGAAAGAAAAAATATAGAAAATATTGCAAAAAGGGAAAATATTTTTTCAAATAATTCAATTGAAGCGGTACTTAAAATATTTTCTGAAAAATCTGAAAAAAATAGAATAAGCATTAACAAATTTGAAAAATTAATTTTTGAAAATAGAAATTATTATTACTCTAAAATAAATTCTAAAGAAGATTCAATTTATGCGCTTGATTATAGTGGAATAAACGCAACAGGAATATTCTTAAAAGTAAACAAGGTGGATAGGGCAAATTTGGGAGTAATTGAAAATTTAGTGGCAAATTTGATACAGGTGTCCGACAGTAAATTAAAAGACTCTGAAGCAAGAGCAATTTATGCTGAAATTTTGTCCAAATTAAAAGATAACGAGCTTTCAAGTACACTTACATATTCAAATGGAATAACTTACGGATTACAAATAAATAGCACAACAGGAGAATTTGTGTTTTTTGCAAAAGAAAACGATACACAAAATGCATCAATGGAGTTGCAAGATATTGATATCAATGGGAAAATAAAAATTTTTGCAGAAGAAAATAACAAGAAATAAAATTAATTAGGAGAAATTATGAATTTAGAAGCATTATTAGGATTATTGCAAAATCAAAATTTAGAAAATTTATCAAAACAAATAGGTGGAACAGCTGACTCTACAAAAAATGGAATACTCGCAGCAGTTCCTGCACTACTTTCCGCTTTAAACAAAACTTCAAGCACACCTGAAGGAGCAAAAAATTTGAATAATGCACTTACACAACATGATGGCTCTGTTTTAAACAATGTGGAAGGATATTTACAAAATCCTGATTTAAAAGATGGAGCAGGAATTTTAAATCATTTATTTGGAAATAATACACAAAACGTGGCAAATGCCATCTCACAATCAAGTGGTCTGGATACAAAAGGGAGTCTAAAAATACTAGAAACTTTGGCACCACTTGTACTAGGTGCGTTGGGACAGCAAAAAAAAGAAAATAATCTGGATGCACAAGGAATTAGTAACTTAACTTCAAATCTTTCTGCAAGTTTTTCAGGAGATGGAGGAATTATGAATATGATTACAAATCTTTTGGATACGAATAAGGATGGAAATGTAGTAGACGATCTAACTGGAATGATAGGAAAATTTTTAGGTGGGAATAAATAATTAAAAAATCAAAAACTATATTTTTTATGATACTTATTTTCTAAGTATAAAAATTTAATTCAATATTGACATTTTGTATTTAATGTGGTACCCTTGTATTGAATGAAAGCGGCGATTAGTCATAGGATTTATAAATACCTAAAAAGTGAAATCTGTTTCAATTTTTTTAGAAATTTTCAATGAAGTTGGAGCCTATAACTTTGCTTGCGGATAGTTCATAATGAGTGAAATTAATCAAAGATATTTTTATTTTAAAAATTTTAGAAAGAAGGTTTTTATTATGAAAAGAAAAATTTTGTTGATTTTGGCCGTGGTTTTTGCATTTAATTATACAACTTCTTCGGCAGTAACACAAAAAGCTCAGAGTAACTCGGAACAAAATATAGTAAGTACAGATACAGATTATTTGAGAGGAACTTCATGGCAGTTGACTAGTATTAAAGAAAGAAGATTTAAACCTGCAATAACTGATGGAGTAAGTAAAATTAAAATTAATTTTACAGAAGATGGTTTTAACGGAACTTCGGGAGTGAATAATTTTTTTGGAACTTATGCTTTAAGTCAGAATGGTGGTATTCTTATGTCTGATGCAGGTATAACTGAAATGGCAGGTTCTAGAAAAATGATGAAGTTGGAAAGTAAATTTATGAAAATTTTACAAAATGTGGAAAAAGTTAGATACACTAAAAATACTTTAGTTTTGGAAACTGATAGAGGTGAAACTCTAACTTTTAAAAATATAACTAATAATAATTCCAACAATTCATCAAAAGGTAATATTGAAAAAACAATTTCATCGTCTCAATGGAAAGTTACAAATATTTCTGGGAAAAGAGTAAATTTAAAAGGTAAAGGAATTACAGTAAATTTTGATGGAGGAAGAATTAGTGGAAACTCTGGAGTAAATTCATATTCTGGAAATTATGAGATAAAAAATAATAACATTCGTATCGTTTCTGAATTAATGCTTACAGCAATGTTAGGTCCGAACGATGTAATGGAAATAGAAGATAAATTCATAAATATATTAAAAGATGTGAAATACACAAGATTAGTTGATGCTAACACTATAATTCTTTCGACAGAAACAGGCGATACAATAACAATGAAAAAAGTGAAATAAAATATAAAACTTATAATTATGATTATGTACTAATTCGAACTAATTATTTTTATTGATAAAAACAGTTTGGATTAGTACATTTTTATTTTAGAACAAATATTTCTATAAAATTTTAAAAAAATTTTGAGAGTGTAAGTTTTTTTTATGTAATTAAAGTAAAAAATCTCTATATTATTCGATATATAATTTATGCAAAACTTTAGACACTCTCAATACTTTCTATTTTCCTATTTTGTATCATAGATATGATTTTAACAATTTTATTGTTAGCATTAGAAATAATATTTATTGTGTTACAGGAACTGAGCAAATTTCACCGACACCTTGTACATATTCACAAGAACCGCCACTATTTTTTATAGCTCTTCGCATGTTTACTCTTTGAATTAATCCGCAACTACTTGCAAACATTAAAATTATTATTGCAAATACCAATTTTTTCATTTTACACTCTCCTCAACTTTCTATATGTTTTTTTACATTATATTCCAATTTTCTCTCAATTTCAAGTCCGTTATAAATTTATTTTTATGAGTAACTTAAGCTGTTTGACGACCAAAGAGACTGCTTAAAAAATAAGAAATTGTTTTAGTAATTTCACGGGTTGAATAAAAAACTTAAAATAGAAGTTTTTATTTATCACTAAATATTTTATTTCGTCATTGTTTATAAAATTTTTATTCAATCGTTTTAAAATATGATATAATAAGTATTATTTGATAATTTTACGGTTATTACTGGAGAGTTTTATGAAAGAAATAACGATTATTTATATAATTGCAATAACAATCTTACTAATTTACTGCTTTTGGACAGTAAAATTTTGGGGTAAAAATTTTTTCAAAAAAGATGTCATTCCAAAATTGAAAGTTCCGAAAAGCATTTCTGCAATGGGAGTGGGGATTTTGAATAATTCGAGGACGGAGAAAAATTTTCATATTGGAATATTTTCTTTGGTTGAGAAAAATTTTATAATTGCGAAAAAAGAAAAGCTTTTTGAAAATATGGATTTTCAATCGGATATTTTGTATAAGAAAAATTTGGAAAAATCTAAAAGTAATTATTACAGACAAGATGAGCTTTTTGCGGAAGAGCGATGGGTTTTAGATAGCTTGTCGGATTCTGAAAATGGGATTTTAAGTGATTATCAAAGTTTTGGGAATAGAGAGAAATTGCCAAAAATGGATGAAAAAAATATTGATAGAAGAAAAGAGATTTTTAGAGAAGTCTTGCAAGTGTTAATAACTTTTTTAGTAGCTTTTTTGATAAATGTAATTTTAAAGGGTTCTTCATCGAGTAGTTCAAGCGGCAATTATTCGAGAAGTTCGTCGAATCAAAAACCTTTAGATTCTTTTTTTCAAAAAATGTTTGAAATTTATAAAAGGACGAAGAAAAAGTTTTTGGGTTCATTTTGGTCGCCTGAAAAATTGGAAGAATTTATAATTTACAAGAAAAATTCAGGATTTTATATTTTTTATTTTGGAGTTATTTTAGCTTCAATTATAATGACAAGTAAAGATGTAAAATTTGGAAGTGGAGAAGGAAATTTTGGACTTTTAGTTTTAATTGTAATAATTGTTTTTTTCTTGGAAATTTTTTGGCTAAGAATATTATTTTTACTAATACTTTCTAAATATACCTCAAAAATACTAAAAATCCTTATTGCATTGGTATTCTTATTTTCGTTGTATAGTTTTATGTTACCAAATATTTCGTTCATATTTGGACTAAGATTCTATATTTTAATTCCACTTACGTTCGTAATTTTATTTTTTATTTACAAAAAGTTAATCGTGCGATATACTGAAAATGGACTTTTGGCTATGAATGAAATTGAATCATTCAAAAAATACATTTTAAATTTTGAAAAATTAGAAGTTCCTACTTTTTCAAGTGAAGATGAATTAATCGAAAATTTTCAGCAAATGTATATTTACGCTTTTGCTTTGGGAATTGAAAAAAGATTTTTGAATTTTTTGGATATTACTTTGGAGAAAAATAATTTTGCTGGGAGAAAAGAATTTATTTATGAAAAACTTTGGATTTCGACTGTTTTTTGTGATAAAAAATTATTGGGGGAATTGAAACTTAATGTTATGGGAAGATGATTTTTAAGGGAGGAAATTTTATGAAAAAATTTTTAGAAAAAATTGGGAAAGATGAGTTGTTGGAATATTGGCGTTTGTCTAAAGGGAGATTTGATGCTGGGAATTTTGTAGGAATTAATGGTGAATTTGCTATTTTTACATCAATCAGTCCGTATGGGAAAAATGGTGGATTTAGATTTATAAAGATAGATGATTTGAAAAAATTTGGGAAAAATACAGAATATTTGGAATTAATGAAGGAAAAAATAGAAGAAAGAAAATCTAGTGACAGAAAAATTATTGAACTTGAAAAAAATAAATTTTTTAAGGAATTGTTTAAATATTTCAAAAAGAATAAAATTAAATTAAGATTATTTTATGAAGATGACTATCAGAGAGAAGGATATTTAGTAAAAGAATCAAAAGAAATTTTACACTTTCAATGGTGTGATGAAGGTGATAGGGAATCAGAAGAATTTATAAGAAAAAGTGAAATGAAAAGTATAGAGATAGGGAAAAATGTTGTTAAAGATATTATCGTTAAAGATGATAAAATTCAGAAAAATAAAATTGTAATAGCGAGAAATGATATTCAAGGAAGTGTTATTTTTCAAGATGAAAATTACACGTTAATTTATGAAAATGATTTGTTCTGGGCAGATTGCAAGTTTATAATAATAAAAACATCAGACATTTGGGAAATTACAGAAAAAGTTTATCGTATAGAAACAGAGAATGTATCTTTAGAAGAAATTTTGCCTGATATTTCAAATATGGAAATAAAGGAAATCTTGAAAAAATGTTTTGAAAATAAAATATTAGTACATTTTGAGTATGAAAAATCATATTTTGAGAAATTTGGGATAATTGAAAAATTTGAGAATGATAGATTGATTTTGCGGGAAATAGATAAGGGAAGTGGAATTTTTGTTTCTAAATCAGAAATATTGATTGAAGATATTTCGTTTTTATTTGTGAGAAATTGTAGAGTTTTGAGAATCGTGGGTTAAAACTATGGATTTGTTTGTTATAGAAAAAAGAGAACTGATTTTGTTGGTTCTCTTTTATTTTTATCTATTTATTATGAAAATTTTTGGATAAAATTATTATATTATAAAAGTCAGTAAAATAAAATATTGTAAGATAAAAATTTTTACTATAATTCCAAAATCATGAATCCAATAAAAAATCAATAATCCGTTTTCGCTGAATTCCATTTATATTATATTCATCTAAATTATCCATAGAAAGAACATATTTTGGATAGTTGTCTTCAATGTTTTTTAATGGAGAAAATTCTCGGTCAATGGTATTTTCTGAGGCTAAAAGATAAGTTACTTGAATATATAATTTTTTATCTTCTTTTTGTGCGATGAAATCAATTTCTTTTGTTTTTAATTTTCCGATATTTACATTGTATTTTCTTCTTAACAGTTCTAAATAGATGATGTTTTCAAGATGACCAGCGATGTCATTTGCTTTGTATCCTAATTGAGAATGTTTTAAACCTAAGTCAAGAAGATAAAATTTTTCTTGTGTTTCTAAAATGGATTTTCCTTTTATGTCGTATCTTTGAACTTTTGAAATTATATATGCATTCTCAAGTGCTTTTAAATAATTGTAAACGGTTTCAACACTTAATTTTCTACCTTGGTTTTTCAAAAAATCTGAAATTTTTTTGGCAGAAAAAATATTTCCAATATTGTCGAAAATGTATAAAATTATTCGTTCTAAAAGTTCAATATCCCTTATATTATTTCTTGCAACAACATCTTTTAGCAAGACAGAATTATATATATCAGTCAAATATTGATAAATTGAATTCTTATCTTGATTAAAATTGTGGATGGCAGGTAAACCTCCAAATTGCAAATATTTTTCAAAATATTCTTCATTGCTGTAAATTTTTTCTGGATTTTGAATTTTGGAAAAATCTATAAATTCTTTAAAAGATAAAGGAAAAACCTTTATTTCAACATATCTTCCTGCAATGTAGGTAGACAACTCCGAAGACAATAAATTAGCATTTGAACCAGTGATATAAATATCACAATCTAAGTCGAGTAGCAATGAATTTATCACTTTTTCCCAAGAAGCAACTTCTTGAATCTCATCGAGTAAAATATAAATTTTACCAGCTAAATTTTTTGATTTTTCAATAATATAGCTATATAATTTTTGAAAATTTGTAAATTCAGCGAACATTAAAGACTCAAAATTAATAAAAATAATATTTTCTTTATTAATTCTCTTTTCTTCAAGTTCTTTAGATATTAATTTTAAAATCATAGATTTCCCGCTTCTACGCATACCAGTAATAACTTTTATTATCGGCTTATCCATAAATTTTCTAATTTCTTTTAAATATTGCTCTCTTTTTATCATTCTATCACCACCTATATTAACATATACAAGAAATTATATACCAAATTAAAAAATTTTTCAACTTATACTAGAAAAACTTTTCAAAATAATGTATTTTTTAATTATATAATAGAAAAAATAAATAAAAATTTCTGATAAAATAAAAAAAGAGGCATAAAACCTCTTTTTGCTTTTAATATAAAAGTATAATAAAAATATTTAATAGTAAATTTCATTTTTTATAAATAAAAATTTATAAAGCTGTAATAAAAGTTAAAAATCCTAATATTACACCAGCTAAATTTGGAACAATAAGGATGAAATCTTTTTTAGGTTCTTTAGTCCATCCATAAATAACCCAAATTAGACAAGAAATTGAAGCTGTGAGCGGTTGCCAAGGCTGAGCTTTTTCTCCTCCTAAATTAGCGATAATTTGAGGAATATAGGTTATAAACACAAAAACTCCAATAAATGCTCCAATTGAACCAACAATAGTGTTAATTTTCTTTTTGTTCATAAAATTACCTTCTTTCTTAAAAATTTATAGGTAATATAGTATCACAGTTTAATATTTTTGTCAAACTTAAATATTTTGAAAATTTCTCAAACATTGTAAACAAATATCAAAAATGATATAATTTAACGAATAAAATTAAAATATAAAATATGAAAAAATAATTTGATAAAATAGAGAAAAGGAAGGGAATTTGATGAGTTTAGTGCAATTTAATAAGGTGTATAAGCAGTTTGCTGGGGAATATATATTGAAGGATATTAATTTTACGATTGAGGAGAGAGATAAGATTGGGCTTGTTGGGGTGAATGGAGCTGGGAAGTCGACGATTATTCGGATGTTGCTTGATAGAGAGCGGATTGATGGGGCGGAAGATAATTTGAATGAAATTGGGAATATTGTGAAAAGTACTTCGATGAAAATTGGATATTTGTCGCAAAATCATGAGTTTTCAGATGAAAAAAATACGATTTATGAAGAAATGATGTCAGTTTTTGCAGAAGAGAGGGAAATTTGGCATGAACTTCAGAAGGTTAATTTGCTTTTGGGAACGGCTGAAGATGATGAGCTGGAAAAATTGATTAATAAGTCTGCGGAGTTATCGTCGTTTTATGAGGCGAAGGGCGGATATGATATTGAGTATAAGATAAAGCAGATTTTGACTGGGTTGGAGCTAACTGAGGAATATTACAATTTGGTAATTAAAGATTTGAGTGGTGGAGAGCAAACTAGGGTTTCACTTGCAAAATTGCTGCTATCTGAGCCAGATTTGCTAATTTTAGATGAGCCGACAAACCATTTGGACTTGGTTTCAATTGAGTGGCTAGAAAACTATTTGAAACAGTATGCGAAGGCGTTTTTGCTTGTTTCACATGATAGGATTTTTTTGGATAATGTTTGTAACAAAATTTTTGAAATTGAGAATAAGAAATTGCATAAGTATGATGGGAATTTTTCTGCGTTTATCATTCAAAAAGAGATGATTTTAAAAGGGGAAATGAAGCGTTACGAAAAAGAGCAGGAAAAAATTAAGAAAATGGAGGAATATATCGACAGATTCCGTGCTGGAATAAAGGCTAGACAAGCAAAAGGACGACAAAAAATTCTGGACAGAATCGAGCGAATGGATGACCCTGTTTTTAATCCGCAAAGAATGAAATTAAAATTTGAAACAGACACGATTACTGGGGACAATGTTTTAAAAGTGAATGGAATTTCAAAAAGTTTCGACAACAAAAAAGTGTTGAATAATGTGAGTTTTCAGCTATTTCGTGGCGAAAGAGTTGGAATTATTGGAAAAAACGGAATTGGGAAGTCGACTTTGCTAAAAATTTTGGTAAATAAATTGAAGCAGGATTCAGGAACAGTTGAGTTTGGTTCTCGTGTAAAAGTCGGTTATTACGACCAAAATCACATGGATTTGACTCCAGCAAACAATATTTTACAGGAAATTAATAATTCTCTGAATTTGACGGAAGAATATTTGCGAACACTTGCGGGAGCTTTCTTGTTTTCAGGCGACGATGTTTTGAAAAAAGTAGAAAAATTGAGCGGTGGAGAAAAAGTTAGAGTTTCATTCTTAAAATTGTATATGCAAAGAGCGAATTTCCTAATTTTAGACGAGCCGACAAACCATCTGGATATTTACTCAATTGAAGTTTTAGAAGACGCATTGGAAGATTTTGACGGAACAATGCTTGTTGTTTCCCACAATAGACACTTTTTAGACACAATCTGCAACACAATTTACTATCTTGATGAAAATGGTCTTACGAAATTTAAGGGAAATTACGAAGACTACAAAGAAAGCCTAAAAACAGCAAAATCAGCTTCTCAAGGAACAGACCTCGAAACGAAGGAAGAGAAAAAACTCTCATATCAGGAGCAAAAGGAACAGTCAAGAAAAATCGCAAAATTGAAACGTGATATTGAAAAACTGGAAAAGGAAATGGAAAAAATCACAGAAATGAGAGAAAATTTAAATACTGAATACGAAAAGGCTGGAAAAGAAAACAATATGGAAAAACTGATGGAAATGCAGGAAAAACTGGATAGGCTGGAAGAAGAAGAGATGGAGAAGATGGAAGAGTGGGATTTGAAGAGTGAGGAGTTGGAAAAAATGGAGTTATAGATAAAAAATATTTATTAAATTAAAAATATTTGTTATATTTTTATGAATTAATTTGAGTGTGATTTTTGAAGGCTAGAAAAAATAGGGGGAGTATTAGCCTTTTTTATTTTTAAAAAATTTAAAAAAAACAAATACAAATTATTGACAAAGTAAAAAAAAAGATTATACTAATGTTATGTTAGTTAATCTGTAAAAAGTAAGAAAAACTAATTTATTATCAAAATAGGTAAATTTGATAATAAATAATTTTGAGAGGAGGTGTGAGAAAATGGGAGCAGTTGTAACTTGGCAATGTTCGGCATGTGGTAGCATAATATATTCATCTTTAAGACCAACTGGTAAAGCAGGAGGAAGATGTCCTGATACATCAAGTGGAAATCATATATGGCAACAACAAGGATAATTTTTATAGGGAGAGTATAGAAATTTTATTTTCTTACTCTCTTTATATTTATAAAAATATATTATATTATTTTAGGGAGAATAAGATTGTATAAAGAATATAAAGAAAAAGGATATAAAGAATTAGAAAATTTAGTACTAAAAAATGATTACTATGCAATAAATGAACTTGGAGAAAGGAAATTTCAAGAAGGAAATTATAAAGAAGCATTAGAATATTTTGAAAAAGCATCTAAATTAGGAAGTGATATGGCTATAAATAATATAGGATTTTATTTTTTAGAAATTGAAAATAATTTTGAAGAAGCAGAAAAATATTTTAATAAAGCAGTGGAAAAAGGAAATATAGTTGCAATAAATAATCTTGGAGTACTTAATATCGACAAGAATAATTACGAAGATGCGGAGAAGTATTTTTTATTAGCAATAGATAAAAAATGTAGTTTTGCATATAACAATTTAGGTGGATTATATGAAAATGTTTATCAAAAATATGAAGAAGCGGAAAAATTATATCAGAAATGTTTTGAAGAAACAGAAGATACAGTTTGTTTAATAAATTTGGCATATCTTTATCTAAATTATTATGAAAATAAAAATGAAGCAATAAAATATTTAAAATTAGCAATAAGTAAAGGAAATAAAGAAGCAGAGCATGTACTTTTTCATGTATTAAATGATGAGGTTTGCAGTTGCAATAATGACTAATAAAAAAGGCTAGAAAAAAATATAGAAAATTCTAGTCTTTTTTAATATCATAAATTTTATAGTATATTGCGACAAATATTAAAATAAAAAAGGAGTAAAAAACTACAGTAATAAATACTTTGAAAATCATTTAGATTTTGAATAAGACTTTTCCAAAAAACATAAAAAATAGGTAGAAAAAATATAGAGAAAATTATATACTATTTTTGGTTAGCATAATTATATTTAGAAAAGAAAGAGAAAAATAAATGACAAATAGCAAATACAATTGGGAAAACGAAAGTGACAAAATCTTAAAAAGGCTAGTTTCTCAAGACGAAGAAGAATTTTTGAGTAAAAGAAGGGCAAGGGAATTATTTGATAATGGAATATTAAAAAATATTCAAGTGGGAACTTTTGAAGGCTTGAAGGAAATACATCGGTATTTGTTTCAAGAATGTTATGGAAGTGCTGGAGAAGTGCGAAAACATGATATTCAGAAAGGCGATACAGTATTTTGTCGTGCGATGTATCTTGAAGATAATTTAAAGACGGTTTCAAAAATGCCTGAAAATAATTTTGAGGAAATAATTGAGAAATATGTTGAAATGAATATAATGCATCCGTTTTATGAGGGAAATGGAAGAACGACTAGGATTTGGCTGGATCAGATGTTGATAAGAAGTCTTGGAATGTGTGTAAATTGGCAAAATATTAATAGAAATGATTATTTATCGGCAATGAAAAGAAGTGTGATTAATGATTTGGAACTAAAGATACTTTTGAAGGAGAATTTGACGGAAGATGTGGAAAGTAGAGATATATTTATGAATGGTATTAATCAGTCTTATGAATATGAGAATATGAGGAAATATGATGTGTTAAACATATAAAGTAAATATTTAGAATTGGGCTAGTTTACAGGAGAAGTTTCAAAAGAGTAAGGAGCGTGGGTATGGAAATAGTAACAGCAATAATAATTGGAATAGTTATAATTTTTATAGTGATAAATTTTAGAAATCGTAAAAAAATGTATGAATTTGATGATTTTTCGAGAAAAAAAGAAAACAGGGAAAATGAAGAGGAATCAGATAATGTGGATAGATTTGGGCATAGGGTTGTTTCGATAGATGATATTGTTGAAGTGGATTATTCACAAAATTATGAAGGAAATGAAGAAGAAAGAAATGAAGAGTATCAGAAAAGTATTTTTTTTACACATCAGAGTATAATCCTGGGAAATTTTGAGAGGGCGAAGAAAGAGCTGGAAAGAGCAGCAGGATTGAAGATGAGAGGGAATTATGAGCTGGGTAAATTTTATTATTATTGTAAAAAGGATATACAAAATGCGATTAATATGTTCAATTTTGCGTACAATGATGGAGTAAAAGAAGCGGCTTATTATCTTGGAATGATTGAAGAGGGAGCGGAAAATGATGAGCTTGCACAGGACTGGTATAACGAGGGTGCAAAAAATGGCGAAATTAATTCAATAATTAGGCTAGGAAAAATTGCTGAAGAAAAGAAGGATTATGAAGAAGCAGAAAGTATTTATTTAAAAATTGCTGATACAAAAAATGCTGAATTAATATACAATCTTGTAAGAATTTACTTTAAGCAGAATAAAAGAGAAAAAATATTAGAATGGCAGGAAAAATTGTTAAATGAAAAGCAAATTATGGGATTGAATTCTGAAATAATCAAGAATATTGAATTTATGCTTGGAAATGAAAAAGACAGAAAATACGTGGAACTGATTAATCGGGGAAATGAACTTTTGGAAAAGAGAGATAAGGGAAATGCTCAAAAACTGTTTCTTGAAGCAACACAGTATAATGAAAGAGGATATTTGTCGCTTGCAAAATCATATTATGTTGCAGGCAATGGAGAAAAAGCCAAAGATACGTATGAAAAGGCTTATTCTTTAGGAGTGAAAGAGGCGGCTTATGAACTGGGGAAATATTTTGATACGGTTGAAGAAAATGAGAAAGAAGCTGAAAAATGGTATAAAATTGGGCAGGAGCTGGGAGATGCAAAATCTATTTATGAACTTGGGATACTTTATGAATGCAGTAAGGAATTTGGAAAAAGTGAAGAGGAAGCATACAAGCTATATGAAAAAGCCGCTAATATGAAATATGCTCCTGCAATTAGTGATATGATATATTACAATGATAGACAGGAAGACAGGAATAAGTCAAAGGATTGGGCATTTAAAGTATTAAATGAAACAGGATTGATTGAACTTGGGAGAGAAGCAATAAGAAATGCACAGGATTTTCTGCAAGAAATGGGAGAATATACGGGTGATAAAATTTCAGAAAAAAATTATGAAATTGAATACGATGACGATTTAATATATTTTATAGAAAAAAATTCTAAAGGCAGAAATATAAAAGAAGAAACTTATGAAAGAAAAAAATCAAATTTCTGGATAATATTTGGAATTGTAATTTTTATAGTGCGACTGATTATAAAATGTTCAGAGTATTAATTTATAAAAAATAAAGTGGGAATTGTAGTCAATCCACTTAAAAATGGGAATAAAAATATGTAAAAAGTAACTTTCTACTTATGTTTTAAATTAAAATTGCTATATTTTTTTAAAATAGGAAAGGAGGTATCAAAATGAAAAAAATAAATTTAATAATTTTACTTATAAGTTTTGGAATTATTATTAATTCAAATGCTGCAACAAATAGCAAAAAAGGCTGTTATATTCCGAAGGGTGAACTGACTTGCGTAACAGATATAACAATTGAAACTGGAAAGAAAAAATTAAATGAGATGAAAAAACAAAAATCAGAACTTTTTGAAAAATCGCAAGAAAGTTTGAAAAATGGTAGATTTGGAAATAAAACTGTTGGATTTATTGATTTTCCGAGAGGGTGGAAAATGTTTGTAGATGCAGATTCGGGTAAAACAACTATGCAGATAACAAAGGACGGGATTGATATTTACACGCTTGATATAATTTATTTAAATAATAAAAATAATAATTTGATAGATTTAGTAGATGAAGTGGCAAAAAATCAGTATAGTGGACTTTTGAACGCTGGGCATACAAGAGATAACCTTGAAATGAGAAGTATTATAATAAATGGGTATAAAGGTAAACAGGTAAAAGTTAAAAGAATTTCGGGAAAGAGCTGGATAAGTAACTATATTGGATATAATGGAAAGATTTATTTAATAAGTGTTGAAGGTTCGCCTCAAAATGTGGGTGAAATGCAAAAAAATGTTGAAAGAAGCTGGAATCCGTTGAAGTAATAGAAAATATAAAAAAACAGTCAAGCAAAGATTTCTGAAAAACCTTGTTTGACTGTAATTTTTTCTTTCTTTATTTATTTGGCAACATGTAAATGTCCAGCGTGATGAGATTTTCCATGCAAATGATGTTTATAGTTAAATAGTAATGCTGTACAGATAATCGTAACTACACTTGCGATTAATATTCCATAAAATTCAATAGTGTGAACAGGAACGTTCTTGAAAAATCTTACAAATCCTTCTGGAGCGATTACAATATAGGTTGTAACAACCATTGTCATAAATATTGATGGAATTAATGCGAATAAGAATGGTTTTCCTTTTTTAACAAGCCATACTGTTGCAGTCCACAATGAAACGGCCGCCAAAGTTTGATTTGCCCATGCAAAATATCTCCAAATAACGTTAAAGTCGATAGTTGTTAAATAAATACCAATGATAAATAAAGGTATTGCGATTAAAAATCTATTTTTTATTGGACTTTGCTTAATTTTGAAAATGTCGGCAATAATTAACCGTGAACCTCTAAAGGCAGTATCTCCCGAAGTAATAGGACAAGCAACAACACCTAGTACAGCTAGAAACGCCCCAAATACACCAAGCAACTGAATAGATGCCTTATTTACAACAACCGCAGGAGTTCCGGCAGCGGCAAGTTCTTTAATTCCGCCAAACACAGTCATCGCAGCGGCAGCCCATACCAACGCAACAACACCTTCTGCAATCATAGCGCCATAAAAAACTTTTCTTCCTTCAGTTTCATTTTTTAGGCAACGTGCAACCATTGGGGATTGAGTAGCGTGGAACCCGCTTACTGCACCGCAGGCAATAGAGATAAATAAGTAAGGGAACATTGAAACTCCTTTAGGATGCGGATTTCCCTTAAAAATTTCGGTAACTTCAGGAATTGCAAAAGCTCCTGTAAATTGTCCGTAAATTAACATTGTCCCAATACCAATCGCCATAAATAACAATGCAAAACCAAAAATTGGATAAATTTTGGCAATGATTTTATCAAGCGGGAGAATTGTCGCCAAAATGTAATAAGCAATTATAATAATTGTAAAAGTCATAGCGCTTACGCCTGGAATCAAATTATGAAGAATGTCGGCAGGCGATTTTATAAATACTACTCCAACTAAAAGAAGCAATACAATTGAAAAAACTCTCATAATCTGCTGCATTACAACGCCCAGATTTTGTCCTACGAGTTCACCAATACTGCTTCCCTTATCCCTAAGCGAAAGCATACCAATCAAGAAATCGTGAACTGCTCCTCCAAATATACATCCAAAAACAATCCACAAAAATGCGGCCGGTCCCCACAAAGCCCCTGCAATCGCTCCAAATATCGGTCCTGTTCCGGCAATATTTAAGAATTGAATCAAAAATGCTTTTGGAGTGCTAATTTGCACATAATCGACACCGTCGTAATATTCAATTGAGGGCGGTATTCTATCAGGTTCTATTCCAAAAACTTTTTCTACAAATTTACTGTAAAATGCGTAACCCAAAATAAGAGCAACTATTGCTAAAATAAAAGAAATCATAATGAAAACCTCCTATAGTTTTGAATATTCGTTTATTTATTGTATAAAAATTTTAAAATTTATTTTGCTAATAATATAATAGCCTGATTTTAAAAAAAAACAAGAGTATTTTTTGAAAAAATTTAACATTGATTTAAAAGATAGGGACAAAATGCTTAGACGAGTGTGAAGATTATAAAGGAAAATGGAGAAGTTTTCCTTTTATGTAAAAAAATAGAAAAAATTATATTAAGTAAAATAACATCTCGTAATCAGAAATAGATAAAAAATATTGAAACTAAAAATCTGACTCTAAAATTCGTACTTTGTCAGTTTACAAAAATGACCTTGTAATTTAAAATAAAAAGTTATATAATAAATTAGAAAAATATTTAAGGAGTCGATTATGTTACAAAGTTTTTACGGCGTTATACAGGTAAAACATTACCAAACTGGACGTTTAAGGCTTCAAGCGGATGTACTAAAGGAAAATGTGGAATTAGAGCAAGAATTTTTAAATAATATGAAACAATTATCGGGAATAAATGAAGTAAAAATAAATTCTGTCATTGGAAGTATCCTAATTTATTTCGATGAAAAAGTGCTTGAGAGTTCTTTTCTGTATTTAATAGTGCTAAAATTACTTCATTTGGATGAAGAAGCCTTGAAAAGTAAATCTGGAAAAGTGAAAGTAATGCTAAAGCAGATATTTGAAGCGATGGATATGACTATTTATAATAAGAGTAAAGGTTATTTGGATTTGAAAACATTGATTTCTGGAATTTTTATTTTTTATGGACTTAAAAAGTTGAGAAAAGTTCCAGTATTACCCACAGGCGCTACATTATTATGGTGGGCTTCCAGTCTATTATCAGAAGGAAAAAGAAAATAAAAAGTGCTGTGAAAATAAAAGAAAAAAAAACAAACGGAAAAATTGAAAGGGAAAAATAATGTTAGAAAATTTATTTAAAGCCACGTATTTGATGTTTAATCAGATAAAGGTTGTACACAGTATTCCTGGAAGACTTAGACTTTTTGTTCCAAATTTATCAGATGTGCCAGAACAGCTGAAAAAGTATGATTACAAAGTTACAAAATTTATTTTATCCAAAAGAGGTATAAAAAGTATTGAATATTCATATATAACAAATAAAATTTTACTTTACTATGATACAAAGTTAACTTCGGAAAAAGAAATATTGGACTGGTTAAATAAAGTCTGGAAAGCAGCAATTAATCATTCTGAATTATATGAAAATAAATCTTTGGAGGAAATAGAGAATAATTTAGATGCCTTTTATGATATAGTTAAAGAGCTTTGAGTATCGCTTGAATGAAAGAAAGATAGAAAGGAATTTTTATGTTAAATAAAAATTATTTATTGGATTGTGAAATTTTACATGAAATTCGTGGAAGAATCAGAATAAAATCGAGAGCATTAAAATATCTTGGGGTTCATAAAGAAGAAATAATAAATCAGCTGCAAAATGTTCATTATGTCAAAAGTGTTAAAATTAACAATATTATAGGAACTGTTCTCATTTATTTTGATAATTTTACATTGACTGGTGAAAATTTAGTATCGTTAGTTCAAAATACATTAAGTACACATCTTGTTGAAATTTATAAAAATGAAAAAAAGAGACATCAAACAAATATGTGATAGAAAGACGATTGCAGGAAGAATCTCCGCAAAAAATTTTAAAAAGAATTGGAGCTGCAGTATTACTGCTTTTGATTCCAAGTCCGAAAACCAAATTTACAGGATTTAGACGACTGTTTAATTATAAAACTTTATCGACAATTTTTCTAGCAGTACCTGTTTTAAAAAATGGAATTTATTCGTTGATTAAAAATAAACGTCCTAACGCAGATACGTTGAGTTCCACAGCAATTATCAGCAGCATTGCTTTAGGAAGTGAAAGAACAGCTTTGACAATTATGATTTTGGAAAGATTTGCGGAGCTTTTGACTGTTTATACAATGAAAAAGACTCGTGGCGTTATTAAAGATATGTTGAGTGTTGGAGAGAGTTATGTTTGGAAGCAATCGGACAATGATGATGAAATTACTAAAAAAGTTCCGATTGAAGAAATAAAAAAAGGGGATTTAATTCTTGTTCAGACTGGAGAAAAGATAAGTGTTGACGGAACAATCGAAAAAGGTAGTGCAGTTATCGACCAATCGGCGATTACAGGAGAATATATGCCTGTAAAAAAGGAAGTTGGACAGGAAGTTTTTGCCGGGACACTTTTAAAAAATGGAAATATTACTGTGAGAGCTGAAAAAGTAGGTGATGACAGGACTGCTTCAAGAATTATAAAATTGGTTGAAGATGCTTCATTTAACAAAGCGGATATTCAATCCTATGCTGATACATTTTCTGCACAATTAATTCCGCTAAACTTTTTTCTTGCTGGAATAGTTTATTTTTCAACAAGAAATTTACAAAAAGCGTTAAGTATGCTTGTAATTGACTATTCATGCGGAATAAGATTGTCAACTGCAACGGCTTTTTCCGCTTCAATTAATACAGCTGCTAAAAATGGGATTTTGATTAAAGGAAGCAACTATTTGGAAGAGCTTTCAAAATCTGATACGGTTATATTTGATAAAACGGGGACAATTACTGAAGGAAGACCGAAAGTTCAGACTGTAAGAACTTTTGCTAAAAATATGAAAGATGACAGAATGCTTGTGTTAGCTGCGGCTGCTGAAGAAACTTCGACTCATCCTTTGGCAAGTGCAATTTTGAATGAAATAAAGAATAGAGGGTTAAAAATACCGCGACACAAGGAAAATGTGATTAAAGTTGCAAGAGGAATTGAGACTTTTGTGAATAAGGACATCATTCGTGTGGGAAGTCTAAGGTATATGAAAGAAAATGACATTTCTGTGGAAATATCAGCTGATACGGTAAAAGGAATGCAAAATCGTGGTGAAATAGTTATTTATGTAGCTAAGAATGATAATTTAATCGGTGTCATTGGAGTTTCTGATCCTCCGAGAGAAAATATAAAAAAAGCAATAAATCGGCTTAGAAATCAGGGAATAGACGATATCGTACTGCTTACAGGAGATTTAAGACAGCAAGCTGAAACTATTGCGTCAAGAATGTCGATGGACAGATATGAATCTGAGTTATTGCCAGAAGACAAAGCTAAAGATATTTTAAAATTCCGCTCAATTGGCTCAAAAGTCATTATGATCGGAGATGGAATAAACGATGCTCCAGCTCTTTCTTATGCAAATGTAGGAATAGCGCTTGGGAGCACAAGAACAGATGTTGCAATGGAAGCTGCCGATGTTACAATAACTTCTGACGATCCGCTGTTGATACCAGGTGTAATAGGTTTAGCTAAAAATACTGTAAAAATAATAAAGCAAAATTTTGCAATGGCAATTGGAATAAACAGTTTTGCTCTTGTATTGGGAGCAACGGGATTGCTTCCGGCTATATATAGCTCGGTTTTGCATAATTCGATAACAATTTTAGTGGTTGGAAATTCGTTGAGACTTCTAAAATATGACGTCAATAAATAGAGTTTTTGTTTTTTGTATCTTTACAGTTTACTTTTGGAGGAATTTATATGAAAAAATTAACTTTAACGGTACTTCATAAATTACCAAATCGTGTCAGATTTAAAGTTTCTCACAGAATTATTAATATAAAAAAATTTTTTGAAACAATAAAAGTTGGGACTCAAAATACAAATTTACGATATAACGAAATTATAAATACATTACTTGTAACTTTTGAACCTGAAGAAATCACGATAGATGAAGTAATTTATCGAACAGCAACAGCACTGTCAGTCGAGCACGAAATGACTTCGGTAAAATTGGTAGAAGATTTTGAAGAAAAATCAATAGATTCACTGTCTGTGTATTCTGGAGCGGCGATACTTCTTTCCTTTTTGTACGGACTGGGAAAAAGTAAAATTGAAAAGTTGCAGCTGGATATAAATAATTTTGCGGCAGGACTGACAACGGCGGCAATCATAGAACACGCCTATATGGAAACACGGCGAAAAGGCTTTTTTGATATAGAAATATTACCTGCCTTGTATTTGCTTAAATCCTACATGGCAAATAGATCGGTTGTAGCAATAGCGCTTATGTGGTTTACAACTTTTGGGCGACATCTTGTGCTAAATAATTTTTCAAATAAAGAAGTGAGAATTTATCGTCTAAAAGCTGAAAATGGCAAGTTTCATTATGTTGTAGACGTAAAAGATGACAATTCCATTGAAAATTTGAGCGACTTAATAGACCATATATTTTTTAACAACAGAACGGGAAATGAGTCAGATGACAAATATATAGCTTTAAAATAAAAAAATTAAAAATAATAAATAAAATTTGGAGGTAAAAATATGATAAAATTTGGAAGTGTAAAAAAAGAACATTTAGTGGGAGCAGCAATCGGAGTGGGAACAGTTGCAGTAGGTTATTACCTATATAAAAAAAATCAAAGTAAAGTCGACAGTTTTTTAAGAAAACAGGGAATAAATATAAAAACATCTTCCCAAGCGGCTTATGATAATATGAATCTTGAAGAATTGATGACAGTAAAGGAACATCTTGAAGATTTAATTGCCGAAAAAGAACTTTCTACGAATGCAGCTGTTGTAGAAACAGTAGTTAAAGCTGAAACAAAATAATGAAATAATAAAATAATAAAAAATATAAAATTTAGGAGGAAAATATTATGAAATTAGTACTAATTAGACACGGTGAAAGCCAGTGGAACTTGGAAAACAAATTTACTGGATGGAAAGACGTGGATTTGAGTCCAAAAGGAATTGAAGAAGCAAAAGCTGGAGGGAAAGCATTAAAAGAAATGGGATTAGTTTTTGACATCGCTTACACATCTTATTTAAAAAGAGCGATAAAAACTTTAAATTATGTATTGGAAGAATTGGATGAATTGTATATTCCAGTTTACAAATCATGGAGATTGAACGAACGTCATTATGGAGCATTACAAGGGTTGAACAAAGCTGAAACTGCCAAAAAATACGGAGACGAACAAGTTCTTATCTGGAGAAGAAGTTTTGATGTTGCACCACCTGCAATAGAAAAATCAAGTGAATATTATCCAAAATCAGACAGAAGATACGCTGATTTATCTGATGCCGAAGCTCCACTTGGAGAAAGCTTAAAAGATACAATTGCAAGAGTATTACCTTATTGGCATTCAGATATTTCAAAAAGTTTGCAAGAAGGAAAAAATGTTATTGTAGCAGCTCACGGAAACAGTTTAAGAGCTTTAATAAAATATTTATTAAATATTTCAGATGAAGATATTTTAAAATTAAATTTGACAACAGGAAAACCTTTAGTTTTTGAAATAGATAAAGATTTGAATGTAGTGTCATCCCCTGATTCTTTTTAGTCTGAAAAAGAAATAGTTCTAAACAAAGATAAAATAAAGCACATTAATTTTTATAATAAAGCAGTCAAGCAAAGTCTTTTTAATAAAGTTTGTTTGACTGTATTTTTTTTTAAAAGTATGAATTGCGATAAAAAACCAAAAAAATAAGAAAAAAGTAGTTGACAAGGAAAAGAAACTTTGATATAATATATTTCGTCGATACAAAAAGTGTCGCAAAAGGACAATGAAAAAAGAAGAAGAATTTAAGTGTGATAGATTAAAAAAATATGTAAGGTGAAATTTAATATATTGTTGAATGAAGAGTTTGATCCTGGCTCAGGATGAACGCTGACAGAATGCTTAACACATGCAAGTCTATGGGGAAACGGTGCTTGCACCGCGTTAACCATGGCGGACGGGTGAGTAACGCGTAAAGAACTTGCCGGATGGTCCGGGATAACAGTCGGAAACGACTGATAATACCAGATATTATGAGCCTGCCGCATAGCCGGCTCATGAAAAGCAATGCCATCCGAGAGCTTTGCGTCCTATTAGCTTGTTGGTAAGGTAACGGCTTACCAAGGCTATGATAGGTAGCCGGCCTGAGAGGGTGGACGGCCACAAGGGGACTGAGATACGGCCCTTACTCCTACGGGAGGCAGCAGTGGGGAATATTGGACAATGGGGGCAACCCTGATCCAGCAATTCTGTGTGCACGATGAAGGTCTTCGGATCGTAAAGTGCTTTCAGCAGGGACGAAGTTCTGACTGTACCTGCTAAAGAAGCGACGGCTAAATACGTGTCAGCAGCCGCGGTAATACGTATGTCGCAAGCGTTATCCGGAATTATTGGGCATAAAGGGCATCTAGGCGGCTTTGCAAGTCCGAGGTGAAAACTATTGGCTCAACCAATAGCTTGCCTTGGAAACTGCTTTGCTAGAGTATTGGAGAGGTGGACGGAACTGCACGAGTAGAGGTGAAATTCGTAGATATGTGCAGGAATGCCGATGATGAAGATAGTTCACTGGACGATAACTGACGCTCAAGTGCGAAAGCTAGGGGAGCAAACAGGATTAGATACCCTGGTAGTCCTAGCTGTAAACGATGATTACTGGGTGTGGGCATGAAGAGTGTCCGTGCCGAAGTTAATGCGATAAGTAATCCGCCTGGGGAGTACGGCCGCAAGGCTGAAACTCAAAGGAATTGACGGGGACCCGCACAAGCGGTGGAGCATGTGGTTTAATTCGACGCAACGCGAGGAACCTTACCAGATCTTGACATCCTCGGTAGGTGATAGTAATATCACCGTGCCCTCGGGAACCGAGTGACAGGTGGTGCATGGCTGTCGACAGCTCGTGTCGTGAGATGTTGGGTTAAGTCCCGCAACGAGCGCAACCCCTATCGCTAGTTGCCATCATTAAGTTGGGGACTCTAGCGAGACTGCCTGCGAAGAGCAGGAGGAAGGTGGGGATGACGTCAAGTCATCATGCCCCTTATGATCTGGGCTACACACGTGCTACAATGGCTGGTACAGAGAGACGCAATGCAGCAATGCCTAGCTAACCTCCAAAGCCAGTCCAAGTTCGGATTGAAGTCTGCAACTCGACTTCATGAAGTTGGAATCGCTAGTAATCGCAGATCAGCAATGCTGCGGTGAATACGTTCTCGGGTCTTGTACACACCGCCCGTCACACCACGAGAGTTGTCTGCACCTGAAGCTGCCGGTCTAACCTTTCGGAAGAAGGCATCTAAGGTGTGAACAGTGATTGGGGTGAAGTCGTAACAAGGTATCCGTACCGGAAGGTGCGGATGGATCACCTCCTTTCTAAGGAGTTTGTTTCTACACTTTCTTCTTCTTTACAGTTTTTCTTTTAAAGGACAATGGGAAATGAATAGTAGGTAAAAGATTACAACAAAATAGTTTATTCTGTTAATAAAAAAAAGCTAATTAAGAGCACACGGAGGATGCCTAGGTAATAACAGCCGATGAAGGACGCGATAAGCTGCGATAAGTCAGGTCGAGATGCACATAATCAATGACACCTGAATTTCCGAATGGGGTAACCTGCATACCCAGATGGTATGCGCGAAAGCGGTAAGCCTGTGAACTGAAACATCTAAGTAACAGGAGGAAAAGAAAGTAAAAACGATTCCCTCAGTAGCGGCGAGCGAACGGGGATAAGCCTAAACCGTACCGGTGCCAAGCTGGCAGCGTTGCCGGTACGGGGTCGTGGGATTTCATACGACTTATGCCATAATGTCTAAGTAGCATAGCAGTAAGAAGAATCAGATGGGAAGCTGAACCATAGAAGGTGATAGTCCTGTATGTCGTATATGCTGTGCTATGATTTGAAACTCCCGAGTAGCGTCAAGCACGAGGAATTTGGCGTGAATCTGCGTGGACCATATCACGTAAGGCTAAATACTGTTATTGACCGATAGTGAAGAGTACCGTGAGGGAAAGGTGAAAAGAACCCTGTGCAAGGGAGTGAAATAGAATTTGAAACCGTGTGCTTACAAACGGTAGGAGCACTTTATGTGTGACTGCGTGG
The DNA here is from genome assembly GCF_001553645.1 of Leptotrichia sp. oral taxon 847. Classification (NCBI taxonomy): domain Bacteria; kingdom Fusobacteriati; phylum Fusobacteriota; class Fusobacteriia; order Fusobacteriales; family Leptotrichiaceae; genus Leptotrichia; species Leptotrichia sp. oral taxon 847. The sequence continues at coordinate 1,116,669 of NZ_CP014231.1, read as the reverse complement.
ATTTTGGTTAATCATCCTGCGAGTTATGATCAGTGGCAAGGTTAATTAATGAAGCCGAAGGGAAACCAAGTCTTAACAGGGCGACATAGTCGCTGGTCATAGACGCGAAACCTAGTGATCTAGGCCTGTCCAGGCTGAAGCTGAGGTAAGACTCAGTGGAGGGCCGAACTCACCGCCGTTGAAAAGTTGGGAGATGAGATAGGTCTAGGGGTGAAAAGCCAATCGAACTAGGAAATAGCCCGTTCTCTCCGAAATGCATTTAGGTGCAGCCTGAATTTTAGATATGTGGGGGTAGAGCACTGTATGATCTAGGGGGCATATTGCTTACCGAAATCAAGCAAACTACGAATACCATTTATTACTGATTCGGAGTGAGTCCATGGATGATAAGGTCCATGGACAAAAGGGAAACAGCCCAGACCACCAGCTAAGGTCCCTAATTATGTCTAAGTGGGAAAGGAGGTGGATATTCACAGACAACCAGGAGGTTGGCTTAGAAGCAGCCACTCCTTAAAAGAGTGCGTAATAGCTCACTGGTCGAGAGTATCTGCGCCGAAGATGTAACGGGGCTAAAGACATAAACCGAAGCTGTGGAAGCGGCATAGCCGCTTGGTAGGAGAGCGTTCTGTAGGTCTACGAAGGCTGGCCGTAAGGCCTGCTGGAGACATCAGAAGTGAGAATGCAGGAATGAGTAGCGAGAAGGAGGGCGAGAATCCCTCCGGCCGGAAGTCCAAGGTTTCCGGGGGAAGGTTCGTCCGCCCCGGGGAAGTCGGGACCTAAGCGTAAGCAGAGATGTGATCGCGAATGGTAAATAGGTTAATATTCCTATACCACTGTCAGTCGTCTGAGTGACGGAGTGACGCAGTAAGGTATGTGAGAAGGCTGTCGGAATAGCCTTTCTAAAGACCTAGCCTGGGCACGCAGGTAAATCCGCGTGCCTATAGGTGAGACCCTACGGGTAAGTGCTTTTGCATAAGTCACAAATCCTACACTGCCTAGAAAAACTTCTAACAAGACTCGTCAGTGCCCGTACCCTAAACCGACACAGGTGGACAGAGTGAGAAACTTAAGGCCGACAGGATAACTCTAGCTAAGGAACTCTGCAAAATAGCCCCGTAACTTCGGGAGAAGGGGTGCCTGATATACTTAAGAGGAGAAACACCTCAAGGGGAAACAGGCCGCAGTGAAGAGTCTCAAGCAACTGTTTACCAAAAACACAGGTCTATGCTAAGCTGTAAGGCGACGTATATGGGCTGACACCTGCCCAGTGCCGGAAGGTTAAGAGGAGGAGTGAGAGCTCCAATTTGAAGCCCCGGTGAACGGCGGCCGTAACTATAACGGTCCTAAGGTAGCGAAATTCCTTGTCGGGTAAGTTCCGACCTGCACGAATGGTGAAATGATTTGAGAGCTGTCTTGGCTGGAGACCTGGTGAAGTTGTAATGTCGGTGAAGATACCGACTACCTGCAGTAGGACGGAAAGACCCCGTGGAGCTTTACTGTAGCTTGGCATTGGGTTTTGACAATGTGTGTATAGGATAGTTGGGAGACTTCGAAGTTAAGGCGTCAGTCTTTTCTGAGTCACTGTTGGAATACCAACCATATGTTGTCGGAATTCTAATCCTTTACCGGAGACAGTGCTAGGTGGGCAGTTTGACTGGGGCGGTCGCCTCCAAAAGAGTAACGGAGGCGTTCAAAGGTTCCCTCAGGCTGGATGGAAATCAGCCTTCGAGTGCAAACGCATAAGGGAGCTTGACTGCAAGACCGACGGGTCGAGCAGGTACGAAAGTAGGAGTTAGTGATCCGGCGGTCCCTGATGGAAGGGCCGTCGCTCAACGGATAAAAGCTACCCCGGGGATAACAGGCTGATACTTCCCAAGAGTCCATATCGACGGAAGTGTTTGGCACCTCGATGTCGGCTCGTCTCATCCTGGGGCTGGAGAAGGTCCCAAGGGTTGGGCTGTTCGCCCATTAAAGAGGCACGCGAGCTGGGTTCAGAACGTCGTGAGACAGTTCGGTCCCTATCCACTGCAGGCGCTGGAATACTGAAAAGTTCTGTCCTTAGTACGAGAGGACCGGGATGGACAAACCTCTGATGTATCAGTTGTCACGCCAGTGGCACGGCTGAGTAGTCACGTTTGGTTAGGATAATCGCTGAAAGCATCTAAGCGAGAAACCCCCTTTAAGATGAGTATTCCCAGTATCCACATAGACTATGTGGTCGATAGGCTGGAGATGTAAGCGCAGCAATGCGTTCAGTTGACCAGTACTAATATTACTTAAGCTTTTTTGTCTTTTACTTAGCCTACTATTTATTTCTCATTGCCTTTTTTCAATACCCTTTATATTCTGTTTGGTGACTATTGCAACAGGGATACACCCGGTCTACATTTCGAACCCGGAAGTTAAGTCTGTTTACGCCTACGATACTTAGTGTTCACTAGGAAAAATAGGTAATCGCCAAACTTTTTCTTTTCTGCGTCTCCGTAGCTCAGCTGGTTAGAGCATCTGACTGTTAATCAGAGGGCCGTTGGTTCAAGTCCAACCGGGGACGCCACTTTTTTATTTGAATAAAAAAAATACCAACTCTTAATTCCTTATTTCTAAGTTTAATTATATTTTTAGAGTCGGTATCTTTGGATTTCGTAATCTCTTTTTTTATTCAGTGATTTCAGTTACATTTTTTACTTTGTAACCAGCTGCGTTTATCAAATTTGCAATTATCATGTCGTTGACTTCTTCATTTAAAGTTATTTTTGCATTTTTTTCCACCAAACTTACTGTTACTTCTTCGACTTCTGGAATGGAATATAATGTATCTTCCACTTTTTTTTGACAATGTTCACAGTGCATTCCATCAATTTCAACTAATTTTTTTATCATAAAAAACATCTCCATTCATTTTAAATTTTCATTTTTATTATATAAAACTTTTTCTAAAAATTCAAGAGTTATAAAATATTTCAATATAGAATTAAAAAATCTATAAGGTTGTAAAATAAAGGTTATAAAATAGCTGTGATGATATTTTAAGTAAATATGTTTTCATTTTTTAATACCTTAAAAATATTTTTCTTTAAATTTATTTGAAAAAATGGTATTATAATACTAGATTAACTTCTTAGCAAAGGTGAGATTATGTATGATTTTACAGCGTGTATTGTAACGTACAATACTCCAATTAATAATTTAGAAGAAATAATTAAATGTTTTCAAAAAATTAAATTAAATTTTAAATTGTGGATTTCAGATAATTCGGAAATGAATGATTTAAAAAATTTGTTTAAAAAAATTGATGATACTAGGATAGAATATATTTTCAATAATTCCAATAAAGGGTTTGGAGCAGGACATAATGTGATTATTAATAAATTGATTAGTAATCCTGAAATATCTGAGTTTCATTTAATTATTAATGCGGACATTTTTTTTGAAGAAAATACCGTCGAAAAAATTGTTGCGTATATGAAAAAACATAAGAAAATTGGGCAGATTGGACCTAAAATTAAAGATTTTGACGGGGAATTTAATTATACATGCAGGTTGTTTCCGACACCTGTAAATCTTATTTTCAGAAGATTTTTACCATTTAAAAATGTTGTCAAAAAAATGGATTATGATTATGAAATGAGATGGGCTAATTTTAATAAAATAATGGAAGTTCCAATTCTTTCTGGCTGTTTTATTTTTGTAAGAACATCTGTATTTAAGAAGATAGGCGGATTTGATGAAAGATTTTTTATGTATATGGAAGATTATGACTTATGTCGAAGAATAGGGAAAAAATACAAAGTTGTCTATTACCCGGAAGCTGAAATATTTCACGAACATGGAAAAGCTTCGTATAAGTCAAAAAAAATGATGATATTTCATATAAAATCTGCCATAAAATATTTTAACAAGTGGGGATGGTTTTTTGATAAAGAACGAAAAATTAAAAATAACGAAATACGAAAAAAAAATGATAAAAAAAGAAGTTTTTGACATTGAAAGAACGTTCTTAAAATCAAAATAAAAGTGATTATGGCTAAAAGATTAATAGAATTATTTTAAAAATTTGAACGTATGAATTTTGAATGAAGTTAATTTAGAACATTGAAACTAGTATTAAAGTTTTTTTTATGATGAACTTATAAAATAAAAAATTTAAGCATAAATATTAAATTATAAGATCTTGATTTAATGTTTATGCTATTTTGGTATTACTGAATTAGTAAAAGTTAGGAGGAAATGAATGAAAACATATTTAGTGACGGGAGCAGCTGGTTTTATAGGTGCGAACTTTTTGAAATATATTTTGAAAAAGTATGAGAATAGAGAGAATATAAAAGTTGTAGTTGTAGATGCGTTGACTTATGCGGGAAATTTGGGGACAATAAAAGAGGAGATAAAAGATGAGAGAGTGAAATTTGAGAAAGTGGACATACGCGACAGGAAAGAAATTGAAAGGATATTTGCGCAGAACGATGTTGACTTTGTGGTAAATTTTGCAGCGGAATCGCATGTTGATAGATCGATTGAAAACCCACAAATTTTCTTGGAAACTAATATTTTGGGAACCCAAAATTTGTTGGAAAATGCTAAAAAGGCTTGGACGGTTTCTAAAGATGAGAATGGGTATCCAATTTATAAAGATGGTGTGAAATATTTGCAAGTTTCTACTGATGAGGTTTATGGAAGTTTGGCAAAAGATTATGAAACAGCGATTGATTTAATAATTGATGACGAAAAAGTAAAAAAAGTTGTAAAAAATCGAACAAATTTGAAAACTTATGGGGATAAATTTTTTACAGAAAAAACAGCAGTCGATCCGAGAAGTCCTTATTCTGCATCAAAAACAGGAGCTGACCATATTGTAATTGCGTATGGAGAAACTTATAAAATGCCGATAAATATTACTAGATGTTCTAATAATTATGGTCCTTATCACTTTCCAGAAAAATTAATTCCTCTGATGATAAAAAATGTGCTTGAAGGCAAAAAGTTGCCTGTTTATGGGAAAGGAGACAATGTAAGGGACTGGCTTTATGTGAAAGATCATTGTAAAGGAATTGACTTAGTTGTGAGAAATGGTAAAGTGGGAGAAATTTACAATATTGGTGGATTCAATGAAGAGCAGAATATTAACATTGTAAAATTAGTAATTGATATTTTAAAAGAAGAAATTTCAAATAACGATGAGTATAAAAAAGTTTTGAAAACGGACTTAGAAAGCGTAAATTATAGTTTGATAACTTATGTTCAGGATAGATTAGGACATGATATGAGATATGCAATTAATCCTTCAAAAATAGCAAAAGAGTTGGGATGGTACCCTGAAACTGATTTTGAAACAGGAATCAGAAAAACTGTCAAATGGTATTTGGAAAATCAAGATTGGGTAAATGAAGTAGCTTCAGGTGATTATCAGAAATACTATGATGAAATGTATGGAAATAAATAGGAATTTATGAAAAAAGTTATGAAGGAGGAAATTATGAATAATTTCGAAGTGATTGAAACACCGATAAAAGGTTTGGTAATAATTCAGCCAAAGGTGTTTGGAGATGAAAGGGGATTTTTTTTAGAAACATATAATAAAAAGTCATTTGAAGAACTGGGACTTACGATGGAATTCGTTCAGGACAATCATTCAAAATCCAAAAAAGGCGTGCTTAGAGGATTACATTTTCAGACAAAACATACTCAAGGGAAACTTGTCAGAGTGGCAAAAGGGAAAGTGTATGATGTGGCTGTGGATTTGAGAAAAAATAGTAAAACATTTGGTAAATGGTATGGAGTTTTGTTGACAGAAGAAAATAAAACCATGTTTTATGTACCTGAAGGGTTTGCACACGGATTTTTGACATTGGAAGATGATACAGAATTTATGTATAAATGTACCGACTTATATGCCCCAAAATATGATAGCGGAATTTTATGGAGTGACAAGACGATTGGTATTGACTGGAAATTTGAAGAATTTGGGATAGATCCTAGTGAACTTACAATTTCTGAAAAAGATAAAGTTCAGAAAAAATTTGAAAAAAATAAAGTTTATTTTGAAAACTATTAAAAAACTTTTTTAAAAATACAAAAAATAAGCTTAAATTAATATAAAAAAATATGAAAAAGATATTTATAAAAAGTAAAAAAGTTTTGATTTTTAACCGAAAAAGTGCTATAATGTGGAAAATTTAGATTGGAGATGATAAAATGAAAAATATCATAAAAAAATCGTTATTAATTTTAGGAATGCTAAGTTTTTCAGCAATTTCTTTTTCAGCGAGAAAAGTTTATGTGAAAAGGGAACCTAATAGAATCATTTCAACTATAAAGAGTAGATTGGCAATAAGAAGAGCAAGAAGAGCTAGAAAATCAAAAAAAGTGTACGTAAGAAGAGAGCCTAGAAGAAGAAGAAGAAGATAATTAAAATAATAAAAAGACTATCTCATAATTTTTTTGAGATAGTTTTTTAATTGATATAGTTAGTTTAAATTTTAAAAATGTTTGAAGAATATTTATAATTTTTTTGAAGCTATATATAAATCCAGTAATATAAGGATTTTTTAGTTTATTTACACAAAAAAGTTTACATTCTCTACAGAAAATAAGGAATAAGGACAATTAAAATTTTTTTATTTTATAGTGGTTTTTTTGATGGAATTCCCGTCTTTCTTGGATATTTTTCGTCAGTTTTTTTCGTTTTTTTGATTTCTAAAATGATTCTTTCGTCACAACTGTCAGGAAGATTGAATTTGTGAATATTTTCGATTTTCGAGCTTAACTTTGAAAGTGCATTTTTACTTTCAGCGACTTCATTTAAGTTGAGTTTTTGCGGCAAAAATCTTCCATTTAATTGAATAAAAGGTATCATATATTCCAAAATGACCCTTAAGTTTGCAACTCCCCTACAAAGTCCAACATCAAAAACTTCTCTTTTTCCTTTTATTAGTTCTTCAGCACGTTCAAAACTTGTTTGAACATTTTTTAAATTTAATTTTTCAACCACTTCGTCGATGAAATTGATTTTTTTTCTCACGGAATCAACTAGTAAAAACTCTTTTTCAGGATAAAAAATTGCAAGAACAAGTCCAGGAAATCCCGCTCCTGTTCCAACATCAATAAAAGATTTTTCTTCGTTTTTAATAATTTTTGTAAGTAAAAGCGAGTCGATAAAATGTTTTTCTATCATTCCCTTTTTCTCACGAATTGCTGTAAGATTCATAACTTTATTTTTTTCATAAAGTAACTCAAGAAAATTTAACATTTGTTCCATCTTTTCATCTTCCAATGTTATTTCCAATTTTAAAAGTAATTTTTCAAAATATTTTTTTGTATTTTCCATAAATTTTCTTTTCCTTTTTCTCTTCTTTAATAATTTTATTCTTAGTCTTTTTTATTTCAAAATTCCATCCAAATACATTATAAGTACTGAAATATCAGCTGGAGTTACACCTGCAACTCTTGCTGCTTGTCCCACATTGTACGGTTTTTTTTCTTTCAATCTCTGTTTTGCTTCACGTGTTATCCCTTTCATCGCATCGTAGTCAAAATCTTTTGGAATCAATTTTGTGTCAAGTTTTTTTTCACGTTCCATAACATTTAGCGCTCTTGCGATATATCCTTCGTATTTTACTTGAACTTCAATTTGATATTCAGTTTCGGCGTCAAAATCCAATTTTGGAGGGTTTTCAATATCTTGTGCAATGTATTTTATATCTTCGTAGCTAACTTTTGGACGACGTAAAATTTCTTTTAAAGTTGTTCCACTTTTTAGCGATTCTCCATATTTTTCAAGGACTTCCACCAGTTTTTTGTTGCTAGTTCCAAGTTTTGTTTCTTCCAATTTTGTAATAGTATTTTTGACATCATCTATTTTTTTTAAAACTTTGTCGTAATATTTTTTAGGCAGCAGTCCAACTTTGTAACCTTTTTCAGAAAGTCTGATATCCGCATTATCTTCTCTTAAAACAAGCCTAAATTCAGATCTTGCAGTAAACATTCTGTAAGGTTCAAATAGTTCTTTATTAATCAAGTCATCTATCATTGTACCGATATACGAGCTTTCTCTATCTAAAATTAAAGGTTCTTTGCCTTTTACTTTGAGAGCTGCATTTATTCCTGCAATAATTCCTTGAGCCGCGGCTTCTTCGTAACCGCTTGTACCGTTTAACTGACCTGCTAAAAATAAACCTTTTATTCTTTTTGTTTCAAGCGAGTAGTCAAGTTCACTTGGATTTACGATGTCGTATTCGACAGCGTAACCGTAACGCATAATATGAGCATTTTCAAGACCTTCAATTGAGTTTACAATTTTTTGTTGCAATTCGGCTGGATAGCTTGTGGAAAGTCCACTTACATAAACTTCTGTCGTATGAAATCCTTCTGGTTCCAAAAATAAGTGGTGGCTGTCCTTGTCGCTGAATTTTACGACTTTGTCTTCGATTGATGGACAGTAACGAGGTCCTGTACTGCTGATGCTTCCATTATACATGGGCGCTCTATCGAGATTTTCTGTTATAATTTTGTGTGTAGTTAAATTTGTTCGAGTCAAAAAGCAAGATAATTGTGGTCGGCTTTGAGTTTCACCGATTGACGTTCTCATTGAAAATTTTAATGGAATTTTAGTTTCACCTGGCTGTTTTTCCAATTTGTCCAGATTAAGTGTTCTTATATCCAGTCTAGGTGGAGTCCCTGTTTTAAATCTTCCCATTTTGAAACCTAATTTTTTTAGTGACAAAGTCAGGTCATCTGCTGAAAGTTCACCCATTCTCCCACCTTTAACTCTTTTTTCTCCGATGTATAAAAGTCCGCGAAGAAAAGTTCCTGTTGCAAGTACGACAGCTTTTGCACAAAATTTCATCCCTGTTTTTGTCTTAATTCCTTTAATTTCGCCATTTTCTGTCACAAGTTCTGTCACAATATCCTGAATTGTATCAAGATTTTCTTGTTTTTCCACAGTTTTTTTCATTTCTAATGCGTAAATTTTTCTGTCAGCTTGGGAACGAAGAGATCTCACAGCGGGACCTTTTTTTGTGTTTAAAATTCTCATTTGAATAAAGCTCTTGTCCATATTTCGTCCCATTTCTCCACCAAGTGCATCAACTTCTTTTGCCAAATGGCTTTTTGCAGGTCCGCCAATAGAAGGATTGCACGACATAACGCCGATATTATCTAAAGTTATTGTAAAAATTGCAGTATTTAGACCCATTCTGGCAGAAGCTAAAGCAGCTTCCACACCGGCATGTCCGGCACCTACTACAATTACATCATAAGTTTTCATTTAAAAAAATTCCTTTCAATTTTTATGTAAAAAAAAATTCTAATTTTATTTAATAAAAAGCTTCAGTTAATCACAATTAGAAAAATTTTTAAAAAATTCTTTAAGCATATTATAACACAAAAAAATACCGCAATCAATTTAAGATTGAAGCACTTTTGCCTTTTTAAAAATTTGAATGGAGATAAATTTTTTGTCATAAACCTAGCAAAAAATGGTATTTTAAAATATAATCTTAAAAATTCCAAAATCAAAAGATGAGCTGGATAAAACAAGTAATTTAAAATTTTATTTTCCTCTTTTTATTATACAAAAGCCAAATCCAAGAAGTGGAAAAGAATTCTTTAAAAATTGAAATATAACCAAATATTATAGATATTGGAGGTTTGTCATAAAAAATATAGAAGAAATACAAATCCTTTTCATAATCCATTTTTTGGAATTGTTGTTAGAATACATATTGTTGCAAGAATCAAAAACGAAATAAAATGCTAAATATATTTATTATTATATGTCAGTTAAATTTTTTTCAGTTTTAATTTTAGAGTTTAAATTTAAAAAAATAAAATGGTTGTCTAAATTAAATTATTTTGATATAATACAATAAAAAAAATTGTTAATTTTAAAAAAATTTGACAATCAAAGTAAAATGTGATATATTTAGTCATATAATTTTTTAAAAATAAAGACTGGATATAGAATATAAATTAAATCAAACGGAGGTTAGAAAATGGCAAAAGTAGGTATTTTTTACGGTTCAACAACTGGAGTTACAGAAGATATAGCAAATAGAATTGCAGAAAAAATTGATGGAGCAGAAGTTTTTAACATTGATGGAAATGTAGACAAACTTGAAGATTTTGATGTATTAATTTTAGGAACGTCAACTTGGGGATTTGGAGATTTGCAAGATGACTGGCAAGCAGTGTTAGACGATTTAGCTAATTTAAATTTAGCTGGGAAAAAGGTAGCATATTTCGGAAGTGGAGATCAAGGAACTTTTTCCGACACATTTATGGACGGAATGGCTATTATAAATGAAGAAATTTCAAAAACAGGAGCAACTGTAATTGGAAATACTTCAACAGAAGGATATGAGTTCAATGAATCAAGAGCAGTGAAAGACGACAAATTTTTAGGACTTGCATTGGACGAAGTAAATCAATCTGATTTAACAGACGAAAGAATCGACGCTTGGGTTGAAGAAATAAAAAAAGAATTTTAATGAAATTTTGTGAAAAAAGTTCACAACTATAATTATGGTTTTAGCTATATTTATATATAACTAAGATAAAATCAATTTTCACGAATTGATTTTCTCTCCAAAAAATAAAGAAGGTGTCTCCACAACACCTTTTTTATTTTATCTATATAAATAGAAAAATTATGATAATAATAGATAAATTAACTATAAAAATATAAATATCCTTTTTATAAAAAGTTCTTTACAATTAATTTTAATTAAAAATTAATCAAAATAAATTAATTACAAGTTTAAAAATCAAGATTACTAAAATTATAAAAGCACCTAAAAAATAATATTTATAATTGATATTATTAAATTAGTTTTAATAGTTATAAATTAAGGTGATTTATGTAATGAAATTGGACTTGGAAGAAAAGGATTTATTAAGGGAGATAATAAATTTTAAGATTGTAAGTAAGCGAGATATAGAAAGTAGGTATAATTTTAGACAGTTAAAATATATACTTATGAAGATTAATGATGTTTTAAAAGAAATCAATGCAGAAGTTGTTTATAGTAATTACAGTTATGTTTATTATTTTGGAAGTTACAATGAGAAGATTTTTAAATTAGAGAGCGAAGAAAAGAAATTAAAAAGAACCTATAGAAGAGAACTAATCGAACTATTCTTACTTTTCAGTGATAAAAAATTAAGTATTTATAGAATAATAAAAAAACTAAATTTAAAGGAAGATGAAAAAAATAAGATAAAGAGCGATGTTCAGAAAGTGTTATTTAAATATGGGATAAGTTATGAAGAGTACAAAGATTCTATAAATATAAAAGAATTGTTTAGAAATAAGGGATATAAGCTAAATAAAATCAGAAGAGAATTTCTAGAAGAAATTCTGTTAAAAAGGCTAAAAAATGAGAAAAATGATATTTATTCAGAAAATTTTTACATTAAAAACCTAGAATTAACATTGGATATAAAAAATATTAAATATATTCAAAGAAAAATATTTTTATATCTGGAAGAAAATAGCAGTATAAATTCTATGAAGGAAAAATATAAAATATTAACAAAATTTTTAATGGATTTGAAATCTCAGAGATATGAAATGGAAAAAGAAGTATCTGTTGAAAATGGAATGGAAGAAAAATATTTTACGATGATAAAAAAGATTTTGAAAAAAGAAAACATAAAATTTTATCCCAAAATAGTAAAAGATCTTTACAAAAACTTGAAAACGAAGTCAAAAAAAGAAAAGTCAGTAATAGAAGATATAAACAAAAAAATTAAAGAACTCTCATTGAAAGAAAATTCAGGTATAGAGCTTTATGAGATTGAAGAGAAAAGAAAAATGCATAACGATGAAGAATTTATAGACAGGAAAATAAAAAAAATATATGTGCCAAAAGAAGAGATAAAAAGGATAAAAACTATAGTTTTGATGGACATAGAAGAAAATAATATTATGAGAATATTTAATGAGATCTGGAAGATATCGGGGTTTTTGGAAATAGTAGAAGTTTTTAATTTAAGTGAATTTAAAAAAAACATAAATAAAACAGAAAAAAGGTACGAACAGATAATAATAATTTCAACTTCTAGCAGGATAAATGATATAAAAAATTTCTCAAAGATACCAATATATTTATTAAATATAGAAAATTTAAAGACATTTACTACACCAGTTGCAAGAAAATACTATTTAATAAAAAAAGTTATGGAATTAAGAAATACAATTGAGGAATATCGGAAGTTAACAAATGAAAGACAGGAGATTATTAGAATAATAAAAAGGAACAAGAAAAAGAGAAACGATGCACTGCAGAAGAGAAATAATCTACAAAAGATTAAAAATCAAATTGAAAAAATGAAAAAGAAAAAAATAGGGAAAAAAGTAGTTGACAAGGAAAAGAAACTTTGATATAATATATTTCGTCGATACAAAAAGTGTCGCAAAAGGACAATGAAAAAAGAAGAAGAATTTAAGTGTGATAGATTAAAAAAATATGTAAGGTGAAATTTAATATATTGTTGAATGAAGAGTTTGATCCTGGCTCAGGATGAACGCTGACAGAATGCTTAACACATGCAAGTCTATGGGGAAACGGTGCTTGCACCGCGTTAACCATGGCGGACGGGTGAGTAACGCGTAAAGAACTTGCCGGATGGTCCGGGATAACAGTCGGAAACGACTGATAATACCAGATATTATGAGCCTGCCGCATAGCCGGCTCATGAAAAGCAATGCCATCCGAGAGCTTTGCGTCCTATTAGCTTGTTGGTAAGGTAACGGCTTACCAAGGCTATGATAGGTAGCCGGCCTGAGAGGGTGGACGGCCACAAGGGGACTGAGATACGGCCCTTACTCCTACGGGAGGCAGCAGTGGGGAATATTGGACAATGGGGGCAACCCTGATCCAGCAATTCTGTGTGCACGATGAAGGTCTTCGGATCGTAAAGTGCTTTCAGCAGGGACGAAGTTCTGACTGTACCTGCTAAAGAAGCGACGGCTAAATACGTGCCAGCAGCCGCGGTAATACGTATGTCGCAAGCGTTATCCGGAATTATTGGGCATAAAGGGCATCTAGGCGGCTTTGCAAGTCCGAGGTGAAAACTATTGGCTCAACCAATAGCTTGCCTTGGAAACTGCTTTGCTAGAGTATTGGAGAGGTGGACGGAACTGCACGAGTAGAGGTGAAATTCGTAGATATGTGCAGGAATGCCGATGATGAAGATAGTTCACTGGACGATAACTGACGCTCAAGTGCGAAAGCTAGGGGAGCAAACAGGATTAGATACCCTGGTAGTCCTAGCTGTAAACGATGATTACTGGGTGTGGGCATGAAGAGTGTCCGTGCCGAAGTTAATGCGATAAGTAATCCGCCTGGGGAGTACGGCCGCAAGGCTGAAACTCAAAGGAATTGACGGGGACCCGCACAAGCGGTGGAGCATGTGGTTTAATTCGACGCAACGCGAGGAACCTTACCAGATCTTGACATCCTCGGTAGGTGATAGTAATATCACCGTGCCCTCGGGAACCGAGTGACAGGTGGTGCATGGCTGTCGACAGCTCGTGTCGTGAGATGTTGGGTTAAGTCCCGCAACGAGCGCAACCCCTATCGCTAGTTGCCATCATTAAGTTGGGGACTCTAGCGAGACTGCCTGCGAAGAGCAGGAGGAAGGTGGGGATGACGTCAAGTCATCATGCCCCTTATGATCTGGGCTACACACGTGCTACAATGGCTGGTACAGAGAGACGCAATGCAGCAATGCCTAGCTAACCTCCAAAGCCAGTCCAAGTTCGGATTGAAGTCTGCAACTCGACTTCATGAAGTTGGAATCGCTAGTAATCGCAGATCAGCAATGCTGCGGTGAATACGTTCTCGGGTCTTGTACACACCGCCCGTCACACCACGAGAGTTGTCTGCACCTGAAGCTGCCGGTCTAACCTTTCGGAAGAAGGCATCTAAGGTGTGAACAGTGATTGGGGTGAAGTCGTAACAAGGTATCCGTACCGGAAGGTGCGGATGGATCACCTCCTTTCTAAGGAGTTTGTTTCTACACTTTCTTCTTCTTTACAGTTTTTCTTTTAAAGGACAATGGGAAATGAATAGTAGGTAAAAGATTACAACAAAATAGTTTATTCTGTTAATAAAAAAAAGCTAATTAAGAGCACACGGAGGATGCCTAGGTAATAACAGCCGATGAAGGACGCGATAAGCTGCGATAAGTCAGGTCGAGATGCACATAATCAATGACACCTGAATTTCCGAATGGGGTAACCTGCATACTCAGATGGTATGCGCGAAAGCGGTAAGCCTGTGAACTGAAACATCTAAGTAACAGGAGGAAAAGAAAGTAAAAACGATTCCCTCAGTAGCGGCGAGCGAACGGGGATAAGCCTAAACCGTACCGGTGCCAAGCTGGCAGCGTTGCCGGTACGGGGTCGTGGGATTTCATACGACTTATGCCATAATGTCTAAGTAGCATAGCAGTAAGAAGAATCAGATGGGAAGCTGAACCATAGAAGGTGATAGTCCTGTATGTCGTATATGCTGTGCTATGATTTGAAACTCCCGAGTAGCGTCAAGCACGAGGAATTTGGCGTGAATCTGCGTGGACCATATCACGTAAGGCTAAATACTGTTATTGACCGATAGTGAAGAGTACCGTGAGGGAAAGGTGAAAAGAACCCTGTGCAAGGGAGTGAAATAGAATTTGAAACCGTGTGCTTACAAACGGTAGGAGCACTTTATGTGTGACTGCGTGGATTTTGGTTAATCATCCTGCGAGTTATGATCAGTGGCAAGGTTAATTAATGAAGCCGAAGGGAAACCAAGTCTTAACAGGGCGACATAGTCGCTGGTCATAGACGCGAAACCTAGTGATCTAGGCCTGTCCAGGCTGAAGCTGAGGTAAGACTCAGTGGAGGGCCGAACTCACCGCCGTTGAAAAGTTGGGAGATGAGATAGGTCTAGGGGTGAAAAGCCAATCGAACTAGGAAATAGCCCGTTCTCTCCGAAATGCATTTAGGTGCAGCCTGAATTTTAGATATGTGGGGGTAGAGCACTGTATGATCTAGGGGGCATATTGCTTACCGAAATCAAGCAAACTACGAATACCATTTATTACTGATTCGGAGTGAGTCCATGGATGATAAGGTCCATGGACAAAAGGGAAACAGCCCAGACCACCAGCTAAGGTCCCTAATTATGTCTAAGTGGGAAAGGAGGTGGATATTCACAGACAACCAGGAGGTTGGCTTAGAAGCAGCCACTCCTTAAAAGAGTGCGTAATAGCTCACTGGTCGAGAGTATCTGCGCCGAAGATGTAACGGGGCTAAAGACATAAACCGAAGCTGTGGAAGCGGCATAGCCGCTTGGTAGGAGAGCGTTCTGTAGGTCTACGAAGGCTGGCCGTAAGGCCTGCTGGAGACATCAGAAGTGAGAATGCAGGAATGAGTAGCGAGAAGGAGGGCGAGAATCCCTCCGGCCGGAAGTCCAAGGTTTCCGGGGGAAGGTTCGTCCGCCCCGGGGAAGTCGGGACCTAAGCGTAAGCAGAGATGTGATCGCGAATGGTAAATAGGTTAATATTCCTATACCACTGTCAGTCGTCTGAGTGACGGAGTGACGCAGTAAGGTATGTGAGAAGGCTGTCGGAATAGCCTTTCTAAAGACCTAGCCTGGGCACGCAGGTAAATCCGCGTGCCTATAGGTGAGACCCTACGGGTAAGTGCTTTTGCATAAGTCACAAATCCTACACTGCCTAGAAAAACTTCTAACAAGACTCGTCAGTGCCCGTACCCTAAACCGACACAGGTGGACAGAGTGAGAAACTTAAGGCCGACAGGATAACTCTAGCTAAGGAACTCTGCAAAATAGCCCCGTAACTTCGGGAGAAGGGGTGCCTGATATACTTAAGAGGAGAAACACCTCAAGGGGAAACAGGCCGCAGTGAAGAGTCTCAAGCAACTGTTTACCAAAAACACAGGTCTATGCTAAGCTGTAAGGCGACGTATATGGGCTGACACCTGCCCAGTGCCGGAAGGTTAAGAGGAGGAGTGAGAGCTCCAATTTGAAGCCCCGGTGAACGGCGGCCGTAACTATAACGGTCCTAAGGTAGCGAAATTCCTTGTCGGGTAAGTTCCGACCTGCACGAATGGTGAAATGATTTGAGAGCTGTCTTGGCTGGAGACCTGGTGAAGTTGTAATGTCGGTGAAGATACCGACTACCTGCAGTAGGACGGAAAGACCCCGTGGAGCTTTACTGTAGCTTGGCATTGGGTTTTGACAATGTGTGTATAGGATAGTTGGGAGACTTCGAAGTTAAGGCGTCAGTCTTTTCTGAGTCACTGTTGGAATACCAACCATATGTTGTCGGAATTCTAATCCTTTACCGGAGACAGTGCTAGGTGGGCAGTTTGACTGGGGCGGTCGCCTCCAAAAGAGTAACGGAGGCGTTCAAAGGTTCCCTCAGGCTGGATGGAAATCAGCCTTCGAGTGCAAACGCATAAGGGAGCTTGACTGCAAGACCGACGGGTCGAGCAGGTACGAAAGTAGGAGTTAGTGATCCGGCGGTCCCTGATGGAAGGGCCGTCGCTCAACGGATAAAAGCTACCCCGGGGATAACAGGCTGATACTTCCCAAGAGTCCATATCGACGGAAGTGTTTGGCACCTCGATGTCGGCTCGTCTCATCCTGGGGCTGGAGAAGGTCCCAAGGGTTGGGCTGTTCGCCCATTAAAGAGGCACGCGAGCTGGGTTCAGAACGTCGTGAGACAGTTCGGTCCCTATCCACTGCAGGCGCTGGAATACTGAAAAGTTCTGTCCTTAGTACGAGAGGACCGGGATGGACAAACCTCTGATGTATCAGTTGTCACGCCAGTGGCACGGCTGAGTAGTCACGTTTGGTTAGGATAATCGCTGAAAGCATCTAAGCGAGAAACCCCCTTTAAGATGAGTATTCCCAGTATCCACATAGACTATGTGGTCGATAGGCTGGAGATGTAAGCGCAGCAATGCGTTCAGTTGACCAGTACTAATATTACTTAAGCTTTTTTGTCTTTTACTTAGCCTACTATTTATTTCTCATTGCCTTTTTTCAATACCCTTTATATTCTGTTTGGTGACTATTGCAACAGGGATACACCCGGTCTACATTTCGAACCCGGAAGTTAAGTCTGTTTACGCCTACGATACTTAGTGTTCACTAGGAAAAATAGGTAATCGCCAAACTTTTTCTTTTCTGCGTCTCCGTAGCTCAGCTGGTTAGAGCATCTGACTGTTAATCAGAGGGCCGTTGGTTCAAGTCCAACCGGGGACGCCACTTTTTTTTATTTCTGGAGCGGTTTTTTATGAATATGAGAGAATTCTTCGATAAATTTTTATCTTTTTGGAATAGAAATTTTAAATTTAGAATAGGAATATTTTTGTTAGTGACTATCCTTCTTATTTTTAAATTTTTTGAAAATCTTGAAATGTCGATGAATATAATAATCATTTTTGTGGTTTATATATTTTCAATGACTTTTCATGAAATTGCACATGGGTATGTTGCATATTGTTTTGGCGATGATACGGCAAAAAATATGGGGAGAATAACTTTAAATCCATTAAAGCATGTTGATTTACTGGGTATTATTTTTCCTGCTGTTATATTTCTTTGTGGATTTAAGTTTTTAATTGGATGGGCTAAGCCTGTACCTGTGAATTTTTCAAAATTGACTCCTCAAAAAAAGGGGATTTTTTGTGTTTGTATTGCCGGAGTTACGGTGAATTTTATTTTTGCAGCAATTTCGCTGATTGTGCTTAGAATTATTGGACATAGACTTGGAATAAATAATATTGTTGTGGAAATCTTTATTTATCTCTATTTGATTAATCTTTTACTTGGAATTTTTAATTTGATACCGATAACTCCTTTAGACGGCGGAAGAATTGTTTATTTCTTTTCTTCTGAAAAAATTAGAAGAGTTTACGGTTATATTGAAAAATATGGAGTTGTGATAATAATATTAATAGTGTATTTGGCAAATAAATACTTTTCTGGTGGCATTTTATCAGTATTTGATTTTTTTCTTAAATTGGCAGGAATTGATTTAAGTTTAGATATTTAGTGTATTTTTTGAAATAGAAAAGTTTTAGATTTTTAACAAAAAGATAGCAAGAAGTCGTAGGCTTTTTATAAGTGGGAGATGAATTGCATGTTTGATTGACATTTATAGCAAAATGTATTACACTAAAAATATATCAGGGTAGGAACTACCCGAAGAGCTTGGTAAATATATTTGGCTAGTCATACGCAGATACTTCCCAAGAAGCTCCCAATTCTACAAGTGGGAGTAGTTCACTGGATGTGGAAGAAAAAAGACTGTCTCATAAAGATAATTCTATGAAGCAGTTTTTTTATTTACAAAAAAGTTTACCCTCTTGCGAAAAAAGACTAATAAAAAAGTGAAAAATATGTTAGAATAAGAGAGTATGAATTGAATATACAAATAAAAGATTAGAAATGATATTATAAAAATGAAAATGGAGGTAAAATGAGACATACTGTAGCGATTGTTGGTAGACCGAATGTGGGGAAATCAACATTGTTTAATAAACTGGTCGGAGATAGGCTGTCAATAGTGAAAGATGAACCTGGAGTTACTCGTGACAGACTTTATCGTGAGATGGAGTGGTTGGGACAAAAATTTATACTTGTGGATACAGGTGGTCTTGAACCTAGAACAGAAGATTTCATGATGAGTAAAATTAAAAAGCAGGCACAAGTTGCAATTGATGAAGCGGATGTAATTATATTTTTGGTGGATGGAAAAGCTGGAATTACTGGGCTTGATGAGGATGTGGCAACTGTTCTTCGTAAACAAGGTAAAAAAGTTATTGTGGCTGTCAATAAAATTGACAACTATATAAAGGAGAAGGAAAATATTTTTGAATTTTATGGGCTTGGATTTGAAGAAGTTATCGGGATTTCAGGGGAGCATAAAACGAATTTGGGGGATTTGTTGGATGCTGTAATTGAAAAATTTGAAGATAAAAATGTTAAAGAAATTTCAGAAGGACTTAGTATTGCGATTCTTGGAAGACCAAATGCGGGAAAATCTTCACTTTTAAATAAACTATTAAATAAAGAGCGTTCGATTGTGAGCGATATTGCTGGAACGACTAGAGATACAATTGACTCGGCTTTAAAATACAATGGAGATATGTATACCCTTATTGATACTGCGGGAATTCGGAGAAAATCTAAAGTGGAGGATGACATCGAATATTACAGTGTGCTTCGTGCGATGAAAGCCATTAAAAGAGCAGATGTTTGTGTACTTATGCTGGATGCAACAGAACTTCTGACGGATCAGGACAAAAGGATTGCAGGAATGATTTATGATGAAAGAAAGCCGATTATTATTACAATTAATAAGTGGGATTTGATTGAGAAAAATGATAATAGTGTAAAAGAGTTTACTGAACTTGTTAAAGCAGATTTGGCGTTTTTGGATTATGCTCCAATTATTACAATTTCAGCACTTACAGGAAAAAGGACACTTAATATTTTGGAACAGGCTAAATTTATAAATGAAGAATATCATAAAAAAGTTACGACTGGAATATTAAATCAGATTTTGGCAGAAATTGTTGCACAAAATCCTGTGCCGACTCGAAAAGGAAGAGCGGTTAAAATTAATTATGCAACACAGATTAGCCAGGCTCCTCCAAAGTTTGTATTTTTCACAAATAATCCCGAGTTAATTCATTTTTCTTATAAGAGATATATTGAAAATAAACTTAGGGAATATTTTGGATTTGAAGGATGTCCGATTGAAATAGTGTTTAACAAAAAGGCTGATAAAACTTTTGGATAAAAAATTTGGAAAGGAAGATAAATGAAATTTTATGATGAAGAAAAAATTTTAAAAATGAAAAATGTGCTAATTGTAGTGACACTTTTGTTTTTATCAATTTTACTTTTTTTTAAGGTTTACGATTATTTTAAAAAGCCAATTAATCTTGCTATAAGCACGATTTTCCCGTTTATTTTGTCGTTTATTATTGTGTATTCACTAATGCCAATCATTGATATGATAAGCAATAAAAAAAATGAAAAAAAAGCGGCTAAAAAGCTCATAAAAAATAGAAATTTGGCAATTTTACTTGTGCTTTCAATATTTTTTGCAATTTTTATATATATTGTTCTTGCATTTATTCCTTTAATTGCAAAGCAGGTTTCGAGTTTAATCGAATTCTTTTTGAAAAATCAGGGAAATTTTCAAAAAAAAGCGTTTAGTTTTATGGAAGCCAACAACATTGATTTAAAAAACGCCATTATAAATTCTAAAGATGTGATCATTAATATAACAGTACAACTTCTAACTTCTAGTTATTCCATTGTAAGTAGTACATTTACACTACTTTTTATGACACCGATTTTTACAATTATGCTTATTTTTAGTTACGACAATATTGAAATTTGGATAGAAAAATTTTTATCTGAGATTGACAGTGAAGGGAAATTGGTTGATTTAGCGAAAAAGATAGATCAGACTATTGGGAAATATATTTTAGTTACAGTGCTTGACAGTATGATTGTTGGAATAGCGTCTTTTATAATTTTTTATTGCTTGAAACTGGATTACAGTGTTTTATTTTCTATAATTATCGGTTTTGGAAATGTGATACCATTTTTAGGACCATTTATCGGACTTATTCCCGTGATATTTTTTGCTGCAACAAAATCATTTAATTTAGTAATTGTCATTGTTGTGATAGTTACAATTGTTCAAACTATTGAAGCTAACATTGTAAAACCTTGGCTTACAGGAAAATCAGTAAAAATGCATCCAATTACGACACTTCTTGTAGTTTTGATTGGTGGAGCGCTCTTTGGAATTGGTGGGGCGTTTATTGGAATACCAATTTATATTGTTATTAAATTGAGTTGGATATTCTATTGGGAAAATTATTTAAAAAAAGAAATAAAAAATGATTTGAAAAATTAGATTTAGGAGGTAAGATGGAATTTTACAACACAATGTCAAACAAAGTGGAAAAATTTGTACCACTTGAAGAAAATAAAGTAAAAATGTACGTCTGCGGACCTACTGTTTATAATTACATACATTTGGGGAATGCTCGTCCGATTGTTGTTTTCGACGTATTGGCTAGATACTTTAAATATAAAAATTATGAAGTTGAGTTTGTACAAAATTTTACGGACATTGACGATAAAATTATAAATAGATCTAACGAAGAAAAACTGCCGTGCGAAGAAATTACTAAAAAATATATAAATGGATTTTTTGAAGATGTGAAAAAGTTAAATATTTTGAGCGAGGTGAAAAGACCAAAAGTTACGGAGAATATTGCTGAAATAATAGAAACTATAAAAAAATTGGTAGATAATGGTTTTGCTTATGAAAAAGATGGAGATGTCTACTTTGAGGTGAAAAAGTATTCTGAGTATGGGAAATTGTCCAATCAGAAAATTGATGAGCTGGAAGCAGGAGCTAGAATTGATATTTCTAAAATAAAAAAAAATCCACTGGATTTTGTCCTTTGGAAAAGTAAAAAGGAAAATGAGCCGTTTTATGAATCACCTTGGGGAAAAGGAAGACCTGGTTGGCATATAGAGTGCAGTACAATGTCGCAAAAATATTTGGGAGATACATTTGATATTCACGGTGGGGGACAGGATTTGATTTTTCCACATCACGAAAATGAAATTGCTCAAAGTAGTTGCGCTTATCACGGAAATTTTGCAAATTATTGGCTGCATAACGGCTTTGTTCAGATCAATGGCGATAAAATGTCCAAATCAAAAGGAAACTTTTTTTTACTGCGTGAAATTTTGGAAAAATTTTCTGGAAATGTGGTGAGACTTTTTATGGTGAGCACTCATTACAGAAAGCCGATTAATTTTTCTTTCGAAGCACTAAAAGATACAAAAAAAACTTTGCAAAATATGGTAAATGCGATGAAAAAATTTGAAGATGCAGTAAATTTGACGAAAGAAAGTTTATCTGAAAATGAAAATTCTTTTGAAAAAATTAAAGAGTTTGACGAAAAATTTGTTTTGGCGATGGATGAAGATATGAATACGCCACAAGCATTGGCTACAATTTTTGAGCAAATTAAATATACAAATAAACTTCTTACTAAATTTGAGAACGGAAAAGATGTTATTTGTGAAATAAAAAGTTCATATGAATCGCTAAAAAATAAAATTGAAAATGTACTCGGAATAAAATTGGAAAACGAAAAAAAATGCGAGAAATGCAGTGAATTAACTGATAAATTGATTGACTTACTTTTGGAAGTGAGAAAAGACGCAAGAATTGAGAAAAATTTTAAACTATCTGACAAGATTAGAGATAATTTGAAAGATTTGGGAATAGAAATTAAAGATGCACTAGATGGAAGTACAAGTTATAATTTTAAAGAATGAAAAGGAGTGATATGATGAACAGTAATAAAATTGAAAAAGAAATAAGCGAGTATTTATATTTTACAATTTCAAAAATGTTTAGAATGATAAATAAGATTGCAGAAGAAGCATTTGAAAAAATAGACATTTGTCCGACTCACGCTTTTTTAATGATGCTATTAAAAGAAGAAAAAAATGGACTTTCGGTGAACCAAATTTCATCTTCTCTTGCGATAGCTCCGTCAACAGTTACAAGATTTGTGGATAAATTGGTGTCAAAAGGATATGTCGTGCGGGAAAAAATGGGGAAAAACTCTTTTACAAAAATAACTGAAAAAGGGTTAAGCGAAATTGATGAAATTTATGAAGCTTGGCATGGAATTACTGAAAAAATTGAAGAGCTGATAGGAGATAAAACTTATTTGGAGCGAACAAAAAAATCTTTTAAAGAGTTTGTGGAAATTTTAGGAAAAGATAAAAAATATGATAAAGTTTCTGAAGAATTTGACTTTTGGATTATTTAAAAAAATGTGATATAATAATTCTAAAAATACAGAAAATTTATTAAAAATAAAAACTTTAAAAAGGTTGAAAAAATTATGAGAAGACTAAAATATAAAGTGCTGTTTGTTTTTCTATTTTATATTATATTTTTTGAAAATTTACGTGCAGAAATGGTAGAATTAGAAACAGAGAGTTCAAAAATAAATTTAGACACCGAAGAAATAAATACACAAGGAAACGTTACTGTTAAATATAAAGATATAAAAATAAAAGCGGACAACTTAAAAAAACTTCCAAATAAAAATATTATTATGGGTTCGGGAGATGTGGAATTTAATCAAGGTTCACAAAAAGTCAAAGCTGATAACCTCATTTTTGATATGGATACAAAGTTAGCCAAAATTTATAACTCTGAAAGTTATGATACCAATATGAAGCTCAGATATGGTGGCGAGGAAACTTTGAGTGAGGGAAATAAAAAAGTAACAGTAAAAAATGGATGGTTTACAACAAGTCCTTATGAAAAACCAAATTATAAAATTGAAGCTAGTGAACTTGAAATTTATCCAAATAGAAAAGCGATTGCAAGGGATATAAAAGTTATTGCTGGTGGAAAAACTTGGTTAAAATTACCGTATTATGTAACTTCACTAAAACCTGCAAGCCAAAGAGCAACACTTTTTCCATATGTCGGGATGGACAGCGACAGGGGACTTTTTGGAATAATGGGATTTGACTACGATTTAGGACCGCTTGCACAGGGATTTGTCGATTTTGAGTTAAGTACAAAACAAAAATTGGCACTAAAATTTTCCAATGACTATTCATTTTGGGGAAATAATTCAGGAAATATTTTGGTTAATAGATTTGTTGTTCCCATTGGAAATCATAAAGAAGAGTGGGATTTTCGTGTGAATCACAAAGTTAAAAATGTCCCGAAAAAAGCAAAGGAAGACAGAAAATTTTATGATGCTGGATATGGAATCTGGAACATTAATTATCAAAATATTACGACGAATTTGATGTACGCAGTTGATGGGTCGAAGTTAAAAGATGATTATACAGCGTTTGTGAATAAATATAAGCACATTGGATTTTGGGATGCGAATATAAATCAGGAATTGGGACAAAATGGGGAATTGAATGTAAAATATTATTGGACTCAAGATAAAAAGGCATTAAAGGCATTGACTGACATAAATGATAAAATTATGAAAGATGATAGTCTTGATCCGAGAAGAACCGATGTTGATTTGTACAAAAGCATAAAATACACAAATGGGAATAAGGATGTAGAAATCACGGTTGATAATGAGGATTTTCGTGATATCAATCCCGGTTATGTCGGAGATTTGAATTCTTATAGAAAAAAAGAAGTTATGGTCTTAATTTTAGAGGACCTAAAATAAAATTTGATTATTTGGATTCAAATAAAGATGAGTACGGAGAATTGCTTGGAATGAGAGACCGTAGTGATGATAAGACAATTCACTGGGTTCAAAAGACAGCTTATGACAAAAGGCAAGAATGGGGATTAACTTTCGGAAATTATTATCCATTCAAAAAATATGAATTTTTTGGATATGAGCCGAGAACTGGATATCAGAATTTTTCAAATAATTTGTATTTTGGCGCACAAGTAAAACAAGTTGACGTACAAAAAAAAGAATACGAATATGATTATACAAGAGATAATGAAAATTACAACAGTTTATTTTTAAATAGCTCAACGAAAGATGAGAGCAGAATTTATAAAGTTTATGAAGATAATGAAACAATTAGAAGAGCTAAAAAAATTATTTATGAAAAATATAGAAGTCAAAAATTTAATGTTGGAAATGACAGAATTGACTTGCCGCTAAAAGATTCATTTGTCGGATTTAATGTGGGATTTGAAAATCGTGATTACAACAGTGTGGCAGTTCCAAAGTTTAGAAAAGGGAGAAAGGTGGAAGACCTAAATTCTACAACTGGATATGAAGTTGCAACTGATGCAAGTGGAAATACGATAAGACAAAAACCTTCAATGAATATTTTTACAATGGACACAAGATTATTTACGACACTTTTTGATAACACGTACAAAAAAAATAACAAATATGATGTAAAGGTGACAAATGATGCAACATTTACAGTTCAAAGAACAGATGCTGACAGTGCAATGTATGGGGGATACGACATTGTAGAAATTCCAACAAATGCTACAGGATTTGGTAATAATTTTATTTATCAAATTGGAAATGTTACATTTAACTACAATTTAAACTTAAGAAATGATAGACATTTTCGGGATAACTGGTTAAAAAATAGATATGTAAGAAATTATTTTAAAGCGGATATAGCTGGAAAGAGATTTGTAAGTTTTGATTTAGAAAGTAACGATGAATACGAATTTAAACATTTTAAATCTCAAAGAGATTTTAACAGAGAATTTCAATATGGATTTTTGTCAAACAATGGAGATAATTTCTTATATAAATTTTCAGAAAAGAACAAAAAGTTGTTTCCATTAAATACGAGTCTTGGATGGAATCAGAAAATATATAAAGAATCATTAAAAGACAGAACTTTTGGAATAAATTTTAACGAATGGGGATTTGAATATTCAAACTTAGTATTAAAAGCAAATGATATTTTTGGAAATACAGCAACATTTGGTTCTCCTGCACTAAAATTAAAAACGAATTACCACAGATTGGGATTTGTGTATGATACAAAAAAAATGAAAGATAAGAAATTTGAATCGGATCATTATTTTAGAGTAAATTTCGGATTTGGGAAAAAAACTTATAGAGATTTAAAAAATACGCCTACAAATGTTTCTGATGATAGATATATTCGTGGAAATGACTATACGACAATCGGTTTTTTATATAGATATGAAAATGATGCAAAACCAAGATATTTAGCGGATGTAGAAGCTGAAAAAGAAGAAGCTGAAAAAATAGATTTGGGAAATCTTGATACAAAAAATTTAGAAAATGAAATACAAAATTCAAATACAGTAAAAGATTCAAATACACAAAATTTTTCTATTGAAGATACAAATAAAAATATAGTTGATAAAATTGTAGTAAAGGATGACAATAGATTATTTTTAAGTAGCGAAGAAGAAGAAGCATATAAAAGCTATGTCGAAGAAGAAAATTATCGTCAAAATAAATTTAGTTTAAATGATTTTAATAAAAAATTACAAAGTTTGAGAAGTCAAAAAAAATACTTTCAAATAGGTATGGATATGCAAATAGATGGTTCTGACGCAACGAATCCAAGTGGAATGAAAGGATTTGACAAAATAAATGATCTAAGTTTTAAAGTTGAAGCGGGATATTTGGAGAAATTTTTTGTCAGATACGCATTTGTAATGGAAAGACCTGATAGAATTTATAGAAATGATCCTTCTCGTAACAGCACTTTCGATTTTAGAAGACATGAATTTGAATCAAAATACATGTTTTCAAAAGATCCAGATAAACCGTGGTGGATCGGTGGAAAATTACAATATGTTCAAAATGGAGCATCAAAAGCGTCTGATCCAGAAATATATGAAAGTTCCTGGTATGCCAAAAAAGTAAATAAATTAACACTGGGAATGGCAACATTAAGCCACAGTTTCGAAAACGTCGAATGGGAAATAGGTGCAGGAATGAAATGGGACAAACCAAATAACAAAAAGTTAGGTTATTATCCAGTTATTTCATTGAAATTTGGAATAACACCGTTCCCAGAAAAGAATATTCAATTCAACTATTCTGGAAAAGGTGTAGAATTTGGAGCAGGGTTATAATAAGAAAAAAGAATTATTTGATAAAAATAGTTCTTTTTTTTTAGGGATATCATATATAATCAAGTATAACAAAAAAATATAAAATTGAAACATATAAGAATTTGTGGTATAATTAAAAATATCTTAGATTAAGGAGAAAACGAAAATGAAAAACACAACTGTTGTAATAATATTTTACATAATTTTATTGGTACTTATATTTTTACCAACATATCTTGCAAATAAAAAAAGAAAACAACAACAAAAAGAAATGATTGACAATTTTAAAGTTGGGGATAAAGTAATTACTTCTGGAGGAATTTTAGGAACAATTACGAATGTCTTAAGCGAAACTGTCGAAATCAAAGTTGATAAAAATGCAAAATTAACAGTTTTGAAAACATCTATTTCAAGTGTAGAAAAAAAATAATTTTTTAGAAAGGATAAGTTTTAAGGAGGAAAAATGAAAAAAATATTAGTATTTTTATTATTTTTAGTAGGTTCTGTCATATTTGCAGAAAATTTAGAAAGTATAAATTACGGTAATGGAACATTTAAAGGTGTGTTCAGAGAAAATAAAAAGATGATGCCGGGAACAGTTGTTACAAAAGTTGGAAATGACAATGTTCTAGTTTTAAGTTTTTGGAATACTTCAAAATCTGGAAGAATTCCACAGACTACTTCTGTAAACGATCAGTATATAAGTAAAATTCAAGTATATGAAAGTAATTCTTCAACTTCATTGATGTTTTATTTAAAACCATCGACAAAATATCAAATAGTTACAAGAAACAAAGAAGTTGAAGTAACATTTAATAATGGAGATGGAAATCCTGCGGTATCGACAACACGTGGACCAAATACAGTTACAAGTATAGGAAGTTCAAGACAGCAATCAGGTTACTCACGACCAAATAATAACACAAGTACTTATACACAGCCACAGCAATCGACAGGTCCAAGATATTCCACTTCAGGAAATAAAAAATATACTATTGTTGTAGATCCAGGACATGGTGGACATGATTCAGGTGCAAGAGGAAATGGATATAATGAAAAAGATATAGCATTACAAGTAGCAACAAGATTGGCTAACAATTTAAGACGGGATTATAATGTTATAATGACAAGAGATTCAGATTTCTTTGTACCATTAGATACAAGAGCTAAAATTGGAAATGATGCAAATGCAGATTTCTTTATAAGTATTCACTTAAATTCAGGTTCAAGCTCATCGGCAAATGGAACAGAAGTATTTTACTTTAGTAAAAAAGATGAAGGAAGTTATGCTGCAAGAGTTGCACAGATTGAAAATAGAGTGGATTCAAGCTATGGAGATACGCCATTTTCAGATTTAGTCGTAAAAGATATATTTTATAGAACAAATCAGAAAAAAAGTCAAGCTATTGCAACAACTGTGTTAGATAATCTTATAAACACTATTGGACTTAGAAGAAGAGGAGTTTTTGGAGCAAATTTTGCAGTGCTTCGGGGAAGTAATTCGCCTTCAATTTTGGTGGAATTAGGATTTATGAATAACTACGGTGACTTATCACAGTATTTAACACCTGAAGGTCAAGAAAGAGCAGCACAAGCTATTGCTAATGGAATTAGACAATATTTTAAATAATTAGGTTTACGAATATTTGGAGAAAATTATGGCAGAAGAAATTAAGAAAAAAAAAGGTTTTTTTAGAAAAAATGGTTGGGTGATAATACTTGTGTTGGTAACAGCTGGAGTTGTAGCTACGAGTTTTTATGATAAAGATCACAAAGACACGATAGAAGTTACTGTGGATAAAGGTTCGGAAGAGGAGAGAATCCAAAATAACGCAGAAAATTATCAGACAATTACTATTTTTGTGTATGATAGAAATAGTAAGACTGTAAATGAAAAGGAAGTGACAATTCCTAGACAGTTGAATTTAGTCGAAGGAGATTTTATTAATGAAATTATAAAAAATTCAGATTTTATTAATGAAAATATGAAATTTAGAAGCGCTTATAATTTGAGAATAAATAATGTTAATACAACAGTTGTCAAGTTAAATGGAGAGTTTCTAAATTTGAAAAAAAATCCTGAATTATTTAATGGTTTTTCTCAGGCGGTGTCGAATACAATTTTGAAAAATTTTTCAAATATTCAAAGTGTTGTAATTCAAATAGATGGAGAAACAAATATCGGGTGATAAATAGTTGTCCTAAAATAATTAATGATTTTTTGTTTCATTAATTTTTTGGGACAATTTTTTTAGCAAGAAAAAAGGTGAGAGATTATGAGAGAAAAAAAATATAAAAAGAGGAATCAAAAAAATAAAAAAAACAAAAGTTTTGAAAATAAAAAAGATTTGAAAAAACATGAGGAAGAAAAAATAAAAAAAATTGAAGAAAAGGAAGAAAAAGAGCTAAGATATTTAAAAAAAGTGTTAAAGGATTATGAATTTAATTTTCAGGAAATTTTACAGCTTTTGGAGTGGAGTCCTAAAAAAAGAAAAATTTATAAAACATTATTAAATCACTGGGAAGAAAAGGGCGAAATTTTTTTGAAGAGAAATGGAAAATACACTTTGCCTGAAAAAGAAGGATTTTTGCGGGGAGAAATTTCTATTGGAAATGGGAATTTTGGATTTTTGGACATTTTGGGTGAACATAGCGTTTTTATTCCAGGTGCGTACTTAAATACCGCAATGAACGGTGATACAGTTTTGGTGAGAATTTTGAAAGAAAGTAGCAGTTCTAAAAAAAGAGAGGGCGAAGTTGTAAATGTAATTAAGAGAAACAGAGAGATTATAGTTGGGATTTTTGAGCACAATTTGAGCTTTGGCTTTGTTCGTCCAAAAAATTCTACAAGCGACATCTACATTCCAAAAAAATTTATAAAAGGCGCAAAAACTGGAGATCTGGTTGCTGTAAAAATTGATTTTTGGGGAGATGATACACGAAAACCAGAAGGAGAAATTGTAAGTGTCTTGGGAAATCCGCAAGATACAGAAGTTTTAATTTCGTCGTTGCTTTTGAATGAAGGAATTGAAGAAAAGTTTCCTAATGAAGTTTTAAAAGAACTAGATAAAATTGATGAAGATTTTACAGATGAACTTTCAAATAGAAAAGATTTGCGAAATCTTGACATCATTACGATTGATGGAGTGGATGCAAAAGATTTGGATGACGCCGTGTATGTTGAAAAAAAAGAAGATAGATACAAGCTTATTGTAAGTATTGCCGATGTTTCTCATTATGTTGGCGAAAATACTGCACTTGACAGTGAAGCACTAAAGCGGGGAAATTCGATTTATCTTGTGGACAGAGTGATTCCAATGCTTCCAAGAAAATTGTCAAACAATCTTTGTTCGCTTAATCCAAACGAAGATAAACTAACTTTTTCGGTTGAGATGGAAATCGACTCAAAAGGAAAAGTTATAAAAAATAATTTTTATAAATCAGTTATAAAGTCTAAATATCGAATGACTTACGACGATGTGAATAAAATTTTTGATTATCAAAAAGATGAAAAAATCGAAAAAAACGAAAAGAATGAGAATTTGTCTGAAGAAAAAAAAGAAATATTTTTTGAAAATAAAAAGGTTTTTGAAACATATGAAAAAATTTCAGAAATGCTAAAAAATATGTTGGAACTTTCTAAAATAATTCGTGCGAATAAAAAGAGAAGAGGAAGTATTGATTTTGAACTGCCAGAAATAAAAGTTGTGCTGGATGAAAATAAATTTGTAAAAGATATTAAGCTTCGTTCTCGTGGGGAAGCTGAAAAGTTAATTGAAGATTTTATGGTAATTGCAAATGAAACTGTGGCAGAAAAATTATTTTGGGAAGAAACTCCAGCGATTTACAGGGTTCACGAAGATCCAGACAAGGCTAAAATTCAAGCGTTAAATGAAACGCTTATAAAATTTGGATATTCACTAAAAAATATGGATGAAATTCATCCTGGAAAATTTCAAAATATTATAAATAAAACAACGGGACTACCAGAAGGATATTTGATTCACAAGTTAATTTTACGGGCTATGCAGCGGGCAAGATATGCAAATAAAAATCTTGGGCATTTTGGCCTGGCTTCTAAATATTATTTGCATTTTACTTCGCCAATTAGACGATATTCAGATTTAGTTGTCCACAGGATGCTTGGGCGTTCGATTGAAAGATTTATAAATGAGAGGGAAAAAACAAAATATTTATCTGATTTTGAGGCGATAGCAAGTAATATTTCCAAAACCGAACGAATTGCCGATAAATTGGAAGAAGATAGTGTAAAAATTAAATTAATTGAATATATGCAAGATAAAATTGGTGAAACATTTATAGCTAGACTTAGTGGAATGAATAAAAATAAAATATTTATGGAACTTGAAAATCATATAGAAGTTGTTTATAATATTACAAGTTCACGGGATAATTTTATTTACGATGAAGAAAATTTTAAAATTATAAATAAAAGGACAAATGAGAGCTTTACGATGGGAAATACATTAAAAGTGAGCGTTGTGAGTGCAAGTTACGAAAAGATGGAAATTGAAGTTATTCCGTTTGAAGAAGAAAAAAGCGAAACAAATTGAAAATGAAAATAAAAAGAATTATTTAGTAACTTCATTTTTAAATTTTAAGCTAATTTTTTTAAAAATTGTAAAAAATTATAAAATAGTATTTAAAAAGGATCATACATTGTCCTAAATTAATGTAAATTTATTATGTGAGGAGTTTTTATGAAAAGAAAAATATTAATTTTAATAAGTTTTTGTTTTTTTATGCTTATAAGCTGTGGAAATAAAGAGGAGCAAAAAATCGAAAAAAATTTTGATGACACTATGAAAATTATGAAAACCGGTGATTACAACAAAGTAAAAAAAATGAGCTCAAATCTTAGCGAAGAGGAGTTTTCAATCATTGAGGAAGGATTTAAAAGAATAAAATATAAAATAAAAAAAGTTGAAGTAAATGGTGATAAAGCTCAAATGGACCTTAAAGTAAATTATCCTAATATTACGAGTGTTATGCCAGAGTACTACATTCAAATAAAAGATAAAGCAAAATTTATTGAAAGTAAACAAATGACGGATGAACAAGCAAGACAAGAAATAATAAAATTTACAAAAAGTTTCTTTGCACAAAAATTTAAAGAAAATAAAGTAAATTTTGTGAATGAAAATTTTAAAATAAATTATGTAAAAGATGGAGATAAATGGCTACTTAACGCAAATGAAAATAAAGATTTAATAAAACTATTTTCACTTGGAATAGCAAGTCAATAAAAGGGGGAAGATATGATTTTAGCAAAAAATAAAAAAGCGTATCATGACTATTTTATAGAGGAAAAATTGGAGGCTGGAATCGAGCTTGTGGGAACAGAAGTAAAATCTGTAAAAGCTGGTAAGATAAGTATAAAAGAGAGTTTCGTAAGAATTATAAGAAATGAAGTTTTTATTAAATAATGCAAGAACACTCGCGACTTTTAGTCGTGAGATGAATTGTTTGAGAATTTTAGTAAGCATATAGGGAAACTTGTATGTAGACACAGAAAGAACTGTGCAACAAAGAAACTGAATTGCTGGGAACTCTTAAAGCTAGTATAACTACAACATAGTATCTTCGTTAAAATATGGTACAAGTGTGATAGTGGAGAAATCAGAAAAAATATACTAGATGGTATAAGGTTAAAACCTAAGTATTATGATAATAGACAATCAGCAGCTAAGCCTGAAAAGGAAAGTTCAACGACTATCCCTCGTGAGGGGAGTACAATACAAGCGATTGGTATTGGAAGTGGTTTCGCCTAAGTCCTTGAAATAGGATATGGATAAGATATAGTCTGTGCTTGTTAGAGATAACAAGAAGTTCATAAGAGAACTGCATAAGTAGTAGCGCACTTATGTGAACGACGCTTCCCACTGTTGTGGGGTTTTAAAAACTTTAAAAATATTTAAAAATAAATAAAAAATATTACTTTTTGATAGTTAAAATGTAGAATATATAGTATAATATCTCTGATGAAAAGGAGGTGATTATATATGTATTTAACATTAAAACAACAGGTAAAACATCTTAGTAAAAAGGAGTTTAGAAATTTAAAATATTTATCTCATATAGCCAAGAACTTAACTAATGAAGCTATATATAATGTTAGACAATACTATTTTAATAAGAAAAAGTATTTAAGTTATAATGAAAACTATAAAATGCTTAAAAATAGTGAGAACTATAAGAAGTTAAATTCTAATATGGCTCAACAAATTCTAAAAGAAGCAGACGGAAGTTTTAAATCATTTTTTGGACTTTTAAAACTTGCTAAAAATGGTCAATATGATATTAAAAAAATAAAATTACCTAAATATCTTGCTAAGGATGGTTTTACAACTCTTGTTATAGGATTTGTTAGATTAAAAGATGATATTCTGATAGTTCCTTATTCAAATTCATTTAGAAAGACACATGAGGAAATCGCAATAAAACTACCGCCAATATTAAAAGACAAGAAGATAAAGGAGATTAGAATAATACCTAAACAACATTCTAGGTACTTTGAAATTCAATATACTTATGAAGTAGAAGAAGTTCAAAGGGAATTAAATAAAGAAAATGGACTAGGAATAGATTTAGGTATAGATAATCTTTGTACTTGTGTAACTAATGCTGGAGCTTCATTCCTAATAGACGGTAGAAAATTAAAATCTATTAATCAATACTATAATAAGATAAATGCAAAATTACAAAGTATAAAAGATAAACAAAAGACTGAATGCACAACATTAAGGCAAAAGAGAATAGCTAGAAGGCGAAATAATCGCATAGAAGATTATCTTTCAAAAGCAGCAAGAATAATAATAAATTATTGTCTTAATAATGATATAGGAAAACTAGTTCTAGGATATAATGAGGACTTTCAAAGAAATTCAAATATAGGAAGTATAAATAATCAAAATTTTGTAAATATACCATATAGAAAATTAAGAGATAAATTAATATATCTATGTAAACTATATGGAATAGAATTTAAACTACAAGAAGAAAGTTATACATCAAAAGCAAGTTTCTTTGATGGAGATGAAATTCCAATATATGATAAAGAAAATCTACAAGAATATGTATTCAGTGGAAAAAGGATAAAAAGAGGACTATATCAAACAAAAAAAGGTAAACTCATAAATGCAGATTGTAATGGAGCATTAAACATATTAAGAAAAAGTAAAGTTGTGGACTTAAGCGTCCTATACAATAGAGGTGAGCTGAACACGCCTAAAAGAATAAGGGTAGTGTAAAGCTATCAAACTTCTTAGAAAATTTTTGAATATTTTTAAAGATTTTAGAACCCCATGACGTAAGAAATGGGAGGTTCAGAATGAATATGCACATAACACCTTACGAATTTGGAAATATTAACAATGTGCCAGAGTCAAGAGTGAGAAAATTACTTTTGAGTCGAAGAGAAATCAATAAATGGGAATCCAAGATTAAAGAACAAGGTTACACAATTGTACCACTTTCAGTTTATACAAAAAAAAGGTTAGTAAAGGTGGAAATTGCACTTGCAAAAGGGAAAAAACTTCACGATAAAAGGGAAACTTTGAAAAGAAAAGATATAGATAGAAATTTGAAAAAAATTCAAAAAGATTTTTTGAGATAATTTTATAAAATGAAATTGAAAAATATAAAGGAGATTGTTGTGGATATTTTAAAAAATGTGGCAAATGAACTAAATTTTAATGAGTCACAAGTGGAAAAGACAATAAAACTTTTTGACGAAGGGTCGACTGTGCCGTTTATTGCTCGTTATAGAAAAGAAGTTACGGGAAATTTGGACGAGGAGCAAATTAGAGATGTAATTGAGAAAGTTACTTATTACAGAAATTTGGAAAAGAGAAAAGAAGAAGTTTTAAGACTTATAGAAGAGCAGGGGAAATTGACTGACAAGCTTAAAAACAGCATAACTTGTGCAACAAAACTTCAGGAAGTGGAAGACCTTTATTTGCCTTACAAGAAAAAGAAAAAAACAAAGGCAGATATTGCGAAAGAGCAAGGGCTAGAGCCTTTGACAGAATTTGCATTGCTTTCGACAACTACTTTTGAAGAGTTACAAAAAGAAGCAGAAAAATATTTGAGTGAAGAAGTTGTATCGGTTGAAGATGCGATTAATGGAGTGCATTTAATCATTGCTCAAAATATTTCGGAGGATGTGAAAATAAGGGAATTTTTGAGAAACAAAATTTCAGAATTTGGAATTTTGACTTCAAAAGTTGTAGAAAAAAACAAAGAAAATGATGAAAAAGGGGTTTATCAAGATTACTATGAATATTCGGAGCTTATTAAAAAAGCGGCTTCTAATAGAATTTTGGCGATAAATCGTGGTGAAAAAGAAAAAATATTGAAAGTTGACATTGAAATTGACGAAAAAACTGAAAAATTTATAATGGACTTTATTTTGAATACTTTTGAAAATAAAAATTTAGTTGAATTTTTGAGCGAAGTTATAAAAGATTCGCTGGATAGATTGGCTTATCCGTCGATAAAAAACGAAGTGAGAAATATTTATACTGAAAAAGCTGAGGAAGAAGCGATTAATATTTTTTCTGAAAATTTGGAAAAATTACTATTGCAGCCACCTTTAACTAAAAAAACATTGATGGGCCTTGATCCTGGTTACAGAACAGGTTGTAAATTAGTAATTATTAACAAAGATGGATTTTATGAAACAAATGATGTGCTTTTCCTTGTTGAAGAAATGCACAATTCAAAGCAGCTTGCAACCGCAAAGAAAAAAATCTTGGACTACATTAAAAAATACGATGTTGATATCATTGCAATTGGGAATGGAACCGCTTCTCGTGAAACTGAAAGTTTTGTGGCAGATGTTATAAAGGAAGCATCAAAACCTGTGTCATATTTGATTGTAAGTGAAGCAGGAGCTTCAGTTTATTCAGCTTCAAAAATTGCGATTGAAGAGTTTCCAGATTTGGATGTAACGGCTAGAGGAGCGATTTCGATTGCTAGAAGAATTCAGGATCCGATGGCTGAGCTTGTGAAGATTGATCCAAAATCAATTGGAGTCGGAATGTATCAGCACGATGTGAATCAAAAAAAACTGAATGAAACTTTGGAACAGACGATTGAGCATGTTGTAAATAATGTTGGAGTCAATATTAATACAGCTTCGTGGGCATTACTTAGTTTTGTATCTGGAATTAAGAAAAATGTAGCTAAAAATCTTGTGGATTATAGGCACGAAAATGGAGATTTTAAGGACAGAAAAGAGCTTACGAAAGTAAAAGGCTTGGGAGCAAAGGCTTTTGAGCAGATGGCTGGATTTGTCGTTGTGCCTAGTAGTGAAAATCCTCTGGATAATACGATTATTCACCCTGAGTCGTATCACGTTGCTGAAACTATTTTAAAAGAGGCTGGATGTAAAGCTAGTGATTTGAAGGATAATTTGAAAGAAGTTAGACAAAAATTGAAAAATGTTGATTTGAAAAAAATTATATCTGAAAATGAATTTGGGAATGAAACGGCAAAAGATGTATATGAGGCTCTTTTAAAGGATAGAAGAGATCCGCGTGATGAATTTGAAAAACCTCTTTTGAGATCGGATATTTTGAAGATGGATGATTTGCAAGAGGGAATGGTTCTCGAAGGAACCGTAAGAAATGTGGCGAAATTTGGGGCTTTTGTGGATATTGGGCTAAAAGGGGATGCACTGCTTCATATTTCTGAAATTTCTGATAAATTTGTAAAAGATGCGACAAAAGAGCTGTCGGTGGGGCAGATTATTAAAGTTAAAATATTGTCACTGGATAAAGAACGTGGAAGAGTGGGGCTTACGAGAAAAGGATTATAATAAAATTTAAAAAATATTAAAAAAGTGCAAATATCGTAAAAACAAATTTTTTTAAAAAATATTTGTACTTTTTTGAAAAATTTGATAATATATAAGTGAGAAATTTGGGTTATTAAAAAGTCATAAATATTATTTAAATTAGAAATGTTTAGAAACTTGTGATTTTATTTATATCAAATAGCTAAGTCATTTTTTCAAAAGACTATTATATTAAAAAAGTAATCGTTGTCAAACAAATCTGATAAAATATAACCTAAAAAATTAAAGAATTTTTAAAAAACTAAATTGATTTTAAAAAATAAAATGTTTTAAATGTTTTAATTTTTAAAAGAATTTTTCTTTTTAAACTTTTTTTAAAAAATATAAAGAGAAGGAAGGTTCAGGAATGGAATTTTTAGTTGGATTAGTGCCAGTAGTTGTATTTTTGATATTGCTGACATTTTTAAAGAAATCAGCAATGTTTAGTGCGTATGCCAGTTTAGTAGTGGCAATTATTTTAAATTTTGTTATGCCAGGGTGGAGAATGCCGATTCAAGGGGTTTTCGCTTCAATTATTGAAGGATTTGCGACAGCGTGGATGCCTATCGGATTTGTAGTATTTGCAGCGCTATTTGCTTACGATTTATCAGTAAAAACTGGTAAAATTGAAACAATCAAATCAATGTTAGGAAGCATTTCAACGGATAAAAGAGCTCAAGCATTGATATTAGCTTGGGGATTTGGTGGATTTATAGAAGGTATTGCAGGATATGGGACAGCAGTTGCAATTCCAGCAGCAATCATGGTTTCATTAGGATTTACTCCATTAAATGCAGCATTAATTTGTCTTATTGCAAACTCAACACCAACAGCATTTGGGACAGTTGGATTACCTGTAACAACAATGATTACAAACTTTAATTTGAATCCAGGGGAAACAGCATTTTACACATCATTATTATTGTTAGTATTGACATGTATTATACCATTTATTTTAGTAATAATGGCTAATAAAGAAATTGATGGTGGAAAAAACGCAGCTTTTGGAAGAGGAATTTTACCTGTGGTTATCGCATCAATTATTGGTTACTTAACACAACCATTTATTGCAAAAACAATGGGTGCAGAATTACCGACAATTTTATCAAGTTTATTTGCAATGATTTTGATGATAGTAGCAACTAAAATCTTTATTAAAGAAGATAAAAATGCACAAGCTAATAACAAAGGTCAGGCTGTTACTGGAAAAGATGCGTTTATGGCTTGGATTCCATATATTTTGATGATAATTTTAATCATTGGAACAAGTCCAGTTGTAGAAGCTGTTCATAAAGCACTAGAACCTACAACAACACAATTTAACTTTGCTTTTGGACATGAAGCTGCTTGGTTTAAAGACGGCGGAGATCCGAGGGTAACATTCAAATGGATTTTAGCACCAGCTGCGCCACTATTTGTAGCAACAGTTATTGCAGGATTTATTCAAGGAGTAAAACCAAAAGTTATGGCTGAAACTTTGAAAGAAACGATTCTTAGTAAATTACCTTCAGTTATAGTAATTATGGGAATTGTGGCGTTGTCAGTAGTTATGAAACATAGTGGAATGATAGGAAGTATAGCAAAAGGATTTGCTGCAACAGGTAAATTCTTCCCATTTATTTCGCCATTCCTAGGAACAATCGGTACATTTGTAACAGGAAGTGACTTAGCTTCTAACTTGTTATTCGGAGGAGTTCAAGTAAAATTAGGAGGAAATGATGCGTTAAAAGCGTTGTATATTGCCGCTGGTACAGGTGGAGCGACAGGAGGAAAGATGATTTCTCCACAAAATATTGCAATTGCCGCTTCAACAGTTGGATTAATGGGTAAAGAAGGAGATATGCTTAAATTTACTGTCAAATATTCAATAGCTTATGCAGCTGTTTTAGGTATTTTAACATTCATTGGAGCAGGAATGCTTCATTAAAAATTTAAAACTAAAAATTATGAAGTTTAGAAAAAGTAAATGCAACAGTTAAAGAAAAGGAGAATACTAAAGTTGGTGAAATTTTAGTATCTCCTTATTTTGTATATTTAAGGATATTCAGGCTAGAGTTATTTAAAAATATATAAAATTGTGATATAATAAAAGACATAAAAAATAGTAAATTAAAAGAAAAAAATAGGAGGAAGTAATGTCAGAAAATCAAAATACTGAAAAAGTAGATTATGCTAAAACGTTAAATCTGCCAAAAACAAGTTTTAAGATGAAAGCTAACTTAGCACAAAAAGAACCATTGACTTTAAGAGATTGGACAAAATCAAACATTTACGAAAAATCATTAAAAGAAGGGCATCCATTTTTTGTACTGCACGATGGACCGCCATATGCAAATGGGGATATTCATATTGGGCACGCCTTAAATAAAGTGTTAAAAGATATTATTTTAAAATACAAAAGAATGAGAGGGTACAATGCTCCATATATTCCAGGATGGGATACTCACGGTCTTCCGATTGAATGGAAAATAATGGAAGAAATGGGAGAAAAAGCAAGAGCGATGACCCCTCTTCAAATAAGACAAGAATGTAAAAAGTATGCACTAAAATGGGTGGAAAAACAAAAAAAAGAGTTTGTAAGGCTTGGAATTTTTGGGGATTGGAACAATCCTTATGTTACTTTGAAACCTGAATTCGAAGCAGAACAACTAAAAGTATTTAAAGAAATTTATGAAAATGGATACATTTATAAAGGGTTAAAACCAGTGTACTGGTCGCCTACCACTGAAACTGCACTTGCAGAGGCAGAAATTGAATATAAAGATATAACTTCACACTCAATTTATGTGAAATTTGAAGGAGAAAAAGATTTAGCTGATAAATTAGGTGTGGACAAAGCAAACATCTTAATTTGGACAACAACACCTTGGACATTACCAGCAAACTTGGGGGTATTTTTGCATCCTGAATTTGATTACGGGTTGTACAAAACTGAAAAAGGAAATTTGATTGTTGCAAAAGAATTAGCTGAAGATGTGTTTAAAACATTGGACTTGTCGTATGAATTATTAAAAGAATTTAAAGGGACAGAATTGGAGTACACTCACTACAAGCATCCGTTTTTAGATAGAAAAGGATTGGTAATGAATGCTGATTATGTAACAATAGATGCAGGTACTGGAGCAGTTCATACAGCGCCTGGACACGGGGCAGACGACTACAATTATTCATTAAAATATAACATTGGAATTTTGTCGCCAGTAGATGATAAGGGGCATATGACAAAGGAAGCTGGAAAATACGAAGGAATGTTTTACGCAAAAGCAAGTAAAGCGATTGTGGAGGACTTGACTGAAAGTGGACATATATTATATCACACGACTTTCGTTCACTCATATCCACACGACTGGAGAAGTAAAAAGCCAGTTATTTTCAGAGCGACAGAGCAGTGGTTTATAAGCGTCGATGAAAGCGATATCAGACAAAATGCGCTAAATGCACTAAAAAATGTAGAATTTGTACCTGAATGGGGGAAAAATAGAATTAATGCGATGCTTGAAACTAGACCGGACTGGACAATTTCAAGACAGAGAGTTTGGGGAGTACCGATTCCATTATTCTATAACACTGAAACAAATGAAGTGATTTACGATTCGGAAATTATGGATAGAGTTATCGAGCTGGTGAAAAAAGAAGGAACAGACATTTGGTGGAAATATGATGCCAACGAAATTATCGGTGACGAACTATTGGAAAAATTGAACTTAAAAGATACAAAAATTAGAAAAGAGAGAAGTATAATGGACGTTTGGTTTGATTCAGGAGTATCTCATAGAGGTGTATTAATTCCTAGAAATTTACCTAGACCAGCGGATTTATACTTAGAAGGAAGCGATCAGCACAGAGGATGGTTCCAGTCTTCACTTTTAACTTCGATTGCGAGTACAAAAGATGCGCCGTACAAAAGAATTTTGACACACGGATTTGTAATGGATGGACTTGGACGTAAAATGTCCAAATCGCTTGGAAATACAATTCTTCCAAAAGATATTGTAGAAAAATATGGAGCGGATATTTTAAGACTTTGGGTATCTTCAGTGGATTACAGAGAAGATGTGAGAATTTCAGAAAATATTTTGCAGCAAATGTCGGACGCTTACAGAAGAATTAGAAATACAGCAAGATTTTTGATGGGTAACTTAAATGATTTTGACTACAAAACTGAAAAAGTGGATTACGACGACATGTTTGAAATTGATAAATGGGCAATGCACAAATTGGAAGAGTTGAAAGAGAAGACAACAGAGTACTATGATAAATACGAATTTTACAACTTATTCCAAGAAATTACATATTTCTGCTCGATTGAAATGTCATCATTTTATCTTGACATAGTGAAAGACAGACTTTACTGTGAAGGACCTAAATCACTTGCAAGAAGAAGTGCTCAAACTGTGTTGACTGAAGTTTTAAAAGTGTTGGTAAGAATTATTTCCCCAGTGTTGTCGTTTACAGCTGAAGAAATTTGGGAAAGAATTCCTGCGGCGCTAAAAGAGGAAGAAAGTGTACATTTATCTTCGTGGATTGAGCCAAATAAAAAATATAGAAACGAAGAACTTGCAAAAAAATGGGAAAAGATCTACCATTTGAAAAAAGAAGTAAATAAAAAATTGGAAGCACAAAGACAAAGTGGACTTATTGGACATTCGCTTGATGCCAGACTTTTACTGAATGTTAAAAACGAAGAATATTCATTTTTAAAAGATTATACAGAAGGCGAAGTTTCAGATTTATTTATTGTATCGCAAACTAAATTTGTAGAAGATGAGTTGGAAAAATCTGAAATTGAAGGAATTTCTATTGGTGTAACAAAAGCATTAGGTAAAAAATGTGAAAGATGTTGGAAATATAGTGAAGAAGTGGGAACTAATCCTAAATATCCAGATGTGGATCCAAGATGTGCGAAAGTGCTTACTGAATTGGAAGGTAAAAATTAATTTATGAATTATGGAATGATAATATTGGTTTTAACTTTGTTTGATCAGGTTACAAAGTATATGATTTATCAAGCTGCAAAAGGTCAAGTGGGGTTTTCAATACCAATTATAAAAAATTTTTTACATATTACTTATGTTGAAAATCACGGTATGATTTTCGGACTGGCACAGGGTAAAATAAACCTAGTTACGATATTTAGTACGCTTTTGATTATTTTTATAATATTTAGTGAATATAAAAATTTTAAAGATTATACAAAGTGGACAAAAGTCGGAATTTCAATTATAGCAGCTGGAGCACTGGGGAATATGATTGACAGAGTTGCCAGAAATTTTGTCATAGATATGATAGATTTTCGCGGGATTTGGAATTTTGTATTTAATGTTGCGGATATGTATGTCCATATTGGGATATATATTATTGTGATAGATTATTTAGTGAGAAAATATAAAATGAAAAAAGGTAAATAGTATGATTTTTGCTGCTGTTTATGGATTTTCTCTTATTTTTCTTGTAGCATTAATATTTGCTATATTTTTGACTATTATTTATTTTTCTAAGAATAGGGTATTAGCAGAACTAATTATTTGCGGATTTATATTGGTTTTTACTATTAATTTTTTCTATATCTGGTTTCCAATTAAAGAAAATACAGAATTGAAAATAGGAAGTTATTTACTTACAATTGATTATAATGCGACTGTTCCTGAAGTAAGTTTTTCTTTAGGAAATAAAGGATATTTAAAAAATTTAAATAAAATAAAAGATAGCTGGGTTGGTTATATTTATGATTTTGATGAAGCTGTATTAGAAAATTTAAGGGCTAAAGAGAAATTAGTTTCTTTATTAGAAGAAAAAGAAGTTGAAAAGAATAAAATTGAATATAATAAAAATTCTGGTTATTTTATAATAAATTCGCAAAATCAGTTGTTTCATTTGACAGAAGAACAGGCAAAAGAAAAACTGAAAGTAAAAAATCTTAATCTGAAAAATCCAGAAAAAATTATAAGAAAATATGGAGAAAAAAAGGAAAAATCTACATTTTACAAAATAATTGATGATTACTTTATACCATTTTCAGATAAGGGAATTGGTATAATAGGTTATGAAATAATAAAATATTTTGCTATTTTAATATTAATTTTAAGAATAATATATTTAAGAAAACTTTTAAAAAAAAGAAATCAAGAGAAAGGACAAAGGTAAATGACTTTTCAGGAAATTATATTAACTCTTCAAAAATTTTGGGGAGAAAAAGGTTGTGTAATTGGGAATCCTTATGATGTGGAAACTGGAGCGGGGACTTTTAACCCTGATACATTTCTTATGTCATTGGGACCAGAACCTTGGAATATTGCGTATGTTGAGCCATCAAGAAGAC
The DNA here is from genome assembly GCF_001553645.1 of Leptotrichia sp. oral taxon 847. NCBI lineage: Bacteria > Fusobacteriati > Fusobacteriota > Fusobacteriia > Fusobacteriales > Leptotrichiaceae > Leptotrichia > Leptotrichia sp. oral taxon 847. Next base: position 1,073,839 of record NZ_CP014231.1, on the reverse strand, counting down.
CAAAAGATGGAAGATATGGAGAAAATCCAAATAGAGTTTACCAGCATCACCAATTTCAAGTAATAATGAAACCATCACCAGAAAATATACAAGAATTGTATTTAGAAAGTCTGGTTGCACTGGGGATTAATCCAAAAGAGCATGATATAAGATTTGTAGAGGATAACTGGGAAAGTCCTACGTTAGGTGCTTGGGGACTTGGATGGGAAGTATGGTTAGACGGAATGGAAGTAACTCAATTTACTTATTTCCAACAAGTTGGAGGATTAGAAGTTGAAATTGTTCCATCGGAATTGACTTACGGACTTGAAAGAATTGCACTTTATTTACAAAATAAAGATGATGTAAAAGATTTAGAGTGGACAAAGGGTGTAAAATATGGAGAAAGAAGATATCAATTCGAGTACGAAATGTCGAAATACAGCTTTGAAGTAGCCGATGTGCCAATGCACTTTCAGTTATTTGATATGTATGAAAAAGAAGCATTAAACTGCTTAGCTCACAACTTGGTATTACCAGCTTACGACTATGTACTAAAATGTTCACACACATTCAACAACCTTGATGCAAGAGGTGCAATCAGTACAACCGAAAGAATGTCTTACATTTTAAGAGTAAGAGACCTAGCCAAAAAATGTGCTGAACAATTTGTGGCAGCAAGAAAAGAATTGGGATATCCATTGTTAAAAAAAGAAGGAAAGGAGTGAATAAATTGAATTTTCTTTTTGAAATAGGATTAGAAGAATTGCCTTCGAGATATGTAGACGAGGCAGAGAGTAATTTGAAAAAAATTGCGGAAAAAGAGTTAAAAGAAGAAAGAATTGCGTTTTCAGAAATAGAGTCTTTTAGTACGCCTAGAAGAGTGGCGATTATTGTAAAAGATATTGCTGAAAAACAGACAGATTTGGACAAAAAAAGTGTTGGACCGTCAGTGGAAATCGCTTATAAAGATGGAGCATTGACAAAAGCTGGAGAAGGGTTTATAAAATCACAGAAAGCCACACCTAGTGATGTAAAAATTATTGAAAATGAAAAAGGAAAATATATTTCAATTGAAAAATTTATTGCTGGAAAGCCTACAAAAGAAGTGTTACCAGAAATATTGTCGAATGTTATTAAAAAAATCGAGTTTGAAAAATCAATGAAATGGTCAGACAGAACATTTAGATTTGCAAGACCGATAAAATGGTTTGTAACTTTGCTTGGGACTGAAGTATTGCCTTTTGAGTTTGAAGGATTAAAAGGTGGAAATAAAACGCGTGGAATGAGATATTTTGCACCGCAAGATGTGGAAATTTCAAATCCTGACGAATATGTCTCAAAATTGAGAGAAAATAGCGTAATTGCTAGAAAAGCTGAGAGAAAAGCGGAAATTTTGAAAAGTATAAAAGAAAATTGCGAAAATGATGGTGATGTTGCGATTATCAATAATTATTTATTGGAAGAAGTTGTGAATTTAGTGGAATATCCTTTTGCAATAAAAGGTGAGTTTAACCACGATTATTTGGCTCTTCCAGAAGATATTATAACGATTACAATGGAAACTCACCAAAGATATTTTCCAGTGAAAGATGCAAATGGAAGATTGACTAATAAATTTATTGTAATCAGAAATGCACCAGAATATTCAGAAGTTGTGAAAAAAGGTAATGAAAAAGTTATCGAGCCAAGACTTGCCGATGCAAAATTCTTTTTTGACGAAGATTTAAAAAATAAATTTGCAGATAATGTGGAAAAATTAAAAGAAGTTACATTTCAAAAAGATATGGGAACAATTTATGAAAAAATGCAAAGAAGTAAAAAAATCGCTGAATATTTGGCAGATGAATTGGGATATGGAGCGAAAAAGAAAAATATCTTAAGAACAGTGGAACTTTCAAAGGCGGACTTGGTGTCAAATGTAATTGCAGAAAAAGAATTTACAAAATTACAAGGATTTATGGGATCAGTTTATGCTGAAAGACAAGGTGAAAATAAAGAAGTGGCACTTGGAATTTTTGAGCATTATTTACCGAGATACCAAAATGACAAACTTCCTACGACAATTGAAGGAGCATTGGCTGGAATTGCTGATAAAATTGACACTGTGGTAGGTTGTTATTCGGTGGGATTAAAACCGACAAGTTCAAAAGACCCGTATGCTTTAAGACGTGCAGTTCAAGGGATTATTCAAGTGGCATTAAATTCTAAATTGGAGCTTGATTACCAAAAATTAATTGAAAAAGCGTTTGAAATTTTTTCAAGTGATAAAAAAGTGCTTGGAAAAAATGTAGTTTCAGATGTAATAGAATTGTTTAAACAAAGAATCACAAATGTTCTAGGTGAAAAATATTCAAAGGAACTTATTTCTTATGAAATAAATCTTGAGAATAACATTGTTAAATTAGATGATAGACTTTCTGTACTTTTGGAGCTATCTAAAACAGAAAATTTTGAAACGTTGATAAATCTTTTAAAAAGGGTAAAAAATATAGTTAAAGACAGTAAAGGTGAACTTAGTGTTTCTGAGAATTTATTTGAAAAAGAAGAAGAAAAAGAAATGTTAAATTTAGGGAATAAATTGGAATTATTGGAAAATGGAGAATTTTTAAATTATGTGGGTACTTTATTAAATAGTGCTAATGTTATTAATAACTATTTTGACAATGTTGTGATAAATGTGGAAAATGAAAAAATAAAAAATAATAGAATTTCAACATTAAAAAAATTGGAAAAATCAATCGATAAAATGATAAATATATAAAATTTCAAAAAAATTTTTAATAGTTGAATTGCTGGTCAATATAGGATTATCGAATAATTTTCACAGTTAAATTATAGATAAATAAAATTTTAGGTGTTGACTTTTTTGAAAAAAAATGGTAGTATTTAAACGTAAATTAGGATTTAGTTTGAATTCAACTTTATTTTGAAAATAAGCAAAAAGACTTGATTTTTTTTATCAAATGTTGTATAATTTTCAAAGGAAGTTGGAATAATAATTTCAAATTACATAAATTGTTTTTAGAAATTAATTAAGTTTTAGTTTTATAATAAACAGTAAAGTAATTTGAATATCACAATGTTTTGTAATATAACCTTGTGGCTATAGTACAATACAGCAGTAATAACAAATAGAAGATTCAGGAGGAAATTAAAATGAAAAAATTAGTTATTTTAGGAACAGCTTTATTAGCTTTAAATGCTGTAGCGTCTGAATTCCAAGTAAAAGGTGGATATGATTTCTACAGAAAATATAAATCAGGAGCTGACAATTGGCAACATTCTGATTTTAAATTGAAAAATGGTGCAACTGCAGGTGTTGAATACATCGTAGATAACCAAGGTGAATTTGAATGGGGATTAGGTTCAGAATATAAATTCTCTAATAATTCAGGAAAATTAAAACCAAAAAGAACTGATACAAATGGTGCTTATGCTAATGCCAAAAAAATTGGTAGAGATGTACCAGTTTATGCTTTAGGTAAATTTAACTTAATTACAACTAACGGTGGAAACGATGCTTTATATGTATTAGGTAGAGCAGGTTACAATTTTGCTAAAGAAGCAAAAGAAGCAAGAAAAGTTGGAATGGATATTAAAGGTGGATTATATACAGCCGCAGGAATTGGTACTGAATTTGGACCAGTTTCATTAGAAGCTTTATATGAAAGATCTAACTTTAAAGTAAATGATAAAACTGTAGGTTATGAAAATAAATACAGAGATCATGCTGACACAGTTGGAGTAAGATTAGGATATAGAATTGGTCAATTGAAAAATGACAGATCACCTAAAATCATAACTCAAACAGTAGAAGTACCTGTGCCAACTCCAGTACCTGCAGAACCAGATAAAAATATTGATACTAGAGGAAATGCTGTGTTACCATTTAGCTGCTCAGTTGATGATAAAAAATGTGTAATCAGAGGATTTAAAGTTGATGGAAGAGTACCAAACGAAAATGAACAAAACGACTTGAGAAAAATTGCTGACGTAATTAATCAATTCGCTGATGGTGGTACAATTGACTTCGTTGGACATACAGATTCAACTGGTTCAAATGCTTACAACCAAAAATTATCAGTTGCAAGAGCACAAAACGTAGCAAGATTGTTAAGAGAATATGGACTTAAAAATTCAATTTCTTATGGAACAATCACTGGACAAGGTGAAACTAACCCAATGGATACTAACGATACACAACAAGGAAGATACAATAACAGAAGAGTTGAATTGTTCTTCCAAAACGTAGACTTCAAAAACGTTAAATTCATTAACCAATAATAATTAATAATTTGGGAACTATTTTATATAGTTCTCAAATTTTATAATCATGAAGTTATAGTCTAAAAGAGGTGAAAAGCCTCTTTTTTGTATAATAAAAAATATGAGAAAAAAATGATTAAATATTTTCTTTTTTTGTAAAAAATGTGATATAATTTATTATAATTATGTATTGTTCAGGAGAAAAAATTGAAGAATAATTTTAGAGAAAATTTATTAACTGTAGAAAAAATGAAAGAAAAAATAATCGAACTGAAAAGAGAGGGGAAAAGAGTAGTTTTTACAAACGGAGTGTTTGACATTTTGCACATAGGTCATCTGACTTATTTGGAAGAAGCTAGGAGTCTAGGAGATGTTTTGGTTGTGGGTGTCAACAGCAACTCTTCCGTCAAAGTCAATAAAGGCGACAAAAGACCGATTAACGACGAAAAAAATAGAGCGTTTGTGCTTTTGGGGACAAAATTTGTGGATTTTGCGGTTATTTTTGATGAGAAGACGCCTGAAAAACTTCTTGGTATTTTGAAGCCGGATATTCACGTGAAAGGTGGAGATTACAGAAAGGAAGATTTGCCGGAAACAAAGACTGTGGAAAAAAATGGTGGAGAAGTTAAAATTTTATCTTTTGTGGATAATATTTCTACGACGGATATAATTAATAAAATAATTGAAGTTTATAAAAAGTGAGATTAAAATATGAAAATAATGAATTTTGATGAAATAAATAATTTGGCACGAAATTTAGCAAAAAAGTTAGAAAATGGCGGATGTGTTGGACTAATTGGAGATTTGGGAGCGGGGAAGACGACTTTTACAAAAAAAATTTGTGAATGTTTTGGCGTCACAGAGAATGTAAAAAGTCCGACATTTACTTATGTCATCGAATATGAGAGTGGAAGGAAAAAAATTAGTCATTTTGATGTGTATAGAATTAGCAATCCTGAAGAGATTTATGAGATTGGATTTGAAGATTTTATCGGAGATGAAGAGAGCGTCGTAATTGTCGAATGGGCGGATAAAATTTTATCTGAAATGCCGCAAGATACGATTTTTATTGAAATTAATCACCACTCTGAAAATACGAGAGAAATTTCGGTCTATAAATTTGAAAATGGAGAAAAAATAGATTATTTAGAAAAATTGGGAGAATGAAAAAAGAACGATTAGAAAAAAGAAATAGAAGAAAAAACAAAAAAATAAGAGAAATAAAAAAATAAATAAAGAAAGGGAAATTATGATAACTTTTGCAATAACTACGACCACTAAATTGGCTGGTCTTGCGCTTTATGAAAATGATAAAGTTTTGGGGAAAATTCATATTGAAGTTGCAAAATCACATTCTACAACCATTTTGGAGCAAATTGACTGCCTTTTAAAGTGGACTGGAAAAAAATTAACTGATATAAAAAATGTGGTTGTGTCGATTGGACCTGGCTCTTTTACAGGTGTGAGAATAGCGATTTCGGTTGTAAAAGGAATTTTTTTTGGAAGAGATGATGTTACATTTTATGAAGTGAATGAACTTGATGCGCTAGGTTATCAGGCATTTTTTAATATTTGCGCAACTTGTGATAATTTTTTTAATAAAAAAATTTATGCTTTGATTGATTCGAGAAAGGAAAAAGTTTATTTTGCGGCTTATAAAGTTTTTGAAAATAAACTTGAATTAGTAGAAGATTATAAAGTTGCTAAATTAGATGATGTAATCTTGGAAATTAATAATAAAAAAAATGAAAAAGAAGATAAAAATAAAGAAAGTAAACAAGATAAAGAAGATAGACAAGAAAATAAAAATAATGAAATTTATATGATCGGGGATGCGATTTTTAATTATAAAGAAAAGATAAAAGAAAACTTGGGGCAAAGTGTCCATTTATTTGAAGATAAAAATTTGAAAATTGATGTGGCAACTTTTGTTCAAATGATGATTTCTGGAAAACTTGAAGATAAAAAAACTGATATTTTTGATTTAAGACCGAATTATTTGGAAAAATCACAGGCGGAAAGGGATAAAAAATAATGGCTTTAAAAAATTTTTTTAAATTTGGAAAAAAGAAAAAAAAAGAAGAAGAGATTGAAGAAACTAAAGAAATTGAAAAAGTTGAAAAAAATAAAGAAAGTGAAGAAAATAAAGAAGATAAAAAAGATAGAGAATTAAAAAACGAAAAAGAAGAAAAAATAAAAAATAGCGATGAAATTCCTGAAAAAAAGAAAAAATAAAAAGTGAAAAAAAATCTGATGAAAAAGAAGAAGAAAAAATTGAAAAAACTAAGAAAAAACCGAAGTTAAAACCTCTGAAAGATAGACTTGCCACACCTAAAAAAGGATTTTTTTCAAAGTTAAAAGAGATGTTTTTGGGTAAAACGATTGATGACGAGCTGTATGAAGAGTTGGAAGAGCTTTTGATTCAGTCTGATATTGGAATGGATATGACGATGGAAATTGTGGCAGATTTGGAAAAACAAGTTGCCAAAAAGAGGCTGAAAGCGTCGCAGGATGTCTATGAAGAATTGAAAGAACTACTGAAAAGTAAATTGGTCTACAACACCGAAGAAAATACGAAACTTGATATTCAGAATGGGAGACTTAATATTATTTTAGTAGTTGGAGTAAACGGAGTTGGGAAGACGACTTCGATTGGAAAAATTGCGAAAAAGTTGAAAGATGAAGGGAAAAAGGTTATAATTGGAGCTGGGGATACATTTAGAGCGGCTGCAATTGAACAGATTGAGGAATGGGGAAAAAGGACTGGTGTTGAAGTCGTAAAACAATCTCACGGAAGTGATCCTGCGGCTGTCGTATTTGATACGGTAAAAATGGCTAAAAATCGAAATTTTGATGTGGCGATATTAGATACTGCGGGAAGACTTCACAACAAAAGAGATTTGATGAAAGAACTTGAAAAAATTAATAAAATTATAAAAGAGAAGTCTGGAAATGATAAATTTGAAACACTTCTTGTAATTGACAGCACGACTGGACAGAATGGGCTTGAACAGGCAAAAATTTTCAATGAAATTGTTGACTTGACAGGTATAATTTTGACTAAGTTTGACGGAACTGCAAAAGGTGGAATTATTTTTCCAATAACTAATGAGTTAAAAAAACCGATTAAGTTTATCGGAGTTGGGGAAGGAATAGAAGATCTTAGAAAATTTGATTCCAAGGAATTTGTGGAAGCGATTTTTTCTGATTAATTTTAAAAAAATATAAAAATAAAAAATAAATAAAAGAAATGGAGTTGAAAAAGATGCCTAAAAGTTTAGTGGAAAGTTTGAAAGCTAAAGCTAAAACATTGCAAAAAACAATTATTTTACCAGAAGTGGAGGACCCAAGAGTCTTAAAAGCAGCTGAAAAAGTTATAAATGAAGGGCTTGCAAAAGTTGCACTTGTGGGAAATGAAGAAAAAGTAAAAAAAGCAGCTGAAAAATTGGGAGTAAAATTAGATGGAGCAATTTTTTATGATCCTAATAACTGTGCAACCATTGACCAAATGTCAGAAATCTTGAGAAAGAGAAGAGAAAAAAAGGGGATGACTTTTGAAGCGGCAAAAGCTACAATGTTATCTGATCCTAGATTTTTTGCGGCAATGCTTGTAAAACAAGGAAGAGTTGATGGAATGGTCGCAGGTTCGATTTCTCCAACAGCTCACGTTTTAAGAGCAGCAATTTTAGTAATTGGACCAAAAGAAGGGCTAAAAACAATTTCAAGCTCGTTTGTTATGATAACTAATTCAGATTTTGGAGCAGGTGGAACACTTATTTTTACTGATGCGGCAGTTATTCCAAATCCAACGGCGTTGCAACTTGCGGATATAGCTGTGTCAGCAGTTGAAAAGGCTAGAGTTACAGCGGGAATAAAAGAGCCAAAAGTGGCATTTTTGTCTTATTCGACAAAAGGAAGTGCGGATGGAGAATCGGTTAGAAAAGTTAGAGAAGCAATTGAAATTTTAAAGACAAAGAATGTTGATTTTGAATTTGACGGAGAGATGCAGCTGGATGCGGCAATCGTTCCAGAAGTGGCAAAACTAAAAGCACCAAACTCAAAAGTAGCAGGAAATGCCAATGTACTAGTTTTCCCTGATTTAAACGCAGGAAATATTGGGTACAAGTTGACTCAGAGATTTTCAGGAGCAAAAGCGTTGGGACCGTTAATTCAAGGATTAGCTAGACCTGTTCATGATTTATCGAGAGGTTGTAGTGTGGAAGATATAGTTGAAGTTGTGGCAATCACAGCTGTTGAATCTGATGAAAAATAGTAATAAAAAATAGAAAATTTTTGGAGGGAATAAATGAAAATATTAGTTATAAATAGTGGAAGCTCGTCGTTAAAGTTTGAATTAATTGATATGACAGATGAAAAATCAATTGCAAAAGGGTTGTGTGAGAGGATAGGAATTGCAAATCCCATGATCAGTTACAAAAATTTGATAAAAGATATAAAAATAACTGAAAAGCCAGAACCTATGGACGATCATAAAATGGCAATAGATGCCGTATTAAAACTTCTTCAGGACGACAATATGGGAGTTATTAAAAGTGTTGATGAAATAGATGCGATAGGGCACAGAGTTGTGCAAGGAGGAGCTTATTTTAAAGATTCGGCTTTGGTCGACGAAAAAGTTATTTCATTAGTTGAAGAACTTGGAGAGCTCGCGCCACTTCATAATCCAGCTGCGGCAATGGGAGTGAGAGTTATGATGGAACTACTTCCAGATAAAAAAAATGTCGTGGTATTTGACACTTCATTTCATCAGACAATGAAACCTGAAGCTTATATGTACGCCTTTCCGTACGAAGATTATGAAGAATTAAAAGTCAGAAAATATGGGGCACACGGGACTTCGCACAGATATGTGAGTGAAATTGCATCTCAAATGCTTGGAAAAAAAGATTCCAAAATAATAGTTTGCCACCTTGGAAATGGAGCTAGTATAACAGCTGTAAAAAATGGAAAGGTTGTGGATACTTCAATGGGACTTACACCGCTTGCAGGAGTTATGATGGGGACTAGAACTGGAGATGTGGATCCATCGGCAGTTGTTTATATAATGGAAAAAAGAGGCTTATCACCAAAGGAAATGAATACGAGAATGAATAAACAATCTGGAATAAAGGGAATTTTTGGACCTAGTTCGGATTTTAGGGATTTAGCTTCTGAGATGGAAAAAGGAAATGAAAAAGCAGAACTTGCATACAATATGTTTTGCTACAAAATAAAATCTTACATTGGAGCTTATGCTGCTGCAATGAATGGGCTTGACGCAATAGCGTTTACAGGTGGAATTGGAGAAAATGCTTTTTATGCTAGAAGAGACATCTGCCGGGATATCACATATCTGGGAATTGAATTAGATGAGGGAAAAATAAATGAATGGATTCCAGGAAATGTGGAAATTACAACGAAAAATTCTAAGGTAAAAGTCTATAAAATTGAAACAGCTGAAGAAATAATGATAGCGAGAGATACTTATAGACTTACAAGAGAAAGTTAGGTGGGAAAAAATGGCAAGTTTAAATATAATTTATTATTCGGCGACAGGAAATACTGAAGAAATGGCCAAAAATATTGCGCAAGGTGCGAAAGATGCGGGAGCGGATGTGAAAGTGATAAATGTGGAAGAAGCTGATGAAAGTGCGTTAAACGCTGACTTTTTAGCATTTGGTTCACCTGCTGCAGGAGCGGAAGAAATAGCGCCAGAAATAGTTGAATTTATTGAATCCAATAAAGATAAAATTTTTAATAAAACAGTTGGACTTTTTGGTTCTTACGATTGGGGAACTGGAGTTTTTATGGAAAATTGGGTGGAACAATTAACCAACGAAAATTTTTCAGTTGTAGGAGAAGGGCTTATAAATCACTTGGCAGTTGATGATGATGAAAAAATTGAAAAATGTAAAGAGTATGGAAGAAAAATAGTATTGTAGTGAAAATAAAAAAAGAGGGGATTTTTTCCCCCCTTGATTAAATAAGTAAAAATTTTTTTCTTTTCAAACATATTTTATTTTGCCTAAGAATTAATAATTCTTGATATTAAATAAGAAATGTGATACCATTAAATATAAAATATTTCAAAGAATTAAGTTTTTGGAGGCGAAAATTGGGAAATTTGATATTGCAATTTTGTCTTATGGTACTTGTTGGAACACTTATAGGTTGGTTTACTAATTATTTAGCTATAAAATTACTTTTTAGACCATATAAGGAGATGAATTTTCTCTTTTTTAAAATACAGGGGCTAATTCCCAAAAGAAGAGCGGAAATATCTTTAAATATAGCTGATGTAGTGGAAAAAGAGTTAATTTCGGTGGACGATATTGCGGACAAAATAGAAGAAATGGATATTTCTGATGGAGTTATTGATAGATTATTAGATAAAGTTATCGGAGAAAAGTTGCAAAAGAATATTTTGGATAAAAATCCGTTACTAAAAATGATTATAAACGATAGTGTAATTCAAAAAATAAAATCTTATTTTAAAAAGAGTATTTTGGAAAATAAAGAAGAAATTGTCGAAGAAATTATAAAAATAGCAAAAGAGAAAATAAATTTTCATGAGATAATATTAGATAAAATGGAAAATTTTTCTTTACAGGAAATAGAAGAAATTATTTTGAAAATTTCAAAAAGTGAACTAAAGCATATTGAAATAATAGGTGGAGTTCTTGGGGGAATTATCGCAGTGTTCCAATTTTTATTGATGTTGGCGCTAAAAGCGATATAAGTTTTGAAAGAGGGAGAAAAAATGGAAAAAGAAAGAGTATTGGCATCCGATGAACTGGGAGAGGACAATATTCAAAAGTCACTTAGGCCAAAAACTTTTAAAGAATATATCGGTCAAGAAGATTTGAAAAAAAAAATGAATATTTTTATAAAAGCGGCAAAAATGCGAAATGAAACCGTGGATCACATTTTGTTATACGGACCTCCAGGACTTGGAAAAACAACACTTGCAGGAGTGATTGCAACCGAAATGGGAGTGAATTTAAAAATTACAACTGGGCCAGTTTTGGAAAAATCTGGAGATTTAGCGGCAATTTTGACTTCTCTTGAGGAAAATGACATTTTATTTATTGATGAAATTCATAGATTAAACACTTCGGTGGAAGAAATTTTGTACCCTGCGATGGAAGACAATGAAATTGACATTTTAATTGGAAAAGGACCGTCAGCTAGAAGTATTAGAATTGAACTACCAAAATTTACATTGATTGGTGCGACAACTAAAGCCGGGCAGTTAAGTACACCACTTCGGGACAGATTTGGAGTAACACATAAAATGGAATTTTATAAATTGGAAGAATTGGAAGAAATTGTTCGCAGAGGAGCCGATATTTTGAGTATTTCATATGACGAGGACGGAATAAGTGAAATTTCCAAGAGAAGCCGTGGTACACCTAGAATTGCAAATAGACTTTTGAAAAGGGCAAGAGACTATGCACTTGTCGAAGGAAACGGAATACTTGACAAAAAAAGTGTAAATGGGATTTTAAAACTTTTGGGAGTTGATGAAACGGGACTTGATGAACTCGATAGAAAAATTTTAAGCTCAATAATTGACGTCTATAACGGAGGGCCTGTTGGGATAGAAACATTGTCGCTTTTACTGGGTGAGGATAAGCGGACAATTGAAGAAGTTTATGAGCCATATCTGATTAAAATAGGATTTATAAAGCGAACACCCCGTGGAAGAGTTGTAACTGAAGCTGGTTACAGACATCTGGGAATAAAAAAAATAATAGAAAAATAAAAATGAGGTGAAAAGCTGTTGTTGACAGTGATAGCGGAAAAGAAAAACATTAGTGAGAATAAAATTATTATTGACAATAAATTGGACTGTGGGCACATTCAAAATGTTTATAGGCTTCAAATAAATGACGAAGTGAGAGCTATTGACGGAGAATTTGAATATTTGACAAAAATTTTGAGTATTTCTAAAAGGGAAGTTATTTTGGAAATAATAAAAAAAATAAAAGATAATTATTCACTTGGTGTAAATGTCGATATGGCGATAGGAATTTTAAAAAACGATAAGATGAATTTAGCAATACAAAAATTGACTGAAATTGGCGTTAATAAAATAATTCCGTTAAAGACAAAAAGAGTTGTCGTAAAAATTAATGAAAAAAAAGAAAAGTGGGAAATAGTTGTCAGGGAAGCACTGAAACAATGTAGAGGTGTAAAATTTCCAGAAATTTCAGAAATAAAAAAAATTTGTGAAATTGATTACAAGAAATATGACAAGATAATATTTGCTTATGAAAATAGTAAAAATTCAAAGTCAATTTTGGATTTAGTAAACGAAACAGATAAAAATATTTTGTGTATAATTGGACCAGAAGGCGGGATTACTGAAGATGAAGTGTTATTTTTAAAAGGAAAAAATGCTTGTGAGATAAGTCTTGGAGCTAGAATTTTGCGAGCGGAAACAGCTGCAATTGTAGTTGCAGGGGTAATTTCAAATTTAAAATTAAAATAAAAAAATTAAATATAATAAAAAATCGGAAAGGAAAAAAGAAATGGCAGAAGAAAAAAATGAATTTAATTCAGAAATTCAAAAAATAATTGGCATTATGGAGGAAAAAAAGGCAAAAGACATAAAAGTGTATGATATGCGTGGGAAATCACCATTTTTCGATTATTCGATACTTTGTACTGGAAGTTCAAATCGAAATATTGAAGCTATTACGACAGATGTGAAAAAAAGTTTGGATGCAGTTAAAAGTGTGGAAGGTTTGGAAGAAGCTAACTGGGTTTTGATTGATGCAGGAGATGTGATTGTCAGTATATTCAGTCAAGATGCCAGAGACTATTACAAGCTGGATGAATTTTATAGTGGTGTAAAGGAAGAAAATAGACAAAATAATGAATAATATTTATTTTATAACGTATAAAGCAATACAAAGCGGAGAAGGGGGAAAAGATTATGAGAGAATTAGATAAAGAAGAAAAGAACCCGAGGTTTATAGCCTTTATTTCCCTTGTAGGATTGGGATTTTTAATATTAATTTCAAAATTATTTATTTTACAAATTTTAGAAGCTTCCAAATATGAAGAAAGAGCGCTTCAAAATAGAATCAGAATGAATGTGATAAAAGCAAACCGTGGTGAAATATATGACAGAGAAGGACGCTTACTTGCCAAAAATATGACAGGCTATCAATTGATTCACATTGATACAAAATCAATTGATCCAAATGATGTAAAAATATTAAAAGAAATGAAAAATATGAATCCTGAGCAAATTCATGATAGACTTTCAAGTGAGAAAAAGAAAAAAGCAAAAGACTTGGAAGAAACAATGCTCGATATAAAAAAAATTAATGAAGTTACAGGAACGAGCATAGATGATATAATTGACAAATTTTTTAAAGAGCAAAGATTTGGAACGGATAAAAAAATATTGGTTATCGAGGATCTGGATAAAACTGTTGCACTAAAAGCCATTGAAAAATTGGATAGTGACAGAATTGACATCGTGGAATACAATAAGCGATTTTATCCCGAAGATACGATAGCATCTCACGTCATAGGGTATGTAAAACCAATAAGTGAAAAAGAGTATAATGAATTAAAGGATAAAGGTTATCAAAATAGTGATTTAATTGGTAAAAAAGGTGTTGAACGTTCATATGACAAAGAGATGAAAGGACAAGACGGAAAAGAGAATATCGAAGTCGATGCAAAAGGAAATATCATAAGACAAATTTCCACAAATGAAAGTGTCGCTGGAAAAAATGTCTATTTGTCAATTGATTTGGACTTGCAAAAGGCTATGACTGCCGCATTTAATGGAAGAAGCGGTGTATTTATTGCAATGGAAGCAAAAACTGGGAAAATTATCACTTTCGTGAGTAATCCTGAAATAAGTCTAAATTTGATGAGTTCAAGAATTCCAGGAGATCAGTGGAATGCTTTGATTAATTCAAAATCAAAACCGCTTGTAAACAAAGGAATTGCAGGATTATATCCACCGGGATCAACATTTAAGGCGGTAACTGGTACAGGAATATTGGAATCAGGAATTTCACCATATGCAACGGTAAATTCAACAGGACAGTACAGAGTTGGACGTTCAATATTTAGGGATGCGCACAAAGGTGGACACGGTATAACTAATTTTGCCAAATCCATTGAAGAATCAGTAAATACATATTATTATGTATTCTCTCAAAAAGCTGGAATAAAAAATATTGACAAATATGCCAAAGAATATGGAATTGGTCAAAAAACAGGAATTGATATACCTGGGGAATTAGTTGGAACACTACCGAGCCCTGAATGGAAAAAGAAAAGATTTAAGAAAAAACAGGATAAAAAATGGCTTCCAGGGGATTTGATCAATATGTCAATAGGACAAGGGTATGTACTTGTTACACCAATACAAATTGCCTCAGTTTATCAGACAATTGCAAATAATGGAGTGCAGTTAAAACCGACTGTTGTGGATAGATTTGTCACTTATAATGGAAAAGTTGAAGTGAATCAGCCAAAGATTTCAAGAAAATTAAATGTGAGTCAAAAAACAATAAAATTGTTACAAAATGCGTTAAGACTTCCAGTAATAGGTTCAGGCGGAACTGCAAAACTGCTTAGAATAAATGGATATCCTGTTTCAGCGAAAACAGGTACAGCACAAAATTCAGGATTTGGAGATAATCACTCATGGATGGCAGGATATTTTCCGTCAGATAAACCACAAATTGTATTTGTATCTATTGTAGAAGGTGGAGGATACGGTGGAGTCGCATCTGGAGAAATGGCAAAAGTATTTATAAATAAATACAGAGAAAAATATGTTTTAAAAGTAAAACCTGAAAATAAAAATGATAAAAAACAAGATGGCAAAAATCAGGGGAATAAAAACAACAAAAAAAGCTAAAGATAATTGAAATAAAAAAATAAAGTAAGGAGGTGTTTGCTAAATGTCAGATAGAGAAAAAAGAGAAGCAGGAAATTCAAATTCAACAATAAAAAGATACTTTTCAAAAAAAGAGGATACAAATAAAATAAAATCCAATTTAAAAAGATTCAGAAGAAAAAACACAAATAGAAGACATTTAGATGAAAAAAACGAAACTAGATATGTTCCGCTTGCAAACAATAGAAATAGACATGTTGACAAAAAAAATTTTAAAGATGAAACAAGAGATGAAAAAATGTATGTAATTCCATTGGGGGGATTGGAAGAAGTCGGGAAAAATATGACAGCGTTTCAATATAAAGACGAAATAATCGTAGTAGATGCGGGACTTACATTCCCAGAAGACGAACATTTGGGAATAGATGTCATAATACCTGATTTTGCGTATTTAGAAGCAAATAAGAATAAAATTAAAGGATTACTTTTGACACACGGACACGAAGATCATATTGGAGCAGTGCCATATTTTTATCAAAAATTGGGAACGGAAAATATACCGATGTATGGTGGAAAATTGACTTTGGCACTTGCAAAAGCAAAATTTGAGAAAAAAGATGCAAAACTTCCAAAAGAAAAAGTTATAACTGGAAGAAATATTTTAAAAATTTCAAAATATTTTACAGTGGAATTTATAAGCGTTACGCACAGTATTGCTGATTGCTATGCTATTTGCATAAAAACGCCGGCTGCGACGATCTTGCACTCGGGAGATTTTAAAGTGGATTTGACGCCTGTCGACGGAGAAGGATTTGATTTCGGAAGACTTGCGCAACTTGGAGAAGAAGGGGTAGATTTACTTTTGTCGGATAGTACAAATGCACAAATTCCTGGATTCACACCATCTGAGAGAACTGTTGGGGAAAGCTTGAAAGATGAATTTTCAAAAGCAAAAGGAAGAATTATACTTGCGGCATTTGCATCACACGTTCATAGATTGCAACAGATTGTAAATATTGCTCATTCTCATGGAAGAAAGATTGCGATTGATGGAAGAAGTATGATTAAAATATTTGAAATTTGTTCAGAGTTAGGATATTTAAAACTTCCGAAAGATATAATGATAGATATTGAAAAAGTGGAAACACATCCAGCAGATAAAGTGCTAATTTTATGTACTGGAACTCAGGGAGAGCCACTTGCGGCACTTTCAAGAATCGCAAATGGAACTCATAAATATATAACGTTAAGACAAGGAGATACAGTTGTGATTTCGGCGACACCTATTCCAGGAAATGAGAAAGCTGCAACAAAAAATATCAATCAATTGATGAAACGGGATGCTAGTGTTGTATTTGAAAAAGGAATTGGTATTCACGTATCGGGGCACGGCTGCCAAGAAGAGCAGAAACTTATGATAAATCTTGTAAAACCAAAATTTTTCTTGCCAGTCCATGGGGAATATGCAATGATTAAAAAACATAAAGAACTTGCAGTTGCTGTGGGAGTTGAAGGAAAAAATGTACTTTTAGCTGAAAATGGAGCAAAATTTGAACTTTCCAGAAGTAATTTTAGACAAGTTGGAAGAGTGCCAAGTGGAGCAACATTCATTGATGGATTTGGAATAGGCGACGTAGGAAATGCCGTTTTAAAAGACAGACAGAATTTAGCGGACGATGGAATAGTAATTATTTCTATTTTAAAATACAAAAATGGAACTTTTAATAAAAATGTGGAACTTGTTACAAGGGGATTTGTATACAATAAAGACGCTGAAAGCTTACTTTCTAAAACAAAAGAATTAGTGAAAAAAGAACTTTGTGTTTTGGAAAGTGAAAAGGTAAAAGAAATTGGAAAGATAAAACAGAGAATTAGAGTAAAAATTGGGGATTTCTTAATTAGAGCAACTGATAGAGATCCAATAATTTTACCAATAATTATGGATAACTAAAAAAGGAGGATGTTACGTAGAGTAACTAAAAAGAATGGCACAACAACTTTCAAGTAAAGAAAGAGCTTTTTTGAGAAAATTGGCACATGGTCTTACTCCTGTTGTAAGAATAGGGAAAGAGGGAATGGATGAGAATGTCCTAAAAAGCATTGCCGAAGTTGTAAAAAAAAGAGAATTAATAAAAGTAAAAATATTACAAAATTCAGCAGTAAAATTTGACATAGAATTAGTAAATGAAATTGCAAAAAATACAAAATCGATTTTTGTGGATAAAATTGGAAATGTGCTTATATTTTTTAAACCTAAGAGTACAAAGGATGCAGTGATTACACCTGAATTGAATGAGTTTAAAAAGAAAAAAAACAAAAATTAGAAAAGGAAGAGTAAATGAGTGTAGGAATATTATTTGGAAATAGACTTTTGGATGTTGCAGCAATATCTTGTTTTTCGGCGCAGTTTTACAAAGTATTTTTTCCCGTATTTAAGGGAAGAAGACCACAATGGGGAAGGTTAATTCAAACAGGTGGAATGCCAAGTTCTCACGCTTCGACAGTTGTTTCACTTGCAACAGGAGTATTTTTAATAAAAGGCGCTGCTTCCATAGAATTTGCAATTTCGATGGTGTTTGCAGGAATTGTCTTGTATGATGCGACTGGAGTTAGACGCCAAGCAGGAAAACATGCAAAAGCATTAAATACACTGATAGAAGCGATAGAACACAGAGAAGGAATAGAAATAATAAACGAAAAATTTAAAGAACTTTTGGGACATACTCCGCTAGAAGTATTTTGGGGAACTGTTTTGGGAATAATGTTGAGTTTTTTATTCAAAAGATATATTTTGGGATAAATTTTAAGTTGAAAAAATTTTTCAATTGTATTATAATGAACAATAACAAAAAAAATAAAGAATGAAGGAGTGGATGAAATAATGATAGAAATGATATTACCTGATGGTAGCAAAAGACACCTAGAAAAACCAATGACAGTAGTGGAATTTGCAAAAACGATAGGTTCTAGCTTAGGTAAGGCAACTGTAGGAGCTATGATTGATGGAACCCAAGTAGATCCTTCATACATAATTGAAAAGTCAGGAAATATACAGCTTATAACAAATACAAGTGAAGAGGGAATAGAAATAATTAGACATAGTGCAGCTCATATAATGGCTCAAGCTGTGCAAAGACTTTTTCCCAATACAAAAGTTGCAATAGGACCTGTTGTAGAAAATGGATTTTTCTATGATTTTGATCCTGAAAAACCTTTTACTGAAGAAGATTTGGAAAAAATAGAAAATGAAATGAAAAAGATAGTAAAAGAAAATTATCCGTTTGAAAGAAGTGAAATGAGCGCGGATGACGCTAAAAAATTCTTTGCCGAAAAAGGTGAAACTTACAAAGTTGAAATAATAGACGATTTAGGAGTGGATAAAGTCAGCATTTATAAGCAGGGAGAATTTGTGGATCTTTGTCGTGGAACACATATCCCATCGACTGGTTATTTAAAAGCGTTCAAACTTATGTCAACAGCTGGGGCCTACTGGCGTGGAGATTCAAATAACAAGATGCTTCAAAGAATTTACGGAGTGGCTTTTGCAACAAAAAAAGAGCTGGATGATTATTTAAAGATGATGGAAGAAGCTGAAAAAAGAGATCATAGAAAGTTAGGAAAGCAGCTTGACTTATTTTTTGTAGATGAACACGGACCTGGTTTTCCATTTTTTATGCCAAAAGGTGTGGAAATTTTTAACAAACTTCAAGAAATGTGGAGAGTTGAGCATAAAAAAAGAGGTTATCAGGAAATAAAAACTCCAATTATGCTGGATAGAGAACTTTGGGAAATTTCTGGACACTGGTTTAATTACAGAGAAAATATGTATACATCGACAATTGATGAAAAAATTTATGCAATTAAACCAATGAACTGTCCGGGTTCAATAATAGCATATAAAAATAACTTGCATTCATACAAAGATTTGCCATTAAAATATGGAGAAATGGGACTTGTTCACAGACACGAATTTAGTGGAGCTTTGCATGGACTTATGAGAGTTAGAGCATTTACTCAGGATGATGCACACGTTTTCTGTACTAAAGAACAAATTGAGGAACAAATTATTGAAATTATTGATTTATACGATAAATTCTACACTTTATTCGGATTTGAATATCATATTGAATTATCGACAAAACCAGATAAAGCAATTGGTTCAGATGAAATTTGGGAAATGGCAGAAGCTAATTTAAAATCAGCTTTGGAACACAAAGGAATTGATTACAAGTTAAATCCTGGAGATGGAGCATTTTACGGTCCAAAAATTGACTTTAAGATGAAAGATTCAATCGGAAGAATTTGGCAATGTGGAACAATTCAACTTGACTTCAACTTGCCTCAAAGATTTGAAATGAGTTATATCGGTGCGGACGGAGAAAAACATGAACCAGTAATGATTCACCGTGCGATGTACGGAAGTTTAGAAAGATTCCTTGGAATTTTAATCGAACATTATGCAGGGGCTTTTCCATTCTGGCTTGCACCGACACAAGTGAGAATTCTTACAATTTCTGATGAGCAGGTGCCATTTGCAAATGAAGTGTTTGAAAAATTACAAAATGCTGGAATAAGAGTGGAAATTGACACAAGAGCTGAAAAAATTGGATACAAAATCAGAGAAGCAAACGGAGAACAAAAAATACCAGTTCAATTAATAATTGGTAAAAATGAAGTTGAAAATAACGAAGTAAATGTTAGAAGATTTGGTTCGCAGGACAGTAAAAATATATCGGTTAATGAAATTGTAAATATTTTGACAAAAGAATCAAAAGTTCCGTTTAAAAAATAATTTTATGCAAAAAATTATTTTAGATTGTAATTTAAAAAGTTACTAAATAAATAAAAATAGAGGTGATTTTTATGAGTAATTATGATGAAAACAATGACTTTTTAGAACAGGAATACAAAAACGAAGAAAAATTTCCTAAAATGGCGACTTATGGAGATTTAAACAAATTAGTTGCTTCAAAAGTTCGAGGAAGTGTGTTGTGGATGGTTTTCGGATTGGTATTATCTGGAATTGCAGGATTTTTTGTAATAAATGCAGCTTATGCTGGAATGTTTTCTTATGAAATGTTTTCAGCTTTAGTAAAAATATCAGTAATATTAGAATTAGTAACAGTTTTGGCATTCACATTTTTAATTTATAAAGTGTCGTCAAGTGTTTTGAAATTGATGTTTGTTGTATATTCAATACTCACAGGGATAAGTTTTTCAGTCCTTTTTGCAGCTGATTTAAATATCGTGATTACAGCATTTTCTATTACAGCATTGCTATTTTTGATTTTGGGTGTGTATGGTTATGTTACAAATGAAGATTTGACAAAATTTGGTAGCATCGCAACAGTGGGATTAATTACAATTATTTTGGCAAGTATAGTAAATATATTTTTACAAAGTGATGGTATAGTTTGGTTTACAACAATTCTTGGAGTAATCGTATTTGTTATTTTTATTGCCGTTGACATAAACAGAATAAAAAATAATATAGTTAATCATGCTGTGCAAGGTGATACTGAAGTTCTTGATAAAATTGAAATCGTGGGAGCTCTAAGTTTATATTTAGATTTTATAAATTTATTCCTTTACATTTTAAGAATATTGGGAAGAAGAAAGTAAAAATCAAAAAAATATTGATACAAAAAGTGCTTTAAAGTTGGAAGTTTTCTAACTTTAAAGCAATTTTACTTTTTTTAGAAAGTGAGAAGAATTTGCAGGATAATAAATTGGATAAAGATGTAAGAAAATTTATTGATGATGAGATTATAAATAGCAAAATTTGGGTGCTTTGTGGAATAATTATTTCAGTTTTGCTATCGCAGATGTTAAATTTAGAAACTGAAATGTACAAAATTATGTATATTTTTAGAATAAAAAAGATTTCAGATATAAAATCAATTTTATTTATTGCAGTAATTATTCTAGAAATTTTTTTAACATTTTTTTTGTACAAAATGATAATCAATAAAAGTAAAAAAATTATAAAATCAAGTTTTGTAATTTATTCGCTTTTGACAGGTTTAAATTTATCAATTTTTTCTTCTGAAATAAAGCTTTTATTTCAGAGAAATATAGGGGTATTGCCTATAATATTGTTATTGGTATCGCTATTTTTAGCAATAATTTTAATAATTTTTGATTTGCGAAAAATAAAAAAAATGATAGAAATAAAAATTTTAGAAAATAAAGAAACTGAATTTTTAGAAAAAATAACGTTTTATGTAGCAGTAGTTCTGTATACAGATATTGTAAAAATATTAATTTTACTCATAATAAGCACAATGATTTTGATATAAGAATGAAAGGAAAATGAATGAAAAGAAAAATAGAGTGTGTCGAAGAGTTTCATAGAATTTATAAATTGGGAAATTCTAGTAAGCCGATTGGGAAATTAGAAGATGGATTAGAAAAATTAAGATTTAACTTAATGCAAGAAGAAAATGAAGAGTATTTGGAAGCAGCTCAAAATGGAGACGTAGTGGAAGTGGCAGATGCATTAGGAGATATGCTCTACATTCTTTGCGGCACAATTATAGAGCATGGTATGCAGGATGTAATCGACGATGTCTTCGAAGAAATTCACCGAAGTAATCTTAGTAAATTGGACGAAGATGGAAATCCAATTTATCGAAAAGATGGAAAGGTGATAAAAGGCCCAAATTATTTTCCACCAAATTTAAAACAATTTTTTGAAAAAAAGTAATTGACAGTGTGGAAAAGACTTGTAAAATTTTATGAAATATGGTAAAATGTAAGCCGATATGTGAAGAATTTTAACTAAAAAATAAAATTAGTTAATAAATTAAATATTATAAATAGTGAAAACTATAGAAAAATAAGAAAGGAGCTACTAGTTTTAGTAGGGTTGAAAAACAATGAGAAGATGTGAAGTTTTTGGAAAAGAAGTTAGCCACGGAAATAGAGTAAGCCACTCTCACAAAGCTACAAAAAGAATATGGAAACCAAATTTACAAACAATGCTTTTAAATATTAACGGAAGTGAAGTAAGAGTAAAAGTTTGTACAAAAGCTATGAAAACACTAAAAGGGAAAAATGTTGAACAAGTAAAAAAAATATTATTAAAAAACATTAAAACATTAAGTCCTAAAATTCAAAAAGCATTATTTTCAGTAAAGTAAGTTATCGGTAACTTACTTTTTTGCTTTATAAAAAAATTAGATTCATATTTTATTGGTTTAACAAAAAATTTAAATTACTTTATAAAATATAAAAAAGTTGAAAAGTTATATAAAAATTGTAAAATAAAGTGTTGACAATGCAAAGAATATATGATATAATTTTTTTCGTCTGTAAGAAAATGTTTTTTTACAAAACGTGCGGTCTTCGTCTAGTGGTTAGGACTCCAGGTTTTCATCCTGGCAACAGGGGTTCGACTCCCCTAGACCGTACCATCCAAGTTAATGGTCGCATAGCTCAGTTGGGAGAGCACCTGCCTTACAAGCAGGGGGTCATTGGTTCGAGCCCAATTGTGACCACCATTTTATGGAGGTGTAGCTCAGCTGGTTAGAGTGCTTGCCTGTCACGCAAGATGTCGCGAGTTCAAATCTCGTCACTTCCGCCATTTTATGCCGCTTTAGCTCATCTGGTAGAGCAACTGACTTGTAATCAGTAGGTGGTTGGTTCGAGTCCGACAAGCGGCACCATAAAAAATTAATAATGTTGTGGAGAGGTTCCCGAGTGGCCAAAGGGATCAGACTGTAAATCTGCCGGCTCAGCCTTCGAAGGTTCGAATCCTTCTCTCTCCACCATTTTTTTTTATAAAGATTATTAAATGTTGAAATCATATAATTTCGTAGGAGGAAATATTAATTATGGTTAGAAAAATAAAAGGAGCAGGAAATAAATCAGGAGGAAGCCAACAAGATATTATAAAACAAGCTCAAGTGATGCAACAAGAAATGTTGAAAATCCAAGACGGATTGAAAGATAAATTTGTAGAAAGTTCTGTAGCTGGTGGGGGAATCACTGTTAAAGCCAATGGTCAAAAAAAAATAGTTGATTTATCAATTTCTTTGGATGTTTTAAAGGACGCTGTTGAAGAAAATGATTCGACAATTGTTTCAGATTTAATTATAAATGCAGTAAATGAAATTTTAGATAAAGCTGAAGAAATGGCTGAAAAGGAAATGGAAGTTGTTACAGGTGGTGTAAGCATTCCAGGATTATTTTAATAAAAAATTGTTTACATAAAATATATTTTTAAATTAAAGGAGAGTTTATTATGTCAGTGGATAATTTACCCACTGATGAATTTGGAAGAATATCAGACTAGTAAATTTTAAAAATATTGAAAATGAAGAAGAACTGTCTTATAAGAAATAATTCTATGAAACAGTTTCTTTTTAATTTTACAAAAAATAATATTAAACAGAATAACATCTTGTAGTCAAGAATAAGTTAAAAAATATTGAAATTAAAATTTGTCGCTAAAATTTTTACATTATCTAAAAGTTAAAAAATGTTTGACAAGTTCAATAAAATATGATAAAATGACACATGTAACGTGTGGGTGGATGTCCGAACGGCTAAGGGACCGGTCTTGAAAACCGGCGAAATCGCAAGATGTCTGGGTTCGAATCCCAGTTCACCCGCCATAAATATGATTTTGGAGAAGTGGCAGAGCTGGCCGAATGCGCTCCCCTGCTAAGGGAGTATCCGGGCTAAAACTTGGATCGAGGGTTCAAATCCCTCCTTCTCCGCCATTTTTTTTTAAAGTAGTTTTTTTGCACCTGTAGCTCAACTGGATAGAGCGTCTGACTACGGATCAGAAGGTTGTGGGTTCGACTCCTGTTAGGTGCGCCATTTAAAAAATATAAAATTGATAAGTTAGTAAATTGAAATATTAGAAATGAAAAGTCAATAAATAATTTTTATTGATTTTTTTTTGAAAAAAATTAAGGGAGGAATAAATGGAAAAAGAAGTTGAATTAGAAAAGAAAAAGAATATTAATAAAATGATAGTAATGATGTTTTTATGTATTATTGTCTATAATCTTGGTCATCCAGGAACTCCTGCACTTATTGAAATGAGAGGATGGGAAAAAAGTGTTTCAGGGGAACTTCTGGCATTTATGAGTGTAGCTATGTTTATTTCATCGCCGTATTTAGGTGCTATTGCGGATCACATTGGGATGAAAAAGTTATTTGTTTTTATGCCGGTTATTTATGGGACGTCGCAATTATTTTTTGGATTTGTTACGCAATTGCCTTTTGTATTTGTTGCAAGAGTTGTTTCAGGATTTGCATCTGGAGGAACTTATGCAATTGCTTTTGGATATGTAAGTCAATTGTCAAAAAGCAGTGACAAAGCTAAAAATATCGCGAAGGTTAGTTCTGCTACTGTAATCGGTGGTGCAATTGGACAAAAGATCGGAGGAATGGTGGCTGACATCAATCCCAGTTATTCGTTTGCATTGCAATTTATATGTGGAAGCATAGTTTCAATTGTTATATTATTTCTTATGAAAGAAATTGTTAATAAACAAGATAAAGTGGAAAAAATGGACAGAAAAAAATTAAATCCGTTTGCAACTTTTAAATATATAAAAGAATTGGACAATTATTCAAAATATTTTTGCCTTATAATTTTGCTTTCTGGAATAGGGATTTATTCATATGCAAATGCACTTAACTATTTTTTGAGATTTAATGAAAAAGTCTCTTCAAATACGATAGGAACTTTTGTTATGTGTTCCTCGCTTAGTGCCTTTTTTGGAACGGCATTTTTGCTGGAAAAATTAGTTTTAAAAATTAAAGAAAAAAATATTTATAAATTTATGATTTTAATTGGAATAGCGCTTATGACAGTAATTTTGTTAAAAATAAAATCAGGAGTAGTTCCGTATATTATAATGGCAATTTATACAATGACTTACGAAATGGTAAGATCACTAGGAAATACAATTATTGCTAAAAGGTATAAAGAAAATCAGGGGAAAATTTTAGGAGTGGCGTCTGCTGTAGGATCGCTTGGAAATGCAATAGGTTCACTTTTGTCGGGACATTTACTAAAAATGAGTGAATTTTTACCTTTTATTACAAATATTGTCGTGATGGGAGTTGTATTTTTGCTTATTTTATTAAATAAATTTGATAAAGAAAAAATAGAAAAAAACTAAAATTTATGGTAAAATTAAAAAAATTGCAAAAAGAGAGGGAATTTATGTATAATTTTAGTTATTTTAGTCCAATTCATATAGAAACATTTATTGTTTCAGCATTATTCTGCACTTTGCTGCTTTTTATTCCAAAAATTTTTAAAAGACTTGATTTAAAAAAATATTCACTTTTTTTGGGATATTTTTTGTTATTCTTTAAAGTAGTTGATTCTGTCTATCGGGTGATTTATCAAAATGAACCGATTTATAATGTAATGCTTGTTCATCTTTGTAACTTTGTTGCGATTTTTGCTGCTTTTTATCTCATTTTTAGAACGGAATACTTGTATAATGTCGTTTATTATTTATCTTTTGGTCCTGTTTTAGCATTGATTTTGCCTGGTATTACAAATTATTATAACAATTATTATGTTTATATCTTTATGATAATGCATGCTCTAATTGTTTTTGCTGCAGTTTTTGGTGCCAAATATTTAAATGGGACTCCGACAAAGAAAGGTCTTTTTCAATCTATAATAACTTTATTAGGGATATTTTTGTACGCTGTATTTTATAATTATTTGTTTAAAGATGTGAATGCGATGTTTTTACGAGAATATATTGCACCTAAATTATTTGGATTTGTAAAACCTTTTTGGGTGTATAGAGTGGGATTGATTACTGTAATGATACTACTGGAGGTTTTACTTTATTTTTTTTCAAAAATAAAAATAAAAAGCAAGTTTGATTAAATTTGTAACTAAGAATTAAAAAAAATACACCATATATTTGTAAAATTAAAAAAAATATGGTGTAAATGAACTGTTCCAATTTAAAAATGCAGATTCTTAAAAAGTATATGCTGCATATTATTTATCAAGATTTCTGGGCAGTTCAAAGATTGTTATTAGATTGAATATATCATATTTTCTAAAAAATACCAAGAAAAAAGCACTTATCTCCCACTTGTAAGAGTTGGAGAATTTTTGCAAGAAATAGTTAAAAAACTATTCTTCTATTTTATTACTTTCTTCATTGAACTTATCAAGTATAACTTTTGTTATTTCTTGTCGCAATTCAGGAGTTATAGGATGAACTATATCTTTAAATTCCCCATTGGGCATTTTTCTAGATGGCATTGCAATAAATAAACCATTTTGACCATCAATTATTTTTAAACCATGAATAACAAAGCTATCTTCAAAAGTAATGTCCACATGTGCCTTTAATCTATCATTAGCATCTTCGGGCTTTTTTCCTATTCTAATACGAACATCTGTTACTTTCATAATTTTTTCTCCTTTTCTGTTATTTTTTCAATATAATTATACCTCATTTATCATAAAAAACAAGAGAATTCTTCGATATTTTTTATATATCAAGTAAATAAAAACTTCTATTTTAAGTTTTTTATTCAATTCACGAAATTCATAAAATAACAATTTTTTTCTATTTCTAAAATTTTTACACCATCGAAAAAAAGATGGTTTAAAAATTTTAGGGGCAGATTTTTTAATTTCAAATTTTTTAAGTTATTCTTGATTACAAGATGTTATTTTGTTTAATATTATTTTTTTATTTTTTTACATAAGGGGAAAGGACCGCCATTTCCCCTTATAATCCCCACGCTCGTCTAAGCATTTTTTTGAAGCAAAGCCGAAACTCGCACTAGACGTGCTCAAACAATCGTCTTTACTCCAAAAAAATCACGACACCTTTTGTATAATAGTAAAATTTAAACCGTCGGAGCATTTTTATGTGCTGACAAAACTGCCCCGCCGTAAGCGAGTTTTTTGGCAGTGCATAAAAATGTCTTGAGCCTTGCCGGGGTGCAGGGGTGCGGCGATGAGCACTTCTGCTTAAAAAAGAAAAAAAATTTTAGTAACTTTCTGGATTGAATGAAAAACTTAAAATAAGATTTTTTATTTACCCCTAACTATTTTACTCTGTCTCGAAAAAAATAAAAATTTTGACTTTTTTTTATAATATGCTAAAATTAGCGAAGGAGGTTATATTATGTACAAAGCTGTTGTCAGCGATTTGGATGGAACACTTTTGAATGAAAAGCACAAGGCTAGTCCGTACACGAAAGAAACTATTAAACTACTTTTGAAAAAAGGAATAAAGTTTTACATTGCAACTGGGAGAAGTTATCTTGGTGCAAAGGAAGTTATGGAAGAAATCGGACTAAAAATTCCATTAATTACATCAAATGGAGCAAGAATTTTGGATGAATCTGGAGTTGAAATTTATGTGAATAATCTTGAAAGAAAATATGTCGAAAAATTGCTTGCCATAGATTATAAATCATTTGGAAATGATATTATTTTAAATGGATATTCAGACAGTAACTGGTACGTGACAGAAGATGCACATGATTATTTTTATGCGCAGAAACCAGAGCGAAAATTGTACCCGGAACAAATTTCCTTTGGATATTTTAGCAAAAAAAATTTTTCAAAAATATTCTTTTTAGGTGAACACAAAAAATTGCTAGAATTGGAAAAAGAAGTAAAAAGAGTTACAAATAACGAAACAAACGTCGTTTTTGTAAATGAAAGAAGTTTGGAGATTTTTTCAAAAACTTGTAATAAAGCCATTGCGGCTGATTTTTTACTGAAAAAGGACGAACTTACATTAAAAGATGCGGTATCTTTTGGAGATGGAGTTAACGATTATGATTTAATTACGCAAACAGGACTTGGCTTTGCAATGAAAAATTCTATTTATAGGCTGCTGGAAAAACTTTCTGATATAGAAATTATCGAAAGTAATGAAAATGATGGAATGGCTAAAAAAGTGCGAGAAATATTTGATTTGTAGTTTTTTGAAGTGAAAAAATTGTAAAAAAAATTATTTTTAGAAAGGAAATTATTATGAAAAAATTAGCATTAGTTGTCGATGACACACCTTATATTAGAGAAGATATAAAAGATATATTAGAGGAAATGGGATACGAGGTATACGAAGCAAATGACGGACTGGAAGCTTTGAGAATGTATAAAAAAATAAAACCGACAGTTGTAACAATGGATATTAATATGCCAAATATGCACGGACTTGCAGCCACAAAAGAAATTTCAAATTATGATAAAAACGCAAAAATAATGATTTGCAGTACGATGGTAATGTTTCCAAATTATCAAAAAATGGGACGTGAAGCGGGAGCAAAATCATTTTTACCAAAACCATTTACTGATGAAGAATTTGTAGATGCATTTTCAAAATTATTCTTGTAAAATTGAATTCACTGAATAAGTTAAAAAAAATCAGGAAGAATTTTTCACATACGGTAAGATTTTAGAAGCTATAAATGAGTTTATTAAGTTAAAGAGATTTTTATAAAAATTCGTAAAAGGAGACAAAAAGTGTATAAAGCAGTTATTAGTGATTTAGACGGAACATTAATAGGAAAAGGACATTATATTTCACCTGTTACTATTGATACAATAAAAAAAATAATGGAAAGAGGGATCAAATTTTATATCGCATCTGGAAGAAGCTATGAGCAAATTGGGTACGTGACAGAACAGCTTGACATAAAAATTCCTGTAATTGCTGCAAATGGTGCAAGAATTTTTGATGGAGAAGGGAAATTAATTTATGAAAAAGGATTAAATAAAGAGGATTCTGATGCAATATTTAATTTGGATTACAGAAATATTGCTAAAAAATCTCACCTTAACATTTTTTCTGGAAATGACTGGATTATAACAAAAGGGACGGCACAGGATGTCTTTGACAGAATAACTAATCAAGTAAAAGTAAATTTTAAGGAACTTCCAGAAACAGAATTTAAAAAATTAGATATTTTAAAAATCTTTTATATCGGTGATCACAACGAACTTTTAAAATTGGAAAAGGAGATTTTGAAAGTGACGAAAGGTGTAAATGTAATATTTGTTGCGGACAACTGTATGGAAATTATGTCAAAAGGAGCAAATAAAGGACTTGCGGCAAAATTTCTTCTTGAAAAAGAAAATATAAAGTTGGAAGAAGCAGTGGCTTTTGGTGATGGAGAAAACGATTTTGAGTTGCTTACGATGGTTGGAAAAGGCTATGCGATGGGAAATGCCATTGATAGATTAAGAAATTTGCTACCAAATGATTTTGAGTATGTAGGAAAAAATATGGAAGATGGAGAAGCACTAAAATTACAGGAGTTATTTTTAAAATAAATAAATTGATTACTAATTTTGAGAAAGGGGAAAAATAATTTTATGATAGAAAAAATAAAAATTACACCAGCTTCTATAATAATTGGTGTCATTGGAGCTGTACTTATTTCTGCTAGTTCATTTTATACTGTCTTAAAATTTGGTGCCTTGCCTTTGCCAACGGTGATGGTAACGCTGATTTCCATTACAGCACTAAATTTTTTAAAGAAGACTGATAGTAAGGAAATTACTGTTACTCATACAATTATGAGCGCAGGGTCCATGGTAGCTGGAGGAGTCGCATTTACGATGCCGGGATATTTGATTTTAGGTGGAAAACTTGAAAATATCAATAAAATTTTGCTTTTTGTGACGATTTTACTTGGTTCCGTGTTAGGTTGTGTTCTTTCTTTTATTTTTAGAAAAAAGATGATTGAAGAAGAGAAGCTTGAATTTCCAATTGGAGAAGCGGCTTATAATTTGGTAAATTCGGATAACACCAAAAAAGATGGACTTTTTGTTGGATTGGGAGTCCTATTTAGCACAGTTGTTTCCATTTTGAGAGATGTTAACTTTACTAAAGGAAAATCTCCAATTATTCCAACGCTAATTTCTACAAAAAATGGATTTTTAAGTTTTTATGTCTCTCCATTATTGGTTGGAATTGGCTATATTTTAGGATTTTTAAACACTTTTATCTGGTTTTTGGGAGGAGCTTTAGTTCATTTTATAGCACAGCCTTTGGCAATTTCCAAAAATGTAAAAGATTTTGATCTTATAAAAAACAGTTTTGGAATGGGAATTGTTGTCGGAATTGGATTTGGAGTAATTGTAAAATTGATTTTTTCTAAATTTAAAAAAGAGAAAAAAAGCACTTCTATATTTTCAAAAAAATTATTTATCTATTTTGTAATAACAGTGTTACTAATTACTTTTATTTACAAATTGCCAGTTTTCTTAGCATTTGTTCTTTTAGTAATTTGTATTTTATGTACGGTAATTGCTGGATATTCAACTGGAAAAACGGGTGTAAATCCGATGGAAATTTATGCAATTATCACAATTTTAATAATTTCTTTTTTAGGAAAATTAAAATTTTTAAACTTTGCTTTTTCCACAAATTTTTCAACACTTTTATTATTTTTTTTAGCATGTATCGTCGCAGTAGCTTGTGGACTTGCCGGAGATATTTTAAATGACTTTAAATCGGGTTATAAAGTAAAAACTAATCCGAAAGAGCAATTTTTAGGAGAACTTATAGGAGCTATCGTGAGTTCAGTTGTCATAACCTGGCTATTTTTCGTATTTTTTAATATTTATAAAAATATTGGTCCTAAAGAAAATTCAGAATTAATAGTGCTTCAAGCTTCAATCGTCGCTTCAATTATAAATGGAATTCCGTTTATTCAGTTTTTCTTTACAGGACTTTTAATCGGTTTTGCACTTTATATTCTAAATTTTCCCGTGCTAACTTTTGGAATAGGAATTTATGTCCCATTTTATTTGACTTTACCAGTATTTTTAGGTGGACTTCTAAATTTAATCTTTGGAAAAATTTCTACTAAATTTTCACAAAAATTTATGATGTTTTCAAACGGATTGATGTCAGGTGAAGCAATTATTGGAGTCATAATTTCACTAATTGCATATTATTTTCTGTTATTTCGCTAAAAATTAAAACATGACGAGAGGTGATTAAATATGATTTTAGGATTTGACATTGGAAATACACACATTGTTCCAATTTTTTACAGCAATGAAGGGGAAATTTTGGCGTCTTTTAGAATTCCTACAAATTTAACTTATACGGAAGACACTTTTTTTGCTGTATTGAAGACATTATCTGAAAATAGTAAAATAGATATTTATAGAACTCAAAGTATTATTGTTTCTTCAGTTGTGCCACATATAAATGAAATTTTTTACTATCTTGGAAAAAAATATTTTAAGCTTAAACCCAAATTTATTTCGCTAGAAAATACAAAAAATGAAATTATTTTTTCAGAGAATTTTGAGCGTGGATTGGGAGCTGACAGGATTTGCGATATTTTGGCTCTAAAAAAAACTTATAAAAAAAATGAATTTATTGTAATTGACTTTGGTACAGCAACTACTTTTGATGTGATAAAAGACTCAGTTTACTGTGGTGGCTGTATCTTACCTGGTGTTACGCTTTCAATAAATGCACTATTCACAAATACGGCAAAATTGCCAAAAGTTTCATTTGAAAAGTCAAATTCAGCACTTGGCACAAATACAACGGAGCAAATTAATGCGGGAATATTTTTTGGAAATGTTGGAGCAATAAAAGAACTTATTTTTCAGTACAAAAAAGATTTTTCGAACGCTTGTGTGATAGCGACAGGTGGACAAGGTAAAAAAATTTCTGAATATGTTGAAACAATAGATGAATATATAGAAAATTTAGGTGCTAAAGGAATTTTTGAGTTTTATAGACTAAATAAAGATTAATTTTTTTGTTTAAAAATTTTTTGAATTAAAATAAAATAGTTAAAAGTTGAAAATTTTTATTTTTTTGATTTGATAAATAATTTTTAATTCAATTAAATTTAAGAGTAAAAAAAAGATTTTGAATAAAAAATAGGGGGGATATAATCCCCTTATTTTATAATTTTATCAATAACTCCTCCACCTAAACATTCTTCGCCATTGTAGGCAACCACAATTTGTCCCAATGTCACCGCTTTTTGTGGAGAATCAAAAATCACTTCGTATTTTTCGCCATCCAATTTATTAATTGTCGCTTTTGTATCAGCTTGTCTGTATCTGAATTTTACCGTACATTTTAGTGGAAACGAAATGTCGTAAGGATTGATAAAATTGAAATCCGTCGCAATCATTCCTTTTGAATAGAGAAGTGAATTATCGCCTTGTGTAACAATTAACTGATTTTTTTCCAAATCTTTATCCACAACAAACCAAGGTTCTCCAGTTCCGTCTTTCGTATTTCCAATTCCAATTCCCTTTCTTTGACCAATTGTGTAATACATAAGGCCATGATGTCTTCCCAAAACTTTTCCTTGAATATTTACAATTTCTCCATCTTTTGCAGGTAAGTATTTAGACAAAAATTCATTAAAATTTCTTTCTCCAATAAAGCAAATTCCTGTACTGTCCTTTTTTTTCGCAGTTGCTAAATTATATCTTTGTGCAATTTCCCTAATTTTTGGTTTTTCATAATCCCCAATTGGAAATAGTACTTTTTCTAATTGCTCCTGATTTAGTTGACACAAAAAATATGTCTGATCTTTGTTGTCATCAACTCCACGAAGCATAGTTGACTTAATTTTGCCATTTTCATCTTTTTCGTGAATTATTCTGGCGTAATGTCCTGTCGCCACATAATCTGCTCCAATTTTCATCGCATAATCCAAAAATGCTCTAAATTTAATTTCTTTGTTGCACATCACATCAGGATTAGGAGTTCTTCCTCTTTTATATTCGTTCAAAAAATAAGTAAATACTTTATCCCAGTATTCTTTTACAAAATTTACTGAATAATACGGGATCCCTAGTTGTTCCGCCACAGCAATCACATCTTTGTAATCTTCTTCAGCCATACAAACCCCATTTTCGTCTTTTTCTTCCCAATTCTTCATAAAAACTCCGATGACTTCATAACCTTGTTCTTTTAATAAAATTGCCGCAACAGAAGAATCCACTCCACCTGACATTCCTAAAACAACTCTTTTCTTTTTCATATATATTTTTTCTCACTTTCTGTTTTTATTTTTATATGCAAATAATAACATTAAGTATTTTATTTGTCAATTATTTTGAAATTTATACATAACACTGATCATTTTTTTGTTTAATTCAATGTTTCTTTAATTTAATCATTTTTTTAGACAAGTGGAATATTGCTATAACTTCGTATTTAAGTTAAATTACTGTGTTTTTGTATATTGTCAAAAACTCTTTTTCGTTCAAACTATTTTGTTGGCATAGAAAAATGCTTCGATAATTCGACCTTCATTGTTATATAAAAAATATTTTTCATAAAAAGTTTTGTTTTAATATTTTTTAATAAAAGTAAAAAAATTTATTTGAAAAGGAGGCGTAATTTAAAGAAAATTTTTGCTTTATTGTTGTGGAATTTCCCCAAAAAATATGGTAAAATAAAATGTGGGAAATATGATTTTGATAAAAAAATAAATATAGAGGTGAAGTTAATCATGGGTAAAGATTTTAAATATCCAAAAAAAGATTTTAAGAGAAAATCTAATTTTACGAAGTACGCAATAGCAGCAATACTTGCCTTTTCTATTGTCAGTTGTGGAGGAGGAGGTGGCGGTGGTGGAAGCACAACAGGTTCTTCTACGCCAGTTGCGCCTTCAAATCCAGTAGTAAAACCGTCAATTCCGCCAACAAGTGGTCCATCACAAACAACGACGCCAACAGTGCCTTCAGTGGGTCCAATTGCTTGGAATGATTCTTCGGTAAGTTATGACAAAGATAATCAGCACAGTCACTCAGACACGACTTATAAAGGAAGTAATGTAAAAGTTGGAATCATAGATGTGGGATTTGAAAATTCCTCTTTAGCATCTGATTTATCTACAAAATTTGGAAGTAGACTTCACAAATTGACAGTTCCAGGATTTACAGCGTCGCCTAAACGAAATGATGATCATGGAGTTGTCGTTGCCTCATTTTTAGGAGGAGTAAAAGAAGGGGTGGCAAAAAATGTTGAACTTTATGCGATTGATGCCGCAAAACAAAATAACGAAGGAAAAACATATCCAGAAATCAGTCTTAGTATGTACCAAGCGTTGGACAATGCTGGAGTAAAAATTTATAATCAGTCTTTTGGAGTGGACAGTGATGTTACTAAATTTAGTTCATCTTCAACTGCAGCCAACTATTATGGTAACCAGGTAGGAAATGATATTTTGGCATTCTATAAAGATGCTGTAAATAACAAAGGAGCTCTATTTATATGGGCAGCGGGAAATAATTCATTAGATAAAAATCCTTCACTTGAGTCAAGTTTACCTTATTTCGATAATACACTGCAAAAAGGTTGGATAAATGTAGTTTCCTTAACTTCTAAAAAAGTTTCTGATTTGGGAGATACTTCTTGGGATAATCTTACTGCATTGACTCCAGCGGGAGTTGCAAAAAACTGGACAGTTACAGTTGTGGGAGATCAAATTTTTGAAATAAAAGGTCAAAGATATGTCGGTTCAGGGTCTTCTTATGCGGCACCAGTTGTTTCAGGTACAGCGGCACTAATTAAAGAAAAATATCCTTGGATGGACGGAAGTCTTATAAGACAGACTATTTTGTCAACAGCAACGGATATAGGTGAACCTGGAGTGGATTCAACTTACGGTTGGGGGCTTATAAATATTGACAAAGCTCTAAATGGACCTGCTAAATTTAGTAAAGCACTTGCACTGGATGACAATGTTACAGTCGATATACCAAGCGGGACTTACACATTTTCAAATAATATTTCAGGAGATGCAGGTTTGATCAAAAATGGAGCTGGAATATTGATTTTGTCAGGAAACAGTACATTTACAGGAAATACAACAGTAAACGCAGGAAAAGTTCAAATAAACGGAGTTTATACTTCTTCACTTAACGTAAGACCACAAGCGACACTTGCTACTCAAAATGCACTGATTCAAAATGACGTAATAAATGCAGGAACAGTTGAAAATAGTGGTAGAACGACATTTGCTGGAAAATATATTTCACTTGAAAATTCGAGAATTAAAACAGATACAAATTCAACATTACACGTAAATGGTGATGTCAAATTAAATGGTGTTGCGATAGAAGTTGCAGCAAAAGATCAGAATGGACAAGATAGATATGTTACAGCTAAAGGTATTACAAATGATGTAATCACTTCAGATGGAAAAATTGAAGGAACCGTAAAAGGTGAGAATGAAAAAGATTTGGTAAATGTGGACGTTCAAAAAAAAGAAAATAAAGTTACAGCAAATCTTAGTCGTAAAAATGTAGAAACATATGTAAAAAATTCCAAAAATTCTGATGAAATGCAGCAAAATACAGCGGAAAATATAGAAACAGCATTTCAAAAATTAGATGAAGAAGTTGAAAATGGAAATACCAAAAATGTGGAAAATTTTGAGAAAAAAGCAGCGGTATTGCAGTCTCTTTCAACAAGAAGCGCAACAAGTGCAGCAGTGCTAGACAGTTTATCTGGGCAAATTTATGCCTCTGCTCAAGCGCTAACTTTCCATCAATCACAGACAGTCAATAAAGACTTGTCAAATCGTCTTGTAATGCTTGGTACTCTTGACAATGTCGGAGATAACTTTGGACTTTGGATAACAGGACTTGGAGCAAATGGAAAATTAAAACAGGATGGTTACGCTGAAGGAAAAACTAAAGTTTACGGTGGTCAAGTTGGAGTTGATAAACAATTTGGTGACAATTTGATTTTAGGAACTGCACTATCCTATTCTAAAGCAAATGTCAAATTTAACAGATATGGTGGAAAATCTGATGCAAATAATTTTGGTATTTCATTGTATGGAAGATTAGGTAATAAAACAAATCCGTTATATTTACAAGGTCGTGCAGGAATTGGATTTGTTGATAGTGATGTTGAAAGGGATATTATTTTAAGTCCGACTGATTTTTCAAGAGCTAAAATTAATCACAATGACAAAGTGGTTTCAGGGTATTTAGAAACAGGCTATGACTTTAAAAATAAAAAAGGGGATTTTGTTATAACACCGTTTGTTGGACTTTCTCACGATACAGTAATCCGTGGTTCTTTCTCAGAAGACAACAGCCAATTTGGTCTAAAAGCGGATAAAAAAACATATGCTCAGACTTCAGGATTGGTTGGACTAAGAGTTGGAAAATCAGTCGATTGGAAAAGTGGAAGCAAATCTACATTCCAAGGTTACGTAACTCACCAGACTGCCTTTAACAACGAAGATTTAAGTTTTGACGCTAGTTATACAGGACTATCTAACGCCAAGTTCAAAGTAAAAGGAATAGGTCTGGCTAAAAATAAAACTTGGGTAGGAGTCGGAGCATTGACAGAAGTAAATAAAAACTTTGGATGGTATACAAATTATGATGGTTCAGTTGACAGCGGTAAAAAAGGAAAGGGACATAATAATGTATTTACAACAGGAGTGAGAGTAAACTTCTAAAATAGGTTTATTGACTTTTCATATAACGGATGTTATAATACTATAAAATGAAAATAGTGGAGGCTTTTTATGAAACAGAATACTTTAATTAGTAACATTATAAAAATTGAAACAAAAGAAAAAGAAACTTTAAAAAATATTCTTTTAGTGTTAGGTGGAGTTACATTTTTATCAATAATGTCTCAAGTTATAATTCCGCTTCCTAATACTCCTGTGCCAATTTCACTTGGAACATTTGGAGTAACATTAATGGCGTTGTTATACGGGAGAAAATTAGGAAC
Source organism: Leptotrichia sp. oral taxon 847 (assembly GCF_001553645.1). NCBI lineage: Bacteria > Fusobacteriati > Fusobacteriota > Fusobacteriia > Fusobacteriales > Leptotrichiaceae > Leptotrichia > Leptotrichia sp. oral taxon 847. The sequence continues at coordinate 1,036,990 of NZ_CP014231.1, read as the reverse complement.
AGCAACTATACTTTCATATGTTGCGGCAGGTAGCTTAGGTGCTCCTATTTTTGCAGGATTTAAAGCGGGTTCATTGTTTTCACCAACAGGAGGATATATTTTAGGATATATTGTATCTACAATAGTTTTAGGATATTTATCTGACAGAGGTATTACAAAATCTTATGTGAAAACATTTTTATCACTGTTACTTTCAAGTGCTATTATTTTGACATTGGGATCATTGGTATTGTCATTATTTATGCCTGGTAAAAATGCATTTATGGTTGGTGTACGACCTTTCCTTCCTGGTGATGCGATAAAATCAACTACAACTACACTTTTACTTCCAACATTGTGGAAATTTATTGGAAAAGATAAGAATTAAATGAACTAAATTGTTTTATTTGTTAAAATGATAAGAGTTAAATAAAAAATCTCCTTTGAAGAAAGTTATTAGGAGATTTTTTAATAAATTACAATAATTTTTTATAAAGTTCTTTTATTTCTTCCAAATTTGTATCTCGTGGATTTCCACCAGTACAAACATCATTTAAAGCTGATTCTGCAATAAAATCTAAATCTTTTATATCCATTATTCCTTTTAAATTTTCAGGGATATTTACATCGCGTGCCAATTGTTTTACAGCGTCTACTGCTGCTTTTCTGTATTCTTCAGGAGCCATTCTTCTAGTATGTTTTATTCCAAAAGCCTTTGCTATTTCTCTAAATTTTTCCCCTGTATATTCAGCGTTATATTCCATTACAGTTGGTAAAATTATTGCGTTTGCGACACCGTGCGGAGTTCCATAAAATGCGCCTAGCGGATGAGCCATTGAGTGTACGATCCCAAGTCCCACATTTGAAAATCCCATTCCTGCTAAGTATGAAGCAAGAGCCATTTTTTCTTTAGCTTCTTTGTCATTTTCTACAGCTTTTCTCAAATATTTTGCTATTAATTCAATTGATTTTAAATGAAACATGTCGGTCATTTCCCAAGCTGCTTTTGTTGTAAATCCCTCGATTGCGTGAGTTAGTGCGTCAAGTCCAGTCGCAGCTGTCAATTCTTTTGGCATAGTCATCATCATTCCTGGATCAACTATCGCAACTATTGGCATATCGTGTGGGTCAACGCAGACAAATTTTCTATTTTTTTGGGCATCTGTTATTACATAATTTATTGTAACTTCGGCAGCTGTTCCAGCTGTAGTTGCAACTGCGATTATTGGAACGCATTTATTTTTTGTATCTGCGACTCCTTCAAGACTTCGTACATCAGAAAATTCAGGATTATTTATAATAATTGCCACAGCTTTGGCACAGTCCATAGCAGAACCTCCACCGATTGCAATAATATAATCTGCACCACTTTCTTTAAATTTTTCAACTCCAGCTTTTACATTTTCAATTGTAGGATTTTGCTGAACATCAGAAAATACTACATATCCCAAATTAGCTTTATCAAGTACATCAGTAATTTTTTTAGCTGCTCCAGCCTTAATTAATCCAGGATCTGTACAAATAAAAGCCTTTTTGAATTTATTTTTTTCCACTTCATCTGGAATAGATTCAATTGCTCCAAATCCGTGATATGATACTTCATTTAAAATGATACGGTTTGCCATAACAAGCTCACTTCCTTTTTTTAAAAAAATATTTGATTATTTTTCTCTAATATAATTGTAGCTCAAAAAACTTCATTGTCAAGATAAAAATATACTAAAAAAGAAACTTAAAAAAATTAAGTTTCTTTTAATATTTTTCGCCTTCTTTTTCAAAAATCTTTATAGCATTTTCTAAATCGATATGACAATCTATTTCAGGATGTTTTTCCAAATAATTTTGATGGTAATCTTCAGCTAAGATGTAGTGATTTAATTTTTTTACTTCAACTTTTATATCTGTGGAATATTTTTTTTGTTCTTCTTCAATTTTTTTTGTAATAATTTTTAAATCATCAGGATCTTTGTAATAAATTCCCGTTCTGTATTGGCGACCTTCATCATATCCTTGTCTGTTCAAGCTCGTAGGATCTATTATCGAAAAATAATAAGTGAGTAATTGCTCAAGCGAAACTTTACCAGAATCATATTTTACATAAACTGTTTCAACGTGGTCAGTCATTTTTAAAATGTCATAGTTAGTTTCCAAAGTCTGTCCATTTGCATAGCCAACGGTTGTCTTTAAAACACCGGGAGCTTTTTTAAAGAATTCCTGTACTCCCCAGAAACATCCTCCAGCTAAATAAATTTCTTTTTCCATATTTAAAGATACACCTCCTTTGATTTTTTTATTTAATATTTGTATATTATATAAATAGTTAAATAGAAAAAGGTTATTATAATCTTTTATTTTTATGAGAAGGTAATCCTAATGTGCATTAAATATTCTATATATCGACGTTATTATTATTCTATTCAAATTTAGGTATATTTTTAATATTAAAAATTAATTTTATTTATGTTTGAAATTTTCAATTGCTATTTTTAATTGGTTTAAAGCTTTTTCTAGTACACTTCGAGGACAAGCTGTATTTAATCTCATAAAGCCTTCAAGTCCTTTTTGAAAGCTTCTTCCAGGATTTAGTCCCAGTTTTGCTTCTTTTAACATAAATTCTTCCAGTTCTTCTTGATTGAATCCAAATTTTTTGCATAATGTTCTGCAATCCAGCCAAACTAAGTAAGTTGCTTGTGGCACATTTGGATTAATTTCTGGGATATGCTTTTTGAAAAAATCATTTAAAAATAAAATATTGTTTTGTAAGTATTCAATTAATTGGTTTAAATATTCTTCACCTTCATCGGAATAGGCGGCCATTGTGGCAACTAAATTAAAAGGGTTGTTTCTATGAATTTCTAAATCTTTCCAAAATCGGTAAAATTTTTCTTTTGTTTTAAGGTTGTTGAAAACAATTGTTGCACATTGCAGTCCAGCTACATTAAACGCTTTTCCAGTCGAAGTACAAGTGATTGTGTTTTTTCGTATTTCTTCAGAAACACTCGCCATCGGAATGTGTTTGTTGTTCCACAAAGTCAAATCTGAGTGAATTTCATCTGAAATAACAGTGACACCGTATTTTATACACAGATCACCAATCGCTTTTAATTCGTCATAAGTCCAAACTTTTCCCAAAGGATTGTGAGGATTGCAAAAAATAAGAAATTTTGGCTTTTCTTTTAATTTATTTTCCAAATCAGCTAAATCTAGCGAATATTTTCCGTCTTTTTCTATAAAACGATTTTCGATTACAATTCTTTTGTTGTCTTCGCTGATGTCGTAAAATTCTGAATAAACTGGAGTTTGAATCAAAATCTTGTCATTTGGTTTTGAAAAAATTTGAACAAGAGAGCCAAGCGTCGGCACGACACCGATACTAAAACTTACAAGTTCTTTTTTCGGCTCCCAGTTATATCTTCTCTTTTGCCAGTTAATAAATGACTCAAAATATTCATCGGGACGGTAGACATATCCAAAAATCCCGTGTTCAGCTTTTTTTTGAATGGCATCAATTATTGGTTTTGCTGTTCTAAAGTCCATATCGGCAATCCAAAGCGGAATAATGTCGCTATTTTTGTCAACTCCAAATTTTTTATCAATTTCACAATATTTTACGGAGTGATTATTTTTTCTGTCAATAATTTCGTCAAAGTTGTATTTCATAAAATCTTCCTTTCAGTAAATTTTTTTGTTATTAAATTTTTTTTTAATTTATTTTATTGTTCGATTACCGTTCTCAAAATTTCAAAATTTCCTTCAAGTTTTACTTTTAAATTTACTGGAATTAAAATATTTTCTCCCTTTTTTAATTCCAAAACTTCATTTTTATTCCAAAAAATTTTTCCGCTTCCATCCAAAACAGTATAAATTATCATACTTTCGGAGCAGTGGTCATTATAAGAATTTGAAATTTTTATTTTGTCGATTGAGTAAAATTCTTTTTTTATTATATTTTTTTTAGTTTCCCCGTCTTTAAAAAGGGTGTGTTTAATTTCGACCTTTTTTCCAAAATCAATCACTTCGGCAGCATCATCTAAGTGCAATTCTCTTTTTTTCCCATTTTTGTCAATTCTGTCAAAGTCGTAAATTCTGTAAGTAACATCGGAACTTTGCTGGATTTCTGCAAAAATGACACTTCCTTTTAAACTTGCGTGGACAGTTCCAGGAGTTATATCAATAAAATCTCCAGTTTTAACAGCTTTTTCTTCAAATAAGTTACTAAAATCATTATTTTTAACTTTTTCTAAAAATTTTTCCTTTGTGACATCAGGTTTCGTTCCTAAAATCAAAGTAGCGTCGTCACTTGCGTAAACGATGTACCAAGACTCACTTTTCCCAAATTCGTTGTGTTTTTTCATTGCTACTTCGTCATTTGGATGAACTTGAATGGAAAGTCTATCGTTTACATCCAAAAATTTTATAAGAAGTGGAAATCTATTCGGATATTTTTCAAAAACCTTTTTTCCAACTAACTTGTCTTTATATTCAGAATAAATTTCTTTCAGAGTTTTGCCTTTCAATTTTCCATTTGAAACGACCCCCATGCCATTTGGATGAGCGGAAATTTCCCAAGATTCTCCAATATTCTTGTCTTTTGGAAGTTTAATATCTAGTTTTTTTTCTAAATTTCTCCCACCCCAAATTTTTTCAATAAAAACTTTTTTAAATTTTAATGGATACAGCATAAAAACATCTCCTTCTTTTTAAATATTCTTGTATTTTAATAATAACATTTATATGGGAAAAAAACAATTGAAAATTTTTGTTATGTCGCCATTGAAAAAAATTTTGTAAAATGTTATTATATTATTATAAAATTTAATTAAATGAAATCAAAGAAAGGAAAGAAAGATGAATATAGTATTATTTGGAGCGCCAGGTGCTGGAAAAGGTACTCAGGCAAAACAACTGGTTAAAAAATACGGAATACCTCAAATTTCAACTGGAGATATTTTAAGAGCGGCAATCGCCAACGAAACTCCACTTGGACTTAAAGCTAAAAAGCTTATGGATCAAGGAAAATTAGTTTCAGATGAAATTGTAGACGGACTTGTGGAAAAAAGACTTACTGAGAAAGACTGTGAAGATGGATTTATTTTAGATGGATTTCCAAGAACTGTGGCGCAGGCACAGGAATTAGACAAAATTTTGGATAGACTTGGGAAAAAAATTGATAAAGTTATAGAACTTCGAGTGAGTGATGAAGAAATTATCGAAAGAATAACTGGAAGAAGAGTGTCGAAAAAAACAGGGAAAATTTATCATATAAAATATAATCCACCAGTTGATGAAAATCCAGAAGATTTGGTGCAAAGACCAGATGACAATGAAGAAACAGTTAGAAACAGACTAAAAGTTTATAAACAGCAGACAGCGCCAGTTTTAGATTTTTACAAAGCTCAAAATAAAGTTTACAGTGTTGGTGGACACAAGGAAAAAATGGAAGAAATTACAAAAGCTATCATTGAAATTTTAGAAAAATAAAAAAGAGAAAAAATAAAGACAGAAAAAAGAAAGAAGAATTAAAATGATTATTTACAAAACATTAGAAGAAATAAAAAAAATAAAAAAAGCTAATGAAATAATTGCAAGACTTTTGGAAGATGTTTTGCCAAAATATGTAAAAGCTGGAGTCAGCACTTATGAATTGGATAAAATTGCAGAAGATTACATAAGAAGTCAAGGTGCAATTCCTGGAACAAAGGGATATGACATAGGAAGACCATATCCGCCATATCCAGCTGCGACTTGCATTTCTGTAAATGAAGTAGTCGTTCACGGAATTCCAAGCAAGGATAAGATTTTAAAAGAAGGAGATATTTTGACAGTTGATACTGTTACAGTTTTGGACGGATATTTTGGAGATGCGGCAACCACTTACGCTGTTGGAGAAATTGACGAAACTTCTAAAAAATTGATGGAAGTTACTAAAAAAGCTCGTGAAATTGGGATTGAAACAGCAAAAGCTGGAAACAGAATAGGGGATATAGGAGCTGCAATTCAAGAATATGTCGAAAAATATGGATTTTCTTTAGTCAGAGATTTTGCGGGACACGGAGTTGGAAAAGAGATGCATGAGGATCCAATGGTTCCAAATTATGGACGGGCTGGAACCGGTGCAAAAATTGAAAATGGCATGGTAATTACAGTGGAACCTATGGTAAATGTAGGAACTCACAAAATAAAAATATTATCTGATATGTGGACAGCTGTTACAAGAGATAAAAAAAGATCTGCTCAATACGAACACAGTCTTGCTATTATTGATGGAAAACCTGTTATCTTAAGTTTAAAAGACTGACTATTGAAGGTTTATAAACAGTAAAAAAAATATTATATTATTTTAGAAAGGAAAATTTATAATTTTGAGTATATTAGCAAAATTTTTAATACTTTTAGTGGCGCTGGAGCATTTTTATATTTTATTTCTCGAAATGTACAAAACTGAAAGCAAGACAATGCAAAAGACATTCGATTTAGATTTTGAATTTTTGAGAGATGAGAGAGTGAAAAAAATGCTTGAAAACCAAGGATTATACAATGGCTTTCTAGCTTCTGGACTAATTTGGAGCTTGGTTGACGCAACTGAATATCAAGTTCAAATCGCAGTATTTTTTATTGTTTGTATCATATGCGCAGCGTTTTACGGCTCAGTGACAGTCTCAAAAAGAATATTTATGTTACAGGGAGTTCCAGCAATTTTAGCATTAATAGCTTTATTATTACCACTATTAATTTCATAAAAAATAAAATTTTAAATAATAAATGCATAAAAATGTTAAAATATTTAACATAAAAAGTGCATTTTTTATTTTATAAAATTTTAAACTCTATTTTTTATTATGGAAATTTATTTGTTTATTTTTTTAGTGAAATCTTTCTATTTCCTCTTTTAAGCAGGTATCATTGCCATACTCCTGCACCCTGGCTAAGTCTACGACATTTTTATGTACTGATAGAAAACTTACTTACGTTCAAACGGTTTTGTCGGTACAGATAAATGTTCCAACGGGTCAAATTTTACTAGTATATAAAAAGTATCGTGATTATAAGGGGAAATAGCGGCTCTTTTCTCTTATGAAAAAAATAGAAAATATTATTAAACAGAGTAATATTTTGTAATCAAAAATAAATATTATGAAAGATTGTAATTGAGAAAATTAGATAAAAAATGACAAAATTGAAAAAATATTGTATAATAAATTGTTTAAATGTAAATTTTATATAAAATTTAAATTGCTGTATTGATATGAAAAACTGGAAGAAAGGAGAATAAAAAATGAATAAAAAGAGAAAAATAGAAGGTGTTATATGGTTTGCAGTTGGATTGATAATGCTGTTGCTTTTGATTGCTGATACAACTGATGTTTCAACTAAAAATTCAAATGAAACTTTGTTCTCGCTCGTTTTACTATTTTTTGGAAAAATGACTTGGTTTTTGGTAATTTCGGCGATTGTTTATGGGATTTTAATATTTTTTTACGAAAAAATGAATGTTACACGTGGGAAAATAACTGCTTTTATCGGGTGTTTCTTGTGTTTATCAGTGATTTTGATTAGAAATTCTGTTTTGGGTGGAACTCCACTTAGTAAAACATTTATTGAAGCAGGAAGAGAACTTTTAAGTTACGGATTTAACAAACAGAGTGGAGGAGTTTTGGGTGGAATAATCAGTATGCCATTTTATCAAATAATCTCTTCATCTGGAATGGGAATAGCACTTATAATTTTGACACTTTTGTCCGTTTTTTTTATTTTTAAGGATTTGATGGAATTTTGGTATGAATATGCAAAAGAGTGGATTAAATATTCAAGAAGCGATGAATTTAAAGAGAAAAAAAGAAAATTGGCAGCAAAAAAATATGCTGAAAAGTTGAAAAAGACAAATTACAAAGAATATCAGAAACAGATGTTAAAAGAAAAAATTATAAGTTCAAGAAATGAAAAATTAAGTTTTGAAATTGCAAAAAAACCGAAAGAAAATTTTTTACAAAAGACACAAGTATATTCTGATGAAGAATTAAAAGAAAAAGAAAAAGAATGGATGGAAATTTTAGAAAAAAAAGAAAATCAAGATAAAGAAATCAAAGAAAATAACAATACAAAAAAATCAATTGTTGAAAATAACCTTAAAAGTGAAATAAAAAAATCTAATACTGAAAATGAAAAAAAAGAACAAGATAGCAGTAATAAAGATAATCCGCCAAAAAAAATGAAATTAGAAATTTTATCACCATTTACAAATAAAAAAGTGAAAAAAGAATTGGAAGAAGACTTGAGTTTTCAGCAGTTTCCTAAACTTTCAGCTTTTGAAAACAAGGAAGTTATTGAAAAAGAAAAAAAATTGGAAGAGAAATTGAAAGAAGCCAATAATTTACTTGAAAAAAATCAAGGATATGATGAAGTTATAAAAAAATCAATTGAAAAAATTTTTAAATCAAAATCGATGGATTTTGACACAAAAAGAAAAATTGAAAAAAGCATACGAGATAATGTAAGTCATTTGGAAAGCGTTTTAAAAGAGTTTGGAGTTGATGCAAAAGTCGTAAACTATGAATATGGACCGACAATAACAAGATATGAAATTGTGATTCCAAAGGGGATAAAAGTGAGCAAGGTGACTAATTTAGCTGATGACATTGCAATGAATCTGGCGGCAGAAAGTATCAGAATAGAAGCACCAATTCCAGGAAAAAATACCATTGGAATTGAAACTCCGAATAAAATCAAAGAAAATGTTCATTTTGCCAACATTATAAAAAATAAGGAACTTGACAAGGGTGAGCTAAAAGTAATTTTAGGGAAAAATATTGTAGGAAGAGATAAATTTATAGATATTGTAAAAATGCCCCATTTGCTTATTGCAGGGCAAACTGGTTCGGGAAAATCGGTTGCAGTAAATACAATAATTTCAACTTTGATTTCAAAAAAATCGGACAAAGAAGTAAAATTTATAATGATTGATCCCAAAATGGTGGAACTTATGCCATATAACGAAATTCCGCATTTACTTGTTCCCGTTATAATTGACCCACAGAAAGCGGCAATCGCACTGAAATGGGCAGTAAATGAAATGGAAAACAGATACAAAAAACTTATGGAAAATGGAGTTAGAAATATTGTAAGCTACAATTCTTTAAATTTTGTTGAAAGAATGCCGTACATTGTAATAATTATTGATGAACTTGCAGACTTGATGATGGTTGCCTCAAATAGCGTAGAAGAGTCTATCGCAAGAATTGCGCAAAAAGCAAGAGCGGTTGGAATCCACCTGGTAGTTGCAACTCAAAGACCGTCAACAGATGTAATTACGGGAATGATAAAGGCAAATCTTCCAAGTAGAATTTCCTTTGCACTTCGTTCTCAAGTTGATTCCAGAACGATTCTTGATACATCAGGAGCCGAAAAGTTATTAGGACAAGGAGATATGCTTTTACTTGCAAATGGTTCGTCTAAATTAGAGAGAATACAAGGAGCTTATATTTCGGATGAAGAAGTTAAAAATTTGACAGATACGTTGAAAAGAAGTAAAAAAGTTCACTACCAAAATGAAATTTTGGAAGAAAATGAAGAAGAAGAAAATGATTTAGATCCATTTTTTGACAATGCAGTAAAAGTGATAAGAGAAGAACAGAAGGTGTCAATTGCAATGCTCCAGAGAAAATTAAAAGTGGGATTCAACAGAGCTTCAAGAATTTATAACCAGTTAAAAGATAATGGAGTAATTGGTGACGATGGACAAATATCAAGCGAAGATTTGGAATGATGAAAAATTTTCTGTAAAAATAATTTGATTTTTTGGCTAACACTATGATATTTTTAGTTTTAAGTGCGAGAGCTGTAAAAAAATTATGGAATTAAAAAAATATTTAAAATTTTTGTAATGGTAATTGAGATTATTTGAAAAAAATGGTAAAATACAATGTAAGTATAAAATTGAAAACAAGAGATAAAAATCTTCTATTGTTTTATTTGAAATAATTAAAAAATATTGTGAAAAGGAGAAATTAGATGAAATTTTTAGATTTTTTTAAAACTAGTATTTCACCGAAATCAATGCGTGATGTAGCGATTGATTTGGGAACAGCAAATACTGTTGTCTATGTAAAAGGAGAAGGGATTCGAATAGATGAGCCAACTTATGTAGCAATTAATATAAAAACAGAAGATGTGGAGTTTATTGGATCAAAAGCTAAAGAAATAATCGGAAGAACTGCAAAACACACAGAAATAATAAGACCGTTAAAAAACGGAGTCATTTCTAATTATGAAGTAACAGAAAAAATGATAGAGGAATTTTTAAGTAAATTAAAAAAGGATAAATTTAATCACGCAAGGGTCATTATTTGTGTACCAAGTGGTGTAACACAGGTTGAGAGAAGAGCAGTTGTGGAAGTTGTAAAAGATGCGGGTGCAAAGGATGTCTATTTAATTGAAGAGCCCGTTGCAGCTGCAATCGGAGTTGGAATTGACTTATTTGAGCCCAAAGGGCATCTTATAGTCGATATAGGTGGAGGTACTACTGAGATTGCGTTCATCGTGTCAGGAGGGTCAGCACTTTCAAGATCTATAAAAGTTGCAGGTGATCACTTGAATGATGATATAGCGGAATTTGTAAAAGATGAACACAACTTACTAATTGGCGAAAAAACAGCCGAAGAACTAAAAATAAATACAATAAGTCAAGATGACCCAGATAAAGAGTATGAAATAAGAGGTCGAGAATTGGGAGTTGGGCTTCCAAAAAGTATGAGAATTAAAGCATCTGAAATCGAAAAGGCAATTGAAAGACATATTGATATGATAATTGATGAAATTAGAATGACAATTGAAGAAATTGAACCAGAAGTGGCAGCTGATATTTATGAAACAGGAATTTTCTTATCTGGTGGAGGAGCTACAATCAGACTTTTAAAAGAAAGAATAGAAGAAGAATTAAAATTAAAAGTAACTGTTGGCGATGATGCAATTCACGCTGTTATAAATGGTATCGCAAAAGTGTTAGATGATTTTAATGAGTATAAAAATATAATCATTTCACCAGTAGTTGAATATTAAAAAATATGAAAAGGGACTGTCTTAAAAAACATTAAAAAAGGCAATCCCTAATAATTTTAATATTTGAGAAAATAAAATTTGGATGTGAAAATGTGGAAAATGAAAACACTCAAAGTAAATATTTCAAAATAGAAGAAAAGTTAGAAGCAATTATATTTCTGTCAAAAGAAATTTTAAAAATTGACAGCCTTGCTTCATTTTATGATATAGAAAAACAGGAAATGAAAAAGCTCTTGTTAAATCTGAAAGAAAAAAGAAAAGATACTGGAATAAATCTAAAAATCGAAAATGATGTCGTTTATTTGGTGTCAAATCCATTATTTGGACTTGACATAAAAAATTTTTTTAATCCCGAAGTAAAGTTAAAGAAACTGTCCAAATCAGCGATGGAAACATTGGCAATCATCGCATATAAAGGTCCTGTTACAAAATTAGAAATAGAACAAATAAGAGGAGTTGGTGCTGAAAAAAGTCTGACTACTTTACTAGAAAAAAAATTAATCTATATTTCAGGGAAGAAAAAAGCAATGGGAACACCAAATTTGTACGAAGTGAGTGAGGAATTTTACAGCTATTTAAACATTTATGGAAAGAAAGAACTCCCAGGATACAAACAATTTGAACAAATAAAATTACTTTACAGTGATGAAGAAAAAAATAATGAAACTAACAACGAAATAAAAAAAGAAGAATCTTCGGAAAAAACTGAAAAATTGAATGAAATAGTTGAAAAATAGACAAAAAATAAAAAATAAAGTTAAATTATTAAAATTTTAAATTTGAAAAAATTAATAAGAAAATATAAAGGGGTAAAAAAAGTAATGAGATTAAATAAATTTATAGCGGAGACGGGATTTTGTTCCAGAAGAAAAGCTGATGAATTGATAAACGAGGGAAGAGTAAGCGTAAATAAACACGAAGCTATAATTGGAATGGATGTAAAGCCTGAAGATGTTGTGAAAATTGATGGAGAAAGAGTAAGATTAAACACAAAATACGAATATTATATTTTAAATAAGCCAAAAAGAGTACTTTGTTCAAATGAGGATAAATTTGGTAGAAAACTGGCGATAGATTTTATAAAATCACGTGCAAGACTTTTTACATATGGAAGACTGGATTTTATGACAGAAGGGCTTATCATTATAAGCAATGATGGTGATGTCTATAATCACGTTATGCACCCAGGGAAAAAATTGTATAAAAGTTACATTGCAAAAATAAATAGAGATATTGAAGAAAAAGATATTGAAGCACTGCAACATGGAGTGGTAATCGATGGGAGAAGAACTGCTCCCGCTAAAGTAAAAAAACTTGACAAGAAAGAGATTAGAATTGCCATTTTTGAAGGAAGAAACAGACAAATAAGAAAAATGTTTGAAACTTTGGGATATACGGTTGATGCACTAAAAAGAGTAAAAGTGGGAGAACTTACGTTGGGACACTTGGGAGTTGGAGAATACCGAGCTTTAACTGAAGATGAAATAAAATATTTAAAAGGACTATAGGAGAAATTGATGAGTAAAAAAAGAATTTTTTTAATAGATTTTGATAGGACAATAAGTAATGAAGATTCTACTGATGTTTTGCTGGAAACTCACAATCCGGAGTTTAAAAAGGATTTACGAAAAAGATACAAAGCTGGAAAAGTAACAATAAGACAGTTTATAAAAGAAGGACTAAGTTCACTAAACATCACAAAAGACGAGTATATTAAAACATTACAAAAAAAAGTTACGATAGATGAAAGTTTTAAAGATTTTGTGAAAAGTGGACTCGAGTTTAGAATTGTTAGCGCTGGTTCAAGACTTAATGTGCAAGGTTCTCTTTTAGGCTACGGAATAGATTTACCTAATGAAAAAGTAATTTCAAACGATTTAAAATTTGATGGGAATAAAATTACAGTGGAAAATCCTTTTTTAGACAAAGAAAAAATTTATGGGGTGGATAAGAAAGAAGCGGTAGAAAAATTTAAAAAGCAAGGTTACGAAGTAATTTATGTAGGAGATGGTCCTTCAGACTACAGAGCGATGGAAGTGGCTGACTTTGTCTTGGTGAGAAAAGGAACGAGAGCTGTGAAGTTTTGCAGTGAAAATGGAATTAATTTTAGAGAATTTGAGAGTTTTTCTGAAATCCTAAAAATTTTTTAAAATTAAGTTTTACACTAAAAAAAAGTAGGAGTCAAAATGAACTATTTAGCACATTCCGTTATATCGCTTGAAATAGATAAAAAAACAAATAAAAATACACTTTATGGAAATTTTACTGGAGATTTTTACAAAGGAAAAATTGAAAAAATTGATTTGCAAAAAAATTTAAAAAGTGGAATAGTTCTTCACAGATTAATTGATAAGATTTCTGATAGGGAAAAAAATTTTTTGAATGAACTTTTACAAAAAGAATTTGGAATTTTTAAAGGGATTGTGTCGGATATGTATGTTGACCATTTTTTGTGCAAAAATTTTGAGAAAATTTTTAATGATAATTCTGATTTTGGAAATGTGGAAAAAGTTGAGCGAAAAATAATTCAAAGTGTCGAAAAATATGATAAATTTTTTCCGAGTGATTTTAAAAGTTTTTTTGACTGGCTGAAGAGAGAAAAAGTCCTAGTAAGATATAAAAATTTGGATTTTTTGGAGAAAGTTTTTTTCGGAATGTCGAAAAGAGTGAGAAAAGGGGAAATTCTTAGAAATGCGGTTTGTGAACTGAGAAGGAATTATGTAGAATTTGAGGAGAAATCGTTAAGGGAGTTTTTGTTTGTGAAGAGAAAAATTATGGAAAATTTTGAGGGAAGTGAGAAACTATGAAATTAAAAGAATTATTTCCAAATCAAGATATTGAAAATATGGAATTGAAAAAATTGATAGAAATGATAAGTTATAAAGATTTTAATACATTGCTAGAAAGAACAGAAAATAAGAAAGATATTGATTTTTATATTGAATTGCAGGATTTGGTTATGCAGAGAAAGCAAAAAGAAGCGATTGAAAAAGGGATATATTAGTGATGGAAGATAGAAATTTTTATTTGTTTGCAGGAGTAAATGGAGCAGGAAAATCTACTTTGTTTAGTATAATTGCTGAGGACATTAAAGGAACTTTTAGAATAAATACTGATGAAATAGTTAAAAAAATTGGAAATTGGAAAAATGAATCTGATCAAATAAAATCAGCAAAAATAGCAATTAAATTGAGAAATGAATATATTGAAAAAGGACTTTCTTTTAATGAGGAAACTACATTAACTGGAAAAACAATATTAAAATTAATTGATAAATTAAAAAGCAAAAATTATAAACTTCATTTGTTTTATGTAGGAATAAATAGCATAGATATTGCAAAAGAAAGAATAAAAAATAGAGTTTTAAGAGGCGGACATGATATTCCTGATAAAATTGTTGAAAAAAGATATAATGAATCTTTGGAAAATTTATCGAAAGTTTTAAATAAATTTGATAATGTTACAGTTTATGATAATACAAAAGAGTATAAAATGATTTTAAAAATTATAAATAAAAAAATAATAAAACAATCTGATGAGTTACCCGATTGGGCTAAAAATATTTTTTAAAGGAGGAAAATAGCGAATGTTAAGTAAAGAAGATGTACTGAAAATAGCAGCACTTTCAAAGTTGGAATTTTCGGAAAGTGAAATTGAAAAATTTAGAGTGGATTTGAATAAAATATTTGATTATATGGAAGAATTAAATGGAATTGATACAAGTAATATCGAACCTTTGTTCAATGTCTTGGATTTAAAAGATGCGCTTAGAAAAGATGAAGTGAAAGATGCAAAGATTAAAAAAGAAATTTTGTCTAATGCGCCAAATGGTGATGATGAATTCGTAATAGTTCCTAAAGTTGTGGGAGAAAATGCAGATAATTAATAAAAAAAGAAAATGAAATAATTATATAAAAGTATTTATTGTAGAAAGGTAAAAAATAAAAATGAATTTATACAAAAAAACAGCGACAGAACTGGCTGAAATGATAAAAAATAAAAAAATTACTTCTGAAGAAGTGACAAAATCTTTTTTGGATAGAATTGAGAAAACTGAAGAAAAAATAGGAGCATTTTCTAATGTGTTTCATGAAAAGGTTTTAGATGAGGCAAAAAAATATGATTCTGAAAATAATGAAAAAGGTAGAAAAAATTATGATAATGAGTTGTTGTTTGGAGTGCCTGTGGCTTTGAAGGATAATATTGTATCAAAAGGAGATTTGACTACGGCTGCATCGAAAATTCTTAGAAATTATGTGGGAGTTTATGATGCGACAGTTGTGGAAAAATTGAAAAAAGCCGGAACACCGATAATTGGGAAAGCTAATATGGATGAGTTTGCGATGGGGTCTTCAAATGAGAATTCATCGATAAAATCGGTTTCTAATCCTTGGGATTTAACAAGAGTGCCTGGTGGAAGTAGTGGAGGATCGGCAGCGATGGTTGCAGCGGGACAAGCACCGATTGCACTTGGTTCGGATACAGGTGGAAGTATTAGACAACCTGCTTGTTTGACTGGAACTGTTGGGATTAAGCCGACTTATGGAAGGGTTTCACGATATGGACTTATGGCGTTTGGATCTTCGCTTGATCAAATTGGAGCTTTGGCAAAATCAACTGAAGATTTGGCTAGACTTTTGCAAATAATTGCAGGATATGATGAAAAAGATGCGACAAGTGTAAATGTGGAAGTTCCTAACTATTTGGAAACTTTGAATAATGACTTGAAAGGCTTGAAAATTGGAATTCCGAAAGAATATTTTGCAGAAGGATTAGATGAAAATATTAAAAAAGTAATAATGGATTCGGTGGAAAAATTGAAGGAATTGGGAGCCAAAATTAAAGAAGTATCACTTCCATATTCAAAATATGCGATTTCGACTTATTACATTATTTCATCGGCTGAGGCGGCTTCAAATTTGTCAAGATACGATGGAGTGAGATATGGAGTGCGACAAAGTGATGAAAATATTGAGGAAATGTATGTAAAATCACGAACAGAAGGTTTTGGAGATGAAGTTAAGCGTAGAATAATGATTGGAAATTATGTATTGAGTTCTGGATTTTATGATGCTTATTACAAAAAGGCTTCTCAAGTGAGAAGACTTATAAGGGATGATTTTTCAAAAGCGTTGAAGGAAGTTGATGTTTTATTAACACCAGTTTCTCCAACTATAGCATTTAAAAAAGGTGAAAAAATTACTGATCCAGTCCAGATGTATTTGGGAGATATTTTTACCGTATCAATAAATATGGCGGGTCTTCCTGCAATTTCAGTACCTGCTGGATTTGTAGATGGACTTCCTGTTGGAATTCAGTTAATCGGAAATTATTTTAGTGAAGATTTATTGTTTAATATTTCTCATAAATTTGAAGGTGTTCGTGGGAAAATTGAATATCCTGAGTTGTAAATTTGACTTAGTTTAGTAGTTTTAGATAGAAGAAAGTAATTTTAAGAAAGGAAAAATTTAAAAAATGAGTATAGAATATGAAACAGTCATCGGACTTGAAGTTCACTGTCAATTAAAAACAAAAACAAAAGTATGGTGTTCGTGCGATGCCGATTATGATAACAAACATCCAAATACATCGGTGTGTCCAGTTTGTACAGGTCAGCCGGGAGCACTGCCAAAACTTAATGAAAAAGTGCTTGATTATGCAATAAAAGCGGCACTTGCATTGGGATGTGAGATAAATAGGGAAAGTCAGTTTGACAGAAAGAATTATTTTTATCCAGATTCACCAAAAAATTACCAAATTACACAGTTTTTTAAACCTTATGCTGAAAATGGAGTCTTGAAAATTACGACAAATAGTGGAAAAGAGGCAAGTGTTGGAATTGAACGGATTCAAATAGAAGAAGATACGGCGAAAAGTATTCATACGACTTCTGAAACACTGTTAAATTACAACAGAGCATCTGTGCCGTTAATCGAGATTATTTCTAAGCCAGAAATTAAAAACGCTGAAGAGGCTTATGCGTACTTGAATACATTGAAAGATAGATTGAAATATACTAAAGTTAGTGATGTAAGTATGGAATTGGGATCGCTTAGATGTGATGCAAATGTTTCTGTCAGAAAAAAAGGTGAAAAAGAATTAGGGACTAGAACGGAAACTAAGAATTTGAACTCATTCAAAGCGGTTATGAAAGCGATTGAATATGAAACGAATAGACAAATAGAAGTGATTGAAAATGGTGGAAGAGTCGTGCAGGAAACAAGACTTTGGGATGAAGAAAATGCGGTTACTAAAACTATGAGAAGTAAGGAAGAAGCTATGGATTACAGATATTTCCCAGAGCCTGATTTGCCAAAAGTGATTATTTCAGATGAAAGACTTGAAAGAGTAAAAGGACAAATGCCTGAATTTGCTGATGAAAAGGCGAAAAGATTTGTGAATGAATATAAATTGCATGAAATGGAAGCTGCGACACTTTCTTCAGAGCAAGAGTTAGCTGAATATTACGAGGAAGTTGTAAACGATACGAAAGAGCCTAGACTTGCGGCAAACTGGGTACTTACAGAAATTTTGAGAGTTTTGAAAGAGAGAAATATTTTAATTTCAGAATTTAACGTAACTCCGAAAAATCTAGGAAAATTGATTAAATTAATCAAAAATAAAACAATTAGTTCAAAAATAGCAAAAGATGTATTTGAAATTTTATTGACAGAAGATAAAGATCCAGAAGTTATTGTAAAAGAAAAAGGATTGGTTCAAATAACAGATGACAGCGAAATTGAAAAAATTGTGGATCAAGTTTTATCAGAAAATCCACAGTCTGTTGAAGATTACAAAAATGGAAAAGATAATGCAATAAAATATCTTATGGGACAAGCTATGAAGTTATCTCGTGGAAAAGCTAATCCACAAATGATAAACAAAATGATTTTAGATAAATTAAGTTAATCTTTTTGAGGTAATTTAGGAGAGAAATGAAAGATTCGAATAAAAAAAATAATATTGTAAACAGAGCAAAATTAAATTTAGAAAATAGAAAAAATGGAAAAAATAAAAAAAGTAATTCCGAAAGTATGTGGAACAAGTGGTATGTAAGAGTAATAATGCTCTGTTTTGCTCTTCTTATTTATACTTTCGTACTAATTGGTAATTTATTTAATTTACAGATATTAAACGGAGATAAATATAGAGCAGAAGGTGAAAAACAGTATTCTTCAGAAAATTATATAAAAGCTAAAAGAGGGAAAATTTCAACTGATGATGGACAATTATTGGCGTACGACAATGAGCAATATGTAGTAATTTTGGATCCTTCGGTAATTAAAAATGAAAATATTGATAAGTTGCTAGAGATGCTCAAAAGGTATATAGAACCTTTGGATACTGACAAAGCGAGAGATACCTATGAAATTAAGAAAAACTATAATAAAAAATATTTAAAATTGGATTACAAAATAGAGGAAGACGCAAGACATGCTATTGAGCAGGAAATAGAAGTTGCTGATAAACAAACTAAGGAAAACAACAAAGGGAAAGATAAATCTCAAAGAAAGACAAATCCATTTTTAGGAATTACGTTTGAAACAGTATACACGAGAAAATATGAAAATATTGAGCCTTTTCAGGAAACAGTAGGATTTGTGAACAATGAAAATAAAGGTATCTATGGAATTGAAAAATATTATGATAAAGAGCTTTCTGGAGAAATGGGAGTTATTAAAGCGTCTTTGAGAATACCAAAAGTATTTTTAAATATGTCAAGTATAAAAAATAAAGGTGAATCCAAACCAGCAAAAGACGGTAATAACATAGTTTTAACCATTGATAACAAAATTCAGGATATGCTGGACAGAGAACTTAACAGAACATTTTATGAATATGATGCGACTTCTACAATGGGAATTTTAATGGAAGTGGAAACCGGTAAAATACTCGCAATGTCGTCGTATCCGAAATCTAGCGATCACTCAAAAATAAAAAATAGAACGATTACAGACTTTTTTGAACCAGGATCAATTTTTAAACCTGTAACGATGGCAATGGGATTGCAGTCAAAAAAAATAAATGCTGACACCAGAATAGAATCAAGCGGTTCGATTAAAGTAAAAGACAGAATTATAAGTGATCATGACAGTACAACTACAGGAAATTTAACTTTGGCGGACACAATAGCTCACTCAGGAAATGTCGCAATGGTAAAAATTTCTCAGAAATTGGACAAAAATACATTTTATAACTATTTAGCAAGTGTAGGACTCGGTTCAAAAACGGGAATTGATACTTATGCTGAAATGACAAAAGAGCTTTTAAAATTAAAAGATTTGACAGAAGTAAAAAAAGCAAATATAGCATTTGGACAAGGTATCGCTATGACTCAGATTCAGATGATAATGGCGCTTAATACAGTAATAAACAATGGAAAGCTTATGAAGCCTTATATAGTTGATAGAATTGAAGATGATGGTGGAAACATCGTCAAAAAAAATCTTCCTACAGTGTTAAGAAAAGTTTTTAGCGATGAAGTTTCAAAATTGAACAGAAGTTATATGGAAGCAGTTGTCAGCCGCGGAACAGGAATGGAAGCTAAAATAGAAGGATACCGTATTGGAGGTAAAACTGGAACGGCACAGAAATCTGGTAAAGGTGGTTATCAAAAAGGTCGTTATTTCAGTTCGTTTTTTGCGTTTTTTCCGACAGATCATCCTAAATATGCGATACTTATTACGATAAATGAGCCCAAAGGTGGAAAATATTACGGGGCTTCAGTCGCATTGCCTTCGGTAAAAAAAGTATTAACAGAATTGATTGCTTATAAGCGTATCAATCCAAATGGAGAAGTAACAAAAGAACCTTCAGTAAAGGAAGTTGTAACTGAAGAAAAGAAAAAAGATTTAAGTGGAATTAAAGAAGGATTTTCTAAAAATATTATGCCGGATTTGACAGGAGTTGTCCTAAGAGATTTTTATTCAATTTATCCTCAGAGCAAGTATCCAAATTTTAAAGTTTCAGGAAGTGGGAAAGTCGTGGAACAGTATCCAAAAGCTGGAGAAAAAATTGATGGGAAAACAAATATTAGTATAGTTTTTCAGTAAAATTATTAAAAATAAAAAATTTTGTGAGGTGAGATTATTGAAAAAATTAATTTTTATGTTATTTGTAATTTTTGGAGTGTTATCGTTTTCAGCGATAGATAAAGGAGTAATCGTAGTTAGAAATGATGATTACAGCGCTGCATACTTAATAACTTCAGTAAGTCGTGGGAAATTAGCTGATAAACTTTTTGGCTGGAAAAAAGGCGGTGACCTTTCTCAAAAAATTTATTCAAATTTAAAAAATGCTTCAAAAATAGAATTTATAATCGAAAAAAATGAAGAAAGCGCAGTTTTAGGAGCACTAAAATTATTCGAAAAAAATAGATTTTCAGGACAAATTATAGTTACAGAAATTGCAAGAACAGAAAATTCAAATTTGAGAAATATTGCAGCTAAAAACAACTGGACTTACAATGTTTATAATTCGCCAGAAGAAATCGAAGGAAATGTGAATCTTGAGGGCGGATCGGATACAAAAGCAAATTTTGTAAAAATGCTTTTAAAAAATATAAAATCTAAATTATAAATTTTAAAAATAAAAAAATTATAATTTAAATTTGGAAATTTTGATTATAAATAGGTTAATAGTAATTGTTATTGACCTATTTTTATTTGCTAAAATAAAATAAATATATTATAATAAAAATAAGTAAATTTGGATAAAAAAATATTTTTTTGAAAAGGGATGAGAATGAAAAAAGGTATTGGAAAAGCACACAGTAAAATTATATTATTAGGAGAGCATTCCGTTGTCTATGGCTATCCCGCAATAGCAATTCCGTTAAAAAAAATTGAGATAGAATGTAAGATTTTGGAAAGTAGGACAAACTTTTTATGTAATAAAAATGACACACTTTCGGTTGCAATTTTTACGGCACTAAAATATTTGAAAAAAGAAAAAGCAAAAATAAAATACAATATAAAGTCAAAAATTCCGCCAAAAAGGGGAATGGGTTCGTCAGCAGCAGTGAGCATTGCAGCAATTCGGGCGGTGTTTAATTACTTTGATAGAGAAATTAAAGATGATTTATTGGAAAAACTGGCAAACATTGCCGAAATTACGGCACATCAAAATCCAAGCGGACTCGACGCAAAGACCTGCCTTAGCGAAAAGCCTATAAAATTTATAAAAAACAAAGGTTTTTCCTATATCGAAATAAATTTAGGAGCGTATCTTGTCATTGCGGATTCGGGAATTTATGGGAACACAAAAGAAGCTGTGGAAAAGGTGAGAAAATTGGGAGATATTGCAAAAGAGCCATTAAAAAAGCTGGGAGAATTAACCGAAAGATTTGAAAGTTTGATAAAAAATAAATTTGAAACTGAAAAAGTAAAAAAAATCGGACAAATAATGACAAATGCGAATGACGAATTAAAAAAAATAGGTGTTACGATTGAAAAAACAGAAATATTTGTAAAAAAAGCGTTGGAAAATGGAGCAAGTGGAGCAAAAATTTCTGGCGGAGGACTAGGAGGCTGTGTTATCGCACTTTGTAAGTCGCAAAAAATTGTAAAAAATGTAAAAAAAATTTTGATTGAGAGTGGAGCGGTAAATATTTGGATAGAAAAAATTTAAAAATAGAAATGTTGGAAAAATAAAAAAATTTGAGATGGAGAAAAATTAAGATGGAAAAGGTGAAGTCGTACGCAAATATAGCGATTATAAAATACTGGGGAAAAAAAGACGCAAAAAAAATGATACCTGCCACAAGCAGTATTTCTTTAACTTTGAAAGATTTGTATACGGAAACGGAAATTGGGTTTATAGATGACATGGAAATAAAAAAAGAAGTCGAAAAAAATGGAGAAAAATTTTCTGGAATTAGAGATTTATTTTTTTTAAACAGCGAGCTGCAAGATAAAATTCATACAGAAAAAATTAGCAAAGTAGTGGATTTGTTTAGAACGCAAGAAAATGAAAAAAATAAAAAAGTTAAAATTAAAACGACAAATAATATGCCAACAGCTGCGGGCCTTTCATCAAGTTCAAGCGGATTATCAGCGGTAATCAAAGCCTGTAACAAGTTATTCAAAAAAAATTTGTCGCAGGAACAATTGGCACAAATTTCTAAGTATGGTTCAGGGTCTTCTGCCAGAAGTTTTTTTGGACCTGTTGCCGCTTGGGACAAGGACAGTGGAAAAATTTACAAGATAAATACGGATTTAAAATTGGCGATGATTGTCTTAGTTTTGAGCAAAAGTAAAAAGGAAGTATCTAGTCGGGATGGAATGGAACGTTGCTTAAAAACCTCGACATATTTTGAAGAGTGGATAAAGCAGTCGGAAATTGATTTTAAAAATATGAAAAAATATTTGCAAGATAATGATTTTGAAAAAGTTGGAAAATTAGCGGAAGAAAATGCGTTAAGAATGCATAAGACAACTGAAACTGCAAATCCGCCATTTTCATATTTTTTACCTCAAACTTATAAAGCTATGGAATTTGTAAAAAATTTAAGAGATAAGGATAGCGAAAAATGTTATTTTACGATGGATGCGGGACCAAATGTGAAGGTGCTTTGCTTGGAAGAAGATTTGGAGAGATTGGCAAGGATATTTTCTAAAAAATATGAAGTGATTGTGAGTAAAACTGTTGAATTGTAGTATTATAAAATAAAAAAGGAGAACCGCTATTCTTCAAATAAAAAAATTAAAAAGTAAAAAAAGAAAGGGGAAATTTTTTTGGGAATTATAAAAATTTTGGACGAAAGTGTGTCTAACGTTATTGCAGCAGGGGAAGTTGTGGAAAATCCAGCTTCGATGATTAAGGAGATGGTTGAAAATTCTTTAGATGCAAAAGCTACGATGATTAAAATTGAAGTTTTTAAGTCGGGGGTAGATGTCAAAATTAGCGACAACGGTATCGGAATGGATAAAGAGGACACACTTTTATCGGTGGAGCGACACGCCACTTCTAAAATTGAGAAAAAGGAAGATGTGTTTAATTTAAATACTTACGGTTTTCGTGGAGAAGCGCTTTCTTCAATTGCCGCTGTTTCAAAACTTACGATTTTGACGAGAACAAAGGAAAGTCTGGTAGGATATAAAATTTCAAGTTACGGTGGAGTTGTGAGAAAATTTGAAGAAGTCTCAAAAAATGTTGGGACAGAAGTGGAAGTGCGAGATTTATTTTACAACACCCCTGCGAGAAAAAAATTTTTACGAAAGGCTTCCACGGAATATTCTAAAATTAGGGAAATCGTTCTAAGAGAGGCTCTGGCAAATAGTAGTGTCGCTTTTTCACTGGATTTGGACGGGAAGAATTCTATCAGGACAAGCGGAAAAGGGATGGAAAATACGATTTTGGAATTGTTTGGAAAGTCGGTTTTAAGAAATTTAAAAAAATTTGAGTACGGATATTTAGGAAATGTGGAAATTTTGAGAAGTACAAAAGATTTTTTATTTACTTTTGTAAATAACAGATATGTAAAATCACTTACAATTGAAAGAGCGATAATAGATGGATATTACACAAAACTTATGAAAGGGAAATATCCTTTTGCCATAATTTTTTATAACACCGACCCAAAAGAAATTGATGTCAACGTCCATCCGTCCAAAAAAATAGTTAAATTTTCCAATGATAAAATTGTTTATAGTGAAATAAAATCAGCGATTGATGACTTTTTTTATTACGCTGACAGAGAAAATTGGCAACCGAATATTGATTTGATTAAAAAAAATATAAATTTGAATGAAAAAAATAGTACAAAAAATGATTTGTTTGCAAGTGAAGTGCCAACAGTTGAAGAGAATAAATTTTTAAGTCTTGAGACTTTTGATGGGAAAATTGAAAGTGAAGAAAAAAATAAAGAAAAAAAAGACGATAAAAGAAATGAAGAAAATAAAGAATTGAAAAATTTTTCTCAAGATGATAGAAAAAATAATGAAACTAAAGAAAATAATAAGTTTAAAAATATGTCTAAACTAGAACCAGAAAGAATTTTTAATAAAGGTCAAAATAAAAATTCTAATTTAACTGAGTTTTATAAAAAAGATGAAGATAAAATTTTTAGTAGCAAAAATTTTGAAAGTGAAAAAACAGAAAAAGTAAAAGGTGAAGTTCCTTATAAAAATGATGAAATTCTGGAAATAAATCAAGGGGGAAATTCTAATTATAAAGTTGGAACATTTGAAAAAAAAGTTGGATTGCAAGTGGAATATGATGTTTTAGGACAGATTTTTGACACTTATATTTTGGTTAAAAAAGACAATGAGCTTGAAATCTACGACCAGCACATCATTCACGAAAGAATTTTGTACGAGGAGTTAAAGGAGAAGTTTTATGGGAAAAAAATTGACTCAATTCAGCTTTTGATTCCTAAAAAGATGGAAGTTACTCAAATTGAAAAAGAGATTATATTTGAAAATATTGAAATTTTTAACAATTTTGGGTTTGAAATTGACGAATTTTATGAAAATGAGATTTTAATTCGGGCGGTACCGATTTTTGATTTTAGAGACAGCGCAGAAAATGTCTTTGAAAAATTGTTGAGCGATTTGAAAAATGAAGTTGAAATAAAGGATTTGAGGGAAAAGATTATTATTTCAATGTCCTGTAGAGGAGCTGTAAAGGCAGGACAAAAATTATCTTTTGATGAGATGCAAAATATGGTGAGAAGAATCCATGAAGTTGGAAAGTACACTTGTCCGCATGGCAGACCAATTATTGTAAAACTTACTAAGAACGATTTGGATAAAATGTTTGGGAGAAGAAAATAAATAATTGACAATGAGGAGAAAATATGGTAAGAATTAATGTAGTGTGTGTGGGGAAAGTTAAAGAAAAGTATATAAAAGATGGGATAGAAGAATTTTTAAAAAGGTTGTCAAAATATGTAAAATTGGATATAATCGAATTAACTGAAGAAGATGACAACAAAGGGGTAAAAAATGCCGTAGATATTGAAACACAGAGAATAATAGGTACAATTACTAAAAAAAATTATTCATACAGCATTTTGCTGGATTTATCTGGAAAGATGATGACATCTGTGGAGATGGCAGAAAAGATAGAAAAAATTTTGCTTACAAACAGTGAAATTAATTTTATAATCGGCGGCTCAAATGGAGTTGCTGACAAACTTAGAGAGATTGTCGATTTTAGGTTAGCATTTTCTAATTTTACATTTCCGCATCAATTGATGCGACTTATATTAGTTGAACAAATATATAGATGGATTTCGATAAATAATAATATTAAATATCATAAATAGTGGAGGAAATTATGTATTCAGCTGGTGAAGAATTTGAGAGATACAACGAAGAAGATGAATTGGAAAGTTTTACTTGTATTGCTAATGTCAATACCGATGGCAAGGAATATTTAGTATGTGATGATGAAAATGGGGATAAAAGAGTTTTTTTGTATGACAGTATCGAAGAAGAAATAAAAGATTTGGATGAAGATGAGCAGGAGCGAATTTTAGAGATTTGGGACAACGAATATTATGGTTCTGATAAGGATTATATGTATTGGAATGAAGATTTCGGAGAATATGACAAAGGCGATGATTTTGAAGAAAAAATTGATGAGAGTGATTTTGGAGTACTCGATGACGACGAAAATGAATTTTTAGAGGAAGAAGACGATGACGAAGAAATTGACGAAGATTTGGATGAATTTTTGGATGAATTTTTGGATGAAAAATAAAAAATTTAAAAAGGGAAAATTATGAAAATAAAAATAAAAAGTTTGGACAAATTTTTACAAGATTACGAGAAAGTATTTGAACTTACGAAAGTAATAGATTTGGACGAAAAGAAAGAGTATCATTACAGCGATGAATATGGAAGGTGTAAAATCGTTGACTACAATGATTTTGTTGAGATTTACCGCCGTGGAGAAATCAATTCAAAGCAAGTATTTAAAGTCAGTAAACATACACCATTTATTTATATGACAAAGCAATTTCATACAAAATATAAAATTTTTACAAAAAATTTTGAAAAAGAAAATGACAAAATGACGTTAGAATATGATATAATGGATAATGACATTGTAATAAACAACATAAAATTAAATATTTATTTTATGAGAAAATAAAAGAAAAATAAAAAAATCAAAATAAAGAAAGGAAAAGTGATGAGTAATCAAAAAAATCAAACGCCAAATGACAATGGTATAATAAAAGAAAAATTAAAAAAAGTGGCAGAATTAAAAGAGATGGGAATTGAGCCTTATGGAAGAACTTACGACAAAGAAAACGACATTGCCGAAATTAATAAATACGATGAAACATACGACAAAGTATTTAAAACAGCGGGAAGAATTGTAGGATTTAGAAGAATGGGGAAAAATGGATTTGGAAAGTTGCAAGATCCAACTGGACAAATTCAGTATTATGTGAAAAAAGAAGAAGTGGGAGAAGAACAATACGAAATTTATAAAAAATTGGGACTTGGAGATTTTCTTGGAATTGAAGGGACACTTTTTAGAACTAAAACAGGAGAATTGACATTAAGAGTAAAATCTTTTGAAGTGCTATCAAAAAATGTAAGACCACTTCCAGAAAAATTTCACGGACTGACTAATGTGGAAACTCGTTACAGACAAAGATATGTTGATCTGGTAATGAACAGGGAAGTTATGGAAACTATGAAAAAAAGATTTCAAGTGATACGATTTTTCAGAAATTATTTGGAGAAAAAAGGTTTTACTGAAGTTGAAACTCCGATGATGCATCCAATTGCTGGGGGAGCGACTGCAAGACCATTTGTAACACATCACAATGCTCTTGATATGGAGTTATTTTTAAGAATTGCACCAGAACTTTATTTAAAAAGATTATTAGTCGGTGGATTTGAAAAAGTGTTTGAAATAAACAGAAGTTTTAGAAATGAAGGAATTTCTGTAAAACATAATCCAGAGTTTACAATGATGGAACTTTATCAAGCTTACGCTGATTTTAACGATATGATGGATTTGACAGAAGACTTAATTTCAAATCTAACTTTAGAGCTTCACGGAAAATATGACATTGAATATGAAGATAAGACAATTAATATGGCAAAACCTTGGAGAAGGGTTACAATGAAAGAAATTGTCAAAGAGAAAACTGGATTTGATTTTGACAGTATTTCAGACGACGAAGAAGCCATAGAAAAAGCGAAAGAATTCGAAATTCCTTTAGAAAAAGATAAAACTTATACAAAATTTGGGATTTTGAATTTATTCTTTGAAGAAAAAGTGGAAGAAACGTTGATTAACCCAACATTTGTAACAGAATATCCAAAAGAAATTTCACCGCTTTCAAAAAATCAAAAAGGTGAAACTGAGTGGGTGGATAGATTTGAGCTATTTATTTCAGGAAGAGAGTTTGCAAATGCGTATTCAGAATTAAACGACCCTCAAGATCAAAAGGAAAGATTTGAAGAACAGGTTAAATTAAAAGAAGCAGGAGATGACGAAGCTCAGGGAATGGATTTAGACTACATAAGAGCACTGGAATATGGAATGCCACCTGCAGGAGGACTTGGAATTGGAATAGATAGACTTGTTATGTTACAGACAAATTCTGCTTCAATAAGAGATGTCATTTTATTTCCAACTCTTAGAAAAGAAGACATTGATTTATAAATTATTTAGTTTTAAAAAATATTATTTAATAAAATTTTTTCTCACTACGCTAATTTTAGATAGTGAGATTTTTTTATTTTATTTTATTTTTCTAGTAAAAATAGTTTTGAAAATGTAAAAAAATATTGTATAATTTACACATAAAGTGAAAATTTAAATATAGCTAATAATAGAAAGATAGAAAGTGGGAAAAATGGTAAAAAAATCAGAATTGATAAGAGGGACGAGTAAATGTGCCAGATTTTTTGTCTGTGATACTACACAAGTTGTGAAAGAAGCACAAAATATACACAGACTGGATGCGATTGCAACGGTTAATTTTGGAAAACTCCTTACTGCCGCAGCTATGATGGGAAAGGATTTGAAAGTGGCAGATGGGCTTATTTCGTTGGAAATAAGTGGCGATGGTGCCTATGGAAAAATGGTTGCAACTGCGAATATGAAAGGCTATGTAAAAGGATATGTTGGAAATACTTCAAATGCTAAACTTGTAGACAAAGATGGAAATTTTGTAAGAGATGAAAAAGGGAGAATAAAGCTTATTGGCGATGGAATAATGCAAGTTAGAAAAGATATTGGACTAAAAGTGCCGTTTTCAGGAATGGTTGCGCTAAAAAATCAAGATATAGCGGACATTGTCGCAAGTTATTTTTTACATTCAGAGCAAATAAAATCCGTTGTTGCGCTTGGAGTAAAACTTAACGAAGATGGAACTGTAAATCGTGCAGGAGGTTATTTAATCCAGCTTCTTCCTGGTGTAGAAGATACTTTTATAGATAAACTGGAAGATAAATTGAAGCAAATCAGAAGTATCACAGAGTTATTAAACGGAGGATTTAGTCTTGAGAGAATAGTTGAACTTTTATATGAAGATATTTCGGTGTTTGAAGAAACTGAAGATGTTGATGGAAATCATAAAAAGAAATATGTTGAGAATTTTGAAATTTTGGAAAAAAGTGAAATTGAGTATAAATGTAACTGTTCAAGAGATACATTTTTTAAGGGTTTAATTACTTTGGGAAAAGAGCAAATTGATGAAATCTTAAAAGAGCAGGGAAAAATTGAAGTGGAATGTCATTTTTGTGGGGAAAAACATCAATTTGAAAAAAAAGATTTTGAAGGAGAGTTTTAAGTTAAAATAACTGAAAAAATGTGATTTTTTAAATTTGAAAATAGAGTTTTTTTCAAAGATAAAAAAATTAATTGTAAATTTATGTTTGAAAAAATTCAAATATGAATATCAAATAAAAAAAGAAAGGATGTAAAAATGGGTAAAATAAGAGTAGGAGTAATAAGAGGTGGAGTTTCAACAGAAAGAGAAATCTCGTTGAAAACTGGAAGTGAGATTGTAGCAAATTTGAATAGGGACAAATATGAAGTGTTTGATATTGTAATTGACAAGGAAAATGAAGTTTTTGAAAAAGTAAAAGATTTGAATCTTGATTTTGCTTATATTGCACTTCATGGAGTTTTCGGGGAAGATGGAAGGATACAGGCTATTTTACAAAGTCTTGGAGTGGCATACAGTGGACCTGGCGTGATGTCAAGTGCAGTTTGTATGGACAAGGAATTTTCTAAAAGAATTGTCGCAGGATACGGAGTTAGAATTGCAAAATGGATAAGCGTGCGTCGTGGAGAAACTGCGAATTTCGATGAAATAAAAGAAAAATTAGGAGATGAAGTTGTCGTAAAACCAAATAGCGGAGGTTCAAGTATTGGAGTAAGTTTTGTTTCTAATCAAAAAGAACTTGACAAAGGTCTTGATTTAGTATTTAGTATGGATAAGGAAGCTTTAATTGAAGAAGTTTTGACGGGAGTTGAAATAAGTGTGCCGGTAATTGATGGGAAAGTTTTTCCAACTATAAGAATAGAAGCGCTTGCAGGAGATTACTTTGACTTTGAATCTAAATATGCAAAAGGTGGAGCAAAAGAATACGTCTATGAATTTAGCGAAAAAGTTCAAAGTGAAATAAATAGATTTGCAAAAGATAGCTATTATGGACTAAAATGCGAAGGGTTTTCAAGAATAGACTTTATGGTGGTAAATGAAGACACGCCATATTTTATGGAAGTAAATACATTACCTGGAATGACAGCTGCAAGTTTACTACCTAAGAGTACAGCATCTCTGGGTTATAACTATGAACAGACACTAGATTTACTTATAAATTCTTCAATTAATGTGGAGAGATAAAATAAAAAAAGGAGTTGAAAATGATTGGGATTATAGGAGCTGTCGATGAAGAAGCAACAGAAATAAAAAAAGAAATTAAAGATGTAAAGGAGGAACTGATAAAGGGAATTTCTTTCTTTCGTGGAAAATTTAATGAGAAAGAAGTCGTTTTTGTTCAGTCAGGAATTGGAAAAGTGAATGCTGCGATTACGACGACGCTATTAATAGAAAACTTTGATGTTAAAACTGTTATTTTTTCTGGTGTTGCTGGTTCATTAAATGAAAGTTTAAAAGTGGGAGATGTTGTTGCGGGAGTTGATGTTGTTTATCACGATGTCGATGCTACAGCGTTTGGCTATAAAATAGGGCAGATTCCACAGATGAAACAGTGGGCTTTTGAATCGGATAAAAATCTTTTGGAAAAAGTTCAAAATATAAGTCATAAAGTTATTTTGGGAAGAATTTTGACTGGAGATCAGTTTATTAGTAAGAAAGACGTGAAAATAAAACTGGGTAAGGATTTTTCGGCGCTTTGTGTAGATATGGAAAGTGGCGCTGTCGCACAGGTTTGTAGCCGTCTAAATGTTAAATTTTTAATAATTCGCTCTATTTCGGACAGCCTTACTGATGAATCGGATATGGAATATAACAGTTTTGTAAAATTGGCGGCAAAAAATTCAAAAGAGATTTTAAAAGAAATAATATAAAAAATATTACATGAAATTTTTATAAAAAATTATTGATTTTAAGAAGATTTTATTTACACAATTAATTATTAATTATGGGATTATATTAAAATATTTTTTACTATTTTAAGGAAAGGGGAAAAATATGAGTTATCGATTAAATCCGTATAAAATTTTGAGAAGTGTGGTAATTTTAATAATTATTATTTGTCTAGTAGTGGTTACTATCAACTTTAAAAAAACTAAAGAAGCTACAACTAATGAAATAAAGAAAGATGTAAAACTTAGAACAAAAGATTTTTACAAATCAAAAGACTACAAAAATAATTTAACATTGCCAGAAAAAAACATTGAAGACAACAATCAAAATGTTATAAATGAATTAAAGACAGATGAAAATAAAACAAAAAATATAAATTTAAAAGATATTCAGAAAGATCAGAATGAGAAAAATCAAGCTGAGAAGAATCAAACTGAGAAAAAAAATGAAGATATCAAAAAAGCGCAGCAGGAAATCAAGGAGCAGCAAAAAAAAGCACAACAAGAATTAGAAAAACGAAAACAAAAAGAAAAAGAAGAAGCCGCAAAGATTGAAAGAGAAAAAGCGCAAAAGGCAAAAGCTCTAGCAGCACAGCAAAAAGCTAAGAAAGAAGCTGAAAAAGGTCCTAAAAAATACATTCAAGTGGCATCTGTAAAAACAGAAGCAACCGCCAAAAGTATAGTAAAAAAATTAGGAGGAAATTTTTATTATAAAAAGACAGTTGTAAACGGGAGAAAAGCATATGTTGTAATGTCAAATATGACAAATGACCCAGCAAAATTAAATTCTATGCAAAATACTGTTAAATCCAGATATGGTGGTGGTTATATGATAAGAGGTGGAAAATAAAAAAGAAGGTGAATGATGAAAAAAATTTTTAGAGGGAATATTACGCCAAAAGAAATTATAAAAAAAATAAAAAATTCAAAAAATATTGTGTTGACAGCTCACATAAATCCAGATGGAGATGCATTAGGCTCACTTTTAGCATTTTATTTTATAATAAAAAAATTTGACGAAAAAAAAAATATTCAAATTGTAGTAGATGATGAATTACCAAAATATATGCGTCATTTTGAGGATACAAAACTTATTTTAAGTTATGAAAAATTCTTTCAAAAAAATGACTTGAAAAATAAAAAAAATGATTTATTTATAAGTCTTGATTGCGCAAATGAAGAGCGTTATCAAAAATCTTTGGAAATAAAAAAACAAAGCAAAATTTCAATAAATATTGATCATCACATAAGTAATACAGAACACGCAGATTTTAATTATATCGAAGATATTTGCAGTACAGCTGAGCTTCTGTATCAGTTTTTAGAAATATTTGATATTGAATTAGATGAAAGAATTTCGACGTATTTGTATCTTGGGATAATTAATGACACGGGAAATTTCAGGCACGATAATGTTACTGAACACACATTTTTTGTCTGTTCCAAATTAATTAGAGCGGGAGCAGATAATCATAAAATTGCTAATATAATTTTTGCTGTCAGCGAGAAAAAAATAGATTTTTTCGGTGAAGTTTATAAAAACAAAAAAATTGATCATAACTACGATTTTGCGTATTATTATTTGACACACAAAAAAATGAAAGAGTTGGGAATTGAGAAGGATGACACTGATGGAATAGCAGAAATGCTTTTAAAAATAGAAGGTATGGAAATTTCACTTTTTGCAAGAGAAGAATCAGATGGTACGATAAAAGGAAGTTTTCGTGCAAATGAAAAATACAATGTAAATGAATTGGCGCAAAATTTTGGCGGCGGTGGTCATATAAAAGCGGCAGGATTTAAAACTAAATTGACTTTTGACGAAATTTTAAAAAAAGTGTATGAAAAATTTGAAGTTTTGTAAAAAATAAAAAAGAGGTAAAAACTTATGTTTGATATGTTCAACTATTTGAAAATGAAAGGTTTTACAAATGAGGAATTAGTAAATCATTTTGAGAAAATAGAAGAAATGAATCAAAATATTAACGATATTTTAAATAAGAATCCGAATGCAGTACTAAAAAAAATTGAGTTTAAGTATTTGGACGAAGAAAAGACAAAATTAAATTTTGAAATAAATATTGAAGTAATAAACAGATAAAATAGGAAAAGTGATATGAGAAAAAATAATTTGAAAAAACAGATAATAATAGCGTGTTTTGGGTTAATAGTGAGCTGTTCTTATGTTGGAGTGAGAACGGTTCCTGATTCAGCGGTTGTATCAAGAGATACAGTAGTAGAAAATAGTATTTTAGAAATAAAAAATAAATTTGGAGAAGAAATAAAACCACAAGATGTAGGAATTTATAAAAAAGGTTTTAGCGACTGGAAAGTGATTTTATATGGAGAAAACGCATATTATCAAGTAAAGGTAACCGAAGATGGGAAAATTGTTTCAAGTAAAGTTTTGAAATATAAAAATTAAAAAAATAGAATTTTTAGGAATTACTTCTAATTTTATATTAGGAGCAGTTCCTTTTTTCTATTTTTTTATTTAAAAAATAATGATACAATTTTTAATATACAAAATGTGATTCCGCTTGCAATGACAGGTCCAGCTGCAATTCCGCGCAAAAAGACAACTCCAATTACAGTTCCAGCAATCAAAGTTACTGTAATTTCTGGCTGATTTGAGAGTAATGACACCCCTTTTGCAGATAAAATCGATACCAAAATTCCACTAAAAATGGTAATCCATCCAATTGGAGATTTGAAAGCGTTAAATAAGTGATAAAATCTAATTTCTCCAGTGGCAATCGGAATTAAAATTGCAACTGTAATGACTAAAACTCCCCAGTTAATACCATTTTTCCTAAATTGTGTAATAAATTTTTCAATGTCTAAAAATTTGAAATTATAAAATTTTGAAATATCGAATAAAATTTTTAAAAGAATAACAAAAATGGTTGCATAAACGATAGATTTATTAAATTTTACAGTTCCAACTAATAAAATTAAGATTAAAAATATATAACTTTCCAAAATAAATTCTCCTCTCCAAAAATTCTTTTCTTTAAAGTATAGCACGAAAAACTAGTTTTCTCAACTAAAAAATTTTTAATTTTAATTTTTTTTTAAACAATTGATTTTTTGAAAAAAATAAGATATACTATATTAAGACAAAAAAAGGAGTTGGTTAAAATGAAAAAACTAGTAATTTCTCTAGTTGTATTAATTTTTGCTCTTAGTTGCTCTAAGGGAAGTAAAGAAAATAAGACAGAAAGAATTTCAAAGGTGGATTCGGGAAATTTTACAGAAGTTCAGGCATCTAAAAATGAAAAAGAAAAAGAAACTCAAAGTCAGGAAAGTTCTTATAGTAAAGGTAGAAATGAAACTAAGAATCAAAGTAACAGCTTTAATGTGGCATCAAATGGAAATTATACCAAAGAACTAAAAGCAAAAATGAAAAAAGTGGAAGAAAGATTACAAAGTAAACTTGATTCAGGAGTAACTTCAGAGATGGTAAATGCAAATGATGAACTTTATAAAGCGTGGGATGTTGAGTTAAATAAAGTGTATAAACTACTTATGGAAAGATTGCCTAATGGTGAAAAAGAAAAATTGAAAAATACTCAAAGAGCTTGGGTAAAAAATAAAGAAGTAAAAGCTAATGAAGCAGCGAAAGAAGCTGAAGGAGGAACTTTAGCGAACGTACTGTATTCAGGCACAATAGCAGATTTGATAAAAAATAGAACAATTGAACTGGCTAAGATGTACGATGATTTAAAATAGTAAAATTCAAAAAAGACTGGACTATATGCAGTCTTTTTTAGTATAATAGGTATATAAATAAAAATATTAAAAAATTAATGAAAGGAAAAAATATGAGATTATCAAAGGCATTTTTAAAAACATATAAGGAAGCGCCAAAAGAAGCGGAAGTAGTGAGTCATCAGTTAATGTTGAGAGCGTCAATGATTAGACAGCTGACGAGAGGGGTTTACAGTTATTTGCCATTGGGATATAAGGTTTTGAAGAAAATTGAAAAAATTGTTAGAGAAGAGATGGATAGAGCTGGTGCGCAGGAAATACTTATGCCAGTTTTGCAACCGGCTTCACTTTGGGAAGAATCAGGAAGATGGTTCGCTTATGGTCCTGAACTTATGAGAATGAAGGATAGAAATGAAAGAGAATTTGCGTTGGGGCCTACACATGAGGAAGTGGTAACTGATATTGTGAGAAATATGATTGGTTCGTATAAGGAATTGCCTGTAAATTTGTATCAAATTCAAACAAAATTTAGAGATGAAATGCGTCCACGATTTGGATTAATGAGAGGTAGAGAATTTTTAATGAAAGATGCTTATAGTTTCCACTTAACAAAAGAATCGTTGGATGAGGAATTTTTGAATATGAAAAATGCTTATTCAAGAGTTTTGGAAAGAATGGAACTAAAATTTAGAGCGGTTGATGCAGATTCTGGTTCGATTGGTGGGAATGCTTCAAATGAATTTATGGTACTTGCTGAAAATGGAGAAGATGATATTTTGTATAGTGATTCATCAGATTATGCTGCAAATGTTGAAAAAGCTACAAGTATTATTGAATTGAAAGAAAGTACAGAAGAAAAATTACCGAAAGAATTGGTGGAAACGCCTAATACCAAGACAATTAAGGAATTGTCAGAATTTTTGAATATTCCAGAAGAAAAAACTGTTAAAGCGGTTATGTTGAAGGAAGTGTTGGAACATAAGGTAAATTATGTGTTGGCACTTATTCGTGGAGATTTGGATGTAAATGAAATTAAATTGAAAAATGCAGTGAATGCTTCGATGGAATTGGAAATGATGACAGAAGAAGAATGTGAAAAATTTGGATTGGTCCCTGGATTTGCAGGCTCTTATGAGAGAAAAGAAGGACTTACAGTTGTTATTGATGAAACAGTAAAATATGTGATAAATTTTGCGTTAGGAGCAAATAAAAAGGATTATCACTTTATTAATGTTAATTTGGAAGACTTGCATTATGATGTGGTTGCTGATATTAGGACGGCTAGAGCGGGAGATATTTCGCCAGATGGAAAAGGTGTGCTAAAAATTGCTCGTGGAATGGAAGTTGGACACATTTTTAAATTGGGAGATAAGTATTCAAAAGCATTAAATGCGAAAGTTTTGGATGAAAATGGAAAGCAGCAAGTTATTTTAATGGGATGTTATGGAATCGGAGTTTCGAGACTGATGTCAGCGGTAATTGAGCAAAAAAATGACGAATATGGAATTATCTGGCCAAAATCAATTGCACCGTATATTGTAGATGTGATTATTACTAATATGAAAGATGAAACGCAAGTAAAATTTGCTGAAAAAATTTACAATGAATTAAAAGAAAATAATGTGGAAGTTGTACTGGACGATAGAAACGAAAGAGCTGGTTTTAAATTTAAAGATGCCGACTTGATTGGTTTTCCGTTAAAAGTAGTGATTGGAAAAGGCGCAGCCAGTGGAATTGTAGAGATTAAAGAGAGAGCAACTGGTAAGAGTATGGAAATTAAGAGCGAGGAAGTTTTAAAATTTATTGAAGAGTTTTTGGAAAAATAAATTTATTAAAATATTTGAAAATACTAAAAAATAAAAATTATTTATCTTATTAAATATGTGAAATTGAAAAAAAATCAAAAAAAATTCTATGAAAATTTAAAGAAATGTAGTATAATTAGAACAGTGAATATTTAATAAAAATAAAATTGAAATAAATGGGAAGAGAAGGTGATAGAATGGACAAAAAATCAAAAGTAACAGCGATGTTATCTGTGCTATTAGTTTCGGCACCAACTACTGCAAAAAAAATAACAACTTCAAATTTAAGAGATAATGCTATGAGAACGGATGCTGTCGAGGTAGATAATACAAATTCCGAAAATATAGAAGAATCGTATGTAACTGAAGCAAAAAAAGATGAAGCAAATTTGTTGGTATTAGATACAAATAAGCTAAACTTTGACTACAATAGTGCAAATATAAAAGATGAGTACAATTCAATATTAGAAAAAGTAAAAAAATATATTGAAGATAAAAATTTAAAGATTTCAATTATTGG
Source organism: Leptotrichia sp. oral taxon 847 (assembly GCF_001553645.1). Lineage (NCBI taxonomy): Bacteria > Fusobacteriati > Fusobacteriota > Fusobacteriia > Fusobacteriales > Leptotrichiaceae > Leptotrichia > Leptotrichia sp. oral taxon 847. Next base: position 1,000,390 of record NZ_CP014231.1, on the reverse strand, counting down.
ATATACGGATTCAAAAGGGACAAAAAGTTATAACAAAGAGTTGTCACTTAGAAGAGCTGAAAGTATTGAGGAAAGATTAATTGCTTTAGGACTTGCGCCTGAAAGAATTGTTGAAACAGTTGGAAAAGGGGACAGTAATCCTATTGCATCAAATGACAGCGAAGATGGAAGAGCAAAAAACAGAAGAATTGAAATAAAAATCAGTGAAAATCAAAGTTAAAAAAATAAAATAAACTACTCTTAAATATAAAAATTAAGAATAGTTTATTTTTTTATTATAAAATGTCCAGTAGTTTATGTAAATGTTATATGAAAGTCCAGTAATATAAGGATTCTCTAGTTTATTTACACAAAGAAGTTTACGCTCTCAAAACATTTTATAAAAAGTGTCATACTCTTGCAATTTACCTTATTCCGTCGTCTTGAAAAAAATCTTGACAATTTACCAATAGAGGAGTATACTTTTAAATAATATTTTTTTTGAAATTTTAATAAAAAGGTGGTTAAAATTATAAAAAATATATAACAATACTAATTTTTTTCCTAGCCACTATTAATTTTTCAGCACCTGTTGATGATGCTACTAAAATTTTAGATATTCAGCAAAGACAGCTTGAGCAGGAAAGAAGCAGGATGGAGCAGCAAAAAAGTCAAGAAGAATTTGAAAATACTAGATTTAATGATGTTCCAAAAATTGATAAAAATAGCAACTTTGATGATAAAAATTCTAAAAAATTTTTGATAAATGAAATTGATATTGAAGATAAAGACAAACTACTTTCTAAGAAAGAAAAGAAAAACATACTTAAAAAATATGAATATTTGGAAATGGGAAACAGCGATATTCAAAATATTCTGGTTGAAATTACTAATAAATTAGTTTCTAAAGGGTATATTACAAGTATTGCGACAGTTTCAGATAAAAATGATTTGACTACAGGAACTTTAAACTTAAAAGTTGTCGCAGGGAAGATTGAAGATGTCAGAATTAATTCTGGCAATGGACTCGACAAGTATAAGGAATTTTTTATGTTTCCTAAAAACAGAGGGAAAGTGTTGAATATAAGAGATCTGGATACTGCTACGGATAACTTTACATATCTAAAACTGTTGAATCTTTTAAAGATTATTATAAAGGTTTGGAAAGGTTAGGACACTTGGAAGACTTAATTTCGCCTATAAGAAAATTAGCTAAGGGAGATGATCTTTTAGGAGCTTTTCATGATAGTGAAAAAGCAATAAATGGACTTAATAACTTGTTTGCGGGACCAAAAGAAGGAAGTGGAAAGGCTGGACTTTATGCTAAAGCTTCGATAGCCAGAACTTCAAGTGAAGGAAATGAAGGAACGATTGAAAGAACTAGTCTTACAGCAGGAAATAATATTAATATTAGAGGGACTGAAAAAATTGGGATAAGAGGAGCTGATATAAAATCATATAACGATATTAATATTCAAACAAAAAATCTTGATATAAAGGCTTCTAAATCATCTATGAATAATAAAAATACATCGTATGAACTTTCAGGAGAATACAATATATTAGATCCAAATTTATCCATTTCAGGAAATATTAATCGTGGGAAAATGGAGGGATATGCATATAACAATGCAAAAATAGATGCAGCCAATAATTTGAATATTCAAATTGATAACGGAACAATAAAAGGTGCAAATATTTCAGCAAATAATTTAAATGTGGGTGTTAAAAATAATTTGGAAATTGAAAGTTTACAGGATTATGAAAAAATGAGACAGACAGGAATAAATACAGGTGTCGGAAATGTAACAGGAGCAAATAAATCCTATGTTGGAGGCTTAAACTACACTACAAGAGATAAGAACTGGGTAAATGAACAGACTTCATTAATTGGAAGAAATAGTGTAAGAGTAGATGTCGGAAATAAATTGACATTAACTGGAGCAAAAATTTCAAATGAGGAAAATGGAATTGATAAAGGAAATCTTATTGTGAAAGCTAATGAAATTGAAACACATGACATTGTAAGCAAGGACAATTTCTTGGCACTGGATGCAAATGCAAATATCACAAGAAGAGACATAATAAATAAACAAAAGGGTAACAAAGATAATAACTATGTTGTAGAACGTTATGAAAATGATGGTGGAGCAGGATTTGCAGGAAGCGAAGTGGAAAAAGTAAGCAGAGCAACCATTGGAAATGGAACAATAGTTACTAATCAGGGCACAGTTGCTGTAAATCGTGATATATCCAAATCTGATGAAAAGACAAGAGATGTAGAAGTAAAAAGAATCGGAATAGATTACAACGATGAAAGAAAAGGATGGGGGAAAGGAAATCAGATAATTTCAGAAAATGTAGCAACTATTGGTAATTTTACTGATAAAATTTCATTTATTCCACAATTTGTTGCTGGAAAAAGTAATGAAGATACATTTAGAGCAGCAACATTTAAGACTATAAGACAAGTTGAGGATTTTATTGATACTAAATTGTACAATGAAGAATATGGGCTAATTCCTACATCTGGACAATATGGTGCAGTTGGAGAATTTATTTTAAAAGCCTTTACTGAAAATAAAGTTGATGGAATTACAATAAGAGGAAGAGGGAACTCTGTAGAGTCTATGACTAAAATTGAAAGATTAGATGATCTTCCTATTAGTGAAAATCAAAAGGACTTGTTTGGAAATGGAATGGCCGAAGAACTTGAAAGAGGAGCTGCTAATGCAATCAATATAGATCTCAGGATGCAATAAAAAATAGAGAAAAATTTGAAATAACATTAACTTATAATCCAACAATGGGACGTGTCTGGGATGGAGTGGAAAGTATATTTGGTAAGTTGTTTAATGGGAAAGGGAATATTTCAACAGGAATTGCAAAAGGATACAATACTTTAATTAGAACAAATAATCCAAATCAACAGTATCATGTTAGACAGTATAGTCAAGGTAACCTTTATTTTGAAGGTGGAGTTAATTTGTCAATCAAAAATGGAGATATGGATTTTTCTAATATTTCTTTGGATCATACTGGAAGCCCAAGAGCTGACAAAATTTTTATGAACAAGGTAGCATTGCTGATTATAAAAATTTAGGTTCTGCTTCAAATTTTACAGATGGAATTACAAGTGAAGATGGATATTTTTTAGGTGTGAAAGGAACAATTTCTGAAAAAAAACACGTAAATATGGGAGGAATAGAAAATCATCAAAGAACATTTATTCAAGATAAATTTAAAAATATTTCTGCATTGGCAACAATAGAAAGAGATACAACATTATTATTACCTAGTTTTTTCAATAAAAATAATAAAAATAAATCAAATAATCATAACGGTGAGATATTAACATTCACAGATGATGAAATAAAAAAAACTGTAGTAACTCAAAGGAGTATTAAGAATATAAAAAATGAAAATGATTTAAATAAATATATAAACAAAAAAATTAAAGAAAAAATTGAAAATAGCAAGACTAACATGACAGAAGAACAGGCTCAAAAAGAAGTTATGAATGAGTTAAGAAAGAAAACAGCAGAAGAATTAAGTCCTCATAGACTATATTTCCCAGAATCTTTTGAATACAGTGATAAGTTGCGTGAAGTAGAAAAAGAAAAAAAGAATTATATCAAAAATGGATTAATGAAAAAAATTTAAATGTAAAAAAAGGATTTGAAAAACAATATGAAAATTTAGTGAATAAACAAAAAGATTATCAAGTTGAATTTGAAACAGTTGTGAAAGATAGATTGATAAATATTCCTATGGTTAAACCTGAAGATTTGATAGAATTCAGAAATAATATCTTGATAGAAGAAATGAAATCCGATTTTCCACGAAATAACAGTTATGATATTAAGGAATTAGAGATTTTTGCTCCAAATAAGCAAAAGATTGAGGATAATAAACAATTAAATATCAATGATTATTTAGAACATTTAAGAAAAAGGATAGGTGAATAATATGAAAAATTTGAAGTTTGTATTATTGATACTATTATCAATGATTTGTTTAAATTCTTGTTTTACCCTTGCAAGTTTCTGTGCGGATCATGGATGTATGATGACTGGAATGCCTAAGGCAACTAAAAAAGATCCACAAGGAATTTATATAGTTCTTGATAAAAAGGAGTATGAAAATTACTTAAAAGAAATATTGCAAAGAAAAAAAGAATATGTAGAGATTGAAGGACGGAAAATATTATTGCCGGAAAACATGACATTAATGAAGTACAATCATGATAGTGATGATATATTTGGAAGATATGGATATATGATTAATTATTATCTATATGATAAAGAAAAAAAAACAGGCTTCCCTTTGGGATTTAGATTAGATAAAAATGAAAATTTAATGACTGGAGTAATAGATGGAACAAATGAGTATATAAATAAAATAGGAGAGCATATTTATTTTTCAAAATCTTATCCTTCTGAGAAAGATTATGTAAATAGAATAGGTAAGGATATTTATTTTACTTTTGGTATACTCTCAAGCACTGAAAATGAGAAAAAGATTACGAATTTTTTAAAAGAGTTAGTTAAAGAATGGTAAGAATATGATAATACCTTTAAAAAACAGGAAGATTTGATTAAACAAAGAAAGGACAAATACTTATGAATGTTCCAAGAAATAATCCATATCTAAGAATATAAATCTTGATGAAGGTGTAAATATGCTGAAACCTGAAATAAATAGAGAAAAATCTCAAAATATAAATGAACAGTTAAAAAAGTTGAGAGAAAGAGTGGGTAATTAATATGAAAAAGTTAAAGTTTATATTATTGATATTGATAAGCATTTTTTGTTTAAATTCCTGTTTATTAACAACAGCAGCGGCAGGAACATATTTATTGGGGACAATGGGGACTTATTATTGTGCTGAATATGGTTGTACTCGTGATAGAACAGAAAAAGATGTAGATGGATTAAATATTTTTACAAAAAATAACCCTTTAAAAGTTAAAAATTATTTTGAATCCATAAAGAAAAGAGAATTAATAAAAATTAAAGTCAAAGGTAATAATGAAGTTTTTACTGTTACTTTACCTAAAAATTTTATATTGAAGAAAATAAGTGATGGTTATTATTTATATGATAAAGAAAAAAATATAGGTTTTTTTTCAATAACTGATTCAAAAGATGAAAGAATAGCGTTTGAAGAATTGTACAATAGTGCAAAAAAACAAGAAAATTATAAACTTCTAAATACTTATGAATATAAACTTTTAAATACCTATAAAGGAGTTTCTACATTTATAATTGACGGAAAATACACTTACAAAATGAAAAAAATTTCAGAACATTACTATGCGTATTATGAACAAGAATTACAAGAAGAAGCACATGAGATATATGATTATCTTATTGAAAATTTATAAAATCAATATCTTAAAAAATTAAGTGTACCTAAAATTTTGTACAATCAATTGCTAACAAGAGCTTTAAATGAAAAGCTTGGAACAAGCTTTTTGAACGGAAAATCTAATCAGGAATTGATTCAGTCAATGATGGATAATGCAGCTGATGAAAAGGCAAGGCTTGGTCTTGTTGTCGGTCAGGCATTGACTCAGGATCAGATAAATGCCTTAAATGAAGATATTATCTGGTATGTTTCAAAGGAAGTGAATGGAGTCAGTGTTTTGACACCGCAAATTTACTTGTCAAGCAGAACTAGGGAAAGCATAAGCGATGACACTAGAAATAGAATTGGTGGAATAAATGGAACATATGTCAAGACTAAGGACTTTGTAAACGATGGTACAAAATGGGGTAATGGTGGAGTTACCTATGTTGAGGCAAATACTGTGAGAAATGAGACTACAACAAATCTTCTTTCTGAAATTTCAGGAGATAGAACTTTCATAAGTTCAGTTGGAAATATTGAAAATATCGGCGGAAAAATAAAGGGAAATGAAGTTGTAGGTTTAATTTCTGAAAATGGAAATGTAATCAACAATACAACCAAAAGAAAAGTAGGATTCAATAATGGCGAGTTTGACAGAAGCTGGCATGAAGAAATAGGCTCAATTGGGCAAATTTCTTCAAATGGATTAACTTTTATTAAGGGTAACAGCTATGAGTCAACAGGAGGAATTCTAAACACAAATCATCTTGAACTTGATGTAAATAAATTCAATGTATCGGCATTATCTTTAAGCGGTGAAGATAAATTCGGCAAGGGCAGCAATAATTACACAAAATATGGTGCAACAGAACATTTAGGCGGAGAAGTAACTGCAAATTCTACTTCAGGAAGAATAGGAGATTTAAACCTTACAGGCTCAGCATTTATTGGCGGAGATACACAAGGTCTGAAAATTGGGAAAGTGAATGTAGAATCCGCTGTAAACAGTTACGACTTGGAGTCAAAACAGACAAGTAAGAATACGGTTTCTAAAAGCAGTACATACATAAAATCTCATCAGGAAGAAAATGTTGCAGGAAATTTACAGCTTAGTGGAGCAAGAATCGAAGGAAACTTGACAGGAATCGGAAGTAACATTGATTTAGGTGAAAATACCTTTGTTGGCGGAAAATTGACAACAGATTCGAGAGAATTACATAATAGTTTTTATGAAAAAAATACATCCAGAGGATTTAGTGCAGGAATTAGTCACGGAACGGCTTCATTAAATTATGGAAAGTCAAGCAGCACCTATGATGAAAAAGATACGATAAATGCCAAATCAAATTTAAGAATTGGCGATGGAAGTGTGCTAAATAACGGAGCAGAAATTACGGCAACAAATTTTGAGTATGGAAATATTCAGATTAATAATGGTGATGTAAAATATGGTGCAAGAATTGATACAAGAGATGTAAAAACTACTTCAAGAAGCAGTAATTTTGGTGTGTCAATTGGAATAAATAGTCCAATAAAAGATAGAGTGGAACAAGCAGCTGGAGCTGTAAAGCAAGTTAGAAGAGGAGATACGATAGGTGGACTTGTAGCTGGAGTAAATGCAGGAACTGGAATGGTTTCAGGACTTGCAGGGAATCAAGGGACAAGACAGGCTTATCACACAGGAAATTTAAGTCAAAGTGAAGTAAGAAATGCGAGTGCAAACAATAACTTTTATGCAAATATTGGAGTAAATGCAGGATATTCTACTTCTAAAAACAGTAACAACTCCCACAATGAAAGTGCTGTAGTTACGACAATGAAACCAATGAATGAAAATTCTAGCATTACCTACAACAATGTAAACAACATAACTTATCAGGGGACACAGGCACAAGGCGGAACATTTATCTACAACAATGTTAAAAATATTCGGAAGGAAGCAGTGGAACTTCATAACAGCAGCAGTTCAAGAAGTTCAAACTTTGGAATAAGTACGGGAGCGACAATTGGATATGGCTACGGAACACAGATTACTGGAAATGGTGGAAGTGTTTCTGCAAATAGAAGTAATTTGAATACAACTGAAACTATTTATCAAAATGGTAATTTTCAAAATGTAAATGAAGTTCACAATAATACTGGTACAATGACACTTTCAGGATTTAACCAGGAAGGCGGAAAAGTTACAGGTAATATCGGCAAGCTGGTTGTAGAAAGCAGACAGAACACAAGCACGACAACTGGAAGATCAAGCGGAGCAAGTGTAGGAATAAGTGCAAATGGAGTTCCTAGTTCTTTAAATGTAAATGGAAGCAGAACAAGCGGAAGTAGAGCATTTGTAGATAATCAAAGCAGCTTTATTGTTGGAGAGGGAAGTAATCTTCATGTTGGAACAGTTGAAAATACTGGAGCTATTATTGGAAAACAGAGTGAAAATGGTACTACATTTAAAGTTGATAAGTATGTTGGGCATGATATTCAAAACTACGATACAATGACAACAACAGGAATTTCAGTAGGGACTTCATTAGGAAAATCTCCTAGAGTTACAAATATTGGATTTAATCAAGATGATAGAGATAAACAGGGAGTAACTAGAAATACGGTAGTTGGAAATGTAGAAATAGGAGAAGCTTCTGGAAGTCCAATAAATAGGGATATTACAAAAGCTAATGAAGTTACAAAAGATGAACATCATTCTACGAATGTTAATATTGAGAGCCAGACTATTGAGTATGCTACTAATCCTGGTAAGTTGAAAGAAGATTTGAATAAGGCTAAAGATGAAATAAAGGATGTTACAAAGGCACTTGATAATTCAATTCATGACCCAGGAGATGACAACAGAAATTTCTTTGGACAGTTGAGAGAAACTAGACTTTCTGAAACAGTCAATAATATTGCTGGAGAGAGATTGAAAGTTGCACAAACAAGAAAAGAAATAGCAAGTGCCTTTGAAGAGGCTTACTCTGATTTGGGATATAAAAATGTAAGAGTAATTTTTACAACACCTGAACATGCTAGTCAATTAATTGATGAAAATGGAAAACCAAAGGCTGGAACAGCTTATATAAATAAAAAAACAGGTGAAAAAACAATATTTATCAATGAAAATGCTGAGGAAAATCAAACAAAAACAGGACTTATTGGAGTAATTGCAGAAGAAGGAAGCCATATTATAAATGGAGTTGAAGGAAGACAAATAGAAACAGGAACTGAAGAAAAAGGACTTGAAAGTACAGGAAGAGCAACTAATGAATATTTCCAAGAAAAATATAAAGATGATGCTGACAAGTTAATAATTCATAAATCTGATGGGATTGACTATTCTGGAATTGATTTTGGAGAAAATGTGGGAAATGGAAAAGGAAAAGAAATTACAAGTACTCTTCTAGATTCCGTACCTTATGTTGGAACAGCAAAAGGTATAGCTGAAGGAATAACGGGGAGAGATTTAGTAACTGGTGAAAAAATTGACCTATTTTCAAGAGTGATGGGAATAATTCCAGGTGCAAAAGCAACAGTTAAAGGAGTAAAAGCAACAGGTAAAATAATAAAAGTAGCAGATAAAATAATAAAAAATAAGAAAAAATTAAAAAGAGTAATAAAAGTTATAACTTCAACAAGAAAAACAGGAAAAATAAGCAAAGTTACTAATGGAGAAAGAGTTACTCAAGGAGTAGTATTATCAGATGGTTCAAAAATAGCATTGAAGTCAGATGAAGTTACTAAATTTGAAAAACAGGCTAAAGAAGCTAAAATTAAAAATAAAGGGAATTCTTCTAAACCTTCAACAGAAATGATTGTAAGAAGAGGGCACTTTAATGGAGAATATAAACCATCCCCAAAACATAAAGGACCTAAAATGCCTCCAAATGCAAGTCCCGATTCAATTCCTGATATTAAAACAGGTAATGATTTATTAAAAAATCATTCTTATAATTCGGCGACCAAAAAACAGAGGTTTGCTATATATAAAGGGAAAATGATAAAATTTCAACCAACTGGCACTAATAATGAATGGCACGCGTATGAACTAACGGATAAACAAATAAAAAGTCAACAAGTTCCACCAGATGTATTAAAACAAATGCTAAAAGATGGTGTTATAACAAAAGCACAATATAATAAATGGCATTAAAGGAGAGTTTAAAAATGAAAAATATAAAATTTTATTTTGATTTTGAATACTTCCCAGAGATTTCGTATGAAAGTTATATTTTGAAATTTTATGTAGATGGGAAAGATTTATGTGAATTAAAAAATGAAAAATATAAATATGATAAATTGGGAGATATATATTTCACAGCATATTTACTTAAAGATAAACTGGATAAAATCTTAAATGAGCCTTTTCCAGATAAAGAATTGAAAATAAAAAAGGACAGAAAAGATACTGCAATCGAATTAGTAAAGAAAGCTAATGAACTTTATAAAGATGTAGCGTTTAATTTAGATAGCACGGAATTTTGGCTTTTGTACGAGTGGGCATACAATCATCAATTACCTCAAGCGAGTGGAGAAATATATCCAAGAGTTTTTTTTTCTGTAACAGGAAACAAAATTGAAATTACATGGGAAAGTGATAAAGAATTTAAAAACAGAAAAGGTGTTTATTATATCTCAAAGAAACTTTTTGAAGAAGAAGTTTTAAAATTTATAGAAATAATGTTTGAGAGAAGAGAAATTGTGGAACAAAAATTAGATCTTGTAGTAATAAATGGTAAAAAAATTTCTGCTAAAAGAAATTATGATACCGAAATGGAATTTGAAGATCAAATGTTGGAAGAATTGAAAAATGTAAATTATAATTTAAAAACAGTTTATGAATTAATTCATATGACGGAAAAAGATAGAATAATAGTGCCTATTATTTTAAAATATATAAAATTGACGAATAATATATATGATAAAGCAAATTTAATTAGATTTTTGGGAATAAAAGGGCTTTTTGAAGCGTTGCCTGATTTGGAAGAGCAATTAAAAGGGGAGGATAATTTGAATATAAAAGCGGCGATTTTGAATACAATTTCAGTAATAAAAAAATGATAATAAAGTCTCAAAATTTCCATCTATGAAGTAAAAAAATATTTAGTAAAGTAGCAGCTTTATTTAAAATTTTTCAATAAGTTGCTACTTCAGAAACTGTAGAATTGCATAATAATTATAGCTCAAATAGTTCAAGTATGGGAATAAATACCGGAGCGACAATAGGATATTGGAGTGTACCCAAAATCTTGGACAAATGTTGTGAGATAATACATATTATACAGATGATCATTATAAGACTTTTAAAGAAATTAAACCTGAACAAATAAATACTAAGTAACAAAGAAAGAAGGGTAGCAATAATGGGGAGTAGTTTAACCATAATAAATCAGGAACAACAAAAAAAATTGTATAAAAATTTAGAAGGTAAATGGGTTATAGAATTAGATAGTGAAAAAATAAAAAATATAAATGATTTTTGTATAGCAATAATGGATGAAATTGATATTATATATGATTATAAACATTTATACGGGTATGATTGGTATTCTTTTAGAGATGCTGCTATGGAATCTGAACATATAGTAAAAAAATTATTTGGAGACAAAGAAGCAAATGTTGTAATAATTTACGATAATTCAAAATTAATTATGAGTGAAATAGATAGGGGGATTAGCTATCAATACTTAATAGCACTTATGCAATGGTGGAGCAATAAATTAAATTTGGAAATTTATCTTGTATTTGATAATATGACAAAAATTTTTAATAGCAAGATTATAAGAGACGATATGTCAAATGAAGATAAAATATTTAAATTAGAAGAAAATAAAAATATTTTTATTATGGATTTAAAACAAAATGAATTAGCAGACGAATTTATAAAAAGAATAGATAAAAATATCAATTTTTCAAATAAAAAAGAGTATGTATTAATTTTTAATAACTCCTACAATTTTGTCCAAGGAATAGACTATCAAGAAGCTGGATTAATGGCTAACAAACTTATAGAAGATATATTGCTGAAAAAGAACAAAAAGATAAAAATATACTTATTGTTTTAAAAAATTCTTATTTTGAGAATTCTGGAATATACTTAAGGACTTATATAAATTGTAAATGCTTTTAAAAATGTTTACAAAAATTAGGTTACGATACATCAACCACAGCCAGTAGTTGATGTTGTACAAAAAGATAATCAGAAAATACTTGATAAAAAAATTGAAAACCAAAAATTATCTGAAAATCCAGTGCGAAATGTAAAAGACTAGAAAAATTTTTAAATAATCGTTGTTGTAAAAGACAGCGGTTATTTTTTTTATATTACATATAATTTGAATTTTTAAAACAACTTTTTACCCAATAAATTTTATAAAAATATTTGTTTAATTTATTAAATTAGTTCCTTTTTATTATACCTATTTTATATATATCTTTTATAATACCTTTTTAGGTACTCGCAAACAGCGATAAATAAAGGAGCTGAATGTGTTAAAAAACAACTTTTTGGGAAAATAAAGACAACTTTTGGGGAGTATTTCTGAACAATAAAAACACCGACTTTAAATATAGTTGTTAAAATATATTTTATATGATATAATGGCTATGATTGGAGATGATGTCAAATGAATGAAATTGTAAAATATAAAAATGATTTTAATAATCAGGAACTTAGAAAATTTACAGCTGAAGAATTAAATTTATTAATGACAATTCTTCATAAAGTAAGGGATAATGGAACTAAAATTTTAAATTTTTCATTTAATGAGTTAAAAAAACTTATAAGGCTTGAAAAAAATATGACAATAAAAGAATTTTCAAAAACAATAATGAATGTTAATAAAAAGCTGCTTGCATTAAATTACACTTTTCAATCAGAAGAGCTTATAATTCAGTTTGCTCTTTTTCAGGAATTTGTAATAAATACAAAAACACAAAATTTGACAATTGCAGTAAGTGAAAGGTTTAAATTTTTACTAAATGAGTTTGAACCTGGCAATTGGACAAGATTTGAACTGGAAGAGTTTGTCAGATTAAAGTCAAGTTACACCAAAGAGTTTTACAGAAGAATGAAGCAGTTTAGAAGTACAGGCTTTTGGAGCGTTAATTTAGATGAGTTCAAAAGGTTAATGGACATTCCTGTAAATTATCGAATGTGTGATATTGATGTAAAAGTCTTAAAGCCAATACAAAAGGAGCTTAAAGAAAAGTATGGATTAAAAATTCAGAAAACGTATAACACAAAAGGAAGAGGACGTCCTGCCGTGTCAGGCTTCATTTTTACATTTCTGAAAGAAGAACCACAGTCCAGAGAAATTAAGGAAGAGAAAAAAGAAATTAAAACACCTGCCGACTTTTTCATTCACAGAAAAGTCAGAATGATGGACGGAGTAACTGGAATGTTTAACACTTTGACAATAAAGTCAATAAATGAACAAAAGAATGGAATGGTAGTGGTTAAAATTCAGAATGTTGATGACTTTTATGAGCAGGAGTTTGCTTTTAACAGTATGGAACATTTTGAGAACTGGTTTAGAAAATATGTGATATAAAAAGTTCAAAAATGTTAAATACTTGCATTTATTTAGATTACAATTTTTTATTACTTTGGTACTTTTTAATATTATAAATCAATAACAAAAAAGGCTATTTTATAAAACTAACTTTATAAAACAGCCTCAGTATCAACTATTATAAATATTTTTTCTATGCCCTACTTCTAATGCTAACACTACTAAATTTTCATCTTGAATATTTACAATAACTCTGTAATTTCCTATTCTGTATCTCCATTGTCCTTTTCTATTTGCTTTCAATATTTTTCCTTTACTGCGTGGATCTTTTGCAATATTTTCTAAATAAATTTTTATTCTCTTTTTTACAAATTCATCTAGTTTGCTAAAATCTTTTACGAAATGTGGAGTTGGGATTATTTTATATTTTACAGTTCTTCCCATTTTAAAACTTCTCCTCCATTTTTCAAATAGCTTTCATATTCTGATAATCTTAAATCTGCTATTTTGGCATCATATTCATCTTCCAATGAGTCAAACACTTTTGATTTTATTAACTCTGACAATGTAACACCTTCAAATTGTGCCATACTTTGCAAAAATTTTTTTTCCATATCAGACACTTTTAAACTTATAGAAGCCATAATACTCACTCCTTATATTTTATTTTTTTGGTAATACCATTATACTACTTTTTAAATTTTTGTCAATAATTTTTTACCTCAAATTCATTTGTCATTATCAAAAAAGAATCCGGAGCTAAAATTTTAGGAACAATGGCAGGTTATCTTGGAGGATCATATTTGGCTTCTGGAATAAGAAAAGGTGCATCTAAGGGTGCAGGAGCAGTTATTAACACTTTTAAACCCAAGAATCCTGTTACACGAACAACAACCACAGAGAGTAGAGCTACAAGAAAAGGAGCGACAGTTCTTGAAGAAGGATCTGAATCTATAGGAAATATTAATAATAGGACTCATAGCAGTTTAAATAATTCACATAGATCTACAGGGGAAAAAAGTTACACATTAAATTCTGAAAAATCAAATTGGAAATTTAAACCAGAAATTCCAAGAACAGCAGTAAAAAATTCTGAGGGTAATTATACATTAGGTAGAGGTAATGAGTGGAATTTTAATACTAAGTATAAGACTCCTTATATTGAAACTGGAAATAAAAGGAAAGAACTCATATCTTCTAGTTCATCTAAATTATACAGTGTTGTTCCTGAAATGCATGAATTAGATAAGGGAAGATATACTTTTAGACCAAATGAAACTGGATATGTGAAGAATCCAACAGCACAGAATATAACAAATTATATAAATAATACAAATTATTTAGGAACAGGTGGGAAAAAAGGTTCGTTAAACGGATTATACATGTATGTTGTAGATGCCAATAATAATATTATAATTGGAAATCGCGCAATTGGACAGGTTTCTGGTGTTGAAGCAGGAAAAGGATTGCCTCACCCAACTCTAATAGGAGGTTTTGAACCTAAAGTACAAGGTGCTGGAATTGTAACTATTCAAGGTGAGAAAATAATCAAAGTGGATAATGCCAGTGGACATTTTAGACCTGATTCAAGTTCATTAGGTAAAGTTGAAAAATTATTTTTAAATAAAGTCCCAGATAAATATTATGATAGAAAATTTGAGGGATTTGTTCCCTATGAAAAGGAGTGAAATAAATGAAACAAAATTATTTAGGAACTTATGGTGTTTTAAAGGGTTCTTATATGGAATCAAGATTAAAATATTATGATTTTGAGAGTACAAAAAAAGCATACGGAGATCCAACTTCTACAATATTAAAGTGTGTAAGAGATGATGAGAATGAAGAATACATACTAGTAGAATTATTAACAACCAATGAAAAAATGAGAATAAAAAGAGAAGGATATGAACTGACAAGTAAACCAAAATTTGATATAGGTGATAAAGTTAAATTAATTAAATATCCTGATAAAAAAGCAACTGTTAGAAAAATTTATTGGCATGATAAAGATAAAAGAATTTATTATCTTCTTGATGTTGAAAATGATAAAAGAAAAAGTGCAAGCAGATATTATGAAGATGAAAATAAGTTTGAAAAAATATAAGTAATACTATTTCCCATTTAAAAAGTGAATATTTGTTTTAATTATTTGAAAATAAATATTAGGTTTAATCTGCTAAAAAGATTTATAATATATTCGTTATTCAAATGGGGTTTAGTATAAAAAAAGGGATAGTCCAAAATTTTATGTAAACTCAAAATATAATTATGGTACAGGATGGTATTTTTATCATCCTGTTTTTAAATTCTTCGGGAGCACAAATTTTTTATATAAATTCCTAAAATTATAAATGGACACTCCCTTTTTTTATTTATCTTTCCAAAAAGAGAGTGTCCAGAATTTTGTGTAAACTCAAAATATAATATATGGTACAGGATGGTATTTTTATCATCCTGTTTTTAAATCCTTCCTTCAAAATAAATACTTAACTGAGAATATATTTCTCCCCAGCCCGGTATTCTTCCAGTCCATTTCCTTGTTGCTTCCTTTAAACTTAAATATACTGACTTCATCAATGCTTCATCTGTCGGATAAAGTGATTTTGTCTTCGTATACTTTCTTAATTGTCTGTTTAAGCTTTCTATCGGGTTTGTCGTATATATCAGCTTTCTTATCTTTGTATCATATTTAAAGTATGTTGTCAACTCATTCCAGTTACTTCTCCAGGAATTAATTACTGCCATATACTTTTTACCCCATTTTTCTTCTAGTTCATCCAGTTTAAACTCTGCCTGTTCCAGTGTTGGTGCATTGTACATTTCTTTTAAGTCTGATGTAAATTCCCTTACATCTTTGTAAGATATGTATCTTATGCTGTTTCTAATTTGATGAACCACACATTTTTGAATTTCTGTCTTAGGGAACACCGAAGATATTGCTTCGCTGAACCCTTTTAAATTATCAACAGACATAATTAGTATATCCTGAACTCCTCTGTTTTTTAATTCATTTAAAACATTTAGCCAGTACTTGCTTGATTCATTTTCTCCTATCCAAAATCCTAAGACCTCCTTTCGCCCTTCCTTATCTATTCCTATAGCTAAATATACCGCCTTTTTAACAACAACTCCATCTTTTCTTACGCTGTAATGGATAGCATCCATAAAAACTATTGGGTATACATCCTCAAGCTGTCTAGACTGCCATTCCCTAATTTCAGGTATAATTTTATCTGTAATTTTACTGATCATAGATGGCGAAACATCAATTCCATAAAGATTATTGAGATGGTCCTCGATATCTCTATTGCTCATTCCTTTAGCATAAAGAGAAAGAATCTGTCCTTCAATGCCAGTAATTTCTCTTTGATATTTAGGGATGATTTGAGGCTCAAACTCAGCATTTCTATCTCTAGGAATATCTAAATCAAGATTGCCATACTCACTTCTAACAGTTTTCTTGGAATGTCCATTTCTAGCATTAGAAGTAGTCTTATCTTTCATAGAATGTTTAGCATACCCCAGTTCATGCTCAATTTCAGCTTCAAGCATGGTTTGGATAGTACCCGAAAGCAAATCCTTAAGCATATCCTTAATATCATTAGTATCTTTAATATTGTAATCCTCAATCAGTGTTTTAAAAATTTCGTTGTCAATTTTCTTTTTAGTCATAACAAAAACCTCCAAATATTATACAGTTATTTTACCATATATTATTTAGAGGTTTACACAAAAATTTTTACACACCCATTTCTATGATTCACATAAAAAATTTATTATTTCTCTTATTTATAATCAATTAAAAAAATTTCTCTTATTTTTTCTTTTTTATTTTAAGCCGTGTTTTTAGCTCATTCATCCATACAAGAGGATCTTTTGGATTGACAAGCCTTTTTATGTTATCTCTTTTAGTATTTGTATTTGTCCAAATTAATTTTGTAATCGCTCCAGCTCCAATTCCAATAATCGTTTTATTTTCTTCAATCATTTCAATGTTGTAAATGGATTCATAATTTTTTAAGGAATATCCTAAATTTTCACCCCACTGGAAGCTATTTTTCTGACGATACATATAGTAAGGCGTAAGTTCCTTATTTTTAGTAATTTTATCAATTTTTTCAAAAATAGCTTCGTAATCCAGAATGTTGCGGTGTTCATAATTTTCTTTGTTAAGTTTACTCGCATTTTTTATCGCTAAATTATGAATTGTCAAATTTTCCACGTCGTATTTTGCGACTTCGTTCAAGGTATATAAAATATCTTGAGTTGTTTCTTTCGGAAGTCCTAAAATCAAGTCCATATTAATTGAAAGTCCCATTTCTTTAGCTAATTTATAGACTTTGTCAAATTGTTTTCTATCATGGTATCTGTTTACGAGTTTTAGCGTCTTTTCATTAAACGATTGTGGATTAATGCTAATTTTATTCACACCACCTTGTTTTATAACTTGAAGTTTTTTTTGGTTCAAGGTGTCAATTCTTCCAGCTTCAAAAGTAAATTCTTTCAAATAGCTCAGATCGTAGTTTTCTTTTATTGTATCAAGCAATTTTTTTATTTCATCGGCTGATAAAATTGAAGGAGTGCCACCACCAATGTAAATTGTGTTTATTTTTAAATTCAATTCTTGTGTAAGTTTTCCAATCTCTTTAGTTTCTCTGTAAATATCTTTAACATATTCGTCGTATCTAGCGGCATATTTTCCTTTTAGAAGATACGCTGGAAATGAACAGTAAGTGCATTTTGTCGGACAAAAGGCAATTCCAATATAAATTCCGATTGTATCTTTGTCGAAATATTTCTGCTGTTTTTTTACAATATTTATTAGTAACTTTCTTTTTTCATCGCTGACTAAATAAATATCTCTCAAAATTTCTAAAATTTTTTCATAAGAAAGTCCCATTTTTAAAAATCTTCCAACAATTTTTGTAGGTCTGACACCGATTAATGTGCCCCATTTAAAATTTTCTTCTTTTTCAAAAATTTTAAAAAGAGCAGTTTTTAGCATAACTTCCGCTTGGTCAAAATATTTGTCACAAATTTTTTCATAAGAAAAAGTAATCTTTTTTAATATATTTTTTTCTTTAATATTTTTAATTTTGAAATTTTCACAAATTTCAATTTTTATTTCAGAATTTTTGTCATTCTTATAATTCTTTTCTTCTGTCAAAATAGCTATAACATCAATTTTTTCTAGATTTTCAAAAATTTCAAAATAAATATTTTTTTTGGAATTTTTTTTTAAAATATCATATTCTTCGGGTAAAAGAACTCTCACAAATTCTTCCAGTTTATTTTTATTTACTTTAATATTTGAAATAATCATTTTTTATTTTATCACTCCTGTGAAAAATAAAACTAAAATAATAATTCCTAAAATAATTCGGTAATAGCCAAATACTTTAAAATCATGCTTTTTGATATAGTCCATAAATACCTTTATAACGGCATAAGCAAAAATAAACGATAATACAAATCCAAGTCCAATTAAAAACCATTCTTCCATTGTAAGAACATGTCCAATCTTAACTATTTCTAACAAAGTTGCTCCAAACATTGTCGGTATTGCTAAAAAGAATGAAAATTCTGTAGCTAAAACTCTATTTAGTCCTAATAAAACCCCACCAATTATTGTCGCAGCAGAACGAGAAGTTCCCGGAATCATCGCAAGGCATTGAAAAAGCCCAACTCCAAGTGCAACTGGAATTGTCATTTCTTTAATTGATTTTATTTTTTCTTCTTTTTTCTTTCTTGTTTCAATCCAAATAAGTAAAATTCCATAAAAAACAAGCATTATTGAAACAGTTACTGGATTAAAAAATTTTTCTTTAATAACCTTGTTAAATTTCAATCCCAAAATTGTGGCAGGAATAACAGCAATTACAATTTTTATCCACATTGTAATAATATCCATACTTTCTTGTTTTGCGTGACCTTTCGCAAATGGAAATATTTTTTTCCAATAGTAAACAACAACTGATAGAATCGCTCCCAGCTGAATTATTATTTCAAAAGCGTCAACAAATACTTTATTATTAGATAGTTTCAAAAACTGATCGACAATTATCATATGCCCAGTACTGCTAACAGGTACGAATTCAGTAAGTCCTTCAACAAGACTTAATATAAAGACTTTTATAATGCTAAAAATCATATCATTTCCTTTCTAAAAAAATTTTTTATTATGTAAAATTGTAACATTTTTTTGGTAGTTTTACAACTTTAAAAATAAATCTAAAAATTAGGAAAAAAAGGGTTGACAAATTTCTTGAAAAGTGGTAAAATAAATTTGTAATAAGTACAAAAATATATATGATATAAATTTTTGAGGAGTGATAAAAATGTCAAAAACAGTTGAAAAATTAAATCTTTATTTAGCAAATTTAAATGTGTTATACAGAAAAGTTCAAAATTATCATTGGAATATAGTTGGTTCAGGATTCTTTTCTGTTCACGCAAAATTAGAAGAATATTATGATGGATTAAATACACAAATTGATGATGTTGCTGAAAGAATTTTAGCAATCGGTGGTCGTCCTTTAGGAACATTAAAAGACTACTTAGCAGTTTCTACTATCAAAGAAGCTGAAAATAAAGAAATTTCTATTTCTGATGCAATTGCTGATGTAATAAAAGAATTTGAAGCAATGTTAAAATTAGTAAAAGAAGTAAAAGTAGTCGCTGATGAAGAAAATGATTACGGTACATCTGCATTAGTTGATGAATATATCAGTACATACGAAAAAGATTTATGGATGTTGAATGCTTATTTGAAATAGTTTTTTAACAAAATAAATTTTACAAAATTATAAAATATCTATTAATATATTTTTTTAGAGAAAATCTTTTATCGATTTTCTCTTTTTTTCAAAAATATTAAATTTTATTTTGTTATTGGTAGAGTAAAATATTTAGATGGTAAGTAAAATAATATTTTGTAATTGAAAATAAATTAAAATTAAAAATCCGTTCTTAAAATTTTCACTCTGTTTTTTATTTGGAATATAAAAAAATCATGACTTTAATAAAAAAATCAATTTCCAAATCTTGAAAAACATAGAGAAATATGTTATTATAATGTGAATGATAAAAATAAATAATCATAGTTATACATAGAAAGGAGAAAAATAAATAATGGCAAAAAAAGATTTACATCCTGCTTACAACTTTGTAGTGTTTGAAGATACAAGTAATGGAGAAAAATTCTTAACAAAATCAACTAAAACTTCTAAAGAAACAACTACTTTTGAAGGAAAAGAATATCCTGTAATAAAAGTTGCAACAAGTTCAACTTCTCATCCATTCTTTACTGGAAAATCTAAATTCGTTGATGAAACTGGAAGAGTTGATAAATTTAAGAAAAAATATAATTTATAATTTTAATTATAAGAGAATTAGAAGCAGAGGTTTTTTACTCTCTGTTTTTTTTTGAATTTTCTAGAAAATATTGAAAACTAGGAGAAAATAAATGGAAAAACCAATAAAATATGAATTGGAAAAAAAGGATAAAAATGCCAGAGCGGGCGTGATTTCAACGCCTCATGGGAAAATTAAAACTCCAGTATTTATGCCAGTTGGAACTCAGGCTACCGTCAAAGCGATGACAAATGAGGAACTAAAAGAAATTAATTCTCAAATAATTTTGGGAAATACTTATCATTTGTATTTAAGACCAGGAGATAAATTGGTAAATGATTTTGGAGGACTGCACGGTTTTATGAATTGGGATAGACCGATTCTTACGGATAGTGGCGGATTTCAAGTTTTTAGTTTAGGAGATTTGCGGGATATAAAAGAAGAAGGAGTCAATTTTCGTTCGCATATAGACGGCTCAAAACATTTTTTGTCGCCAGAAAAATCTATTGAAATTCAAAATAACTTGGGAAGCGACATTATGATGGTCTTAGATGAGTGTCCACCAGGGTTGTCTTCACGAGAGTATTTAATTCCATCAATTGAACGGACAACCAGATGGGCTAAAAGATGCATAAAAGCTAATAGAAATAAGGATACACAGGGGCTTTTTGCAATTGTTCAGGGCGGAATTTATGAGGATTTGAGAAATAAAAGTTTTGATGAGTTATTTGAGATGGATGATGATTTTTCTGGATATGCAATTGGAGGACTTGCAGTTGGAGAGCCGAGAGAAGATATGTACCGGATTTTAGAATACATCACGCCAAAGTTGCCACAGGATAAACCTAGATATTTGATGGGTGTTGGAGAGCCGGTGGATATGTTAGAAGCTGTGGAATCTGGAATAGATATGATGGATTGCGTTCAGCCAACAAGACTTGGGAGACATGGGACAGTTTTTACAAAATATGGAAGACTTGTTATAAAAAATTCAGCTTATTCAAGAGATGATAGACCACTTGATGAGGGCTGCGACTGCTATGTGTGTAAAAATTATACAAGAGCTTATATAAGACATCTTTTCAAAGTTGGAGAAATTTTGGGACAAAGACTCGCGACTTATCACAATCTGCACTTTTTGTTAAAGTTGATGGACGACGCTAGAAATGCTATTTTAAATGAAAGATTTCAAGAGTACAAAGAGGAGTTTTTGAAAAATTATTCAATGGGAAAAGAGAGTGAATGGATAAAGCCCAGAATTTTTGGAAATCCGACTATTGTGAAAAAAGGGAAAAATGGAGTTATGGTGTAAAATAAAAAAAGAAGAGTTTGTATAAAAATTCTTCTTTTTTTGTTATTGACTTTAGTCAGTTGAGTACGCAAAGCGTGCGAAACATAAAACCACCTGCTATGCGGGTGCGGAAACGTAAGTTTGCAACAAAATACACCTTCCGTTATAATAGAGTTGTTCAAGCTACTATTAATGAAAGGAAGGTGTTTATATGGCTAATAAAACTAATAGCCTGTCTCATACTAAATGGATGTGTAAGTATCATATAGTATTTACACCTAAGTATAGACGAAAAATTGTATATAGTCAATACAGAAAAAGTGTGGGAGAAATTTTAAGAAGATTATGTGAATATAAAGGAGTTGAAATAATAGAAGGACATCTGATGAAAGATCACGTGCATATGCTGGTAAGCATACCACCAAAAATAAGTGTATCAAGTTTTATGGGATATCTGAAAGGGAAAAGTGCATTGATGATGTTTGATAAGCATGCAAACTTAAAATATAAATTTGGAAACAGACATTTCTGGTCAGAAGGATATTATGTAAGCACAGTAGGCTTAAATGAAGCAACAATAAAAAAATATATAGCCGAACAGGAGAAACATGATATAGCGATGGACAAATTAAGTGTAAAGGAATATGAAGACCCTTTTAAGGGTAGCAAGTAGTACGGATACCTCTTTAAGAGGTAGCAACGAGTCAAATACAACAGTAGCTTGAACGAAGGTCAAGTATCGTCTTTAGGCGAAGTAGGAGACCCGACGGCTTATAGCCGTAGAGCAAGCCACCCTTTTGAAGGGTGGTCTTGACTAATTCTTTTAAATTTTTTAATTATTTCAGTTAGTAAAAAGATCAAATTAAATTATGTAAAATTACTTATTTATTAAAAAATTTTTTTAATTTAACTTTTTATAAATTTTCTACAAAATATCATTTATTGAATAGTCAGAATAAATAATTTTTCCTTCGTTAAGCAATTTTTTTAATTTGATTTTTTCCTGGAAAGGCAGATATTTTATGTAAATATTTTTGGGATTTAATTTTTTTCTATCTTTTTTTGATAAATTTTCAAGAAAAATAATATTTTTTTTGATTTTAATATCCGTTGAAATTTCTGCAATATTTTTTCTTTCCATTTCTTTTTCTGAAAAATTTAGCCTTTTTAAAAATTCGCCGTCGTTTAAAATTATACAAAATTTTTCTTTAATTTTGTCATCTTCATCTTTTTCAATTTTATATTCAATTTGTTTAATTTCGTTGTATTTAATTTTTTTTAGTTCTTCATTTATTTCAAAATTTTTGTTATTTTCATTTTTCAAATCTTTAATTTCATCTTCTGCGGAAACTGTTTCCAAATTATTTTTCTTTTTGTCAGAAAAACTAATATTTTTAGGAACGAAATCATAAAAAACAGTAAATGGATGGTCATTTTCATATTTTTCATTTATTTCAAAATATTCGTTGATAAAAGGCTCGTTGTAGTCAAAATCATCTCTACTTTTTACTACAATTTGACTTTTTTTGGAAGTCATTTTCTTGTAATAAATTCCGATTGTAAGCAAAAATATTTTGAAATCTGACATTTCATATTTAAATTCTTCTTTTTTATTAAAAAAATTTTTTATAATTAAGTTTTTATCATGTTTAAAAATTTGTGCGAGCAATGTCTTTGTCTGAGTGTTATATTCCATTTTTCCAATTAAAAAATCTTTTATTTTTTTAAAAATTCCCGCATCTTCGTACTCATAACACTTAAATTTGTAATTTCTTTTTATCAAAATTTCAACTATTTTGTTGTTTTCAGTTTTTCTTATGTTTTCAATTTCAACCGAAAATTTCCAATTATAATATTTATTTAATAGTAAGAGCATATTTGAGATATTGTAATCCAGTCGCCCTATAATTTTTCTTCCACAAAAAAGTTCTATTTGATCAAAATTTGCTTTCATTTTTATTTTTTTATCTTCTTCCCAGTCAACATTCGTATAAAAAATTGATTTTAGTGGGAATGAAGTGTTGAATAATGAATGGTAATAGAGCAAAGTTTCGTCTTTCATTTTGGATGGTTTGACATCTTCAATATACACTTTTGTATAAAATCTGTTTTGATACATTTCAGTTTTCAATTTAAAAACAATGTCATAAATTAAATTTTTGTTTAAATCTTTAAAATATTCTCCCGAATTAAACCAAACTGCATTTTTATTAGAAAATCCCTTTTGTTTAAGATCAAGCATAATATGATTTCTATTTTCTCCAATAAATTTAATGTTTTCAAAAAGAACATTATTTGTTCTGAAAGTCGGCGTAGGATTTCCAAATCCAAATGGTTTTAACTTTTCTGTCAGTTGAAAAAATTCGTACGAAATTTTTTGTATTGGAATTTGCTTGTCAATTTCAATAATTTTCACAAAATCGTTTTTTGTCAATTTAGTTTTTGCAAATTTATTTACTTTTTTTTGAAATAGTGGAATATTTTTTATTGGAAGAGTAAATCCAGCAGCACCTGAGTGTCCTCCAAATTTCAAAAATAATTCTGGCATTGATTGAAGCGCTTCCAAAATATTAAAGTTTGCAATACTTCTGCATGAACCGACCGCAACTCCCTCATCTTCTTTTACTTCCATTATTATTACAGGCTTATAGTATTTATCGACAATTTTGGAAGCTGCAATTCCAATTACACCGTGATGATATTCAGGTGAATAATCCACAATTACAAAGTCGTTTGAAATATCGGTTTTTTCAATTTTATTTTCTATTTTTTCCACAATTTTATTTTGCAGTTCTTTTCTCTCAAAGTTTCTATTGATGAGCTCTTTTACGATTACTTCAATTTCTCTGTCATTATCTGAAATCAAAAGTTTTACAACCATTTTTGCATCTGTGAGCCTACCTGCCGCATTAAATACGGGTGCTATTATAAATCCTACATCATAAGTTGTGTATTCAATTTTTTCAGTATTTTGCTGATTTGAAAAAAATAATTTATAAAGTAAAAATTTTAACCCTTTATGTCTTGTGTGAAATAATTGTTCCAATCCGAATTTTGTAAAAATTCTATTTTCATCTGTAAGAGGAACAATATCTGCGACCGTCCCAATTGCCACTAAATCTAAATATTTATTGGTATCTTCTTTTTTTCCAGCTCTTTCAAAAAGAGAAATCATAACCATAAAAATAGTTCCAACTCCAGCCAAAAACTCAAAAGAAAAACTATTTTCCTTTCTTTTGGGATTAATAACTGCCAGAGCTTCTGGAATTCTTCCACCGTTTAGATTGTGGTGATCGGTAATTATTATTGGCAAATCTATTGAATTGGCAAATTCAACTTCAGAAAACGCGGTAATTCCGCAGTCAACTGTAATTATCAAATCCGCTCCTGAATCTTTTATTTTTTTTAGCGCTTCATTATTTAACCCATAACCCTCATCTCGAATGGGAATATAATAATTAACATTTTCCGCTCCAAGTTCTTTTAACGCCAAATACAAAACTGAAGTGGAAGTGATGCCATCAACATCGTAATCCCCATATATCCAAATATTTTTCTGCTTCAAAATCGCTTTTTCAATTTCAATCACAGCTTTTTCCATATCGCAAAGTCCCAAGGGATCCTCAATATCTTTTAAATTGGGATTAAGAAATTTTTTAATTTTTTCTTCTGAATCAATTCCCCTTGAATAAAGAATTTGTAGAATATCTTGATCAATCGAAAATTTTTTCGCTTCATTTTGATTTGCTCTTTTAATTTTTATTTTTTTTGAATTTTTTCTTTCATCATTTCCACTTTTTTTTATGTATTCTTTTTCCTGACGTGGACTAGGAATAATCTTTGAACGCCATCTAGTATTTCTCATTTTTTTCTCCTCTTTTAAAATTTCCCCCATTAATTTGTGTAAAGTGTTTTTGGGAATATAAAAACTTTACTTTTATATTTTACCACATTTTTAAATTTATTTAAAATTATATGTTATAATTAATAGATTTTTTTGGATATATTTATAAAATTTTTTTTACTTCTCATTTTTGATAGTCATGATAACAAAAAATCTAACCTATACATTGTTTTTAAAGAGATTGAGATAATTATATTTTTTACGAAAATTTGTGTAGCGCTTTATATATTTTTAAATATGAGACATTACGCAGAAAAGTTTAAACTATTGACATAGAAAAGTAAGAAATTACAAGAGTTTGAATAGGTTTTTGAAAAATGGAACTGTTAAAAATGGAGACAAAGTAAAACTTTGTGTGATAAATAACTTGAAAATTAGATTAAAGAGTGATATAATTTTAGTGGAAAATAAAATAATAAGTATAATAAATTTAGGAGGCACTGATGGCTAAGAAAACTTTAAAAGATTTAGACGTAAAAGGAAAAAAAGTATTAGTAAGAGTTGATTTTAACGTACCTATAAAAGACGGAGTTGTTGGAAATGATAATAGAATTACTGCGGCACTGCCAACATTAAATTATATTTTAGACAACGGTGGAGCAGTAATAGCTTTTTCTCACCTAGGAAAAGTTAAGACTGAAGAAGATAAAGTTTCAAAAACTTTGGCACCTGTTGCTAAAGTATTGGCGGAAAAATTAGGAAAACCAGTTAAATTTGTGCCTGTAACAAGAGGGCCTGAATTAGAAAAAGCGGTTGCAGAATTGAAACCTGGAGAAATTTTAATGTTTGAAAACACTAGATTTGAAGATTTGGATGGTAAAAAAGAATCTAAAAATGATCCTGAATTAGGAAAATACTGGGCATCACTTGGAGATGTATTCGTAAATGATGCATTTGGAACTGCTCACAGAGCTCACGCTTCAAATGTAGGAATTGCATCAAACATTAAAGAATCAGCAGTTGGATTCTTAATTGAAAAAGAAATTAAATTCATTGGAGGAGCTGTTGATAATCCTGAAAGACCATTAGTAGCTATCTTAGGTGGAGCAAAAGTTTCTGATAAAATCGGAGTTATTGATAACTTGTTAGAAAAAGCTGATAAAGTAATTATCGGTGGTGGAATGATGTTCACTTTCTTAAAAGCTTTGGGTAAAAACACAGGTTCTTCATTATTGGAAGCTGATAAGGTAGATTTAGCTAAATCATTAATCGAAAAAGCTAAAGCAAAAGGTGTTGAATTATTGTTACCAGTGGATGCTGTTGTAGCTCAAAAATTTAGCAACGATGTACCATTCAAAACAGTTTCAGTTGACGAAATTGAAGATGGATGGATGGGATTAGATATAGGTGAAAAGTCAGTAGAATTGTTCAAAAAAGCATTAGAAGGCGCTAAAACAGTAGTATGGAATGGACCTATGGGAGTATTTGAAATGTCTAACTTTGCCAAAGGAACAATTGGTGTATGTAAAGCAATTGCTGAATTAAAAGGTGCTAAAACAATTATTGGTGGAGGAGATTCTGCGGCAGCGGCAATTCAATTGGGATTTGCTGACAAATTCTCTCATATTTCAACAGGTGGTGGAGCTTCATTGGAATACTTAGAAGGAAAAGTATTACCAGGTGTGGCAGCTATTTCTGAAAAATAAGATGCAATGATAAAAAATAAAATTTGTTATTACATATAAATTTTTTTCATTTTAATTAAGGCTGTTTCTGAAATTAATTATTTTGGGAACAGTCATTTTTTATTAAAAAATTTAGATAGGAGAATTATGGCTATTGATATTATCAGAATTTTAGCTTTTATTTTTATCGTGTTACTTCATACAGTAAATATTCAGTACGGTGTAAATATATGGATTTTGTTATATGGCATAATCTCTATAGGAGTCAATTTATTTATAATGGTTAGTGGATATTTGCTTTTGGATAAATCAGAAAAGATGTCAGTGTTTTTTAAGAAAAGAATTAAAGGAATATTCCCACTTTTCATATTTTTTAATGTGGTTTATATTTTTGTAAATAAAGTAAAAATAATGCCAGTATTACAAGGAAAAGAAATTGTAGCTCCACATTTTTGGTATATTTATATGATTTTGGGTCTTTACTTTATCACACCTTGGCTTCAAAAAGTTCTGAAATTTGCTAAAAAAGAAACTTTTATAATATTAATTTTATGGTTTTTATGTAGTATTTTAAATCCGCATTTGATAAAATTTGATCTTCCAAGAATTCCATTTTCGCATTTTCCAATAACAGAATTTATAGGCTACTATATTTTGGGTTATTACATAAAGGTCGATAGAAATAAAATAAAAAAAGTACCTTTTTCTATAATAATTATAATTTATTTAATCGGATTTTTTATAAGTGCAATTTCCACAAAATATGTTTTATTAAAAACAGGAAATAGAATCAGCGACTTTTTTGATAAAAATTCACTTGGAACATTTTTTATGACAGTTTCATTTTTTACTTTTTTTATAAAATTTGATTTTAAAAATAGAAATGAAATAGTTAAAATTATTGCAAACTCAACATATTTCGCATTTTTAGTACATTTATTAGTGTTAAAAATAGTTACGAAAATTAGCGATGAAATGATTTTTAAATCTTTTAGTACAGTGATTATCAGTATTTTACTCGGAATAGTTTATGAAATATTTGTAAAAAAATTTTTTGCAAAATTAAAATTATAAATTTTATAAAAGTGTTATTTTTAATATAAAAGTATTTTATTTACAAAATAACATTTGTTACAAAAAAGGTTGATTTTTTCTCAAATTAAGGGTATTATTTTAGAGTAGTATGATTTTGTAATCATATTTATTTTAGTTTAATTTAAAAAAATATGGACAACAAAAATTGTCTATATTAATAGAAGGAGAGAAAATGAGTATAAAAAAAGATTGGGCGGCAAAAGTTCTGAAAAGAGAAAAAGTTGCAAATAAAACTTATGAGCTGACTGTTTCAAAACCTGAAGGATTTGAATACGAAGTGGGACAATATGTTAATTTTAAATTTCCAGAACCGTATTTTGAAACCAAAGACAATATGATGAGACCACTATCTATTGCTTCACATCCAAAAGAAGATGTACTAAAATTTGTAGTTCGTGAAAGTGAAAGTGATTTTAAAAAGATGTATAAAGAAATTAAAACGGGAGATCCTGTTTCACTTTTTGGACCACTTGGAAACTTTATTCCAGTAGAAATTCCTAAAGATCAAAATATAGCTCTTTTAATTTCGGGAATTGGGATTGCGCCAGTGTTGCCATTTTTCAAAAAATTGAAAGACGAAAAACATGAAGGGAAAATAAAATTATTTTACAGCAATCGTACGCCTGATATTGTAACTTATGACAAAGAATTGGAAAATTATCCTCTTGGTGATAATTACGAATATATAAAAGTTTTGACAGGAGTTCAAAAAAGAATTGACGGAGATTTTATTGAAGCTCATGTTGGAGATTTAAATAACTATGTTTATTATATCGTGGGAACTAAAGATTTTATAAAATCAATGAGAACAGCATTAAAAGATAAAGGCGTGGACAATAAAAAAGTAAAAATTGATAATTTTGGATAAAAAAAGAAGGTTGTCGAAAAAGACAGCCTTTTTTCTTATTGACTTTAGTCAGTTGAGTACGCAAAGCGTGCGAAACATAAAACCACCTGCTATGCGGGTGCGGAAACGTAAGTTTGCAACAAAATACACCTTCCGTTATAATAGAGTTGTTCAAGCTACTATTAATGAAAGGAAGGTGTTTATATGGCTAATAAAACTAATAGCCTGTCTCATACTAAATGGATGTGTAAGTATCATATAGTATTTACACCTAAGTATAGACGAAAAATTGTATATAGTCAATACAGAAAAAGTGTGGGAGAAATTTTAAGAAGATTATGTGAATATAAAGGAGTTGAAATAATAGAAGGACATCTGATGAAAGATCACGTGCATATGCTGGTAAGCATACCACCAAAAATAAGTGTATCAAGTTTTATGGGATATCTGAAAGGGAAAAGTGCATTGATGATGTTTGATAAGCATGCAAACTTAAAATATAAATTTGGAAACAGACATTTCTGGTCAGAAGGATATTATGTAAGCACAGTAGGCTTAAATGAAGCAACAATAAAAAAATATATAGCCGAACAGGAGAAACATGATATAGCGATGGACAAATTAAGTGTAAAGGAATATGAAGACCCTTTTAAGGGTAGCAAGTAGTACGGATACCTCTTTAAGAGGTAGCAACGAGTCAAATACAACAGTAGCTTGAACGAAGGTCAAGTATCGTCTTTAGGCGAAGTAGGAGACCCGACGGCTTATAGCCGTAGAGCAAGCCACCCTTTTGAAGGGTGGTCTTGACTATTGAATTTTATTTTTATTGATTTTTTGAATAAATATTTTTTACGAAATCATTTCAGATTAATCAGAGAAATTGTTATCATTTACTTCTCTAATTTCATTTTCACTCTTTGCCACAACAATTGTACAAACAGCGTCTCCTGTAATATTTACAACTGTTCTAAACATATCAATAATTCTATCAACACCAATTACGACTCCAATTCCTTCAAGTGGCAATCCAGCTTGTTTTAACACAAGTGACAACATAAGCATTCCAGCTCCTGGAACCCCTGCCGTACCGACTGAAGCTAGTACCGCTGTCAAAATAATTCCAATGTATTGTGTTGGTCCCAAATGGATACTATAAAGGTTTGCGATAAATACTGCCGCAACTCCTTGCATAATTGCAGTTCCATCCATGTTTACTGTTGCTCCCAGTGGTATTGTAAATGAACTAATTTCCTCTGAAACACCGAATTTTTCTGATAATGTTTCAATATTTACTGGAATTGTCGCATTGCTGCTCGATGTAGAAAATGCTACTGAAATAACGTTTAAAAAGTTTTTGAAAAACTTAATTGGATTCATTTTTGCCATACTTACAAGCATTATTTGATAAACTCCTGTATGAATTAAAAATGCTATTAATGTTACTACAACAAACCCTACTAGTTTAACAAGCACATCTATTCCTGTTGAAGCAACTACTTTTGAAATCAGTGCAAAAACTCCAAGCGGTGCAACTTGCATTATAAGGTCCACCATCTTTAGTACAAGTTCATTTGCTTCTTCAAGTAAAGTTTTTAAATTTTTAACTTTATCTCCCAAAGCTGTAATTGCAACTCCTAAGAGTAAAAAGAATATTATTATTGCTAACATTTTTTCTTCTGACATTGCATTTACGATATTTTTTGGAATCATGTCAAGCAACACGTCAATAAGTTTACTTTGATGAGCAATTTCATATTCGCCTTTTGGAAGCTCTCCGTGGACCATTCCTTCTCCAATATGGGAAATTTTCGCCACAAATAATCCAATAATTACGGCAATTGCGGTAGTTGCAAAATAAAATCCTAAAACTTTTGTCCCAATTCTTCTAAGTTTTTTTACATCTCCAATGGAAGCTGCTCCCATCGCAAGAGAAATAGAAACAAGCGGTACAATCATAACTTTCATAAGATTGATAAACATTCCCCCAAAAAATGCAAGAACCGAATCAATAACAACATCTTTTACAAACGGGTTTTGTGAAAAAGGACTCAAAATCAACCCAAATACAACCCCAAGTGCCAGTCCAATCATAATTCTGGTTGTCAAGCCAAATTTTTTCATAAATTTTTTAACAGTATAGAATACTGCCTCCTTTCCAAAATTTTGTAATATATCTTATATTTTAACTTTTTATGAAAAAATTTACAACCTATTTTGAAAAAATTTATTATTTTTAAATATTTTTTTAATATGTTTGTTTTCTTTTAAATTTGACTCATCTAATATTTCGTTAACTTTATCGCTAAAAAACATTTTGATTGTATAAAAAATATGTGAGAAAATATACATTTTTCACTGTGTTGGTGCAAACATTGCTGTATCTTCATTAGGTTCTGTAAAAATTTTATACAAAAAAAAGATTAAAATTGCTATCATTACACTCCCTAATACAGCTTTATTCATTTTTTTCAAAAATTCACTACATAAGAAATATCCTAAATAAAATATAAATCGAAGTACTATTATTAAAGCAATTACAGAAAAACTTATATTAAAAAAAATCGTAAGCCATTCTGGAAGATTTAAAAGTGTCAAACTATTAAAAAGTATTACACTAAACGAAATTCCAAAAATTAACCAAAACAAAAATGCCAATGCTGGATATATTGTTTTCTGAAAGAAAAAGTAAATTACTGTAAATAAAACTAATACTAAAAAACTTTTTGTTTTTGACATAAATTTATTTTTATTTTTTTCCATACTTTTTTCTCCTTCAATATCAATTTATAAAACTATTATACAACAAAAAAAGGCTACTGCAAAATACAATAGCCTAATACCAAATCTTTTTTGAAAATAGAAATAAATTTTTATAATAGAGTTGTTTGATAATTAATTTATAATTATTCAACTAAATTATTTTTTATTATTTTTTGGACATTTTATTAATAAATATTTTTTCATAATCCTATGTTTTTTCTTTTTTATTTTCGTAGGATTGCTCATTGCCGCAAATCCTACAACCTATGGTTAGTCTACGACATTTTTCCGCACTGACAAAAAACTCGCTATGCTCAAACAGTTTTGCCAGCACATAAAAATGCTCCGACGGATTAATTTATACTAGAATCTGTTTAAAAAGTGAAAATTATGTTTTAATCATTTGAAAATATTAGGTTTATATCCTTTAATTAGAAAAATTATAAATTCGTTATTTAAATAGGGTTTAGTATAAATTTATCATTTTATTTCAAATTATTTTTAAAGAAACTTTCAAATTTATCAAATGGAATTAGATTTTTTCCACCACCATCATATAAATCTGTATGCACTGCACCTTTTACAATGTATAATTCTTTATTTTTATTTCCTAATGCTTTATAAGCATCTTCTGAAAAGTATCTTGAATGTGCATTTTCACCAGCAACTATTAAAGTAGGTGCTCTCATTTCAGAAGCATATTGTAAAATTGGCATATTAATCAATGAAAGCATTCCAGTTGTAGTCCAGGAACCATTAGGATTAGAATTTACTGCTCTCTTATGGAAACCTCTTTTTGTTGTGTAGTAATCAGAGTATTCTGCAATAAATTTTGGAGTTTCTGCTGTAATTTGTTCTTTTCTTAAATTATTGGCTGGATTTAGATCAGCATAATTATTTTCAACAGCTGTCCATCTAGCTTCATTTAATTGTTTTTTCTGATTATATCTTTCTTCTGCATCAACTGAATCGTTATAACCTTTTGCAGCAACTCTTGTCAGGTCATACATAGTGGAAGTTGCCACTGCTTTAATACGAGTATCTGAAATTCCTGCATTTAAGGCAAATCCTCCCCATCCACAAATTCCTAAAATTCCAATTTTATCTCTATCTATAAATGATTGTGTTCCTAAAAAGTCAACTGCCGCACTAAAGTCTTCCGTGTTAATTTCAGGTGATGGAACATTTCTTGGCTGTCCTCCACTTTCTCCAGTATATGAACCATCAAACGCTAATGTTACAAATCCTCTTTCTGCCAATGTTTGAGCATATAGTCCTGATGATTGCTCTTTAACTGCTTCAAATGGACCTGAAATTGCTATTGCGGATAGTTTTTGATTTCCAATATTTTTTGGAACATACAAATCTCCAACCAGAGTTATTCCATAACGATTTTTAAACATAACTTTCGTATGCTCAACTTTATTACTTTCCGGGAAAATTTTATCCCATTTTTGTTCTAATTTTATACTCGAATCTTTCACTTGTTTAATTGTAGGTATTGCCATAATATTTCCTCCTATACTTGTTATTCCTAATATTGCAGTTACTAATAATCTTTTTCTTAACATTGCTATCACATTCCTTTGTTTTGATGTTTTATTTCTTTCGTTTTTCACAAGTGAATTGTACATCATTTTTTTTACTATTTCAAATACTTATAATCTATATATAACTATAATTTTTAGTTATAATTAGAAATGTATATTTTCAAATTTTCTAAAAATTTTTTTGAAACATTTGATAAAGTTTGATTTTTTTTCCAAATAATGCTCATCTCTGTTTCAAGCTCTGGTTTTAATGGAATGAATTTCAAATTGCTTTCACTCGTATTTATTATTCCATCAAAACATAGAACACTTCCAATATTTTTCTTTGCCATTAATGATGCATTATAAAGTAAGTTATAAGTACCTACAACATTAAAATTTTCTATACTTTTTCCTATCCATCCAGCTAAAAAATTATCTATATTTGTTTGATTTGAAATAATTAAAGGAATGTTTTCTAAATCTTTGGACAAAATATGGTCTTTTTTTGCAAGAAAATTATCCTTTCTCACAAGCAATCCCCATTTATCATACCAGGGCAAACTCAAATGCTCATATTTACTTTTATCCACAAACCCAAATGTAATTGCAAAATCTAAAGTTCCATTATCCAGTTTTAAAAGCATTTCGTCTGCATTTCCACTAGTAACATTTGTTTTTATATTTGGATAATCAATCATCATATCATTAATAATCTTAAAAATATGTCCCATTTGAGCACTCTCACCTGCACCAATATTTATCTCTCCTCCAATAATACCTTCTTGTGTCAAGTTAGCGACCGTTGTATCAACCAATGATAAAATTTCTTTCGCTTTTGTCAAAAAATAAACACCATCTTCTGTTAAAGTAATATTCCGATTCCCTCTTTTAAAAAGAATAACACCCAACTCTTCTTCCAGATTTTTTAATTGCTTTGAAAGTGCTGGCTGTGAAACATAAAGAATTTTCGCCGCATTAGAAATATTTCTTTCTGTTGCTACAACTAAAAAATATTTTAAAACTCTTAATTCTATTTTTGCCTCCTTCTTTTTATTATAACTAAAAATAATGGTTGAGTGTTAATTATAAATATTAGATATTTTTATTGTTTTATATTATACTAAATATGTGAAATTATAAATATTAGTTTTTATTATTGATTTTCCTAAAAAAATATTATAAAATATATGCAAAATTTATTATTTAGGAGTGATTTTATGAAAAAAATTATATTTTTATTTTCTTTGTTAATTTGCAGTTTAAGTTTTTCTGACACTAATATCGACCAAATATCTTCTGAAGTTTGGAGATGTCCTCATTCTGTTGACAGAACTTTTAAGGGACTTACTTATATAAAATTCTTGAATGAAAACGGCAAGCCGTCTATTTCAGTTAGCATATTGGATAATCGTGCAGCATTAAAAACAGGAAAAGTTTCGCTTGAACTTTCACAATTAGATTACGAAGTAAAAGAAAATGAAAATTCTATCTATTTTACAAACTTGAGTGACAAAACACAAGTTTTTTCAAATTACAAACTATCTTATTCGTTTGATAAAAAAAATAGACCTAAAATGGATTTATATCGTATTTCAGATAACAAAAAACTTTGCAGTCTTATAACAAATTAAATTATCAAAATACAAAAAATAATTAATAATTTTTAAGCAACGATTTCTTAGTGATTTTCGTTGCTTGATTTTTTTCCGACGGTTTTTTACGAGAGTGTCCAGAATTTTGTGTAAACTCAAAATATAATATATGGTACAGGATGGTATTTTTATCATCCTGTTTTTAAATCCTTCCTTCAAAATAAATACTTAACTGAGAATATATTTCTCCCCAGCCCGGTATTCTTCCAGTCCATTTCCTTGTTGCTTCCTTTAAACTTAAATATACTGACTTCATCAATGCTTCATCTGTCGGATAAAGTGATTTTGTCTTCGTATACTTTCTTAATTGTCTGTTTAAGCTTTCTATCGGGTTTGTCGTATATATCAGCTTTCTTATCTTTGTATCATATTTAAAGTATGTTGTCAACTCATTCCAGTTACTTCTCCAGGAATTAATTACTGCCATATACTTTTTACCCCATTTTTCTTCTAGTTCATCCAGTTTAAACTCTGCCTGTTCCAGTGTTGGTGCATTGTACATTTCTTTTAAGTCTGATGTAAATTCCCTTACATCTTTGTAAGATATGTATCTTATGCTGTTTCTAATTTGATGAACCACACATTTTTGAATTTCTGTCTTAGGGAACACCGAAGATATTGCTTCGCTGAACCCTTTTAAATTATCAACAGACATAATTAGTATATCCTGAACTCCTCTGTTTTTTAATTCATTTAAAACATTTAGCCAGTACTTGCTTGATTCATTTTCTCCTATCCAAAATCCTAAGACCTCCTTTCGCCCTTCCTTATCTATTCCTATAGCTAAATATACCGCCTTTTTAACAACAACTCCATCTTTTCTTACGCTGTAATGGATAGCATCCATAAAAACTATTGGGTATACATCCTCAAGCTGTCTAGACTGCCATTCCCTAATTTCAGGTATAATTTTATCTGTAATTTTACTGATCATAGATGGCGAAACATCAATTCCATAAAGATTATTGAGATGGTCCTCGATATCTCTATTGCTCATTCCTTTAGCATAAAGAGAAAGAATCTGTCCTTCAATGCCAGTAATTTCTCTTTGATATTTAGGGATGATTTGAGGCTCAAACTCAGCATTTCTATCTCTAGGAATATCTAAATCAAGATTGCCATACTCACTTCTAACAGTTTTCTTGGAATGTCCATTTCTAGCATTAGAAGTAGTCTTATCTTTCATAGAATGTTTAGCATACCCCAGTTCATGCTCAATTTCAGCTTCAAGCATGGTTTGGATAGTACCCGAAAGCAAATCCTTAAGCATATCCTTAATATCATTAGTATCTTTAATATTGTAATCCTCAATCAGTGTTTTAAAAATTTCGTTGTCAATTTTCTTTTTAGTCATAACAAAAACCTCCAAATATTATACAGTTATTTTACCATATATTATTTAGAGGTTTACACAAAAATTTTTACACACCCTTTTTTACCAATCGAATTTAATAATATTTTCTCAAAAATCCCTATCTTTAAGTATTTGAAGCAATTTGTTTATATCATTTTTCCGATGGTTTTTGCGATTGATTTTTTCCGACGGTCTTTATATATCTGATATTTCTAGTTGCTCCTATTTTTTGTAACATATTATTTTTCACCAAATATCTTAACAAATCTCTCGCACGACTTTCTTTTACATTCAAAAGTTTTTCTAATTCCAATCGTGTAAGTTCATCATTAGTTTCAAAAAACTCCATTATCTTTTGAATTTGCACTTCTAAAATCTTTCTTTTTTTGATTTATTATCTATTCATCAACTCTTTTATTGCTTCTCTTGCATATACTAACCCTTTTTCGTACATTATATCCCAAAAATCTAAACATTTCATAGCTATTTCTTTATTTTTATTTAATTTACTATTTGAAGTTTCATCATATAGCTTAACTGTGAGTTTTGAAATATCTGACATTATCATTAATTCAGATTGTAATAATTTTTTATCTTTACTTAAGATATTTTCACATAAATTAATAATTATATCTGCATAATCTAAAATTGAAACTGCTCTTTCCTCTAAATATTCTAAAAAAGAATGAATTATTTTATCAATATTTTTAAATTTCATAAGCTCTAATAAAAATTCCTTATCTCTTGATAAATCTATTTTTCTATGATTAAATAATTTTTCTAAAGAATAATAATTTAATTCTTTTTCTTTTAATTTTAGTATTATTTCTTTTATTTCATTATTATATTTTATACTACTATCAAACTTATTTATTAATTCTTCCAAAATATAGTTCAGCTTTTCTCCGTCTATTAAATAAATTTTTTCTATTTTATCTTTAAAATCACCATAAATTAAATATGAGTTTACTATATATATTGCTCCTATTTTAATTAGGTCTTTATATTGAGAATTGTAACATTTTTCTATTATTTTAACAAATCTTTCTTTATATTTGGAATAGTATAGTTTATCCATTATTGAAGAATAATATCCATTTATCAATCTAATATCCTTTTCATATAAATTTATTACTTTTTCTAAAGTCCATTCTTTTTCAATATTACAAGTTATATTTAATATCTCAAAAACAGAAAAATTTATTATTATATTTTCATTTTGTATTATTTTTTCGATAAAATCTTTAAATTCATAAAATAATTCAGGAGTATTTCTTAGTATTTGACTTACGGCACCTGTCCAACTTCCACTTAAACCATTAATTGAATTTAATAAAATGCTATCAGGGGCAATATTATTTATATTTTCTTTCCCTGAACTCCATATGTTTAATTCTCTACTTTTAAAATCATTATGATTAACCACTATATCTTTTAAATGCTCTAATATTTTGTTAGACCATTTAAAATTACTTCTTTCTCTAATAATATCACAAAAATAAATAGCTCTTCGACTTTTATAATCACAAGGAAATTCTAAAAATAATTTCTCTAATTTTTTTTGTGAAAGTTTGTTTAAATACTCACTTCTCGAAACTCCATCAAATAATGGTTCTATAAATTCTTTCAATACATCCTTTTTGTTTTTTATTACTAAGTCTATCATTTTTTGTGGATTTCTTGATACAGCTCTTGAAAATTCTATCGTGTACATTTCTAAAGAACTTTCAATAAATCCCTCTTCAACTTTTTTTTGTGATTTTTTATCATATAATTTTTTATTAGTTAATATTTTTAACCATTGTTTTTCTCCTATTTCTTTGCTTTTTATCGGAGATACAACTGTTCCTCCATAAAAATTATTTCCTTTTTTAAACTTTGTAATTTTATCATTTAAAAATTTTCTTTCCAATACTTTTTCTAAATCTTCTATTTTTTTGCTTTTTCTATTTAAAGGCAGATAAGAAAATAATTCCTTCTGCAATTGACCATTTATTTTTATATTACAATCTACTATAGTTTTATTCTTATTTTTTCTGTAGTATTCCAAATGTATTCTATAATATGGATCACAGTAAAAATAAATTTTATCTTCCAATTTTAAATATAATTCTTCATTACAATTTTCAGAATGTTTTTTTATAATATTTTTTAATACTTTTAATTTATCATTTGAATCACTTGTTATATCAAAAATTTTATTTTCTTCAAAATTTTCACATATATACTTTATTATTTTATCACTATACTTCACATCAGCAACTTCAAAAGAATGTAATATAATTTCATTAAATAATACAAAATCTTTTCCAATATATTTTTCATAATATGAATAAAATTTATCAAAATCATTATTTAAAACTAACTTTATACTTGCTCTTTTCAATAATTCTAAACATAGTCTTTCAATTGTGTATTTCTTATTACTTCCATTCCAATCACAATTTTTATATTTTATATCTTCATACTTATATCCAGGTACTTTCTCCAAAAGTTTTTCAAATATAAATTCTTCATTTTTTATTTCATTTTGAGTAAAATACTCAAAAATATTTTGAATCTGATATTCGTCTAATATTTGAATACCAATTTCCCTCTTCTTAGATAAGCATAACTCTAAAAATATAATCATTCTTTCTTCTTTTTTCGGTATTTCCTTAATATCTATATATCTATCAATCCATTCAGGGTATTTTTTATAAAATTCAATTCTCAAATCAAATATTTTATCTATCTCATTATACATTTTATCTTTCTGAATAGTTTCTATAATTTTTTTGTCGTCTTCCAAATTTTTAAAACTATATTTTTGAATAAATTCAAAATCTTTGATATCAAAATTATTATAAAAATATATCTGACTTTGCAGTAATTTGAAAACTTTTTCTTTTTCACTTAAATTATTATTAAACCATTTATCTAAAACTTGATTATCTCTCAATATAGAAATATATTGTTTCCTACCATATATTATTTCATTAAATATATCTTCTCTTTCACAATTTTCAATAATATATTCTGAAATAACTTCATCTATTTCTTCTTTTGAAACCTGACCTAAAATTTCATAAAATAAATTTTTTATATAATATCTTACTCCATCATTGTCAAGTAACTTTTCTCCAAAATCAAGAAACTCTTCACTGTTTTCTTCTAATAAAGTTTGTAAAAACATTTGAATTTGATAACGTCTGTTTGGAGTTTGCTTATCTTTATCTCCGATAATTTCTATTATATCTAATCCTTCCTCAAATTTTTCTATCATTAGTTCTGATATAAAATAATCAAATATTGATTGATGAAAAAATGACACTTTATCTTCTTGAATATTTAACATTCCAGCAGAATTCAGATATTTTAATCCTTCCTTAACACTATTAAATTTTCTTTTTTGAGAATATAATTTTCCACTTTTTTCTAAATCACTAATCAGTATATTCTTAACTTCTTCAATTTTTTCAGTTTTTATGAATCCTGATTCCATAACTTTATCTTGTAATTGTTCAAACCATTTTTTGATTAAATCCTTTGTTGTTGTAATATTATACTGTATCTCATCTTTTTTAAAATCTAAATGTTCCCAAATATATAAATTACTAGGTATTCTTAATAAATCTTTTAATTTAGGAATAAAATTTAAATATTTTTCTCCCACAAGTTCTTTTGTATCTTCTTTGCTTAATTTTTCTACTTCTATTTTTTTCCATTTTAATTCATTTTCATTATTTTGATTGAATAAGAATTTGATATTATTATCATTTTCTAAATCATATGTTCTACATACAAAAATAATAGAAATTTTTTGTTCCCTGTCTATATTCAATTTTTTTACTTTATTTATCAACTCTGTACAAATTGAAATTGCTTCATAAGAATTTGATTCTGTCCATCGTATAGCATCTAATTGATCTAATATAATAACTGCTTTTTTATCAGATGAAATTTGATTGATTACTTCTGGTATAGTTAAAGGAAAACCTAATTTTTTGCTCCAATCTGATAAATTTCCATTAGGAATACGTTTATCTAACTTTATAGCAATGTATTCTATTTCTTTTTCTTCACAATAATTTATTATTCCCATAGTACAACCACTTTTTCCATATCCTGCTTTTCCATGAATAATTATTGAATTATCTTTTTTTATTTTTTCTATACAATCATATGTTTCTTTTCTTTCTATTAACCCTGCTTTCAAAGAAGAAAAAAGTTTCTTGTATTCATTGTTTAAATTTTTAATCTGAGAAATTAATTTTTCATCTTCAATTATTTCTCCTAAATGAAAAAATTCATTATAAATGTGCCTATTTTCTGGAAGTGATAATTGTATTTCTAAATTACTTGGAACTCTCCATACAATTTCAATTTGCAGTTTTTTAGCATCTTTTTCAATTTCCATTTGATAGCTTGGTTTTTTTTGGTTAATTTTAGAACTTTCAGATAATTCTTTGTTAAGATATAAATATATTATATTTAATGCAGGATTTTTTGATTTTGCTTTTTTTATTGAATTTATAATATCAGTTTTATTTGAACTAATTGAAGTAGTATAATATTTAGCTTGAAAACCATAATTTTTTCCATTTTTATTTATTGGCTCTGTTTCAATACCAGTTTGATTATGGTATCTGAATATTCCTGTTTCACATTCAAATTCTGAACAGAATAGTTTATATGCTAATTCTTCAAATTTAGACGTTTCTTTTCCTTCATACTTTACTTCAAAAATTTTCCAATTCATTTTTCATCCTTTCTATTTCTCGTAATTTTTCACATACCTATTCCCATAAAACGCAATTCCCAGTTGCCCCACCATTACAATCCAAATCAGTGGCTCGCAAATCATTACTCCAAAATAACCCAATTTCGGCACGATAAAAATTACGAAGATTATTTTTCCAAAAAATTCGATTATACTGGAAACAAGAGGGATTAATTTCTCTCCAAGAGCCTGTAAAGCGTATCGCAAGTTAAGAAGAACTCCTAGTATTGTGAAAAATGGAGAGGCGATTTTTAGGTAGGTTGAGCCGTTGTGGAGAACGATTTCAGATTCAGAACCTGACATCAGATGGATCATGTTTTTGGAAAATAAATATACAAAAATTGTGATTCCAATTGCAAAAATTATATCCATCATATTAGCGTAAAATACGCCTTTTCGGATTCTATCTACTTTGTTTGCACCTTTATTTTGGGAAACGAAAGTTGCAAGTGCGAGTGCTATTGTAGTTAGCGGAATGTTGCAAAATCCCATAAGTTTTCTTGCCGAAGTATGCCCAGCGATAATCAAGTACCCAAACCCATTTATCGCATACTG
Source organism: Leptotrichia sp. oral taxon 847 (assembly GCF_001553645.1). Taxonomy (NCBI): domain Bacteria; kingdom Fusobacteriati; phylum Fusobacteriota; class Fusobacteriia; order Fusobacteriales; family Leptotrichiaceae; genus Leptotrichia; species Leptotrichia sp. oral taxon 847. The sequence goes on along the minus strand of NZ_CP014231.1, from coordinate 958,826 downwards.
TAAAATCAGCGTTCCCATAAGAACAATTGCAATCATAAATCCCATAGAAAGTCCCTGTCCAAGCAGTTCCTTGTACAATTTTTTATCAAATCTGAAATGTTTTTTTCTAGGTATTAAAATTGGCTCTTTTACGTAAATGTAGATAATACTCAAGATAACTGAAATTGCCTGTGCAATAACTGTTGCAACCGCAGCTCCGCCAATTCCCATTTTAAGGGAAGTTATAAAATAAATATCAAGAAAAATATTTAAAATTGAGGCAATTACCAAAAATACAAGCGACATAAAACTGTTTCCGATTGCACGCAAAAGTCCTGATGACAAGTTGTATGAAAAAGTGACACCAATAAATATTGTTATTATGTTTATGTATTCAAATGCTTCTTTTATAATATTTTCAGGCGTATGCAAAATTTTTAGCAGCGGCATAAGAATAAACCGTGATAAAATCATTACTCCCACAGTAATCCAGATTCCAATAACAATTGAACCAGCTACAGACTTTTTCAAAAGATTCTTATTATTCGCCCCATAATTTCTAGCAGTAACCATACTAAGCCCATTTCCGATTCCTAACGCAAATCCAAAAATCAGCTCAAAAATAGCCGCCGAAGCCCCAATAGCCGCAAGCGAGTTATCTCCCAAAGTATGCCCCACAATAGCAATATCCGCCATATTGTAAAGCTGCTGAAAAATATTCGACACAAGTATCGGTACCGAAAAAATCAGAAGCGACTTCAAAATATTATCATTTATCAAATCAACCGAAAAATTAAATTTTTTCATTTTTTGTCCTTTCTTTTTGCTTTTTAAATTGTAAATTTTTTATTCTTATTTTAAAAATAGTTTTTTGTAAAAAATATAATTTTTCTATTTTTTCAAAAATTCCTTCATATCCGCAAACATTGGTATTTCCAGTTCAACTTCCTTTTTTGTTGCAGGATGTGTAAATTTTACCTTGTAGGCGTGCAAAAATTGTCTATTTATTCCAAGTTCTTTATTTAAGCCATTTCCATAAAGTTCGTCTCCTACGATTGTGTGTCCGATGGATTTCAGGTGAACTCGAATTTGATGTGTTCTCCCTGTAAAAAGTTCACATTCTACTAATGTCACATTTTTTTCAGGATAAGTTTTCAAGACTTTTACAGCCGTTTTTGCGTATTGCCCCCGATCATCAATTATTCTTTCCAAATTATCCCCATCCCGAAAAATCCGTCTTTCAATAACTATTTTATTTATTCCATTTTTTTCCAAAATTTCATTATTAAAATCATTTTTATTTTTCAAATTTAAATTATCTTTTGTATTTTTGCTGTTAAAATCCATATTTTCATTTATTTTAAAATTTATATTTTCAAAATTACTTTTACTTTCCAAACTTAAATTATTATTTTCTTTTTTACTGTTAAAACCTGTATTTTCTCCAATTTTATTATCTTTATTTTCAATAGTTGAATTGTTTTCTATTTTCTCCATTTCATCATATTTTTTTATTTCTCCAAAATTAACTTTTTCAATTTCAGGTTTCAAATTTTCCTTTTCCAAATCCTGAATCTTATATTTTTCCCCATCTTTTGCAAGTTCTTCGTTGATTCTAGCAATTTCCTTGTCATCAATAATTCCATTCACAATCGCCAGATATTTTTTCTCAAAAATCGAAAAATTTTGTAAAAATGCCTGTGCAAAGCTATTTTTTGCAATAATAATTAGTCCAGATGTATTCATATCGAGCCTGTTGTAAAATCGTGGCACTCGAACTTCACCATATTTCTCTAAAAAATGATTTACAATTCCGTTTGCAAGTGTAAAATCAGCTTTTTTCTGTGTCGGATGTGTCAGCAAAAATGGCTCCTTATTCACAACCAAAATATCCTCATCTTCAAAAATAATATCAAGTGGCAGTTTAATGGGCTTAATATCTGTCCCCTTTTTCTTCTCAACAACTCTCAAGTTTCCGTGTGACGGCAATTTCTTAGTTAATCTTACTTGCTTTCCATTCAAAAAAACTTCCACATTTCTCAAACTTCTTCCCGAATAATTCTGTACTTCCCGTAAATACTGCGAGATTTTCATCCTCTGATGTTCCTTTTCAATCCTAAATTTTTTCACTATTTATGCACATCCTTTTTTATTTTTTGTTATTTTTTTTCAAAACAATTATCAGTTTCCCGTTTTCAAATTCCACACTAGCCTCATTTTCAAGAATAACATTGCTCACAAGTCTGGAACTTTCCCTTTTCACATCAATTTTATCCGTTTCAAATTTAAAGCCCTTCAAGGTTAATTTTTCAATTTTTTCATTAATTGGAATGATTGAAAATTCATATCCTTTTTTATTTTTTAGGACAAAAGACTTTTCTGCATAAAAAATTTCTTCATTTTCCTGCAAAAAAACGAGATTTTTATACTTTTCCATTATGAATAGGTTACTCAAAGTCATGTCAATTCGTTTCCCAAGTCCACCAACAACAAATACTTGTTGCAAATAATTGTTATCTTTTTTAATTTTACGGATTTCCTCCAAAATTAACTCAAAGTCTGTAAAATCCTTATCCTTTGGAAACTTTTTTATTAAAACATTTTTACTTTTATAATATTCCAAAACTTTTTTCTCAATCGAATCCAGATCTCCAATAATCACTTCCGGCATTTTCCCATATTTAAATGCAGAATTTGCCCCGCCATCTGCACAAAAGCAAACTGTATTTTCCGAAACTAACTTATCCATAAATTCCTGCGAATATTTATATTCACCATTTAAAAAAATTACATATTTTTTCTCCATTTTTCTCCCTTCAGTTCAAGAAATGCAATAATATTTACATTATACTTCGTTATCAGGTTATTTACAAGACAGTGACTGTAATTATTATTTTAAGATTGTGAACTGTAAATATAGTAAAACCTATTTAAAATTGAACTAATTTATCAAATAAAACAGAAGTAACTGCGTACCAGAGCTTATGCCGAATTGAAATAATGTTTTTGTCATAAAAATTTAAAATTCTTTTTTTATAATCTTTTTCATATTCCATAATGTTATTATACTATCTTTCTAGGCCACTTTTATAGAAGTTTCACTATAAAATAAAAAGTATAATATTTATGAAATAGGATAATTTATGAGCGAATTAACTACAGAAGAATTTTATGTAGTTTACAAAAAGAATTTTAAGGAATATTTTGATAAATTATAAAAAAAGGACTATAACATTTTTGTGTAAATAGTCCTATTGAAATAAATTATTGTTTTATTTTTTGAATTTTAAATATGATAATGAAAATGATAATTTTGACATATTCATTAATTATAAATAATATTTCTTATTCTTCATTTAATCTGACAAGAAAATGTTTAAATTGTCCTTCATCAGTATCTAACTTTTCGAAAAAATTTTCATCAATTTGCTCAACTAATGGAACGGCTTTTTGTAATATTTCTTCTCCTTTTTTGTTCAAAATAACAGCTTTAGCCCTTGTATCTCTTGAATGTTCTTTTCTTTTTACAAAGTTATGTTTTTCCAATAAACTTAATATTTGAGATATTGTCATAACATCTATTCCTGAGAGTTTTGAAATCATAACTTGTGTGACTTCGTTGCCGTTTTGCGATAAATAAGCAAGAGAAGCTAAAACAACAAATTGAGGGTGTGTTAGGTTCATTTTCTTTAGCTCTTTTTTTATCATAGAATGCCATTTATTGTATACCCTCATAAATAACAATCCTGTTGATTTTTCTGAATTATCTTTATATTTTGATGTAAACAAGCACAAGTCACCTTATCTTTCCAAATAATTTTTTAGAATAAATATAGATTGAGGGACATCTGAAAAAACTTGGCTTAAAAATTCTAAATGCTTTTCATCTTCACTGTCTAAAATTACAGTATGTTTTATATTTATGCTTCCATCGTTGTTATCAATTATTTGATGACCAAAAAGAATATCTCCAAGCGGAGTTTCTGTTTTATCCCAAAATTCTTCAAAAGGTTTTACAAGAGTAAGCTTGTATTCCATAGGGGGCATTCCTTCAAGTTCCATAGTTCCATATGAACCTGTCTTAAATTCACCTTTTAATGTGATATTTTTTAAATCTTTTTCCCAATCATACCATTTTTCAATATCTGCATAGTATTCCCACGCATCTTCTTTTTTTGCTTTGATTTTTAAAGTAAAACTAAATTCCATTATATTTCCTCCTTATATTATATGTATACTTATTATAAATTATTTTACAATGTTTGTCAACAATATTTTTAGTATACTTCCTTATCCATAAATTCCTGCGAATATTTATATTCACCATTAAAAAAAATTACATATTTTTTCTCCATTTTTCTCCCTTCAAACCAAGAAATTAAATATATTTATTATATTGTTTTATATGATTATTTACAAGATTATAAAAAAATCTCTTCAAATTTTAGGAATCTTCAAAATAACCTTAAACCCTCCATATTCACTATGTTTCATCATAACTTTACCATTATGGACATCAATAATTTGCTTTACGATAAGAAGTCCCAAACCGTGCCGCTGTTCTGTCGTATTTTTATCACAAACCATATAATGTGGGGCATTATTGAGCTTTTCCAGCTCTTTGTCAGAAACTCCTGTTCCATTGTCTTCAACACAAATTATGCAATTTTTTTCATCTTCTTTTACCGATATGTAAATTGTACATCCATTTTCGTTGTGATTGATGCTATTTTGAATTAAGTTCGCTAGAGCTCGTTTTATCAAATTACTATCGATATTAGCAAAGCAAGATACAAAATCACTTTTCGTCTTCCACTCTATTGGAAATTTTTCATCGATATCCATATTCAAAAAATCAACGACAACTTGCCTAACGACTGCTACTAGATTTTCTTTTTTCTGCTCAAAAGGCTGCATATTATATTCTAATTTTGAAGCAAGGTTCAAATCATTTATTAAATTTTTTATACGCTCACTTTGTTTCAAAATGACGGAAAGCTTTTTATCCGTTTCATCTGATAGATTTAAAGATGTTTTCAATTGGCTTGTATAGCCCATTATCATTGATAGTGGAGTACGAATATCGTGAGAAACTCCTGCAATCCAGTTGGCTCGTGCCGTGTCTTTATTTCGCAATTGTTCCCTTTGATTTTGCAAAATTTCAGAAGTTTTGTTTATACTTTTTGCAAGTTCTGACAAAACACCTTTTTCTTTAATATGTACAGGCGCATCTTTATCCAAATTTTGTATGCCTTTTATTATTGGATTTACAGAACTTAGAAGTTTAGAGTTGGAAATAATGTATATCAAAAATATAAAAATTATATTTAGACAAAAAAGTATAAGTAAAAATTTTGGAATATTTTTAACAAGTCCGTATTTCCAGTTGGCTACTGGGTATTTCCAATAACTATTTTTAGGATAGCCTAGCACGAGTAAATTATTTTCAACTTTGGAAGTGAAAACAGGATAGTTTTTTATATAGGCATGTGAAAATATGGCAATATCAGATATTGAGTATTCTTTTGGAATATCATCAGGTAAATTGTCTGTTTGCCATATAACTTTTTTTGAATCGTTGTCAATCAAGATTGCCCATATATTTTGTTTTTTTAAATCAGCAGTCATTTCGTGAGGCAAAGTGTATTTGCCATTTTCAAATTTCAACATACCTGCTACTTTAAATGTATAGTCCATAGGAGGCTCCTTTGACACATATTTAACAATCCATAATCCGTATAGAAAAATATTTAATAATAGAAGTAGGACAAAACTTAATATTAAGGTTATTATAAAACGACGTATTAGTTTTAGTATGCTTTTCATATCATTTTCCCTCCACAATTAGTTTGTAGCCTAATCCTTTCATTGTTATTAATGACACAGGATGGGAAGGGTTAATTTCAATTTTTTCTCTAATGCGTCTTATATGTGTCATCAGTGAATTTGTATAGACATAGGCATTTTCGCCCCATACAGCTTCACACAATGTATCTATGGTTACAATATGTCCTGCGTTTCGATAAAGAGTCTGTAATAATTCATATTCCTTTGCAGTTAACGGTATAATTTTATTATCTTTTATAATTTCTCCACGAGAAAAATCAATTTGACAGCCATTTAAATTTACAATTGGACTTTCTTTTTTGTAAGTTCGTCGCAAAATTGCTGTAATTCTAAACAAAAGCTCTTTTGGCAAAAAAGGCTTTACAATGTAGTCATCCGCCCCTAATCCAAAGCCCTTGAATTTATCCTCATCTTCTCCACGTGCTGTAAGAAATAATACTGGATAATTACTGGCTTTTCTCAACTTTTCCAGTAATTCAAAACCGTTCCCATCTGGAAGCATAACATCCAGTATCGCTAAATCAGGCTGTTTTTCTTCAACGTATTTCATAGTTTCCTTCACGCTTTTTGCAGTCTGTATATTTTTATACCCGTAATCAGCTAAAATTGATATAGTCATATCTAAAATTTCCTGCTCATCATCAACAATTAAAATACATTTATTTGTCAAATATTTTTCAATCATTTCAACTCTCCTTCCGTTGATGCTTAAAATTATATAATTTATTATACCATATAAATTAATTTTAATTTTTTATTTTTCAAAAAAGTAAGGTAAATGTAAAGTAGAGAGAATGTTATCGTAAGGTTGATGTGGTAATATATGAGTGTAGGAAAGGAAGGGAATATAAAATAAATATAAAAAAAATTAATAGATGAGAGGAAGATTATTATGAAAATGGAACTAATAAAAAAATTAAGCGATGATGTTTTTGCAGATAAAAAACAACATTTAATGGCTAGCAGAATAGCATTAATTATGAGCGCAGTACCTATTTTAAGTCAAATTATGTCAATATTTAAGGTAAATTATGTAATAGCACATATGTTTGGTGCAGTAAATGCCTTGTGTATTCTATGTTCTTTCGTGTTGTCTGTTTTATGCATAAAAAATCAAAAAAATCGTAATTTTATGAATGTTTGTTCAATAATAATAAGTGGATTTTTTATGCTTGTTGCTGCAGTGTTGATGGTTATAGGTTTAATTTATACTATTGCTTATGTAGTAAAACACTAGAAGAATTAGGAATTTCTGTATAATATTGTTTCAAATATTTGAATTTCGTATTAGTATTATAAGTGAAAAATGAAAATTTATATATTGATTTGGAATAACAAAATTAATTGTGAAATACAGAAATAAATAAAAAAACTTATTAAATTTATTCAGATAAAGGGAGAATTAAACTTCTCCTTTTTTTACCTTTAAAATATTTTACTTTATGGATTATAAAAATAACAATTTATTTTTTAGATAATATATGGTATAATTATTGACAACTGGAAGATATTTAAAAAATTTTATGAGAAAGGAGGCTAGTATTCCTGGGTATAGGAAAATATTTAATATAGTTAAAAATTAAATAAAAAATATTAACTATATTTGTGAGAAAATTTTAAGAAATAATTACGAGGTGAGATTTATGAAAAAAATATTGTTTTTGATGTCAATGATGGCACTATTTGTAATGAGCTGCGGTTCTAAAAAGGCGGATTCAAACGTTATAAAAATCGGAGTTATTGCGCCACTTACAGGAAATGTCGCTCAATACGGAGTGGCAACAGTAAATGGATTTAAATTAAAAGTTAAGGAAATCAATGCCGCTGGCGGAATTAATGGGAAAAAAATAGAAATTGTTGAAGCTGACAGTAAAGGAGATACACAAGAAGCTATAAACATTTTCAAAAAAATGGTTTCGCAAGATAAAATTGATGTTTTAATGGGAGAAGTTATTTCAAAACCTTCATTAGCTATTGCGCCACTTGCTGAACAAGCTAAAATCCCTATGATAACAGCTACAGGAACAGCTTTTGATATTACAAAAGATAAAGACTTTGTATTTAGAACAACTTATACAGATCCCTATCAGGGTGAAGCTGTTGCAAAATATGCAAAATCAAAAGGATTTAATACTGTAACCATTTTGACTAATTCTACAAGTGATTATTCAGTGGGACTAGCTGACGCATTTAAAGCACAGGCTCAAAAATTAGGAATTCAAATTAAAGAAGAAAAATATACTGCTGATGACAAAGATTTCAAAGCAGTTTTAACAAAAGTAAAAGGTTATAATTCAAGTATGATTTTTATACCGGACTACTATAATACAATAGGTTTAATTTTAACTCAAGCGAAAGATCTTGGAATAACTTCTCAATTTATGGGAGGAGACGGTTGGGATGGAATCCAGACCAACTTTGGAAAAGTCGCAAATGGAGCTATTTTTGCCAGTCAGTTCGCTTCAGATGACAGTTCTGAAATAGCTAAAAAATTTATAAATTCGTATAAAACTGAATATAAACTAGATCCAATTATGTTTGCAGCACTTGGATATGACACAGGTACTATTTTAGAAACTTCACTAAAATCTGTAAAAGATTTATCTTCAAAAGAAGCGATTAGAGATGCAATCAAAAACTTTAGTGGAGATAATTTATTGACAGGTTCGTTGAAATATGATAAAAACAGAAATCCAGAAAAAAAAGTTACATTTATTGAAGTAAAAGATGGAAAACTTTCTTTAAAAGAAAAATTTTAAGTTAGAAAATTTATAAAAATAATTTTTTGAAGTTCAATGGTACTAGGATTTTCTTAATACCATTTTGAACTTTTTTAATTTATAAATTAAAAAAATTGTAATCGAATTAGTTATAATTAAAGGAGTTTAAAATGTTAAAAAATTTAATTGAGCAGACAATTAACGGTCTCCAGACAGGGAGTATCTACGCTTTAATCGCTCTTGGATACACGATGGTTTATGGAATTGTAAAACTTATAAACTTTGCGCATGGAGATATACTTATGATAGGAGCGTATTTGACTTTTATTGCAGTATCAAGCGGTATGCCGTTAATAGTTGCGATACTTTTGTCAATCATTTTTTGTGCTATTTTAGGCGTTGTAATCGATTTTTTTGCGTACAGACCACTTAGAAACGCACCTAAAATTTCAGCACTTATAACAGCAATCGGAATGAGCTTTTTATTAGAGAGTGTCGCACTTATCATTTTTGGAGCTACACCAAAAGTAATTGATCAGAAATATATTCCTGGATTTTTATCAGATAGTAAAAAATTAAATTTGGGATTTGTTGAAATCAGTATGTTAACTATCTTTGTCATCGTTGTAACCATAATTTGCATGGTTGCGCTAAATTTATTTATCAAAAAGACAAAATTGGGAAAAGCAACCAGAGCGGTATCTCAAGATACAGGAGCAGCACAACTTATGGGAATAAATGTAAATAAAACAATAGCTATTACATTTGCAATCGGTTCTGGGCTAGGTGCACTAGGTGGAGCGCTTTATGCCATTGTCTATCCACAAATTGAGCCATATATGGGAATGCTTCCAGGATTAAAAGCATTTATTGCGGCTGTATTTGGTGGAATAGGAAGTATTCCTGGAGCTATGGTTGGAGGATATGTACTAGGACTTTTGGAAGCGTATGTAAAAGGTTCTTTTCTTACAACTTGGGCAAATCCAATAGTCTTTGGAATTTTGATTTTGATACTTATTTTTAAACCAAATGGATTATTTGGAAAAAATATGAAAGAAAAAGTTTAATTACAGGGAAAGGAGGACAAAGATGGAAAATAAGGAAAAGGAAAAGAAACCTTTAGACAAAGGAACTGCTTTGCAAAAAAATAAAGTTGAAAAGAAAAACAAAGAACAAAGACAGTCAAAATGGGGTAATTTGAATTATTTTAATAAATTTAAGTTGAAAAATTATGTAGTAACAGTTATTTCAATTATTTTACTTTATGTAGTTTTAAGTTTGACAATTGATCCAAATGATATTTTTAGCTACACTCGTGGAATTTATATAACTATTTTAATTTTTGTATTATTTTCTGTAAGTCTTAATGTGACTGTTGGAATTATGGGACAGCTTAATTTAGGACAAGCTGGATTTATCGCAATTGGTGGATATTCAGCGGCTTATATTTCAAAAATATTAGTAAATTATCATTTACCTGCAACATTGCATCTTCTTATAGTTTCACTATTTGGCGGAATTATTGCAGCAATATTCGGATTTTTAGTTGGAGCTAGTACACTTCGTTTGAGAGGAGATTATCTTGCTATCATTACTCTTGCGTTTGGAGAAATTGTAAAATATATTATTCAAAATTTGGATTTTCTTGGAGGAGCGACAGGATTTAGTGGAATTCCTCAAGGACTTATAACATTTTCAAATGTGTATTTTATTGTTGTAATTTCGATTATTATTGTTGTTATGGCGATGACTTCAAGAAAAGGTAGAGAAGTTATGTCAATTAGAGAAGATGAAATTGCGGCAGAAAATATTGGTATTAAATTAAATCGTGTAAAACTTTATGGATTTGCTTTTTCAGCATTTTTTGCGGGAGTAGGAGGTTCATTATTTGCTCATAATGTCGGAATTTTAGCGCCAGATAAATTTGGATTTTTATTTTCAATAGAAATTTTGGTTATGGTTGTTTTGGGTGGACTTGGAAGTATAACTGGAGCAGTTATCGCAGCAGTTATTTTAACTGTGTTAAGTGAATTTTTAAGAGATTTTTCACAATTTAGATATTTAATTTATTCGATAATTCTTATTATGTTAATGATTTTCAGACCAAAAGGAATTTTTGGAACAAAAGAATTTACTTTCCATGAAACGAAACAACGGATTAAAGAGATTAGAAACTCAAAAAAATAAAGAAATTAGGAGATAGATATGTCATTACTTAAAACGACTGATTTAGGAATATCTTTTGGTGGTTTAAGAGCTGTAGACGATGTTAATATCGAGATAAAAGAAGGTGAGTTAATAGGGCTGATTGGACCTAACGGAGCTGGGAAAACAACAATATTTAACTTACTTACAGGTGTTTATAAACCGACTGACGGAGATATTTCCATAAATGGAACAAGCATTAATAAAAAAACAACTCCACAAATAGTTGCATTGGGAATAGCAAGAACGTTCCAGAATATTAGATTATTTAAAAATTTGACGGTGTTGGACAATGTAAAAATGGCACTTAACAGCAGTATGAAATATAACACTTTTGAAGCTATACTAAGACTCCCAAGATTTTGGAGGGAAGAAAAAGAAGTTACAGATAAAGCGCTGGATTTATTGGATATTTTTGATATGGCACAGATGGCTAATATCATTTCGGGAAATTTATCATATGGACAGCAAAGAAAATTGGAAATAGCTAGAGCGCTAGCTACAAATCCAAAATTGCTTTTATTAGATGAACCTGCTGCGGGAATGAATCCGAATGAGACAAAGGAATTGATGAAAACAATAAGTTTTATCAGAGATAAATTTAAAATTTCAATTTTACTTATTGAGCACGATATGGATTTAGTTATGGGAATTTGTGAGAGACTTTATGTACTAAATTTTGGAAAAATAATAGCTTCAGGAATTCCAAGTGAAATACAGTCAAATAAAGAAGTTATCGCAGCGTATCTGGGAGAATAAAGAAAGGAGGAGAAAATTGGTAAATATTTTAGAAGTCAATGATTTGAATGTCTATTACGGTGTAATTCACGCCATAAAAAGTATTTCATTTCATATAAAAAGAGGAGAAGTCGTTTCTTTGATTGGAGCAAATGGAGCAGGGAAAACATCAACTTTACATGCAATTTCGGGATTAGTTCCAATAAAATCTGGAGAAATCTCATTAAATGGAGAAAATACGACAAATACTGTAGCTCATAAACTTGTAAATAAAGGCATGGCTCATGTTCCAGAAGGAAGAAGAATTTTTACAGAACTAACAGTTTTAGAAAATTTGGAAATGGGAGCTTTTATTAGAAATGATCAAGCTGGAATAAAAAAAGATATGGAGCATATGTTTTCATTATTCCCTAGATTAGCAGAGCGAAAAAAACAACTTGCAGGGACTATGAGTGGAGGAGAACAGCAAATGCTTGCAATGGCAAGAGCGCTTATGTCAAATCCGTCGTTACTTTTGTTAGATGAACCATCAATGGGACTTGCTCCTCTGTTAGTTCAGGAAATTTTTGAAATAATAAAAAAAATAAATAAAGAGGACAATGTAACAATTTTATTAGTTGAGCAAAATGCAAATATGGCTCTGTCAATCGCTGACAGAGGTTACGTTTTGGAAACAGGAAGCATAATTTTAGAAGGGACAGGAAAAGAGCTTTTAACAAATTCGGAAATAAAAAGAGCATATCTAGGGGGATAATTTCCTCCTTTTTTTTTACTTTTTTTTAAAATTATCGATGCGCAAAAATATTTAGATGAGCGTGAGTTCTCTTAAAATCTAATTTACTGAGAAAAATTAACAAAGAAAAACATTTAAGTGTAAATAAAAACTTTTAGTTTAAGTTTTTTATTCAACCCACGAAGTTACTAAAATAATTTCTTTTTTTTAAGCAGAAGTGCTCATCGCCGCACCCCTGCACCCCGGCTAGTCTTCGTCATTTTTATGCACTGCCAAAAAACTCGCACTGATTGTGCTCAGACAGTTTTGTCAGCACATAAAAATGCTCCGACGGTTTAAATTTTACTATTATACAAAAGGTGTCGTGATTTTTTTGGAGTAAAGACGACTGTCTGAGCACGTTTAGTGCGAGTTTCGGCTTTGCTTCAAAAAAATGCTTAGACGAGCGTGGGGATATAAGGGGAAATGGCGGTCCTTTCCCCTTATGTAAAAAGATAAAAAACTATATTTAGCAAAATAACATTTTGTAAACAAAAATAAATTAAAAAATATTGAAATTAAAAATTATCTGTAAATATTTTACTCCGATGGTTTAAATTTCACAAGTTGACAATTAAATATATTTTTGTTAAAATAATTAGGTAAAAAATAAAAAAATGTAGGATAGTAGGTGTAATTTGCACTTTTGCAAATTTTGGAAGTAAAGTAGAGATAAAAATTATAAAATGTAGTTATTTGGTAGGAAAATATGTGTATTTCACATAATTTTAGTAGTTGTTGGCTTTTAATAAATTTTTTTTAAAATTGATAATTTATAAATTTTAACAATATTTAGCAAGAATTCTCCTTCTTCTATAAGTGGGAGATGAATTGCAGAATATAGCTTGAAATAACAGCTCTTATATGGTATAATATTCATAGTCAGGGCAGGGACTGCCCAAAGAGCTTGGTAAATATATTTGGCTAGCAAAAGCAGATACTTCCCAAGAAGCTCCCTCTTCTACAAGTGGGAGTAGTTCACTGTATAATATTAAGTGCGATTTACAAACTCTCCTATCAAAGAGAGTTTTTTTGTTATAAATAAATAAAAAATAAATGGAGGAAAATCTATGATTATAAAAGTAGATGCAAATGTTTCACAAGAAAATATGGAAAAATTGTTGAAAAGAGTGGAAGAGCTTAATTTAAAGCCACATTTGTCATATGGAAGCGAATATACAATAGTTGGGTTAGTTGGGGATACGAGTGTTGTAGATGTAAACAGAGTTTTGTCAATTGATGGTGTACTGGATGTGCAAAGAGTGCAGGAACCGTATAAAAGAGCAAGTAGAAAATTTCATCCAAAAGACACGATTGTAAAAGTTGGAAATGTTGAAATTGGAGGAAATAATCTTGTGATGATGGCAGGACCTTGTTCAGTTGAAAATGAAGAACAAATTTTAACGACCGCAAGAATAGTAAAAAAATATGGGGCAATAATGCTAAGAGGAGGAGTCGTTAAGCCAAGAACATCACCGTATTCATTTCAAGGTCTAGGAATGGCAGGAATAGAACTTATGAAAAAAGCAAAAGAGGAAACAGGGCTTCCAATAATCTGTGAAGTGATGTCAATTTCTCAACTTTACGAGTTTGGACCACATCTTGATATGATTCAATTGGGGGCAAGAAATATGCAAAACTTTGATCTTTTAAAAGAAGTGGGAAAAACAAATATTCCAGTGCTTTTGAAAAGAGGACTGAGTGCAACTATTGAGGAATGGCTGATGTCAGCAGAGTACATTTTGGCTGGTGGAAATGAAAATGTAGTTCTTTGTGAAAGAGGGATAAGAACTTACGAGACCGCATATAGAAATGTGTTGGATTTAAACGCAGTGCCAATGATAAAAAAATTGACACATTTACCGATAATAGTGGATTCAGCTCATTCGACTGGAAAATACTGGATGGTTGAGCCACTAGGAATGGCGGGAATTGCAGCGGGAGCAGACGGACTTATGGTGGAAGTTCATCCAGAGCCGGATAAAGCGTTGTCAGATGGACCACAATCGTTAAAAGAAGAAGTATTTGAGCATTTGATGGTAAATGTGGAAAAAATTGCAAATGTACTGGGAAAAACTTTTAAGTAGGATTTGAAAAGATTTTTTTAGGTAAAAATTGAACATTTGTGGGATGATGTAAAAGAAAAAATAAAACAAGAATTGATAGATTTGATTTAAAGTAAAAAGGAAGTGAATTTATGATTATAAAAATAGACGGAAGTATTGATAAGAGTGTGTTAGATAGATTGATAAAAAGACTGGAAACAGAAAATAACGTTAAAGTAAAACCGATTATTGGAGCGGAATATTCAATTTTGGGATTGGTAGGAGATATTAGTACCATTGATATTAAACACATTCAGTCTTTGGAATATGTAATTGATGTGCAAAGAGTGCAAGAACCGTACAAAAGGGCAAGTAGAAAATTTCATCCAAAAGACACGATTGTAAAAGTGGGAGATGTTGGAATTGGAGGAAATAATCTTGTGATGATGGCAGGACCTTGTTCAGTTGAAAATGAAAAACAAATTTTAACGACCGCAAGAATAGTAAAAAAATATGGGGCAACAATGCTAAGAGGAGGAGTCGTTAAGCCAAGAACATCACCGTATTCATTTCAAGGTCTGGGAATGGAAGGAATAGAGCTTATGAAAAAAGCAAAAGAGGAAACAGGGCTTCCAATAATCTGTGAAGTGATGTCAATTTCTCAACTTTACGAGTTTGGACCACATCTTGATATGATTCAATTGGGAGCAAGAAATATGCAAAACTTTGATCTTCTAAAGGAAGTGGGAAAAACAAATATTCCAGTGCTTTTGAAAAGAGGACTGAGTGCAACTATTGAGGAATGGCTGATGTCGGCAGAGTACATTTTGGCTGGCGGAAATGAAAATGTAGTTCTTTGTGAAAGAGGGATAAGAACTTACGAGACCGCATATAGAAATGTGCTAGATTTAAACGCAGTGCCAATGATAAAAAAATTGACACATTTACCGATAATAGTGGATTCAGCACATTCGACTGGAAAATACTGGATGGTTGAGCCGCTAGGAATGGCGGGAATTGCAGCGGGAGCAGACGGACTTATGGTGGAAGTTCATCCAGAGCCGGATAAAGCGTTGTCAGATGGACCACAATCGTTAAAAGAAGAAGTATTTGAGCACTTGATGATAAATGTGGAAAAAATTGCAAATGTTTTAGGAAAAACTTTCAAAATAAAATAATTTTATAAATATGATGAATGGAGATGAATGATTATGATTATAACAACTACGAATAAGGTTCAAGATAAAAAAATATTGGAGTATAAAGGAATTGTTTTTGGTGAAGTTATAACAGGAGTTAATTTTTTAAAAGATTTAGGAGCGGGACTTAGAAACTTTTTCGGGGGGCGATCCCAAGGGTATGAAAAAGAATTGTCTTCGGCTAGAACAGAAGCTTTGGAGGAAATGAAAGAAAGAGCGAAAAAAATAGGAGCGAGTGCTATTGTTGGAGTAAAAATGGATTATGAAGTGTTAGGTGCGGATAATGGAATGCTTATGGTTACTTGCAGTGGTACTGCCGTTGTGATAGAAGAGTAAAATGGTGAAATGAGATAGATATGATAAAAAATAATTTAAAAAATATAGAAGATTTAACGGTAACAGTAGTTGGACTTGGAGTAATTGGTGGGGGAGTTGCTCAAGGCTTAAAAAATATTGGCGTAAAAACTATCTATGGAATTGATATTGACGAGAAAACTTTGAAAAAAGCTAAAGAGAAAAATATTATAACCAAAGGATTTGTAAAGACAAAAGAGCCATTGCAAAAATCGGATTTTGTCGTAATCACACTTTATCCGAATATTGTCAAATCATTTTTTGTAAATAATATTGAAAATTTTAAAGATGGCGCAATTATTACTGATGTTATTGGGATTAAAGGAAAAATAATTGAAGAAATAGATCCGATTATTGAAAAAAGTGAAAAAAATATTGATTTTATATTTGGTCATCCAATGGCAGGTCGTGAAAAACGCGGGATTGACTTTGCAGACAGCAGAGTGTTTGAAGGTGCAAATTATATTCTTATAAAAGACGAAAAAAATAAAAAAGAAAATTTGGATTTATTGAGCAAAATAATAAAAAAAATGGGCTTTAAAAGTGTAAGTTTTTTAACAGCTAAAGAACATGACGAAATAATCGCTTTTACAAGTCAGCTTACTCACGCAATAGCAGTTTCACTAGTAAATAGCGACAATCAAAAATATGATACAAATAAATTTATTGGAGATTCATATAGGGATTTGACAAGAATTGCCAAAATTAACGAAGATTTGTGGTCGGAACTATTTTTGGGAAACAAGGAAAATTTATTGAAAATGATACAGCAATTTGAAGATGAATTGGATATAATAAAAGATGCTTTGAAAAATGACGATATTGGAACATTAAAAGAACAGTTTATAATTTCTGCTAGAAGAAGAGAAAAAATAGATTAAAAAATATAAAAAGAATAAAAAATACAGTGGTATTTTTACAAAAAAATTTTTGTAATCAAAGTTTTACTTTTGACTTATAATAATATTTAGGAGAAAATTTTATGAAAAAATTAAATGTGGGCTTAGGAAAAAATTCTTATGATATTTTAATTGGAGAAAATTATGCGAAAGATTTTCCAAAATATATAAAAGAAATTTATAGTGGGGAAAAATTATTTGTCATAACTGACTCGAATGTGAACGAAATTTACAAAAATATTTATGAAAAAATGTTTAATGGATTTGATTACACGGTTTATGTACTAAAAGCTGGAGAAAAAAATAAACATATTGGAATTATGCCGGAAATTTATTCAGCAATGGTAGAAGCTGGTGTTAAAAGAAAAGACCTGGTTGTAGCTTTTGGTGGTGGTGTTGTTGGAGATATTGCTGGGTTTGCAGCAGCTTCATTTTTGAGAGGAGTTAATTTTATTCAGATTCCTACAACAATAGTTTCACAGGTTGACAGCAGTGTCGGCGGAAAAGTTGGAGTTGATTTACCAGAAGGGAAAAATCTTGTTGGGGCGTTTTATCAGCCAAAACTTGTTTTAATTGATAATTATTTTTTAAATACATTAACAGATAGATATTTTTACGATGGATTTGGGGAAATTGTAAAATATGGGTGCATTTATGACAAGAAATTTTTTGACAGACTTGTGGAAATAGTGGAAACAGTAGAAATTTCCTATGATGATAAAAATTATAAGAAGAAATTGCGAGAGCACCTGATGAAATATGTGAATGAGCTTGTTTACCGCTCTTGTGAAATAAAAAAAGAAGTTGTGGAAAAGGACGAAAAAGAGCAAAATCTGAGAATGATTTTAAATTTTGGACACACTATAGGGCATGCGATAGAGCAGTTTACGAATTATGAAAAATATTCTCACGGAGAAGCGATTTCTGCTGGGATGGTGGATATTACGAAAATTGGAGAGAAAAAAGGGTTTACTAAAGAAGGGGAAGCTGTGAAAATTGCGAAATTGCTTAAAGCGTTGAATTTGCCGACTGAAATTGAGTATCCAAAAAATGAAATTTCTGAAATTATGAAAAGAGATAAGAAAAGTACGAGTGATGGGATTAATTTTGTAATTTTGAAAGAGATTGGGGAAGTTGAGATTATGAAGATTGGGGCGGAAAAGATTTTTGAGTAAGTGTTTGAAATTGTAAAAAATGGAAGTGATTAAGTGAGAAAACTGAAAAGGTCAGACAGTGTCTGACCTATTTGAAATAGTGAAGGAGTGAAAAAATATGTTACAGGAAAATTTTAAAAAAGTGGAAAAGGCGAACTGGTTAAAAATAATTTTTAATTCGGTAAAATTTTTAATTTCTTTGCTGGTATTAAATATATGAGTAGTTTTATTATTTACAGTTGAAATTAGCAGAAATTTTTATGTTTCCACTGTTATAATTTTTATAGTTTTATTAATTATATTGGGTATAGTAGATTTCTTTGTGTTTTCATATTATAAAAAGAAATATCCAAATATTTATTTTTATGATGATGGTTTTAGCGTAGGAAAAAATGAAAAAAATTATTATAAAAATTTGCAATATTTTCTTTCGAAGGAAGTATATATGGTGGGAAATACATTTACAGCCATTTTTTTCAAATCTAACGAAGGAAAGTGGGAAAAAATCAATGCAGGGGGGTATAAAAAAGATGCTTTTGATTTATTTCAGGAAGATTTTGTAAAACAGAATTATCCAAGTGCATTAGAAAAGATTGAAAATGGGGGAAGTGAGGAGTTTCTATTTAGAAAATCACATAAATTAAGTTTCAGTCTTTTCTCAGACAAGAAGCAAATTGAGAATTTTGATAATTTAAAGAAAATAAAAGTTTCGAAAGAAAATATTACATTTGATGATGAAATATATAACTGGGAAGAATATATAATTGGTGTAGCAGATGGAGTGATATTTGTAAAGGATTTAAATAATAATATTATTTTAGCTTTTGGAAATGAAATGGAGATTTTCTGTGAAAATCTGTTAGTCTTTTTAATAAAAGAGCTGAATAAAAATTAGATGAAAGGGATTATTTATGAAGAGATATTTAAATGGAATTTTATTTGCAGGGTTAAGTTCTATTGTTGCAACTATGATTTGCTTAGGATTTTCGATGATTTTTTTAGGATATAAAATAATTTCTATAATTATATTTTTTATAGTTTTTTTTGGCTGGATATTTGGAATAAAAATTAAAAAGACAGAGACAGAAAGAAAAAATATTGTCAAACCTATGCGTCAAAGTAAATTTGGAGCAAATGCTAAAAATGAAAATTTACTAAATCCAAAATATGAGGCTTTGCCAATGAGGGATATTACAAAAGGAATTCCTGTAATTACAATTTTTTCCATGATTGCAGTATACTTTGTTGATGTAGTTTTGGTAGTTTATTATTTGAAAAAAGAGCAAAAATTACCATTTTTAGAAGGTTTATCTTATTCGTGGATGGGAGTCTTTAAAATAAGTAGTGAAATATATAAAGATTGGGTTTGGATAATTTTAGTTGCGATTATATCTATAGTTGCTTTTATAAAAGCTGAGAAAAAGAAACAGATGAGTAAGGAGAATTAAGAGGGAAATTAGATTTTATATAGTTTATTCAAAAAATGGAATTCGTCAGACAGTGTCTGATGAATTTATTATTGACTTTAGTCAGTTGAGTACGCAAAGCGTGCGAAACATAAAACCACCTGCTATGCGGGTGCGGAAACGTAAGTTTGCAACAAAATACACCTTCCGTTATAATAGAGTTGTTCAAGCTACTATTAATGAAAGGAAGGTGTTTATATGGCTAATAAAACTAATAGCCTGTCTCATACTAAATGGATGTGTAAGTATCATATAGTATTTACACCTAAGTATAGACGAAAAATTGTATATAGTCAATACAGAAAAAGTGTGGGAGAAATTTTAAGAAGATTATGTGAATATAAAGGAGTTGAAATAATAGAAGGACATCTGATGAAAGATCACGTGCATATGCTGGTAAGCATACCACCAAAAATAAGTGTATCAAGTTTTATGGGATATCTGAAAGGGAAAAGTGCATTGATGATGTTTGATAAGCATGCAAACTTAAAATATAAATTTGGAAACAGACATTTCTGGTCAGAAGGATATTATGTAAGCACAGTAGGCTTAAATGAAGCAACAATAAAAAAATATATAGCCGAACAGGAGAAACATGATATAGCGATGGACAAATTAAGTGTAAAGGAATATGAAGACCCTTTTAAGGGTAGCAAGTAGTACGGATACCTCTTTAAGAGGTAGCAACGAGTCAAATACAACAGTAGCTTGAACGAAGGTCAAGTATCGTCTTTAGGCGAAGTAGGAGACCCGACGGCTTATAGCCGTAGAGCAAGCCACCCTTTTGAAGGGTGGTCTTGACTTGGGATTAAAAAAGAATAAAATGGAGGACTAATATGAGTGATGCTATAAAAGATGAAGTTTTTGGAGAAATAAAAAATTTTGAAACTGAAGTTGAGTGGCTTGGGAGAAAAATAAGTGTGAGTTTTGATGGTGGAATTGGGCATAATTGGAGTGAAGAGAAAAAAGTAGAAGAAGTTAAAGGGGCAATTGAACAATTTAAAATTATGTATCTCAATCAAAAAGAATGGGATGAGAGAATAAGAGATAGAATTGTGGAAGATTTGCGTTGGTTAGCGGAAGATTGGTTTTCTTCGGTCGATGAGGAAGATGTGGATGGAATGATAGAAATACTTGAAAAAAATTCAAATTCTAAATTTACGGAAAAAGAAAAGGAAGAGTTAAAAGAACAAAAAGTTTCAAAAGAAGTTTTTAAAAATGGAATTTATTTAGAAAGTTTGAACATAACTTCTGACGGAGATTTTACGGTGTATTTTTATGATGATGAAGTATTTTTTGCAGGGCATTGGATTGATTTAACGGGGAATGTTAGCGGGGAATTTAGCAGTGAAGCGGATATTGTAGGATAAATTTTTAGTTTTAAATATTTTTAGATTGTATAATAATTAAGAAAAAGTTAATTTATGTAAAAAACTCATAATTAATACCAAAATATAAAATGGAGAAAATTATGTCAAAAAAAATAAAAAAAACGACTATTCAGGAAATAAAAGATGAGTACGAAGTATTAAATAAATATTATGAAATTTATAAAATATTAGAAGAGAATAAAGAATTTTTAGAAATAAAAATTAATGAAGATTATCAATTAAATGAAAATACTATTCAAGAAATAGAAAGAATAATAGAAATTAATGAGAAAGAAAGAGAAAAATTTTATGAAAATTTTCGTGATGGCGGAGTAGAAAAACAAATTGACGATTTCTGTAATGATCACACTCTTCAACAATTAAAAGATAAAAATAATTTTTTGAAAAATAATATAAACGAATATTTAAAAAAAATGGTTTCAGAGATTGAAGAAGGTAATTTAATAGATAAATTTATATATGAAGAAATTGAAATTAAAGAAGATAATTATATTGAATTCCAAAAAAAATATAAGAAAAAAATGAATAAAATAGATGTCTTTGTAAAATTGAGTGAAAAAATATATGATATAATAGATAAAAGAGAAGATAATGAAAGTGCTAAGGAATATGCTGAAAAATTTGGATGGATATTAGGTTTAGATAATGTATTTAGTTTATTTAGTGAAGAATTAATAAAAATAAGAGAAAATTTATTAGAAGAATATTTGGTAAAAATGAGAAAGGAATATGAAATTTTAGAAGAAACTTCTAAAAAGTCTTATGAAAGTCTAGAACAAAGATATAAAGGTTTTGATGAAAAAATATCAAATAAATACAGGGAATTGGAGGAAAAAACAGAAAAAATAATCGAAAAGTATGAGAATTTAGAAGAAAATTACAAAAATTTTAATCAAAAAACATTAGAAATAATGGGAATATTTTTGATGATTTTTTCTTTGTTTGGTATAGGTACAACAAGTATATTACATATACAGGACAATATAGTTTCTAAAATTTTAATGATTACAGGAATTATTATTTTAGGAATGAGTGTGTTATTTTACTTTATAAAAAATAGTTTTAAATATATAGCAATACCTTTTTGGATAGGAATAGTTGCTATTATAGTTGGAGTGACATGTTTTTCTTTTAAACTTTAAAACAATAAAAGAAAATTGTGTGAAAAAAGGATAAATCAATTAAAAAGACAATATAAGTAAAAAATAAAAGAAAGGAAAAAATTTATGAAAATAAAAATAAAACCAAGCACCTTAAACGGTACAATAGAAATCCCACCATCAAAAAGTTATTCGCATAGAGCGGTGATTGCAGCGGCATTAGCTGAAGGTGGGAAGAAGTCAAAAATTGATAATTTAAAGTTTTCAGTAGACATTACAACAACAACGGATATTATGGAAAACTGGGGAGCAGAAATAGAGCGTTTTGAAAATGCTCTTGAAATTATCGGAAATGGCGGAAAAGTTGTTCCAAAGGATAAGTATGTGCAATGCAATGAGTCGGGATCTACAATCAGGTTTTTGATACCGATTGGAATTACGAATGAAAATGAGCTGATTTTCGATGGAAAGGGGAAGCTGGTGGACAGACCGCTTGACTCGTATTATAGGATTTTTGATAAACAGGGCATTTTTTATAAAAATGAGAATGGGAAATTGCCACTTACAGTGAATGGAAAATTGAAGGCGGGAAATTTTGAAATTGACGGGAATATAAGTTCACAATTTATTACAGGACTTTTGCATGCTTTGCCACTCTTGGATGGGGATTCAAAGTTGACTATTAATAAAAATCTGGAGTCAAAGGGATATATTGATTTGACATTGGAAATATTGAAACTGGCAGGAATTGAGATTGTGAACAATGACTATAAGAGTTTCGATATAAAGGGAAATCAGATTTATAAGCCGTTTGATTATACTGTTGAGGGAGATTATTCGCAAGTGGCGTTCTGGATTGTGGCTGGAATAATTTCTGCAAACAAGGATAATGAAGTGAAATGCCTGCATGTGAATAAGAACTCGCTGCAAGGCGACAGGGAAATAATAGAAATTGTTGAAAGAATGGGTGCAAATATTGAAATTTTCGATGATTATGTAATTGTAAAGCCTTCTAAAACTAAAGGAACAGTAATCGATATTTCGCAATGTCCTGATATTGCACCGATTTTGACGGTATTAGGGGCCTTGAGTGAAGGGGAAACTAGGATTATTAATGGAGAAAGACTTAGAATAAAGGAGTCGGATAGAATAACTTCGATAAAGACGGAATTGAATAAACTTGGAGCGAATGTGACTGAAGAAGGGGACAATTTAATTATTCAAGGTGTAGAAGGATTTGCAGGCGGAGTTACAGTAAATGCTTGGAATGATCATAGAATTGCAATGTCGCTTGCAATCGCTTCAACAAGATGCGAAAAGGAAATAATTCTGGAAGAGGCTGAAAGTGTCAGAAAATCTTATCCTCATTTCTGGGATGATTTTGTGAAAATGGGTGGAGAAATAGAGAAAGATTGTTAAAAAGATTTTCTAGAAAGATAAAGATTATTTGTAATAGAAAAATAAGTTAAAAATGGTAAAATTTAAAATGAAATTTTTTAAAATAGAAATAGAGAATTAATTGAATATGCGAATGTAAAATTTAATTAAAACTGTTAGGAAAGGGAATTTATATGAATAAATTATTTTTGACATCATATTTAGCAGGAACAAAAAATTTAGTGAAAGAATTTTTAAAAGATGTACCAGAAAAAGAAATTACGTTTGTTCCTACTGCCTCAAACACTGAAGATTATAAAGGATATGTAGACGAAGCTAAGCAGGCATTTTTGGAATTGGGATTTTCAATAAATATTTTAGATATTTCAAAAACAGAAAAACAAAAAATAGAAAATATATTGAAGGATACAAAAATTTTGTATGTATCAGGTGGAAATACATTTTATCTATTGCAGGAACTAAAACGTAAAAAAATTTTAGATGCTATTAAAGACAAAATTTCAAATGGAATGTTTTATATAGGAGAATCGGCTGGAGCGATTATTACTTCTAAAAATATAGAATACAATCAGATAATGGATAATAAGGAAATTGCTCCTGATTTAGATAATTATGAAGCAATGAATATTACAGGTTTTTATATTTTGCCACATAATAATGAATTTCCGTTTGTCGAAAGTACAAAAGAAACTATAAAAATTTATGAAAATAAATTAAATTTGCTTCCAATAAGCAATAGTGAGGCAGTTTTGGTAAATGGAAAAGATTTTGTTGTAAAAAATGATAACAAGTAAAAATAAACGTTAGTGTGGAAAAAGTATTGTGAGAAGTGGAGAAAAATTTATGAAATTAAATTGTAAAAAGAAACTATATTTTGGACTGATGGTCTTATTTTTATCAGGAATGACATTTAGTACTATTTCTGTTGCAAAAACTGTGAATAAAAGTAAAATATCAAAATCAATTTTAGCTGATAATGCAATTGTTAATGTTAAATCTTATGGATTTGTAGATTTGGAAGGTGCGAAAACTTCGGCGATTATTGTTGAGTATAATCAGAATATTAAGTCAGATTCTGTGGATAAAAATGATTATGAGATTACAGATTATGCGATTTATAGCGAGAAAAAAGATGGCTTTGAGAAAACTGTGGAAATTGATAGAGATGGTACGAAAGGGAATGAAGGACAAATCACAAAAGTTTATGTTAACGATAAGCCAGAAATTTCTAAAAATGGTGGCACTAAAGAAGGAAAATATGTAATAATTGAAGTGAATACAGATTATATGCTTGCTGGACAAAATTTATCCTATACAAGTACAATGATGGTTGGTGTGAAACAAATTGGAGAAGTTGCTGGGAAAAATGGGAAAATTGCTGCTGGAACTAGAGAAATCTCAAATTATACTTTGGAAGATAAACAGCAAACTAGACCAACAGGTGAAACAGTTAAGCAGAGTATTATTACAGCAGATAAAAATAAAATTATCTTGCCAGAATTTGACAAAAATAGTGGTTGGAAAATAAACTATATTGGAAATGGAGGATTTAAGGCAACTAAGGCATATAGTGAATATGCTGGGAAATATGAGAATTTTGAGTTACCTTATGCAATTTATATTCCAAATAAAGAAGTTTTAGAAAAGAATAAAGGAAATATCTCGGTTGTACTTCATATGGAACACGCAGGAGCAAATGATACTGATCCAATGGCTTCGCTGACTTCTACAAAAGCGGCTGCAAAAATGGCAAGTAAAGAACTTCAAGAGAAACATCCAGCAATAATCATTGTTCCACAAGTTGAAGAAAATCGTCGTTCTACTAATGATGTTGTTTCTTCGAGTGAAGAAAATCCAGCAATTTGGGAACTTTTGGATTCTGTTTTGAAGGAATATAAAGGATATATTAATGAAAGCCGTATTTATGGGACTGGGCAATCTATGGGAGGAATGCTTCTTTTAGATATGGCGGCACAAAGAGATAATTTTTTTGCGGGAGTGGCAATTTTAGGCTCTCAATGGTCTAATAATTATAATAAAGATTTTCAAAATAATGGTGCGCCAGCTCGTTCACCACAAAATGATTCGATTAGTTTTAATGGATTTGGACTTGATAAAAAGAATTATCAAAATTGGTATTATATGATTTCTGATGATAATATATTGGTTCATACAGCTTCAAATGATTTGATGGCAACAAGTTTGTGGAAAACGATTCAGGAATATTTTAAGGCTGCAGGAGTTGAAATTGCTCATGACGAATGGGATCCTTATCTTTCTGTTGAAGAGCAAAATAAAATTGATAAAAAAATGACAACCCATGATAATACAAAACCAGGTACTGGAATTAACTGGGGAGAATTTAGCAAGGGGTCACATATGTCAACTTGGAAATATGGGTATCAAATAGATTATCCTTTTGAGTGGCTATTTGAGCAAAGACGGGAAACTGCTCAAGCTCGTGGAAAAGTGGAACAGTTAAAAAATAAATGGCTTGGTCGTGATAAAAATGGAAATATTAAAAAAGGATCTGGGACTGCTGAATTGAACACAGCTCAATATACTCCTAATGGAAAAAGTGATATTTACACAGAAGATTGGAAACCTTATATTATTGTGAGTAAATTGATAAGTGATATTCCGAACGCTGAAAAAATAGTATTGAATAAGAGAACTGGCGAAAAATATACGAAAAAATCATATGTGGAAATGGTTCGTAAATTATATAATTTACTTTCAAAAGAAGAAAAAACAAAAGTTAAAAATTATAAAGATTTAGTAAAGGCTGAAAAATAGAGTTTTCAATCTTAAAAGTTGCAAATAAAGATTGATATTATTAAAAATGGATATAAAGTTAAAAATTAAATTTTTAAAGTATTGTGGAATATTTTAAAATATATTAAAGAAAAATTGTTAAAAGATAAAAATCATTTTTTATTATGATTTGTATAAAATAGAAGGAGTAAGAAAATGGCAGCAAATTTTGGAAAAAATTATAAAATTTCGATTTTTGGAGAATCGCATGGAAATGCATTGGGAGTAAATATTGACGGAATTCCGGCAGGAACGGAGCTGGATTTGGAATTTCTCTCGCAGGAAATGAGAAGAAGAGCGCCTGGAAGATCTAAATTGACAACACCTAGAGTGGAAAAGGATGAATTTGAGATTTTGAGTGGATTTTTTGATGAAAAAACGACAGGAACACCACTTGCGATGATTATCAGAAATTCAAATCAGCGTTCAAAGGATTACAGCGAATTAAAAAGAAAGCCAAGACCGGGACATGCAGATTGGAGCGGATTTAATAGATATAACGGATTTAATGATATTCGTGGAAGCGGACATTTTTCAGGGAGAATAACGGCTTCATTGGTATTTGCTGGAGCAATTGCAAAACAGATTTTGAAGGAGCAAGGGATTTTAATTGCAGCACATATTAAATCGGTAAAGAATATTGAAGATAGAGATTTTGTGGAAAGCGATATTACAGAGGAAAATATTGAGAAACTTAGAAATATGACTTTGCCTGTCTTGAATGAAAAAATTGTGGAAAAAATTGAGAAGGCTGTAGAAAAAACTAGGGAAGAAAAAAATTCACTTGGTGGAATTGTGGAACTTATGGTTACAGGACTTCCTGCGGGAATAGGAGATCCATATTTTGAGTCAATGGAAAGTGAGCTTTCGAGAATGATTTTCTCGGTGCCGGCTACAAAAGGAATAGAGTTTGGGGCAGGCTTTGGAATTACAGAAATGACAGGGTACGAAGCAAATGATGAGATGTATTTTGATGAAAATGGAGAAATAAAATCATTTACAAATAATAACGGTGGAATTATAGGTGGAATAACGACTGGAATGCCAATTTCATTTAAAGTGGCGATAAAACCGACGGCTTCAATTGAAAAAGCACAAAAAACTGTGAATCTTGAAACTAAGAAAAATGATATTTTGGAAGTTCATGGAAGACATGATCCAATAATAGTACCGAGAGCAGTGCCAGTATTGGAGGCGGCTACGGCGATTGTAATTTTGGATAGAGTTTTGGAAGCTAGGAAATATCGATTGTAAAAAATTAAAATAGAGAAAGTGAGAAAATTATGAAAAAAAGCTTAATGACTGCAATATTTTTTCTCTTAGCGATTGGAGTAGTCGGGAATAGTGCTAAAAAGATCGATGCGAAAACAAGAAATTTTAGGAAGGTAAGTGAAAAGTCCGTGAAATTACCGAATTATGATGGAGTAAAGAAAATCAGTATTTTTGTAAAAGGTTTTGAAAGTGGGCCTACCGTGAGTAAAATTATTTTGCAAATGGATGATTATCGAATTACTGGGCTTGATAAAAATAATTGGAAGGTCAAGACTAATGGAGTTGAGAGAAAGGTAACTAATGTATATATTTCAGATGGTAAGGGGGAAAAAGCCTTTGATACTGGAATTGTTACGCTTGAATTGGAAAATGTATTTAATCAGAAGACTTTGAAATATGAAGGATCGCCGTTTTCATATAATATTAAGAAATTTTTTAATGAATGGGCGAAAGAATATGTTGTAGAAATTGATGGAAAAGTTACTGTTGATAGGAAAGATTATGCGATTAATAAAAAGGAAGATGTAATTAATAATCGTATTTCAAATGATACAGCATTATTTAATTACAGAAGTTCATTTAGTGGAAATTACAAAAATCCGATTACTAAAAAGATGGAAAATTTGAAATTGGAAATGGCTGCATATGAGCCTGAAAATTTGAAAAAAGGTGAGAAAAAACCATTAATTATTTGGCTTCATGGACAAGGTGAAGGTGGAGATGATCCTGATATTGATATTTTGGGAACAGAAACTTCGGCACTTGCAAAAGAGGAAATTCAGAAATATTTTACTACGAGTGGAAGTGATACGAAGGGGGCATTTGTGCTAGCTGTGCAGTCGCCTACTTACTGGATGGATGAAGGTGACGGGACAAATGGTAATGGAAGTGGAATTTCACGATATACACAAATTTTGATGGATACGATTAAAGAATATGTGAAACATAATCCTTCTGTTGATACAGAAAGAATTTATCTTGCTGGAGATTCAAACGGCGGATATATGACAGTAAATATGATAATTAATTATCCAGACTATTTTGCAGCGGCTGTACCAATTTGTGAGGCGTATGCTTATTATGAATATGCGAGAAATACTGACGGAACTTATAAAATAAATGATATTGAAGTTTCTGCAGGCGGGGAAAATAGTGCAGTTTCAAAATTTAAAGAAACAAAGAAATTATGGGTAACAAAGGAAAAAATTCAAAAAATGAAAAAAACACCAGTTTGGTTT
The DNA here is from genome assembly GCF_001553645.1 of Leptotrichia sp. oral taxon 847. Lineage (NCBI taxonomy): Bacteria > Fusobacteriati > Fusobacteriota > Fusobacteriia > Fusobacteriales > Leptotrichiaceae > Leptotrichia > Leptotrichia sp. oral taxon 847. The sequence goes on along the minus strand of NZ_CP014231.1, from coordinate 930,235 downwards.
ATTGCAACGGCAGATGATAGAATTGTAACGCCACAAAAGTTCTCACTTCCAACATACAGAGATTTATTGAAGGCCGGAGCGGATAATGCGTGGTATTCATACTATGAAAATGTGATAGGAACAGATGAGCCAAATTCTAGATTTCCAGGGCATTTTTCGTGGATATATTTTTTAAATAATCAAGTAGAAGGAGTGCAAAATAGAGATAAAATAAAAAATTCTAAAGATACCAAAACTTTTGGATTTGAGCCAAGTAACGCTGGAAAAGGTGGAAACAAGAAAGCTAGTTTACATGGAAAAATATTTAAAAACGTGTTTGAATGGATGAATTTTCAGAAGAAAGTCAAAAGAAAATAAAAATTTTAAAGACAAATTTTGTATTATTTTCTAAAGGAAATAGACCATTATTTTTCCCTTATTTTTATGACCATTTAAGCATTTTTTATACAGGATAATATTTTTGTTAAAAAGAACAGAAAAATGGTTATTATAGAAGTTTATGGAATAGATAAGAAACTTAAGATAGAAGTTTTTTATTTGTTCCAAAATATTCTAGTACATCCATGTGGTGTCGAATTAAAACAGTGTATTTCATAAAAAGTGACATTTACAGTTGCAATTCACCTTTTACTGAAAAGTTAGAAAAAAGTTGTTGACAATATAAAAAATGTATGATATACTAATCAAGTAGTTCAAATTTTAAGAAAGTTAGATTGTGCCTTGGTGGCGAAATCGGTAGACGCACAGGACTTAAAATCCTGTGGAATATTATTCCGTGCCGGTTCAAGTCCGGCCCGAGGCACCACAACTATATTTTGTGCGGGAGTAGCTCAGTTGGTAGAGCGTCAGCCTTCCAAGCTGAATGTCGCGAGTTCGACCCTCGTCTCCCGCTCCAAATATGAGCCATTAGCTCAGTCGGTAGAGCACTTGACTTTTAATCAAGGTGTCACTGGTTCAATCCCAGTATGGCTCACCATTTTACCATATGTGCCTGTAGCTCAGTTGGATAGAGCAACGGCCTTCTAAGCCGTGGGCCAGGAGTTCGAATCTCTTCAGGCACGCCATATGGATCCATAGCTCAGCTGGTTAGAGCACTCGGCTCATAACCGAGCGGTCGCTGGTTCAAGTCCAGCTGGATCCACCATTTTGAATTTGTGCGGTCTTCGTCTAGTGGTTAGGACTCCAGGTTTTCATCCTGGCAACAGGGGTTCGACTCCCCTAGACCGTACCATTTTTTTTGAAACCATATTAAAATGTGGTATTTTTTTTAAAATAACTACAATATATTTACTTTATTGAATTAAATTAAAGTTTTGGGTGGATGTCCGAACGGCAAGGGACCGGTCTTGAAAACCGGCGAAATCGCAAGATGTCTGGGTTCGAATCCCAGTTCACCCGCCATTATGCCCAGATAGCTCAGTCGGTAGAGCAAGGGACTGAAAATCCCTGTGTCCGTGGTTCGATTCCGCGTCTGGGCACCATTTTGTAACGACTAAATAGGTCGTTTTTTTTTATATATTTAATTTTATGTTTATAATCTGATACATTGTATTATTTAGAAACAACTTTTTTTGTTTGAGATGAATAAATATTTTGTCCTATACATTCAAAATAAATAGTTTGACAAAATAATAATATTATAGTAAAATTATTTGTGATAAAAAATTTTTTAAAAGAAATTGGTGATGATATGAATATTGAAGATATTTCACAATTGCTTGTAAAAGTTCCACTATTTAATGGTTACAGTATTTCATCTGTCACTTTATTTTTAAAAGAAACTGAATATCAAATAAAAACTTATAAAAAAAATGAAACTGTATTTTTTCGTGGCGATTTTATTACGAATGTAAATATTTTAATAAAAGGAACACTCATAGCTGAAATGCAGAAATTTAATGGTAATTCAATTGTAATTAGTCATATCAAAACGAGCGAAATTTTGGCGCCAGCGTTTATTTTTGGAGAAGACAACACTTTTCCTGTTGATTTAATAACATTGGAAGAAGTAAAATTATTAATGATTGATCGAGATAAATTTTTTACTTTGATTCAAAAAAATGAAAAGTTACTTTTGAATTTTATTGATGAAATTTCAAATAAGAGTCAGTATCTATCTAAAAGAATTTGGTTTAATTTTGTAAATAAGACGATTGGTGAAAAAGTTTTAAGCTATATTAAAAAAAATTCTAAAAACAATAAAATAAAATTTTCTCCTAATATTTCTTCACTTGCAAAAAAGTTTGATGTAACACGTCCAGCTTTGTCGAGAGAAATTTCTAATTTATGCAAAAAAAATATATTAAAAAAAGTGGATAAAAATACTTATCTTGTAAATTTTGATAAATTTTCTCAAAAAAATATTTGACATTTTTAGTGATAAAAGTTATACTGTTTAAGTAAAGGAAATTTTTAAATAATTTAAGAATAAATTTCTGGTCTATTCGTTACTAATTAATTGTTTTTGGGCTTTACTCCTTTTTTAATGGGGTCATCTCTTTATAAATTGTTTCAGAAAAATCACGGCGGTAAGAAAACTTAGCACGGATCCTGTACTTTTGTAAATATGACTACCACCTGTAACATTTACAGGCAACCAAAAATCAAATTAGAACGGTAGACTGGATTTTTTAATAAAAATATAAACCGAAGTATTTTTCATACTCCGGTTATTTTTTTATTTTTCATTTTTTAAATATTTTTAGAAGTCTGAATACCTGTCATCAATTCTTCAATTAAATCTTTAACATGAACTATCTCTTTTAATCTATATCCATTTGCTCCTGTAAAAAATAGTCCGCTTTGAAGTTTACCTAAGTAAGCATCTCCTAAGCTGTTTGCAATACAGTACCCCACTTTGTTTGCACCTTTTCCATGTTCACAAGGAAAGATACAATTACTTATACATTTTATTTTGTTAGTATTAGGTTCCAAAGTTTTTATCAAGTTTGTTTTTACTGCTCTTCCAGGATAACCAACAGGAGAGCTTACAATTACGATGTCTTCTTCGTTTGCATTAATTAAATTTTGCTTAAAATTTTCACTTGCATCGCATTCGTATGTACCTATAAATCTTGTACCCATTTGAACAGCATCTGCTCCTAATTCCATCACTTTATGAATATCTTCGTTGTTCCAAATTCCGCCTGCTGCAATTATTGGAAAATCACCCCATTTGTCTCTTTCTTCTTTTATTGGTGGTAAAATTGCTTCTAATTGATGTTCTGGTGCAAATAATTCGGAATATTTAGCTCCTTGGTGTCCTCCACTTTTAGGACCTTCTGCGATTACTGCTCCAGGCATTTTTCCAGCAGCTTTCCATTTTTTACAGATTATTTTTAGCGCTCTTGCTGATGAGACTATCGGCACTATTTCTACGTCTGGATAATCTTTTACAAGTTTTGGAAGCTCTAGCGGAAGTCCTGCTCCCGTTACAATAATATTTGCTCCAGCTTCCAGTGCGTCACCTACAACTCTTGCGTAGTCGTTGATTGCGTGTAAAATGTTACAAGCTAGAGGCCTATCGCCACAAATTTTTCTTGCATTCTTAAATATTTCGATAAGAGCTTCTCTGTTGTAAGTATTTTCTGTCCCAACTGGTCTTCCATCTACTTGTCTTTTTACAAATCTCATATTCTGGTAATATCCTGTACAAATTGAACTTATCGTGCCAAGACAGCCATTTTTGGCTACATTTCCAGCAAGTCTGTCCCAGCTAATTCCAACTCCCATTCCACCTTGAACAATCGGTTTTTCAATTTCATATTTTCCTATTTTAATTCCTTTTAATTCTTTTTTAGCCATTTTTAATTCCTCCACGATATTTTTTGTAAATTTTTTAAGTTATTTTATGAAAGGTGGGGCACGGCTTATTTTTACTCTTGCATTTTCAGAAATATAGTTAATTTTTATATTTGAAAATAAGTAAATTACAATTTGATTTTTTAGACAATTTGTAAATTTTTCAATTATTTTTTTCCTAATGTCTTTTTCAATAAAATTTTTATATCCGTTGGCACAAAGTTTTTCAAAATTCTGAATTAACTTTTTAACATCGACATTTTCGATAAAAGATAAATCTATTTCTGAATTTAGAATATGTTCGTCTAATAATTTTAAAAAATTAGTACTTTTATTAATTAAGATTTTTTTATTTTTTTCATACAGTAAGGAAATATTTCCTACATTAAAAAAATTTATTTTTGAAAAAATTGCCAAATTATCTTTTTTAATAATTTGACTAAATAAATTCAAGACATACAATTGAATTATTTTTGAAAGATTTTCAAAACGAAATTTTTCAAACATAAGAAACCTCCTTAATTATTAACTTTTTTTTAACAATGTAACAGGTGTTACTTGCTCTCATTATATAACTTTTTTTATCTTTTTACAAGTAAAAAAATTTTTTTTGTAACGTATTAAAAAATCTTTTTAACCTTTATTTATTGTTATTTAAAAATTATTTTTTGTAAAATTTATAAATTAAATTTTTTGTTTGAACATCACTAAAAATACGATAAACTGTAAGACACAGCATACAAGTAAAGCATAATTTTTAAAAAATTGAACCAGAACGGCACACAAAGTTGCGCCGATTACAAAAAAGGAAATTAGTCCTATGTAAACTAAAAAATCATAAAAATATACTTTATCTTTAGTTTTTATAAACAGACTTAAAAATTCCATACCAGAACGCAAATTTCCCGTGCACATTGTAGTTGCACCATTTACTCCATGAATTCTTCTAAAACCTTGATATTGTAGTGCAGCAATGAATGAAATTATCACATTAACCAGCATATTTAAGTGATTTGATGGAATAAATGAAATAAAAAACATTACGATTAACTGAATGATAATGGCAGTGTGTTGCCAGCGAAAATTTTCATATTTTGTAAATATATGTTTTAAATATTCTGAAAACAAGATTCCAAGCGCAAAGACAAAAATTGGGACAAAATAAGAAAAAACTTTTTGATAATTTCTTTTGGCAAGATTTATGGCAAGGTAAACTAAATTTCCAGTTTGTGCATTTGCCAAAACTTTTCCTCTTGTAGTAAAAGTGTAAGCGTCTAAAAATCCCCCAACAATGCAAAGCAGCGCAGCAAGCCTAAATGTTTGCACAGAATCTTTTTTTCTTATAAAAAAAATTTTCTTAAGTTCTCTTCTCATTTCCTTCTGTATGATAAATGTATAATAATATCATCATACACTCCTTTCTTTTAATTCTATTTATTTCATTTCCTGTTTCAAAAAGCTTCTTGTATAAAGATATTTTATCAGACTTTTGTATATTTTTAAAGTATGAAATTTTTAAAATTTATGATAAAATATGAAAAAGAGAAATTAAAAGAGGTAAAAAAATGTATAATGTGTTAATTGCAGATGACAATAGACAAATTGTTTCGATAATTTCACAGTATTGTAAAAAAAATAATTTTATTGTATCAACTGTCTTTGATGGAGAAAGTGCATTAAGTGAAGTTAGAAATAATAAATTTGATATAGTTTTGCTGGATGTCATGATGCCTAAAAAAGATGGTTTTGAAGTTTGTCGTGAAATAAGAAGTTTTTCAAATGTGCCGATTATTATGATTACTGCTCGTGGAGAAGACTATGAAAAAATAATGGGACTGGAAATTGGAGCGGATGATTACATTGTAAAGCCATTTTCACCGGGAGAAATAATTGCTAGAATACATGCAATTTTAAGAAGATTGTCTCCAAAAGAAAATCAGGATAAAAAATTATTCAAATACGATAATTTAGAAATTGACTTGGACAATTTTACTGTAAAAATTGAAGATGAGAAAATTTTACTAACAAAAAAAGAAATAGAAATCTTTTGGACACTCGCAACAAATCAAAACAAAGTTTTCACAAGGGAAAATTTACTGGATTTACTGTGGGGATTTGATTATTTTGGCGATAGCAGAACAGTTGATACTCATATAAAAAGGCTTCGCTCCAAAATAGATAATTACGATCATTCAAATTGGAATATCAAAACCATTTGGGGAGTCGGATATAAATTTGAAATTTTGGAGTAAATAAAAAAGTAAAATAAAAATAAAAGTAAAGAAAGAAGTAAGAATTATGAAAAAAATAATTTTAGGATTATCTGTATTACTAAGTTTAGGAACTTTTGCAAAAGAAAAATATCAAGTGGAAGTAGAACCAGCAGTAAAATTTAACCAAAGTATTCTTTCAGATTACAATTCTCAAATTGAAAAAGAAGTGAGTAGAATCTATTCAAAAGAGGAAATGTTTGGAATAATGAATAAAATGATGAAAGGAGTTTCTGCTGGAAGTCAAAAAGATGGAGAAAATCAGATAAAGGAAATCATGGGTTCTTTTTTTGGAGAGGATTATTTTTCTAAAATGATGGATACGATGTATAAATATTACAAGATTGATATAGAAAAAATTGACTATATCAATGGAGAGAAAGCATATGTAAAAGTTAAATTGGGATTTCCTGTAAATACAGATGAAATGAGCATAGACAAAATGTTTGAAAAATCTGAAGAAATGTTAAAAAAAATGAACGAAGCATTTAAGAAAAAAACAGGAAAGACAATGGAAGAATATCAAAAATCAATTTCACAAAATGATGAAAAAGCTATCAAAAAATATTTTAAAATAATGGGTGAAATTCAAATAGAAATTATGGATGAAGAAATGGCTAAAATGACGAAAAATGGAAAATATGTAGGAAGAAAAGAAATTTTGGAAGCTAATAAGAAGAATGAGAAATGGGTGATTGAAAATCCGAATTTTGGGTATTAGTAGGTTGAAATAGATTATTTGTTGAAAAGGAAGAAGAAGTAAGTTGGATGAAATTTAGGAAAGGAAAAGTTTATGATAATAAAATTTAAAAATTTAGGTCCTATTAACAATGGGGAAATAGATTTTAATGATTTAAAAGGAATTAATTTGATAATTGGGAAGAATAATACTGGGAAGACTTATTTGAGTTACTTAATTTATAGTTATTTTAAATTTATGGATAAATTTAACATTACAAGTTTTACATTTTTAAATAACATTGTATTAAATGAAAAAAAAATTATTGATTATGATTGGTTTCAAAAAAATTATGAAGAAGAAATAAAAATAAAATTGAGAAAAGAATTAATTACGACATTTCATGTACATAATGATTTTTTTAGAAATTTTGAAATAGTTAATATAGATTTAACTGATGAAATGAAAAAATTTAAAGAAAAAGACGCTGAAAGTAGAATATTGGTAATATCAGAAAATAAAAGTATAGTAACTAAGAAAAAAAATCATAAAATTACTTTTGAGATAAAAGATTATTTTAAAAATTATGAAGATGCAATTACGTCAGTAACATCATTAGAAGTATTATTAGATGCAGTAATAAGTGTAAATAAACATTTAAAGAAAGAAAAATTGAAACGGTATGGATTAGAGAATCTTTTTAGCAAATATTTATTCAATAATCTTTTTAAAATATATTTTTTTCCAGCAGAAAGAAGCGGTGCTGTTTTATTTTATAATCAATTGTTAGAAAATAGAAATAATATTTTAAGAAATTTGGAACTATCACAAGATATGAATTTATTAAAAGATGTTTCAAGATATTCTGAACCTGTAAATGAGTATATAATACGATTAAATCAATTGGAAGAATATGAAAACAGGGAAGAAACAGAAATTTATAAAAATCTTGTAAAAGATATTGATATTCAAAATATAATTGAAGGAGAAATAATAATAAAATCTAACCAGATTATTTATAAAAATGAAAATGATGTTGAATTAAATATGGGATTAGTTTCTTCAACTGTAAAAACTTTAGCGGGGTTCTTTTTATATTTAAAATATCAGGCACAAAAGGGAGATATAATTTTTATTGATGAAATTGAATTGAATTTACATCCTGAAAATCAGAGAAAAATAATGAAACTTATAAACTATTTATCAAAACAAGGATTGAAATTTGTTATTAGTACGCATAGTCCAGTAATTACGCAGGAAATGAATAATATGATTATGTTTGAAAAATGTAAGGATAAAATTGATGATGAAATAATAAAAGAATATTCTATTGATAGACAAAATTATGGATTAAGACAGGAAGATGTTAATATTTATTTTTTAAATAATAAAACGATAGAGCAGGCTGAATTTGGAGAAGATGGGGTAATAACGGAAACATTTAATGAAGTTTTAGGAGAAATAGATAATTTGTATCAGGAATTATTATTTGCAATGGAGGAAGAATAAATGTTTGATTTTATAAATAATAATTTTGATAATTCATTTTCAGAAATAATAAAAGAAGAATTATATTTAGAAGAAAAAAAGAATACAAGAACAAAAAATACTGGACTCCATAAAGTAAAAGTTTTGTTTAATCCAGACAAATATCAAGTCTTGAAATTGACTTTGGACATAAATAATGTTGATGAAAATTTAAAAAGGTTATTGCCATTTTTAAAAAAAGAAATTAGTTCAGTTGATAATGTATTATTTGTAAAAAGATTAAAAGATGATAAATATTTTTTATTTCATATTGAATTAAAATCTAAAACAATAGATAATAAACTTGTAAAAAAATATTATTCATCAGCAAAGTTGTTGCACTTTATATTTGAAATGTTGTATTTAAATTATAGAGATGAAAAAGAAAAGGAAAAAAGAATATTAGATTTTGACTTTCCTAAAAAAATTTATAACGTTCCTGTATTAATTGCATCAAAGAGTAGTAGTGGAGGTGTTGAAGAAATAAAAGTAAGGAATAAAGAGGACATTTTTTATAATAATCAGAATTTTAAATATCTTTGTCGTTATTGTGGTTTGAAATCACAAAAAGGAAGTATAATTCTTGAAAAGATGTGCAATAAAGTAAATACATTTGAGAGTTCATTGGATGAAATAGAGTTTTTTTAATCAAATTACTTTTTGAAAAATCCATTAAATATGATAAAATAATAGATATTATAAGTTAAGCTAAAAACCAAAGTTGTAAAATAAATACTGAAAAATGAAGGAGAAAAAATAATGATTAAGGAATATAATCCTAATGAAATTGAGAAAAAATGGCAAGACAAATGGGCCCAAAAAGATGTATTTAAATCTGAAAATAAAGCCGATGGTAAAGAGAATTATTATGTGCTTGAGATGTTTGCGTATCCGTCAGGAAAATTGCATGTTGGGCATTTGAGAAATTATGCGATTGGTGATGCGATTGCTAGATATAAGAAGATGAAAGGGTTTAATGTGCTGCATCCATTTGGATGGGATAGTTTTGGATTACCTGCGGAAAATGCGGCGATTGACCATGGGGCTCATCCTGGGAAATGGACTAAAGCGAATATTGACAATATGAGAAGACAGTTGAAACTTATGGGTCTTTCTTATGATTGGGATAGAGAACTTAGTACCTATACTCCAGAGTATTACAAATGGAATCAAAAATTCTTTATTGAAATGTATAAAAAAGGATTGGTTTACAAGAAAAAATCTTTTGTAAACTGGTGTCCTGACTGTAATACGGTTTTGGCAAATGAGCAAGTCGAAGATGGGAAATGCTGGAGACATAGTAAAACTGATGTTATTCAAAAGGAATTGTCGCAATGGTATTTTAAAATTACAGAATATGCAGAAGAATTGCTTACAGGACATGAGGAACTTAGAGGACACTGGACTGAACAAGTTTTGACTATGCAAAAAAACTGGATTGGAAAATCGACTGGGTCTGAAGTTGACTTTATTTTAGATTATAAATTTGAAAATAATGGAAATTCACATTTGAAATTGAATGACAAGGGAGAAGTTGTAATTTCTGTGTTTACAACAAGACCTGATACGCTTTATGGAGTTACTTATGCAACTGTTGCACCAGAACATCCGTTGGTTGAAGAAGTTATTTTAAAGGAAAATCCTAGCATTAGAGAAAAAGTTGAAGCTATGAGAAATGAGGATAAAATCGCTCGTACAGCGGAAGATAAGGAAAAAGAAGGAGTATTTTCTGGACTTTATGTGATTAATCCTGTAAATGGTAAAAAAGTGCAGTTGTGGGTTGCAAACTATGTATTGATGGATTACGGGACAGGAGCTGTAATGGCGGTACCTGCACACGATGAAAGAGATTTTCAGTTTGCTAAGAAATATAACTTGGATTTGAAAATTGTTGTAAATCCTGTTGATAAAAATGGAAATTTAGAAGAAGTTTCTGTTGAAAAATTGGAAAATGCTTTAACAGTTCCAGGAATACTGGTAAACTCAGAAGAATTTAATGGATTAAATAGTAATGAAGCAAAAGAGAAAATTACTGAAAAATTGGAAAAAATTGGACTTGGTAAGAAAACGGTAAATTATAGACTTCATGATTGGTTGATTAGTAGACAAAGATATTGGGGAACTCCGATTCCTGTGATTTATGATGAAGATGGGAATATTTACTTGGAGGAAGAAGAAAACTTGCCTGTGAAACTTCCTACTGATATTGAATTTAATGGGAAAGGGAATCCGCTTGAAACTTCGGAAGAGTTTAAAAATGTGATTTTGCCGAATGGGAAAAAAGGTAGAAGAGAAACTGATACGATGGATACTTTCGTTGATTCGTCTTGGTACTATTTGAGATATTTGGATTCTCACAATGCGGAAAAACCATTTGAAAAAGCGGACGCAGATGCTTGGACACCTGTAAATCAATATATTGGTGGAATTGAACATGCAGTAATGCATTTGCTTTATGCGAGATTTTTCCACAAATCACTTAGAGATTTGGGATACGTTGACACAAATGAGCCATTTAAAAAATTGTTGACGCAAGGAATGGTTTTAGGGCCTTCATTCTATTCACAAAATGAGAGAAGATACTTGTTCCCAAGAGAAGCTGAATTTAAAGACGGGAAAGCGTTTTCGATTAAAACAGGGGAAGAATTAGTTACAAAAGTAGAAAAAATGAGTAAATCGAAAAATAATGGAGTAGATCCTGAAGAAATCGTGAAAGAATACGGAGCTGACTCTTCAAGAGTGTTTACATTATTTGCTGCACCGCCTGAAAAAGAATTAGAATGGAACATGAATGGGCTTGCAGGGGCATATAGATTTATAAATAGATTGTATTTATTGGTTTCTGGAACTGCAGAATTTTCTGACCACAATGCGAAATCAGAAAATCATTACGGAGTTGAATTGAAAAAGAGAAATCAAAAAGATGAAGAAATTCAAAAGAAATTGCATCAAACAGTGAAAAAAGTTACAGAAAGTATCGAAGATGATTTTCACTTCAATACCGCAATTGCAGCTGTCATGGAATTATTGAATGATATGACGACTTACAAGCAAGAAGTGATTGATAAAGACAATATTTCTTCAGAAAGTAAAAAAATCTGGCGTGAAGTATTGGAAAAAACAATCTTGTTAATTGCGCCGTTTGCACCGCATGTAGCTGATGAATTGTGGGCTTATTTAGGAAATAAAACATTTACTTTTGAAGAAGAATGGCCAAAATATGACGAAGAATTGACAAAAGACCATACTTTCAATTTGGTAATCCAAGTAAACGGAAAAGTAAGAGACATGGTGTCAGCTCAAATTGGTATTTCAAAAGATGATGCTGAAAAACTTGCGCTGGAATCAGAAAAGGCTAAGAAATTTATTGACGGGAAAGAAATTGTGAAAGTGATTGTTGTACCTAATAAATTGGTTAATGTTGTTGTGAAAGGGTAGAATATATTTTTAAATAGAAGGGGGAGTTTGAAATATTGGGGAGGTTAAAGGTTTTTTATAGTGAAAAATAAAAGGGAGGAAGAAAATAAAAAATGAATTTGATAAGCCTTTTTTCAGGAGCTGGAGGTTTAGATTTAGGATTTGAAAAAGCAGGATTTGATATTTTAGTAGCTAATGAGTACGATAAGACAATATGGGAGACATACGAAAAAAATCATAAAGCACATTTGATAAAAAAAGATATTGCAAAAGTTTCTTTAGATGAATTTCCTAGCAATATAGAAGGAATTATAGGAGGACCGCCTTGTCAATCTTGGAGTGTAGGAGGTTCATTAAGAGGAATTGATGACCCTAGAGGAAAACTGTTTTACGAATATATACGAATTTTAAAAGATAAAAAGCCATTATTTTTTTTAGCAGAAAATGTAAGTGGAATGATGGCAAAAAGGCATAATAAAGCAGTTAAGGAAATAATAGGAAAATTTGAAAAAATAGGATATAATGTTCAAATATTTCAAGTAAATGCTAGTGATTATGGGGTGGCACAGGATAGAAAAAGGGTTTTTTATATTGGATTCAAAAAGGAATTAGAAGTAAATTTTGAATTTCCGAAACCTTATGATTTTAAATTGACTTTAAAGGATGTAATATATGATTTAAAAGAAACTCCAATAAAAGCCTTGGAAAAAAATAAAGCAAATAAGGAAAAATGTATTTATCCTAATCATGAATATTATTTAGGATCATATTCTACAATTTTTATGAGTAGAAATAGGGTGCGGCAATGGGATGAACAAGCTTTTACTGTTCAAGCTTCCGGAAGACAATGTCAATTACATCCACAAGCACCTGTAATGCCTAAAATAGAGAAAGATAAAAATATTTTTGCTAAAGGCTACGAACACTTGTATAGAAGATTGACAGTTAGAGAGTGTGCTAGGATACAAGGATTTCCAGATGATTTTTTATTTTATTATGATAATATAAATGATGGTTATAAAATGATTGGAAATGCTGTACCTATTAATCTTGCTTATGAAATTGCTAAAAAGATAAGAGAAGCATTGGAAAAGAAAGAGAGAAGTAAAATTAATGAGTAGTAAAAGCAATAATCAGGGAAGAGCATATGAATATATATTTTTAAATGTTTTATTTGATGAAATATCTAAAATTAGGGAAGTTTGGATTGAGAAGAATAGTAGTTTTTCAGCTTCTGAAAAAGCTTGGGAAACTTTATCAGAAGAAGAAAAAGAAATATATAAGTTAAGTGCTTTAACAGGAGTAAATACTGTTTTAGATTTAGAACCATTAATTCTTGAAAAAAATAATGATACATTGAATCTAAAAATTCAAGCTGATGATAACGGAAAAAAAGGGGATGTAAGGGATATAATAATTATGAGAGAAAATATTAATTGGGAAATAGGGTTAAGTTTAAAACATAATCATTTTGCTGTAAAGCACAGCAGATTATCTAAAAAATTAGATTTTGGAAAAAAATGGTACAATATTTCTTGTTCAGAAGAATACTGGAAAAAAGTGAAACCAATTTTTGATTTTTTAGAAGAAGAAAAAAGAAAGAAAACTCTTTGGAAAGAAATACTAAATAAAGATAAGAATGTATATTTTCCATTGTTGGAAGCTTTTAAAATAGAAATTTTAAAACAAAATAAAGAAGAAATTGGATTATTAGAAAATATGTTAAAATACTTATTAGGAAAGTTTGATTTTTATAAAGTTATTAGTATCGATACTAAAAGAATTACAAGAGTGCAAAGTTATAACTTATATGGTACATTAAATCAAGAAGGGGTACATAAAAAAAGAAAAATAGAAATACCGATTGTTCTTTTACCGAATAGAATAGTTAGTCTGGATTTTAAACCAGGTAGTCTAAATACTTTGGAACTGTATTTAAATAATGGTTGGCAATTTACATTTAGAATACATAATGCTTCTTCTAAAGTGGAAACAAGTTTAAAATTTGATATTCAAATTGTAGGAATGCCAACTTCAATAATTTCAATAGATTCTAAATGGAAAATGTAAAATAAAAAGAATAAAAACAAAAAAAGATAAGAGGTAATATTAAAATGGCTAAAATAGCGGTAACTGGAGTGACAGGACACTTAGGTGGAATTGTTTCAAAATTATGTAAGAAAAATGGAATAGAAGTGAGAAACTTGGCTAGAAATAAGGAAAAGGCTGAAAAAATGGGATTTTCTGATGTTTTTAAGTCGAGTTATGATAAATCAGAAGATACTGTGAAATCGCTAGAGGGAATTGATGTACTTTTTATGGTGTCGGGTTCGGAAAATCCTAATCGAGTTCAACAACATAAGGATTTTATTGATGCGGCTAAAATGGCAAAAGTTTCGCACATTGTGTATCTTTCGTTTTACAATGCTTCAAAAAATTCTGTGTTTACATTGGGAAGAGATCATTATGCTACCGAAGAGTATATTAAAGAAAATGGGTTTAAATATACATTTTTGAGAGATAATTTTTATGCAGATTTCTTTGTGGATATGTGTAGAGAATATGGAGAAATAAAAGGGCCTGCTGGGAATGGGAAAGTTTTTGTTGTAGTGCGTTCAGATGTTTCAGAAGTTGTTGCAAAAATTTTGGAAAATCCAGAAAAATGGGAAAATCAGACTTTGAATATGACAGGGCCTGAGGAATTGACAATGAATGAAATTGGAAAAATTGTGAGTGAACATTTTGGCAAAGAAATTAAGTATACTAATGAAACTGTGGAAGAAGCTTATGAAAGCCGTAAAATCTGGAAAGCTGAACAATGGGAATATGATTCTTGGGTTTCGACTTATACTGCAATTGATAAAGGTGAGCAATCGGGGATTTCTTGTGATATTGAAAAAGTATTGGGACGTAGAGCGACTTCGCTTTCTGAGTATTTGAAGAACTTGTAAAAAAACATTGAAAATTCTAATAAAATTAGTTCCATTAACTAAATTTGGAGAGAGTGTAAATTTTTTGTGTGAATAAAATAAAAAATCCTTATGTTACTGGATTTGTCTAGAGATTCATACAAAATTTTGGACACTCTCTATTTTGAAACTTTTGAGGTGGTTTTACAATGATTGACAAGCTAAAAGAATTAGAGAATCTTGAGAATAAGTATAAGGAAATTGGGAAATTAAATTCGGAGATAGAATCAATAATTGAAAATATAAAAAATGAGGATGGAATAAGCAGGGAAAAGAAACTTTTGGAAGATAATGAAAGGCTGGCAAAGGATTTGAAAGCATTTCATGAAAAGGTGAAAATTAGGGAAGAGGAAATTGGAAGACTTAAAAATAGTAATGCAGTGCTGATTGAAGAATTGAAGGAAGCTAAAAAGGTTAGGAGAAATGGTGAGATTGATAAGTTTCAGAATATTTTGGCTGAGAAGATGAATGTGGAATTGGAAAGTGGAGTGACTAGAAGGCTTTCTAATTATGCAGAGGAAATGAAGAGAAAAGTCAAAATGCTGGAAAGAAATCTTTCTTGTGAATTTTCAGATGAAGCTGATTCTTTAAGAGATGAACTCAAAAAAATTAATGGAAAAATTGGTAATTTTTTAGAAAAAAGTAATAGGAAAACTTTTGAAAATAAGGTATTTCTTCAAGAGGAATCTTCGGTGTTTCATAATAAGATAAAAGAAGAAACGACTTTGAAGGAAGGGGAATTTCTTTTTGAAAGAGAGAAAAAAAGATTTGTATTTGAAAAACTTATTGGTTTGAAGGGTTTTAACTTTTTAGGGATAATATCAATCTTTTTGGGAGTTTTTTTAGTATTTCGGACACAGTTTGCAAAAATTCTGGCAAATAATTATGTAAAAAGTTCGGCTTCGTATTTGCTTGGGATGTTTTTTCTTTTTGCTGGAGAAAAATTTTATCAGAAAAATAAGAAGCATTTTGCAGTTGGGCTGATTGGCGGTGGAATTGGTATTCTTTATTTGACTACGCTTCTTTCTACGTTATATCTCAAACTTTATTCAATGACAGCGGGACTTTTTATATCGGTAATACTGACAGGGCTGGTTGTGATTCTTTCATTGCGATATGATAGCCAGATAATTGGAGTATTGTCGCTGATTGGTGGATATTTGCCTTACGGAGCGTATATTTGGGTGAATAGGAGCAATGTCCAGATTTATTATGTTTTGGCATATTCTTTGATTTTGCAGGGAATTGTGCTTGGAGTTTCTTGGAAAAAGGACTGGATATACAGCAAGATTTTTGGATTTGTTACGGGTGTAGTGAATATGACTGGGCTGATTTATTACTTAAATCACAGCATTCACGACAAGATTACGGCATTTTTCTACATCGTAATCTTCACAACAGCATACAGTTTCATTTTCCTAAATTCTCACAAAAAAGAAAATCGTCAAAGCAACATAATCGACTATATATTTCTAAGTTTAAATCTGATTATAAAATTTTCATTGATTTACAGCCTATTTGACAAGACAACGCCAAGTTGGCTAAAAGCGGTATTAGTTGCAACAGTCGGAATAATTTACGGATTTTTTGGCGACAGGCTCAAGGACAACAAAGTTGCAAAAATCTTTTATATCGTTGCATTAGGAAGTTTTATCCTAATTATCCCGTTAATTGTGCCAGAAAAATTTGTTGTGGTTGCGTGGGGTGCTGAAACTGCACTATTATATTTCTTTTATAGAAAATATAAAAATAAAGAAATGCGATATGGGACAATTGCGATTTATCTAGTTTCGCTGGTAAGTAATTTGATTGTGCGGGAAGAAAAATATTTACTTGTGTATATTCAGGATTTGATGATAATATCTTTTTCATTTGTGCTTTACTTTTTGATAAAACAAAAAAGTTACAAGACAGAAGTTAGGATTTTAAATGGAATATTTAAATATCTGATTTTTACATATTCAATATTTTTTGTAAATAAAGTTGTTTTTAATATTGTCACTTCATTCGAAGCGATAAATTATGGTAAAGATGCATTATTTTGTATATTAGTTTCACTGTTTGTTTTAAGAACAGTAACGTATAGAGTAAAGAAATTACAGGATAGTTTTAGCTTGAAATTTTTAGTAATAATTGAAATAATTTATTTGTTATTTATAAATATGTTTAATTGTGTAAAATATATTCTTGGAAGCGGAGAATGGGTAGAAGAAAATTTGTATTCAAGATATCCGCCAATAAACTTTCAGATATATCTAATTTTGCTAGTTTTTGTAAATATATATTTATTTATGGTCGCAAAAAATGATATTCATTTATGCTTTTTCAGGGAAAAAGAGAAAAAACCATTGTGGATACTCGGAGAATCAATATATTTTCTTTTTGTAGCAAATATTATTTTACGAATATACGAACAGTCAAATATGCTATTTTTAGGAGCTGGATTGGCTTTGGATATAGTTGGATTGCTATTATGTGGATATTTAGTCTGGAAAGGATTTAGAGTGCCGAATAGGAATGTTAGAAGAATTGGGCTTGGAATAGGAATATTTTTTGTGGCAAAAAGTTTTTTATGGGATTTCTTACGATTTGATAATTCCTATAAGTTGATTGCTTACTTTAGTATGGGAGCTATTTTGATTGGAACTTCCTATATTTATCAGACGGCTTTGAAGAAGTTGGAGCAGGAAGTGAAAGAGAGTTTGAGGGATAAGGATTTTGGAAAAGGTGAGAAAAATGAAGAAAATAAATAAAATAATATTGTTTTTATTTTTATTGACAATTGTTCAACTTTTTTCCTATCAGTATTTTAAAACTATAAAAATAACAGGAAAGTCTGCATACAAGCAATTTTTTTTAACAGAGGATATTTATGAGAACAGTAAAAATAATCTTGGAGATATACGGATAATTGATAAAAATGGGAAGGAAGTTCCTTATGTTATCGAAACTGGAAAAGAGCAGGAAAAGCACAGTGAAAAAGTTATTGCAAAGGCAAAAATAGATGAAGTATTGATGAAAAAGGATAAAATGGAATTTATTGTAAAATTTAATTCTGATAGTTCGTTAAAGGATATAATTGGAAATAGGCTTGCGCTGATTTCTTCCAAAAATTTTTACAGCGAATATACTTTGCTTGGAAGTAATAACGGTACAGATTGGGAACAGATAACTTCGGGAGAAATTTACAAAACACCTGATAAGGCAAACTTGACAATAGAATTTTCGGAAAAAAGATATGAATTTTATAAAATTGTAACGCCATTAGATAAAGGGAATATCTTTAGTGAAGCAATTTTGAAATTGTCAAATAATGAGGCTGTAAAACTTAAAACTGTAGGGACAAAATTGGATTATAAAGTTGAGCAGGAAGGAAAAAGTACAATTTTGAAAATCAAGAGCAAGTTTTTGCCTTTAAAAAATATTGTTCTAGATGTAAATGATGAGTTTCAGAGAAATTATGCTGTGAGAAGCGGAGATGATTTTTATGCGGAAGGGATAATTTCCAAAGTTGGAGAAAAGTCAAATTTGATAATAAATTTAGAAAATGTTCCGAAATTGTCTGAAATAATCATTGAAATAAGGAATGGAGATAATTCACCGCTCAAAATAAAAAGGGTAACAGGAAATTATGTTCCAGACAGAATTGTGTTTAGGGCTACAGAAGGGGAAGATTATAAAATAACCTTTGGAGATGAAAGTTTAGATAAGCCTGAGTACGATATTGCAGAATTTGTCGATTCAATAAAGGAACGGGATGAAGTTTTGGTAGGAAAATTGGAAAAAGCAGATGGAAAGAAAGTTTCAAAGCCAAGGGATTACACGGTTTATTATAATGTTTTTATAGGAGCTGTTGTGGTAATATTAATTGGATTTATGTTAAATAAAATAAATAAAAATAAAAAATAGAAGAGGAGAATGAATTATGAATATTGTATTTGTTTTTATAGGAATTTTGGTGATTTTGGTTCTGATGGCAATGGGGATTTACAATAAATATATCAAATTGAAGAATTTGAATGAGGAAGGTTGGAGCGGAATAGGCGTATATTTGCAAAAAAGGCTGGATTTGATACCTAATCTTGTGAATACTGTCAAAGGATATGCGACACATGAAAAGGAAACGCTGGAAAATGTGGTAAAATTGAGAAGTCAAATGATGTCGATTGATACAAAGGATATTGATAATATTGAAAAAATTCAAAAACTTGAAAATGAAATGACAAAAACATTAAGATCAATAATGATGTTACAGGAAAATTATCCAGACTTGAAGGCAAATGAAAACTTTTTGAGCCTACAATCTCAACTAACTCAAATAGAAACAGAAATTCAAAGTTCAAGAAAATATTACAACGGAACAGCAAGAGATAGAAATACTTTTGTGGAAACTTTTCCAAATAATATTTTTGGTGGAATTTTTGGATTCAAAAAGGCTGAGTTCTTTAATGCTGTGGAAGAGGCGGAAAAAGTTCCAGAAGTTAAATTTTAATTTGTTTAAATGAATTTTTAGAAGGGGGATTGTTATGAAAAGTTTTAACAAACAAAAATTAAATAATATTTTTTCAATAATTTTTGTATTTTTCACGTTATTTTTTTTAAATACAAAATTGTTAATTGCTGAAAAAATAACAAATTATGACGTTACAGTTCAGATAAATAAAAATGGGACTTTGACAGTAAATGAAGTGATTGACTATGAATTTGACGGTGCGGCAAAACATGGGATTTATAGGGATATTCCGTTACGTTCAAAGAAAAATGGGGTGGATATTTATAAATCTTACATAAAAATGAATTCGATAAAGAGAAATGCGCTTTCAGAAGAGTATTCAACAAAAAATTTTAATGAAGGAGTAAGATACAGAGTAGGTTCTGCAGACAGATTTGTGGAAAATGGCGTAAACAGATATGAGTTTAACTATGTGATATATAACGCAGTATTTGAAAAAGATGGAATTTATCAGGTATATTTTAATGCAATTGGGCAGTTTTGGAAAGTTCCTATTGAAAAAGCCACAGTGAATATAAAATTTGGAAATGGGAAGCCTGTGACAGAAAATGAAATTAGTAAACTAGATATTTTTACAGGTGAATACGGTCAAAGCGGAAAAGATTATATTGAAAATTTGAATAATGGAACTATTGAAATTAAAACAAACAAGGTTTTACAATCATATAATGGATTAAGTTTCCGTCTGAATTTAAAGACGGATAATATAAACCCAACATTTTTAGATAAACTTCAGACACTTTATTATGCTCACCCTTTACTTGCCGCAGGGCCTGTTATAATAATATTTCTAGCAATTTATGGCTTTGTAACATGGTATATATTTGGAAGAGATGTGGGTAAAAAGGCAATTGTTCCTGAATTTAACATACCTAAGGATATTTCAGCCATGTATGCGGCGTACATTAAAGGTGTAAGGGAACCTAAGGAAATATTGACAATCGGAGTGCTCTCTTTACTTTCTAAAGGTTATGTTGAAGCTGACGATAAAAAAGGTGATGGAAAAAATGTAAAATATACATTGTCTGACAGTAAAAGAAGCAAGCCTAAATTAGCAGAAGAAGAAAAGATTGTCTTTAATGCACTTTCTGATACAGGGAACATATTCAAAAATGAAAGAAGCCTTTATAAAGCTTCAAATAAAATATTGAAATTGTTTGAAAATGAATATAAAAGGAAAGTTTACAGGGATAACAGTATTTTTAATGTTGCATTTATTATCGGTATAGTCATAGTTTTTATAATTTCGACAAATGCAAATAGTGGAACAGAAGGCTTAGCTGACAACAATTTTGAAGTGGCTTATTTAGTTATGGTTGGCTGTGTTTTTGGAATAATTTTAAACAGAGTATTTTTAGTTTTAAAGAATATTTATGGAAGTAAAAGTACGTTTTTAAAAGTTGTTAAGTGGCTAGTAGTATTATTTATGTCAGCAATATATGGAGTTTTAAATTTCATTGTAATTGGCATAATTATGGCAATGTACACTATTTATTCAAAAGTAATTGGAAGATATACAGCTGATGGGATGAGAAAAAAAGAATATCTGGATGGAATGAAAATGTACATAAAGACTGCCGAAGCTAATCAAATTATGAAATTTAATGATGTAGACGAGCTGGTAGCCTATTTTAAAGGGATACTACCGTATGCAGTAGCTCTTGGAGTAAAAAATGAAGCGATAAAACTTATGAAGAATACAATAAAGCTCTATAATTTTGATGAAAATACGTATTCTTACATAAATAGGGGAGTTCATTTCAATACATACGATAGTTTCATTTTGGCAAATACAGTTTCAAGAGTATACAATAATGCGTATAATAAAATAAGAGAAGAAAGATTTAGCACCTTGAGGAATGATTCTGGAAGTTCAAGTGGTTTTGGCGGCGGAGGCTTCTCAAGTGGAGGCGGTTTCTCTGGCGGAGGTTCCGGCGGGGGAGGTGGAGGAAGCTGGTAGAAATATCAGCTTTTTTTGTTATGCGGACTAAGGCGACAGAGCAGGGCTTAAAGTAATTATCAATTATTTTAATAAAAAAAGAAAGGGATAAAATGACATTACAACAATTAAAGTATGTAGTTACAGTCGCTGAAAAAGGGACATTGAGTGATGCTGCAAAAGAGCTTTTTGTTTCTCAACCAGCACTGACTAAGGCTATAAAAGAATTGGAAGATGAAATGAATATATCAATTTTTAACAGAACAAATAAGGGAGTGATTGTTTCTCTTGAGGGAGATAGATTTTTAGGGTATGCAAGACAGGTTTTGGAGCAGACAGATTTATTGGAGGGAGAGTATAAGAAGGGAAATAAGATAACTCGACATTTTTCAGTGTCTGCACAGCATTATTCGTTTGCAGTAAATGCTTTTGTGGATGTGATTAAGAAGTTTGGGGAAAATAAGTACGATTTTACGCTTAGGGAAACGCAGACTAATGAAATTATTGAAGATGTGAGTAAGAGAAAAAGTGAAATTGGGATTTTGTATACTTCAGGAGCGAATAAAACTGTGATTGAGAAAATGATAAAAAGAAATAATCTGAAATTTATTGAATTATTTACTGCAAAGCCGCATGTTTTTATCAGTTTTAATCATCCTTTGGCAAAAAAGGAAAGCATTAGTCTTGAAGACTTGAAGAAATATCCATATTTATCGTTTGAGCAAGGGGATTACAATTCGTTTTATTTTTCGGAAGAAATACTTAGCACGATTGATAGGGATAAAAATATAAAAGTTAGAGATAGAGCGACTTTGTTTAATTTAGCAGTCGGGCTTAACGGATATACTGTGAGTACTGGGATAATCAGTAAAGAATTAAATGGAGAAAATATTATTGCAAGACCGCTGGAAGTTGACGAATATATGAAAGTTGGAATTATAATGCAGAAAAATACCAAACTTAGTGTTTATGGAAAAGTTTATGTTGAGGCTTTGAAAGAGCATTTGAAATATACGGAAATTTTGTAAAATTTGAAAACAATATTATGCGTACTAATTTGTGTAATTTTGCGTATAAATATTATACAATTTTTAATTTTTTTATGAAAGAAAAAGTATAAATAAAAATAGATGGTAACATTTTTTCAAATATATTTGAAGTGTAATGTAAATTGATTATTCCAATTTATTAAGGTATCCTTATTATAGAAAGGTGAATATTATGTTAAACTATAGGGAAACTGAAATATTAAATAACCTTATTAAAGGGAAAAAATATAATTTTAAATTAATATCTGAGAAATATGGAGTGTCAGACAGGGCAGCCAGATATTATATTAATAACATCGACAGCATTTTGCGGTTACTTGACTATAAGATTACTAAAAAGGCTAAAAATAGCATTTCTCTTGACACTAATCAGGATTTTAAAAATTTACTTGAGATTTTGGAAAAAATTCATAAATTATCTATGGAAGATAGGATAAGTATTTTAAAACTAATATTATTTTTTGATGAAAAAGGACTTAATATTACTAAAATATGTGAGGAGCTTGAAATTTCCAGAACGACAATAAAAAAAGATTTAAAATTAATGTCAAAAGAATTTAAAATGCAGAAAATTGAGCTAGTTTATAAAAATGCTAATGGTTATCGCCTTAATGGTAACTTTCGAGACATTCTCATAAAAAAAATTGAACTTTTGGAGAAAATATTTGACTCCCTTAATGATAAAAATTCTTCAAAATTAGTAAAGGCACAGGTTTATCGTTATTTTTTCAAATATATCAAACAAAAAAATATTGAAAATACAAAAAAATTTATTGTAGAAATTGAAAAAGTGATGTTTTTAAATATAAATAAGGAAAGCTATAATAAAATATTTTCTTATGTGTTAATTTTATTAAATTTCGAGAAAATTTATGAAAACAGCAATGATTTGACTGCAAAGAAATTTTTAATTAATACGGAAGAATACAAAAAAATTGAAAAAATTTTAAAAAATATTTTGAATAAAAATGAAATAAAGACTGAGATATTGATTGAAATAACAGATTTAATAATGGGAATAAATATAAACAGTTTAAAAAATAATTCGTTTGAAGACTGGATAAACGAGGAACTGATTATAAAAAAAATGATTTCCAAAGTGAGCAAAATTGTAAAAACTGACTTGACACGTGATGAAATACTATATAACGGGCTTTTATACCATATAAAACCTGCTATGTACAGAATAAAAAATAATATTCAAATTAAAAATTCGGTTTTTCAGGAATTAATTTTAGAAAAAGATCCTATTTTGGATGTAGTAAATAAAGCTATAAAGGAAATTGAAGGACTTTTTGAAGTAAAGTTTCCAGAAGATGAAATTGCTCTTATGGGCTTTCATATAAAGGCTTCCATTGAAAGAAACACTTCTGAAAAAACTAAAAAGGTTATATTAATTTGTGGACTGGGTTATGGCAGTTCAAAGGTGCTTGAACAAAGTTTAAAGGAAAATTATGACTTGGACATTGTGGATGTTTTGCCATACTACTTGATAAAAACTTCAATGCCTAATTATGCGAATATTGATTTAATCTTGTCTACTATTGACTTGGAAGAAAGTTATGATATTCCTGTTGTAAAAATAAATCCATTGCTTAAAGAGGAAGATTTTATTCTTTTGTCAAAATATGGAATACGAAAAAATATAACAAAAATTTCACTAAAACAGCTGATGGAAATAATAAAAAATAATACAACTATAATAGATAAAAGTAAACTTGTGAATGAACTAAAAAACAAATTTGAAAACAAAATTAATGATGATTTATTAGAAGTTGGAATTATTTTAAAAAAAATGCTTAACAAAAACAATTTTCAGTTTGTAAATAAAGTTAAAGATTGGAAAGAAGCGATAACTAAGGCAGGAAATATACTTGAAGAAAATGAAATTATACGACATGACTATATAAGCGAAATGATAAAAATGATTGAAAAGCACGGCGCTTATATCATTATTGAAGAAGGAATCGCAATTCCGCACGCACCAATTTCAGAAAATGTATTAAAAACGGGGATTTCATTATTAGTTATAAAAGAAAAAGTTCTATTTCCAAATGGAAAAGGCGCAAACATATTTTTAAGTTTTGCAACTGCCAACAAGACAGAGCATCTAGGCATTTTAAACGACTTATTTGAATTAATTACAAAATATAACTTTATTGAAAAAATCTCAAAAATAACTAAATATGAAGAATTAGAAGAATACTTCAGAAAGGAACTCATATGTTAGAAAAAATACTTGATGGCAACATTCAAATAGCAGATTCCGTAATTGACTGGAAAGAAAGTATCAAAATCGCAGGAAAACCTCTGCTAAAAAAAAATATAATAACAGAAAATTACATAACAGCTATGATAGAAAGCATTGAAAAACTAGGTTTTTACGTCATTTTAAGGGAAAACCTGGCAATGCCGCATGCAAGGCCTGAAGATGGTACATTGGGAACTGGAGTGAGCCTTTTAAAACTCAATAATCCGGTATATTATGGCAATTCTAAAGTACAGCTGGTATTTGTGCTGGCAACTAAAGATGCTGATAGTCATATGGAAACTCTTATGGAGTTGATGGAATTGTTTCAAGATGACGAAAGTATTGAAAAATTAATAAATTCAAAAGATTATGACGAAATATTAGAAATTATAAAAAATATTGCTTAAAAAAATAAAAATAATTTATAAAAAATTAGGAGGAGATTATTATGAAAATTATGGCAGTTTGTGGATCAGGATTAGGAAGCAGCTTTATGGTAGAAATGAACATTAAAAAGGTTCTTAAAAAAATTGGTGTAGAAGCTGAAGTTGAACATTCTGACTTGGCATCAGCACTTCCTGGAGCGGCAGATGTATTTGTAATGGGAAAGGATATTGCAGAAAGCGCAACAGTTCCAGCTGATAAATTAATTGTTTTAGACAGCATTATAAGTATGCCTGAACTGGAAGAAAAATTAACAGATTATTTCAAAAAATAAAATATAAAATTTAGGAGGGCAAAATGAAAGGCTTATTAACTCTTATTGTGGACATTTTAAAAGTTCCGTCAATTTTAGTTGGATTAATAGCAATGATTGGGTTATTAGTTCAGAAAAAACCATTTACAGACATAGTAAAAGGTACAATTAAAACTATTTTAGGATTTTTGGTATTAGGTGGGGGAGCAGGACTTGTTGTAAGTTCATTAGGGCCTATGGGTAGTATGTTTGAACAAGGATTTCACGTTCAAGGAATCGTTCCTAATAACGAAGCAATTGTGTCAATGGCATTAAAAGAATATGGTACAGCAACAGCACTAATAATGGCTCTTGGAATGTTCTGGAACATATTTATTGCAAGATTTACAAAATTAAAATATATTTTCCTTACAGGGCACCATACTTTGTATATGGCATGTATGATTGGAATAATATTAAAAGTTGGAGGATTTAACGGACCTTTATTAATAATCATCGGCTCACTTACTTTAGGACTTGTAATGGCGATATTTCCTGCGTTGGCACAACCTTATGTTAGAAAAATTACTGGAAGTGATGATGTTGGATTTGGGCATTTCAGCACAATAGGATATGTTTTATCAGGATTTGTCGGTTCTCTAGTTGGAAAAGGTTCAAAATCAACAGAAGAAATGAAATTGCCTAAAAACTTGAGTTTTTTAAGAGACAGCTCTATTTCAATCTCATTGACTATGATGATGATTTACTTAATTTTGGCATTAGTTGCAGGAAAAGGCTATGTTGAAAAGGAACTAAGCGGCGGAGATAATTATTTGGTATTTGCAGTTATTCAAGCTATAACATTTGCAGCGGGAGTTTATATTATTTTATCAGGTGTTAGACTTGTCCTTGCAGAAATAGTTCCAGCCTTTGTAGGATTTTCTGAAAAGCTTGTACCAAATGCAAAACCTGCGTTAGATTGCCCAATCGTATTCCCTTATGCGCCAAATGCTGTATTAATCGGATTTTTATGCAGCTTTTTAGGAGGAATTGTTGGATTATTTATGCTTGGTATGTTAAAATGGACTCTTATCTTACCAGGAGTAGTACCTCATTTCTTCTGTGGAGCGACAGCAGGTGTATTTGGAAACGCCACTGGTGGTAGAAGAGGAGCTTCAATTGGAGCCTTTGCAAATGGATTATTATTAACATTCTTACCTGTAATTTTATTACCAGTATTAGGAAATCTAGGATTTGCAAATACAACATTCTCTGATGCAGATTTTGTAACAGTAGGAATCGTATTAGGAAATATGGCAAAACATATATCTCCAGTAGTAATTTCTGGAATAATTGTTGGAATAACTGCTATTTTAGTAGCCTTTGGATTTGTACCTTCAAAAAAATCAAAATAAATCATTGTTAAAACTAAATAACAATTGACTATCATTTGGAAGGAGCCAAAAATGAATAGTGATTATAATGAAAAAGTGAAAGAAATGAAAAAATTGGCTGCCAATATTAGAATAAACACATTAAAATCCCTTACTAATCTAGGCTTTGGGCATTATGGTGGAAGTTTATCAATCGTTGAGATATTGGCAGTACTGTATGGTGGCATTATGAATGTTGATGCTAAAAATCCACATTGGGAAGAAAGAGATTACTTTGTGCTGTCAAAAGGGCATGCAGGCCCTGCATTGTACACAACTTTAGCTTTAAAAGATTTTTTCCCGCTTGAAGAAATTTACACATTAAATCAGAATGGAACAAATTTGCCAAGCCATCCAGATAGACTTAAAACAAAAGGAATTGATGCAACAACAGGTTCTCTAGGGCAAGGAATCTCAATTGCCACAGGAATTGCAAAAGCTCTGCAAATAGACAAAAAAAATAACAGGGTTTTCTGTATTATTGGAGACGGAGAAATAAATGAAGGGCAGTGCTGGGAGGCATTTCAGTTTATCGCTCACCATAACTTAAATAATTTAACTGTCTTCCTCGATTACAACAAAAAACAGTTGGACGGTGCTTTAGATGAAATAATAAAACCATTCTCTTTTGAAGAAAAAATGAAAGCATTCGGCTTTGATACTGTTACTGTAAAAGGAAATGATATTGAAAAAATGTATGATATTTTGAAAGTGCCTCGTAAAAGCAATGAAAAACCACTATTTGTAATACTTGACACTATAAAAGGGCAAGGTGTCGAATACATCGAAAAAATGAAAAATTCTCATCATCTAAGATTAACTGATGAACTAAAGCAGGAAATTGAAAGGGCTATAAAGGATTTGGAAAGCGAGGTGGAATAAATGATAAAAATTTATAACGGAACTCCAAAAAAAGATGAAATAGAAATGAGAAAAGTTTATTCTTCCAAACTTGGTGAATTAATGGGAAAACACAATGAAATTGTAGCTCTTGAAGCTGATTTAATGAACGCAATTACAACGGACAAAGTACAGAAAGAGTATCCTGAAAGAGTAATAAATTGTGGAATAATGGAAGCAAATATGATAGGTATTGCGGCTGGAATGTCTATCGCTGGAAAATATCCATTTGCACACACTTTTACAGCTTTTGCAAGCCGAAGATGCTTTGATCAGCTCTTTATGTCTGGAGCATATCAAAAAAACAACATAAAAGTAATTGCCTCTGACGCTGGAGTAACTTCCGCCCATAATGGAGGAACTCACATGTCCTTTGAAGATATGGGAATTATGAGAGGTCTTGCTGATACTGTTGTGATGGAAATGACAGATGCTGTAATGTTTGAAAATATTCTCGAACAAATCGCCACAAAAGATGGTTTCTACTGGATTAGAACAATTAGAAAAAATGCAGCAACAATTTATGAAAAAGGCTCAACGTTTGAAATTGGAAAAGGAAATTTGTTAAAAGATGGGGCTGATATTACTTTAATTGCTAATGGAATTATGGTAGCGGAAGCCTTGAAAGCAGCAGAAAAGTTAGAAAAAGAAAAAATAAGTGTTGCTGTAATAGATATGTTCACTTTAAATCCAATAGACAAGGAATTAATCAAAAAATATATACAAAAAACAGGGAAAATAGTAACTTGTGAAAATCATAGCATTCACAATGGTTTAGGAAGTGCAGTTGCCGAGATAATTGCTGAAGCTGGAAATGCAAAATTAAGAAGAATTGGAATAAAGGAAAGATTTGGGCAAGTTGGAACATTAGACTTTCTGATGAATGAGTATGAATTGACTGCGGAGCATATTTATGGAGCAGCGATGGAATTACTGAAAGATTAAAATTTATTTTAATTAAAATAAAAAATATCGATTTATCGAGTTGAAATTTACTAACGAGTCGATATTTTTTTATTCCAATCTTTAGTTGATAGAGTTTTTAAAGACATTTTTATAAATTTATACTATCTCCCATTTAAAAAGCGAATATTTGTTTTAATTATTTGAAAATAAATATTAGGTTTAATCTGCTAAAAAGATTTATAATGTATTCGTTATTCAAATGGGGTTTAGTATTAGATTTATTCAAATATATTATGAAATCTTCCATAACTAATAGTTATAACAAACTAAAAAATAAATGTATTTTACAGAGTACGCATATTTGTATATAATAACTTCATAAAAGATAACAAAATGATTTAAAATAAAATTTTATTTTTTAAATAATATAAATTAAGGAGTTGATAAATATGTGTACAATAAATGCACCTCATAGACATGACGTAGTAGGAAGTTTTTTAAGACCTGAAAGATTGAAGAAAGCTAGAAATGATTTTGAAAAAGGGAAAATTGACAGGGAAGAATTGACAAAAATTGAGAATGAAGAAATTAAAAAAATTGTGGATAAGCAAATTGAGCTAGGATATACAAGTGTTACTGATGGAGA
Organism: Leptotrichia sp. oral taxon 847; assembly: GCF_001553645.1. Lineage (NCBI taxonomy): Bacteria > Fusobacteriati > Fusobacteriota > Fusobacteriia > Fusobacteriales > Leptotrichiaceae > Leptotrichia > Leptotrichia sp. oral taxon 847. The sequence continues at coordinate 901,259 of NZ_CP014231.1, read as the reverse complement.
GTTTAGACGTAGTTACTGGCATTTGGACTTTTTCTGGGGATTCAATGGAATTGGGCATATTCACGCTGATAAGGGATATGAATTTAATGGAGTTGTAACTCGTGATGATAGTGCGATTGTTACTGGAAAATTTAGTGGGGAAAATCATCCATTTGTAAAACATTTTACATTTTTGCGAGATTTGGTAAAGGATAAAAAAGGTGTGGAAGCCAGATTTACAATACCAGCTCCATCACAGTTTTATGCGGAATTAGTAAGGGAAGATAAGCATGTCAAGGCACTTCTTGAAGTTTATCCTGATTTTAAAGGATTGGAAGATGATATTGTGAATGCTTACAAAACGGTAATAAATGATTTGTATAACGAAGGGCTTAGAACTTTGCAAATTGATGACTGTACTTGGGGATGTCTTGTAGATGATGATTTTATTGCTTCGTTTATTGAAAAAAGTGATAGGGATAAGGAAGTTATCAGACGTGAATTTGCAGAAAAATTCTTGAATATAAATAACAGGGTATTTCAAAATAATCCAGAAGATTTGGTAATTAATACGCACGTTTGTCGTGGAAATTATTCTTCTACTTGGTTTGGACAAGGTGGATATGACAAAATTGCGGATGAACTTTTTGGAAAAGAAGATGTAAATGCTTATTATTTGGAATTTGATACAGAAAGAGCAGGAACTTTTGAATCACTTGCAAAAGTTTCTGGGGATAAAAAAGTTGTATTGGGACTTATAACTTCTAAAAATCCAACTTTGGAGGAAAAAGAGGCTGTAATTGCCCGTATAAAAGAAGCTTCAAAATATGTTCCGCTAGATAGACTTTATTTGAGTCCACAATGTGGATTTGCTTCAACAGAGGAGGGAAATCATCTTACGGAAGAACAGCAATGGGCAAAACTTAGATTTATCAAGGAAGTTGCGGATGAAGTTTGGGGGAAAAATTAATAGAATATAAAAATTTTAAAGAGGTTATCTCATAATTATGAAACAACCTCTTTTTTTTAGGAAATATTAATATTACTTATAAGTTTTTAAAAATTACTAATTTTTATTGTTGGGATTAGCTCTGTATTCTTTTAGCAATTCATCATTTTCCATAATAAATGGCTTAGCGACAGGCTGTCCCCATGCAGTATCGTATTTATTCATTAAATAATCGTTCAGTTCCAATCGATTATTAAACTTTAACACCTGATAAGGTTGTTGAAATGCCAACTTTTCAATAAACAATAACTTTCCATCTTTTTGAGGAACTAAAATTCCAACGTGTCCTATAAACAGAATATTTTCCTTGGGATCATCATTAAAATGAAAAAATACAGAAATCATTGATATTTTACTATTTTTATCAAATTTGATTCCTCGCTTTTTCCAGATATATTTCACATTTTCAACATGAACTTTCACATCTTTGGTCGCCTTTGTCGGAATTTCTGAAAATAAATTGACAAATTTCTCTTTTTCATTTTGAGAAAATAACTCAAATGGCGTATTTTTCAGCGATTCCAGGTCCATAAAAAGCATTTCCCCGGCATTTACAGCTGGTTTTTCCATTTTTATATAATCCTTCATCAATGTAAACGCTGTTATTCTACAGTTAAATCCTGGAAAATTTTTATTCTTTTTATCCCAAATTTGCTGTATAGCTGCTTCATCGTAAGTTGGATTTATGTTTTTAGAATTAATAAATCCTTTTTTTATTAATCCTTTATTTTCAGTCGTTTCATTGTAGTAATTTACGCTTTTAAAAAATAGATCTATATTACTAGAATTAACTTTTGAATTTTCTAAACTTTCTCTAATCTGCTTTTGCACATCCTTGTCTGCCATATTTGAATAATCAATACTTTTTAAGTCTTCTTTTTTCAATTTTGAATTTTTTATTATTTTTGTATTTTCAGCAGTATTTTGTTTTTTCATATTGTTGTTTTTGCTAATATTTTCATTGGAACAATTTAACATAGATATAACTACTGCAAAAATTAATAACATCTTTTTATTTTTCATTTAATCACCATTTTAATAAATATTTTTTTACTTTATGATTTACTGCTTACATTGAAACTTTTTGTATTTGTAAAATAATTTTTTTTGTTTTGTGAAACTGATATTTTTAAATCTTCTGTATCATTTTGAGACATTTTGTCATCAGAATTTTTATCTTCAGCCAACTCTAAATACAAGTATTTTCCATTTTTTGCTTTTGTATTTTCATCCATCTTATCACTTATATATATCTTAGAAACTTCTCTGTCTATTTTTGTTTCTGTTGTATTTACTATTGGTTCGTCAATTTTATCTTCCGTATTTTTTTTAGAAATATTTTTTTGAGTTACTTTAACTGCATTTTTTGGTAATTTCTCATTTTTTATTGACTTGTTAAATTCAATAATTACAGCTTTTACTTTTTTTCCAGAACCTTTTTTTTCAGTTACTGCTGTTACATTTTTTACATTATTTACATTTAAATTTCCTTTATTTGAAATTTTTATATCAATATGATTATCCTTACTTTCTGTCAATATCACAAATCCAACTAATAGAATCAAAGCTCCAAGTACTATATTTCCTAAAGTTTTTATTTTCATAACGATACCTCCTATTCTTTAAATATTTTATATTTAAACAGTTTGTTATTGTTAATTCATTTTTTCATATTATACACTATATTTTTGTCAAAATTTTGTTTTTTTCCTTAAAAAATCTTTTGAGTTGCCAGTATTTTAAAAAGAATTGAAAATTATGCTAAATTTATTGAGTAATTTATAGATAAAAAAATAATTACAGTGTTAACTTTTTATTTTAGTAAAAAAGGAAAAAAATTTGAAAGTAAAATTTTTTCCTAAAATTTTTACGTTATCCAAATTAAAAATATTCATTTTTTATAAAATTTATGTTATATTATAATTGAAAAAATTTTAAGATAAAAAAATTATACAAAAAGGAGGAGAATTAAATGTGAAAAAGCAATTAAAAAGGATAATTCCATGCTTTGTAGCGGGAATTGCGGGAATAAGTTATGGAAATACAAATTCTATAGATGATACAGATAATTTGGTAAAAATATCAGAAAATAAAAATGAGATTGCTGAAAATTTAGATATGAGAAATAGTTCAAAAGAATTAATTTCGGATGATTCTATTTCAGAAAGATATAATTTTAAGCGGAATACTAATTTTAATTCTAAAAAAGAAAATTATAATGATCCTGATAAAATACAGATTAATTTAGAATTTAAAGAAGGATTTTCAAAAAAACATAAGGATTTTGACAATAAAACTATAAAAAGCCAACAAGTTGTTATGCCTGCTTTTCGATGGACTGGAAAGAGTGGTGTCAATGCTTCTTTTTGGAAAGGAATCACAGATGTTGGAGGCGGATTAATCCCTTATGTAGCTTTTGGTTCATATAAAGCTGCACCGTCTGGAGATCCTCATCAGCAATATTTGGTTAAAAGAGATGAAGATATGGAACAGATAGCGAGAAATAAAGCGGCAGGAATAAAAAATATAGGATATACATATACACATGGTTCTACTAGAAATCTTGATTTAGTTTATGGTGATATTGATAATTTTGTCAATTTTTATGGAAGAGAAAATATAGCGGGATATTTTATCGATGAAATTGAAGGAGGAGCGACTCAGGCACAAATTGATTATATGGCTAAAATTTATAATTATATAAAGTCTAAATATCCAGAAATGACCGTTATTGCAAATAATGGATGGGGAATTAGAGATGGAATCGCACCTTATGCTGATATTTGGATGACTCAGGAAGTTAGTGCAACGGAATATTTGAATAATTATCGTGCTAGAACATCCGAATTTGAAAAGGATCCTGCAAATTCCAATCATATTTTACATGTAATTTATAATGCAACGCCAGAACAATATGAAGAAATTATAAAATTATCTCGTGAACGTAATGCAGGAAATTTGTTTATTACTTCAGATACGAATGCTTATCCCAACGGGTATGATGACTTACCTACATATTTTGAAGATCTGATGATGACAATTAATAACTTTACTCCAAAAACAGGAACTTTATTTTCACCTGAAAATCAGGCGGCGGAAAAAGTTACCGTTGAAATGCCTCGTTCAAAAGTTGATTTAGATTTGACAAGGTCGGCAAGAAATACAACGCTAAAAAATCTTGAAAAGACAAAAGATGGTCAATATAAATTAGACATACAATATTTAGGAAATAATGGCGGAAAATACAGTGATAAGGAAAGCAATGTGAAATATAATTCAGATAGTGATGGAATTTTACTTAACGGTTCAAAAGATTTTGGAAAGTTTACTTTGGGAACAACTTTTGGATATGATACTTCCAATGTTTATTACAAAGAAAAATTTGAAGATGTAAAAGAAAAAATTAAATCATATCAACTTGGATTAAATGGGAAATATGATTTTAATGATAATATTGATTTAATGGGAAGTTTAATTTATTCGGCAAACAAACATAAATTTGAGACAAGTAAAACACTTGGAGCTATAAGTGATGCTGAATTTAAGTCAAAAATTTTAGATTTTTCAACAAAATTGGGGTACAAATTTTTATTTGGTAACGGTTATATAAAACCATATGTTGGACTTGGATTGACGAAAGTAAAAGAAGGTGATATTGATAAACTTAATTTCTCAGGTACCTCAACAACTTCACCAAATGGAACAGTTGGTATTTATGGTGAAACATCACTTGGAAAAGTTGATTTATTTGGTAATGTGGAATATGAACATAGATTTTCTAAAAAATCTTATCACAGAGAAAGAGAACATTTAACAAGATATGAACTTGCACCGTTAACTTATTCAAGAGGCGTAGTAAATGCTGAAGCTGGTTTAAAATATAATATTGCAGACAATTTTGGAGTAAAATTGTCTTATGAGTTGCAAGATAGTAAAAACAGTGCTGTAAAATTAGGCTTTAATGCCGCATTTTAAATATTGAGGAGAAAAGAATTAAATTGATTTATGGATAATAACAAAAGCTTAAAAGATAAGAAGAAAGGAATAATTGTAGGAATAGCATCTCTTGCAGTTTTAGGAATTGTGATTTTGATGTTGATATTTAATGGTGTAAATAAAAATACAAAAAAAAATGCCGATATTGAAGAGGAAGACGATCATATTTTTAGAATTAATCCAGTAAAGAATCCACAACTTGCGTATTATAATTTTCGTGGTGAAGAGTATCCTGATTGGTCAAAGTTTGGAAAAGTTCGGAGTAATGGGCTAAGAGTTCATCAAGGAGTTGACATTTTTGCACCTCCAGGTACGGACGTATATGCAGTTGCTGACGGAAAAGTTGTTGATTTGTATGTCGATAAAACAGGTTATGGACTTAATTTTTATTTAGAAGTGAACCCAAATGATTTGGAAAAAATAAAAAGAAAAAATTATAAGCCAAAAGAAAGTGCAAAAGAAGAACTTTACGGAGATAACTACAATCCTTCGATGCCAATAAAATACATAAGGTATGCGCATTTGAGTGAAGTTAAAGTAAAAATAGGGGATAAAGTGAAAGCTGGGCAAGTTATAGCAAAAACAGGTACGACAGGAAATGCCAGTGGAACTCACGCACCACATTTACATTTTGAAATAGCTTTTGAAATGAGAGGAAGAGGACTTATGAACAGAGTCGATCCCGAAATGTATTTTAAAATAAAAAATGGAAATAAATTGACCAAAGAGGAAAAAAGAATCCAGACGGAAAAAAGTAAAACGCAATGGTTTGAACCAAAAGGTTACGACATAGGATTTAGAACAAAGAGTATATTTTTTAACAAAGAAAAAGAAGAAAAAAAATTAAAAGATTTAGAAGAACATAAAATAGAAAGAAATAGAAAAAAATCTCAAAAAATTTCAAAAAGAAAGTAGAAAAAAATTATGAAAGAGTTAAAAAAGGCGCTTTTAATATACAATCCGAAATCCAGAAATTCAAATGTGATTTTGAATAATTTTGATTTGATAGTAAGAAAACTTTTAGAAAAGGGAATTATAGTAACTTTTTACAGTATAAATAAAAGTTATGACAAATTTTGTGATATTTTAAAAAGTGAAAAATATGATATTTTGATTTTATCGGGTGGAGATGGAACGCTCAGTCGAATACTAAGTGAAATTTATGTGCAAAATATAACATTTCCAAAAGTTGCTATTTTCCCAACTGGAACTTCAAATGACTTTGGAAAATCCTTAAATTTAGGAAATAACATAGGGGACTGGATTTCTAATATTTTAAAAAAAGATCCAAAAAATGTCGATTTTGGATTAATCAATGAACAAAAAATTTTTTTATCATCATATGCAAGTGGACTTTTTTCAAAAATCTCTTACAGCACAGATAAAAATTTGAAAAAGACAATTGGAAAAGTTGCCTATTATTTAAATGGTTTGACGGAATTGACGAATATAAAAAAATTTGATTTAAAGATGAAAATTTTCGCCGATGAAAAAAATGAGAAATGGGAAGAAATTGAGGAAAAAGCAATTTTATTTGTCATTTTAAATGGAAAAAGTGTCGCTGGATTTGATGATATAATTTATGATGCGGATATAAACGATGGATTTTTGCACATTGTGATTGTGAAGAATATCGAAAATCCAGTTGATATTTCGAAAATATTTTTTGATTTGTTAAATAATAATTTGGTGAATAACGACTATGTGAGAATTTTACAAGCAAAAAGTTGTAAAATAAAAAAATTTAAAGAAAAAATAGGAGTTAGTGTTGATGGTGAAAAAGGAGAAAATCAAGATGTGAACATAAAAATTTTAAGTAATAAATTAAAAGTATTCTATTAATTTTTGTAAACATTAGTTAAAAAAAAATATAAAAAAGATATTTAAAATAAGACTTTAAAAATGTTGAAAAATATGGTATAAATAATATATAGTAAAAAATTTTAGTATGGAGGAAAAAAGTATGAATAATGGATATTTAAGTTTTGTTTTGCACGCACATTTACCTTACGTAAGACATCCTGAGTATGAAGAATTTTTGGAAGAAGATTGGTTATATGAAGCGATCACAGAAACATATATTCCACTTTTGGAAATGTTTGAAAATTTAACGAGAGATAATGTTCCTTGGAATATGACAATAACAATGTCGGGGACACTTGTAAATATGTTGAATGACGATTTATTAAGAAATAGATATTTAAAACATATTGATAAACTTATTGACCTTTGCAAAAAAGAATTGGAGAGATTAAAACCTTATCCGGATATGGAAAAAGTTGCCAAACATAATTTTTGGTTCAATCAAAGAGCAAAAGATGTTTTTGAGAAAAAATATGGAAGAGATTTGGTGGGAGCATTTAGAAAATTTCAAGATCAGGGAAATTTGGAAATTATTCCTGTTACAGCAACACACGGATTTTTACCTGTTATGAAAGATTATCCAGAAGCAGTAAACGCTCAGGTTTATATGGCAAAAAAAGATTACATAAAAAACTTTGGAAGAGAACCTAAAGGAATATGGCTTGCAGAATGTGCTTATTATCCTGGACAAGATAAATTTTTGGAAAATCATGGATTTCGTTACTTTTTAGTTGATGCTCACGGAATAATGCACAGTGATCCAAGACCAGTTTACGGTATTTATTCACCCGTTTATACAAGAAATTATGTTGCGGCATTTGCACGTGATTTGGAATCGTCAGAACAAGTGTGGAGTTCAGAAATTGGGTATCCTGGAGATGGAGTTTATAGAGAGTTTCACAAAGATGCAGGATATGAATTGGACTACGATTACATAAAACCTTATTTGCACAGCGACGGCGTAAGAAGAAATATTGGAATAAAATATCACGCGATTACAGATAAAAAAGGAAGCTATAAAGCAGTTTACGACCCTGATTTAGCTTATAACAGAGCTAAAGAACACGCTTACAATTTTGTGTTTAACCGTTCAAAACAAATTCAATTTTTAGCTTCAAAAATGAAATATAGAAAACCTATCGTCATTTCACCATACGATGCAGAATTATATGGACATTGGTGGTATGAAGGTCCTATTTTCTTGGAATGGGTATTTAGAGCAGCAGCAGAATCAGACTTTTCAACAATTACACCATACAAATATTTACAAAAATATCCGACTAACCAAATTGTGGATGTAAGTATGTCAAGCTGGGGAGCAAATGGATATTATGACGTTTGGATAGACGGCTCAAATGACTATGTCTACAGACACTTACACAAAGCAGCAGCAAAAATGATAGAACTTGCAAACGGAAGAGAACCATACAACGAATTGGAATACAGAGCTTTAAATCAAGCTGCGAGAGAATTGGTTATGGCACAGACTTCTTGCTGGGAATTTATAATGTACACAGGAACAATGGTAGGTTATGCTCACAAAAAAATAAGCGATCATGTAAATAGATTATTTAAAATTTACGAAGATTTTAAAGGCGGTTCACTTGACGAAAGCTGGCTTACTGAAATAGAAAGTAGAGATAATATTTTCCCTGAAATGGATTACAGAATGTATAAAAGCAGTTGGCTGTAAAAATTGGATAAATAAAGATATTCTGATATTTAAGACTGGACTTGAGCCAGTCTTTTTTATATAATATAAAAAATTATAGAAAGTAAAAAATTAAAAAAAGGAGGAAAAATGCAAGAAATTATAAAAGTTTTACAAGTTTTGTATAAAATTATCGTATCTTATCTTATTTCTACAAAAGTTGATCTTATGCGTAAAGAAAATAAGTATTTAAAAAATGATGTACGTTTAAAAAATTTTAAATTTACGATGTTAAAAAGATCGGAAAATGAAATAAAAGGATTAAAAAAGCGATATGAAAAAAATAAAACTAAAAAAAATATAAAAAAACTTTATTACAGGCGGGAAAAATATTTAAAAATAAAAAATAATCAAATTAAAATAATAGATTTATCTCAATTTTTTTTGGAAATATCAGTTTATACAATGTTAATACTAACTTCTTTAAACATTGCCTGGCAAATTAAAGTTTTAAATTATCACATTTATTTATTAATTTTTGTAGGTTGGGTGACATTTATCATAGTTTGGATGAGTATTGTCATTATTAGATGGATAACTTTATTTTTTGTGCAAATAACTAAAAAGTTCTATATCGGAACATTTTATCTGCACATAAAATTAGTTAAAATAATTTTCGGAATAATTTTGTTGTGTCTAGCAAATTTTACTTTTAAAAATTATACGTTAACTCTTTTGAAAAAAAATCAAAGTTTTTTAATTTTGGAAAGCGATGATATTGACAAAGTAGATTTGCTGAAAAATTCAACTATTGAAATTTTAAATGAAAACAATCATTTTAAATGGTCAGTTGACAAAAATGGGAAAATTATTAGTCCTGTAAATAAAATAGAAGGAAATTACAGAGTTGAAAATTTATTAGTTAAGGAAAATAGCAGCCTAATGCTTTATTACGAAAAAAATAAAAATAATTTTGACGAAGGAAATAGTGATTTAAAATCTCAAAGAGGCGAATATATTGACTTAAAAAATAATGTTGTAAAAATTTTTTCAAAAGATAAAGTTTACACTGGAAACATTATTTCAGGAAAAATTATAAAACTTTCAAATGGAATTTATTTGCCTTTAAACAGTAGTTACCGCTATTTTCGAAAAAGTAAGGGAAAAGAAATTTTTATTGTGGATAAAAAGCTGAAAAATAAAAAAAAGATTAATTATGTAATGTTTTTAATTTCAGTAATTTTAGTGTTACTTTTGACTTTAAAAGATAGATATTATGATTTGGAATTTATTACAAAAGAAAAGATTATGTACCATATTTTACAAAGAGAGAAAAAATATCCATTTGAAGTGAGAAAACTTGTGCTTTCAATATTAAAAATAATTCGCATGGCAACAGCAATTTATATTCCTTTGCAAGTTTATTTATTAAGAAATATCGTTTTTAGCCTTTTTTTGGAAAAAAGTTTATATAAAATCAACAAAAATATAAATTTATTATTTTCGCTACTATTTTCTCAGACTTTTCTTTTGACAATTTTGATATTTTACGGTTTAAGAAAATTGTACAAAATTTTGAGAGTTATCGCAAAAATAATTTATGAAGAAGGAAGCAATGATTTAAGAGATTTGATTGAAGATGAGAAAAATAAAATAAATTAAACTATAAAATCCCACATCTTAAAATCTTTAGTCAATTGTGATATAATAATTTATAAAATAAAATTGACGATATTAATTAAGAAAGGAAAAAAATATGATAACCGCCTTAAAAGGAATGAAAGATAGATATTCAGATGATGTGAAAAAATATGATGCGATTGTGGGTGTTTCAAAAAAAGTTTTTGTAAAATATGGATTTGAGCGGATAATTACGCCGATTTTGGAAGAAACAGAGCTTTTCAAACGAGGAGTTGGAGATGAGACTGATGTTGTTTCTAAAGAAATGTACGATTTTAAAGATAAGGGAGAAAGAGATGTTACAATGCGTCCAGAAGGGACTGCGGGAGTTGTAAGAGCGTATCTTGAAGCTGGATTTCATAAGTCTTCTCCGATTGTAAAATGGTTTTACAACGGTCCAATGTACAGATATGAAGCGCCTCAAAAAGGGAGAATGAGAGAATTTCATCAAACAGGAGTGGAAATGTTTGGTGTGAGAAGTGCATATCTGGATGCAGAAATTATTAAAATGGGTTGTGATTTTCTTGAAGAGCTAGGAATTACTGAATTGGTTGTGGAAATTAACAGTTTGGGAAATGTTGAGTCGAGAAAAAAATATATTGAAGATTTGAAAAAATTTATGTTTGAAAGACTTGATAAATTGAGTGAGGATTCACAAAAAAGATATGAGAAAAATCCTTTGAGAGCTTTGGATTCTAAGGATAAAGGCGATCAGGAAGAGTTTAAAAATGCACCAAAACTTTACGATTATTTAGATGAAGAAAGTAAAAAATATTTTGAAGCTACTAAAAAATATTTGGAATTGTTGGGCGTGAATTATGTCGTAAATGATAAATTAGTTAGAGGGCTTGATTATTATTCGGACACAGTTTTTGAAATTAAATCGAATAAATTGGGGTCGCAAGCGACAGTTCTAGCGGGTGGACGATACGACAGATTGCTTGAAATATTAGGAAATGCGAAAGTTCCTGGAATTGGATTTGCCGCTGGAATGGAAAGAATCGCAATGTTAATGGATGATTCTATAATTTCTGAAGAAGAAAAAAAAATTTATGTGATTTATTTTGATGACACAAAAGAATATTTTGTGAAAACAGTAAACGAACTTAGAAAAAATGGTATTAAAGTAAACTTTGACTACAATGCAAAAAGCTTTGGAGCACAAATGAAAAAGGCAAACCGTGAAAATGCTGAATATGTTTTGATTTTAGGGGAAGAAGAGCGAGATGAAAACGTGATTACGGTTAAGAAGTTTAGTACTGGAGAGCAAGAAAAATATAGCTTTGAGGAAGTTTTGGAGATTTTGAAACAAGAAATTTAAAGGAGTATTAAGATGAAAAAGATTTTTTTTACAGCGTTACTTTTGATTAGTGCATTAAGTTTATATTCTGAAAATTGTTATAAACCTGCGGGACATATTGGATGTTTATTAGATTTGAATTCTGAAAAGGGACAAGAGATAGTTAAAAAAGTTGAAACTGAAAAGAGAAAAATATATATAGATTCGATGAAATATTTTGAAAAAGGTAGATTTGGAAATGAAAAAGTAGGTTTTATCGAATATCCTAAAATAGAAGGTTGGACATTATTTGCTGATGTTAGATTACCAGTATATGCAATGCAAATGAGCAAAGGAAATGGTGATATTTACACGCTTATGTCATATGATTTAGCTAAAGAGTACAAAAATATGAATTCAGAAAAGGCAGTAGAAAAAATGTTAAAAAATGTGTATGATAAATATAAAAAAGCAGGAGTCTCTGAAAATAAAATGTCGCTAGAACCAGTAATTTTGAATGGTCATAAAGGAATGCGGTTTGTATTGACAGATTTTCAAGGAAAATCAATGATTAAAAATAGTGTTATTGTGAAAGACAAGCTTTATGAAATAACTGTTGAAGGATTGCCAAAAGATGTGATAGAAATGCAAAAAGTTGTGGAAAAAAGTTGGAATGAAATGAAATAAGATAAATTATAAAAAAAATAGATTGTACTAAATTTTATAGAAAAAATATAAAATTATTAAATAAAGAAAGGACAAAAAATGTATAGAAACTATAAATTAAATGAGTTAAGAATGGAAAATATTGGCGAAGAAGTAACTTTGTCGGGATGGATTTCTAAAGTTAGGGATTTGGGGCACTTTGTGTTTATTGATTTGAGGGATAGATATGGGATTACCCAGATTTTGTTGAATGAGGAAGTTTCTGGGAGTGAGCTTTTTGAGGAAGCTAGAAAATATAAGAATGAATGGGTTTTGAAGGTTACAGGATTTGTGGCTGAAAGAAGTAGTAAAAATAAAAATATTCCAACTGGGGATATTGAAATTGAAGCAAAAAAAATTGAGGTTTTAAGCCGAGCAAAGCAGCTGCCGTTTGAGATTAGTGAAACTGGGAATCTTAGTGAAAATATGAGATTGACTTATAGATATTTGGATATTAGAAGACCGAAAATGTTAAATAATATTATTAAAAGAAATGATATGCTGTTTTCGATTAGAAAATTTATGAATAAAAATGGATTTTTGGATGTCGACACTCCGATTTTGGCAAAAGCGACACCTGAAGGAGCAAGGGATTTTATCGTGCCAAGTAGAACTAACAAAGGTGATTTTTATGCATTGCCACAATCACCACAATTATTTAAGCAAATACTTATGGTTTCTGGGATTGACAAATATTACCAATTGGCAAAATGTTTTAGAGATGAAGATTTGAGAGCTGACAGACAGCCTGAATTTACTCAATTAGATGTGGAAATGTCGTTTGTTGAGCAGAAAGATGTGATTTCAATGGCTGAAGAATTGACAAAGACAGTATTTAAAGATGTAACAGGAATTGAAATTACTGAAAAATTTCCTCAAATGAGCTACGATGATGCTATGAATTTTTATGGTTCAGATAAACCAGATTTGAGATTTGATATGAAATTGATTGATTTGTCTAGAGAAACTTCTGATTGTGGATTTGGCGTTTTTGAAAATGCGTTGAAAGATGGTGGAAATGTGAAAGCGATTGTTGCACCAAATGCAAAAAAATTCTCAAGAAAATATATTAAAGATTTGGAAGATTATGTGAAAACATACTTTAAAGCAAAAGGTTTGGCGTATATTAAAATGAATGAAAATGGGGAAATAAATTCTCCAATTGCAAAATTCTTTTCAGAAGAAAAATTGGCACAAATTATTGAAAAATTGGGAATTAAAAATAATGAAGTTGCGTTAATTTTGGCTGATAAATACAAAGTTGTGCATGATGGATTGGGAGCATTGAGATTGAAATTGGGAGAAGAGTTGGAATTAATTGACAAAAATGCGTTTAAATTCTTATGGGTAGTTGATTTTCCTATGTTTGAATGGAGTGAAGAAGAAAATAGATATAAAGCACAACACCATCCGTTTACTTCAATTAAGGAAGAAGATAGAAAGTATCTTGATACGAATGAACTTGCAAAAATTAAGACAGATTCATACGATATTGTCTTAAATGGTTATGAAATCGGTGGAGGAAGTATTAGAATTCACGATGAAGATTTACAAGCAAAAGTTTTTGAAAAATTAGGATTTAGCCAAGAAGAATTGGAAGATAAATTTGGATTTTTCTTGGAAGTCTTAAAATATGGAGTTCCGCCACATGGAGGACTTGCTTATGGAATAGACAGATGGCTTATGGCGATGTTGAAGGAAGATTCAATAAAAGAAGTAATTCCGTTCCCTAAAACGAATAAAGGACAAGACTTGATGACTGGAGCACCTGCGAGAATTGAAGAACAAATGCTTGAAGATGACTTGAGATTGAAATTACTGGAAATTGAAAAAGAAGATTAGTAATTAAAAAAATTTTATAATTAAAAGATTAGCAAGGGGTCTTGACCCCTTGTCAAAAAATGTAAAAATTAAAGGAGAAGCATCCAGAATGATTTTAATATTTGGAACGAAAAGAAAATTTAAAAATTTAGGAACACTAGAAAACTGTCATTGTTCAAGATGCAACAATACATCTGATTGGAATTTTATGGAATATCGTGACTGGTTTACTTTGTTTTGGATACCAGTTTTTCCGATAAGTGCAAGGAAAGAATATTTGGAATGTCCAATTTGCCATCAGGCTTATGAGGTGCCGAAAGATATTTAAAAAATTTAAGTTAAAAATAAAAAAATTTTCAAAATAAACTTGACAGTGTTAAGATTAAATTGTATAATCTTTACAGTGATAAGATAAATGAAAGGTCAATAAAATGGAGAAATCTAAAAAGAGCTATCATCATGGAAATCTGAGAGAAGAATTGATTGAAAAGGGGATAGAAATGATAAATGAGGTGGGGGAAGAAAAATTATCTTTAAGAAGAATAGCTAAAATGTGTGGAGTAAGTAATGCGGCTCCCTATACATATTTTAAGAAAAAAAGTGATTTACTTGAAGCAATGAGTGATTATATTTGGAAAATATTAGCAATGGAATTGGCTAAGACGAGAAAAAAATATGAAAATAACGAAGATTTATTGGTAAAATTAGGAAAAACATATGTTATGTTTTTTTGTGAAAATCATGAGTATTATTATTTTATAATTTCAAGAAGTAATACAAAAATAGATTTATTGTCAGAGTTTTCAGAAATAGAAAATAGTAATCAAAGTGCTTTTAATATATTAAAAAGTGAGGCAACTAAAGTACTTCAAAAAGCAGATGTACCAAATCAAGCTATACAAGATAAAATTATAGCAATGTGGGCATTAGTACAGGGATTAGTAACAATAATGATTATGAATGATATAATATTAAAACATTCTGAAATTTGGGAAGAAAAAATAGAAGAGATAATAAAATCAGTTTGTATAGTAAAGTAATATCAAAATGGAATTTTGTTATGCTATATGAGGCTGAATCTTAAATAAGGTGAGAAATATGGAATTGATTATACATGATTTAGATAATGAAAAATTGAAAAATTTGAAGTGGAAAATTGAAAAAAAAGAAAAAATTATAGATAAAATAAAAGAAAGTATAAATCAAAAGAAAATAATAGCTGATGAAGATATATTTATAATTTGTGATAATAATAGAATTAAAAGCTGCATGGGGTGTTTTGAATGCTGGATTAAAACTCCTGGGAGATGTAAAATTAGGGATGGATATGAAAATTTAGCAACATTATATTCCAAGGCAGATAAAGTTGTGATTATAAGTCAATGTGTCTATGGTTCTTATAGTCCGTTCGTAAAAAATGTACTGGATAGAACAATTCCATATTTGTTGCCATTTTTTAAATTTAAGAATAAGGAAATGCATCATGTCGCACGAAATAAAATGAGATTTGATTTAAATGTATATTTTTATGGTGAAAAATTGACACAAAGTGAAAAGACAGCGGCTAAAGAAATAGTAAAGGCTAATAGTGTGAATTTAAATACAAAAAATTTTAAGGTTTCTTTTTTAGAAGATCAAGGAGAATGATGGAATATGAAAATCACTGTAATAAATGGAAGTCCAAAAGCAGTTAAAAGTAATTCTGAAATATTAGGAAATTATCTTTCGTCTTTACTTAAAGAAAATAAAATAAAAAAATATTATTCAATTTCTTTTAATCTAAATGATAAAATTAGAAATGAAATCTATAGTAGCGATGTTTTAATATTTCTTTTTCCTTTATATGTTGATGGGATTCCATCCAATCTGCTAAAATTACTTGTAGAATTTGAGAAGGAAAAAGTTATAAAATCTGGAAGTAAAATTTATTGTGTGGTTAATAATGGATTTTATGAAGGAAAACAAAATCATTTGGCAATTTTACAGATGAAAAACTGGTGCGAGAAAGTTAAGGCAAAATGGGGACAAGGAGTTGGTGTGGGTGCAGGAGAATTGTTGCCATATTTGAAAAAATGTAAATTTGGGAAAGGACCTCTGAAAAATTTAGGTAAAGCATTAGAAAAATTTTCTGATAATATTTTAACTTTAAAAAGCGATGAGAATATTTATATAAATCAAAATTGGCTAAGAATTTTGTATTTTGTACAAGGATCGGTTTCGTGGGTTTTAAAAGCGAGAAAAAATAATTTGAGGGTAAAAGATTTGTTTAGAAAAAGTGGTAAATTATAAAAAAAGAAACTATCTCATAAGATAATTTTATGAAATAGTTTCTTTTTAAATTATATAAATTATTTTAGGTTATTAGGCATTTGTAACAATATCAATCAATTCTTCAATTGTTTTTTCTCCAACAGAAGCCTTTTCACCATTGATATAAACAACTGGTACACCTTGAATATTTTTTTGCGTTACTTCTTTGGTAAAAACTCCTCCGTCGATTAGTGAAGTTGTGATATTTTCATTTTCCATAGAAATTGTATTTAATGCTTGAATTACTTCAGGACATTTTGTACAGGAAAGAGAAACATAAGTTTCGATATTTAAAGGTTTTGTAACAGATTTAACTTTGGTTAATTGTTCTCCTTCCAATTTTTTCCCCATTTCAGCAAGTCCAAGTATTGCTAAAATAAAACTGTTAAATTCATGTCCTCCAGGAATCCCATTAAAGTTAATTCCAGATTTTTTTCCATCTTTTAACAAAGTAAATGAAATTGGTCTTGTGATATTGTGTGCTTTTTCAAAAGCAGTATCATCTCCAAAAGTTTTTTTTGAATAATTAACTTTATCTGAAATGGCGTCAACTTCTGTTAAAAAGCTATCTAATTCTTTTGATTTTTCGCTGTCGTCCAAAAATGCTACCATTTCGATATTTCCATTTATGTTGTTAAAATATCCTTTTAATTGTTCTACAATATTTTTATCTAATAAAGCCATTTTCTCCTCTTCCTTTTTTATTTTTATTTATTCAAAATAAGGGAGAAAGACTCCCTTAAGTCATTTTATACTTTTAAATTGTGGATAATTTTTTTATTTAATTTAATAAATTAGATTTTACCTACTAAATCTAATCCAGGTTTTAGTGTTTTTTCTCCTTCTTTCCATTTAGCTGGACAAACTAATCCAGGATTATCGTGTACAAATTTTGCAGCTTTTGCTCTTCTTACTAATTCTGAAGCATCTCTTCCAATTCCTCCGTCATTTACTTCATAAGCAACAATTTTTCCTTCAGGGTTTACAACGAAAGTTCCTCTGAAAGCCATTCCTGATTCTTCTTCTAAAACATCAAAGATTTTAACTAATTCTTTTTTTGGATCTCCTAGCATTGTGAAAGTTACTTTGCTAATTGCTTCTGAATGATCGTGCCAAGCTTTGTGAGTGAAATGAGTATCAGTACTTACTGAATAAACTTCAAATCCCAAATCGTTTAATTCTTTGTGATGGTCTTCCAAGTCTTCTAATTCTGTTGGGCAAACAAATGTGAAATCTGCTGGATAGAACATAAAAATGCTCCATTTTCCCAAAATATCTTTTTCAAAGTTTACTTCTCTGAAAGTTTCGTTTTGATAGCCTTGAACTGTAAAGTTTTCAACTTTTTTTCCAATTAATGACATATATATTTCCTCCTATAATTTTAATTTTTTAAATTTATAATTTATAGTTAAATAAATCAAATTGAAAATTTTTATTTTAGAGAAATTGATTCATATTAAATAGACAAATGATTGCCAATCATAGAGAAATTTTTTCAATTGATTTAATTATTTAACTATAAATGATTATTATTTTTAAATTGAAATAATTACAAATATTTCTTGGTTACATTATACATACAAATTGAAAATTTGTCAAATATTTTTTTTAAAATTGATAGTGTAAAAATTTTAGTGGCAAATTTTAATTTCAATATTTTTTAATTTATTTGTAATTACAAGATGTTATTTTGTTTAGTGTAATTTTACATAACGAGAAAGGATTGTCATTTTCCCTTATAATCCCCATGCTAGTCTAAGAGTTTTTCGGCAGCACATAAAAAATGACAAAGACCCGCTGGGATACGGGGGTGCAATGATGAACACCTCTGCTTAAAAAAATTTATTTTAATAATTTCGTGGGTTAAATAAGAAACTTAAAGACAGAAGTTTTTATTTACCTCTAAATATTTTTATTCTGTCTTTGGAAATTTTAATATTATTTTGAATTGTGATTTTTAGTGCATCAAAAAAATTTTTTGAAAATTAAAAAAATTCTTGTTTTAATTTAAAATTAATGTTATAATAAAATAGAATTAAAAAGGAGTTAAAATTAAAATGAAGAAAATTTTTAAGAAATATTTTTTTTCAGTTTTTGTATTTATTTTTTTTCTTATAATTTTTATTTTCACTAGGTTTACTTATAATGTTACAAATAGTTTGCCAAAAGGGTTTTATTTTAAAAAAATTTTTCCAAAGTATGAAAAAAATAATTTAGTCTTGTTTGAACTAAATAAAAAATATTTGAAGTATTTAGAAAATTTTCCAAATAAAAATAAAATGAGAAAAATTTATTTAATGAAAAGAATTGCAGGAGTTTATGGGGATAAAATAGAAATCAAAAGGAGTGGGGAAATTCTTATAAATGGGATAAAAAAGGGGAAAATTTTTAAAATAAAAGGACTAAATGAAAATATGAAAGGAGAAAGTTATGTCTTAAAAAAAGATGAATTTTTTGTTATGGGAGATACACCTACTTCGTTTGACTCAAGATATTTTGGAATTCTTAAAAAAAAGGATCTTAAATTTGAGATGAAATTTTTGATTGATGAGAAAAATTTGGAAAAGATAATAAAATATTTTTGAAATTAAAATAGAAAATTTTAAAGTTTTTGAGGGGAAAGGGGGAAAAATGAAAGAAAATTATAAATTGAGTTTTAAAAATATTGAAAAACTTTGGAATGTGAGTATTTATTTTAGTGATGTAAAAAATATTTTAAATTGTGAAATAAAAAAAGATTCATTCGAAAAAGAAAATTTAGTTTTTAATCCTAAAATTATTTATGGGACGAATGATTTTGAAAAGCAAAATGGAATTAATCAATTTTTTGTAGAGCAGATTTCAAAAATTCAGAAAAGAAAAAAAATAATTTATGAAGCGACAATAAAAGATAGAGATGGTTTTTTAAAAAATAAAAAAGATAATAAAAACGTGGATTATAAATTGAGTGTTTTGGATTTTTTTAATTATTTTGGATATGAAAATTTGAAAATGGAAGTTGTAGATGAGAAATTGGAAGAAAATTATTTAAAAACCTCGGAAAAAATTTTAAAAAAATTATTTTGGATTTATAAAAAAAGGTATGAAGAATTTGAATATCTGGAAGAGGTGGACGAGGAAATAAAAAGGAGTTTTGAGGAAAAAGAAAATTTAAGAAATAAAATTAAAAAAAATAAAATTAATGAAATTTATATTTTTATGAAGATTTATAATTTTATAAAAGAAAATTTTGAATATGAAAAGATTTATTTTGAAAATGGAAAAGAAATTTTAAAAAAAGAGAAGTTTTTAGTAGGAATTTCGATTCTAAAAAATTTGAAGTTAAATTTTAATTTTGAAAAAAATAAAAAAGATAGAGATTTTTATAAACTAGCAAAAAAATTTTATAAAGCTAGGATATTCTTTGATGTAAGAAAAAAGTCGATTTTGATTCCTGAAAATTTATTAAAAAATAAAAAAGAAATTTTTTATAAAAAAAATTTCCCAAAGGAAAAAATATTGAAAAAATTGATATTTGAAAAGTTTGAAGAAATTATAAAAAAAAATTTAGTTGTGAAAAATGGGGTTAAATTTTATTTAGTAAATATTGAATTTTATAACATAAATATGAAAAAAATTAATTTTTTTGAAATTGCAAAAAGTGTTGTTTTTAAAGATTTGATTGATGAACTTAGAAAATATATTGTAGGAGTTCCTAATGAAAATGGAATAATTGAAAAAAAGAATGTAAAACTTAATGACATTAATTTGATTAAAAAAATAATGAATTTTCAAAAGAAGCAAATTGAGATTGAGTTTAAAGATATTTTGGAAAAAAATTTAGAAAATGAAGAAAAAATCAAAAAGTTGTGTGAAGAAAAAAAGTTTGAGTTGGAAAAAAAGAATAAAGATTTTTCTTTTAATTTTAAAATAAAAAATTTGAAAAAGCCAAAAAAAGTAAAAAATCAAAAAGTTGTGGGAATTTTTTTGAATGATATCTATAGCGTTATTGAAGAATATAAAAATAAAAATTTAAAGGATAAAAATTATCATTTTGACAAAGAATTTATCTTTATTAAAGTGTATTTTTTACTTTTGAAAAAATTTAATTTTGTTGTTCCGTTTTCACAAAAATTTGGAAATAAAAATTTTGAAAGATTAGTGACAGTCGCTTTTTTTGATGAAATTAGTTGTGTTAATTTATTTTTAGATGGGGTAGTTTTTAGAATTTCAGATTTTGATATTTTACAAGATGAATATAAATTTTTTAGGGGGCAAAATTTTAAAAGGGAAATAATTTTTTTGAATAATGAGAAAAAAATTGAGAAAAAAGAAGTTTTGTACGAAGAATATCTGGAATATAAATATAAAAAAAATTTTAAAATTGATAAAAAGAATCCGTTTGAGTTAAATGAAGATAATATAGATAAATTTTTCAATCTTTTTAAGTATCACAGAATTTTAGATGAAAATATAAAATATATTTTTTTTAACATTAATTCAAGAAATGAAATTTTTGTGCAAAGCTCACTTTTTAAAAATTTTTTTGAATTTCTAAAACTGATGAATGGATTTGAAAAAATTATTTTATACGGAGAAAAAAAATCTTTTGGGAAAAAAGTTGAAATAAAAAATTTTAGGTTAAAAAGTTCTAAATTTGATATTTATTTGGACAAACAATATTTTAAAACTGAAAATTTTTATTTGGAGGGTGAAGAAAGTTGTTCACTTACAAAAAAAATTAAAAATATTTTTTAGAAAAAGGTGGGAGATTATGTTATTTAATTTGATGACATTAATTTTTTTGATTTTAGTTTTATTTATTATAAAAAAAATGGGATTTGGAAATTATGGGAAAAAAATTATTGTGCGAAATTATTTAGATGTTTCATTAAGTGAAGAAAATAAAATTTTTATAAAAATAAAAAAGAAACTTTTTCATTTGATTGAGCGGGAGAAAACTTATGAAATAAAATATATTCGGGGAAAAAACAATATTGGCGAAATAAAAGAATATTTTGATGTAGCTCTAAAAGATCAAGATTTTATAATAAAAGAAATAAATTCATCTAAATTTTTCGATTTTCAAAAAAAAGCTATTATTCTTTTAAGAAATCCAATTTCAGTTTTGAATAAGATTCCAATTAATTTTTTGCCAGAAACAGAGTTAAAGAGCTTGATTTATGAAATGGCAGAATTTGAAATAGTCGAAATTGAGAAAAGTGATTTTAAAACATTTTTTGAAAAAATGCTGTATTTGAAATTTAAGAAATTGGGGGAAAAATATGAAGAAAAAAATTATTGATTTTATTTTGTCGATGGAAGATAAAGTTGTGATAAGGGGAAATGCCATTCCTAAAAAATATATTTTTATGGGAGGTTTGGCTTTAATTATTTATTTTGTAATTTTGCTAGTTAATCTAAATTTTTCTAAAACTCCAATTTTTGGTGAAAAAAGAAATGCGCAGTATAAGAAAGTTGTTTCAAAAGAAGAAGAAAAAAATTTAACAAGATCAGAATTATTTGTGGAGGAACCTGAAGAAAAAGAAGATTCTTATGAAAAAAATATTCAAAAATTTGCAAATATTCCAAATGAAGAAATAAAAAAAATATTTAAAGAACAAAATTTAAATATTTCTGATGCAGAAATTGAAAATTTTAGAAAAGAATTTTTAAAAAATATGCCAAAGAATCAATTTGAAGCTGAAGAAAAAATTAAAAATTTAAAGGACTTGGAAACAAAAACGTTAAAGGTTATTCATAAAAAATCAAAAGAAATGAGCGAGGAATAGAAATAGAAAACTTTTTTAAGAAGGAGGGGAAATAATTGTTTTGTGCTATAAATTTTTTTTATTATATTGAAGTAATTTTAAAATATATTTTGATTAAGAAAATTGGAGTTGAAATTTCAAATGAAAATGGTTTAGGAAAAGTTGGCTTGGATTTGATTAAAAATAAAATTTCATCTGGCGAAGCAGATTTTTTTACAATTTTAAATAATGGCGAAGTTGAACTTTCAAGAATAATTATGTCTATTATGATTTTTTTACTTATCATAAATATTTTGTGGAAAATTTTAAAAAATGGATTTAGTGGTTCGATTGAAGAGATTGTTAAAAATATTTTGGTTGAAATTAGTTTGAAATCACCGTATTTTGCGTTTGTTGCAATGTATCCAGCGATTATGAAAAAAATCATTGTGCCAGTTTTTTTGTATAAATTGCCGACTTATATTTACAGCGATTTTATAAAAGCTAGTAATATTTTTATGAAAAATGGAAAATATTTAACTTATTCAGATTTAGCCGCTCACGTTTTTAAAAAAGGAATTCCTTTGATTGTGGCAAGTTATGGGAATGGAATTTTAGGTCAACCTCATGCAATTGGAGGATTATTTGGATTTTTTAAAACAATTTGGAAAACGATTTCACAGTGGTTTACAAGTCCTTCCGAAGTTGCAAAAAATGCGTTAAATACATTAGGAATGTTATTTTCTATTTCAAGAGTAATAGTGCAAACTGTGTTTTTCAGACCGCTTACAGTCGGTATGGGACTTATGACCGTTTTAACGCTTTTAAAAATAGTCTTAAATATGTTTTTTAGTACACTTTCATTTATTATTTCAACTTCTATCGGATTATTTTATATGATTTTTGGAATGCACAATATTACAAGAGATAAAGCACTTAATACTTTGGAAATAATAATAAGTGGATTTTTGCAATATCTTATAAATTTTGCAGTTGTAATTTTGCTCTCGATGGCAATTCAAAATCTGGGAGGAGCTGTAATAAAAAATGGAGTGATTATTACACCTTTCAATTTAATAAGTATGGTAAAAATATTTTTATGTATAAGTTTTTTGCAAAGTATTGTTTCGGGAATAGCACAAAGTTTGTCAGATAGTTTTTAAAAGGGGAAATGATGAGAGTAAAAAAGTTTTTTAAAAATAATTTTATTACGGCATCAATGTTTTTAGTGAATTCAACATTGTATGCAAATTTTGAATCTGATACTTTTAGAAAAGTATTCAAGGAATACACATTAAAAGGTGATCACATAATTTCAAATTTTATTGATTCAATTTATTTTGGAGGAATTGTTTTACATCGTGGAATTTCATTTAAAATAAGTCAAATTTTCGGATATACTATACTTTTTTTTATGATTATAAATGTTTTGCAAATAATTTTAAAAAATTTGGGACAAATTGATATTTATGGAATATTTAAAATAATAATACCAACTTTTACAACAAATCTTTTTGTTTCGTTTATATTTGTTACACCAGTTCATTACTCCCTAAAATTTGGCTTTGGAAAAAATCAGTTTTATGGTAACAAAATGTTTTCTGGAACTTTTTTGACATATTTTGTAGAAAGCATTTTTCTGATGTTCTACAAATTTGGAATTTTATTTTTTGGAGATACTAGTTTTTTAAATACCACACCAGGGAAAATTTCGCAAATATTTTTGGCAAAACCATTTGCTATTTTAAAAAATGTATTGCAAAGAATGACTTTGTCGGGGATATTTGAAATGGTTATTAAAATAATAATATTAATTTTTTGTATGTGGATAGTGATTAGGATTTTATCAAAATTTGTGGGAAATATTTTTACCGCATTAATACTTTCTTTGGTATCAACAATATATTTAATTTTTTTAACTTTGGATTCAACAAAAAAGATTGGCTTTGAAGGTGTGAGGCTTATCATAAAACAAGCGGTTACACTATTTATTTCAGTCGCAATAATGGGAATTATCTATCAAATTTTAAATGTTATATCAATTTCTAACAGTATTGATGGAATTGTTGCTTTTGCAGTTATTATTTTTGTTTTGCAAAAAATTATGTGGAATGTGAGTGGTGTTGTAAATTTAATTTTGGATGGAATGGGAATTGGACAAGAAAAAGAAGAAAATTTAAAATTTAAAAGGAAAAATATAGATGAAAAAGATGAAAGACAAGATAAAAATTTAGAGAAAAAGGGAAAAAATATAAATAATTCATTTGAAAAAAACTTAGATAAAAAAATTTAGAAAAAGAGGATTAAGAAAGAAAAATGAGAATAAAAAAAATAATATTTTTAATTTTAATTATTGGAATTTTTTCTACAGTTGCAAATGCTTTGGAAAAAAATCAAAATGTTGAAAAAAATGATTTTCAAAGCCAAAATCAAAATTTTGATGAAAATGCTGTCTTTAATTTTGGGACGATTTTATCAACTGCTGCGACAGGCATTTCAGCATATAATATAGGATTAGCTACGAATGCAATAAAGTCATCAAGCTTAAATTTTAAAAATGATACAGAAACAAGTCCAATATTGTGGGATAAAACAGAATTAAAATATTGGGAAATTATAGCTGCGGCAACATTTATGGCAAATGAAATGAGAGAATTGAAAAATGATAGTGGAAATAATGGTTATGTAAATAATCCAAATTATGAAAAATCTCCAATTGGAAAAATGGAAGAGACAAAAGATATTCGGAGTAAAATGGTGACAAATTTGTTTAAAGTAGTAGGAAATATTACTGACAATGTTGGGAGAACGCTTTCAAATATTTTAGCCGTTTTTCTTTTGTTTATGGGAACTGTAGAAGTTTTAATTAGGATTTTTAAAAGTATTTTAAATGTTGAAACGAAACATTCAAAAACAATAATTGAAATATTAAAAAATATCATTCCACAAATTATAGTTACGGGAATTGTTTTTTCACTTTTGGCAAATAGTTTTTTTTGGAATTTTTATACAGGAGTGTTGTTTGATTTTTCAATGAAAGTCGGTGGTATATTAGCTGGACAAAATTTTGATATGAAAAAATTTTCAGAATATTTAATCAAATTATTTGATATTCCATTTTCGATTATGTTGCAAGGAATAAAAATGATGTTTAACATTCAAGGAGTTGTCAACAATATAATGCCGTTAATTTTATTATTTTCTGGAATTTTATTTTTATATCTTATTTTTAAGGCAGCTGTTGAAATAATGTCAATTTTAATTGATTATTTAATAATTGGCTGTTTTTCGATGTGTATCATTATATTTTTAGTTTTGAAAATCACAAAAAATATTGGAATTGGAGTAGTTGGAGCAGTAATTTATGCAATGACAAATGTTATTGTAATGTTTTTACTAGCTGGAGTCAGTTTTTCACTAACTGACAAAATTGAAAAAAGTGGAATTAGTAATATGTCAAAATTATTTGAACTGATATTGACACTTTATATCGTAGTATTACTTTTGATAAAAATAAAAGAAATTGGAAAATCAATTTATTATGGAAAAATGTTTTTAGTAAAAGGAACAGAAGTTTTTAGAGAAATCGAAACACCATTTAATAAGGTTAAAAGAGTTTATAAATCAGTGTATAAATAATTTTGATAAAAGAATAAAAATTTTAGAAAAAAATAAGAAATTTGAATTTAAAAAATGACAGAATTTTTTTACTTTTATGAAATAGTGCAAGAACACTCGCAACTTTAGTTGTGAGATGAATTGCACAAAAATTTAGTAAGCATATGGAAAAATTTTAGTAGATAAAATGTAGAATATATGATATAATATCTTTGATTGAAGATTGTAATGGAGTATTAAATATTCTAAAGAAAAGTAAAGTTGTGGACTTAAATGTTGTCCTATACAATAGGGGCGAGCTGAACACGCCTAAAAGAATAAGGATAGTGTTAAAGCTATCAAACTTCTTAGAAAATTTTTAAATACTTTTAAAGATTTTAGAATCCTGCGACGCGAGAAGTGGGAGGTTCAGAATTAAAGAAAAATAACTCAAAATAAAATTATTAGAGTTATTTTTTTTATGCAGTTACTTATTTAAATATTTTGGAAACTGACTGATTATTTTCATATTTTCGATATCAACTTTACTTTTTTTTATTTTACGAAGAAAATTTAATTTAATAAAATTATTTGAAAGATTTTTAAAATTCTCATCCAAAATTTCTTGATTTTTTATATTTAATAAATTTATATTTTTTTGTTTTTCTTTCAGTAAAAATTTTAAATTGGAAGAATTATTTTTTAAATTTAAAATAAAAAAGGAATATTCATTTTCTAGTATACTTTTTTCATTTCTATATTCTTTAAAATTTTTAAAATTTTCGTTTTCCAAAATATTTAATTCGAAAAAATCGTAAAGTTTGGTTTTGCTTATCAAATTAACGATAGAGTTTAAAGATATTTTTGAAATATTTTTCTTTTTAGAAAAAAGTTTTTTTAAATCATTAAAATCATTAACCGATTCGTTTCTAAATTTATCTTTAAAAATTTTTTTTACATTATCGTCTGCCAAAAAATTAAATTTTTTTTCAAAATTTTTTATTTCAGAAAATTTACTTTGTAAAAACATTCTATTTATATTTTGAAAAATAAAATTTTTATTCAAATATTTTTCTGATTCAAAATTATAATTTAAATTTAAATTGTCAAAGTCATCAATTACTTCGTCTTCAAAAAAATTGTCTTTTAAATATTCAAATATTTTGTCCATTTTATTTTTATAAGACATCTATAATCCTTTTTATTGTAACCATTTTTGATAAAAAATATCCTTGATTAAGCGGAACTATGACAACTTTTTTGTTTTTACTGGAAGCATGAATTAATTTGCCATTTCCTAAATAAATTCCAACGTGTGAAACTGTATTTGGACGGTTTTTGTCTGTTTCAAAAAAAATTAAATCACCTTTTCTTATTGTATCTAACGGCACAGTTTTTCCAACTTTTGCTTGGTTTCGTGAAACTCTGGGAAGTTTTATTCCTACTGATAAATAGACATTTTTAACAAAAGCTGAGCAATCAATTCCATTTTTTGTAGTTCCACCCCACAAATACGGGGTTCCTAAATAAGTATTTGATTCTTTTATTATTTTATTGAGCAAATTGTTTAGTAAAATTTTATTATTTTTTTTCTTGTCAATTAATTTTACATCTGTATTTATATTTGTTTCAAATGACTTTATATCAGCATCTCCAATTTCAGAAATTTCTTTTTCAGATCGAGAATTTTTTTTATTCAAATTGTTATCTTTATCTTTCTCCATTGTAAATCGCAGACCATTTGTAAAAGATAGACTAGTTGTTATAAAAAAAATAAAAATTGTTTTTTTCATTGTTCTCCCCCTTTTTTTTATTTTAATTAATTTTAATATTATTTTTATGAAAAGTCAAGATTAATTTTTTTGTTCTAAATTAATTTAATTTTTATTTAATTTTTTCTTGACAAAAAAAGATTATAAAGTTATAATTAAAAAAAGATTAATAATCAGGAGAAAAATATGAAAAGTAGAAAAATATTTGTAATCATAATGTTTATATTGTTAATATTTCCAGCTTTTGCAGGTGAAATAGATAAAGGTGCTTCGGAAGTTACAAAAGATGTAAATGGAATTTTATTTGGATTTATTGAGTTTTTACAGTGGACAATAACCGGAGTTATGCTAATTGTCGCAATTTTAGGAATTTTTCCAGAAATTTTTTCTTCGGGAAAACCACCAGATTTGGCAACTGTTTTTATGAAATTTATTCAGGCGGCGTTTATTATTGGATTGACTTGGGCGATTGGTGATTTTATCTTTTGGATTTTTGGAGCAAATATTGATTTTAATTTAATTTTGTGATTAAAGGGGGAGAAATGGAAGCAATAAAAATTTCTATTGAAGAAATTGAGGAAAAAAATAAAAAAACTAAAATGGAAGTTTTGGAAAAAAGTCCAGACGATATTGGACTTGAAGATTTAAGTTATATTACAACTTATGATTCGATTTTTTCAAAATTACCATATAGATACAAGCAGATTATCAAAGTTCGCGAAGACAGCGAAGTCATATTTTCACAGTTTGGAAAAGATATTATGACGCTTTTAAGAGATAAAAATATCAATGAAATTAATTTGAATCAAGATGGGTTCATAAGAGTCGATATGTTTGGAAAGGGGAAATTTAAAACAGATATAATTTTGGAAGCGGATAAAGCAGAAAATATGATAAAGTTAATTGCCGATTACAATCACGCCATAATTTCTGAAGAAGCACCAATTTTATCGACAAATCTTCCAACTGGCGAGAGAATAGAATGTTTAATAGGCGATATTGTAAAAGGTCAACCTGTTTTTTCACTGCGAAAAAGGCCGTCTAGAATTTTTCCGCTGACTGATTATGTAAATACTGGAAAACTTTCGGAAACATATAAAAAAAAGCTTGTAGAAGAGATACATAATGGAGCAAATATTTTAATCGCTGGAGGAGTTGGAACTGGAAAAACTACTCTTGCAAATGCTTGCATCAATGAATTGAAAGGGACAAAAAAACGGATAATTATAATTGAAGATACACCCGAAATTATATGCGACTGCGACAACAAGGTAGAGCTTACAACTTCAAAATATGTAAAACTTTCTGATTTATTAAAAACTTCTATGCGGCTTGATGGAGATACCGTAATTGTTGGAGAGTCAAGAACTGGGGAAGAGGTTGATATTTTACTAAAAATTTGGAATTCTGGTTCAAAAGGAGGATTTAATACAATTCATGCAGATGACAGTCAATCTGCGTTAAAAAAAATGGAACAATATATGCTCTCAATAACTTCTGTTCCGCAGATTGAAGAAATAGTGCAAGCTGTAAATATTGTAATTACTGTGAAGAAAAAAATGGACAGCAGTAATTATGTGAGTGAAATAATGAGAGTAAAAGGTTATGACTACAAAAATAAAAAATATATTTTGGAAAACTTGATTGATTAAAATTTTAATTTTAGAGGGGAAAGTTGTGAATATAAAAGAAATAAAAAAATTAGTGAGAAATATGAGTTTGGGAATTTGAGTAGCTCCAAAGGTATGAGAACATCAGTTGAAATGATGTATCATTCAACTGTCAAAATTCAAAAATATTTAAAAATATTATATTTTATAATAGTGTGCTTAACTTTAACAAACTTTATGACACTCCTTGGATTAATTTATAGAAGTGTAAAAAATCCGTATATTCCTTATGTTATAAGAGTTGATAAAGAAAACTCCGTCAATGGACAGGTTTTAAATACTAAGAACGCTAGTAATCAAAACGTTGATGAAAAATTGATTGAATATTTTTTGGTTGATTTTGTGAAAAAAATAAGAACTGTTTACAAGGACAGCGAGTTTTATAAAGAACAGACAAAAGAAAAAATGGCATTTGTAAATAATTCTGCAAAAGCTAAAATCGAGGATTTTATCGCCAATAAAACTAATACAAATGAAGTTTTAAGAATGCAAAAATCAATTTCAGTTGAGATTGAAAGCTTTGTTAAAATTGACAAGGACAAATACCAAGTTAACTTTAAGGAGACGACTTATTCACAAAATGGGACGCCTGAAAAAGAAGCTAAATATACAATGGTAGCTTTTTTAGACAAAGTTGCAGTTAATTCAAATGCGATGGTTAGATTAAATCCATTGGGACTTATAATAAAAGATGTAGAATTTGGAAATGTGAGTCAAAATGTTTTACAAAATCCAATTCCAATTCAGCAGAATAATGGGACATATTCTAATTTAAACAAAAATTCAGACACTAAAAATATAGAAGTGGAACCGATGGAAAATCAAAATTCGCAGTAGGAGAAAATTTTGGAAAATATAATAAAAAATTTAATAAATTTGATAAATAGCTGTGAAACAAAAAATTCTGAGAAATTTTCTTTTGGATTTTTATACAAATATGAAGTTAATTCTGAGAAATATACTCTTTTTATTGGGATAAAAGATGGAATTAAAAATGGAAAATTACAAAAGTTTGCAAGTTGTGAAAAATTTTGCAGTAAAAATTATGTTCATAAAATTATTTTTAAAAAAAGCTGGGAGCTTGTAAAATATGTTTTGTGGGAAAAATTTGAAATTGAATTATTTGAAATTCTGAATCTTCAAAAAGAGGAGATGGATAATTGGGATTTTGATTATTTTGAAAATGAAAATTTTAATATTATTTTGAAAGAGTTAATTTTGGAAATAAGAAAAAATTTAAAATTAAAAAAAATTGCAAAAAGATTTTTTACAGAATTGGAAGCTTATGAATTTGAAATTGATAAAATTTTTGAGGAAATGAATGGAAATGAAACTTCTGATTTTACTTTTAATAATTCGTTGTATCAAGGTTATGATTTTTCACAAAATTGTGAATTTTTTTGGGGAAATATAACAAATTTTAGAATTTTGGATTTTAAAATAAATTTTAAAGAAAGGTTTTATTTTCTTTCTATAAAATTTCAAATTGAGAGTTTTTACGAAGAAAAAAATATTTTGAATTATTACGATATTGAAATTCCTGATTTTTTATCTTTTCCATCTAAAGAAAAAGATGAAGAACTTTTGAAAAATAATTTACTTTTGATTTTTTATTTGGACAGTGATATTTTATACAGTATGATTTTTACTAAAATTTTAGGAAACGAAAAAAATATTATTTTCAAATCAGCTATTCAAAATGGAATTGGAATTGAAAATTTAAAAAAAGAAGTTTTTTTTCAATTAACTGAAAAATTTAGTGGAAAATTTTTTATTGGAAGTGAAAATATTTTTTTAAAAAGTGATGTGAAAAAGATTTTTTATGAATTTTTGAAAAGAAATCATTTTAAATGCGAAAAAAATTTATTTATTAAATTTTTGATTATGAATACTGGAATAAAAATTTATGATTTTCGTAATATAGATTCTTTTTTTACAATGGTTGAAGAAATATTTTTGGAATATATGAAAGGGGAATAAATGAGGAAAAATAAGATTAACTTAAAAGTTATAGTAATTTTTTTACATATTTTTTTATAAATATTTTAGCATATATTTTCTTTTTTGATTTGATATTAAAAAAAAATTTTTTGCATATTTATAAGATGTTGTCTATGCAAACAAATATTAATTTTTTAGGAAGTTTTGCACTTGTCGGGAAAAAAGTAAGTTATCACGGGAAAATAATTGATATTTCTCAAAGTTCATTTTTTTTAAAAACAAGAGCTTTTGCAATTTTTTATCTTATAATTTTTAATTTAATAATTTTAATTTTTTATTTTATTTTGAAAAAGAAAAAAAGAATAAATGATTCACATGGTTCAGCAAAATGGGGAGGAATTGAAGAAATTGACTTTAAAAAAGGAAAAGATAAATACTTTGGTGTGAGTCTAAAATCGGATAAAGGTGTAGTTTTGGGGAGATTTAACGGCATAACATTACGGGATAATAACAAGACTCACATTTGTGTTACGGCGCCAACTCGAACAGGGAAAGGAGTTTCCATTATAATTCCAACGCTTATTGATTCTTGGAATGAAAGTGTTGTTGTGCTCGATATTAAAGGAGAAAATTATCAGTTGACTTCGGGGGCTAGAAAAGAAAAATTTGATAATTTAATCTTGAGATTTGCACCAAAATCAAAAAATTCGTGTGGATATAATCCACTTGCAGAAGTCAGATTTTTGACTGAATATGAAATGGAAGATGTGAGACTTATTGTTGATATAATTATGCAGGATGACAGTGGTGGTGGAAAAGATCCTTATTGGAATAATTCAGCGGCGGATTTGTTAATTGGGATAATTTTTTATGTGATGTACAAAAAATTTTTACAAAATCCAAAATTTCTTTTTGAAAACGGCGAAAAAAAACCAGTGTCTAGTGCAAGTATGGCAGATGTGGTCGATTTTATAACAGATCCAAATTACACGGCACCAATAAAAGAAATAATTTTACAAAAGGCGCAGGAGGAAGATATGATAGAAGAATTTGGAAAAGATGAAGAAGTTAAAGAGTATGTCAGAAATAAATTATTTCAAATGTATCCAAACGATGCAGAAATAATTAAAGGAGGAAGACATCCGAAAGCAGCTAGATACCTTATGGAAAAAGGAAATTTGCCAGAGCAGACCTTAGGTTCTGTAATTGGTTCGGCAAAAGTTAAACTTTCGATTTTTGAAATTCCGATTGTAAAAAGTAATACAGATCACAGCGATTTTAGAATTTTTGACTTGATGAATTACAAAAAGCCAGTATCACTTTATTTGGTTGTTCCACCCGCTGATATAACTTCGCTTTCACCACTAATAAAAATACTTTTGCTGCAAATGGTAAATATTCTTACTCCAGAAATAGATTACATCAATAAAAAGGGGCACAAATGGAGAATGCTTTTGCTTTTGGACGAGTTTCCAGCAATTGGAAAATTGGAAATTTTGGAAAAAGGAATTGGATATGTCGCTGGATACGGTATGAAAATGATGATAATTCTTCAGTCGTTAGATCAATTATTTAAAATTTATGGGAAGGAAAATGGATTTTTGTCAAATTGCCAGACGCAAGTTTTCTACACCTCAAACGATGAAACTACTTCAAATTATGTTTCAAAACTTTTAGGAAAAGAAACGGTGGAGCAGTTTACTCAGTCAAATAAAACAATTGGAACGATTATAAAATCTGAAAGTCAGCAATTTCTGGGAAAGGATTTGCTTACGCCAGATGAAGTCGGACGATTTCCTAGTGATAAAATAATAGTTAAACTTGCGGGAAGAAATCCAATAAAAAGCGATAAAATTGTCTATTTTGAGGAAAAAGAGTACGGTGATTTGACAAAAATTCCATATATTTACACGGAAAGTTGCTACGAAAAGGAAAAGCAGTATATAAAGCTTTCTGAAAAACAACGAAAAAAGTATAAAAATTATCCGTATAACTACATTCCTTACAAGGTTGCACTAAAAAATATGAAAAAAGATATAAAAAAAATTTACAGTGAAATAAAAACGATGGAAGCTAATATCAAAAGATTTGATGAAAAGGAGTTGGAAGAATACAAGAGAAGTAGGGAAAATTATATAAAAAATAGCAAAGGAATAAAAAAATATATTGAAATTTATAACAAGATTCAAAAAGAAAGTTCTTTAAAAAAAAATAAAAAAGTAAGAAAAATATCGCTTTTAAAAAATGAAAAAAACAATGTTAAGATTGATGACAAAGAGAAAGGATATGAAGTGGATGATTTGTTAAGTAATATTAATTTTAAAAATGTATTTGAAGATATTACTAAAAAAGAAAATAAGCTAAATTAGGATATTTTTACAAAAAAGGGGGGAAAATTATGAAAAAAATATTTTTATTTTTAATTTTTTCAAGTTTTATTTTTTGTGGTGAGAATGAAAAAACTGAGGTAGAAATTGTTAATAATTCAGGTGATGAAAGTAAAATTTATGAAAATAGTGATTTTTTAAAAATTCAATTGCAAAAATATAAGAATGTAAGAGAATTTTATTATTTTTCAAGATGGCATAAATATTTAAAAGAAGTTGAAGAAGAAAATTATAGAAAAAGAGAATATGAAAGTGCGATGACAAAATATGAAAATGATTTGAGAGAATATAACAAAAAGGTGAAAAGTAGTGAATTTAATGAAGTTCCAGAAGGAGAAGCAGTAGATGTTGAAAAAATAGCGGGAAATAATTTAGAAGATAAATAATTTTAAAAATATTTGATATTTTTGGTGAAATTTTTTGAAAGGAGAAAAATGAAAAGTAAAAAAAATAAAAGTAGTTTTTTTGTTTCGGAAAAAATTGTTGATAAATTTAAATTAAATACAACTAATGACAGTGTAAATTTTTATATTCCGTACAGAAGAATGATTGATAAAAATACACTTTTACTGAAAAATGGAGGATTTGCCAGAGTTTTTGAAATAATTAATAAAGATTTGGATTATGTTGATGACATTGATAAAATTTTAGAAAATTTGAATGAAACATTGAAAGAAGTTGACAGCGGAGTCGTTTTCCACTATGAGACACAAAAAATTCCAATAAAAAGGAAAGAAGAAAAAATAAGCAAATTTTCACCGATTCCAACGATTATAGGACATAAGATGCGAAATGAGCTATTTAAAAAGAAAAAATTTTATAAAATTTGCCACTATTTAACAATTTCATATTTGTACGATTACACAAAAGAAAAAAATATTGATGAATTTTTATTTAACGAAGGAAGTTTCAAGAAAAAGGATTATATGAAGCAGTTTGACAATCTTATTAAAGAGTTTAACAGAAAATTGGAAGATATTTTGTTTAGGCTCGAGTACGCAGTTTTGGATATTAAAATTCTAGAAAATAGTGAATTGTTAAATTTTTTGTATAGAACAATAAATCCTAATTTACCATCAATTAATTTAAAAGTACCACCATTAGGTTTTCCAATTGATGAATGGTTAAGTTGTTCACAGATGAGAATTGAAAATGGAGCAATTAAAGCAAATGATTCATACACAAAAGTTGTGAGTATAAAATTATTTCCAAGTGAAGTCGTCCCACAAATATTTTCTGAGCTAGAAAAGTTAAAGTTTCCGTTTAGAAGTGTTACAAGATTGATCGGACTTTCCAAGGAAGAAGCGCTTTCTTCAATAAGAAATATTGAGAAGTATCAGTTTGGAAAAAGATACAATATGATTCAAATTGTTTTGAATGCGTTTAATAACACTCGTGGGAATGTTGATAGTGGGAATGAGAATAGAATTAAAAAAACTTATGAAGCAAAATATGCAAGAGAGGAGCTCGAAGCGGACAAGGTTTCTTATGGATATTATACTTTTACTGTGATAATTTCAGACAAGAATTTAAAAAAATTAAATGAAAAAGTTAATTTAGTCATTAGAATTATAAATCGCCATGGTTTTACATGCTTAGACGATAAATTAAATGTAAAAGATGCTTATTTTGGAGCGATGCCATCCAATATAAAACAAAATATGAGAAAAAGTCCGATGAATTCGGAATCGCTTGGATATATGCTTCCAATTTCTTCAGTTTTTGAAGGGAATGACTGGGACGTGCGGATAAATGCACCAAATTTGTTTGACACGATAACGGATGACAGAATTTTTCATTTTAACAACAAAGTTGACAAAGATGTCGGTCATACGCTTGTATTAGGGCCTACAGGAAAAGGGAAATCTGTTTTGCTGGGAACTATGGTCTTAAATTTTTTGAAATATGAAAGTAAAATTTTTAGTGATAAAAATGAAAAAAATTATGGAAAAAGTGCTGCACAAGTTTTTGTATTTGATAAAGGTGCGTCATCAAAAGTCTTGACAATGGCTTCAGGTGGTAGATTTTATGATTTGGGAAGTGAAAATCATATGGCGTTTCAACCACTTAGAAATATTCATAAGTCCAAAGATATGGAATTTGCGATGGATTGGGTGATGGGACTTATTGCACAGGAAGATGAAAGTTTGGCAAAAGACGTAGTAAATCGAAAAAAAATATATGATGCGTTGCTCTCACTATCCAAAATGGAAGTCAAAATGCGTACAATCAGTACACTTGTAAAACTTGTGCAAATTCAAAAATTAAAAGAGGCATTAAGAGTTTATTCACAGGAAGGAATTTATGGAAGTTATTTTGATAATAACAGTGATGTGATGGAAGATACAAATTTTTTGACTTTTGAAATGGGAGCAATTATGGAAAAACCTAAAGTGCTTTTGCCAATTTTGGAATACTTGTTTTTTAAAATTGAAAATGAAAAGTTGGGAAAAGATATTCCAACTTTGATTATTCTCGATGAATGCTGGGTATTCTTGCGACATGAAAGAATGAAAGCAAAAATTGAAGAGTGGCTAAAAGTTTTAAGAAAAGCAAATGCTGAAGTTGTCTTTGCGACACAGTCATTAAATGATATAGAAAAATCAAGTATAGCTGCTACAATAAAAGATGCATGCATGACAAAAATATTTTTGCCAAATGAAAATGCGCTAAGCACTCACAAAAAACTTTATGAAGGTTATAATCTTTCACAGATTGCAATTTCTACAATTGACAAAGCGTATGGACAAAGGCAGTATCTCTATAATTCTAAATATGGAACAAGACTTTTTGAGCTAAATTTGTCAAAACTCGAGTTGGCATATGTTGGAGCTGGAGATGATACGTCAAAGTCAGTGATAGAAAATTTGTCAAATGTTTATTTGAAAAAATATTCTAAAAAAAAATCAGAATATTTAAAAAATCTAAATAAAGATTATTTAAAATATAAATATGAAGAAAATAAAATAAGTCTTGAAGACTTGCAAATTGCAAATAAA
Source organism: Leptotrichia sp. oral taxon 847 (assembly GCF_001553645.1). NCBI lineage: Bacteria > Fusobacteriati > Fusobacteriota > Fusobacteriia > Fusobacteriales > Leptotrichiaceae > Leptotrichia > Leptotrichia sp. oral taxon 847. The sequence continues at coordinate 864,871 of NZ_CP014231.1, read as the reverse complement.
ATATTAGAAAAATAAAAATTTAAAAGGGGGAAAAATGAGAAAAAATTTTACAGCATTAATAATTTTATTAATATTTTTATCAACAAATTTAATTTATGCAGCGAATCAGCAACTTTTGGGAATGTCGGTGAATACAAATACCAATATGGCGACAAATACGGTATTTAACAGAGTTTTAGGTGGAATAATGGGATTTCTTCCTTGGATTCAATGGATTGTTACAGCAGGGGGACTACTTATGTTTGCAATTTCAGTTTTTAACTTGTATAGGGGGCAGCAGTTAGATTTAGCAGAATTATTTAAAAATTTAGTAATTTATGGAATTATTATAGGTGGAACTTGGTTTGGTCCAAAACTTATTTCTGATATGTCAGGTGCGAGTGATTCTTCTCAAGCTCAATCTATAAATATATCTCAGATGTATATTAAATAGTAAAAAAATAAAGGCTTTCTTCATTTGAACTGAATCATTTATCTTGTTTATGTTCAAGATTTCTTACGCAGTTCATTTTAAGAAAGTCTTTTTAAATTTTTGTTCCAATTTGACTAATAGTTTTTATCACATTTTTTATTATTCCCATCAAAAGAAAAATTGCAACGATATATACAAATTTTCCACCAATTGAATAAATAAATTTTAAATATCCAACACATACTCCTATTAAAATAAATGTTAAATAATACTGAATTGAAGTTGAAATAAGAATTTTTGGGAGCATAAGTCCATAATTTTCCCTCAGTGGTTTAAATATTAAAAATATAAATGAAATTCCTGAAAAGATATAAAGTAAATGGACAGTTAAAATAAGTTGTAAAATATCGCTAAAAAATATAATAATTATAAAATACATAAAAATTTTTAATAAGATTAATATTATTGTAGCACCTAAATTACTTTTTAAAATCCATTCTAAAAATATAGTTCAAGTATCTTTTAAAGTATAAATTCGTTTTGGGATTTCTTCTAAAGTTTTCCAAAGAGTATCTAAATTTATTAAAGTATCGTTTTCAATAAATAAATTTTTCCCTTCAATTTGAAAGTTGAAAATATATTTTGGAATTTTTTTAAAGATTATAGGTTCAATGACATTTTCTAAAATATTAAGTCCATTTATCCAGTTTATAAGAATAAAAAATAAAAATCCAAAAAAAATTAATTCATTTACTAATTTTGCTATAACTTTGGATGGATTATTTTCGATTGAAATTAGAAAAATTTCGTAGAGAATATTTAAAATCATAAGAATAAAAACAATAAAAACAATATTTAAAATTACAATTTTCATTGAACTTTTTCCAAAAAAAATTACATTTTCAACATTTTTAGCAATTATACTGTTTCCGTAATTTATAATCATATTTCTTTCCTTTGCTTTTAATTTTTATTTTGAACATATTAAAAATTTTTTAATAGTGCAAAATGTACCTAATAAAAAAATTTTTAGGCACATTTTACAGCTTTTAGAAGTTAAATTAAAAATTAGAACAATGTTTCTATGAGAAATTATCTTGTAAATATTTGAGAGTTTTGTCTGTTATTATTCATATTTTTAATAGTATTTTCTTTAGTAGAAACTCTATTTTGCCACCCTTTTAAAAAAACTTTATTTTTTCCATGAGCGATGCTGTCGTAATATCTTCTTTGAGAATTATGGTATTCTTTTAGAAAGTTTTCAGGATTTGTTTTGTTTAGTGCTTCTAGTGTTTTTTCACCGAGCACACCATCCACCTTTAAGTTAGTACCATTAATTTTATTTAATGTTTCCTGAGCCTTTTTTACCCCATGATTACCCGCATTTACTGAAAAGTCACAAATGGAAAGAGCAATTTTATCATTTTTTACTTTATCTAATTGATTTTTTTTGTAATAATCTTTTTTGTAAATTTCTTTTGCAAAATCTAAGGATAAATTACGCATATCACCTCTATATCCATGATTTCTGGCTTCCTTTTCAGTAATTCCATATTTTGTTTTTCCACCGCTGTCATTTTTGTCGTTAGAGTATCCACCTTCGACTTTTAAAAGATATTTGAAGATTTCGTCAAAACGACGATCGCTATTTTGAACAGTTTTATGCTTTTCAGTTTTACTTACAACTTTATTTTTTACTGCAACATCTTCCAAAGAAATTCCACCTCTAAAATCTTTTCTAGCGTCGATGCTTCTTATTCTAATTCCTACTCCTGCTTTAGCTGGCGTGTCATTTTTTGATCCACCGCCACCAGATTCCATAATTTTTCCATCTCCCATATATACTGCCACGTGGCTAACTTTGTCCTTGCCGAAAAAGACTAAATCTCCAGGTTTTAATTCGGATTTTTTTAGTTTTTTTGACGTAAATTTGGATTGGTCAGCAGAAATTCTTGGAATCTTTAGTCCAGCATTTTTGTAAATACTTCGGGAAAAGCCAGAGCAGTCGTAATAATTGGGTCCTTGGCTTCCCCATACATATTTTGGTCTTGGTTTTCTGTCGTATATTTTTTGAGCGTTTTTTACTACATCCTTTCTCAATTCTTCAATTGATTTTTCTTTGTTTTCCATTTTTGAAGAAATTTCAAATTCTTTTTTTATGCTAGAATTTTTATTTTTATTTTTTTAGAGTTTTCTAAAATTTTTCCACTAATTGAGTCAAAAATACCCATTATAGCATTTAAATTGTTATTTTCATTTGCCATAAAAATCTCCCCCATTTTATATAAGTTAAAATAAATTAAATAAAATATATATTTTACATTTTTATTTTACAACAAAATATTAAAAAATGTCAAATTTTTGAAAAAGTTGAATAAACACTGATAATTAAATATGTTTCGTTCATTTTTTGATAAAAAAAATAATTGTTCAAAAAAAATAATTAAAAATTTTTAATTTTAATATTGAAATAAATTAAAAAATGTAGTAAAATTATTTTATATAAATTAAAATATAATTAAGAAAAGTGGTGAAGAGATGGAAATACTTACTTTATTTGTGATAATTTTAGAAATATTGTTCTTGTTTTTTATAATTTCAAAAGAAAACAATTTATATTTTAAAAAAATTTATGAAACAATGGGAAAAAATTTTGTAAAAAGAAGTAAACTTGAGATTGAGTTTAGAAATAAAAGATTTGATAAAAAGAGTTATATTATATTTTTTGCGATTTTTTTATTTTCACTATTTTTAGATACAAAAATGATAACAATAATTTTTATTAGTTTTATTATGTTTTTTCTTTTAAAATTACAAATTTCATACGAAAAATTTTCTAAGGTATTTATAAATTATAATCCAAATGTAAAAAAATACAATTTTTATTTGTTGTTTATTCTTTTTTTACAAGTAGCAACAATCATTTTGACATTTTTTATTTCAAGGTAGGTAACTTGTGAAAAAGAATATTAGATTTATTTATTTTTATACTTTAATTTTGTCTGAATATCAAAAAAGCAAAATTAATCTTTTGAGAAAAAATAATTTTTTTAAATTTGAAAGTTATAAAATCTTAAAAAATATAAAAATAAAAAATGCAAAAAAATATAAATTTATTGTCAAATATTTGGAAAAAAATTTGAATTGTAAGATTAATTTTAAAGAAAATAAATACCTAAAAGAGAAAATTTTTTTAGATTATGAAATTGGAAATATTGATTTTGAGGAAAAAGTTATTATAAATGTTGAATTTAGTAAAAATATTAAAAAAGAAAAAAGTGATTTTTTTGTTTATTCCAAAATATTTGTTGTTTTAATTATTTTTGAAAAAATAAAAAGAACTAAATATTTTATTTCGTTAAATAAAAAATTAAAAAATTTGTATTTAAAAATTGTTGTGGATGTGGTTTATTTGATTATTTTTTCTGGAAATTTAATTAATGAAAATATTGATTTTATTGAGGAAAAGGAATATTTGGATATTTTTTTGGAAAAGACAGAAGATTATTTTTTATTTATAAATTCAAACGATTTTTGCAATTTTGATAAAATTAATTTTAAAATTTTGAAAGAAGCGCAAAGTTATATAAATTTGTTTAAAAAGGCGGTAAATGACGGATGTTTCTTCTGCGATAAAAATTTTAAGTTTTATTTTAATAAGAAAAATATAGTAAAGATGGAAAAGATAAAAAAATTGCAAGAAAATATTGATTTGGAGAGAATAAATATTTAAAAAATTTTCTGTTAAAGTTTTGGGAAAGGGTTAACGTGAATGAAAAATAAATTGGAAATATTTATTGAAAATAAAGGTGAGGAGCTAAAAAAAATGATGAACGACAAAGAAATTGCAAATTTTCTTGAAAAAAATGAATTAGATGGAATTTACGACGATAATTTTTTGGAAAATAAAGCGTTAGTTATGAAATTTTCAGAAATTTTTATTTGTATGTATTTTCAAAATAAGGGAGAAAAAGTGGCTTTAAAGACAAAAATAAATAAATTGGAAAAAAGAATAAAAGAATTAAATCAAAAAAAATTGAAGGTGAAAAAATGAAATTTGCTGGAAATTTTTATTTAGAAAGTGAAAAAATACCTTTTTTATTTGTTGTTTTAGAATTTGGCGAAAAGAATATTTATCTTCAGTATGAAAATAAAATGTACGATTTGAGATATTTGATAAATAAAATTGAAAATAAGAGAATATTTTTTTTGATTAAATTGTATTATGAAAATAAAATTTTTGAATCTCACATAAAAAAAGTGATAGAAAGTTCTGAATATAAAAATAAGTTTTTTAAATTTTTTGAACTTGTGATAGAAATTGAATTTGTTAATTCAAATTTTCCTTTGATAATTTCAAAAATAATTGAAATTGAGCCAAATTTTGACAAGAAAGAAAATAACTTTTTAATTTATGCTATTTTAGCTAATAAAATTATTTTAAAATATAATGAGGAAATTAAAATTTTTTATAAAAAATCTAAAATTGAGTTAGGTTACTATAATTCAGATTTTAGTAGAATTTTAGGTTTACTTGGGACTTATGTTGAGCTTCAAAAAGGTTATAAAATATTAAAAATTTCAAATATCGTAGATATTAATTGTTTTATTTTAAAAAAAGAAAAAACTATAAAAAATTTTGAAAAAAATGGATTTTTTAGGAAAAGTAATAATAAAATTGTCGATAATTGGACTAAAGATATAGTGTTTAAAAAAGCACAAAAAAAATTTAACGGAATTTTGGAAGATAAAACCATCTACGATTTGCTAAATTTTTAAGAATATTTAATAGAGTGATGTTAAACTATATTTTTGAAAAAATAAAAAATTTTTATTTTGTGTTTTAAAAAAGTTAATTTTAAAAATATTTTTTTGAAATTTTGAAGTTTAATCGTTTGAAATTTTATTAAAAAAATTATTCTTAAAATTTTTACTTTATCTTGAAAAATAAGTTTTCTAAAAAAATAAAAGGTTTAAAGAAAGGAGAGTACGAATTTTTTAATATTTATCGTACAGAAAATTATGAAAAAAAGACAGATTTTTTCATCGCTTATGGATGAAATGGAAATTATGGGAGTTCCATTGCAAATTTTTAAAATAATAATGGGATTTACTGGGATACTTTATATTTTTACAAAGAACTTTATGGCGTTTGTAATAGCGGCTATTCTTATGGCAGTTTGTAGAATTATTTGCTTAGGCGATAATTATAAAATAAATTTATTGTTTAAGTATTTTATTGACGAAGATGAGCTGGATGCTTAAAATGAAAGAAATAAAAGGGGGAATAAAAAAATAATATGAAAAAAATAAAAAAATTTTTGTTAAAAATGTTGATTTTTTCTGTATTTGGAGTTTTTTTACAGGCAGAAGAAAATAAAGAAAACTTTTTGAGTCAAGAAAGTATTTCAAAAATGCAAATAAAAAAACTTATTTCTGGGAAACAAGACGCGATAAAACGGGTTGCGACTACTTTTGATTACTATCCTGACAGTATTTATGATATCTATGTTACGCCAGATTTTGTTACGATGATAAAATTTGACCCAGAAGAAGAGATTATCGCTGTAATCGGAGGAAATAATTCTAATTTTGAGATGGAGCAGGAATTTGGGGGAGAAGATAATTCTGTTTATTTATTTGTCAGACCTACGGATCTTGATATAACTTCAAATGTAAATGTGATGACAAATAAAAGAATTTATATGTTCAATTTGTATTCCACTCTAGAAATATTTAATCCATTTGTAAAATTCAACTATTTATCTTCTGAAAACAGTATGAAGGCAAAAGTTCCAGTTAAAAAAGATCTTAGCAAAAGTTCTATTTTAATGGATGTCAACAAAATGGATTCAAATTATACAATAACGAATAAAAATTTGCCTTTTGCGCCAACGCAAGTTTTTACCGATGGAGTAAAAACTGTCATAATTTTACCTGAAGAAATACAAGAAGCACCTGTAATAATGGTAAAAGGAATCAGCAGTAATGAGTTTGAAGTAGTTAATTTCGAGTATGAATTTAATAGAATAATCGTTCATAGAAAAATTAAGGAAGCAGTGCTTAAAATAGGAAAGAAACAGGTTAGAATAAAACATAAATAAAAGGGGAAATAAAATGTATAAAGATGATTTGGAAAAATATGAAAATGAAGATTTTGTGATTGATGAAGCTGATGAAGATGAATTGGAAGATGATATTGGGGATATTTCAGATTTTGAAGATGAGCCTAAAGAAAATAAAAAAGATGAAAAATTTAAGAAAAAATTGCCGATGTATGTCGCAATTGGAGGGTTTTTGATGGTTGTGGGACTTCTTGCAATTCCTGGAATAATAAAAAATTCAGCTAAAAAGAATAAAAATCAAAATGAAATGAGCCAAAATATGGAGCAACCAGTTTATGACGGTGAAGCTGATCCTGAAGAAGCACAAAATAAAAATCTTAATCTGGGAAATCAAAATGATGGTGTAGTAAATGCAAACGAGCCTTGTGATACGGTTAATTTGAATAATCCGAATAACATCAATAATCCTAACTGTGCAAATATTTTAAATAGTCAAAATTTGTCAAAAACTCAAAATGAAGGTAAAAATAAAGTTCAAGAAGGTCAGAGTCAACCGAATAAGAATTTTGAAACTCAAGACTCTGAAAAAAATGAGACGCAAAAAAAGACTGACAGAAATGCTTCATATAATGATAAAACTCAAGTTTACTCTTTTAGAAATATTCCTAAACCAGTAAAACCTGAATATCAACCAAGAAATATAACAAAACCATCGTCTGGGGCACTAAATTCATTGAGCAAAAATGGTAATTCTAGTGTTAATGTCGATAAAAGCGATAAAAATGATAAAAGTGTTGAGAAAAAAATAAGACCAAAAGCCAAAGCAAATGGAATAAATACTTTTTCACTACAGCAAGGAAGTTATATTCCAATTGTAACTTCAACAAGAATGAATAGCGATACTCCCAGTTATTTCATGGCTATAGTTTCTGAAAACGTCTATTCCAAAGATGGACATCACAAAATTTTAATTCCGATGGGAAGTAAAATAATTGGAAATTATTCCGCACTGAAAAATAATAACGATACAAGGATGCTTATGATGGTTGACAAAATTATTCTTCCAAATAATAAAACAATTGTTTTTGAAAAGTCAAATGTGATTGACTTAAAAGGAGAAATTGGCGCAAAGGGAAAGTTGAATACGAAGATGGCTCAAAGGCTTGGAAAATCATTACTTGCACTTTCATTTAGTGTGGCAGATTTGGTGTTGGATTACAGAAAAACTAGAATTGTGCGAAGATATCCGTCAAGATGGGATGAAATAATAACAGATCCTGTAAACACAGTAAAAGATTCGATGGAAACAATAGATAAGGCTTGGAATTCAGTAAAAAATCGGATTAAAATTCCAGTTGGGACTAAATTAAACGTTTTTACAGGAAATGAAATTGTTTTGGAAGAATATAAAAGAAGTTAATTAAAAAATTTGGAAAAGAGAAATTATGGAAAAAAATAATAAAAAAATTTTTAAAATAGAATATCAGATACTATTAATATTTTTTGGAATATGTAATTTTTGTTTTGCTGACACAAATTACAAAGGGTTTGAAAAAGTATTTAAAGAAGGAGCAAAAATTGGTGGTGGGAGTGTAATTGAAAGAATGGTAAATTCACTTTTTTATGGATTAATTGTTTTGTATCGGGGAATTTCATCAAAATTAAGTCAAATTTTAGGTTTTATTATTTTGGCGTTTATGATTATAAATATTTTAAAAATAATTTTGCAAAATGTGGGAAAAGTAGATTTGTATTCAATATTGAAAATGCTTCTTCCAAGTTTTATAAAAAATTTAATTATGGCTTTTGTTTTTATAACGCCAGTGAGTTACAAAATAAATCTTGGTTTTGAAAATACTTTTGGAAACAAAACAGTAAAAGGGACTTTATTAACTGAATTCACAGAAATATTTTTTTCTATGTCTTATAAATTGGGTTTAATAGTTTTTGGCTCCGAGAAATTTAGAAATATAACTCTGGGAAAGTTAGCCGATAATTTTATTTCAACACCGCTTAATTTGCTACAAAATGTACTAAAGTTTAAAACATTTTTTGCAATATTTATAAATATCGCCAAAATAATTTTATTAATTTTCTGCGTTTGGATTTGTGCAAAAATTATTTCAAAATATATTGTAATTATTTTTGAAACATTGGTGTTAATGATTTTTTCAACTTTTTATTTAATATTTTTTCTTTTGGAAAGTACATCACAAATTGCTCAAAAAGGATTAAATATAATAATTATACAAATAATCACAGTTTTTATGGGTGTTGCAATGATGGGAGTATCGTATCAATTATTAAATTTAATATCAGTTGGAAATAGTATACTTGGAATTTCTTCACTTGTGATAGCACTTATGTTAGCAGAGAAAACTATTGAAAATATAGATTTTATTGCGATGACTTTGACTAGTAGTTAAGCAGTAAATGAAAGCTAGTGATGAATTTTTAGAATTATATTAAAAAAATTTTTTGATACATAATTAAAATAGATGGATTGACACTATATTTTATTTGAAAAATGTAGAATGAAATGTTAAGAAAAAAATTATAAAAAATGAAAATGACTAAAAAATATTTTTTAAATAGAAATCTAAGAATAAGATGTTATAATTCTTAATAAAAGTTTTTGAAAGGTGAGAAAAATGAAAAAAATTATATTAACTATGTCTCTATTTTTGAGTGTATTTTTATTTTCTGAAACTACGAATGGAAATAATTTAAAACAAAGCATAAATAATGCTTTTTATGAATTCATGGATTTTCATACCAAAGCTGATAATGTAAGAAAAAATGTTATGGGAAATTCGTTGGAAGGTACAAATGAAATTTTGGGAACAAATGTTGATAAAACGAGAAAAGACAATTTGCAAAAAATAGCAAAAAGTCAAACTAATGCATCTTTATCAAATTCTTCTGATTATTTGGTAATTGCAAATTCAAAAATTACTTATAAAATAAAAAATACTGAAGTAAAAAATGGAGAGGCAGTTTTAAATGTATATATGAAAGTACCTGATTTGACAGCATATAATTCAGAACTTCAAAATTACATAGAGAAAAAAGTTTCTGAAAACAAGAAAGAAGTTCAAAAAATGAATGAAAAAAGATATCAAAGTTTTTTATTGGAAAAAATATCTGAGTTTTATTTAAATGTGGTAAAAAGAAATGATTTGAAATTTATGGAAAGTGACATTAAAGTATATGTAAAAAAGTACCCAAATAAATGGGGAGTAATACAAGATTATAAAATAAATAATGCGCTTTATAAATATTTAGGATTTGGTTTTGGTCCAGAGTTAATAAATTAAATAATATAAGTGGGACTGTTTCATAAATGAAGCAGTTCTTTTTTTATTTAAAAAAATTAATATTTAAAATCATAAATCTATATATTTTCAAAGATTTTTTTTGATAAAAAATTTTTTTTAAATTGACTTTTTTATTTTTTTCTCTAATATTCGTAATTTAGTATAATTAAAAAATTTGATAATTTTTATTTGATTAAATTTTTTTTAATTTTTAAAATCCTTCTTGAAAAACACAATATTTTGTGTTAATATTTAGATAAGACAACAATATGTAGTGTTTTTGAGGAATTTGAAAAGTGGGGAGAACATACGAAATAAAGGAGAGAAGATCGAGATGGGACTAGAATTAACACCGAATTTGAACAAAACAATTGAAAAAATAATAAATGTGGAAAAAAATGATACAAATAATGAAAATGCAAATATGTCTTCAATGACACCGGCGGGACAGATGATGAAATTTGCAAGTGAAGTTTCAAAAGTTTATGCACTTGAAAACCTTATATCTGAAAAATTTAGAAAAGCTCATGAAGATGGGATTATCCACATTCACGATTTGGACTTTTATCCAAGTAAAACGACAACTTGTCTTCAGTATGACCTAGAAGATATGTTTGAAAAAGGATTTGTTACAAAACATGGGTATATTCGTGAAGCGCAAAGTATTTTGACTTATGCGACTCTTGCAACGATTATTTTTCAAACAAATCAAAATGAACAGCATGGTGGTCAAGCAATTCCAGCGTTTGATTTTTATATGGCAAAGGGAGTATTAAAATCGTTTAGACAGTATTTAAAAAATAGAATTTTAAATTTTGTGGAAATTAAAAATGATGTTGAAATTACTGAAAAATATGAAAAAGATGCAAAAGCATTTTTGAAAAAAACAGTTGATTCGATAAAAACGACAGAAAAAGAAAATGAAGAAATATCAAAATATTTTAGTATTTCTATAAATGATTTGAAAAAGTTGTTAAAAAGTAGCTATAAAGATACAAAAAAAGAAACTTATCAAGCGATGGAAGGATTTTTACATAACTTAAATACGATGCATTCACGTGGCGGAAATCAAGTTGTCTTTTCTTCAATAAATTATGGAACTGATACTTCCTATGAAGGCAGAATGGTCATAAAAGAACTTTTAAGAGCAACTTCAAAAGGTCTTGGAAAAGGAGAAACTCCAATTTTTCCAATTCAGATTTTTAAAGTAAAAGAAGGTTTAAATTTTTCTGAAAATGATTATAATTTAGCACGAAGTAATTTTGAAAATCTTTTAGAAAGTGTAAAAAGCGACGAAAATATTTATGATGAAAGTAAAAAAAGTGTAAAATTTGAAACACCAAATTTTGATCTGTTGTTACTTGCTTGCGAAACTACCAGTCGCAGATTATTTCCTAATTTTGTATTTCTTGACGCAGAGTTCAATAGACACGAAAAATGGGATATGAATGATCCAAAAAAATACAGATATGAAATTGCAACAATGGGTTGTAGAACAAGAGTATTTGAAAATGTAAATGGTGAAAAGACAAGCCTTGGACGTGGAAATTTATCGTTTACAAGTATTAATTTTCCTAGACTTGCGATTGAAACTCGAAAAGATGTGGAAGAAAAAATTTTAGCAATGGAAAAAGAAAATAAATTTTCTAGTGAAAAAGAAAAAATAGATAAAAAAAATGAAATGTTAGTAAAAGAATTTCAAGAAAAAGTTTTGGATGCGTCAAGACTTGCTGGAGAACAATTATTAGAAAGATTTAAATTTCAAAAAACGGCTCTTAGTAAACAGTTTCCATTTATGAAGGGAAATAATTTGTGGAAAGGTTTGGGAGATAAAAAAGAAAATGATGAGGTAGGAGATGCGATAAATAGCGGTACACTTGCAATAGGTTTTGTGGGTGGTGCAAATGCGATGTATGCTTTATTTGACGTAGAACATGGAACGAGTGAATTGGCGTATAAGACACTTTACGATACAGTTGAAAAAATGGAAAAAGTGGCAAATGAATTTAAAGATAAATATCATTTGAATTACTCTGTATTAGCGTCTCCTGCGGAAAGTCTTGCGGGAAGATTTTTAAGAATGGATAGAGAAAAATTTGGCGTGATAAAAAATGTTACAGACAGAGATTATTATGTAAATTCGTTTCACATTGATGTAAAAAAAGAAATAAGTATTTTTGATAAAATACGAAAAGAAGCGCCTTTTCATAAACTTACAAAAGGTGGACATATTACTTATGTGGAATTGGACGGAGAAGCCAGAAAAAATATAAGTGTGATTTTAAAAATAGTAAAGGTTATGAAAGATAGTGGAATAGGTTATGGTTCAATCAATCACCCAGTTGACAGATGTAAAGATTGTGGAACTGAGGCAATAATTTATGACAGTTGTCCTGTTTGTGGAAGCCACAATATATCAAGAATCAGAAGAATAACTGGTTATCTGACAGGGGATCTTGAAAGTTGGAACAGTGCGAAAAAAGCTGAAGAAATGGACAGAGTAAAACACGGAATTTAATATGAAAAATGAGGATTTAAAAAAAGTTTTTTCGTTAAGACTTTTAAGAACTTTTAAGGAAACTATTGTCGATGGAGTTGGACTTCGCTATTCAATATATTTTTCAGGGTGCTCACACGCATGTCCAGGCTGCCACAACAAGTATTCTTGGAACCCTAATAACGGGACTAAATTAACCTATGAAATTTTGAATGAAATCGCAGATGAAATTAATCAAAATGAACTACTTGACGGAATTACAATAAGTGGTGGGGATCCGCTCTTTAATCCAAGAGATATGTTAGAAGTTTTAAAATTTTTGAAGGAAAAGACAAAAAAAAATATTTGGATGTATACTGGTTATACGTTGGAAGAAATAAAAAAAGACGATTTGAGGAAAAAATGCTTAAAATATGTCGATGTTTTGGTGGACGGAAAATTCGTCAAGGAGTTGTATGATCCAAAGATAAAATTTAGAGGAAGTAGCAACCAGAGAATTATAAAAAAAGAAGATTTTGGAATATAAAAAAATAGAGTTGTCAAAATGTGGCAGCTCTACATTTTTTTATTAATCATTATCTGATTCTGAATTTTCATCTTTTGGAAGAATAGTATCTAAATTTGAAAAAGTTGTGTTTATTTTTCCTAGTAAAACTTCTAAATTTTCACCTGTTAGAGCTATTTTTTCAGTATCAGAAGATTTTTTTACCATAAATTTTGTTGTATTTTTTGCTTTTGGCAAATCTTTATCTTCTAGAGTTTCTTTTAGTATTTCTTCAGAAGTTTTTTTAGGTGAGGTTTTTGAAAAAGTATTACTTGATATATTTTTAAAAAATTGTAAAAAGAACTTTTTGGTGTCAATATTTTCAACTTCAACAGTTACAATGCTCGTATCTTCACTTTGTTTTTCTGATTTTACAATTTTGTAGTTAATATTTTTTAGTAATGACTTGAATAATAGTTCTTGACTTTGATTATCATAAGTTTGTTTAAAGTTTTTTTCAAAATTTTCATCAGTGGTGTATTTTCCTGCTTCACTTGTTTTTCCGGCTTTTAAGTTATCAATAAATTTTGATACTGTTTTCTCTGAACTATTACCACAACTTGTCAAAAAAATAAAAAATAACATTCCCAATAATATTTTTTTCATACTTGACTCCTATCTATAAATTTTTTTATTATAATTATAATATTAATTTTACATTATTTATTTTAATAAGTCAATAGTTTTAAAATTTGAAATAAAAATTAATTATATTTTAAAAATTGACAATAGTTATAGTAATTGTGTATAATAAAGGTATTATGAATAAACTAGAAAAATTGGAAGATTTTTTGAGACACTCAATACTTTTTTTGTATTATAGTGAGCTTTTTTCTAAAAAGCAAAGAGAGTATTTGGAACTGTATTTTGAGGAAAATAGTTCTTTTTCAGAAATTGCAAAAAAATATGAGATTACACGGCAAGCCGTTTATGATAATATAAAGCGGGGGATAAAACAGCTTGATGAATATGAAGAAAAATTGAAAATATTTGAAAAGGAAAAGGAACTAAAAAATAAACTTTTGTTTTTGAAAAATAATTTTACATTGGAGAATTTGGAAAAAATAATTGAAGAATTTGATTATGATGAAAATTTAGAATAAAAATTAGGAGAGAGAAATGTTTAATAATTTGGGAGATAGATTTAAAGATATATTTAAAAAGGTCAGAGGACAGGGGAAATTGACAGAAAGTAATATGAAAGATGCTCTTCGGGAAGTTAGATTAGCTTTGCTGGAAGCGGATGTCAATTATGGTGTTGCTAAAAATTTTGTTTCAAGAATTCGTCAAAAAGCGCTGGGTGAAGAAGTAATTTCAGGAGTAAATCCGACACAGCAATTTGTAAAAATAGTAAATGATGAGCTTGTACAAGTGCTTGGTGGAACAAATGTTGCACTTAAAAAGGCTGAGAAAGGAATGACAGTCGTGATGCTGTGTGGGCTTCAGGGTGCTGGGAAAACGACATTTTCAGGAAAACTTGCAAAATTTTTAAAATCAAAGGGAGAAAAACCTTTTTTAATTGGAGCTGATGTGTATAGACCCGCAGCTAAAAAACAATTGAAAGTGTTGGCACAGCAGGTAAAAGTTGGATCTTTTACGATAGATGAGAGTACAGATGCGATAAATATAGTGAAAGAAGGAATAGAAGCGGCAAAGGAAGAAAATGCAACTTATGTGATAATTGATACAGCAGGTAGACTTCACATTGACGAAGAGTTGATGAAAGAGCTGCATGATATAAAAGATAATGTAAAACCTGATGAAATACTTCTTGTAGTTGACGGAATGACTGGACAAGATGCGGTAAATGTGGCAAAATCATTTAATGAAGAACTTGATATAACCGGAGTTGTGCTTACTAAATTGGATGGCGATACCCGTGGTGGTGCGGCTTTGTCGGTTAAAGAAGTTGCCGGAAAACCAATAAAATTTATAAGTGAAGGGGAAAAACTTGATGATGTTTCAGCGTTTCACCCTGATAGACTTGCCTCTCGTATTTTGGGGATGGGAGATGTCGTGTCGCTGGTTGAAAAAGCGCAGGAAGCAATTGATGAAAAAGAAGCTAAAAAGATGGAAGAAAAATTTAGAAAAAATCAGTTTGATTTTGAGGATTTTTTGAAACAGTTTAAAATGATTAGAAAAATGGGGTCGATTGCGGGAATTATGAAAATGATACCTGGAGTTGACACGAATATGATTGATATGGGAATGGCTGAAAAAGAGATGAAAAAAGTGGAAGCTATTATTTATTCGATGACAGTGCAGGAAAGAAGAAATCCAAAACTTTTAAAAGCCGGAACTAGAAAAGTTAGAATTGCCAAAGGCAGCGGAGTACAAGTAAATGATGTGAATAAACTAATAAAACAGTTTGAGCAGATGAAGCAAATGATGAAAATGTTTAACAGCGGAGCAATTCCAGGACTTGGAATGATGAAAGGCAGAAAGAGATAAATTTTTAAAAGATAAAAATTAAAGAAAAGAGATGAAAGAAATGGCAAAAGATATTTTGCATGAATTACAGAATGTATATTCATTAAAATCAAGGAAAAGCAAAATTATTTTAATAATACTTTGTTTTTTTACAGGAATTTTTTCAGGATTAATTGTTTCGTCATACACATTGTTACTAAATAAAATTTCCTTTTTTAGAAACGGGTATTTAACAAATTTGACAGTAACAAAAATTATTGTAGGACTAATAATTTTTATTTCAGTGGGAATAGTAATTCAGTTTATGTTTTCAAAATATCCGCTAATAGGTGGAAGCGGTATTCCACAAGTAAATGCATTTTTGAATAAAAAAATAAAGTTTAACTGGCTGCCGGAGCTATTTACCAAGTTTTTTGGTGGAGTTTTGGCGGTTGGAGCTGGAATGGCACTTGGTCGGGAAGGACCATCTGTACATCTGGGGGCGCTTATTGGTTCTGGAATTAAAAAGATTACAAAAAGAACTGAAACTGAAGAAAAATATCTTGTAACTTGTGGTGCCAGTGCGGGAATCGCTTCGACATTTAATGCGCCTCTTGCGGGAGTAATTTTTTCATTAGAAGAACTTCATAAGTTTTTTTCGCCGCTTTTATTGATTTGCGTATTAGTTGCCAGCGGGACTTCAAATTATGTTTCAAGAATGATTTTAGGACCTGAATCTTCGTTTCAATATAATTTTATGCTTCCAAAACATACTCCAATTTATATTATTGGAATTGTAACGCTTGTATTTTGTTTAATAATTACAATTTTGGGAAGAGGATTTTCATATTTTCTTTTGTTGTTTCAAAAAAAATTTAAAGACATAAAAATGAATAAATATTTAAAAATTTCGCTATTTATGGTGGTTGTCTACTTAGTGGCAATCTTTTTTAAAGAAATAACAGGCGGAGGACATGATTTAATTGAAAAAATGTTTTCTGCAAAAGTGGCTCTAAAATTTTTAGTTATGATTTTAGTAATGAAATTTTTTTATACAATGTTTTGCTATTCATCAGGATTTCCTGGCGGAATTTTTTTGCCGATGTTAGTGATAGGAGCTTTATCTGGAAAAGTTTACGGCGAAGTATTAAATCACTATTTTGAAATTCCAAATGAAATAATTGTACATTTTATGATACTTGGAATGGCGGCTTATTTTACAGCAGTTGTGAGAGCGCCAATTACAGGAATTACATTAATTTTGGAAATGACGGGAAATTTTTCTTATTTGTATATGCTTATCATCGTTTGTACAATAGTCTATATTTTTACTGAATTATTTAAAATGGAGCCAATATATGAAAGACTTTATTTAAACATGTTTGAAAAAGAGATTTCTCAAGCGAAAAAAGAAAAGGAAAAAATAAAAAAAGAGAAGAGAAAAAAGGAAAAAAGACTCGAAATATTGGAAAATTGGTGGAAGGAAAGATATAATAAAAACAAAAGAAATAATGAGGATAAAATTGTTACTTTGTTAATTCCTGTAGGAGTAAATTCGGAATTTGACGGTAAGTTAGTCAAAGAATTGAAGTTGCCAGAAAATATTTTGATTGTAAGTGTCAGAGCCGAAGGAGAAGATCATATAGCGAAAGGTAATACAAAAATTCAAAGTGGAAATCAGCTCGTCATGATTACAGATCACAAAACTGCTGTTAAATATGCAAGTGAATTAAAGGAGAGAGGACTGAAAGTTATTTAAAAAATAAATTTTAAGATGAGAGGACTTTTTAGAAAATAAAATTTTCAATTTTAGTCCTTTTATTTTTTATAAATTATTTTTTGCAAAAAATTTAAAATTTGGAGAAAAGTATGGAAAAAATAAAAATATTGGGTTTAGGACCTGGAAATCTTGATTATACATTGCCAATAGTTTTGAAAAAAATAGAAGAAAGTGATGTGATAATCGGCGGAAAAAGACATTTGGAAAGTTTAGGAAAGTATACTAAAAATAAAGAACATTTTTATATTTCAGCTGATTTGAGCAAAGTTATAGAATTTATCAATGAAAACAGAGATAAGAAAATATCTTTAGTAGTTTCTGGAGATACTGGTTTTTACAGCTTTTTAGCTTTTATAAAAAAACATTTTTGTGATAGTGAATTGGAAGTGGTTGCTGGAATTTCGTCACTACAATATATGTTTGCAAAAATTTCAGACTTTTGGAACGATGCTTATATTTCAAGTGTTCACGGCAAAAATTTTGATTATGTATCAAAATTGAGTGAATATGAAAAAATTGGATTGCTCACAGATTTTAGTAAAAATACGCCACAGAATATTGCAAAGAAATTGTTTGAAAACGGTTTTGAAAATGCAAAAATTTTTGTTGGCGAAAATCTTTCTTATGAAAATGAGAAAATCTATGAATTTAAAGTTAGCAAATTGAAAGATTATGAGAAAAAATTTGGAATGAATGTTGTGATTATAAAAAGATAAAAAATTATTAAAAAAAATTTTTTTAAATTTTGAAATATTTGCTTAAAGGATTTTGAAAAAATTAGAAATAAAAAAATAAAATTTAGAAAGAGATAAAAATGAAAAAACATAAAAATATAATGATTTTTGGGACGGGGTCAAATGTTGGAAAAAGTATAATTGCAACAGGACTTTGCAGAATTTTTTATCAAGATGGATATAGAGTTGCACCATTCAAATCACAAAATATGGCGCTAAATTCATTTATAACAAAATCTGGAAAAGAGATGGGAAGAGCACAAGTTGTACAGGCTGAAGCTTCTAAAATTGAACCGGAAGTTTTTATGAATCCGATTTTACTAAAACCGACGACGGATAAAAAATCGCAGGTTATCGTAAATGGGAAAGTTTATAAAAATATGGATGCGAGAGAATATTTTTCTTTTAAACATAATTTGAAAAAAGAGATTATGAAAGCATATGATTATGTTCGAGAAAACTATGATATTTGTGTATTGGAAGGTGCAGGAAGTCCTGCGGAAATTAATTTGAAAGAAGATGATATTGTAAATACTGGAATGGCTGAAATGGCAGATGCGCCTGTAATTTTGGTAGCGGACATTGATAGAGGTGGAGTTTTTGCCGCAATTTATGGAACGATAATGCTTTTGGAAGAAAGTGAGAGAGTCAGAATAAAAGGGGTTATCATCAATAAATTTCGTGGGGATAAATCGCTTCTCGCAAATGGGATTGAAATGATAGAAGATTTGACGGATGTACCTGTTTTGGGAGTGGTTCCGTATGTGAAATTGGGGATTGAAGAGGAGGACAGTCTTGGGATTGACAAATATAATGAGAAAAAAGATGCAAAAATAAAAATTTCTGTGATAAAATTAAAGCATATTTCAAATTTTACTGATATTGACGCACTTAGCCATTATAGTGATGTCTCACTAAAATATGTCAAAAGTGCAAATGAACTTGGAAATGAAGATGTTATTATTATTCCTGGCTCAAAAAATACAATTGAAGATATGAAAGATTTGGTTGAAAAAGATATGGCTCGAAAAATAATAAAACTTGCAAAATCAGGAACTGTCATTTTTGGAATTTGCGGAGGATTTCAAATCTTGGGACAAAAAATTACTGATTTGAATAACTTGGAAAGTAATTTAAAGGAGATTTCAGGACTAGGTATACTTCCGATAGAAACAGTTATAGAAACGGAAAAAATAACTACGCAATATGAAAATACATTAAAAAACGTAAGTGGAATTTTGAGCGGAATGGAAAATGTTAAAATAAATGGTTATGAAATTCATCAAGGTTATAGTTATTTGGAAAATGGCGATAATAGTAAAAATTTGAAAGAAATTCAAAAAAATTGTATTTTTGGAGAGAAAAAGTTAAAGGGAATGGTGCGAGAAAATGTGATTGGAACTTATGTTCACGGAATATTTGATAATTTTGAATTTACAAATAGTTTTTTGAATAAGATCAGACAAAATAAAGGTTTGGAATATGTAGATAAAAAATTTAGTTATTCTGAATATAAAGATAGAGAATATGATAAATTGGCAAAAGTTTTGCGGGAAAATATTGATATTGAAAAAATTTATGAGATAATTGAAAAAGAATAAAAAAACTATTTTTTTAGTTTGTTTTTATACGATTAGCTTTTCGATTGACAAAACTATAATATATGTTATAATAAAAAAGATACAGGTGTTTTTTAACTTAATAAGGAAATCGGTTAAAATCCGATACAGCCACCACTACTGTGAAATGGACGAAAGTGTATAGCCACTGAAAACGAAAAATTTATTTTAAAAAATTTTTTAATTTGTTGAAAAAATATGAAAAGTTTTAAAATAAAAAAATTTTTTGGGAAGGATACGAGTAGGAAGAAGTTAGTCAGGAGACTTGCCTGTAATCTTTGCAATATAAAATTTTCTGGGAAGGGAGAAAATAATATGCATAAAAAAATGAACTGTGGTTTTATCACAGAATTTTTAAGTATGTTAAGTTCAGCTTTTTCAGCTGATTTTTTATTTTAGAAAAATTAAAAAAATTTGAGAGGAAGTGGAAAAGATGAAGAAGTTGAAATTATTAATTTTGATGGCTTTTTTAGTAATTGGTGTAAATAGTTTTTCTATGCACATCATGGAAGGATTTTTGCCTGTAAAGTGGGCGGCATTTTGGTTTGTCTTATGTTTGCCGTTTTGGTTCTTGGGAATAAAAAAATTGAAAAAATTGTCTGGTGAAGATATGGAGAAAAAAATGATTTTAGCACTTGCGGGAGCATTTATCTTTGTTCTTTCGGCGCTAAAAATACCGTCTGTTACAGGAAGTTCATCGCATCCGACAGGAGTGGGATTAGCTTCTATATTATATGGACCCTTTGTAACTTCAATACTGGGGACAATAGTTCTTATATTTCAAGCGGGACTTTTGGCGCACGGAGGATTTACAACGCTTGGAGCAAATAGTTTTTCAATGGCAATAACAGGGCCTTTAGTATCTTTTGGGATTTATAAATTGCTTTATAAAAAAAATAAAGCGATGGCGGTGTTTTTGGCAGCGGCTCTGGGGGATTTGGCAACATATGTAGTAACTTCACTTCAACTGGCACTAGCAAATCCTTCGGCAACTGGAGGAGTGTTGGAATCATTTTTAAAGTTTGCGGCAATCTTTGCGGTAACTCAAGTTCCTTTGGCGATTATTGAAGGGTTGCTAACAAATATTATAGTAAATATATTGGATAAATATAATGACAAAAAAGGAAGAGAAGAGGTGTAATTACATTGAAAAAAGAAAAAAAAGATAATATTTTCAAAAAAAATATACTACTACTGCTATTGATTGTAGCGATAGGAATATTTCCTTTGCTATTTATAAAAGGAGCAGAATTTGGCGGGTCTGATGACAAAGGGGAAGAATTGATTCAAAAAATTAATCCAAATTACAAACCTTGGGCAAAAAATCTTTTTGAGTTGCCGGGAGGAGAAGTTGAAAGTCTTTTGTTTGCGCTACAGGCGGCATTTGGGGCAGGAGTGGTCTGTTATGTATTGGGATATTTAAAAGGTCGTAAAAAGGGAAGAGAAGAAAATGCTAATAGATAAAATTTCATACAGAAGTTTACTAAAGGAGATAAATCCTGCGATAAAAATATTTTTTATGGTAGTAACTTTAACATTTTTAATTGTTACTAATAAAAAAGAAGTTTTTCTATTTAATTTTATTTTATTTAATGCAATTATGATAGTTTTTGTAAAAGTAAAAATAAAAGAATTATTTTATTTATATATCGTTCCAGCGTTTTTTATTTTTACAACAGCACTTTCGCTTTTATGGATAAAAAAAGATGTAATGACATTTTTATTTCGCTCTTTTTCTTCAATTTGTGTAGTTTATGCTCTAATTTGTTCGACACCGATTTCAGATTTTGACTATGTTTTTGAGAAATTAAAATTTCCAAAAATTTTTCGAGAATTGTTTTTATTAATTTATAAATTTATTTTTGTACTTTTTGATGTGAAAGAGAAGTTATTAAATGCACAAAATTCGAGATTGGGGTATGTAAATTACAAAAGTAGCCTAAAATCTTTTTCAATGTTAGTTGCATCAATATTCAGAAAGACAGCTTATTACAATGAAAATTCAGTAAAAGCTGTAAATTCAAGGTTGGGGAAAAATTTTATCTTTGTTCATAAAAAATATAAAAAAGTTGGAAAAGAAATTTTTTTCGTAATTTTTGTATGTTTAATAAATTTAGTTATGGTGGTAGTATAATGTTAAAATTAGAAAATATTTGCTTTTCGTATGAAAAACAAAATAAGATTTTAAAAAATATCTCTCTTGATATAAAAAAAGGGAAAAAAACAATATTTCTTGGAGAAAACGGTTCAGGAAAATCAACGCTATTTTTTTTGCTAAATGGATTGTTAAAGCCAGATAGTGGCGAAATATATTTTAATGGGGAAAAATTAAAGTATAAAAAGAAAGATTTGGAAAATTTGAGAAAAAAAGTTGGAATTGTATTTCAAGATCCCGAAGTTCAGATTTTTGCGCCGACAGTTTATCAGGAGATAGCTTATGGGTTGCAAAATCTGGGTTATTCAAATGAAAAAATTGAGGAAAAAATAAGTGAGATAAGCGCTGAGCTAAATATGAAAAAACTTTTAGAAAAACCATGTCATCATTTGAGTTACGGACAGAAAAAAAGAGTTACGATAGCTTCAATTTTAGCGATGGAGCCAGAAATTTTAGTGTTGGATGAGCCGACGGCATGGCTTGATTTCAAAAATATAAAAAAAACATTGGAAATGATAAAAAATTTGTGTAAAAGAGGAAAGACGCTTGTGATTTCTACGCACGACATAGATTTTGCGTACGAAGTTGCGGATTATATTTATATTTTAAATGAAGGACAAATTGTGAAGCAAGGAACTCGTTACGAGATTTTTGATGATTTTAATTTTTTGAAAAAATTGAATTTGGATGTACCAAAAATATTGAAAGTAAAAGAATTTTTGAAACAGAAAAATATTGATATTTTGGAATATTATGAGTTTTTGGAAAAGAAATTTAAATAAATATTTCGCAAATAAATAAATTCTTGAATTTTTGCTAAAAGAAAATATGGTATAATATTATTAATAAATAATTTTATATAAAAAGTGAGTGATAATGATGAAGATGAAAAAAATTAAAATTTCAAGAATTTTTTTTCTTTTTTTGATTTTTCCCATCTTTCTTTTTGGCGAGAGCATAAAAAATTATGATGTTTTCATAACAATTCAAAAAGATGGGATTTTGAATATTTCAGAAAATATAAATTACAACTTTGATGGAAGGCAAAAGCACGGGATTTATAGAAAAATACCTTTGAAGTTTGGTTCAGAAGTTGAGGTTTTTAATGTTTTAAAAAATGGTAAAAAAGAAAATTTTGATATTTTTGATGAAGCGAAATATAAAATAGTAAAAATAGGAAAACAAGATGTTTTGCTTGAAAATGGAATTTACAATTATCAAATTGATTATAAAATGAAAAAAGCGATAACAGAATATGGAAATCAATATGAAATATATTTTAATGGAATTGGTCAAGAGTGGGGCGTTCCAATTGAAAAAGCAAATATTGTTATTAAAATGGAAGATGGAAAATTGTATGAAAATAGTGAAAATTCTAATTTTGAAGTTTATACTGGAAAAAAAGGGGAACGGAATCAAAATTTTGAGGCAAGAATGGAAAATGGGAAAATTTTTATTTCAAATTTGACAAGATTGAATGAAAATGAAGGAATTAGTTTTATTATTCATTTGGATAAAAATAAATTTGGTAAAAATATTTTAAATCAAACAAATAGCGAAGCTCAAAGAAGTTTTGGAAAAGAAAGAAATGATTTTAAAAATTTAGCTTTAAGAGGAATTTCTTTAGTGATAGGATTTATAATTTTGATGGCTTTGAGTGTCTATGTGTGGGTTTATTATTTGAAAGCAAAAAATACAAAATATTTTGACGAAGAATTATCTCCAGTTGAAGTTGCTTATCTTTCTGGAAATGATGATTTGAAAAAATTGACAGAAGTCGCCATCTTGTCGTTGTTAAAAAAGAAATGTATTTCAATTAAAGAAAAAACAATGAAAATGATTTTTATCAGTGAAAAAGATGAATTGCCAGAAGAAGAGAAAATTATTTTGGAAGCTATAAGAAATAATTATCAAAAAGAAGATAAATTTTATGAAAAAAGTTTAGAAATGAAAAAAATGTTGGAGAAAAAATATCGAAATTTAAAAAAAGATTCTAAAAAATATTATTTTCCATTTTTTTTAGGAGTGATAATTTTAAGTATTTTGTTTTTTACAACAGCATTTGAAAATTTAAGCATATATATTGGCTTTTTTATATTTTTTGCTACAAGTTATTTTATTTTTTTAGACGAACTTTCATATTTTAGAATAATACCGATTTTTTTTATAGGAATTTTATTATTTAACGATATTTCAAAAAATATTTTATATATTTTGGAAATTATTTATTTTTGGGGACTATTTGAAATTTTTAACTATATTTTTAAAAATAATTCTTCGATAAAAAAATGGATAGATGAGTTAAAAAAATATATAGAAGATAAAATTTTTAAAAATAGTTGGAAAATGGATAGATTTGAGAGAAGAAGAATTTATGATATTATTTTACCTTATTCAGTAGCACTGCGTCAAAATCGAAGAGTTTCACAGTGTTTTATAAAAGAATTTGGAGAAGAAGAATATAAAAATCAAAATGTAAATTTTTTCTCAAATAATTTAGTCATTAATGAAGTTCAGAAAACTTTTAATGCCGTAAGGGCAAAATGGGGGAAAATTGCCAGTAAAAATAAAAGATTTGGCTCTGGCAGAAGTTTTGGCGGAAGTTCAGGTGGCGGCTTTGGCGGCGGTGGAGGCGGAAGCTGGTAAAATTATAAAAACAAAAATTAAAAAATACGGAGGAAATAATGTATCACATAAAAGATAAGGAATTTATCAGAGGAAAAGTGCCAATGACAAAAGAAGAAGTTAGAGCGATTAGCATAGCAAAAATGGAAATTTCAGATGGAGATATTTGCCTTGACATCGGTGGCGGAACTGGCTCTGTGAGCATGGAAATGGCAAGATTTGCTAAAAATGGGCATGTTTACACGATTGAGCAAAAAGAGGAAGCCGTTGATTTAATAAAACAAAATATGGAAAAATTTGAGATAAAAAATATGACTGTAATTTCTGGAAAAGCACCAGAAGATTTACCACAAGGAATAACTTTTGATAAAGTGTTTATCGGTGGTTCAGGTGGAAATTTATCAGAAATTATCAATTATTCTTATGAAAATTTAAAAGAAGGCGGAATAATCGCTTTGAACTTTATCGTTTTAGAAAACACATTTGAAGCACTTGAATGCTTGAAAAAATCGAAGTTTGAGGATATTGATATTTCTCAAATAATTGTGGCAAAAAATAGAAAAGTAAAGGATTTTAACATGATGATGTCAGAAAATCCGATTTATGTGATTTCTGCGAGAAAATAATATATAAAAAAATATTAAAAGGTAGTTTTTTATGAAATAGTCCAAGAACACTCGCAACTTTAGTTGTGAGATGAATTGCACGAAAATTTAGTAAGCATATGGAAAAAGACAGAGTAAAATAGTTAGGGGTAAATAAAAAATCTTATTTTAAGTTTTTCATTCAATCCAGAAAGTTACTAAAATATTTTTTTATTTTTTAAGCAGAAGTGCTCATCGCCGCACCCCTGCACCCCGGCTAGTCTTCGACATTTTTATGCACTGCCAAAAAACTCGCACTAATCGTGCTCAAACAGTTTTGTCAGCACATAAAAATGCTCCGACGGTTTAAATTTTACTACCATAGAAAAAGTGTCGTGATTTTTTTGGAGTAAAGACGACTGTTTGAGCACGTTTAGTGCGAGTTTCGGCTTTGCTTCAAAAAAATGCTTAGACGAGCGTGGGGATTATAAGGGGAAATGGCGGTCCTTTCCCCTTATGTAAAAAAATAAAAAACTATACTAAATTAAAATAACATCTTGTAATCAAAAATAAGTTAAAAAATTTGAAATTAAAAAATCTGCCCCTAAAATTTTTAAACCATCAATTTTTAAGATATTAATTGTTTTTTTCTTATTTTATGGTATAATTAAATGAATGAATAAATTGTAATAATTATAAAAATATAAATATTTAAATTTAAAAAAAGAAAGGAGGCGCTACTTTTTAGAGTAATTTGACAAATATATGAAAATTTATTGTCAGTACAATATGATAAATTAAAATTAAGTAGCGAAAAAAATGAAAAAAACACTACTATTAATCAGTTTGATTACCGTGTTATCTAGCTGTGGCGGAGGCGGAGGTGGAGGCGGAAGTTCGCAGACATCTCAAGCAACCCCCATATCAAATCCAAGCAGGCCATCGGAAAATCCATCTCAAATCCCTGGAAATATTGGTGGCAAAAGTAATTTTAATCCAAGTCAAAATATTGGAAATTCTGAATCAAATAATAATTCTAGCTCTGGACAAAGTGCTGGAAATTCTACAACAAACAACAGTTCTAATTCTGGACAACAAAGTCAAGTACCCATCCCAAATAATTTTGAAAAACCTGCAAATCAAGGTGTAATGACAGGAAAAGGCGTACAAGTTGCAGTTTTGGATGAGGATTTTATAACTAATAATGAAACAATGAAATATTACAAAAGAGGACAAACTTTTGAGAAAGTAAAAGAAGATGAATTTAAAGGAAGATTGAATTCAAATTATGCAGTTGCTACAGATCATAGTCCAAGTAAAAATGATCACGGATTGAGAGTAGCTACGATACTTGGTGGCGAAAGTGGTAATGGAGCTAAAGGAGCAACAATACATGGAGTATCTTTGGGAACACAAAGTGCTGGATTAATTATAAATGTGGATAGATACAAAGAATTACAAGCTAAAGGTGTAAGAATATACAATCAATCTCTTGGAATACCTCAAGAATTTTCTTCTACGACTTATAGAAAGGATTTATGGGAATCTATTAAAACTGTTGGAAATTGGACTCAAGATAAAATGGATCAAAAGGTAGATGAGTTAATAAATTTCTATAAAAAAGCTGTTAACGAAGGTTCATTATTTGTCTGGGCAGCTGGAAATTATAAAGCAGATAAAACTGAGCTTACAGCAGTGTCTGTTCAGTCGGGGTTACCAATAGCAATTCCTTCATTACAAAAAGGTTGGATAGCGGTGGTAGGTTTAGAAGAACAGGCTGATGGGAGTGCAAAAGATTTTTCAAAACATTTTGCGTGGGCAGGAGAAAGTGCAGCATATTGGACTATTTCTGCAAATGGACGTTGTGAATTGCCAGGTTGTTCTTCACCAGGTTCATCAAATGCAGCTCCAAGAGTTACAGCGACGGCCGCAAAAATTAAAGAAAGATTTCCTTGGATGACAGGACACGAAATTCAGCAGACGATTTTAACAACAGCAACTAAAATAAATACATTATTAATCGGCAATGGTGATGTAAGTTCAAGATATGGATGGGGATATTTGAATGAAGAAAAAGCATTAAAAGGACCTGCTCAATTTGATAATATCTTACTTGTAGGTAAAAATGCATCACTTGCTGGGTTAAAAGGACAATTTAACGCAAATATCGGAAATTCAATGACTTCTATTTTTGAAAATGATATTAAAGGTGATGGCGGATTAAGAAAATCTGGAAATGGAACATTGATTTTAACAGGGAATAATAGTTATGCTGGAAATACTACCATAGATGAAGGAAAATTAGAAATATATGGAAATAATACTTCTGATATAACGATAAATTCACAAGGGACACTAGTAACGTATCCGACAGCTATAATAAATGAAAAGGATGGTGTTCCAAAAAGTGTTTACAATAATGGAGGAACTTTTGAAAATAGAGGTTCAGGAGCTGTTATAACAGGAAATTACATAGCAACAGCTGGTTCTGTAACAAAAGCAGAAATAGGTTCTAAACTTATAGTTAATGGAATAGTGAATTTAAATGGAGAGAGTGCAACATTACAAACTTTAAGTAATGGAAGATATATTACAGCAAAACCGTTGTCAATGACTGTGATTGAAGCAGAAAAAGGGATTGAAGGTAATTTTGGGAAAGTGGAAACACCTGAATTGGTTAATGGTGCGACTGAAGTAAAAGGAAATAAATTAAGTGTGAAATTGAGTAGAAAAAATGTGTTAGATTATGTGAAAAAAATAGCAGGAACTGACGAGATGCAAGAAAATACGGCGCAAAATATTGAAACAGCTTTTCAAAAATTAGATGAAAAAATTGAGAATGGAACGGCGGAAAATGTTTCGCAGTTTGAGAAAAAAGCTGCAAAATTACAATCGCTTTCTTCTATAGCAAGAGCAGCAATTTTAGACAGTTTATCAGGACAAATTTACGCATCAGCTCAAGCGTTGACTTTCGGGCATTCACAAACTGTAAATAAAGATTTGTCAAATAGACTTGTAATGCTTGGAACACTTGACAATGTCGGGGATAAATTTGGACTTTGGGTATCAGGTTTCGGTGCAAATGGTAAACTAAAACAAGACGGATATGGAACAGGAGACACAAAAGTATTTGGTGGACAAGTTGGAATTGACAAACAATTTGGTGAAAATTTAATTTTAGGGACAGCGTTGTCTTATTCAAAAGCCGATGTTAAGTTTGACAGATACGGAGGAAAATCCAATGCAAATAATTTTGGTTTTTCATTGTACGGAAGATTAGGCAATAAAAATAATCCATTATATTTGCAAGGTCGTTTGGGAGCAGGATTTGTTGACAGCGATGTTGAAAGGGACATCATTTTAGGTAGTAATGATTATTCTCAAGCAAAGATTAATCACAATGACAAAGTCTATTCAGGGTACTTGGAAACAGGATATGATATAAAAAATAAAAATGGAGATTT
Organism: Leptotrichia sp. oral taxon 847; assembly: GCF_001553645.1. Lineage (NCBI taxonomy): Bacteria > Fusobacteriati > Fusobacteriota > Fusobacteriia > Fusobacteriales > Leptotrichiaceae > Leptotrichia > Leptotrichia sp. oral taxon 847. Next base: position 836,666 of record NZ_CP014231.1, on the reverse strand, counting down.
TGTCGTAACACCATTTGTTGGGTTGACTCACGACACGGTTCAAAGAGGTTCATTTTCTGAAAAAGACAGCCAATTTGGACTTACAGCGGAGAAAAAAACTTATAATCAAACCGCAGCATTAGTAGGATTTAGAGTCGGAAAATCTGTAAATTGGAATAGTGGAAGCAAAACAACTTTCCAGGGATATGTAACACACCAAAAAGCTTTTAAAGATGAGGATTTGAGCTTTGATGCAAGATATACTGGACTTCCAGGAGCAAAATTCAAAGTAAAAGGTATTGGACTTTCAAAAAATAAAACTTGGGTAGGAGCAGGTGCACTAACTGAAGTAAATAAAAGTTTTGGATGGTATGTAAACTATGATGGCTCTATGGACAGCGGAAAAGGTAAAGGAAGTAACAATGTTTACACGACAGGAGTTAGAATTAATTTCTAATTGAGTTAAATTCTAAAAAATACATCCTTTAGTACTCAAAAAGAATTTGATGTTATGGGATGTATATTTTTTTTGGAAGAAAAAAATTGAATTTTTGAATTTTAATTAAGTTTTTAATAAAAAAATTTATTGACAATCAAGGTGCGTAGTGATAAGATACTTGATATTAAGTAAATTATTTTAGGAATAACTAAATAAATAGGGTAGAGTAATAAATTGAGTAAAATTATAAAAAAATTTATTGAGAGTCAAAAGGAAAATATTTTTTATATGAAAAAATTTATTTAGGAGTGTGAGATAGTTGGAAAAGTCAATAATAATGCTTATACTTATTGATTTAGTATTAATTTATAGTGGCAGTAGATTTATTTTTTGTTTTGCAAAAATTCTTTTGCCAATTTTTAAAGAAAAAAAACTTAAAAAATTTTTATGGGGTGATTTAGTTTTCGGAATAATATATTTATTTTTGTGTATAAAACTTTTAGGTAAAGACTTTTTTTCTCAAAATCAGGGATTACATTCAATAGTTTGTATTGTAGTTGTTTTATTGTTCATGCTAATGAAAAAGAAGAATAATAAGCTTTTTTCTTATAGTGCGTTTGTTCTAATTACTATTGATTTATTAGGTGTTATTTTCTTTGGAGGTATGAAATTTTATGGAATCTTGGTTATTCAAATACCGATTTGGATAGCTTCAAATTTTATAGAAGATAACAATAGATTAAATAAATATACATATTCAGCGTTAATGATGACTAATTTATTAAATGTAGGGTTATTGGGAAGTATATTTTTTACTTTATTTGAACAAGCAAAATAAGAATTTATACTGATTGCAACCCAAAATAAATTAAAAATAATCTCTAAAATTTTATTCTATTCAGTAGAAGTTGGAGGAAGAAAATTATAAATTTAATAAAATAAAAAAATTAAAAAAAGAAAAGAGGAATTAAAATGAAGAAAACATTTTATTTATTTGGAATTTTAACAGTTTTTTTGTTTAGTTGTATTGGATTAAGTGCAAAAGTAAAAAAGAGAACTGTTTACAATTTGAATAAAACTTCTTGGGAATTATCACAAATTAGTAAAAAAGGTCAAAAATTGCCAATTCCAGAAGGGGTAAATATTACGCTTAATTTTTCAGACGGTAAAATTAGTGGATTTTCAGGTGTGAATAGTTATTTTGGAGGATATAAAATAAAAAATAATTCAATTTTAACTGCTGAAACAGCGACAACCTTGATGGCTGGACCAGAAGAATTAATGAAAATTGAGCTAAACTTTTTTGATATTTTGCAAAATTCTCCAAGAATAAATTATAATAACACAACTTTGAGCTTGAGAAATAAAAATGGAGAAGTTTGGACGTTTAAAAAATTAGACTTGAGTAAAAAATTGAAAAATACAAAATGGAAACTTGTCGAAATGGGACAAACTTCCTTTCCAGAAAAAGAAGGAGAAATAACAATTTCTTTTGCTGAAAACAAGATTAATGGAAATTCTGGAATAAACAACTATTTTGGAAATTGTGAAATCAAGAATGACAGCATTAAAATTGGACCAGTTGGTTCTACAAAAATAGCTGGACCAGAAAATTTAATGAAAATTGAATTTGAGTATTTAAAATTGTTACAAAATTCTAAAACTATAAAATTAGTTAAAAATATTTTGACTTTGACTACTAGTGATGGAAAAACGTTGAAATTTGAAAAGATCAAATAAGTGATTTCTTTTTGTAAAAGGATGTCGCGTACAATATTTGATAAAAAAAGTCTATTAATAAAAAAAGAGGTTCTATAGAATTGCTGCCTCTTTTTAATTTCAAAAAAAATTAAATTTAATATGATTGTTCTTTTTTATTGCCGTATTTATCAGAAAAAACATTAAAAAAAACATCCAAATAAAAATTCAGATGTTTTATAATGACTATTTTTTATTAATTCAAATAAAATGCTTCTTTCAACTCTTCATAAGTTTTTGATTCACCCAAATCTTTTTGAATTTTGGAATCCTGAATAATTAAATTGTATGGGACAGTTTTCACTTTGAAGGCTTTCATAAGTGAGTCTGTGGCGTCATAATATACTGGGAAAGTAAACTTATTTTCTTCCACATATTTTTTAGTTGCTGATAAATTAGTTTTTCTTCTTGTGAATACAACTACAACATTTATATTATCTTTATTTTCTTCATAAAATTTTTGCACAGCAGATAGTTCACGCTGACAATAAGGACACCATTCAGCAGCAAAAATAAAAAGTGTAGGTTTTCCATCTCCAAATAGTTTTTTACTTTTTGTATATTTTCCCTGAAAATCTCTTAATTCAAAATTAGGTAATTTTGCACCTTCTGTTACATCGACATCAAGAGATTTTACATTTGAAAATCCCAAAATACTTGTCATAAATAATGAAACAACAATTAGTAATTTTTTCATTTTTATTCCTTCTTTCTTATTTTTTTATTTAAAATATTTTATAAAGTTTATCATATTAAGTATATATTTTCAATCATATTTAACTTTTTAAATCTTAATTTCGCTATATTTTTTATAAACAATCCACAAAATTGATAAAGAAAACAACAACAATAATAATTCAACAATAAAGAAATTTTCTTTAAAAATAAGCATTAATGTAAATGAAATTATTAGTATTGTTGAAATCTTTAAATATTCTTTTTTGTTTAAACGATTTTTCTTTTCTAAATAAATTCCATTTACAAATAATGTTAAGTAAAAACCGATGTAACCAAGTATATAGAATAGAATTAAGAAAGTTTTGTTTTTTTCCTTTCTTTTTTATAACTATAAGTATTTTATATTATTTGATAAAAATTTTCAATTACAATTACAAAAATAAAAAACAAATTCTTCATTAAAATAGACTTTTTCTTAAATAATTAATTTTTTTAAATGTCGAATTATATTAAGAATTTGTATAATAAATATGATATAATATATTCGAAGATTTTATAAATAGTTAAAAAAATATAAAAAAGGAGAACAGTTATGAAATTTGAAATTAAATGGAAAAGAGCGTATGAAAAAATTGAAAAAACAGATGGTTTTAGAATATTAGTCGATAAATTGTGGCCTCGAGGGCTAAAAAAGGAAAATGCAAAAATTGATTATTGGGCAAAAATTATTACGCCATCGAAAGAATTGAGACAAAATTATCATAAAGGGATTATTGACTTTGAAAATTTTTCTGAAAATTACAGAAAAGAATTGGAAGGAAATTCAGATTTTAAGGAATTTGAGGATATAATATTGGAAGAGTTAAAAAAGGGAAATGTGACAATGGTTTATGCAAGTAAAACTCCAGAATTGAGTCATATTCCTGTGTTGAAGGAATTTATTGAAGAAAAGTTGAGAAAATAGTTGAAATTAAAAAGATTTTTGCATAATCAATAAAAATTATCTAAAGGTAAGAAGTTAGAATTTGAAAAAATGAGTGAATTTTTTAGGGGAAGTGAGAAGAGAAAGGAGTGAAATATGAAAAAAGGTAGATTTTATGGTATTGGTGTCGGAGTGGGAGATCCTGAAAATATAACTGTTAAAGCGACAAAAAGGTTACATGAGGTAGATGTAATTGTACTGCCTGAGGCGAAAAGTGGAGAAGGAAGTACAGCTTTTAATATTGTAAAAGAGTATGTAAAGCCTGATGTGGAGCAGCTATTTTTGGAGTTTCCGATGATAAAAGATGTGGAAGCGAGAAAAGTTTTTAGAAAAAATAATGCGGATGTAATAAGTGCTGAATTGGAAAAAGGGAAAAAGGTAGCATTTTTAACGATAGGAGATCCGATGACTTATAGCACTTACACTTACGTCTTGGAACATATTTCAGATGATGTGGAAATTGAAACTATTGCGGGAATAACTTCATTTAACAGTATTGCGGCAAGGCTTAATATACCGCTAATGATTGGAGATGAAGATTTAAAAGTAGTTTCTGTCAATAGAAAGACTGATGTTTATAAAGAAATTGAAAATAATCAAAATTTAGTGTTAATGAAAATCAGCCGAGATTTTGAGAAAATAAAAAAAGCGATAATTGAAACTGGGAATAAAGAAAATGCTGTAATCGTTTCAGATTGCGGAAAAGAGAATGAAGTTTTTTATTGGGATATTGAGAGTGTAGAGGAGGTTCCTTATTTTTCGACGATGATATTGAAGAAGGGAGGAGTTAAGGAGTGGAAGAGATTTCTAAAAACACTTTAAGGAAAATAAAAATAGCAAAGTTTATAATTCTTCAAATTTTATTTTTTGTATTTTATTTTTGGGCAGGAAAATATGACTGGGATTATGGTTTTGATTTGCCATTTCGATTATTTTTTGGAGGAATGTTTTCAATAATAACGGGAATAATTTTTGGCGTAATGTTTTATTTCATGGGGAAAAAATCGGAATATGAAAATGATAAAATTTTGAAATTGCCAATATTTTTTATAATTTTATCAGTAGTATTGTTATTTAGAATAGATATTATTGGAGTTATAAAATTATGTTTTTTCAACGGATTATTCATTTTAGGAATATTTAGAAGTAAAATAAAGAGTAGAAGTTATTTGTCTAAAGTTTCTAAAATTATATTATGGTTTGTTACAATGTATTTTTTGATTCCTAGTTTTGTAATTTGTTTTGGAGTTCAAATATTTACAATTCCAATGGAAAGTTATGAAGATAGAATGCAATTTAGTATTTTAATCCCATTTGTTATGATTAATATTTGTTTTGGATTTTTTATAAAAAAATTTTTTAATGATGAAGAAATTGAGCTTGTAAGAATACTTACAATAATAGGCTGTTTAGTGATTACGGGAATATTTATTTTTATGGGTTTTAATTGGTATAAAGAAGACTATTATGCAATAATTTATACTTTTCCATATAAAGTTTTGATGTATTTTAAAGAAACTCAGATTAGTATTGAAAAAATCGGGATTATAAAGACGTTAGAGTCAAGGTATTTTGTGTATGCGATGGTTGTTAATATGGGATTTTATTTGGGAACTTTGAAAATAAATAATAAAAATAAAAGGAGAAATTGTGTTGAAAACCAGACTGATGGGGATATTCAATAAGAAGTAGTTAAAATTTAAGAACTAATAGAAAGAAGGAATTATTATGAAAAAAATATTATTTATTTTGTTACTTGGAGTAGTAGCAATTCAAGGACTAGCAGAAACAATTGTAAAAGGAACTTATGATACGAAGAAAAAAAGATATATAGAATTAAGTCAAACTTTTGAAAAGGAAATAAATTTGAGTTATGTATTATCAAGTGATAAAAAGAATATAGTAACGTATAAAACTGAAAATTATGATATTTTAGTGAGAAAAAGTGATTTATTGGAATTATACAATAAAAATAGAGATAAAAAAGAAAAGAATATAAAAAATAATATTTCGGATAAAGATAAAAAATTGGATTATGTCCGTAATTATATCGCTGAATTGGTGGAAAACAACAAAGCAGTTATTTATGAAAGAAAAACAAAAAAAGAAATAAAAAATATTGTAAAAGTAAAATACAATAACGATATTTACTATGATGCGGGAAGAGGTTCAAATTATGATGGGTATAAATTTTATACAGACAAAAGTTTGTCGCAGGAAATTATGAAATTCGATATTATAACACAATTTGGAGTTGCACTTCACAGCAGTTTGGGGGATAATCCGTATAATAGGGAATTGACAGAAAAGGAAAAAGAGTATAGAGAAAAAAATGGAAATCATTTTGAAGAATTAAAGGAACTATATAAGAAAGCCGTTCAAAATCCGAATGTTGAACAAAAAATTAGTTATTAGTTAAATATGTTTGATAAGTTATAAATTATTTTTAGAATTTAATATAAATAGGGGGAGAAAAATGAATAAAATTGAAAAAGGAATTGAAAGTAACATGGTTTATTTGCAAATCAAAGAATTGATGGAAAATGCAAGAAAACAAGTATCTGTAAAGATTAATAATATTCTTGTGCAGACTTATTGGAAAATTGGGAAAATTATTATAGAAGATGAGCAGGGAAATAGTGAGAGAGCAGAATACGGGAAAAAACTTTTAAAAGAATTGTCAAAAAAATTGACAAAAGAATATGGAAAGGGCTTTTCAAAATCAAATTTATTTAATATGAGAAAATTTTATTTGAAATATCAAAAATTCCAGACAGTGTCTGGAAAATTGAGCTGGTCTCATTATTGTGAGATTCTGAGTATATCTGATGATAAAGAAAGGGCATTTTATGAAAGAGATACGCACTAGGTGGGCTTTCTAATCAGATTTTTGCCTCAAAATACACATTGTATATCCCTAATAAGGAAGTGCTTGAAAATGAGGTGGAAAAAGTTTTGAGGGAGTATGATAAGAAAATAAAATTAAAAGGAATAGAGAATGATAATTATGAATAGAAAAGAATTACCGAAGTGTTCTGTTGAAATAACACTTTCTTTAATTTCTAATAAATGGAAAATACTTATAATAAGAGATTTACTCGATGGAACAAAAAGATTTGGAGAGTTGAGAAAATCTATAAACGGAATTTCCAATAAAGTTTTGACATACAATTTAAGAGAAATGGAGGAGGACAATCTTCTTATAAGAAAGATTTATCCTGAAGTTCCTCCAAAAGTTGAATATTCTCTTACTGAAACAGGTTACAGCTTAAAGCCAATACTGGAAAGTATGGACAAATGGGGTGTAAATTACAGAGAAAAAACAAAATATGAATAACTATAATTGTATCGAATTAATTATGGTTTTTCTATTTTAAAATTTTCATTGGTATAAGTTTTTAAATCAAAAGTCCTGATTTCTTCTACATCAATATAAAAAAGTTCAAAAATAGGATTGTTAGGAGTTTTAAAAAGTTCCTTTATTGCTGGATATTCATTTAAAACTCTTGTTTTAAGATCAATATCATCAGTAAAATGAATATTTCCATTTACAGATATAAATGATAAATAATCTTCTGAATGAGAGAGAAAAGAAACATAAGGACATTTTTTTAACTGTTTGTAAACGTTTTTATTATTTGTAGTTGCAAGATATACTTTGTTTTTTTCAGAAAACAGATATTGTAAAATTCTTGTTTTAGGTTTACTATCATCGAGTGTAGCTAAAATTCCGTAAGAGTTTTCTTTTAATATTTTATTGTAATCAATCATTTTAATTTCCTCCAAATATAATTTATTTCGAGTTAGCTAACTATGTTAATTATAATCTAAAATAGAAAAATTGTAAAGAAGGCACAATTTTATTACAAGGTAACAAGATGGTAACTTAAAAAGAATAGTTTATCTTTAAAATGGGAAAGTCTAGGCAGCATTTTTTAAAAAAATGAAAAAATATATTTGAATACAGAGATGTCAGTAAGTTTTGAAATAAATGAAACACTATAAAACTAGAAAATTAATAAAAAAAGAAAGAGGTAATTTTATGAAAAAAGTATACTTCATAGGAGCAGGGCCTGGAGATCCTGAATTAATAACAGTAAAAGGGCAAAGAATCGTAGAGGAAGCAGATGTAATAATTTATGCGGGGTCATTGGTTCCAAAAGAGGTTATTGATTGCCATAAGGATGGAGCTGAAATTTATAATTCTGCTTCAATGAACTTGGATGAAGTGATGGAAGTTACGATAAAGGCACAGAAAAAAGGAAAACTGGTAGCAAGGGTGCATACTGGGGATCCGAGCATTTATGGTGCAATAAGGGAACAAATGGATATTTTGAATGAATACGGAATCGAGTATGAAGTTGTGCCAGGAGTGAGTTCATTTGTAGCTGCTGCCGCTGCAATAAAAAAAGAATTCACATTGCCTGATGTGAGTCAGACAATAATTTGTACAAGATTGGAAGGAAGAACTCCAGTACCAGAAACAGAAAGTCTTGAAAGCCTAGCTTCACACAAATGCTCAATGGCAATATTCTTGTCTGTACAAATGATTGATGAAGTTGTAAAAAGACTATTAAAACATTATGATAAAACAACACCAATTGCAATTGTCCAAAGAGCAACTTGGGAAGATCAGAAAATCGTTATGGGAACATTGGAAAACATTGCTCAAAAAGTGAAAGATGAGAAAATTACGAAAACTGCACAAATTTTGGTTGGAAACTTTATGGGGGGTAAATATTCTAAATCTAAACTTTATGATAAGACATTTTCACATGAGTTTAGAAGAGGGGTTGAAGAATAAAAATATAAAAATTTTGATAAAGTAAGAAAAGAAGGAGAATTTTAGATGAAAAAATTATTAGTGATTATGTTATTTGCACTTTCGTTGCAAATTTTTGGACAAGGTTATCAAGTGACAAAAGGTAAAAATGTTACATTGTCTGCGGAACAGATTGAAGTGGAGAACAAGAAGATTGAAAGAACAGTAAACGAGGATGTAAAAAGATTTATAAAAGAAATCATGCCATCAATCGGTCAGAATGAAATGAGGGAAATTAAAGATGAAGAGGAGAAAAAAGCAGAGGAATCAATAATGAATGGATTTTTTAGTTTTTTTTCTGAATTGTCTGATGGTTTAAAATTTGATATAAAAAATATAAAATATATATCGAATACAAAGGCTTTTGTTACTTATGAAGTAACTGCTCCAGATATGGATAAAATTTTGAATAAAAAAGAGATAGAAAATAAATGTTTAAAAAAATATGGAAAAGAATTAAGTGATAGTGAAGCTTTAAAAGTTGTTATGGAAATATCGAAAGAAATGTTAAAAGAAGGAATGAAAAATCCTAAAAATTATACGACAGAAAAAGTAACCGTTCAATTAAATAAAGTTGGGAATGAATGGAAATTTAAGGATGAAGAAGAAGTGGAAAAAATGTTGAATAAATTGAAATAATGAATAATAATTGAAAAAAAGAAAAGTGTAGATTTAGAATATTCAAAAATGAAAAAAAGATTTTTACAGTATAATTAAAATCTATAAAAAAGTTTACAGATATTAGGAGTGATATTTATGTTTAAAAAATTAGATAAAGATGGGTTATATTATGGATTTCCAGTATTATTGATGACTACAGAAGATAAGGAAAGTGGTAAAAGTAATATAACACCGCTATCCTCTTCTTTTGTACTTGGAAAAACAATAGTCATAGGAATAGGATTGAGAAATAAAGGTTTTAAAAATATTGAAATGGACTCAGATGTAACTTTTAATATTCCTGATGAAAATTTATATGAAAATGTAAAAAAAATCGAAAAATTTACAGGTGATATAGAGGTACCTGAAATAAAGCAGAAAATGGGATATGAATATTGTGAAGATAAATTTAAGATTGCTAAATTTACTGAATTAAGAGGAAAAATGGTGGATTCTGTGAGAATAAAAGAATGTCCAATTCATATAGAAACCAAAGTAGAAGATATAGTAAAAAAAGACTGGTTTGCTATTGTAACTTGTGAAATACAAGGAATTTTCGTTGATGAGAAAATATTAAAAGATGACACACATATTGATACACAAAAATGGAAACCATTGATTTATAAATTTAGAGAATATACTTCAACAGGTGATAGATTGGGATTAAATTTCAACTTTCAGGAAATTTAACTTGTAAAAAAAAACAACATAATTAGAAAACTAAATAAAAATTTCAAAAAACTTAATCGAACACTTCCGTAGAATAATATAAAAAAGAGGACTAACTAATAAAGTAAGTTCTCTTTTTTTGCTATGTCATATTTTTTGTATTAAAATTTTCTAACACTATTCTAAATCAACGTAACTATATGGTATAATATTTTATAAATAAAATAAAAAAAGGAAGATAAAAATGATCACGACATTATGTTATTTAGAAAAAGATGAAAAATATCTGATGCTACACAGGACTAAAAAGGAAAATGATATAAATAAAGGAAAATGGCTAGGAATTGGCGGGAAATTGGAAGCTGGGGAAACACCTGAAGAGTGCTTAAAAAGAGAAGTTCAAGAGGAAACTGGCTACGAATTGAATAGTTATGAATTTCGTGGACTTGTGATTTTTAATTACAATGATGATGAGCCGCTATTTATGTATCTTTGCACAAGTTCAGATTTTTCAGGAAATCAGCATGAATGTGATGAAGGCAACTTAAAATGGATTCGTAAAAAAGAAATTTTTGATTTAAAATTGTGGGAAGGCGACAAAATATTTTTAGAATTATTGTTTAAAAATACGCCATTTTTTTATTTGACTTTAAATTATGAAAACGACAATTTATTGAGTTCAAAACTAGAATTTAAAGAAAAATATAGCTGTTTTGAAGTTTTTGTTCCAGAAAATTATGTGGAAAAGATTGTAGAAAACTTACAAAAACACAACCTTTTGACAGAAGGATTTTATACAGATGTTTATTCTACAATTGATGGAATTGGACATTGGAAAACTTTGGAAGGTGGGAATCCTTTTGACGGGGAAGTTGGAAAGGTAAGTGTTGCCAATGAAAAAATTATGAAATTTAGAGTGAAAAAAGAATTTTGTGAGTTAGCGTATTATTTGATTAAGGAGATTCATCCTTATGAAACGCCTGTGATTAATGTGTTTGAGATGGAAGTGTAGAATTTTAGGAAAGGTTGAAAAAAGATGAAAAAGAGTTTTATTAAAATGTTTGTTTTGATATTTTTAATTAGTAATTTGATTTTTTCAGAAAATAAAAAATTAAATGAAAATTATGGAATAGAAGATGGAGAAGTTTATTACATAAATAGAAAAATAGATGGAGCTGATGCAAAGACTTTTGAAGTTTTTGAAGATGGTGAGTATGCAAAAGATAAGAATAATGTTTATTATGAAGAAAATGTTCTTAATGAAGCAGATCCTAAAAGTTTTAAATTATTGACAAAAATTAGTTACGGATTGAGTAAAGATAAAAATAATCTTTATTTTTGGGAGAATAAGGTAGATAATATAGATGTAAAAACTCTTGAAATAATGACAGATGAATTTTCAATTTATTTAAAAGATAAAAACGGAGTGTATATTTTATTTTCATATAATGGAGGACTTCCTGTCGATTTAGATAATGTGATAATGTCTCCCAAAATTTTAAAAAATGTTGACAAACAAACTTTTCAACTAATTGGTGGAGGGTATTCAAAAGATAAAAATAGTGTTTATTATATTGGTAAAAAAATAGATGGAGTAGCTCCCCAAAACTTTAAAGTTTTAAAAGATTATATTTTTACAGATGGGAAAAATGTGTATCTTTATGGAGAAAAAAAAGAGGATATAGATTTACAGACATTAAAATTTTTTGATGATGATTCCAGTTATTTTTTTGACAAAAATAATATTTATTTTCAAGGAGATAAACTGGAAAATGCTGATTTTAAAAGTTTTAAAATAATGAAATCAAATTTTTCAAAAGATAAAAATAATGTTTATGAAGGAAATGAAAAAATAGATGGAGCAGACACAAAAACTTTTGAAGTAATTGATGATTATGCAGGATTTGCGAGAGACAAAAATTATTTGTATCATTCAAATGAAAGAATAAAAAATTCGGATCCTTATACTTTTCAAAGGGTTAATGAACATTTGGTAAGAGATAAAAATCAATTTTATTCTAATGATGGAATAGTTTTAAATGTGGATGGAAAAACTTTTCAAGTAGTAAAAGATTATGAAAAAGATTATTTTATGTATGCAAAGGATAAAAATAAAGCATATTATATAAATTTTGTGGCTGGAAAAGATGAAATGGTAAAAGAGTTAAAAGGATTAAATCCTAAAAATTTTAAAGTGCTAAATCGTTATTATACAAAAGACGATAAAAAAGTTTATTTTAGTAAAGAATATGCGGATATACAAGAACTTCAAAATGTAGATGTGAAATCATTTGAAGCGTTGCATTTTGAAAATATAGAGAATAAAGATGATTTTGGAAAAGATAAAAATAAAGTTTATTTGTTTGGTCTTGAATTAAAAGATATAAAACCTGAAAAATTTCAAGTTATGAAAGAGCCGATAACGGAAAAAATTATATATGTTCGAGATGAAAATAATTTGTTCGTAATTTTTTATGATTATTTTTCAGGATTTAATTTTGTAGAGTCTAAAAAAATTGAAAATGTAGATTTTAAAACACTCAAGTGGAAATCAGCAAGAGAACTGGAAGATAAAAATAGAAAATATATTGTGAATGGCAGCGTAATTGATGAAGATAAAATAGAAATTAAATTTATAAAAAAATAGAAAAAAGGAGAAAATTTTATGAAAAAATTAATTTGTGCAATTACAATTTTTTTAGCAACAAGTTTAGGAGCAAATGCGTATACGTTTAGGGAATATGTTCAGGAAACACTTTCAAAAAGGGGAGTAAAACAAAGCATAATTGATGAAACATCAAAATTCTTGTTGGATTCAAGAGGTGAATTATCAATTATTCCACAGAAAGATGAAATTGATGAATTGATTAACAAAGCAGAAGTATTGCTGAAAAAAGATAAAAATAATGTTTTAGTCAGACAATATTTAATAACATTGTATTTAAAAAAAGGTGGAGATAAAAATATTTTAAAAGCACAAAAAATAAGTGAAGAAAATTTACAAGATAGAGAAATTACTGACTTTGGAAAATGGAGTACAACAGGTCTCTATTATTATCAAATTGGTCAAAAGGAAAAAGCTCAAGTATATTTTAATAAAATTAAAGAAAAATATAAAAATAAACCAGCTGTTTATGATTTAATCGAAATTACGACTATGGAAATGGATATTCGTGGTAAGAACAAGAACTTTCAGGAATTGGTTAACCATTCATTGGAAAATGAGAAAAAAATGAAGGAAATAAAGGAAATTACCGATAAGCAAATGAAAAAAATGATAGTTGTTAAAGATTTTTTTCAGTCAGAAGAAAATAAAAGGGAATTTAAAATTGTGGACGAGTTAGTTTACGGATTTAATTTAACGTTAAATTTTTCAAAAATTAATGAAATACTAGAGAAATATTCGGAAGATTCAAGTAAAGAAAAAATAGAAGTTATAAAAAAGGCGACTGATTATTATTTGAGAAATATTGCAAATAATGAGAAAATGACAGAAGATTCAATAAAGTATAATATTATTCTAGAAAATATGTACTTGAAAATAATGAGGATGGTGGCATCATTTGATGAAAAAGAAAGCGAAGAGTTTTTAAATAAATTAGAAAACAGTAAGCTTTATGAAGTTATGAGAAAATTGGAAGAATAAGTTCAAATAAAAAGTTAAAAATTTAGTGATTGGGAGAGATAAAAATGAGAACAGCAATTTACTGTGTAAGCAAAAACGGATATGAAACCTGTCTAAAAATACGAAATAATGTTTATAAAAATTTGCATATTTATGTGTCACAAAGAGTGGCTAATATGCTCAATCTTGAAAGTGAAAATGTGGAAAATTTATTTGTGATAAATGAGCGAGTGCCAATTTTATTAGAAAAAACATTTGATAAATATGATTTGCATATTTTCGTTGCGGCGACTGGAGCGGTTGTGAGAATTATTGAAGGAAAATTTAAGAGTAAAGATACTGATCCGGCAGTTATAACGATTGATGATCACGCTAATTTTGTGATTTCATTGCTTTCAGGACATCTTGGAGGGGCAAATGAAGAATGTAAAAAAATTGCGGATGGAATTGGAGCGATCCCAGTAATTACAACAGCTTCTGATGTTGGTGGAAAAATTGCGGTTGACACATTGTCGCAAAAAATTAAAGCAAAGTTGGAAAGTCTGGACGATGCCAAAAAAGTTACTTCGCTTATCGTAAACGGAGAAAATGTGAGCATTCATTTGCCAAAAAATATCGTAGAAAACGACAAAAATTGTTCTGGAGCAATAATTGTTTCAAACAGAAAAAATATTGAAATTTCTAAAATTATTCCCAAAAATATTATTCTCGGAATCGGCTGCAAAAGAAATACACCGAAAGAAAAAATCATCGAAAAAATAAATTATGTAATGGAAACTCAAAATTTAGAAATGGACTCGATAAAAAAAGCCGCATCCGCTTGGGTAAAATCTGATGAAATTGGACTTTTAGAAGCAATGACTGAATTAAATATTCCAATAGAATTTTTTGGAAAAGAAAAAATTTTGGAAGTAGAAAATTTAGTTGAAGAGCGTTCAGAATTTGTAAAAAATCAAATCGGAGTATACGGAGTTTCCGAGCCTTGTGCCTATCTAGCTTCGAGTAAAAAAGGAAGTTTTTTGGTGAAAAAAGTGAAGCTGGGAGAAGTTACGATTTCAATTTTTGAGGAGGAAATGTGAGAATGGAAATATATAAATTGTCATTTATAGCAATAGTGTTGTTTATGATACACGAATTTGAAGAAATAATTTTTATAAAAAATTTTATAGAAAAAAACAAAGTTGTAAAAGATATGAAAAATGAATTATTTGTGAAAAAAAAAGGGAATTATCCATCTACAGAAACAATTTCATTAATGATTGCCGAAGAATTTATAATTTTATCAACATTACTTTTTATAGCAAGTGAGATTAGTATGTATGAAATAGTACTGTCATTATTTATTGTATATATTGCACATTTAGTACCTCATATGTATGATGCGCTTAGATATAGAAAGTTTTCCCCAGGAAGTCGGACTTCTTTTATAATTTTCCCTTTAGGAATTTTAATAATCTGGAATGTTATTTTAAATAAAGAAATTAACTTAGTTATTTTAATTTTATGTGTTATAATAATTGGATTTCTTATGATTTTAAATTTGCTATTTTTACATAAAATTAGTAAAAAAATTGATAAGTATTTGTGGAAATAAAAAAAATTATAAAAATATTTAAAATAAAAAATAGATTTAAAAAATATATAATCAATATAAAAAATTTAAAGAAAGGAGCTTGTATAATGTAACTATATTATACAAGTAAAATAACATGAAAAAAATATTTCTAATCATAGTCCTTTTTTTTATAATAAACCTAAATTTAGCCGCCTTAACAATGAAGGAAAAAATCCAGCAAGATTTGTCAAAAGCAGGTGTTAAACAAGAAATAATTGATGAAACTGTAAAATTGGATAAGAAATTTGGAGAAGGATTTGTAGAAGAAGATGGAGATAGGAAAAGGGCAACTGAAAGTAAGGATGAATGGGAAAAACTTTATCAGAAAGATAAAAGAAATTATGTTGCCTTGGAAAGATTGATAGAATCGTATTTTGTGACTGGGATACCAAATGATCCTCAGAAGAAAAAGTATGTTTCAGAATATTTGAAAATGGATATTCCTGAAGATAGAAAAAATTTCGTTTTGGGAAAGGACTTCTGGAATTGTTCCAAAAATAAAGATACAAAAAATGAGTATTTTGAAAAAGTTAAAAAGATTAGCGATAATCAGTATTATTTGAAGGGAATAGATTTTTTTGAATATATATCAAAAGAAACGGAAAATATAAAAGAAGATGGAAATTCTAAGTTAATGAAACAGAAAATAGATGAAATAACGCAAAAAATGGATGAAATTGATAAAATACTTGATAATAAAAATTTGCTAGAAAAATACAGAATTTCTGATGAAGAAGCCTATTCTGATCAATTAACTTTTTTTATGGTTGGTGGTATCCTAAAAGCGTTTACAGGTGATACTGAAGGAATGGTCAATGATTTTATAAATAAAATCGCAAATAAAAAGATTTCTAAAGAAGTGGCGGAATATAATAAAAATAAGGAAATGATGACTGTTATGACAATTCAGATGACAATGGCTTTGAAAGGATTTTTTGGAGAAATGTCAGAAAAAGAAATTACAAAACTTGAAAAATTGACAAAAAAACTTCAAGGCACTGAAATGTTTAAAAGGATTATGGAAAATTCGGAAAAGGGTGAAACTATTGAAAACGATAGTTATTTAGAAGAAAAGAGAAAAAATTTTGAATCACTTTCAGATGATGAACAAATAAAACAAATTGTTAATCAAAAAAAATTTGACTATATCGAAACAAGAATAGACAAAGAGAAAAAGATTTTCGATTGGACATTTGGATGTAGTGGATTAAATTGTAAACTTGTTTTTTTAGGAAAAAATAAAGATTTTGAGAAAAGAATAAAATTAAAAGATCTGAAAGAAAAAGAAAAAATTGTTAGAATTCTTATTTTTGGAAAAAGAGAAGAAGATGAAGAAATTTCAGAAGGAGTATTTTTAAGAAAAGGAACTGACAGCAAAGACAATAAATTTTATGTGTATGATGATAAAAATGAAGATAAAATATTAACAGTTTTTGCAGCTCAAAATGAAAATTTAGATTTTTTTAAATTTGTAAATGAAATATTGGGAGAAGATTATAGAAATATTGAAGCGAAATATGGTGGAAGAGATTAAAAATAATAAAATAAAAATTTATTAAAATATAGTAATTTAGGAGAAAAAAATGAACAAAAATGGAAAAATTTATGTAGTAGGAATTGGACCTGGGAAAAAAGGAGATATGACATTTAGAGCATATGAAGCGATAGGAAAAAGTGATGTTATTGTTGGGTATAAAACTTATACAGATTTGGTAAAAGAATATTATCCTGATAAAGAAATAGTGAGTTCTTCGATGATGAAAGAAGTTGATAGATGTACTGATGTTTTGAAGATGGCAAAAGATGGGAAAAATGTGGCTCTTATCAGTAGTGGAGATGCTGGGGTTTATGGAATGGCTGGGATTATGTTAGAAATTGCGGATGATAAAATAGAAGTGGAAGTAATACCAGGAGTTACAGCTACAAATGCAGCTGCTGCAATAACGGGAGCTCCTGTTATGCACGATTATGTGACAATTAGCCTAAGTAATTTACTGACTGACTGGGAACTTATAAAAAAAAGATTGGAACTTGCGGCACAAGGGGATTTTGTTGTAAGTATTTACAATCCGAAAAGTCGAGGGAGAGTTACACAAATTGAGGAAGCGCAAAAGATTATGCTAAAGTATAAGCCAAAAACGACTCCAGTTGCGATAGTTAGAAATGCGAGAAGAGAAAATGAAGAATATGTTGTGACGACTTTAGAAGAGATGACAAAACATGAAATAGATATGCTCACAATTGTGATAATTGGAAATTCAAATACTTATGTGAAAAATGAGAAGATTATAACTCCGAGAGGATATAGCAAAAAGTATGAATATTAAATAAAAAGCTAAAAATTTTTAGGAAGGGGAAAAATGGCGATAATTTACGTGACAGGTGGAGCAAAAAGTGGGAAAAGTAAATTTGCGGAAGATTTACTTTTATCTTTGAATGATGGAAAGCAAAAAAATGTGTATCTTGCAACTTCGGTTGTTTTTGATGAAGAAATGCAAAAAAAAGTTGAATTGCATAAAGCGAGAAGAAAAGATAATTGGATTACAGTTGAAAGTTATAAAAATTTTTCGCAAAGTTTGGAAGAAGTAATGAATGAAAATAAAAAAAATAATATGCTTGTAGATTGTTTGACGAATATGATAAGCAATATTATTTTTGAAAATGAAGAAATAGATTGGGAAAAACCTGAAAAAAATCAATTGGAAAAATGTGATGAAAATGTGGAAAAAGAAGTTCAAAATTTGTGTGAAATTTTTAAAAATTTTGAAAATGTTGTAATTGTGTCAAATGAAGTGGGAATGGGCCTTGTTCCCGCTTATCCGCTTGGCAGATATTTTCGTGAAATTGCTGGAAAAATGAATCAGTTTGTTGCAGAAAAAGCTGATGAAGCGTATTTTGTAGTTTCAGGAATTCCGATAAAAATAAAGTAAAAGTTATTTTTAAATAGAGATTTAAAGAAGGTGTGAAAACAAATGAATTTAATGAAGAGGTCAAATGTGGAATTTGAAATCAAAAGTAAAAAAATAGACTATCATTATAGTGAATTTAGAATGCTGTTAATTGCATATATTTGTGTATACTTTATGAGTCCTATATTTATTTTTTTTTATAAAAAGTGATAAAAAAATTATTATATTTTATTAATTAATGCTGTTTTTGTTATGATATTTTATATATTTATAGTTATATTACAAATTTTTCTTAAATTATTAATAGGATTAAAAGAAAAGAAAATAATATTTTCAGAAAATTATTTAGAAATTTTTTTTGGAACAGAAAGTAAAAAAATAAGATATAATAAAATAGAAATGATTTTTCTGAGAAAAAACTTATTGAATTCAGCAGATATAATAATAAATTTTCCAACCAATAATACAAGTTTATTTAATAGACAAGAAGAATTATTTAAAGACGATAAAAATAGTATAGTGATAAGTAATGTTATTAATTATGAAGAAATATTTAAAGAATTAAAACAAAGATTATTTTTCTTTGAAAGTAAAAATGAAAAAATTTTAGAATATAAAAGTTTTATTGAAAATAAAATAGTAATAATATTTTTAATATTATTATTTTATTTTTTCTATAAAATAAAAATATCAATATGTTTAATTATTTTATTATTCGTTAAAATAAAAAGGTATAATTATAAAATCAATTATTTAAATAATGACCAAATAAAAATTTTTAATGCGAATAAAGAAATTTTTTATATAAAAAAAAATAACTATTTTTTTGACAAAGATGACTTAAAATTAAAAATTAAAAATGTTGATAGAATTTTATTGCCGAGTAATTTAGTGTTTTTACCAATGCATTATAAAGTAAAGGGATAAAAAAATGAAAAATATAAAAGAAACTTATAACAAAAAAATGAGAAAAATGTTTACAGAAAATATGAAAAGTATATTTACTAAAGATATGTTGAAAAAATATGATGAAAATATGTTAAATGTATTGAAAGAAGTTGGAGTGGATATATTAAATGTAAATTATGAAGAAGCAAATAAAAAAATAGTGAATATTAATAAACAAGAAATATATGAAATAATATGGAATATGGCTGATATTACAGAAAGTTTCACTTTTTATGGATTTTCACAATATATGTATAAAAAAACAGAAAATGTAATTTGGTTAAATTTGTCAGCAAGTTTGCTATCATTTACATTTTGCTGTGTTGAAGGAGCTTATGCTGTTGGTATTTTTCATGCTAGAGAAGCAGTAGGAATTGAAAAAAATCTTGAAAATCTATTAACTTTACTAAGTTTTTATGGACTTCCAGAACATTTAATGGATGATGAAGAGGCAGAGAAAGTAGCAAAAGAAATTTTAGAGTTAGATAAGAATAACGAAAGTGCAATTTATGTGTTGAATAAAATTTTAAAAAAGAGTAAATCATGGAGTGACCTAATTTAAACTAAAGCTAAATCAGGATGACAAAGTTGTCATTCTAATTTTAATTTCTTCATATTTTACTTCATTCTAAATTAATGACGGATTAAAATATTTAGGGATAAATAAAAGCTTCTATTTTAAGTTTATCATTCAATCCACAAAATTACTAAAATAACAATTTTTTTCTATTCCTTTTTAAGCAGAAGTGCTCATCGCCGCACCCCTGCACCCCGGCTAGTCTTCGTCATTTTTATGCACTGCCAAAAAACTCGCACTGATTGTGCTCAGACAGTTTTGTCAGCACATAAAAATGCTCCGACGGTTTAAATTTTACTACCATAGAAAAAGTGTCGTGATTTTTTTGGAGTAAAGACGACTGTCTGAACGAAGTGAGTTTCGGCTTTGCTTCAAAAAAATGCTTAGACGAGCGTGGGGATTATAAGGGGAAATGGCGGTCCTTTCCCCTTATGTAAAAAAATAAAAAACTATACTAAATTAAAATAACATCTTGTAATCAAAAATAACCTAAAAAATTTGAAATTAAAAAATCTGCCCCTAAAATTTTTAAACCATCCTAAATTAATTACTAACTTGAAAAATTTAATTAATTATGTTATAACTATTTAGATTGATATTTATTAAAAACAGTTTTCAAATTGGAAAGCATATCAAAATATATAGATTACAAAAAATATAAATTCAAGAAAATTAATAAAACGTTTGGCATTTTGTTTTTTAGTACCGAAAGTGATTTTAAAAGGAGGAAATAGTGGAAAAAAGAGCAACTGTTATAACATATGGCTGTCAAATGAACGTAAATGAA
The DNA here is from genome assembly GCF_001553645.1 of Leptotrichia sp. oral taxon 847. NCBI lineage: Bacteria > Fusobacteriati > Fusobacteriota > Fusobacteriia > Fusobacteriales > Leptotrichiaceae > Leptotrichia > Leptotrichia sp. oral taxon 847. Next base: position 816,218 of record NZ_CP014231.1, on the reverse strand, counting down.
AGTGCAAAAATGACACAGATGTTAAAAAAAATGGGTTATGAAATGACCCAGGATATTCAAAATTCAGATTTGGTATTTCTTAATACTTGTACAGTAAGAGAGGGAGCTGCAACCAAAGTATATGGAAAATTGGGAGATTTGAAAAGAATTAAGGAAGAAAAATCTGGAAATATGATAATCGGTGTTACAGGGTGTCTTGCACAAGAAGTGCGAGACGAATTTATAAAAAGAACACCTTATGTCGATTTGGTTTTGGGAAATCAGAATATTGGAAGAATACCAGATATTATTGAAAGAATTGAAAAAGGAGAAGAAACTCATATAGTTATGGTTGATGATGAAGATGAACTTCCTACCAGAGTTGACGCTGATTTTGGAGATGATATAGTTGCGTCAATTTCAATAACTTATGGATGCAATAATTACTGTACTTTTTGTATAGTTCCATATGTGCGTGGAATGGAGCGCTCTGTACCAATTAACGAAGTTATAAGAGATGTTGAGCAGTATACAAAAAAAGGGTACAAGGAAATATTGTTTTTGGGACAAAATGTAAATTCCTACGGAAGTGATTTAGCTGATAAAAGTGATAATTTTTCTGAACTATTAAAAAGAAGTGCTGCAGTTGAAGGAGATTTCTGGATAAAGTATGTGTCGCCACATCCAAAAGATTTTAATGATGATGTAATTGAAGTAATAGCAAAAAATCCTAAAATAGCCAGAATGTTACATTTGCCACTGCAATCAGGATCAACAAAAATCTTAAATGCAATGAACCGTGGTTATACAAAAGAAGAATATATAAAACTTGCAAAAAAAATTAAAGAAAAAATACCTGATATTGGTCTGACAACTGATATTATAGTCGGATTTCCTGGAGAAACTGACGAAGATTTTCAAGATACGATGGATGTTGTAAACGAAGTTGGATTTGAAAATGCGTATATGTTTATGTATTCAAAAAGAACTGGAACTCCAGCGGCTACAATGGAAAATCAAGTGGATGAAAAAGTTAAAAATGAAAGATTGCAAAAGCTTATTAAACTTCAAAATATGAAAGCTAGAGAAGAAAGTCAAAAATATTTAGGGAAGACAATAAAAGTTTTGGTCGAAGGACCGAGTAAAAAAAATCCAGAGATGTTAACTGGACGAACTTCGACTCATAAAGTCGTTTTATTTAAAGATGACAGTAAAAATTTAAAAGGAAGATTTGTAAATATTAAAATTAATGATGCCAAAACTTGGACATTATATGGAGAGTTGGTGAAAAAATAATGGAAGAAAAAAAGAGAAGAGGAAGACCTAGAAAAATTGTTTCACAAGAAACTGGTGAAACTGAAGTAACTTTAAGTGAAGAAAATTTGGTTAAAAAAAGTGAAACTGAAAAAATTGAAAAAAATGTTGAAATTGAAAAAAATCCAAAAGAATTTAAAAATTCAGAAAAATTTTCACAGGAAAAACGTTTTGCAGAAAAACATTTGGAGGAAGAAATGATAAAAGAAATTCTTTCAAAAAATGTTACAACTTTGAAAAAGATGGCGAAAGAATATAAAATTGAAGGATTTTCTGGAATGGCCAAATCTGACTTGATAAATGCCATTCTTATAAAAAAGGGTGAAGAAGAAGGAAAAACTTACGGATTTGGAAAACTTGATATTATGAACGGTTCAACTTATGGATTTTTGCGAAATACTTCTGTTGGGCCTGATGTCTATGTTTCGATTTCCCAAATTAAAAGATTTTATTTGAGAAATGAAGATATTGTGTTTGGAGAGCTTAGAATACCGATTGGAACTGAAAAAAATTACGGAATTTTAAAAGTGCTTCTGGTAAACGGTGATTTGCCTGAAAAATCACTGGAACGACCATTTTTTGACGACTTAATCCCGTCATATCCTGATGAAAAATTAAATCTTGGATCAGGTGAAGTTTCTTCAAGAATAATTGATTTAATTTCTCCAATTGGAAAAGGACAGAGAGGACTTATTGTAGCTCCTCCAAAAGCTGGAAAAACTGTGTTACTTTCGACACTTGCGAATGATATTATAAAATACAATCCTGAAATTGATGTTTGGATTTTATTAATTGACGAGCGGCCAGAAGAAGTTACCGATATAAAAGAAAATGTAAAAGAAGCAGAAGTTTATTCGGCTACATTTGATGAAGATCCTAGAATCCATACGCAAGTTACTGAAAATGTATTAGAAATGGCAAAAAGGGAAGTTGAGCGAGGAAAAGATATTCTAATTTTAATGGATAGCTTGACAAGACTTGCAAGATCTTACAACATCACAATTCCATCGAGTGGAAAATTAATCTCTGGAGGAATCGATCCAAATGCGCTTTATTATCCAAAAAGATTTTTAGGAGCTGCCAGAAATATTAAAAATGGTGGAAGTCTTACAATCATCGCAACGGCACTTATTGAGACGGGAAGTAGAATGGACGAAGTTATTTTTGAAGAATTCAAAGGTACTGGTAATATGGAAATAATTTTGAGTAGAGCTCTTGAACAGCTTAGAATTTTCCCAGCGATAGATGTGCTAAAAAGTGGTACAAGAAGAGAAGAGTTATTAATTCCTAAAAAAAATCTGGAAAAAATTTGGGCTCTTAGAAGAGAACTTAGTGGAATGTCGGAAGTTGAAGGAATGAAAAAATTGATTGAACTTACAAAATTATATAAAAATAACGATGAATTACTTGAAAATTTGGTATTGAAAAAATAAAGTTAATAAATAATTTTATCAATTAATTGTGAGATTAGCTTAATTGCAATTTTAAACTGCGCTGAATAAATAATTATCCAGTGTAGTTTTTTAATAAAAAAATTAATTCTTGAAATTTCAAGAATTAATTTTTAATAAATATTTTTTAGTTTCCTTCATTTAAATTAAGTCCGCTATTGCTAGGAGTTGATGGGAATATACCATCATTACTTTTATTTTCTGTATTCGTGTCAGTAGAGGTATTAGTATCGTTTGTACTTGGAGTAACATCTGTACCTGTATTTTCAATATTGCTATCAGTTCCAAAGGCTTTTTCTTCACCTAGGATTTTTTCTCTAGGAACTTGATAATTTGTTATTTTCTTAATTGTTATAACTTTATCTTTTTTAGATACTGTTCCAGATAACTTTAATCCAATTAAATCAGTATCAACTACTCCGTATTTTTCTGATATAAAATTATAAATTCCATCAAGCAAGCCACTTTCATCTTTTACAGTGTAAGACATAACTTTATTTGGAAAAACTAGATTATCTTTTGTGTAAACAAAAGTATTTGTAGCTCTTAAATATTCGCCTTCATAAACTTTATCAGTTGCTTTTAATTTTGTTTTTTTCACTTTCGCTGCTTTAATTTTAGGAATTTTTATTTCTTTATCTTTTGTTGCAGAAATTCCAATGACACAAACGGCGAATAGCATAATTATAATAAATATTTTTTTCATAAAAAATACTCTCCTTTTTTTGTTTCATTTCAATATTATTATTTATGAAATCCCAAATCTGCAGGATTTAAATCTCCTGAAATCTTTTCTATGATTCCATTTTGATGTTCAAATTTCTTTCTCATCAGAGTAACTTTTTTTATTAATTCTATTGTTTCAGATTCGATATTACTTGCGTTGTAATGTCCCTTGGACCAATAATTAAGTACAAGTGAACTATCTCCAAAAATTTTTTTAATTTCATATTTTTTTGCGTAAACTAATGCTGCATAAAGCCCAACTAACTCTCCATAGTTATTTGACCTATGTTTTGCAACATAATAATTTTTGTGTTCATTGATCTTTTCTTTTGGCAAAATTTTGTGTAGCAACGGATTTCCCTTATAATCAGTAAGTCTCACTTCGACACCATTTCCTCTTCCTGTTCCAGCATCGAAATAAATTGCGCAGGGAACGATTTTCCCTTTATCACACAAACTTTTCTTTTTTTCTTTTTTTTCGTACTCTGCTCCTGAATTAAGCCATTCTTGAGCTTCTTTTACAGTTTTAAAAGATTTGTATCTCGCATTTTGGCTTGAAACTATCTTTTGACATTTTTCCCAATTTTCCAAAATACCAGTTTTGCCACTATTTATTAAATAATAAGCATATATCTTTGACATAATTTAAAATTTATAAAATTATAAATTTAAACCTCCATCAATTCTTAAAACTTGTCCAGTTATGAATTTAGAAGCATCGCTTGCTAAGAATAGCGCTGCATTTGCCACATCTTGAGCATCTCCCATTTTTCTTAATGGCGTATTAGCTAAAACAGTTTCTACAATTTTTTCAGGTAAAACGTGTGTCATATCTGTTTTAATAAATCCAGGTGCTATCGCGTTTGCTCTCAAATTTTTTCTTCCAAATTCTTTAGCCCAAGTTTTAGCCATCGCTATAACTCCACCTTTTGTTGCTGCATAGTTAGTTTGACCTGTATTTCCGTCAATTCCAACTACAGAAGCCATATTTATAACACTTGAAGCTTTACTTTTTAAAAGTAGTGAAACAAATCCTTGCATAACATTGTAGACACCTTTTAAATTGATGTCAACAACTAAATCCCAATCCGCTTCTTTCATTCTTTGAAGCAATGAATCTCTTGTAATTCCAGCGTTGTTTACCAAAATATCCAATCTTCCATATTTTTCTTTTAATTCTTTTGCAACTTCTTTGATGTTTTCTCTGTCTGTTACATTTAATTTTATGTGAGAGATATTTTCGTGGCTGTAATCTGGGTCAATTAAATCTCCCGAGATAACTGTCGCACCATTTTCGGCATATTTTAGTGCGATTTCTTTTCCAATTCCTCTCGAACCACCTGTAATTAATGCTATTTTTCCCTTTAACACTATTTTTCCACCTTTCTAATTTTTGAATTTTTAGTTTATATTTTTTATTTTAACACTTGTAATTCAACTTTTGTTACACCTTTTCCAGGACTTTCTATTTGTGAGAAAGCAGCATAGCTTAAATCAATAACTCTTCCTCTTACAAACGGTCCTCTATCATTAATTCTCACAATGACAGATTTACCGTTGTTCAAATTTGTTACTTTTACTTTTGTCCCAAATGGCAAACTTTTGTGAGCAGCCATCATTTCACTTGATCTATGTCGTTCACCACTCGAAGTTTTGCTTCCATTTAAGTTTTTGCTGTAAAAAGAAGCCGTACCACTTTGATAATGTGTAAAATTATTTAAGTCCTCTTTCTTTATTGTCATAACTGACTTACTTTCATTTTTTGAAACAGTTAAATCTAAATTATCTGCTTTTTTCATCATTTCTTTTCTTATAAAAATTATATTTTGATTATTACTTTGTTGTTTTGCTGTTATGTTTGAACTTAATGATAGAGATAATGACAAAACTGATAGTGTTGTAATTATTTTTTTCATTAAAAACGCTCCTTTATATTTTTATTATTTTATAATTATATCATATTTTATCATTTTTCTAACTTAGTTTTCTCTTAATTAAACCATAAAAACTATTTTTAATAAGAACATCTACTAAAAAAACTATAATTTTTATTTAAAACTATAATTATTATTTTTTCAAATCTTTTAGTTCAGGTTGTTTTACATGTTGAATTTTCATACTGCTAGGTGTGATTACTTCAAAACTGTATCCTGCTTTTCTATATCCATCAATAATGCTTTGTAGTGCTTGAACAGTTGTTCCCTTGACATTTGTATCGTGCATCAAGACGTCAATTTCTGGATGGTTAGTACAAATACCATATTTGATAAGTTTAGCTACAGGCACACCGTTTCCGCTCGCATCTGTAGAATCACAGTTCCAGTCGTGATAAATATACCCTTCTCTTGCCATTCTAGTAATAATTTGTTGTTTCAAGGCTTTTGATGCAATTGCATTGCTTGAACCACCAGGAAATCTTGTTATTCTTACATCTTTTCCAGTTCTTGCCTTAATATCGTCGTGCAATTTGTACAAGTCGTCAAAGAAGTTTTTTTCGTTGGCATAAATGTACTTATAATCGTGAGTATAACTGTGAACTCCTAGTGCATGCCCTGCGTCTATTATTTCTTTATATTTATTTTGATTATGTCCTATCACAAAAAAAGTTGCTTTTATGTTATTTCTTTTTAATATTGCCAAAATTTTCTCAGTATTATTCGAAGGACCGTCGTCGAAAGTCAAATGAACTATTTTTATTTTTCCATCTTTTTTCATCTGTTCATATTTTGCTGTAACTTCTTCATTCTTTTTAGTCAATTCTTCTAAAGTTTTTTCTTTTTTAATTTTTTCTTTTGTTAATTTTTTTATGTTACTTTTTAATCCATGATTTTGGACAAATTTTGATGTTGTCCCAAAAATATGCCAACCTGAATATACAAATCCTACACATGCGGCGATTATTCCAATTATTGCTATTCCTTTTTTCATTTTTTTTTACCTCACATTCAATTTATTTTTATTTGTCGTATTTTTTTATAATTTCTTGTATTCTATTGTTTCCTTCTTCAGTAGATTTAATTCTGTCGTTGATTTCATCAATCTCTTTTTTTAAGTCTTCCTTATTTTCTTTTAAAACTGGAGTTTTTGACATTAAAACTACTTTTTCCTTGTTCAAGAAAAAATGTGATACTGCAACTAAAATTGCAGATATTATAAACAGTATTACTGCCCTTTTTAATAGTTTATTTGTTCTTGTTTCATCATTATCATCTTTATAACTATAAAGATAATTGTCTTTTTTCGCCATTTCTTTTCCTCTTTTCTTTTTTATTTAAATTTTTTTATCAATTAATTTTGTTCCCTTAAAAAAGTAAAAGACCTCTTTCGAAAAAGAGGTCTCATAAAAGGGGGGGTTAATTGAGGTTTTAGATCTTTTTATCGATCTGTGTATAGTATACACTATAATCATTAATTTAAGATTAACTATAATACAATTTTAAATTAATTTTTTTTAACCCTGCCGTTATAAATCCTCTCTTACATTCTGTTTACAGTATTTATTCCTAATAAATCAAGTCCTTGTTTCAAAATAAATGCAGTTTTTTTAGATAATAAGATTCTAGCATCACGTATCTTAGGATTTTTTTCTTTTAATATCTGTTTTGAATTATAAAAGTTATTAAATAATTTTGCTGTATCAAACAGATATTCAGCGATAATGTTAGGTTTTAATATTTCATAAGCCTTTACAACAAACTGTGGAAATCTTAAAAGTGAAACCGCAAGTTCTCTTTCTACGTCGTCTGTATTTTTTAGGACTATCTCTTCATTTTCCAAAATGATATTTTCTTCTTTTAATTTTCTGAAAATGGACATAATCCTAACGTATGTATATTGTAAATACGGTCCCGTATTTCCTTCAAAATTTAAAACTTTATCCCAGGTAAACGTAACATCGCTTGTCCTGTTTTGACTTAAATCAAAATACTTTATTGCGCCACTTCCTATGATTTCAGCTGTTTTGTCTTTTTCATCTTCTGGAATATTAGGATTTTTTTCATTAATAACTTGTTTAACCTGCCTTTTAGCTTCGTCCAGTAAATCAACCAGTCTTATAATATTTCCACTTCTCGAAGAAAAAATCACATCTCCAAATCTCATGATTCCAAAAATTACATGTAATTTTTTATAGTCGTAAGGTGCGCCCAACATTTTTCCAATTTCAAACACTTGTTTGAAGTGATTTTGCTGCCTGTCATCTGTCACATAGATAGCTTCGTCCACTTTCAATTTTTCTTTTCTAAATTTCATAGTTGCAAGATCTGAAGTTGCATACAAAAAACTTCCATCTTTTTTTTGAACGAGTGCAGGCGGTAATTTGTCATCGTCAAAAAACACGACTAATGCTCCCTCGTCTTCTTTTGCAATGTTTTTTTTCTTTAATTCTTCCAAAACTTCTGGCATCATATCGTTGTAAAAAGATTCGCCGTAATAGTAATCAAATTTTATTCCAAGTCTTTCATACACTTTGTTGTATTCTTTTAAAGAAATTTTGATAAATTCTTTCCACAATTTTATATTTTCACTGTCGCCTTGCTGCAATTTTTTTAATTCTTTTCTTGCGTTTTCTTCAAGAGATGGTTCTTTTTTTGCTTTATCTGAGAATAAAACGTAAATTCTCTCCAATTCCCCAATTGGATCTTTTTCATAAGCATTTTTATCTAACCAATTTTTATAGCCAACTATAAGTTTTCCAAATTGAGTTCCCCAATCTCCAATATGGTTGTCTGAAATTACTTTTATTCCCAGAAATTCCAGTATTTTTTTAATCGAATGTCCAATTATTGTACTTCTCAAATGTCCAATGTGCATTCTTTTAGCAATATTTGGTGAAGAGTAGTCAATAATTACTGTTTTATCTGTATCTAAAAAAGAAAAATCATATTTTTCGTTTTCCAATTTTTTAATTTCTTCATTCAAAAATTCATTTTTCAAAAAAATATTAATAAATCCTGGTCCTGCAATTTCGAGCTTTTCAATAATTTCGTTTTTTTTAAATTCTGCGACTATTCTAGTCGCTATTTCTCTAGGATTTTTTCCGATTAATTTAGAACTAACCAAAGCAAAATTCGTCTGAAAATCTCCAAATTCTTTTTTTGTAGAATTTTGTATGTCAATTTTATCTGAAAAATCATTTTCAAAAATTTTATTTATATTTTCAGAAAACAATTTTTTTATTTTATTTGTCAACAATTTCATCCGTAATTTTTAAATTCTCCTTTCTAAAACATCATAATACCAAAGTATTTTATCATAATTTTTAAATAACCACAAGATTTTTTTAATCAAAAATATGACGATGGTCCTCTTTCGTAAAAAAAGAAATAGAAACTTGAAAAAATAGTATAAATTAAACAATATAAATGGGAGAATAGTTGTTGTAAAAAATAAAATAATTTTAAAATTTTAATTATTTTAAATTTATAAAAAAAATAAATAATTTCACAATTGATTTTGTTACAATTTTTTGGTAAAATGTAATTGTGATTTTTGTTTGATAAAAAAACATTTATAAATAAAATATTTTGGAGGTAAAAATAAAATGAGTTTATTACAGTTAAAAGATATAAGATCTGAAGTTGAGGGAAAAGAGATTTTAAAAGGTCTTAATTTAAATATCAACAAGGGGGAAGTTCATGTTATAATGGGACCAAATGGTGCTGGAAAATCTACGCTTGCAAGTATTCTGGTGGGAAATCCTAAACATAAATTAATCGGTGGAGATATTATTTTGGATGGAGAAAATATTAATGATGATTCTGTCGATGAGAGAGCAAAAAAAGGGATTTTCTTGTCATTTCAATATCCTGAAGAAATTCCAGGACTAACTGTAGAAGATTTTTTGAGAACGGCGAAAGAAGCTGTAACTGGAGAAAAACAATATTTGATGCAGTTTCACAATGAATTGGAAGAAAAGATGGAAAAACTCCACATTAATCCAGAATATGCTCAAAGACATTTGAATGTCGGGTTTTCTGGAGGAGAAAAAAAGAAAAATGAAATTTTACAGATGGCAGTGCTTGAGCCCAAATTAGCGATTTTAGATGAAACAGATTCAGGGCTTGACATTGATGCGACAAAAATTGTGTTTGAAGGTGTGCAAAAATTGAAGACAAATGATACAGCGCTTTTAATTATAACGCACTACGATAAAGTTTTGGACTATTTGGAGCCAGATTTCGTGCATATTTTGATGGATGGAAAAATTGTCAGAACTGGTGGAAAAGAAATAGTTGAAGAAATTGAAAAAAATGGTTATGGAGAAATGAAAAAGCAATTTGGGTTATAGAATTTTAAGAGAAAAAATTAAAAAATAGAAAGTGTAGGAAATTATGGAAACAAGAAAAAAAACATATGTTGCAGATATTGAGCGAGGAGTCTATGACATAAAAGACGAAGTTAAATATAAATACAAAGTTCAAAAAGGGTTGACAGAAGAAATAATTAGAAAAATTTCTGCTAGAAAAAATGAGCCGGAATGGATGTTAAATTTTAGATTAAAAGCGCTAGAAGTGTATAATTCAAAGCCGATGACTGACTGGGGTCCAGATTTGTCGGACTTGGATATGAACGATATAATTCACTATTTGGAGCCAGATTCTGCGCCAATGAATGAAAATTGGGACGATGTGCCAAGTTATATAAGAGATACTTTTGACAGACTTGGAATTCCTGAGGCGGAAAAACAGTCACTTGCAGGAGTTGGAGCGCAATATGATTCAGAAGTTGTGTATCACAGCATTCATAAGGAATTAACTGAGCAAGGTGTCATTTATACGGATATTGAAACAGCCATCAAACAATATGAAGATATTCTAAAAGAATATTTTATGACTTTGATTACAGTAAATGACCACAAGTTTTCAGCACTTCACGGAGCTGTTTGGTCAGGTGGTTCATTTATCTATGTACCAAAAGGCGTGAAAGTCAATATGCCGCTTCAATCTTATTTTAGATTAAATGCACCAGAAGCTGGACAGTTTGAACATACACTAATAATTGTTGACGAAGGAGCGGATTTACATTTTATTGAAGGATGTTCTGCGCCAAAATATCAGAAAAATGCGCTTCACGCTGGAGCGGTTGAGCTTTTTGTGAGAAAAGGGGCTAGACTTAGATATTCTACGATAGAAAACTGGTCGAGAAATATGTATAATCTTAATACTAAAAGAGCGCTAGTTGAAGAAGATGGTGTAATTGAGTGGGTTTCAGGTTCATTTGGGTCAAGAGTTTCAATGCTTTATCCGATGAGCATTTTAAAAGGAGACCGTGCTAGTTGTGAATTTACAGGAGTTACTTTTGCTTCAAGCGGACAAAACCTGGATACTGGTTGTAAAATTGTCCATATTGGAAAAAATACTACTTCGACAGTGCATTCAAAATCAATTTCTAAAAATGGGGGAGCGGCTTTTTACAGAGGACTGCTAAAAGTTATGCCAGAAGCGACTGGAACTAAAGCGACAGTTGAATGTGAATCGCTTATGTTAGACAATATTTCGTCTTCAGATACGATACCTATAATTGACATAAGAAATGACAGCGTCGATATAGGGCACGAAGCTAAAATTGGAAGAATTAGTGATGAGGCAATCTTTTATTTGATGTCGAGAGGAATTAGTGAAGATGAGGCAAAAGCGATGATTGTAAGAGGGTTTGTTGAGCCGATTTCAAAAGAGTTGCCGCTAGAGTATGCGGTTGAGTTAAATAAACTTATTGAATTGGAATTGGAAGGGACAATTGGATAAAGTTTTTTTAAAATTAAAAAGCTAAAATTAAAAATATTAAAAATATTAAAAGTATTGATTTTTAGATAAATAAATATAATTAAAATATTAATTTGTAAAGGAGAAATGGGATGCTAGAAAAAGAAAGTTTAGAAAATCTTGAAAATAGTGAATACAGGTTAAAAGTTTTTGAAAAATACAAAAATTTGAAAAAACCTGAGTGGAACAGAGTTAAATATAAATATGAAGAACCACAAGAATTTAAAAAATTTGATAATTTTTCGACAAAAAATGAAAACCAGGAAGGTGTGGAAATAAACGGGATTAATGATGCGCTAAAAGATTTGGAGAGATTAAAAAGCAGCTATGAATACGGGCTTGGAGAGTTTTTTAAGTTGCAAAATTTTGCTTTTTATAATCAAGGGCAATTTGTTAAAATAAAAGAGAGAAAAAAAATTGAACATCCGATTTATTTGACTTATGTAACAGATAAAGAAAATAATTTTTTGGTTGACTACAATGTGATTGAAGTGGAAGATTTTGCAAGCGCTACAATTATTATAAGCTATAATTCAAGTGATAACACCGAAAGTTATCACAATGGAGTTATAAAAGTGTTTGCTAGAGCAAATTCAAATGTGAAAATAATAAAAATTCAAACTTTGAATACAAAAAGTAGAAATTTTGAGAGCTCTAAAATTGAAGTGAAAGGGCAAGGAGTTGTAAATTATTACAGCGTTGAGCTGGGGGCACAAGTAAATGCAGTTAGCCACACTTCATATTTATTGGAAGATAATTCACAGGCTTATGTATTTCCAGGATATTTGGCTGACGGAGATAGAAAAGTTGACTTGGAATATTCGACAGTATTTTACGGCAGAAAAACATTGGGAGACATTCACGGAAGAGGAGCTGTAAAAGACACAGCAACCAAAGTATTTCGTGGAAATATGTACTTTAAGCAAGGTGCTTCAAAATCGGAAGGAAGAGAAGGAGAATTTGCCATTTTGCTGGACAAAAATATAAATGTTCACTCAATTCCAACATTATTTTGTGACGAAGATGATGTAGTTGGAGAACATTATGCGTCAATCGGAAAAGTCAACGAATCACAGCTGTTTTATTTGATGAGTCGAGGCCTATCTGAGAGCAGAGCCAAAAAATTAATTGTGGAATCGTCATTTAAACCAATATTAAATAATATCGATGATGAAGCATTAAGAGAGCATTTATTAGAAGAATTGGAAGAAAGAATATAAAATTTGAAAAAATACCCACTGAGTGCTATACTTTAAATAGTAGTGAAGTGGGTTAAATTATATTTTTTTAAATATTTTAAAATGGAAAAAAATTAAATAAAAAAGTAGATAAAATATATAATACAAGATAAAATAAAATACGAAAGGAATAAAAAAACAAGAATGAATTATAAAAATAAATTTCCAATTTTTTCAAATATAGAAAATCATTATTTAGATACAGCTGCCACTTCTCAAAAGCCAAGAGTTGTGCTGGATAAAATTAGAGAATATTATGAAAAATATAATGGAAATCCTGGACGAGGGTCGCATAAACTATCTGTGGAAGCACAGTCGCTATTAAGTAATGCAAGAGAATGTGTGAGAAAATTTATAAATGCAAAAAGAGCCGAAGAAGTGATTTTCACAAAAAATACGACTGAAAGTATAAATTTAATTGCTTACACTTACGGAATGAACTTTATAAACGAAGACGACGAAATTATTTTAGGAATTTCAAACCATCACGCCAATATCGTACCGTGGCAATTTGTGGCAAAGCAAAAAAAAGCTAAGTTAAAATATGTTTATCTTACAGAAAATGGACAATTTGACTTGGAAGATTTAAAAAGTAAAATTTCTGATAGAACTAAAATTGTCGCAGTTTCTGCGGTTGTAAATGTAACGGGTGTAATTCAGCCAGTAAAAGAAATAATTGAGATTGCTCACAGTAAAAATGCTTTAGTTTTGGTCGATGCAGCGCAGTCAATACTTCATTTTAAACACGATGTGCAAGAATTAGATGCAGATTTTTTGGTGTTTTCAGGGCATAAAATTTTTGCGCCTATGGGAATTGGTGTGATGTATGGGAAAAAAGAAATTTTGGACAAAATGCCACCATTTTTGTATGGCGGGGATATGATAGAATTTGTTACAGAACAGGAATCAACTTTTGCGCAGTTACCGAATAAATTTGAAGGTGGGACTCAAAATGTGGAAGGAGCTGTGACTCTGGAAGAGGCGATTAAGTTTATTTGCAAAATTGGATATGAAAAAATTGAAAAAATTGAGGAAAATTTGGCAAATAAAGCACTAGAAGAATTAAATAAACTTGATTTTGTGGAAACTTATTTTACAAAAGATGTGGAAAGAACAGGAGTTATTGCGTTTAATGTGATTGGAGTTCATTCACACGATGTTGCATTCATCTTGGATTCTTTTGATGTAGCTGTGAGATCAGGTCATCACTGTGCACAGCCACTTATGAAATATATTGGAGTTGCGTCGTGCTGCCGTGCTAGTTTTAGCATTTACAATGATGAAAGTGATATTCAAAAATTGATTGAAGGACTTTTGAAAGTAAAGGGAGTTTTTAAACTATAAAAGATTGAAAATTAAAAATTTTAGAAAATAAAAGAATAAAAAGGAGATATAAAAAATGGATTTGGAGAGAATTTATCAGCAGACAATATTAGAATATAGCCGTAGAAAAGAATTAAATCACGAGATGGAAAATCCGACTTATGTGGAGAGGGGGCATAATCCCAATTGTGGCGATGACTTGACATTGGAATTAAAAGTGGAAGATGATGTCATTGTGGATGCGGCATTTATCGGCTCTGGGTGTGCTATTTCAACTGCTTCAATGGCGATGTTAATTGATTTAGTAAAAGGAAAAACTTTGGAAGAAGCAAAAGAAAAAGTTGACATTTTTTTCAAAATGATGAGTATAGACGAAAATAAAGAAAAATTGACAAAGGAAGAACTGAAAAAATTAGGAGATGCAGTACTTTTGGAATACGTGGCTAAGATGCCTGCTCGAGTAAAATGTGCTACACTTAGTTGGCACTCACTAAAAGTGATTGTAGAAAATAAAAAATAGAAAATTATTTGAAAAATACAAAGAATAATAAATTTTGAATTTTTTTAGTATTTTTATAAAATAATGAAGAAAGGTATTTAGGGGTAAATTTTAATTTCAATATTTTTTTTAATTTATTTTTGTTTACAAGATGTTATTTTGTTTAGTATAGTTTTTTATTTTTTACATAAGGGGAAAGGGCCGCCATTTCCCCTTATAATCCCCACGCTCGTCTAAGCATTTTTTTGAAGCAAAGCCGAAACTCACTTCGTTTAGACAGTCGTCTTTACTCCAAAAAAATCACGACACTTTTATATGGTAGTAAAATTTAAACCGTCGGAGCATTTTTATGTGCTGACAAAACTGTCTGAGCACGATTAGTGCGAGTTTTTTGGCAGTGTATAAAAATGACGAAGACTAGCCGGGGTGCAGGGGTGCGGCGATGAGCACTTCTGCTTAAAAAGGAATAGAAAAAAATTGTTATTTTAGTAATTTTGTGGATTGAATGATAAACTTAAAATAGAAGTTTTTATTTATCCCTAAATATTTTACTCCGTTTATAAAACAAAAAAATTGTAAAAATTTTTAAATATATGGTAAAATAATAGTAAAATAGAAAAATAAAAAAACAAGAAAATAAAATTAAGGAGAAAAAATTAAATATAATGAAAGAATTAAAAATAGTTTTATTCGGACATCCAACTTTGAAAAAAGTTGCCGAGAAGGTTGAAAATTTTGATGATGAGCTGAGAGAAACATTGAGTGAGATGGTTAATTTGATGAGAAAAGCTAATGGAGTGGGACTTGCTGCGAATCAGGTCGACATTCCTAAAAGATTTTTTGTGCTGGAATACGAAGGGGTTTTAAAAAAGGTCGTTAATCCAGAAATATTGGAATTTAGTGAAGAAAAAGTGGATTTTGAAGAAGGGTGCTTGAGTATTCCTGGAATTTATAAAAAGGTTGTAAGACCTAAAAAAATTAAAGTTAAATATTTTGATGAAAATGGGACTGAAGTTCAAGAAGAGCTTGATGAAATGTGGGCTAGAGCATTTCAGCACGAACTTGATCATTTGGACGGAATTTTGTTTACAGAGCGGCTTTCTGTTATGAATAAAAGGCTTGTCGCAAAAAAAATAGAAGTTTTGAAAAAAGATTTTAGCAAAGGTAGAATTTATAGGGAAGATTTGGATTAAAAAGGAGTGAAATTTTTTGAAAACAATATTTATGGGAACGCCGGAATTTGCAATTCCAAGTTTGAAAGTTGTAGCAAAAAATACGGATTTGAGGGCAATTTTTACAAAAGAGGATAAAGTGAATGCCAGAGGAAATAAAATAATCTTTTCGCCAGTAAAACAGTTTGGAATTGATAATGAAATTGAAGTCATTCAGCCACAAAAAGTTAAAGATGAAAAAATAATCAAAAAAATAAAAGAGATAAATCCAGATTTAATCGTAGTTGTAGCATATGGGAAGATTTTACCAAAAGAAATTATAGATATACCAAAATATGGAATAATTAATGTCCATTCTTCGCTTTTACCAAAATACAGAGGTGCTTCTCCGATTCACTCGGCAATTTTAAATGGGGATGTGAAAAGTGGCGTGAGCATAATGTATATTGAGGAAGGACTGGATTCAGGTGACGTGATACTGCAAGAAAGCTGTGATATTTTGGAGAATGATACGCTTGGAACTTTGCATGACAAATTAAAGGACTTGGGAGCGATAGGGCTTGAAAAGGTGTTAAAATTGATTGAAGCTGGAAAGGTTGAAGCTACAAAACAGGATGAAAGTCTTGCAACATTTGTTAAACCAATTACGAAAGAACAGACTAAAATTGATTGGAACAATACAAAAGAAGTAATTTTTAATCAAATTCGAGGGTTAAATCCATTTCCAGCGGCACACACTTTTAATGAAAAAAATGAAAATATAAAAATTTATAAAACTGAAAAATTAGATAAAGAATATAAAGGTCAAAATGGTCAGATTGTTGATATTATAAATAAAAAAGGACCTGTTATAAAAGTTAAAAATGGAGCTTTAGTTTTGCTTGAAGTGAAATTTCAAGGAAAAAAACTGCAAAGAGGAGTAGATGTCATTAATGGTAGAAAAATGGCTATTGGTGAGTGTTTAAAATAGTTATTTTGTAAAAATAAATTATAAATATTATAAAATTTTGCATATTTTTGAAAGGAGTGGTGGAATGAAATTTAAAAAATTAGAGATTTCAGAAAAAGTGATTCAGAGATTGACGGAATATCTATCAATTTTAAAAGATGTTCAAAAATATGAAAATGAAATTAACTCGATTGAACTTTCCAAAATAATGAATACGACATCAGCTCAAGTCAGAAAAGATTTGTCAACTTTTGGAGATTTTGGCGTGCGCGGAAAAGGATACGATATTTCTAAATTGATTGAAATCATCGAAGATATTTTGGGAATAAATAAAGTTAATAACGTCATAATCGTTGGACACGGAAAAATGGGAGAAATGATCTCGTCTAACAGAAATGTCTTGGGAAAAGGTTTTCAGATTGTTGGAATTTTTGACAAAGATAAAAATAAAATAGGAAAAGTTGTTTCTGACAATCTTGAAATTCGTGATGTCAACGATGTAAAAGAATTTAGAGAAAATTTCTGTGGAGAAGTTGATACGGCAATTCTTGCGGTTGTAAAGGAACAGGCGCAATTTGCGGCAGAACAGCTTGTGAAAAATGGAATAAAAGCTATTTTGAATATGACGACTTACAAACTTGAGCTAGGTTCAGATATAACAGTTGTAAATATTGACATTTCGGCAAAATTGCAAGAATTAAATTTTTGGAGATTGAATAAAGAAGAAAAATAAAATGGAGGTCTTATGGGAAAAATTATTGATGGAAAGGCGCTTTCGCAAAAAATTTTTGAAGATATAAAAAAGGAACACGATAAAATTAAAGAAAAAGTCGGGCGAAGTGCGGGACTTGCGGTGATTATAGTCGGAGAAAATGCGGCTTCACAAGTATATGTGAGAAATAAAATAAGAGCTTGTGAAAAAGTTGGATTTTATTCTGAAACTATAAGATTGCCAGAGGACATTACGCAAGAAGAATTGCTTTGCGAAATAAGAAAATTAAATGAAGATAAAAAAATTGACGGAATTTTGGTGCAATTGCCGCTTTCAAAACATATTGATGAGCTAAAAGTCATAAATGAAATTGCAAGTTCAAAAGATGTGGACGGATTTCACACTGAAAACATTGGAAAAATGATGATAGGCGACAAAACAGGATTTTTACCATGTACGCCATACGGAATTATGCAGATGTTTGAAGAATACGGTATTGAGCTTTCTGGAAAAGATGCAGTAATTGTTGGGAGAAGCAATATAGTTGGAAAGCCACTTGCACTGCTTTTAATTCAAAGTGGAGCAACTGTTCAAGTTTGTAATTCAAAGACTAAAAATTTAAGTAAGAAATTGCAAAAAGCTGACATAGTTGTCGCAGCCGTTGGAGTTCCAAAATTGATAAAAGGTAAAGATATAAAAGACAATGCAGTTGTAATTGACGTTGGAATAAATCGTGTGGATGGAAAGCTTTGCGGAGATGTGGATTTTGACGAAATTTTTGAAAAAGCTAGTTTTATAACACCAGTTCCTGGCGGAGTAGGACCTATGACAATTGCAAGCCTTATAAAAAATACATTTAAAAGTTATAAAAGTAAATTATAAAAAAAAGGAAAGTGCATTTGCTTATAAAATCAAAAGAATACGCATTTAGATGATGAATAAGAATGAAATCACAAAAGAAATTGTGAAAAATGTTGAATTTAATAGATAATATTTATTTTTGAAATTTAATAAATTATATAGTAATTTTAGAGGTATTTTAAATTTATGAAGAGAAACAAATTTAAATGGATAGGAATTTTTTCCAGTATTTCAACTCTTGTTTTAGCAGAAAAAAATAACATTGGCAAAAATACTTTGGTAAAAATAAATGAGAATGTCAGTAGGGAAAAGAATTTATACGTAAACAATGAAAATTTACAAGAAGCCGATAACGAAAAAGATGATTTTTATGAAAAATCAAATATAAATACGGTAGATGAAATTTATTCATCCATTAAAGATAATCCTATTTTTAAAAACGAAGAAAATGATACAATTGTAACATCAGACCATAAAGAAAACAGCTATAATTTATCAGAAAATGATTTAAAACTTGATCAAATGATAAAAAACAGTAATAAAAATAATTCTTTAAAATATGAAACTGAGTACTTTTTTAATAATCAGCACAAATTATACAAAGGGAAAAATGATAAAGGTGATAAATATCAATATGAAGGTGTATATAAAAGAAGCAATGATATTTTTTTAAGAACAGTTTCTCCAAACAGCGATTCATATAATTCCTATACAAAGTCTTTGAAAGACGAAAATATGAAAAACTCGGCTCTGACAAATCCAAATAATAGAAATAACAATAATAATTATGGAATTGCAGATATAAAAATAGAGCAAGAGCCTATTGTATCGGATAGAGCATCTTCTGCTTCTACGCTTACACCAAATATTAATTTAAACGTTACTACAAAACCTGTAGAATTTGATAAGAGTAAAGCATCGATAACATTGCCTGTCATTATGGTAAATGATTTACAGGGTACAGGTACAGCGCTGGGAATAAAAGGAATAACGATGCCTGCTTTAACTTATACTCCAACAAATTTAACATCAAGACAAAAACTTATGAATGCGCTTAAATATTATGCTAATGCAGGAACACCTATTATGGGACAGCAGCACGGAATTGATGTAAGTATTTCACCACAAAATTCTTCAGGCTATAGTTCAGATATTTATTCTGTTACGGGGAAATATCCCGCGGTAATCGGAATGCACTTTGGAGAACAGCCAACACACTGGACAAAAAGCATACAAGATAATAGTCAGCTGATGGCAGATTATATAAAAAAAGCAAATAGCCTAGGAGCAGTTTTTACAGCTTCAAGTGAGATTCCAAATCCCACTAAATATGAAAATAACCACGATGGAAAAAGTGACGATAAAACAGGGAATCCAGATTTGGATCAGTTTTCATCAACTGGGGCGTATGCAAATCAATTTAATACATGGATACAGACAATCGTTGAAACTGCAAAACTCGCAGTAGCGCCTGACGGCACACCTATTCCCTGGGTATTAAGAGTATTCCATGAGCAAAACGGAGATTGGCCTTGGTGGGGAGAACCAAATCAATCCCATGATAAAATAAAAGCTGCATTCAGACGCGTTCATGAAGCACTTGTTGCGGCAGGCGTAAGAGATCAGATACTTCTTGCATATGCACCAAACGGTGATTTTGGAGGCGGAAGTGATTTAAATAGATATATGGCAGATTATCCCGGTGATGATGTAATTGATGTGTTGGGATATGATGCGTATTGGCAGTCTGCGAGTCAAAGTGAAGCAAATTGGATTAATCTTGTTGCAGGAGATATGCGTATGATTGGAAATCAGGCAAAATCATCAGGAAAAGTGGCAGCTCTTACAGAATACGGCCGTTTGGGAAGCCATGCAATGTCATCTACAAATAATACATGGTTTCAGACACCTGTTGCACAGGCTCTTCAAGGTACAGGTACATCTTATGCTATGACTTGGACTCAATGGCCTACAGAATATCAGCTTCCTTGGGCAGGTCATGTTGCAGAAAATGATATGAAAACAGCACCATGGCTTTTGGCACCAATTAATTTGAATGCAGGAAGTCCTATGAATACTTCAGTAACAGCAGGAAATTTAAATATCAGACAGAATGTAAATTTGGACAATTCATCAGATTTGTTTTACAGTTCAAACTTTAATCTGTCAAATATTACGCTTGATGCCGGGAATACAATCTCAGGTTCAACTGTTGCGGGAAACAAAAATTATATTTTAGGGCAGACAAATTATGTGGGCTCATCAGGGAATAACGCTATCCAGGTAACAAATAAAGGTGTAATAAATTTCACTGGAAATAATACAACAGCCTTGCTGTCTGATAATGGAACTGTAACAAATGATACAACAGGATCAATCAAAATGACAGGCGCAGGAAATGTGGGGATGCTTGGTTCAGCAAATTCCGTAATAGAAAACAAAGGAAATATAGAAGTAGGATCTCAAAGTGTTGGAATTTATGGAGTGAATGCTCTTCCCGCAAACAATATATGGGGTAATAAAAATATAAATATAAGTAACTCAGGGAATATAGCGACCGCTGCAGGTGGTAGGGATATAGTTGGAATATTTGCCGCAAATAACGGAGCAGTTTCCACTGTCAGCAGCAGTGGTAACATTGATTTATCAAGTGCGACAAATAGTGTTGGAATAGCGGCTTCAAATGGAACATTGCAAGTGACAGGAAATATTCTTACAGGAGACAACAGTGTTGGAATATACGCAGTTGGAGAAAATACATCTGTAGGACAGAATTCTGCACTTAATACAGGAAATAACAGTGTAAATGTTCTTTTATCGGGTGGTAATCAGGTATTAAACAGTCAGACCGACAAAGTCATTATTGGAAATAATTCATTTGGATATGTTGCAACAGGTCAGAATAATAATATAGTAACAGGATATGCAAGAAATACAGGCTCTGTAACATTAAATACAAATTCTGTATTTCTATATTCATCAGATAAAACAGGAAATATCATAAATTATAATCATCTGAAATCAGCGGGGAATCAAAATTATGGATTGATAACAGCAGGAAAGTTGATTAATTATGGAAATATAGATTTTAGTTCAGGAACAGGAAATGTAGGTATTTACAGTTATTCTAAAAATGCCATAACAGCTCCGCAGGTGGCAGAGAATTTAGGAACAATAACAGTATCGCAGTCAGCGGCTGGAAATATTGGAATAGGAATGGCTGCAGGATATACAGATGGACTTGGATATGTTAAAAATTCAGGAATAATAAAAGTAACAACTCCTGGAAGTGTAGGAATGTACGCTACAGGAAATGGCTCTATTGCGGAAAATGCAGGGACAATTGAATTAAGCGGAACATCAAGAAATATAGGAATGTATGTAGATAACGGAGCAACTGCATTAAATACAGGAACAATTACAACAGCAGGTACAGGAAATAATGGACAGATAGGAATAGCGGTAATCAATGGTACTTTAAATAACAAAGGAAGTATTAATATTGATGCTTCAAACGGCTATGGACTTGTGCTGTCGAACGCTGTTATAAAAAATTACGGCAGTATGAATATCACAACAGGAAGCGGAGCGTTGCCAATACTTGAGGAAAAAACGACAGGACTTGAAAAAGCAATGGGAACAGATGGAGTAGACAGAATAAAAATAAATACTGTCAACGGAACAATAACTTTAAATAATACACCACAGGAAATACAACTTGTAAATACAGTTAATCCTAAAGCTTCATCAAACGTCTCAAATCCTGTTTCATCAGTGGGTATTTATGTGGACACCTCGGGAGTAATGAAAACTAATCCTGTTAATAATTTAGGAGCTCTTGCTAATATGCGGTCAGCAGATTTGATAATAGGAGCTGAAGCAACACAGAGTACTGATAAAAAATATATTCAGTTAGGACAAAACATTACGTCTCCTTTCATCGGTATGATAAAAAATTCAGGAATAAAAGAATGGAATGTGTATTCAGGAAGTCTTACTTGGATGGCTGGGATGACGGCGAATGCAAACGGAACAGGAGATGTATATTTAGCAAAAGTTCCATATACAGTATTTGCGGGGGATAAGGAAAATTCAAGACAGACGTATAATTTTTTAGATGGACTGGAACAGAGATATGGAGTGGAAAAGGAAGGATCTGAAAAGGAATTGTTTAATAAATTGAACAGCATAGGAAACAATGAAGAGATATTATTTACTCAAGCAGTAGACGAAATGATGGGACATCAGTATGCAAATATCCAGTCAAGGATAAAAACAACAGGGGCTGCAGTAACTAGAGAAGTAAACGATTTGATAAAAGATGAAACTGAACAGAGCGACAGAATAAAAGTATTTGGTTCAAAAGACGAATATAAAACAGATACAGCAGGAATAACTGATTATAAAAATAATACTTATGGGATAGCTTATGTTCATAAAAATGATTTTGCTTCTGACGATACAAGAGGTTGGTACGCAGGAATAGTGAATAATAACTTTCAGCTCAAGGATATAGGAAAGTCAAGAGAAAATCAGACAATGTTCAAAGGTGGAGTGTTTAAGACGACCACATTTGGCAAGGATAAAAATTTGAAATGGACAGTATCGGGAGAAGGATTTTTTGGAATAAACAGCATGAACAGAAGATTTCTTGTTGTAGACAATGTATTTAATGCAAAATCAAATTATTATTCGTACGGATTGGGGATGAGGAACGAAATTGGAAAAGAAACAAGATTAAATGATAAGATGAGCATTAGACCGTACGGGGCATTGAATATGGAATATGGAAGATTTAGCAGAATCAAGGAAAAAAATGGAGATATGCGATTAAAAGTAAAAGAAAATGGTTATTTTTCAGCAAAGCCTGAAATAGGAACGGAATTTAAATATATTCAGCCACTGACAGCAAGTACAACATTAGTACTAGGTACAGGAATAGCATATGAAACAGAACTTGGAAGTATGGGTGCGAATAGAGAAAAAGTAGCCCATACCGATGCAGACTGGTACAATTTGAGAAGCGAAAAGGAGAGCAAAAAAGGGAATGTGAAGCTTGACTTAAACTTTGGAATACAAAATCAAGGATTGGGAGTAACTGCAAATCTGGGATATGATACGAAAGGCGATAATGTAAGAGGAGGACTTGGAATTAAAGCAAGTTTTTAGTGTATTGAAATTATTTTATTTATTACTTTATTAACCATTAACCATTGCCATTCTAAACATACTTAGAAATGATACAATCGGATAGAATAGAAAAATTGACACTCTTTGAAAAAGTAACGAAAAAACTACTATTTAATCACAAAGAAAAACACCTTACAATAAGATTGAGCGATTACATTGTAACTGTTTTTCTCTTTTTTTAAGTGGAAATTATCTATACTAAATATTTTACTCTGTTAAATAAAAATTGATTAATATTTTTATTGTTATTTATTCAAAATCAATGTATAATATAGGGGTAAAAAAATTATGAAAAAAAAAGAAAGCGAGAAAATTAATGAAAGAAAAAATTAAATTTATTAAAGAACTGGCACAGAGTATGAATGAAAATAAAATTGAAACAGTAAAATATGAAGAAAATAATTTTGAAATTATGCTAAGCAAAAAGAAAAAAGAAAAAAATGTTGTAGTTAGTGCGGGAGCAGTTCCGCAAAATGTAGTTTCAAATGCAATACCAACACAGGAAAAAACTGTGGAAGTGCAAGAGTCAAAACCAGCAAGTGAAGAAAACCAGGAAATTGAGGGAAATAAAATTATTTCACCAATGGTTGGGACTTTTTATTCAGCACCATCGCCAAATATGCCTCCGTTTGTAAAAGAAGGAGTAAAAGTTGAAAAAGGACAGACACTTTGTATCGTTGAGGCAATGAAACTTATGAATGAAGTAAAATCAACAGTTTCAGGAACAGTAAAAAAAATATTGGTAAAAGACGGGGATGCAATAAAAAAAGGACAAACTTTGATGATAATTGGATAATTTAAAATTTTTATTTTAAAATATAGTTTTTATGATAGACATAAAAAATTTTTTGTAAAAATTAAGTAATATTTTTTGAAACAGGTTTATAAAAAAGAAGGGATAAAATTTGGAAGAGAAAATAATATCAATAGATATTGTGTTATTGGTGGTTATGCTGTTTTTCACGGCATTTTTGTCGGCGGCAGAATCGGCTTTACTTTCACTAAAGCAAATCCATTTAAACAATGGAGACAATGAAAAAAATGTAAAAGAGGGAAAACTTTTGGAGCTGTGGTTAAAAAATCCAAATGAGCTTCTGACTACACTTTTGTTTATAAAAACGATTTCATATTCTTTTATGATTTTTTTTGGAATAAATTTGATAAAAAAATTTTTTGAAAAAAATTTATATTTTTATTTAGTATTTTTTATTCTTTTAGTAATAATTTTAGTATTTACGGAAATGATTCCAAGACTAGTCGCAAGAGCGAAAGTGTATGAGATTTCAAAAGTTGCGATAATTCCGTTAAATGCGTTAAGAATTTTACTAAAACCGATTGTTTTACTTTTTATTCACATTTCACGATTTGTTATGAAATTATTAAAAATAGAAGTAAAAGAACAGATGTTTGAAATAACGGAAGAAGAAATTTTGACATTTGTAAAAGCGGGGACGCAAAGTGGAGCGATAGAAGAAGGCGAAGAAGAAATGATTTCAAGTATAATAGGCTTTGCCGATATGACAGTAAAAGAGATTTTAACGCCTAGAAGGGATGTTTTTGCGCTGGATTCTGAAAGTAAATTAAAAGATGTCTGGAGTAAAATATTGGAGCAGGAATTTACACGAATTCCAATTTATACGGGAACAATTGACAATATCGTAGGAACAGTTCATATAAAAGATTTACTTCGCTATGCCAATGACAAAAATAATGAAAATCTTTTGTTAAAAGAATTTATGAAAGAAGCATATTATGTACCGATTACAAAAGCACTGGTAGAACTTTTAGAAGAATTTAAAGTAAAACAGTTGCATATGGCAATTGTAATTGATGAATACGGTGGGACGCAAGGAATTGTAACGATTGAAGATTTATTGGAAGAAATCGTTGGAGAAATTAGAGATGAGTTTGATAAGGAAGAAGAGAGTATCCAAAAAATTCGGGAAAGAATATTTGATGTAAAAGGTGATACGCTTATTGAAGAAATAAATGAAAAACTCAACTTAGATATTCCGTTATCTGAGGAATACGATACGGTATCAGGCTATATTCAAGATAAGTTGGGAAAAGTAGCGGAAGTCTTTGATCAAATTAAAGGCGATGGATTTGTTATGAAAGTCATAGATACAGATAATAAAAGAGTGGAAAGAGTTCGGATTGTTATTTTAGAAAAAAAAGAAGAAGAATAGGAGAAGCAAAGAATGGAAGAGATGAGACCTCGTATAAGAGTGGCAGGGATTCTTATTGAAAATGATAAAATCTTGTTAATTCAGCACAGTAAAAATGATAAAAAATATTGGTTAATTCCCGGCGGTGGAAACGATTGGGGTGAGAGTACTAAAGAAGCTGTAATTCGGGAATATAAAGAAGAAACGAATATTGACATAAAAGTCGACAAATTTTTATTTTTTTCCGAAACAATTTCGCCAGATAAAAGTAGACATGTATTAAATTTATTTTACAGCGTTCACAGAGAAAATAAAAACGATGAAGTTATAAAATTAGGTGATGAAGCTGTACTTTCAGATTTAAAATTTTTTAAAAAAAGTGAACTGGAAAATTTGACAATTTATCCAAATATTAAAGAAAATCTTATGAAAATAATGGATGGTCAAAAATTTGAATGTTATTTAGGAAATTTGTGGAATGATTAAAAATTATGTAAAAAATACGATAGAAAAAGAGGACAAACAATGGATAAAAAAGAAAAAGAATTTGTTAAAAATTTGGTGAGAAGCGTAAATGACTTTCCCGAAAAAGGTGTAGTCTTTAGGGACATTACAACTGCTCTAAAAAATAAAGAAGGACTTCAAATTGTGATAAAAGACTTTACTGACAGATACAAAAATAAAGGAATTGACTATGTTGTAGGAGCCGATGCGAGAGGGTTTATTTTTGCTTCTGCAATTGCTTATAACATTGGTGCGGGGTTTGTTCCAGCAAGAAAACCAGGAAAATTACCCGCTGAAGTTGAAAGTGTGGAATATAGCCTAGAATACGGTAAAAATAGTATAGAAATTCATAAAGATGCTTTTTCAAAAGGTGATAAAATTTTAATAGTGGATGATTTGCTGGCAACTGGTGGAACTGCCAAAGCGATGGTCCAATTAGTAGAAAAATTGGGAGCCAAAGTTGTGGAATTGGCATTTATGATAGAACTTTCCGATTTAAAAGGAAGAGAACTTTTAGACGGATATGAAGTGTATTCTCAGCTAACTTATTAACAATAAAAAAAGTTTATTATAATCTAAAACAAAGAAATTAGGAGTATACTTATTTGACTTGAAAAAGAAGAGGAGGAATAAAAATGAAAATAAAAAAATATATACTAGTATTCTTAGTTATGGGTTCAGCACTTAGCTTTTCATCTCCAAGAAGATTAAAAAGATTGGGAAGAAGAATTTCAAATATAGTTAAAAAGGATAAAGACAAAACAACTGACAGAAAAGGCGTAGACAGCATTTTTAAAAAAGTAGATAAAAAGAAAAAAGATAAAAAAGACGATAAAAATGTCAATCGAGCTGGAATAGACGACGCAATTGGTAAGAAAAAAGCTAGTGAAGATACATCAAAAGTAAATGTTAAAAACACACCAGAATTTAGTCGTTATAGAAAAAATAAATAATTAGTCTATGTCTAAAGCATTAATTTACCTAGTTTAAATTTTGAAATTTTGAGAAAATTTGTAAAAAACAAAAAAGGATTGAAGATTATACTTCAATCCTTTTTACTTTAGTTATATTATTTTATATTTTTTGATGAGATAAGTTTTACAGTTGTTACAAGAATGTAGATAAATACAATGTAAGGTATTATGTCAAATTTGTGTAAAAGTATCCATAGTAAATCAAAGAGGAATATTAATATCGAAATTTTTAAAAATGAAAATATTTTCTTTATCAAATTTAATTTATAACCGGAAACTACAGGTCTAAAAACTTTATTAATCTTTTTTGAAAAAATATTTAAAACAATTATTGAATACGACAGTGTTTCAGATTGAATACCAAATTTCCAAAATATAGCCATTGTCAGTCCCATCATCATTCCATAGTAAAATTTTCCAAAAGAATATGTTGGACTTGTTGGCGTATCTGTTGCCATAAAAATTCCTACTAACATAAGTCCACCCATTGAAATTTCGGCTTCTTTTACAAAAGATGAAACAAGAAAAACTGTGCAAAATAAAGCTACTGGTATGTGCCACGAAATTCTATTTTTTATTAATAGATAAGTTCCTCCAGCAATTAGTGCCAGTATTGAGACTTCTCCTATTGAACCTGTTGGATTTATTAACAATTTGTCAAGATAATTTGTAAGATTGTTGTCAATTATAAAAGAAAATATTTTTAGTTCTGATATATTTAGTGAATTTCCAGACCATATCGCAGGTGAGGACATAATAAGTGGGAAAAATACCGTCATAAACTCTCTTCCTACAACAGCAGGATTTAATCTATTTTTTCCGATTCCACCGAAAATTAATTTTCCAAAGATTATCGCCATTGCAGCACCAAATGCAGCTACATAAATTGGAGTGTATGGTGCCAGTATGAATGCCAGTAAAATCCCTGTAACTATAGCTGACAAGTTTTTTATGCTACTTATTTCGTTAAAAAAAATTTTTGAAAAAATAGTTTCTGTCAAAACTGCTGACAAAATACAAATTAATATGATTAAAAATGAAGATAATCCATAAACTAAAATTGAGATTAATATTGCTGGCGTAAGAGCTAAAATTACGTCGAACATTACAGTTTTTATATCATCTCCTGTTCTTAAACAAGGCGTATAACTATTTTTTACTTCCATTATTTATTTACCTCCATTTTCATTAAATTTTCTTTTCCAGTTTTTTTATTTCCAAAACTTTTGTTATATGTTTCATTGAATCGATTTTCATTATATCTTTAATCATTTTTTCTCCAATTTTTTATTTTTTATAGTTTAAAATTTAAAAATTTTTTATTTAATATATTTTAAAAATCCGTAAGTATAATGTATTTTCCCATTTTCTTCTATCAAATATCCTTCAATTTTTATCAATTTTTAATTGAAGTTGATTTTTCAGGATTTTTTGTTTCAGTTGAATTTGTTTTTTTCTCCTCACCAGTTTTTTTCCCGGTATCTTTATTCTCTTTTTGATTATTTGAATTATTTATATTTTCTGAATTTTTATTTTCCACTTTAGAAGAAGTTGTTTTTTCGGACTCTTTTTGTTCGACAGTTGAATTATTATTTTTTGAATTTTCTTTCAATTTTGAAGAAATTGAAGATCTCTTAAATCGTTTTTTTTCTTTTTTTACAGAATTATCAGTCTTTTCTTCTGAAGAAATTGCTCTTTCAGAGGATTTATTTTCAATAGTTGTCCCGTCTACTAAAGAATTTACATTTTCAGAAGAATTATTTTCTGTGGTTATTTCAGTAATTTTGGATTGCTGTCTAGCATAGTTTCCCCATAAGACAAGAGTTATTGCACCTAAAAATAATATTATTTTTTTTATAATTTTCATTTTTTTCCTCCATTTAACCTGTTTATCAAAATATTATATTCCATATTTCTTTATTTTACCTTTGTTTCATTTTTTTTATTTATTTACGTATACAAAAATAATTTATATATATTTTTATAACTTATTTTTTAAGTTAAAAAATTAAAAAAGTGTCTATAATTTTTATAAGTTTCAAATAAAACTGATAAGATGTCAATTTATTTAGAAATCATACAAAATTTTGAACACTTTTAATTTAAATTATTTTTTTAGAATTTCATTTTTTTTGTTTTTTGTATTTACTTTAATTTTAGATATTTTATTTATTAATCTCACAAGTCGGAATCACTATCGAACAAAAATCATCATTATTTTGATAACTTGTACATTGAGAAATCAAAAGTAAAACAGATATTAATAAAATTATTATTTTTTTCATTGCTTTTCTCCTTTAAATTCAAAATTATTAATTAAACTATTTCCTAAAAATCCTGAAAATAATCCTATCCCAATTCCTGCCATTACATCGGTGGGAAAATGTACGCTTAGATACAATCTTGAAAGTGATATTAAAATAGCTAAAATCAGTACGCCAGGAAAATATTTTTTAATATCTTTATAAAAAATATAAACCATTGTAAAAGCTGATGCTGTATGTGCCGATGGAAACGAAAAACTACTTGGTTCCGGGATTAATAAAACTATGTCTTTTAAATATTTAAAAGGTCTTGTTCTATGAAAGAAAGGTTTTAAACCAACATTAACTATCAGAAGAAATATAATAAGTGCTGCTGCTGCTTTTAAGCCTGTTTTTCTTGTTTTTTTATTTATTAAAAGCCATATGGTTATTACTACCCAGATTGTATTTCCTAAATCTGTAAAAAAAATCATAATTTTATCTAAAATCGGCTCATGGATGTGGTATAGTGCTTCAATTACTAATAAATCAAAATTTTGCAATATATTCATTAAATTTCACCACTTTCTTTTTTCTCAAACCATTCAAAAAATTTTTCTATTCCATCTTCAAAATCTGTTTTTGGACTATAATCAAGAAGTTTTTTGGCTTTGGAAATATCAGCGTATGTCATCGGCATATCTCCTTTTTGAAAGTCGCAAAATTCTAAATCAGCTTTGTAGCCTGAAATTTTTTCCATTGTTTTTACCATTTCCATAAGAGTTATCACTCTGTTGTTTCCGAGATTAAAGATTTCGTAACATTCATTTTTTTGGTTTATAAAGTTTATTGAAGCTATGATTCCTGCGATTATATCATCAATATAAGTATAGTCCCGTCCTGTCTTGCCATCTCCATAAATTGATATTTTTTCATTGTATTTCAGTTTTTTTGCAAATTTATGAATAGCTAAATCTGGCCGCTGTCCTGGTCCATAAACTGTAAAAAATCTGAGCATTACGACTTTTATACTGTAATTTTTGTAATATAGATACGCCATTTCTTCGCAAGTTTTTTTAGTTAGAGCATAAGGCGATAAAGTTTTTTTTATGTCATCGTTTTCTGAAAAAGGAAATTTTGGTGTATCTCCGTAAACTGAAGATGAAGAAGCACAGACAAAATTGTTAATTTTAAATTTTTTACATAATTCCAATAAATTTAAAGTTCCTTTTATATTTGTTTCTTCGTAATCCAATGGTTTTTCAAAAGATGGTCGCACTCCAGCTTTTGCTGCTAAATGCACGATTCCGTCAAATTTATAGCTTTTAAAAACTTCTTTCAAATCATCGAAATTTCTGATGTCTTTGTTTAATAAAATCATATTTTTATCTGCATTATTTATAAAGTTGACAAATTCTTTTAGATTTTTTTCTTTTTTGTCATATTTTATTTGAAAAGAAGTATTTGTTGCTTCACACAAATTGGAAATTTTGATTTTGTAATCATAAAAATCGTCAAAATTATCTACTACAATTACTTTAAAATTTTCTGATAATAATTTTTTTACAAGATGGGATCCGATAAATCCCGCTCCACCTGTGATTAAATAAGTTTTCATTTTATTTCAATTTTCCTTTCTTTATATTTTTTTCTATTTTTTCTGTATTTTTAATAATAAGTAAATTTCTTATATAAACGATAAATCCAAATAATTGTCCCAAAGTAAAGACAATATCTTTTCTG
Source organism: Leptotrichia sp. oral taxon 847 (assembly GCF_001553645.1). NCBI lineage: Bacteria > Fusobacteriati > Fusobacteriota > Fusobacteriia > Fusobacteriales > Leptotrichiaceae > Leptotrichia > Leptotrichia sp. oral taxon 847. The sequence goes on along the minus strand of NZ_CP014231.1, from coordinate 785,409 downwards.
TAAATTGCATAAATTAATAAAAGAAAACTTCCAAAAAGGCTTAAAAACCAAAATGAAATTGGAACAACGCTTTTTTTTCTTTTTTCGCTCGCAATCCATTGAACTAAAAATCTTGCAGAAAACATCAGTTGTCCTGCTAATCCTAAAATTATAAATATTTTTTCCATTTTATTTTCTCCCATTTAGTTTTATTTTTTTTCTATGTAAATATAGTTTGAATCATAATTTCTCGCATCTGTCATTTTGTTTATTTTACTTATATTAAATCCTGCAACAAAAGTAACTATTGGAAATAGTAATCCCAAAAATATAAATCCTACTTTTTTTCCAGCTTTTAAAAATAATAATAAACTTACCATTCCTATATTGAATAGTGAAAAAATAGAAATTACTTTAAATGGAACAAAATCTCTTGAATTTGAGAAAATCATAACGATTGGAGTTACTATAAAAATAGAAATTGTTATGAAAAAAGAATATTTTTTGTTTCAAAAGGGATTTTTTTATAATTTATAGCCGTCAAAATTCCAATTGGAGTTACAATTGGAAGTAAGTAAATGACAAGTTTACTACTTGAAACTGACAAATAAAATAATGTTGAAAAAATCCATATTAATAGAAATTTTTCAAAATCGCTCGTATTTTTTTCTTTAATCCAAGAAATGATGGATTTATACATCACATACACCGAATACACAGTCCACGGAAATACTGTCATTGGTAAAGTATATAAATAATAATAAAACGGTCTTTTATGGGCAAAAGCTTTCACTGCTCTTCCAAAAAGTTGTTTAGAAAATAATTCATTAATGAAAATATTTCCTAAACTTATGTAGGCTGGAATTATCCAAAATAGGACAAATGCTAGAATTATTGATAATCCTTTGTAAAATCCTACCTCTTTTAAAGAATATTTTTTTGAAGCTGTAAATTTGAAAAGAATTATCACTAATAATGGAGTCAAAAGTCCTACAATTCCTTTAAATAAAAAGGCAAATCCGATGTAGACAAAAGTTATCCAATTTTTTTGATAATCATTTTTTTCATAACATTCAAAAAAATTTAAAAACGATAAAGCTATGAAACAGCTAAGATAAATGTCCATTCTAACTACGATTACAGAAATATATTGAAGAATTCCTGTAAATGTTATAAATATTGACATTATAGCAATATTCTCGTCAAATTTTATTTTTAAAAATCTATATAATTTTATGAGTAAAAAACTTTCAATAAATATGTTAAAAATAACAATTCCGTAAGTATAATAATTTCTAAAAATAAATTTTGAAAAGATAATTATCCAAAAGAATAACGGCGGTTTATCCGTATAAAGTTTTCCAGATAAATAATACACAAATGGATTTTTATTTTTTATTATATCTTGAGCAATATACAAATATTTTAATTCATTTCTCTGAGTAAACATTCGATTAAAAAGTGGTAATGTTACGAGAATTAGCACAATTGGGATAAAATATTCAAATTTAAATTTTAGTTTTCTTCTTTTTAACTTAAAACCTTTGTAAAAATTGAATTTAGTAATTTTTTTTGTCGGCAATTTCATAGTCTATTCTCCTTTTTTTCATCCATCTCACGGCAAAAACATCTTCAAATCCGACAAATAGTCTATTAAAAGTCGTATATTTCGATTTTCCATAAATACGGTCGTAATGCGGTACTGCTATTTCAATCACAGAAAATCTATTTATTTTTGCAAGTGTGGGTAAAAATCTGTGCATTCCTTTATACAGGTAAAAAGATTTAACAACTTCTTTTTTAAATACTTTTAAAGGACAACCTGTATCGCGAATATTGTCTTTTGTAATAAAATTTCTAAATGAATTTCCAACTAATGAAGCCAGTTTTCTGTAAAAGCCGTCTTGTCTTGTCGCACGCATTCCGTTTACCATATCATATTCCTTTAAATATGGGATAAGAAGAGAAATATCTTTTGGATTTGTCTGCAAATCTCCATCCATTGACACGACAATATCTCCGCTGCAATACTTAAATCCTGCCGAAAGTGCCGCACTTTGTCCACAGTTTTTCTTAAAAAAAATAGGTTTTAAATATTTTTTATCTTTTGACAATTTTTCAAGAATCTCCTTTGATTTATCGGTACTCCCGTCGTCAACTAAAATAAATTCATATTCACTATATTTCCCTTTTACCGCCAATTCCAGTTTTTCCACTAAAAGAAGTATATTCTCCTCTTCATTAAAAATCGGTACAACAAATGATATTTCCATAATTTTTCCTCCTTTTTTAAAATTTATAATAAAAGAGCATTAATTTCTCCCAATCGGATAATAGTGAAAATAATTTCTAATATTTTCATTATCTGAAAACATATTTCTAAAATCAAAAAAATAATTACTCTTCATAACATTTTTTATTCTCTCTAAATCCATATTTTTAAATTGTTCCCATTCTGTAGTCAAAATTAGACAGTCTGAATTTTTGGCACATTCATATTCATTTTTACAGTATTTAATACAATCTGAATAGTTTTCAAGTTCTTTTTTTGTCTTTTCCATCCCTTGAGGACAATAAACTTTAATTTTTGCTCCTAAATTTATCAATTTTTTTATTATTTTTATCGCAGGGGATTCCCTTATATCGTTAGTTTCTGGCTTAAATGACAGTCCCAAGATCGAAATCGTCTTATCTTTTGTACTTCCAAGTTTATTTTTTATCTTTTTTATCAAAATATCTTTCAAATCATTATTAAATTTCACAGCAGAATTTACAATACTCATCTCACAGTCATTATTTTTCCCAATGTTTAGTATCGCAAGAGTGTCTTTTGGAAAACAGGAACCTCCAAAACCAAGTCCCGCATTCAAAAATTCATTTCCAATTCTGTGGTCAAATCCCATAATTTTTGAAACATCTTCAATATTCGCTCCTATTTTTTCAGAAAGCATCGCCATTTCATTAATAAATGATATTTTTACAGACAAAAACGCATTTGAAGAATATTTGGACAATTCTGCCGTTTCAAGATTTGTAAAAATTATTGGAATTTGTTTTTTTAAAAAGTATTCATAAATTTTATAAATTTCTTTTTTTATTTTTTCTTTATTATCATTTTCATCAATTCCCACAACAATCCTATCAGGATTTAAAAAGTCATAAACAGCCTTTCCTTCCCTTAAAAATTCAGGATTTGAAATAACTGATACATTAAGATTACCCATATTTCTTTTTTTTAATTCATCTAAAATAATTTTTTTGATTTTTTTGTTTGTTCCCATCGGAACAGTTGATTTTGTAATAATAAGGCTATCTTTTGAAAGAAATTGAGCTAAATTTTTAATTGCAGCCGTGATATAATTCAAATTTGAACTTCCATCAGCCAAAGGTGGCGTTCCTACCGCAAGAAATATCACATCAGCATTTTTTATCCCAGAATTATAATCCAAAGTAAATTTAATTTTCCCGTTTTTCAATGACTTTTTTAAAGTTTCTTCCAATTCTGGCTCATAAATAGGCGATTTTCCCTGTTTTAACGTTTCAATTTTTACTTCATCATTATCAATACAGACAACATCAAATCCTAAATCCGACATTACAACACCTTGAACTAAACCGATGTATCCTGTTCCGATTATCGTTACGTTCATAAAAGATCCTCCTATAATTTAATTTTTAATTTTATTTTTAAAAAAGTTTACATTTTTATTTCTTCTATAAAATAAATATAGCACGAAAATATATTTAAAAAATGAATTTAAACTGAATAAATATTATAAAAAAAGAAATTTGAAAAACTGGAATTTATCTTTTGAAAGATTTTAGCTATTATTCTTTAAATTTTAAATTATTTAACATATTTTATGCTTAAAAATTATAAATTAATCGGTACATACATAAGAAAATTTGCAGTAGCAAGATTTTTAATTTTTTTCTTTAAACAGATATTTACATTTGTATATGATTAATGTTAAATAATAAAAAAAAGGAACAGAAGTTGGAATAAACAAAAATTCATTATGGATGACTATATGCCAGATGAAACGTATAGATTATTTAATGATAAAACTACTACAAGTTTAATGAATAAAATTATAAATAGATGGACAAATTTTATTAAAGGGAAAAATATTAATGAATGAAAAAAGATAGACTAAGAGAACGTAAAATAGTAGACTTTAATCTATTTAATACTGAATTTACAGCATTAGAGAATACTAATTTATTTACTTTTTCATATGATAAGATAAAAAAACTAATGGAATACAATATCAATATAACAATACTAATTCAATATAGAGATACTTTTGATAATGTAGGTAATGTACTAGCTTCTGGTTCACAAAAATCTTCAAGAAGAGAATTGATTGGCGGAAATCCTTTTGGAATAAAAACACGAAAAAGAGAAATAAAGATTAATAAAACTTTAAAGTCACTAAAAGAAATGGAAAACGAAGTAAAAACAGAATTGCCTAAAAGAAGATAGGAGTAATAAAGATGTTAAAAAAAATTATGTTAATAGTCTTGATAACTATAATAGCACTGTCTTTTAAATTGTTAATAATAAATAACTTTTTTGTTCTTAAAAGTTTTTATTGGGATACAGTTTCTTATAATTGGAGAGAAAGAGATTATAGGCTTGAGGGAAAAGAAGGATGTAAAATATTAGAAATCGGTAAAAAAGGAATATATTATTATGGAAAGGTTAGTTCAGACGGTATAACAATATACAGAGAAGGATATGATTTATATTCTTATTGTAAAAACGAATACTTTTTAATAAATAAAAATGAAGGATTAGATAGGGGGATTTATTATAAAAATAAGAAAGATATTTTAAATATTACAAAAGAATACAAAGTAAAGAAACCGTATAACTTTTTTATGTTTTCTATATTAAGATAGTTGTTTATTTATTTTAATTAAAGAAGATTGGTATTTTTAAAGATAAAAATTGAAAATAATCATTGTTGTAAGACAGGAGAGTGTCCAGAATTTTGTGTAAACTCAAAATATAATATATGGTGCAGGATGATAAAAATATCATCCTGTTTTTAAATTTCTATTTTTTTATTTTTATAATTTAAAGTATTTGCCATTATATCTTTTTTAAGATTCCAATATTTGTTTTTCTGTCATAAGAAAATAATCTTGTTTTTCTAATTTTTTCTTTATTTCCAAATATCTTTTTATGTACAAATTTTGCGATAAAATATGAAAGAATAACACTTGCAACAACATCAGTAGTCCAATGTCGCACTAAATAAATACGGCTCATTCCTACTAAAATTCCTAAGATGAATAACGGTATTTTGATAGTTTTGTTTTTTATAACAAAAGATAAAATCCAAATTGTTCCCCAAATAGTAATTGTATGTCCTGATGGAAAAGATACATAATTTCCTTTCCAAAATGAACTATTTTTAATCAAAGTCATAATTCCATAAAATTTATCAGGATTTATAGTTATCGATGGTCTTGCTCTTGCAAACAATACTTTCATTATATTTACTGTAATTTGAGTGGAAAGCAAAGTAAAAATTAGTGCTAAAATATATTTTTTTAAATGATTGTATTTCTTTTTATTAATTAAAAAAATCAATAATAACACAACTGTCAGCAGCAATTCAAAGTATCCTTCTCCAAATTTAGTAATAAAATGGAAAAAATTTTCAGTGCTTTCTGAATGATGAAAAATACTAGATTTTGAGATATATGATAAATGTTTAAAAAAGAATCTGTCAATAAAAAAAATATTAGTAGTTAATTGCAACAAAATCACCTTCTCCTTCTTTGTTTTTGTTAAAAAAATTTTTTTATTTCTTTAAAATTAAGATATAATATTTTTGATAATTAATAATACCACAGAAAATAAATTTAAAAATGAATTTAATCTGAATAAATTTTATGTTAAGTAAAACAAAAAAAGAACTTTTGAAAAGCTCCTTTTTTAGTTAAAATTATCGTTATTGATGAAAAAATTATTAGTATATTAAATTTATATCTTTTCATTTTTACAAAATTGAGATATAATATTTTTGATAATTAATAATACCACAAAAAATAAATTTAAAAATGAATTTAACCTGAATAAATTTTTAGAAAGGAAAAAGATAAAATAAAAATGGGAAAAATACTGATTGTTGAAGATGATAAAAAAATATCACGTATTTTAAAATTACAGCTTGAACACAAAAATCATGAAATAACGATAATCGAAAATGGAATTGACGCATTAAATGAAATTGACAAAAAAAGGGACTTTTATGATTTGATGCTTTTGGATTTGGGACTTCCTTCGATGGAAGGAAATGATGTCTGCAAAAATGTTAGAAAAATATCAGAAGTCCCTATAATTGTTGTTTCTGCGAAAAATAATACGGAAGAAAAAGTTGAATTATTAAAATCAGGAGCGAGCGATTATGTTACAAAACCTTTTGATTTTTTGGAGCTTGATGCAAGAATTGATATAAATATTAGAAAGGAAAAACTTTCTCAGATTGTCTACAAAACTTTAAAATTAAATACAGAAAATTATTCTGTCTATTTGGAGGATAGACCTATCTTATTGACAAAGACGGAATTTGAATTAGTTAAATTGTTGATTGAACATAAAGAGGAAATTGTTTCACGGGATAAAATCGTTGAAAAAATATGGGGTTGGGATGCAAGCGACAATCTTCTTGACAGCACAATAAAAAAAATTAGGCAAAAATTGGGAAAAGAAAAAATTAAGACTGTGAGAGGAATTGGGTATATTTTAAAAATATGAAAAAAATAAGATTAAAAAAAATAAAAGACAAAATAATTTTTGCAAATACGGTAAGTCTAGTTTTTATCTCGTTTATAATTATCTTGGGAATGACCATATTTTTAATTCATAAAGCTGTTGAAGCTGAAACTAAAGAAATGGATAAACTTGTCTTATCTGCCATTGAAAAATTAAATAATGTTCCGATTGATAAATTGAAACAGACTTACAAAAACTACGATTATGCCGATAAACAATACATTTCTCTTGCGGTTGAAAAAAATGGGGATTTCATTTATTTGACAGATGACGAAAATCGTTCTGATTTTAAGAAAATTGAAGTAAATAAACTTGAAACAAAATGGGACAGATTTGTCTACAAAAGAATTTATACTGTGAATAATACAAAATATTATGCAATAAGAAATTTTAAATTTATGGAAGCACATGAAATCTTGTATGTTATGCTTGTAATGTTTGTTTTAATCACAATTTCGATTATTATAATTTCAAAAATTGTAGCAGAATATGTATTAAATCCGTTGTCAAATATAATTTTTCAAAGTAAGGAAATAAATAATCATAATATTGACGCACAATTGACTAAAACAAGAGATGATGAAATTGGAGAATTAATTGATGTTTTAAATGAAACTTTTAAGAAAAAAGAGGAGATTATAGAAAGTCAAAAAACATTTTCTTCCGATGTGTCACATGAATTAAAGACGCCTCTTGCTATAATGAAAGGTTATTTAGATATATTAGAATGGGGGAAAAATGACAAAGATTTATTAAATGAAGCCATTGAAAATTTGAATCTTGAAGTAAAAAATATTGAAAGAATAATAAATACATTATTTTTAAGTTCAAATCTTGAAAAAATAACAATAAAAAAAGAAATTATCAATGTAAATTCTCTTTTTGAAAAAATAAAAAAAGATTACGAGCTTTTAAATATTGAAAGAAAAATTATAGTAAAAGTGGACGAGAAAATAAATATTTTCGCTGATAAAAACCTAATTTCAGAAGTTTTACGTGGGTTAATAGACAATAGTATAAAATATTCTATTGGAAATATTGAATTAATTGCCAAAGAAGATGAAATGGTTGAAATTATCGTAAGAAATTATGGAGAAGGGATTCCTGAGGAAGAGAAGAAAAAACTGTTTAACCGTAATTTTCAAGGCAAAAATGCTAAAAAAGGAGTAGGAATTGGACTTTCAATTATAAAAGACATAATTTTGTTAAATGATGGGGAAATTTATCTGGAAAATAGAAAAGATGGAGTTGATGTAAGAATGTTGTTTAAAAAAATTGATTATGAATAAATAAAAACTATTAAAGAAATCAATAGACAAGATATCGGGAATCATTCTAATAATCATTGGAGAGTGTCCATAATTTTGTGTAAATGTATATACAAATCCAGTAATATAAGGATTCACTAGTTTATTTACACAAAAAAGTTTACACTCTCAATCATAGGTACATTTTGTAATAATAAAAAAATACGTCTTTTTATTAATATTTGACGTATTTTTTGAAATTATTATTTTTGAAGCATTCTCGATAAAAATTCTTTTGTTCTATTGTGTTTTGGTTTCTCAAAAATGATTTCTGGCTTATCATCTTCTAAAATTATTCCCTGATCCATAAAGACTACTCTACTTGAAACATCATGAGCAAAATCCATTTCATGTGTAACGACAATCATCGTAAGTCCGCTTTTGGCTAAATCCTTCATTACCTTTAAAACTTCTCCAACCATTTCAGGATCTAGTGCCGATGTTGGTTCATCAAATAACAGTACTTCTGGCTCCATAGATAAGGCTCTTGCAATTGCAACCCTTTGTTTTTGACCACCTGAAATTTGATTTGGTTTTGCGTTAATAAATCTTGACATTCCAACTTTTCCTAAAAATTCTTTTGCAACTTTTTCAGCTTCTTCCCTAGTTTTTTTCAAAACTTTCATTTGTCCAATAACGCAGTTATCTAGAACACTTAAGTTATTGAATAAATTAAATTGCTGAAAGACCATTCCAACTTTTTCTCTCAACTCAACCAAAGGAACATCGCCGTTCAATACATCTTTCCCGTGGATCAAGATTTGTCCACTGGTAGGTGTTTCTAGTAAATTTATACATCGTAAAAGCGTAGATTTTCCACTTCCAGAAGAACCTATTATACTCACGACTTCTCCTTCGTGTACATTAAAGTTTATATCTTTTAAAACCGTTCTATTTCCAAAATCTTTTCTTATATTCTTAATTTCTATTACTTTTTGTTTATCTGACATTATTTCTCTCCTTCTTCAACTTCTTCTAAAAATTCAAATGTTTGAGGCCCATCTATTTTTTTCTCAAGTTGTTTTAGAAGTAGCGATAATGTAAATGTTAAGAAGAAGTAAATCACACTTGTTATGATAAAGACTTCGTAATATCTCGAATATGTTCCCGCAACAGATTTTGAAATAAAGAATAATTCTGTAACGCTGATTACGTTTAGTACAGAAGTATCTTTAATATTTACAATAAATTCATTTCCGATCATTGGTAAAATATTTCTAAACATTTGTGGGAAAATTATGCTCTTCATTGTTTGGAAATTTGTCATACCAATAGCTTTTGCAGCTTCAAATTGTCCTTTATCAATCGAATCAATTCCACCTCTTATAATTTCACTCATATAAGCTCCCGTATTTATCGAAACAATAAACAACGCAGCTACAATCGGTGATAAATTTAATCCAAATACTTGTGACAATCCGTAGTAAATTACCATTGATTGCACCATCATTGGCGTTCCTCTAAACACTGCAATATATATTGCAAAAAATTTATTTAAAATATAAAATCCAGCTTTTTTAAATTTAGAAGTTCTGTTATCCGCTTCAGCTTCTACTTGTCTTGACAAGGCAACTACTATTCCAATTAAAAATCCAACCACAGTCCCTGTCAATGAAATAAATAGTGTCATAACTGTCCCTTTAACAAATTGAAGCCAGTTTTTTTGGATAAAGAATGCTACCCATCCAAAAAATGATCTTGAAGTATTTCCAGGTTGTGTTTTTATTGCCTTTTCCATTATTTTTTGTCTTACTTTTGGAGTCAAATCTTCGTCAAGTATTTTGTTTACTTTCTCTTCCAATTCTGTATTTCCCAGTTTCATTCCGATTGCAACATTTACTTCGGAAGTTTCATACTTAAATCCTGTATTTTTATCAAATGATATAAATGTCAAATTTGGATTCGAATACTTAGCTGCCATCGCTCCTGGTCTTTCTGACACATATCCATCAATCTTATTGGAATTTAGAGCAACTATCATTGCAGGAAAATTCTCCATTGCAGTTTGTTTAATGACACCCTTCATTTGATCAATTACACCATAATGTAATGTATTTAACTGTCCTGTAATTCTTGCTCCTGAAAAGTCATTAATTGTTTTTGCCTTAGAATATTTTCCGTTTTTCTTAACTACTACTACCAAATCTGATTCATAATATGGTTTTGTAAATAATAAACTTTGTTTTCTTTCAGGCGTTGCTGACATACCAGCTATTACTAAATCAACTTTTCCAGATGTTAGTGCAGGTCCAAGTAGTGCATCCCATTCCGTTTTTACTATTACTAATTTTTTTCCTAATTTTTTAGCTATAACCTTAGCTATTTCAACATCGTAACCACCACAGTATCCACCATCAGTTTTTATTGCGCCATTTTTATTTGTGTCTTGAAACCAGTTGAATGGAGCGTACCCACACTCCATCCCCACTTTAATTTCATCACTTGCACTATATCCCGTTACGAATGTCATCATAAAGATCAGAAATACTAATAATTTACTTTTTATTTTATTCATTCTCATTTTTATTTTAAATAATGCTCCTTCTTTAATTAATGTTTCGGTAATTTTATATTATGTTTTTTGCTACGTCTTTTTTAATATTATTGGCAACTGTTTTTTTGAAATATTTTTATAAATATTTTAATTTCCCTTTAAACTCATCAATATTTTTATATCCTTTTTTCTCCATAATTTTTTTTAATTCGTTTGTAATTCTTGCAAATGCGCTCGGACCTTCTTTGTGTAAAATTGTTCCAATTTGAACCATACTTGCACCGCATAAAATATGCTCAAATGCATCTCTTCCTGATGAGATTCCGCCTGTTCCAATAATTTGAATACTTGGGTTTAATCTTTGATAAAAAGCATGAACATTTGCTAGAGCTGTAGGTTTTACATATTCTCCTCCAATCCCTCCAAATCCATTTTTGGGTTTTATAACCACGCTTTCATCTTCAATTACGATTCCATTTCCAATACTGTTTATACAGTTTACAAAAGCTAATGGAAATTTGTTAAAAACTTTTGCTGCCTGGTCAAAGTGGACTAAATCAAAATATGGCGGCAATTTTATTCCAAGCGGTTTTTCAAAATATGAAAAAATATCTGCCAGTAATTTTTCGGTTGTTTCTAAATCGTATGCTATCTGTGGCTTTCCAGGCACATTTGGACACGATAAGTTCAACTCTGTTATCCCGTCAAAATCACTTTCTTGTACTTTTTTTAGTAATGTGTGAGTGTCATTTTGCGACATTCCCACAAGTGAAAAGAAAAATTTTCGTTTTGGATGAGTTTTCTTTAATTTCAGTAAATAATTAAGGTAGTAATCAAATCCCAGATTGGGAAGTCCCATTGAGTTGATACTTCCCAATTTTGTGTCATAGTATCTAGGTTTTTGATTTCCATCTCTTTTTTCCAATGTTGCCGTTTTTGTAACAAATGTTCCAGCTTTTGAATTTAATATTTTCTCAAGTTCGTCCTTGTCGTAGCACAAAACGCCTGCTGCATTCATAATACAGTTATCAAATTCAAAATTTGCTATTTTTGTCTTTGTAGATACCATTTATTTCTCCAATCTTTACTATTTCAATTATTATTGAATATGCAGTGCCAATTTATAATATTCAATAGCTTTTTTAAACTGCTGTGCTGTTTCGTATAATTTTGCTACTTCGATAATATTTTCATTGTCGCTTAAATATTTATTATCTTTGAAACATTCTTCAGCAATTTCAAATTTTCCTAGCGAAACACAACTTTTACCGTAGTTAAGCTTCAATTTTTCCTTGTCAATTCCAGACATATCAGGCTTAGGTTTGTCTTTTAGATTAGAAGTTGCATTAAAAAAATTATTGTAATTTGAAAATGCTAGTCCATAATTTTTTTCTTGTGAAAAAATGTCTCCCAATTTTACAAATGCTTCTAGATTATTTTTATCAGCAAGTAGCGACAAATAGTGTTTTTGTAGTGTCAAATTATCTTTGTAGTAATTGACTAATTTTTTTTGAGCGCTCTTGTCATCGTATTCATCAGCTGCAATTTTCCAGTTATTTTCAGCTAGAGCTAATTCATTTTTTTCTTCGTATAAATTTCCTAAGTAATAATAAGCTTTTGCGTTGTCTTTTGCAGCGCTTAAATAATGCTGTGCTAGATCAGTTTGACCGGAATCTTTGTAAATTTTTGCAAGTAATACTTGTGCTTCCTGGTCTTGTCCCTGATCTGCTGCAATTTTTAAATTTTCTGTTGCTAAATCTTTTTTTTGATATTCATAGTAAAGTTTTCCCAAATTATACTGCGCTTTTTTATTTCCATTTCCTATCGCTAGTTTAAAATAATATTCTGCTAATTCAAAATTTGCTTTTTGGCTGTAAACTTCTCCCAATTTATTTTGAAATTCAAGATCTCCACCGTCAGCAATTGGTTTTAAATATTTTTCCGCAATATTAGTTCTGTCATCTTTTAAAAATATGTCAAAAAGTAGCAAAAATGCTTCTCTGTTTCCTGATTTTGTCGCTTTTTTTAAATATTTTTCCGCTAATACAAAATCGCCTTTTTCAAGATATTTTTTTCCTTCTTCTAAAAATTGCCCTGTGTCATTGTTATCTAAATTTTCCAATGTAATCCCTTCCATAAATCATCACCTTTTTTAATTTGTCTTAAATTAATTATACCAAAAAAGAGTGAGAATATCAACTTATAGAAGTTTATTTATTTTTAAAATTTTTATTTCACCAAGGTCAGAGTAAAATAGTTAGGAGTAAATAAAAAATCTTATTTTAAGTTTTTCATTCAATCCAGAAAGTTACTAAAATAATTTTTTCTTTTTTAAGCAGAAGTGCTCATCGCCGCACCCCTGCACCCCGGCTAGTCTTCGACATTTTTATGCACTGACAAAAAACTCGCACTAATCGTGCTCAAACAGTTTTGTCAGCACATAAAAATGCTCCGACGGTTTAAATTTTACTATTATACAAAAGGTGTCGTGATTTTTTTGGAGTAAAGACGACTGTCTGAACGAAGTGAGTTTCGGCTTTGCTTCAAAAAAATGCTTAGACGAGCGTGGGGATTATAAGGGGAAATGGCGGTCCTTTCCCCTTATGTAAAAAATAAAAAAATAATATTAAACAAAATAACATCTTGTAATCAAGAATAACCTAAAAAATTTGAAATTAAAAAATCTGCCCCTAAAATTTTTAAACCATCTTTCACCAAGTTTTTTTTGACTTTATTAAAAAATTGTGTTATAACTATTTTAATAAATTAAAAAATTAAGAAAGAAGGCAATGGAAATGTTAAAGGAGATTGAACATTATTTTAAAAGTTTAATCAAAAGAAAAGAAAAATACACAAAAGCGTTATTGATTACATTTTTAATGACAGGAGCATTAGGATTTTCTGTTCCAATCACTCCAAATGCAAATGGAGAATATATTGTAAATTCTGGTACTGGAGATGGGGATGTTCTTAATTATAATAATTATTCACATGGTGTTTTTAGGATTAGTGAAGGTAAAAAATTTATTTTTACAGGACAAGGAGATATAGATTCAAGAACGCCAAGTCCTTTATTTACACCCAGAACTTTGATAACAGTTACAGATTCGAATACTGAATTTAAAACGATTGGTCAGATTGGAGTATCAAATCATATTGACATGAATTTTGATTCATCAAAAGAAGCAATTTTATATACAGTAACAAATCCAATTACAGGAGCAAATTCTAGTGCTACAAATCAGAAAGTAACTTTAAAAGATGTTTTTATAACAGCACCAAATTCAACAGTGCCTACTGTAAAAGTTGAAGCTAAGAATGGATACGGAATAAAAAATGCGGAACTTAATTTAATCGGTACTAATGGTTTTAAATCACAAATTCATTCAGCTGCTGATGGTTGGTTAGTTGAAGTTGATGCAGATGAAGCAAATGGTGTTTATTCAGAATTGACAGTTAATGGAATAGATGATAGCACTGAAGGTGATGGTGGGACACAAATATTAGGTTTGATGACAAAACATGGAAAATCTATTTTAAATGTAAATTTGGTAGGTGGAGCATATTGGGGATTAAGTAAAAATAGTTCTCTTTCTGAACAAAGAGCGACAATTAATTCATTAAATATAGATAAAAAATCCTTTCTATCATTTGATGAAAGTAATGTTACAGAAAGTGATGGGGTAACTTCAATTTATCATATAAAATTGACATCTGATGGAATTAATAATGATGGAACTTTAAATAACAGTGGACTTATTCAGTTAACAAATGATTCCAACAAGGATAAACTTATTATAGAAGGAAATTATCATGGAGATAATGGTAGAATTGAAATGAATACTGTTTGGAATGCACCAGGTGGTGAAAATGGAGAAAATTCAGAATCAGATTTAGTCTACATCACAGGAAATGCAACTGGAACAACAAAAGTAGTACCAATTTATATTGATGATACCCCACAAGAAAATATATTTGAAAATTATATTCCTGGAAATGTTCAGCAACTATCGCAACGAATAAACAGTGTCCCAGTTGTAAAAGTAGCTGGAAATTCATCACCAACTACGTTTACTGGAACTGCAAAAACTGCGGGAGCGGCAGAAGCACAGCTTACTAGTAGACGAGTTAATGGAATTTGGGAATATTACTGGACTATTGCGCCGCTTGGAAGTGCAAATTTAGGAGTGATTGCTGGAACAGGCGGAACAAGTGGTGGAACAACCCCTTCTTCTAAACCAATATACATAATGGCACAGCCAGTTGCTGCGTATGTCTTGATGCCAAAAGTTAATTTGGAAATGGGATATGAAACTATTGGGACACTTCATGAAAGAAGAGGAGAAAATCAAATTTTAAATTTAGAAAATATGTCAAAAGATAAAGGTCAAATTTGGACTAGAATTTTTGGGCGTGGATTAAATGAAAAAGGAAAAGAAAGATTTGAATATGAAAATGATATTTATGGAGTCCAAGCGGGATATGACTTTAAAATAAATGAAGATTTGAAGGGAAACACTCATTTATTGGGTGGATATATTGCCTATAACAGAGCAAATACGGATTTCTTTGACAGATACAGAGCAGAAAATGGATATATTTCTGATGATAAGTTTACAGGGAAAGGAAAATCGGAAAGTATTTCTTTAGGACTTACAAAAACTAAATATACACCAAATGGCTCATATTACGATTTAGTTGGACAAATGTCATTTTTACAAAATAAATATGATTCAAGAGATAATTATGATGCAAAACAAAAAGGTTATGGACTATTATTGTCAGCGGAAGTTGGAAGACCGTTTAAATTTTCTAAAAATATAAGTGACAGCAGCTGGTCAATCGAGCCACAAGCGCAGTTAGCTTATCAATATTTACACACAAAATCATTTAATGACGGTTTAAGAGATGTAAGTCAAGACAATAGAAACGGATTAAGAGCAAGAGCGGGAGTAAGAATTTCATACGATAAAAATTCAGAAGCCACAAATAGAACAAACACATATTATGCGATAGCAAATGTATGGCATGATTTGATAAAAAATAATAACAAGTACGCAAATATAGGACTTGATAAAGTAGGCGAAAAATACGGTACAACTTGGGGAGAAATAGGAATAGGCGCTCAAGCTCCAGTAGGACAAAAAAGCAATTTGTATGTAGATACAAGATATGAACATTCATTTGGAAATGAAAAACGTTCAGGATATAAAGGAACTATCGGGTTTAAACATACTTTTTAATTTTTAAGATATAAAAAAAGCAGGATTTTAAATTCTTGCTTTTTTTGTTTTTTCAGTCTATGAAGTTGTTAAAAGCTTTATGTAATTGAGAAAATGAATATTTGAAATTTTTTCAAAATCATATTAATAAAATTTAAAAGTAATCGCTGTAAATTGAGCTTTTATTTTATTAATCTATCTTTAGCGTTTAATTTAGTATTTGAGTATAAAAATTTTGGGAGCAAATAAAGATTTCTATTTTAAGTTTCTTATTCAACTCACGAAATTACTAAAATAATTTATTTTTTTAAGCAGAAGTGCTCATCGCCGCACCCCTGCACCCCGGCAAGGCTCAAGACATTTTTATGCACTGCCAAAAAACTCGCACTGATTGTGCTCAGACAGTTTTGTCAGCGCATAAAAATGCTCCGACGGTTTAAATTCTACTATTATACAAAAGGTGTCGTGATTTTTTTGGAGTAAAGACGACTGTCTGAACGAAGTGAGTTTCGGCTTTGCTTCAAAAAAATTCTTAGACGAGCGTGGGGATTATAAGGGGAAATGGCGGTCCTTTCCCCTTATGTAAAAAATAAAAAACTATACTAATTAAAATAACATCTTGTAATCAAAATAAATAAAAAATATTGAAATTAAAATTTACTTTAAGTATTTTACTCTGTTTTAGCGTTTAAAAAGATAGATTTTTTTTAAAATATATAGTAAAATTGAAGAAAATAAAAGTAGGTTTAATTTTGACCTGAAAGGAAGAAAAATATGGAACAGGAAAAAGTGATAAATAAAACGTCAAAAGAACTATTGCAGCAGCTTTTGGACAGAATTCAAAAAAATAATTTGAATGTGGATACTGAAGAGATTTCACAAGCTTTTACATTGGCAAATGAGTCGCATACTGGACAAAAGAGGAAAAGTGGAGAAAATTATATTTTACATCCGATAGAAGTCGCAAAAATTCTGGCTGATTTAAAGATGGATACGGATACGATTGTTGCTGGGATACTTCACGATGTTGTGGAAGATACGTTAATTACATTGCCTGATATTGAGTATATTTTTGGAGCAGATGTCAGAAAACTGGTTGACGGAGTTACAAAACTTAGAAATTTGCCACGAACGGACAGTAAAAAGATAGAAAATATTCGTAAGATGGTAGTGGCGATGTCTGAGGATATCAGGGTCGTAATTATAAAACTTGCTGATAGACTTCATAATATGAGAACGCTAAAATATATGACGCCTGCAAAGCAACTTGAAAAGTCTAAGGAAACACTTGAAATTTTTGCACCGATTGCACATAGGATTGGAATGTCAAAAATAAAGTCAGAGCTGGAAGACATAAGTTTTAGATATTTGCATCCAAAGGAATATCAAGAAATTAAAGAACTTGTAAATACAAAAAAACAGGAAAGGGAAGATTACACAAAAAAAGTTATATTAGAAATTGAAAAAGAGCTTAAAAAACATAATTTAAAAGGAGAGGTTACAGGAAGACCTAAGCATCTTTATAGCATTTATCGTAAAATGATTGAAAAGGAAAAGAAATTTGCTGATTTGAATGATTTGATAGCGGTTAGGATAATTGTTGAAAAGGAAGATGAATGCTATAATGCACTTGGGATAATTCACAATTTATTTATTCCAGTTCCAGGGAGATTTAAAGATTACATCGCTGCGCCAAAGTCAAATGGGTATCAGTCCATTCACACAACGGTAAAAGGACCCGAAAAGCAAAAAGTGGAAATTCAAATTAGAACAAAACAGATGCATCAAATTGCCGAAGATGGAGTTGCAGCGCACTGGAAATACAAAGATAAAAAATACAAAGAAAAAAAATCAAAAGACGAGGAATATTATGCAGCTGTCAAAAAAATTATTGAGAAAAATGCTAATAATGAAAATAATGAAGAAGAAAGAACGAAAAGTTTTGCAAGAGAAGTTACAGGAGATGTACTAAATCAGACAATTTTTGTGTTTACTCCAAAAGGCGATGTCATAGAGCTTCCAAAAAATTCAACGGCTCTTGATTTCGCATTTCAAATTCACACACAAATTGGTTACAGAACAATTGGGGCTAAAATTAACGATAGAATAGTTCAGCTTAACCAGACTCTTGAGAATGGGGATAAAGTCGAAGTTCTAACCTCCAAAAATACAAAAGGTCCAGGAAAAGATTGGATAACGATGGTAAATAACCATAGCTCAAGATTAAAAATCAGAAAATGGTTCAAAGATAAGGAGTTTTTAGAAAAATCAAAAGAAGGTGAACAATTATTAGAAAAAGAATTTGAAAAATTAGGACTAAAATTAAAAGATGTTGAAGAAGAAGAAAAAGTATTTTTGTATATGAAAAAATTTAATATTTCTACAAAAGAATTACTTTTTTATAAATTTGCAACAGGGGATTTATCACTTGATGGATTTTTGAAAAAATTTGAGACAAAACAGGAAAAAAAACTGGAAGAAGTTTTGGAAGAAGAACAGGAGAAAGGAAATAAAAGGAAAGAAAAAAGTCAAGGTGGAATAAAAATTTCAGGAACAGAAAATACGATGTACCGTTTTGCAAAATGTTGTAGTCCGCTTCCCGGAGATGAAATTTGTGGATATGTAACTCGAGGTAGAGGAATTGCAATTCACAGAAAAGACTGTAAAAATTTTCAAAAATTGATGGAAACTGAATCAGATAGAGAAGTTGAAGTATTTTGGGATGAAGAGGAAATCCGCAAAAATACAACAAGATACCAGTTTAATTTTTCATTGAAGGCATACGATAGAAATGGACTTCTTTTAGACATCATAAGAATCTTAAATGAGTATAAGATGGAAATTGTAAACGTCAATACAAACCTTTTAAAAGAAAATGGAAATCAGCTTTGCCTTATGCATCTGGGAATAATGATAAGAAATAGAGAAGATTTTGACAAACTTTCAAACAATCTAAAATCAATGAAAGATGTAATTGAGATAATAAAATAAATCTTTTGGGGGAATAAAAATGAAGACATTGATAACGATAATTATAGTTTTTTTCATTTTGAAATTGATTTTTAAATTAGCAAAAAAATTAATATTTTGGGTAATCATAATTGCAATAGGATATTATATTTTAGAAAAATTTCTTTAAATATTTATTTTGGAGATACAAAATGTTATTTTATTTAGTAATGTTTTTTAATTTTTAACATATTATTAAATTATATATTGTAATTTGAATTTTTTTAAAAAGATTTTACTTTGTAAACTTCATTTTTAAATAAAAATAGATTTTTATCCAAAATTGTGTTAAAATACAGGAAGATATTTTTAGTTTGATGAACAGGAGAATATCAAAAAATAGGGTAATTAGATTTTATTGTAAAAAATATGTGCAATATAAAGATAAATTATTACAAAATAAAAAGATAAAAGGCATAAGAATTATCCTTTTCAAAATGGTCAGTTATAGTTGATTGACAGTGCAGATTAAAATGTACAAGTTACGGAAAAGGAGGTAAAAATTGTGAAATGAAATATTTAAAAAAATCTTTAATGGTTTTTATACCGCTTCTAATGTCTTTGATTGCATTAAAATATTATATTTCAACATCACATTTTAAGTCGACATTGACGAATGTTTTAAAAACAAATGTGTTAAATGTTGAGTTTACCAAAGTCCGGCTTTATGGGTTTAGTCAAATTCAGATTGATAATTTGAAAGTTAAAGATCTGTCGGGAAATGTGGTAATTGATGCAAAAAGAGCGGTTGCAAAAATAAATTTATTTATGCCAACCAGGCTTAGTAAGATAGATATTTACAATGCAACTGTAAATTTGGAGCGAGGGAAAAACAATGATTTTAATATTTTTCACATAGTGAAAGAGAATAAAAAGGCAAAAACATTTGACAGAACAAGTAGACTTGGAAAACTTTTTATTCACGATGTGCTACTTAACTACGCTGATACGAGTTATAAAAATAAGATAAAAAAATCTTTAAAAAGTGTAAATGGAAATCTGGAAATTTCAAAATCTCGTGGATTTTCATTGATGGCTAAGGGAATAGGAAATTTAAATCCAGATAATACAACTGAAAATTTGAAAATTGAGTTAAAACAGATGATAAAATCTAGTCAGTCTACAAAATCAATGTTTGATAAAATAAAAAATAGTGATAATAGAAGAAAAGAATTTCATTTGAATTTTGATTTTGGAA
Organism: Leptotrichia sp. oral taxon 847; assembly: GCF_001553645.1. Lineage (NCBI taxonomy): Bacteria > Fusobacteriati > Fusobacteriota > Fusobacteriia > Fusobacteriales > Leptotrichiaceae > Leptotrichia > Leptotrichia sp. oral taxon 847. The sequence goes on along the minus strand of NZ_CP014231.1, from coordinate 765,410 downwards.
ATGTGAGAGCAACAAAAGAGCTAGGACAATATGCTCCACTGGAAATGATTACAATAAAAGATGGAATTTTAAACGGGAAACTTAATTTGTCAAATAACAAAGTTACTAAAACTATGGAAGCAATTGGTAATTTGAACGTAAAAAACGGAAGATTAAGTTATGTTGATTTTGAAGGCGATATTGACAAAATTAATGCAAATATTAATCTTACAAAAGAAAAAATTGTCGTTGATGCAAGTTCAAAATTATCAGGAAAACCGGTTTCGCTACTTTTGACTTATGGACATCTGGACAAAAAGCTCAATTTAAAAATAAAAACTAAGGAAGTTCCTTATTCACAAATTGCAAGGTACAAAATTTTAAAAGATTTTAACGTAAAGGCGAAAGGAAATATTACTGGAGAATTAAATGTGAGAGTTGACACTCAAAAAAACGAAAAAGAAAATAAGAATAAGGGAAAAAAGAAATTCAAAGATGCAAAAGTTGAACTAGATGGGAAATTTTCATCAAAAAAAATAACTATAGCAAATTATGATTTTAGTAATGTAACTACAAAAATGAAACTTTCCACTGAAAAAAAACTTTTGACATTAACCGATTCGGCTTTTCGTTTTGATGAGGTGATAAGCGGATTTCACATAAAAAATGACGTAAAAGTTCCAAAATTTACATACGATTTGAATAAAAAGACAGGAAAAGGTAATTATATTCTGATAAACAAAGGCTCTGATTACAATATTCCAAAATTTGTAGGAAGTGCTAAAATTTCAAGTAAAAATGTTATTTCTGGGACACTTATTTCAAGAAAACTAAGTGCCGATTATGTTATAAATCCAAAGGCAAAAACGCTTCTTGTAAATGCAAAAGGAAACGGTTACATAACTATCAAATACAATGGGAAAAAATATGTTTTAAATCCAGATGTGAAAAAATTATTTGTTAAATTTGATGAAAAACATATTCTTCGTTCGGGACATATAAAAGCAAAAATTAAAAATTTGCCGATAAAAATGATCGATAGTATAATTGCAAATATAAATATAAACAGAGGAAATTATGACATAAAAGCTGATGTGCATACTGGTGGAACAGTGATAAGTGTAAAAGGTACAACAACGTCAAATATGAAACATTCTTACAGTGTACAAAGTAAGGGCAAAATGGATTTAGCGAAACTTTTAAGAAATTATGGCTATAATTTTAAAGGATTAAATAAAGCAAAATTACCTTTTGATATAAAGGTGAAAATTAATGGTACAAACAATAAAATTTCAGGAAGCTATGAACTTTACAGTCCTTATGGAGAATATATAGTAGAATATGAAAATTTACACGCAAATGGGAAGATTAATGATCTAAGAAAATTGGATCTGGATATGTATGTCAATGCTGCCGAAGTTTGGTTGGAATATCAAAGACTAAAAAATTTAACAGCAAAACTTAATTTAAAAAATGACATTTTAAAAATTCAAAGTTTTGGAAATGATAAATTGTTTGCGACTGGAAGCTATAATTTAAAAACAAGACATACAAAATTTGATGCCGAGTTAAAAAATTATGTTTTATACGGTACATTTGACCCGCAAGTAAGTATGTATGTGGACAGTTTAAAGGCAAATGTTTCTGGAACGCCAGATAATTTAAACGGTAAAATTGTTTTAACTCCATCGACAACAAAAATTAATTTTAACACGATTGGGAAAACAAGAGCATATTTGGATGTAAAAAATAGCGTAATAAACTTTAGGGACGTTTCTTTAAGAGATAATAATATTTCTGGAACATATAATTTAAGAAACGGAGTAGCTAATTTGGCATTTAATTTGAATGAAAATGATATTCCAAAATTATTGAAAAAGAACGATTTAACATTTGGAACAAGATCAAAAGTTAATTTAAAAGGTGATTTAAATAAATTTGACTTGTCTGGACAGGTAATCTTAGAAAATATGAGTTACAGAAGTTATAAAATTCCACACATTGTGGCAGATATTGATTATAGCAATGGAAATATTGACAAACTGTTTAAATACGGTATATTTGATATAAAAAATTTGAAATTTGTCGGAGAAAATAATGAAACTTTATTTGAGACAAATACGAAATTTGATTTAGCGAACGTTAATATTGACTACAAGGTTGAAGATCATAATTTTGCGCTAGATTCTGTACAGGACTTAAAAAATAAAGGATACAGTGGAAACATTGATTTTAATTTCTTTTATAAAGGAAGTTTTGAAAAGTTTTTAACAGGATTAAGAATAAAATCTGATAAAGTAACTCTAGCTGGATTCCCAGTAACTGATGTGGACATAGATCTTCAAGGTAATAATAAAACGGTAAATATAGGGTTATTTAACTTAAATTATGAAAATAATCCACTTGTAGTAAGCGGATATGTTGATTATTCACCAATAAAATACGATATTTCTGTATTGGCACAAAATTTTAATTTGGACTTTTTAACAGCGAATAAAGATGTGAGTGAAGCTAGTGGAGTAGCAAATATTGATGCCGTTATTTCAAATAGCAATGGAACTTCAGGACATATTTTGCTAAATAACTTCAATTATAAAACGAAAGATGCATTGACATTAGTGGACAACGTTAACGCAAATATTGATTTGCAAGGTACAAAACTTATTGTAAATCGATTGGACGGTGGATTTAATAACGGGACATTTAATGTCGGTGGAAATTTGGACGTGCCAACGATACCAGCAGATTTTATGAAAACAAAACGTTTACAATTTGGCAAGTTTGAATTAAATGCGGAATTGAATAAATTGGGACTTCATTATGGAACTGATATTGATTATGCTCTTACAGGGAATTTGATATTGACAGAAGAAAGATTGTTTGGAAATCTAATTGTAAGTGATGCTGAAATTAGACAGATACCCGATTTTGCAAATAAACAAGATTCAAAATTATCTGAGGAACAAAAAGAAAAACAAGCCAAAGATAAGAGTATTGTAGAAGGTGTAGTTGAAGAAGTGCTTGATAAAATCTTAAAACAGTATACTGTTAATTTAGATGTTCAAGTTGGTGAAAAAGTGAAATTAAATATTCCGAGCGTCAGTCTTGTGAGAAATATAAAAGGTACAATAAAAGGTACTTCTGAAATTTCTTTTGAAAATGGACAAATTGGAATAATAGGTGATTTTAATGTTTCAAAAGGTTCATTTTACTTAAATGGAAATGAATTTAAAATAGATAACTCGGTAGTGCGTCTTTCAAAATCAACTTCAGAAACTGACTTTATGTCAAACGCATACGTTGTATTTGAAGCTAGTACAAAAGTTGGTGGAGAAAGAATAGAAGTAGATGTTACTGGAAATATAAATAATCCTGATATTAGATTTAGTTCAAGTTCTGGAAAAACAAGAGAAGAAATAATTTCTCTTTTAGCCTTTGACACAGTTGTCGGAAATAAAGAAAAAAAAGATAGCAAAGATAACTCAGAAGATGGGCTAGTTGTCGCAGGTTCACTTTTAAATACTGCATTAAATGAGTTGATTTTTTCTTCAATAACTGATAAAATTGGAGGGGCATTAGGACTATCAAAACTAGCTGTATCGACAAATGTGGATAAATCGGATAAAACTGGTAAATACAGTGCTTCAACAACATTAACACTACAAGATAAATTATACAAAGATAAAGTGTACTGGAATTTAGCAATAAAATTTCCTTTCCAATCTTCAAAAGAACAGGAAGACAATCCGATAGGCTACAATGCTTGGTTAAGTTATAATGTCGCAACTGGTCTTGATTTTAGACTTGGAGGAGAAACAGCAAGAAAAAATAATAAAATAAATACAAATACAACGAAAAAACAAAACAAAATAAATTATTATTTTGGAGTTGATTTTTCAACGAAAGCCAATAGTATTGGTGATTTATTTAGAAAAATATTCAAAAAAAGAAAATTGGATACATTAACAAAATAGGAGGAAAAATGAGAAGTAAAATTTATGCTTTGATTGTGGTAGTAACATTATTCGTTTCGATGAATAATATGGCACAAGCAGCTGAAGAGGGAGAAAAAACTGTTGGAACTAAAACTGAAACTAAATCTACAGCAGTGCTAGTAGCGGACACCACGACAAATTCTTTGACGCCGGCGGCTGAAGATGAAAATGAAAAAACATCTCAAGCTCAGGAAATACAGCCAGCTGATGAAGAAACTAATTCTACAGCGAATTTTAGTGAAGAAGTTGGAGATGAAGGAAAAAAAGGTAAAAAGAAAAAAGAAAAAAAGGTAAAAGAGGTAGTAGTAAACAGAAATGACTTGACAGTTGGAGAAATAAAAATTTCTAACTTAAATGAATTGCCAGAAGATTTAGTGAGATCAAAAATTCCAGTTCATTCTGGTGAAAACTACTCAAATAAAGATTTAAGTGATATTTATTTGGCATTAAAAAGAGAAAAATATATCTCAAATGTAAATGTAGTTCCGACTATCGTTGGAAATGCGGTAAATATTGATGTTAGAGTTGAAGAAGCTCCAAATGCAGCAAATATTGTTCAAAGAGAAGTGCAAAATGAAGAAAATCAAAAAGAAACAAATTTTACAGTAACAAGTGTGGATATTCAAGGTATCAAAACTTTAAATAAAGATGATTATTTAAAAGATCTTCCAATAAAAGAAGGAGATAAACTTATTCCACAAAAAGCAATTGATGGTGCCAAAAAAATATTTTCTTCAGGTTATTTTTCAAGTGTTGAGCCTAAGATAGATAGAAAAGCTGACAATACAGTTTCAATATTGTATATAGTGCAGGAAAATCCACCTGTTCAGAGTGTAAACTTTAAAGGAAACACTCTGTTTACTAATGATCAATTGGAAAAAGCACTAGGATTAAAAAGAGGAGAAATACTAAACGGTAATTTATTAGATCCTGATTCAAACGGTGTAGTTAAGTTATATTCTAAAAATGGATATACAACGGCGAGAATTGAATCAATAAATGTATCAGAAGCAGGAGATGTAAATATAGGTCTTAGTGAAGGAATAGTTAAGAATGTAACTTTTGAAAAATATATATCAAAAAAAGATGATGACAGACAAACAGATAAGAATACAAAATTAAAAACAAAAGATTATGTCTTTGAAAGAGTATTAGAAGTAAAACCTGGGCAAGTATTAGAAGAAAAAAATATAGAACAAACAATGGCTGAATTATACAGAACAGGTATTTTTACAAGAATAACACCAGAACTTTACGGAAGTGAAGATGATCCAAATGAAAGAAATGTAAAATTCATAGTGGAAGAAAGACCTACCACAACAATTAATGGAAGTATTTCTTATGGTACTTCAGTTGGATTAGTTGGAGGACTTAAATTATCAGATGATAACTTTTTAGGAAGAGATCAACAGGCATCAATTAACTTGGAAGCTTCAAACAAAGGGGATAAAACATTTTCAATAGACTGGTTTGATCCTTGGGTAAGAGGAACTGAAAGAGTTCAATTAGGAGGTTCTGCTTATTGGACACAATCTGTTGACGATGATGCTGACTGGGACGAACTAGAAAAAGTTAAAACAATAGGAACAAGATGGACAATTGGTAAGGGATTAAATAAAGATATTTACGTAAGACTTGCAGCTAGATATGATCATAAAAAAGAAATTTATTCAGGAGGAGAAGTTAAAGACAAATATAACTTAATAGCATTAACTCCACAACTAATTTATGACACAAGAGATAATATAAATGATCCATCAAAAGGACTTTATGCAAATCTAACTTATGAAAGAGGAGAGCTACTTAAAGATCCTAGAAAATATGACAGATTTGAAGCAGATTTAAGAGCGTTCCATCCATTATTTGGAAAACGAAATATAATGGCATATAGAGCAGTTTGGGGAACAACAGGAAGTGGAACTCCTGATGCAATGAGATTTAGTGTCGGAGGAGCTGAAACACTTCGTGGGTATGAATATGGAGCATTTGATGGATATGATGAATTTTTCGCAAGTATTGAAAATAGAACAAAAATTAATGACACAGTACAGTTAGTTGCCTTTTTTGATATAGGAAACGCTTGGCAAAAAGAAAGAGTAAATCCAGCAACAGGAAGAAGAACATATTCACCAGATAGAAAAAATTCACACGATTTCAAAGATCTTAAAAAAGGTTACGGAATTGGACTTAGATTAAATACACCAGTTGGTCCATTAAGATTTGATTATGGTTGGCCAATGGATCCTGAAAAACCAGGTCAGAAAAAAGATCACGGTAAATTTTATTTCAGTTTTGGACAATCATTCTAAAATATAATTTACAGTTGAAAATTATAAATACAAAGTTATTTTATAAACAGGGGATTTTGGGATTCCCTGTTAATTTTTTAAAAATAAAAAGAGGTGTGAAAAATGGAAAAGATGTATAATATAAAAGAGATAGCAAACTTAATAAATGGAAAAATTATCGGAAATAATGAAATAAAATTTACAAGGCTAGCTCCTTTTTTTGCAGCAAATGGAGAAGAACTGGCTTTTGCCGCAGATGAAAAAATGTTAAAAAATATTGATAAATGTAATGCTGGAGCGTTAATAGTCCCCAAAATTCCAAATTTGCCAGAAGATAAGACATTTATTGTGGTAGATGAAAATCCGAGAGAAATAATGCCAATTTTATTAAATTATTTTAAACCTAAAATAAAATCTTTTGAAAAAGCAATAGAAGATTCAGCAGTGATAGACGAAACTGCAAGTGTTTCAAATATTAACACATATATAGGTCACAATGTAAAAATAGGGAAAAATGTTGTTATTTATCCAAATGTTTCCATATTTGAAGGAACTGAAATAGGTGACGGGACAATAGTTTATTCAAATGTTACAATTAGAGAGTTTTCTAAAATAGGTAAAAGATGTATTTTTCAGCCAGGAGCAGTAATTGGTTCGGACGGATTTGGCTACATAAAAGTAAAAGGAAATAATGTAAAAATAGAACAAATTGGAAATGTAATCTTGGAAGATGAAGTAGAAATAGGGGCTAATACTTGTGTTGATAGAGGGGCGATCGGTGATACAATAATAAAAAAAGGAACTAAAATTGATAATTTAGTTCACATCGCTCACAACGACATAATAGGCTCAAACTGTTTTATAATAGCACAAGTGGGAATTTCAGGAAGCGTAGAAGTTGGAAATAACACAATTCTTGCGGGTCAAGTAGGAGTAGCTGGACACTTAAAAATAGGAAACAATGTTGTAATTGCTGCAAAATCAGGTGTTACAAATAATGTGCCAGATGGAAAACAAATGTCGGGATTTCCACTAAGAGAGCATATAGATGATTTACGAATAAAAATGTCTATGGGAAGAGTTCCTGAGTTAGTAAAAAAAGTCAAAAAATTGGAAAGAAAATTAGAAAATAAATAAAAATTTTTGTTTTTGAAGTAAGAGGTGGATATCTTGGACCTAAACTTAATTATTTGGATTATAATTATTTTAATCATAATAAATGATTCAGGAAATAATCCAAATAAATAAGAAAATTTTTTAACCGTTTTTTCCTTATGAATTAGTGTAGAAATAATTGTAATCTTAATCATAAAAACTTTTAGTTAATTTAAATTAAAAATGTATCTGATGGTAAAAAATCAAAAGATACATTTTTTATTAAACAAGCACATTTTTAAGAATTATGTAAAAATGTAAATGAATATTTTTTAAAGATTTCGGGGTAATTTCATTTCATTATTTCATTTGGTTAAGTGATTTCAGAAAAGTTTAAAATAAAAAAATGATAACCTACGTTATCACATGAATAATGGTGCCCAGACGCGGAATCGAACCACGGACACAGGGATTTTCAGTCCCTTGCTCTACCGACTGAGCTATCTGGGCAAATAAATGGCGGAAGTGACGAGATTTGAACTCGCGACATCTTGCGTGACAGGCAAGCACTCTAACCAGCTGAGCTACACCTCCAAAAAAAATGGTGGTCACAATTGGGCTCGAACCAATGACCCCCTGCTTGTAAGGCAGGTGCTCTCCCAACTGAGCTATGCGACCATCACATTACTTATTAAGTATATCATAAAAATAAAGAAATTTCAACTACTTTTTTTGGAAAATTTTGTATTTTTTTTTAAAGAGTATTGTATCGTGGAAATAACTTTAAAACGAGATATAGTATACTAAATATAAGTAAATTAACAGTTTGTTCAATAATTGTAATAATAGTCATAGTTTATGAAGTTATGCCAGAACACTCGCAACGCAAGGAATGAGATGAATAGTAATTTTTTTGTTTACAAAGACTTTGAAATAATTAAATACATATGGTATAATAAAAATAGTGATAAAAGATGATAAATATTAATTTTGGAAGAGGATATGTGTATTCAATTCAATATCATATAGTGTGGTTTGTAAAATATAGAAGAAAAGTATTAATTGATGATATTGAAAAAACTTTAAAAGAATTATTAATTGAAATTTCTAATGAAAATAATATAAAAATAATAGAAATGGAAACAAATTTAGACCATATTCATATATTACTTGAGTGTAGTCCTCAACATTTCATACCTAATATTTTGAAAATATTCAAAGGAATTTCTGCAAGAAAACTTTTTTTAAAACATCCTGAGATAAAAAATAAGTTATGGAATGGACACTTATGGAACCCTAGTTATTTTGTTGCAACTGTTTCTGAAAATACTGAAGAACAAATAAAAAGATATATCCAAACTCAAAAAGAAAGATGAGAAGGAGGAATTATGGCGAATTATGTATTAACATTAGCTTTAAAAACTGAACTATGGCAAGAACATATTTTAGAAAAGAGACTAAACATAGCCAGAATGATATATAATTCTTGCCTTAGTGAAATTCTTAAAAGACATAGAAAAATGATAAATTCTTCTGAATATAAAGAAATTAAGAAATTAGATAAAAAAGAACAATCTAAAAAATATAAAGAACTTAAGAAAAAATATCTAATATCTAAATTTGAATTAAATAAATTTGTAAAAGCTATGACTCAAAAATTTAAAAAAAATATAGGTTCACAAATGGGACAAGAATTAGCTGAAAGAGCTTTTGCGACTTATGAAAAATTTAAGTATGGTAAAGCTAAAAAAGTATATTTTAAAAGTTATGGAAATTTCTACTCAGTTAGAGAAAAAGGTAATATTACAGGACTTAGATTTTTTAAAGAAGATTGTTGCATATCTTGGTTAGGCTTAAAGATTCCTGTAATAATAAAAAATAATGATAAATATGCACAAAGTTGTTTTTTAGATAAGTTATTGTATTGTAGATTACTTAAGAGGGTTGTAAATGGAAAAAATAAATACTACGTTCAAATAACTTTTGAGGGGACACCTCCTAAAAAACATAAAGTCGGTGGAGAAAATGAAATTGGAATTGATATAGGAACTTCAACAATAGCAATCGTTAGTGATAATAAAGTAGAATTAAAGATTTTAGCTGAAAATATAGAAATAAATGAAAAAGAAAAAACAAGGCTACAAAGAAAACTAGATAGACAGAGAAGAGCAAACAATCCTAATAAATACAATGCTGATGGTACTATTAATATAGAAAATAAAGAAAAATGGAAAAAGAGCAAATCATATGTAAAAACAAAGTTAAAACTTTCAAATTTACAGAGAAAAATCGCAGAGAAAAGGGAACAATCTCATAATATTTTAGCGAATAGTATACTAGAAATTGGAACAATAGTAAAAGTTGAAAATATGAGTTTTAAAGGTTTACAGAGAAGAAGCAAGAAAACTGAAATATCTGAAAAGACTGGAAAATTTAAAAAGAAAAAGAGATTTGGAAAATCTTTATCAAATAGAGCACCTGCATTATTAATTGAAATAATAAATAGAAAATTAGAATATATTGGAAAAAATATAATAAAAATTGATACTTTTAAAGTAAAAGCTAGTCAACTAAATCATAGTACAAATGAATATGAAAAGAAAAGTCTATCAAAAAGATGGGTAGAAATATTAGGAAATAAAATACAAAGAGATTTGTATTCTGCATTTTTAATAAAGAATGTAAAAGAAAATTTAGAAGAAGTAAATATAGAAAAAGCACAAAAAGAATTTAAAAATTTTGTTAAATTGCATAAAGAAGAAATTGAAAGAATAAAAAAAGGAAATGTAAAAACATTAAAATGTATGGGATTTTAAAATAAAAACTGGTTTTGAACCAAGCCAACAGGATGTAAATATTCTCAACGGAGAGTTTGTCCATTAAAGTCTTAAGGAAATTAGCTAGTATTTGAATATTAGATATTCAAAAGAAACTAAATAGTACTTAAGAACCTCACAACTTCAGTCATGAGAGGTTCAGACTAAATAAGTATTTAGAAATTTAACAATTGTAAAAATAGTTATTAATTGTAAAAAAGGAGTTCAAAATGAAAAAAGGTAAAAAAATAATTTTAGCAATTTTGTTAGTAATGTGTGTAAATTCTGTTGGAAATGCAAAAGTAAAACAAAGAAGATTTAAAAATGGCAAAAAAACTACGATTAAGTTGAAAAATATAAAAAGCAGTTCGAAAGAGCTGAATAGTCAAGAATATGCGAAAGTCTTGGAAAATTTTATGAAAAAAGCTCAAAAATATCTTGAAACTGGAGATAAGATACGACTTGTGGATGATTATATAAATGATATTGAAAACGCTAAAGTTTCTAAAAAGGCACTAAAAGATAATTATGATGCTGATAAAAACGCTTTTGGAATGGTTGAAGTTGCAATATTTTTGAGAAGCTCATATTCAAATGGAGAAAAAGCTAAGAGATTGACAGATGTAGATTATGAAAAAATGCGAAAAAAATTTGTGAATACAAATAAATTTAAACAACTGGAAGGATATGTAAATATACAGCCAGTACAACCAATACAAACTAAATAATTTAAAAAAACTCAGATAAATTGACTAAAATAAAACTATCTGGGTTTTATTTTTTTTTAAAATTTAAAAAATGTAGCTGTTATCATAAGCTGTTTTAATTTTAGTAACTTTTTATTAAGAAAATATTAAGATTGAACAAAATATTTAGAGGTGATGTCTTGTCAAATCAAGTGCAACAAAAAAAATAAACATGAAAATATGAAAAAAATCTTGACTTTTCTATTTATGTACTGTATTATGTACATAGGTAAAAGGAGTGATTTTTATGACAAATACAAATGCAACTAATTTGAGAAAAAATTTATTTTCTTATTTAGAATCAGCGATTGACTATAATGATGTTATTAACGTGAATACAAAAAAAGGAAATGCGATTATTATTAGTGAAGCTGAATATAACGGTTTATTAGAAACTTTATACTTATTATCGGATCCAAATATGAAAGAAAAGATTGAAACTGCAAAGAATGCTACTGATGAAGATTATGAGGTTTTTGAATGGTAGAAGAATATAAGATTTATATTTTAAAGAAAGCTAATAAAGACAAGGAGAAAATAAAACAATTTCCAGCATTAAAAAATAATGTAGATAAATTGATAAATCTTCTAAAGAGAAATCCTTTTCAGACGCCACCATCTTATGAAATTTTAACGAAAGATTTGAGGGGATATTATTCAAGAAGAATTAATAAGCAACATCGACTTGTATATGAAGTTATTGAGGAAGAAAAAAGAATAAATATTATCAGTATGTGGACACATTATGAATTTTAATGGATTAAATAAGGATTAGTTTTTGTATAAAGTGAAAGCTAATCTTTTTAAATTTTTATATTTATTTACCTAAGTTATAACTGATAAAATTGTAGAAAAAAATATTTTTGTAAGATATAACTAATAAAAATGTTGATTTTCGATTTTTTGTAAGTTATAATTGAAAAGAGGTGATAAGATGTTAAAAAGAGATGAATATATAAAAAAAATAGTACCTTTTATTGATAAAGATGTGATAAAAGTTTTGACAGGAATAAGAAGAAGTGGAAAATCAGTTATGTTAAAACTTTTAATGGAGGAATTGAAAAATAGAGGAATAAATGAAAATCAGTTTATTCATATTAATTTTGAAAATTTGAAATATAGAAATCTAAAAAATTATGAGAAATTGTATGATTTTATTTTAAATAAGGTTGATGATAAATATAAGAGTTACTATATTTTTTTAGATGAGATTCAAGAAGTGGAAGAATGGGAAAGTTGTGTGAACTCTTTGAGGGTAGATGAAGAGTTTAGATTTGATATTTATATTACAGGCTCAAATGCTAAGCTGCTTTCAGGAGAACTTTCAACATATCTGGCTGGGAGGTATATTGAGTTTGTTGTGTATCCGTTTTCATTTAAAGAGTTTTTTAAAATTATACAGGAGAAAAATCAAGAAATAAAAGTAAAAGAAGCATTTCAAAAATATATAAAATTTGGAGGAATGCCGTTTCTTCATAATTTGGATTATAATTATGAAGCAAGTATGCAGTATTTACAGGATTTATATGCTTCTATTATATTAAAAGATATTACGCAGAGAAATAATATTAGAGATACAGATTTGCTAGAAAGAATACTAAATTATATTGTTATGAATATTGGAAATACATTTTCAGCGACATCAATTTCTAAATTTTTTAAAAGTGAAAATAGAAAAGTGGCAACAGAAACAATACTGAACTATATAAAGGCATATGAAGAGGCATTTTTAATTTATAGAGTTGCTAGAAATGATTTATTAGGAAAAAAGATACTGAATGTGAATGAAAAATATTATATAGCTGATCATGGGATAAGAGAAGCTATAATGGAAAATAATCAGAAAAATATAAATCAAGTGCTGGAAAATATTGTGTATTTTGAAATGCTGAGAAGAGGATATAATGTAAAAATTGGAAAGGTAGATAATCTTGAAATAGATTTTGTCTGTAAAAAAAATGATAAAATAATATATATTCAAGTAAGTTATTTATTAGCCTCAGAAGATACAAAAGAAAAAGAATTTTCAGTTTTAGAAAACATTAAAGACAATTATCCAAAATATGTGCTGTCGATGGATGAATTTGATATGTCAAGAAATGGGATAAAGCATGTAAACTTAATAGAATTTTTAACAAAAGAAGATAGCTAAAAAAATGAATAATTGAAAAGAACAACACTGATTAAAAATAATATTTTTCAGCATTTTCTGCTATATAAAATAATGTTGCTAAAACCCAAAAAAGCCGATATAATATAATAGAAAAACAAAAAAATAACAGAATGGGAATAATGGAAATAAACAAATTTATCGATCATACAATTTTGAAAGCGATTACTGTGAGAAAAGATGTGAAAAAATTCTGTGAAGAGGCTAAGAAGTATAGATTTTATTCTGTTTACGTAAATGAGGTATGTTGGTTAAGGCAAGTGGTGGAGTAAAAGACTTTGAAGCTGCGAAAAAATATATTGAATTGGGTGCTGAAAGATTGGGAACAAGTTCTGGAATTGCGATTGTGACTGGGCTAAAAGTAAAGGTTCTGGATATTAAATATTTGTATTTTTTTAATAAAAAAGAGGTGGGAAAGATGAAATTTAAAAATTATTTATTTTTTGTATTTTTGCTATTAATTTCTGTAATTAGTTTTGGGAAAAATACAAATGCTCAAGAAATTTTATTGACTGATAACGGTGTAATTTTGAATTTAAGAGGAATTTTTAAGATGGATTGGGATAAAAGTGATCCAGAGGTGCCTTGCTCGGGTACTGGGTATGGTGAGATGCTGTTTTATCCTGAAAATAGGGATATTGTGAATGGGAAGCCACTGGTTTTAAGACTTAGAGATTTTGACTATAATAATCCAGATGTGAATGTGGATTATGAAAAGGAAGCAGCTAAGGATGAGAAAATTATAACTGAAACATTGAAGAAAAGTTTTCCAGAAGAGTACAAAAAAATGCAAAAAATTCGTAAAGGAGAATTTGAAGTTCCAGCGACAGTCAAGATAAAAAAGGTTTTGCCGTATACGGAATGTGATTTTACGACTGTTTACGCTTATGCTACAGAATTAAAGAGAGTTGATGGTGCAAAATCGAAAATTACTGAAATAAAAACGAAAAAATCGAAGGATTCTGAAGAAGAGTTTGCAGATCCTAATGAGCCTTTTGATTTGAAAAAATATAAAGTGAGTTCAAAGGATGGATATGCGAATTTGCGTGAAAAACCGACAACAGACTCAAAAATTATTTCAAAAATGGACAACGGAACTATTGTAAAATATATTACAAAATCTGGCGACTGGTATTATATTTTTGATGTTGAGTATCCTGATGAGAGTAATAAACTCTCAAAAACAAAGGAATATAGAGGTTTTATTCATAAAAGCCAGTTGAAAAAATATGTTGATTAAAAGTTTTAAAATACAGAAATTTGAGAATACAAAAGAATAAAGGAAGTAAAAGAATGACTTTTGAAGAAATAGAGAAATTTTATCAAAAAGATACTGTTGCAATAGCAAAGGAGTTACTTGGGAAAATTTTGATTTCAAAGAATGAAAATGAGATATTTGCTGGATATATTGTTGAAACGGAGGCGTATTTGGGTGAATTTGACAGAGCGGCTCACGGTTACGCGAAAAAACGGACTCCAAAAGTAGAAGCGTTGTTTGAAAAGGCTGGAACTGTCTATATTCACTCGATACACTCTCATAAAATGTTAAATATTGTAACTTGTGAGGAAGGAAATCCGCAAAGTGTGTTAATTAGAGCAATAGAGCCAATTTTGAATGTCGAAAGAATGGAAGAAAATCGTGGAAAAAGTGGAATTTTAGTGAGTAATGGTCCAGGAAAATTTACAAAGGCGTTTGGGATTGACGATAGATTTTATAAGACGGAAATTCAGATTATTGAGAAAAATATGTTTGAAATTGAAAATTTTTCTGAAAAATTAGAAAATGAAAATTTTGGAATTAAATATGACATTTCTAAAATAAATGAAAAATATTTGTATCTTGATTTTGAAAATGCTAAAATTCCTAAGAAAATAGGTACTTCTGCGAGAATTGGAGTCCCGAATAAAGGTGTTTGGACTGAGAAAAAATTGAGGTTTTTTGTAGACGGGAATAGGTTTGTTTCGGGGATAAGGAAAGCGGATATGAAAGATGATGTTTGGG
Source organism: Leptotrichia sp. oral taxon 847 (assembly GCF_001553645.1). Taxonomy (NCBI): domain Bacteria; kingdom Fusobacteriati; phylum Fusobacteriota; class Fusobacteriia; order Fusobacteriales; family Leptotrichiaceae; genus Leptotrichia; species Leptotrichia sp. oral taxon 847. The sequence continues at coordinate 750,319 of NZ_CP014231.1, read as the reverse complement.
AGTGAGATTTTTTATTGTAATTTTTGTTTGAAAAGAAATTTATAAAATTTTGAGTTTGAATCGAAAGGAGAATATGTGAAGAAAAATATCTTGAAAATATTGTTATTTCTAGTTTTATCAAATGTGGAATTTGGGGATGTTGCACAAATTATAGGAGAATATTATTCGATAGATAAAGGTAAGGTTTATTATGAAAGTAAAATTTTAAAAGGGGCAAATCCAAAAACTGCTGAGTTGATAGGAGATAATCTTTTGAAAGATGATAAGAATGTTTATTATATGGGTGAAAAAATAAAAAATTAAAAATTAAAAATTTTGAGAAATTGGGATGGAATTATTGGAGAAATGAGAATAAAATTTATTATCGGGATAAAAAAATAGAAAATGCTGATATTATGAGTTTTAAAGTTTTAAATGAAGATTATGCAAAGGATAAAAATCATGTTTATAGCGGGAATGAAGTAATAGATCCTTCTCCATTATTAGGAAAAATTAAAAATCCTGAAACATTTGAATTTTTGCCAAATGGAATAATATATGCTACATTATATGGAAAAGATAAATACAATGTATATTATATAAAAAATGAACCAATAAGATGTTTTTATTCATGTTATACTATTAAAGAAATAAATGGAATTAATAAAGATAAAGTAGAAGTTTTGAATGACTGGTTTATAAAAGATGATAAAAATATTTATTTTAAGGGAAAAATTTTAGAAGGTGCGGATTATAATACATTTGAAGTGCTTCCTAATGGAGATGGGAAAGATAAAAATCGAAGTTATGAAAATTTGACTGAAGATGAATGGGGATGGATTAATTAATAATAAATCAATTGTTTACACAGAAAAAATAAAAAAATAGAATTTAGACTTATAACATACAATATTTTCGGGGCAAGACTCACTAATGGAAGGGAACTTGCTCGGAGCTTAAAAAAGTATAATCCAGATTTTATCGGACTTCAGGAAGTCGATAGAAATACAAAAAGAAGTAAATTTCGGAATGTTGTACAGGAAATGGCACAAGAATTGGGTTATCATTATCATTATTTTCAGAAAACGATGTATTTTGATAAAGGTGAGTTTGGAATTGCGTTTATTTCAAAGTATGATGTGAAAAATATTTACATTCATCAGCTACCTGGAAAAAGCAAGGAAAAAAGGCAAGTTTTGGCGGCTAGATTAAATACTTCAAAATTTAAAAAGAAAATTTTAGTTGTAAATACACATCTTGATAACAGTTTGGACAATAAAACTGAGGAATTGGCTGATTTGTTTGCTGCAATTGAGGAATTTAAGGGCGATGTGAAGTTTTTGTGTGGAGATTTTAATCTTTTGCCAACGACAGAATATTATGCGAAAATTAGGAAAGATTGGAATGACAGCTATTTTGAGGGTAAAGATTTGGAAAATAAGAAAAATTCTGAAAATAGGGAGCTTGAAACATCTAGAATTGATTATGTAATGGTCAAAAAGGGGACGGATTACAAAGTAAAAAAGAGTTTTTATATTAATGATGATTCGAGGGATTGGACGAAATTGTCGGATCATTTGCCGTATATGGCGGTTTTTGAGGTGGAATAAATTTATTGGAAATGATTTTGAAATTTTTTGAATTAGGGCATGTCTTAAAACTCTCAAAATGATGAATTTTTAACAAATTTTTCTAAATTCAAAAATAATAAATACTGATTTTATCGTACTTTGTACAATTTCTAAAATCAAAAAATATTAAAAATAACATAGATTTTGAGTTTTCAGACACAGCTTAATCTTTATACCCCTATTTAAATTTTAAAAAACTTTTTATTTTAAATCAGAAGGGAGTTTTTGGTCAGTGTAGAAAAATTTCGAAGATTAATAGGGGCATGGCGAGAATATCCCTGCTAAAAAAAATCAAAAAATATATTTATTTTAATTCTAATAATTTTATGATATTCTCTCCAAGTATTTTATCTGATATTTTTTTAGATGGGCTTAAATATTCTATTGCTTGTTTATTTAAAAATGAATCACCGTAAGGAGCGTCAGAACTAAATAGACATTTTTCAGGAACTTCTGTTATTATCATTTTTAATGCGAGTGTAGAAAAAGCAGCGGATAAATCAATGTAGGCATTTGGCGTATTTTTTACAAAATCTGTTACTTCCATCCAGTTATAACCTCCCATATGCCCAAAAATTACTGGTGTTTTGGAATATTTTCTTGTGAGATTTTCGAGAATTTTTATACCGTTTAGAGTGACTGGATTAAAAGTGTGAACCCATATGGGAAAGTTTTCATATTGTTTTAGTGCTTTAAAAATTGTTTCTAATTGGCTTACTTGTTCATCATTTCCAGGTGTAAATTCGCCAATGCCTTTTAATCCATTGTCAATAATATATTGTTTTATCCAAATTTGAGTTTCTTCAAGGGATAATCCAAGTGGAACTGTTCCAAAGCCATAAAATTTATCAGGATAATTATTTATCACTTTCATTAAATCAGAAATATCCTTTTTAAATCTTTTTTTATTATTTTCAAGAGAATTTTCTCCACCTAAAATTTTAAATAAAATTGACATCTCATTTTTAAATTCAGTCAATGTTTTAGCTTTTTCAGGATGTGGAGTCGTTGTAAAAAGTATTGCCTTGTCGACTCCTGCTTTATTCATTTGTTCAATTTGTAATTCTGTTGGCAACATTAAATGTTCGTGGCTATCTATTATCATGTCGTCTCATCCTTTCATATTTTTATTATTTTTGATATAATAAAGTATAACATACCTCTTGTAATCAATACAAGTACGCACATTTTTGATATAAAGTATCTTTTTTGATACTTTATTAAAGGAAGGAAAAATATGTCAAAAACAGAAGCAGTTTCAAACGCTTGTCCAATGGAGTTAGGAATAAACATACTCAGTGGAAAATGGAAATTAAGGATTTTATGGAATTTGTATATTAAAAAAGTAGTCAGATTTAATGAATTGCAAAGAAACCTGGGAAATATTACTACGAAAACTTTGACAGAGCAATTGAGAGAACTTGAAGATAAAAGAATGATAAAAAGAACTATTTATCCTGAAATTCCTCCAAAAGTTGAATATTCTCTGACTGAAATAGGCAGTTCTATTGAGCCTGTATTAAAAACTTTATGCGATTGGGGAAATGAATATTTGGAATTGATTGATAATAATACTATAAATAAGGTTTAAAAATAAGTTATGCGGAAACAAAATTTTCAAGTAAGAAATATTTTCTATCATAATAGAGTTGTTAAAGCTATTATTTAATGAAATAAAGGTGTTTGTATGGCTTTTAATAAATTTAAAAATGATAAAGTATCGTTGTAATTTTTGCAATATATTTGCATTTTTCGTTGTAAAAAGTGTGTGATAAGAACATTTTTTCGTTGTAATTTTTGTTGATGGAAGAAAAATATTGTCTTGAAATACCAGCAAGAATATCAATGAATGATTATAAAAAAGAAGAATAGTTGTTAAATTTACTATTGTATATAATAGAAAAAATTAGAAATATTGTGAAAAAAGAAAAAAAAGACTTAAAAATGACTGATATTTTGACTGATAAAATGACTGATAAAGAGCTACGAAGACTGAAAATACTGGAAGTGTATTTTGAGAAAAATAATTATATTGACAATAGTGAGGCTTAAAAAATTTTGAATGTTTCGGATTCTACGGCAAGAAGATTTTTGAATAAACTTGTGAAAAATGGGATTTTGGAGGCGATTGGAGAGAAGAAAGGGAGAAAGTATAGGAAGAAATAAAATTTAAATTTTTAAATATTTAAGAATTATAAAAAATTATGATAATTCAAGAATAAATTAATATAAACAGGATGAGATAAAATGGATGTAAGTATAATTACTTGGGATGAAAATTATTATGATAGTTGTTACGAGGATTATCTTCAAATTATGAAAAATAATGAAATTGTTTATTATGGATATTGGTATGAATTAATTTCTTATAATGAAGAAGTACGATATAAGTTTGTGTTTGAATTTAATTATGGAGATATAAAAAATAAATGTGATACAGGTATAGTAAAATTTGAGAATAATTTTTTGATGGTTCCATATCGAGAAAAAATTTATCAGTACGATTATAAATATTTACCTTTAAAATTTACTGAACAGCAGTTATTGAGGTTGATGTCTAAAGAAGAAATAAGTTTAATAGATGAAATTTCTTGTTTAGATATTTTGTTACAGTGGTTAGGATTGAGTAATTTTAAAGGATATTTTGATACATTTGAAGAATATAAAAAACAATTATTTTATGATATATATTTTGTTGATATAGATAAATTAGATGATAATATTGAAAATTTTTTTAAAGAAATATCGGAATTAAAAAATAGAGAAATAGTAACAATTTTAAAAAATGATTTTGAAATTGTTATGGTTTATTTGAATACAGGGAAAATTTGGGAAGCATTTTTGAAAAAGGATGATAAAATATATTTGAATACAGAACTAGATGTAAGCATAGATGTAACAGATATTGCAGAGAAATATTATAAAAAATCTTAAAATTAATTGTTTTTAAAATAGATAAAAAAGTAATAATTAATTATGAAAATACAAATTTTAATAGTGTAAAATTTAATTTTTATTATTTTCAAAATAATGTAATGCCTAAAAATTATAAAAAATATGATAAATAAAATTATAAAGTACGTATTTATATGAATATTACACATATTTATATATTCTATTAAAAATAATGATTTATAGGAATGAACATTTATCATACATGGCGGTTTTGGAGATTGGTTAAAAATAAAATGAAGAAAAGAAGGAGAAATTTATGAAATATGTAGCAGTTGATGAGCAAGATTACAAAGGGTTTGAGGAATATATTGAAAGTTTGAAAAAAAGTGGAATGGAACTTTCAGAAGAAGAAATACAGGAAATAAAGAATGATATTAACAATCAAGTAGCCTTTTGCCTAATGAATAATGATAAAAAATTTGATGAAATTTTTGAAAAAGTATCTGAGATTAATGAAGAAGCTTATTTAAACGGCTATGGATGGGCGGCTTTAATTGAAAGTTATTTGGAGACTAATTATCCGGAACTTTATGAAAATTATGATTCTGATCCTGAAGCAGGTGGATATGTCGGACGTTATATTGGTAATACTGAGGAAAACTGGGAAAAAATACGGAAAGTGGCTGAAATAGTTGAGGATTTGATTGAAAATGAAGATAAAATTTATAAGTATATTGAGGAAAACGGAGATGATATTTTCTGGGATTCATTCTAGGTAAGAATAGAAATGAGGGAAAATGAAGATAGCGTTTAATGTAAATGATAATGGCGAAATTGAGGACTTTGAAGTTAATTGGCTTGGGAAAAAAGTGCATGTATCAATGGAAGAAGCTGAAATTTATAATAAGGAATTGGAAAAACAGATGTCTCTTATTCTTGATAATGTAAAAGAATGGGATGTCAAAATAAAAAATAGCATTGTAAAAAAATATTTAGGTATGGCGAACAGCCGTTTAAAAGAGAATAAATTGTCTGTTCCATTGGAGAAGGTTATTCAAAAATTGGAAAATAGCTTAACTAAATACGATGTAGAAAATGCTAGAAATGGAATTATTACAGAAAACTTTTTCTTTCAAAATTTAATAATTGATGAAATAATGCCATATTCTATTAGTCAATTTAGTGTGTGGGCTTATGATGAAGTATTTTTTGATGGATATATGTTTATAACTGATGCTGAGATTTATGAGAAAGTTGTTTTTGACGATTTGACAAATATTTATAAAAAATCATAATTTTGAAAAGGAATTATCACAATGAAGAATAGAGATTACATTGAAGGGTTTATTGAAGGTGTCTCAGTGTGTTGGAATAATGGGATGAAGGTTTGTCCTGAATATACGGCAATATATATTGATACATTTTTTATTGATAATGATAAAAATAATGATTTGAATGAAATAATAAAGAAAAAATTATTGCAATATTATGAAAGTGGTTCATCTGAGAAAAAAGATGATAATATTAGAAAAAAATTGGAAAAATTGAATATTGTTTTCAAAAAAAATAGAAAATACGAAAAGCTGATAAAACAAAATGAAACAAAAACTGGTTACGATAAAATTTCTGAATTTATTAAATTGCAAACAGAATTTACTGTTGAGGAAATAATTGAAAATTTAGAAAATAAAGCAGATAAAAAGGAACAATACTGGAATGTAAGACATTTTTTTTATCAAATAACACATTGGTTTGGTGAGCCTGTAAATTTTTATGTAGCGATAAAGAAATATGAAGCTATTTTAAGTGAATTTTATGCATACAATGTTTTTTCAGCAGGAATAATACGGTATAAAGAATATTTATTAATGATTGTTTATGGCTCTGATGAATAAAAAAAATCTTAAAATTAATTGCTTTTAAAACAGATAAAAGATATAATTAAATAAAAAAGAAAGGAAGATAAGAAAATGAAAAAAATAGAAAGAATAACAATAATAGTTTTAGACAGTGTTGGAGCAGGAGAATTGCCTGATGCGAATTTATTTGATGACTGTGGGTCAAATACTTTAGGGAATATGGCGAAAGCTCATGGGGGAATGAATTTGCCTAATATGGGTAAATTGGGACTTGGAAATATTACTGAGATTGAAGGGACTCCAGCTGTGGAAAATGCTGAAGGGGCCTATGGAAGAGCGATTGAGGTGTCGCAAGGAAAGGATTCTACGACTGGGCATTGGGAGATGGCTGGTGTGCCGCTAGAAAGACCGTTTCCAAATTATAAAAATGGATTTTCAGATGAAGTTATAAAGGAATTTGAAGAAAAAACTGGAAGAAAGGTTATGTTGAATAAGCCAATCTCAGGAACTGTAGCGATTGATCAATATGGAGAAGAACAAATTAGAACAGGAAATTGGATAGTTTACGGTTCAGCAGATCCTGTGTTTCAAATTGCTGCAAGTGAAGAAATTATACCATTAGAAGAACTTTACAAAGCGTGTGAAATTGCACTTGAAATTTGTAATGAGAAATCACCTGTGGCAAGGGTAATTGCAAGACCTTATGTTGGTAAAAAAGTTGGAGAATTTAAAAGAACTGCAAACAGACACGATTTTTCGATTGATCCGCCAAAAGAAACAATGCTTGAAAGATTGAAAAAAGCTGGACTTGATGTAGTTGGAATTGGGAAAACGAGCGACTTGTTCAATGGAAAAGGGATTACAGACAACAGAAAAGCTAATCAAGATAATCTGGATGGAATTAAGAAAACAATAGCTGCATTGAAGGAAGATACAAAAGGATTAATTTTTACAAATTTAGTTGACTTTGATGCAGTTTATGGGCATAGAAGAAATGTGGAAGGTTATGTAAATGCTTTGATTGAATTTGATAACTGGCTTCCTGAAATCGAAAAGAATTTGAAAGATGATGAAATCTTGATTATCACAGCTGATCACGGAAATGATCCTACGTACAAAGGGACTGACCATACAAGAGAGTACATTCCAATATTGATTTACGGTAAAAATGTTAAAAAGAATGTAAATATTGGAACTAGAAAGACTTTTTCTGATATTGCAGCAACTGTTGAGGAAATTTTATTGGGGACTGAAAAAGAGGGGAGTTTTGCCAAAGAAATTTTGGAGGATTAATTGAAAAAATAGATTAGGGGATATACGATTGAGGGAAAACATAAAGAAGGAGAAGCTAATAAATAATGGCAAAAGCACAAAGTATAGAACCTAATATAGCAGATTTAGCAAATTCGTGGCTAAAATCTTATAATCTTGATTATAAACTGGAACAGGAAAAGTTAAATGATGAAATTGATAAAGCATTGCAAGAATACTTTTCAAAAAGTGGTGGAAAAGGTACAAATCGTCCAGATGTTAAGTTATTGTTACAAGATAAAGAATTAAATAATTATCCGATATTAGTTGAATATAAAGGTTACAAAGATAAATTAGAAAAACTGGATAAAAATGGAAATGTGGAAAATATAAAAAGCAATAATGAACCTAATTTGAAAAATATAAATTCGTATGCTGTAAACGGAGCTGTTCACTATGCAAATGCATTACTTCATTATACAAATTATAAAGATATAATTTCTATTGGAATGACAGGGTATAAAGACAGCAAAGGTGAAATAAAACACTCAATAGGAGTTTATTATGTTTCAGAATCCAATTTTGGAGTTGGACAGAAAGTAAAGGAATATGATGATTTTTCTTTTTTAAGTAAAGAACATTTTGACGAATTTATACATGATGTTAAAACTTTGCAATTATCACAGGAAGAATTGGATAAAATAAAAGAACAAAGAGAAAGAGAAATTGACAGCAGTCTTACAAAATTAAATAATGATATTTATCAAAATGAAAAAGGTCTTGGAGAAAATGACAGAGTGTATCTTGTTGCAGCTTCAATTATTGCGACAATTGGTATTCCAGGAAAAGTTCCAGTATTAGAAAAACAAGACTTAAAATCATCTCCAATGAAAAGTGAAACAGATGGCGAAATTTTAATGAGAAGAGTAAGGGCTTTTTTAGAAGAGAAAAATTTGCCAAGAGAAAAGCAAAACTTAATAATTAGAACTTTAGAAAATACGATTTTATCTGAAAATTTAAATAAAATAGAAAATGGAGAAACACAATTAAAAAGAGTATTTTCAAAAATAGTGGATGATTTGGGAATTTACTATAAAATAGGGCTTACAACTGATTTTACAGGAAAATTATTTAATGAAATGTATTCGTGGCTTGGATTTACACAGGATAAACTTAATGATGTTGTACTTACACCAGCTTATGTTGCAAATTTACTTGTAAAACTTGCAAGAGTTAATAAAGATTCGTATGTGTGGGACTTTGCAACAGGCTCTGCGGGTCTTTTAGTTGCTGCAATGAATGAAATGATAAACGATGCTAAAAATACGCTTAATTCACCTGAAGAAATATACGAAAAGGAAAGAAAAATAAAATCTGAGCAACTTTTAGGACTGGAATTGCTACCGAGCATTTATATACTTGCTATTCTGAATATGATTATGATGGGAGACGGAAGTTCTAATATTTTAAATAAAAATTCATTAACAGATTTTGATGGAGAATATGGATTTATAAAAAAAGATGAAAAATTTCCTGCAACAGCATTTATTTTAAATCCACCGTATTCAGCAGAAGGAAACGGTATGATTTTTGTTGAGAAAGCATTAAACATGATGAATAAAGGATATGCTGCGATTATTATTCAAAATTCAGCAGGAAGCGGAAAAGCAAAAGAAATAAATAAAAGAATATTAAAAAATAACACATTGTTAGCAAGTATAAAAATGCCAATTGATTTATTCATTGGAAAATCAAGCGTTCAAACTAATATCTACGTTTTTAAAGTTGGAGAACGGCATGAAAAAGATGAGATGGTAAAATTTATAGACTTTAGTGATGACGGTTACACTAGAACAAACCGTAAAAAAGCAAAAAATAACTTAAAAGACACAAATAATGCAAAAGGAAGATACGAGGAGCTAATAAATTTAGTTCGTTTTGGAAAATCAAAATTAAATATTTTTACAGAAAAAGAATACTACGAAGACACTATTGATCCAGAAAGTGGTACAGATTGGAACAAATCAGCTCCAATAGACACAAAACCAACATTGGAAGATTTTAAAAAGACAGTTCGGGATTATTTAGCTTGGGAAGTATCAAATCTTTTGAAAAACGAAAATAAAGAAGATGAGGAACTGGGAAAATAGATACCCACTTGGCTAAAAAATTAGAAAAAGTTAAGTGGGCGAAGTTTAAAATAGGAGATTTATTCGAAAAAATAAAAGTAAATAGATTACCGTATAAAACAAGTGAATTATCTAGTATATATAAAGAAAATTTTACATTACCGGTATTAACTGCAGGGATTCAAAATCAAGGATTGAATAATTATGCAAATATAGAAGGAGCAACAATATTAAAAAATGTAATTTCAATCTCAGCAAATGGAGCAAATACGGGTGCAACGTTTTATCAGAAAAATGAATTTACCATTTTACAGGATGCTTATGCAATAAAATGGATATTTACAGATAATGTTCTAACAGATAATCAATATTTGTATTTTGTTGCAAGTATTTCAAAAATTCTTCATGGAAAATACGAATGGACTAATAAAGCTGGTTGGGAAAAAGTCAAGGAAGAGAAAATACAATTACCCATTAAAAATGATGGCTCAATCGATTTTGAGTTTATGACAGGGTTCATATCCGAGCTGGAGGCTTGTCAAATATCCAAGCTGGAGGCTTATTTAGTAATTACAGGATTTTCGGACTATGTTTTAACCTTTGAAGAGAAGAAAATTTTGGAAATTTTTAGAAAAGATGAAATTGAATGGAAAGAGTTTAAAATAAGAGATTTATTTGAAGTAAATTCTTATAAAAAAAGATTTGATGCAAATAAAGTTAATATTTTAGAAAAAGGACATCCTTATGTTGTTAGAACAGCTTTGAATAATGGAATTCGAGGTTACTTAGAAGAAGATGAAAAATTTTTAAATGATGGAAATACAATATCATTTGGTCAAGATACTGCAACAATGTTTTATCAAGAAAAACCATATTTTACAGGAGATAAAATAAAAATTATAAAATCCAAATACAAAGAGTTTAATAAATTAAATTCTCATTTTTTTGTGAGCGCAATGGCAAAATCTTTTAGTATGTTTGCTTGGGGAAGCTCAAGTTTTAATATAAATATTATCGAAAATCAAGAAATATACTTGCCAATAAAAAATAATGAAATTGATTTTAAATTTATAGAAATGTTAATCTTAGCGATTCAAAAAGATATTATAAAAGATGTTGTTTTATATACTGATAAAAAAATTAAAGTAGCGAAAAAAGTAATATCAAATAAATAGTCAAATAGTAGAACTTGCTTTGTAATAAAGAAAGTTGAAATTATTGAGTAAGTTTTACGAATGATTTAATAAGGAGGTGAATAAATGCCAAAATTAATAATAAATAATCTAAATATAAAAGAAAAAAAAGCCGATAAAAACGGAACAACCAGCTACAGAGTAAAAATAGATGGTGGAAATCCGATAGAATTTAGAAAAAAATATTTGGAAATTCAAGTTTCAAAAGGGGAGCATGAAGTTACGATATTTAGGACTGGACTTAAAAAGGTTGTGAAGAAAATTAAGGTGGCGGAGAAGGAGGCAAGGGTTTCTGTAAGGATAGATGTTAGTCTGCCGATAATGATGATAGTAATGCAGCTCATAATAAATAATTTTATTTTGCCAAAACCGTCTCTTTTGAGAACAAGTATTAGTTTTATTTTTTTAGTTTTATTTTTGTATTTGATGTTTATGAGAGAAGTGATAAAAGTGGATGTTGAGGAGTAGAGTTTTGATGGAGAGTAATGATTAATGAAAGATGGAAAAAAATCGGAGAAAAAAATGGAAGAACAAAAATGGCTAGACTGGGCAATTGAACTTCAAAGTCTAGCACAAGCAGGACTTGCTTATGGAAAAGATAAATTTGATATTGAGCGGTTTGAGAGAATTAGGGAAATTTCAGCAGAAATGGTGGCACACAAAACTGAGATTTCGGTGGAAAAGGTAAAGGATTTATTTTGTAATGAAAGTGGGTATCAGACGCCTAAGATTGATGTGAGAGGCGTGATTTTTGAAAATGATAAAATTCTTTTAATTCAGGAAAGTAACGGGAAATGGGCGTTACCAGGTGGATGGGCGGATGTTTATCTTTCTGTGAAGGAAAATGTGTTAAAGGAAGTTAAGGAAGAGGCTGGGATCGAGGCTAATGCTGAGATGATTATAGCTTTGCTTGATGTTACAAAAAATCAAGGTAAAAAGATACCGTATGGTATAACGAAAGTATTTGTTTTATGTGAGTATGTGAGTGGAAAATTTGAGAAAAATATTGAAACGATTGATAGTAGATATTTTGGGATTGATGAATTGCCTGAATTGGAAGCAAAAAAAATTACGGTTGAACATATAAGAATGTGTTTTGAGGCGAATAGAAATAGGGATAAATGGAAAGTTATTTTTGATTAAAAAGTTGAATAAAGGTGAAAATATGAATTTTTTATCATTGAATGATTGAAGATATATAATATCAGTTAAGTATTTATTTTGAAGGAAGGATTTAAAAACAGGATGATAAAAATACCATCCTGTACCATATATTATATTTTGAGTTTACACAAAATTCTGGACACTCTCATTTTAGTACTTTTTTAGTACTTTTATATTTTATTGATATACTCAAAGGCAGTAATTAAAGTATTAAAATTAATTTTATTAATTATTCCCACTCAATCGTAGCTGCAGGTTTAGAAGAAATATCATAAACAATTCTGTTTATACCGTTTACATTATTGATGATTTTGTTCGCAACATTTCCTAAAAATTCATAAGGAAGTTTTGACCAAGTTGCAGTCATAAAATCAATAGTGTTTACAGAACGGATAGCTGCTACATATTCGTAAGTCCTTTGGTCTCCCATAACTCCGACTGTTTTAACTGGTAATAGTGTAACGAATGCTTGGTCAACTTTATCGTATAATCCTTCTTCCATCAAAGCGTTAATAAAAATGTCATCAGCCTCTTGTAAAATTTTTACTTTTTCAGGCGTAACTTCTCCTATTACTCTAATTCCAAGTCCTGGTCCTGGGAATGGGTGTCTATTAATAATTGTGTCAGGTAGTCCCAATTCGTGTCCAACTTTTCTTACTTCATCTTTAAACAATTCTTTTAAGGGCTCCAATAGTTTAAATTTCAAGTCTTCTGGCAGTCCCCCAACGTTGTGGTGAGATTTTATCGTATGAGAAGGACCTTTTATTGATTGCGATTCGATTACATCTGGATAGATTGTTCCTTGTGCTAGAAATTTTGCACCTTTGCGACCTTTTAATTTTCTAATTTCTTCATTGAAAACTTCGATAAATTCATGCCCAATAATTTTTCTTTTATTCTCTGGCTCATCTACACCTTTTAATTTATTTAAAAATCTATCTTTTGCATCAACAAAGACAATATTTAAATTAAAATGTTCCTTGTAGTATTCTAAAACTTTTTTTCCTTCATCTTTTCTAAGAAGTCCAGTGTCTACAAACATACAAGTCAACTGTTTTCCAATTGCATTATTAATCAAAACAGCTGCAACTGAAGAATCTACACCGCCTGACAATGCGAGTAACACGTGTTCATTACCAACGAGTTCTTTAATCGTTTTTGTTTTTTCTTCAATGAAACTTGTAATTTTCCAGTTTCTTTCACATTCGCAGATGTTAAAAACAAAGTTAGAAATAATTTGAGTTCCACATTCAGAATGAACTACTTCTGGATGGAATTGCAGTGCATAAATTCCATTATTATTGGTAATTGCAGCTATGGAAGAGTCAGTTTTTGCAATTATTTCAAATCCTTTGGGTAATTCTGTAATGTGATCGCTGTGGCTCATCCAAATGCTTGAAGTTTTTTTAATACCGTTAAATAAAGGATTTTTTTCATCAATGACTTCCAAAGTTGCTTTTCCAAATTCTCTCGAATCAGCTTTTTCAACTTTTCCACCGTTTAAGTATGTAATTAGCTGCATTCCGTAACAAATTCCTAAAATTGGTAAATTTAAATCAAAAATAGCTTTATCAACCGTTGGAGCACCTTTTTCGTAAACTGAGGCAGGTCCTCCCGAAAGAATGATACCTTTTACAAGTTCAGTTCCCTCTTTAATTTTTTTTATATCGATTAATGGAACAATTTCACAGTAAACTTCCATTTCCCTAATTCTTCTTGCAATTAATTGAGTGTATTGCGATCCAAAATCAACAATTAAAATTTTTTTTCTTTTCTCGTTCAATTTTTTCACCTCGTAATAGTTTTTATTTTATAAAATTATTAAAAAAAATTCAATTTTTAGATTATATTATAGTTATTAACATTATTTGTTATATTTTACCATTATTTTTAAATTTTTTCTATTTATTTGAGAAAAAATATTTATTTTGTTTGAAAAACTAAAATAAAAATGGTATAATAATATTGTTAAAATTTTATTAAATTTAAAAGGGGGAAATAATGGCTATAAGTTTATTTAGTTGTAGCTATTTTGGGATAGATACATATATTGTGGAAGTGGAAGTTGATTTATCACGTGGACTTCCTGTGTTTAATATTGTTGGAATGGGAGATCAGGCAATCTCTGAAAGTAAAGAAAGAATCAGAAGCTGCTTTAAAAATATGGGATTTGAGTTTCCTGTAAGAAGAGTTCTTGTGAATTTATCTCCGGCAAATATAAAGAAAAAAGGAAGTCATTTTGATTTGAGTATTTTTTTGGGAATACTTGCAAATATTGGAAATATTTCAAATATTGAAATTTTTAGAAAATATTTAATTTTGGGAGAAATTTCATTAAACGGGAAAATAAAGTCGGTAACTGGTGCGATAAATGCAGCTATTTTGGCAAAAGAAAAAAATTTTTTAGGAGTTATTGTACCACTTGAAAATTACAATGAAGCTAAGTTGATTTCGGGAGTTGAAGTGGTTCCCGTGCAAAATATACAAGAAGTTTTGGATTTTTTGGAAAATAAAATAAGTGTGGAAGAACTTTGCAAAAATGCGGACAAAAAAAATATTGAGATATTGGAAAGTGCAGAAATAAAAGAAAAAAATTCTCAAAATGAAGATGAGATAATAGATTTTTGTGATGTGAAAGGACAGCTTTTGGCAAAAAGAGCGCTGGAAATAGCAGCTGCAGGAGGTCATAATGTATTTTTAATAGGAGATCCTGGTTCAGGAAAATCAATGCTTGCAAAAAGATTTACGACAATACTTCCCGAAATGACAGAAGAAGAAATAATTGAAACTACAAAAATTTACAGCATTTCAGGACTTTTAAGTGAAAAAGATCCAATAATTACCAAAAGACCTTTTCGTGCACCACATTATTCGGCAACAGAAGTGGCACTTGCGGGGGGAGCAACGAGAGTGGGAGAAATAACTTTGGCGTTAAATGGAGTACTGTTTTTGGATGAAATAGGAGAATTTGAAGGAAAGACACTGGAAACTTTGAGGCAGCCTCTTGAAGATGGGAAAATAGTTATTTCAAGAGCAAATTTTACAATAACGTATCCTGTAAAAAGTATAACGATCACAGCTTCAAATCCCACTCCAAGCGGATATTTCCCGGATAATCCACTATGCAGCGACAGTCTATTGGACATAAAGAGATACCAGAAAAAATTTTCAGGACCGTTTTTGGACAGAATGGATTTATATGTGGAAATGCACCAGTTAAAAAAAGAGGAGATGTTTTGTGAAACTTTGTCGGAAAAGTCTGAAAGTATTCAAAAAAGAGTAATTAAAGCTAGAGTTATCCAAAAAAGACGCTTTAAATCAGACATGTTAAACTATGCGATGACTAAAAGGCAAATAAATAAATATTGTAAAATTGATGCGGAAACACAAGAAATAATGAAAGAAGCGATTGATAATTTAAAGTTATCAGCGAGAATGTTTGATAAGTTATTAAAGGTTTCTCGAACGATTGCCGACCTCGGGGGAGAAGAAAATATAAAAAAGGAGCATTTGCTGGAAGCGCTAAATTACCGAAAAAAATAAAAAAATTAATAAAATAAAAAGGATAAAAAATTATGAAAATTTATACAAAATATGGGGATAAAGGATTTACAAAATTATATGGCGGGAAAAAAATCAGTAAAAGTAATATCCGTGTGGATGCCTATGGGACTGCAGATGAAGTTTGCTCATTACTTGGAATAATCGTTGCAAAAATGCGAAATGTAGTGGAACTACAAGAAATTCAAAAAGAATGTGAGAGAATACAGCAACAGCTATTTGACTGTGGTAGCGATCTATCAACACCTGATAAATTAAGACCTTATAAACAGACAAATGAAGATGTAAAATGGCTAGAGGAATTGCTCGATAAATATATTCCACAAATGCCAAAATTGGAGAGTTTTATAATTCCAGGTGGTAGTGAAATTTCAAGCTTGTTTCATTTGATTCGTGCAAATACTAGAAAGTTGGAGAGAAAAATGGTAAAACTTCTCGAGGGGAATGAAGATGTGAATGAATATGGGTTGCAGTACATAAATAGACTTTCAGATTACTTTTTTGTAGTTGCATGTGTGTCAAATGTAAAAATGGGTGTTAAAGAAGTGGTGTATAAAAAAAGTCCGAAAGTATTTAAATAGAATTTATGATAACGTAGAATAAAAAAAATTTTTTCTTTCTTTTTTAGCGAAAATTTAAGTTTTATTTTTTAGTAGAATCTCAAATTAAGTAAAGAAATTTTTAAATTTTAAATGTGAAAAGAATTGATAAAATTGATTTTTTTACTTTATTTTAGAAAAAATTTATAAATTTAATAAAAAAACCTTTGTTTTCTATTCAATTTTTTAGTATAATATATTGAAGAATAAAAAATTAAAAAAATTGGAGTTGAAATGGAAAGACAAAAAATAGATAAATTACAAAATATAAAAAATCTTTTGGAAATTAGAACAAATGAAATAGAAAATTCGATAAATAAAAAATTGGAATCAGAGTTTAAAAAATCTGAAAATAAAATTGTAAAAATTTTGGAAGGAAAAGTGTATGGGAGTTTGGAAAATATTGAGGTTTATGTGAGTCAATCACTGGAAAAAGATATGATTCAAAAAATAAGTGAAATAAAAGAAAAAAACAAAAAATTTGTGAATGTAAATTTTAATGATTTATTTTCAGAAGTAAAACTAATAATAAAAAATTATTCTGAAGAATTGAATCAGAGTAATAAAATTTCTTTTTTTGATTCGGAAATAAAAAGAAAAATAGAAGATTTTAAAAGTGAAAAAGATGAAATAGAAAAATTAAAAAGAGAAATTTTTTATAAAAAAATGAATTATAATAATCAAAAAATAAGGGAACAGTGGGCTATTGAAAAATCTGAAAAATATAAAGTAAAAAAAGAAAGATTGGAAAAAATTGGAAATATTAGAAATTCTCAATTGAATGATTTAGGCGAAAGACCGCAAACTGAAACAAAATATTTAAAAAAATTTGAAAAAGTAAGTCGTGGCGATGGATTTTTTGGAAAATTAAGCAATAAAATTTTTGGTAAAAAAACTAAAATGATAGAAGTTCCTTACGAAGATAATTCAAAGCAGCTGGAATGGGATCAAAAAAAAGAAGATATTGAAAATGAATTTAATACGCAGATAGAAAATATGAATATTCTGGATGATTTTGATGTGGAGAATGTCTATGAAACAAAAAGGCTTGATTTGAGTTGGCAAGAAGAAATAAAGTCATTGGAAGAATTATTAAAAGAAAAAAAGGAAACATTAAAACAAGCGCAGGAAAAAACAAAAGAAGAATATGTAAAAAATATTATAGAAAATGTAAGAAATTACTTTTTATCTCAAAGCAATCAAATAAAAAATGTATTTTTTAAAAATATGATAAAAGAAAAGAAAGAAGAAATCATAAAAAAAACAGAAGTCGAATATAAAAATTTATTAAATTAATATTGAAATTAAAATTTGTCCCTAAAATTTTTACACTATCTCTGTGCTAATTTGTGTTTGATAAAATTATTTAAGTATGACATAATCTATTTAAATATTTTTTTGAAAAGAGGTAAGAAAAATGGTAAAAATAGAATATGTAAAAACAGATAAAGGTGTAGATTTATATAGAGTAGATGGTGTTGAAGGACTGTACGATTATGAAACTGCAAAAAGAATGGCAGATGAAATTAATAAAAAAAATAGAAAGATAAGATAAGTAGAGAGTGTCCAGAATTTTGTATAAACTCAAAATATAATATTATGGTACAGGTAAGTAAAAAAACAGGTCCTTAAAAAACCTGTTTTTTTGTTTAGAATTTTGTTTTTATATTTTCAGCTTCTTCCAGGGAAGAAAAACCTTTTTTTAAAACAACATTTTGAATATTTTCAAGTGCTAAATTTTTGTTATCTTTTAAATATTCCAAAATAAAATTATAATATAATTTTAGAGTTTTTAGAGAGTATGAAGCTAATTCACCTTTTAAGTATGTTTCAATCGAAGTATAATTTGGCGTGTCGTCTTTTGAATAAAGCGGTCTTGCTTTTGAAGTTAGATGCGGGTATTTTTTTATTGCTTCAATTTCCCAGTTTAAATAAATTTCTACAATTTTTTTTATGATTTCTTTTTTTTCTAAAGAAATTTCTGGCAAATATGATTTTATTAGTTCAAATTCCGAAGGAGCGCTAAATTCCATCATTCTGGCATATTTATCCTGAATTAAATTTTGATTTTTGTGTTTTGCTAAAATTAAATCTTCCAAATAACTTTCCAAAATTTCGCAAGGGAATGTTTCCCACTGGCTTCTTCTCATAATTTCAAATTCAGTTGGATTATTTTGACATTCAGCTCTTCCTTCAGTGTGGTGCACTTTTTGAAAAAATTCCCATTCTCTTTTTAAAATCTGTCTTATATAACTCTCTTTCTTCGTGACGTTTGTATCCATTTTTAACCTCCTTTTTATTTAGTTTAGTCCATTGCAGGATGTAAGTTTCGTAACTTTTCGTCGCTAATTTTTTGCTGGACAAAAAATCCGTAGTCTTGTAAAAAATCGCTTGGAATCTGTCTTGGAACTAAATCTTGTCGTTTTAGTTCACTAATTACAAGCATACTTATTTTTTCTATTATTTCAGCTTTTCTATTTTGTGCGCCTGTTGGAAGATTTACTAATTCTTCAATTAAAAAATAAGTTTTTTCGCCTAGAATAGGAAGTTCTTTCATTTTTTTAGACATCCATTTATAAAAAGGCTTGTAAGTTTTATTCAGTAAAAAAATCATATGAATGGCTTCAGAAATAAATTCGCTTTCAGCAAGTCTTGCTGCAATAATTTCATTTCTTCGCATACAGCGATAGTAGTTGTATTGTCCAGATTGTGCCATTTTCATACATCTTGCAGAAATTTTTTTTAGTCTTATGTCATCTGGAAAATAATTTTTTAAATCATTTCTTATCTTTGAGAATTTTCCTAAGTTGTCCAAAAAAACTTCGCCATTTGTAGCGGTTGCAAGAAATTCTTCTGGGATTAGACGCCAATCGTATAAATTCTGTGGACAGCTGGATCTATTTAAAAATTTGTAGTACCAGTCATCAATATTTAGCACTCCTCGTCTATTGTTTCCGAATTCACTTTCTTCAAAAATGGGAAATCCCATAAATTCTTTTGGCAATTCGTCTAGTCTTTTTTGTAGTTTGGAGCCGTATTTTTTAAAGTCATCGTTATCTAGCCAGATACAGCAAGAGGGACCAAAATCGTGATCACGTGAGATTTCGTCATCAAAACCAAAGCACTCAGAGCCTTCTCCTGCAAGTCCTGCTGCCATTCTTTTTAATAAATCAGGAAATTCTGACTTTATAATTGGGAAATAAATTTTTTGAAAATATTTTTTTGATAGTTCTAGTCCTTTAATTTTTTGCATACTTTTCTCCTATTTTTATTTTTTACCAGCTGATATATTCTAAATTTTTTTCTGAATCTTCTCCTATTTTTCCTTTACAATTTTTATATTTTCCAAGATATTTTTGTAGTTGTTACTATTTTCACCGAAAGTATTTCTGCAAATTTCCAAACTTTCGTTAAAAAGTTCCAGAGCTTTTTTGTATTCACCTTCTTCAAAGTAAAAACTTGCGATATTGTTTAGAATAGCGGAATACAAGTTATGCGACTTTCCAACTTCGATTTCAATTAAGTTTAGCGCTTTTTTTAGATATTCGTTTGCTTTTTTTAAATTTTTTACTTTTATGTAAGGCAATACAAGATTACTTAATGTTATTGCATACTGAATTGGATTATCACCTTTTTCTTCCAAAATTTTTAAACTTTTTTCCTGTAGTGAAATTGCTTTTTCAAATTGTGAAAGTTCTTGATAAAAAAGAGCTAAATTATTGCACACACTTGCATAAACATAGTCATTTTGTAAATTATTTTTCTCATAAATTTTCATTGCATTTAAATAAATTTCTTCTGTTTGATCGTATTTTTTCATAAATCTGTAAACTTCAGCTAAATTTAAGCTGCAAGTGGCGTAAGGAACGCTATCTTTTCCATATTTTTCAACAATAAATTTTTGCGCTTTTAATAGAGCATTTTTGGCGGTATCGTATTCTCCTACATATTTTAGAGTTCCTCCAACTTCATTTAAAATTTTTATATTTTCATCACTTTTCTCACCGAAAACTTCTTCAATAAGCGGTGCCAATTCTTTTAAAACTTCAACTTCCTTTGTAACATTTCCTTCTTTCATGAGATTATTTCTTAAATTTGTAAGTTCGTTAATTTTTATTTTTTTCTCAAATATATTCATTGTTAAAAATTCTCCATTCTTTATATATTCATTAAAATTATAACATATTTTTTGAAAAAAGAAATCAAAAATTTCGTTGTAAAATTTTTTTTAAAATTGTATAATGAAGTAAAGCATAAAAAATTAAGGGGATGAAATGGATAGTAGTGTTAAAGAAGAAAAATATCGTAAAATAAAGCCATCTAATGGATTTTTACAAAAATATAATATGAAAAGTTTTGAAATAAAATTTATAAGTCTATTTGCGCTTGAGAAAAAATCTATTGTCAGTATTGTCATAAATGATTACAGTGCTGCGATTGAAGAAATTTCAAGATTGAAAAGTTTAATTCGTAAAAAAGATAAAAATACAAGAATTGAAGTTAAATTTGATGTGAATGATGAACTTATTCTTAATGATGTAAAAGGATTTATTACTTTTGTTATTGAATACAAAAAAACAGAGAAAAATAAATATGTGATGTATTTGACAAATTATGAAATTGAAATTTTGGAAGACATAATTTATTTGGAAGTTTCTTCGTTGGAGGCTGCAAAGGAAATGCAGAAAGAAAAACTTTTTAGAAATTTAGGAAAGAGAATTTCTAAAGTGTTAAAAAAGGATCTTAAAATAGAAATTGTGGGGAAAAATTCTCAAAATAACGAAGGTAGCAATAGACAAAGCAAAAATGTTCTTGTCGAAGAAATTTTACCTGAAAATATAAAAAAAATTGAGACAAATGAAAAATCAACTTTTTCAAGTGGAGAAAATAATTTTAAAAAAAGTGAATTTAGAAAAAATCGAACTAAGATAAAAAATCCTGTAAAAATTCAGATTTCGGATTTGGAAGACCTTGAAATTGAAAACCGCGCTGTTGAAATTGAAGGAAAAATTTTTAAAGTTGATGTTAGAGAAACTAAAAATAAAACTTTGATGTATGACTTTTTAGTAACTGACTACAATGATTCCATAGGTTGCAGAATTTTTTTGAATCCAAAGGATGAAGCGCAAGTTGCAATACTTAAAGTGGATGACTGGGTAAAAGTAGTGGGGTATTACGAAGAGTATAATGGTGAAAAATATATAAGAGTACAAGATTTGGAAGCGATTGAATCGAAAGACGAAAAAAAAGAGGACAATGCGTCGAAAAAGAGAGTTGAGCTTCACGCTCACACAAATATGAGTGAAATGAGCGGAGTTATGTCAATCAAAGATTATGCAAAAAGAGCGAAAGAATTTGGACATAGTGCTATCGCTGTTACGGATTTTGGAGTTGTACATTCATTTCCGTTTGCATTTAAAGAAGCGGATGAAAATTTTAAAATCATCTACGGAGTGGAAGCGTATGTTGTAGATGATGAAGCTCAAATGATTACCAATCCAAAAGATATGGGAATTGAAGAAGAAACATATGTCGTATTCGATATTGAAACTACTGGATTTGATCCATTTAATGATAAGATAATCGAAATTGGGGCAGTAAAAATGAAGGGGAAAAAGATTATTGGCGAATTTTCTGAATTTGTAAATCCTAAAATTCCTATTCCTGAAGAAATTGTAAAACTTACTTCAATTACTGATGAAATGGTAAAAGATGCTCCTGACATCAAAACAATTTTGCCAAAATTTTTAGAATTTTGTGGTGATTCCACAGTTGTTGCACATAATGCCAAATTTGACGTGGGATTTATTAAGCAAAAATCAAGTGACCAAAATTTAGAGTTTTCTCCAAGCGTGGTTGACACTCTTCCACTTGCAAGAGCGCTTCTTACCAAGGAACAAAGGTTTGGACTGGCAAATTTGACTAAATATTTTGGAATAACATTAGAATCACATCACAGAGCGATTGACGATGCAAGAGCAACTGCTGAAGTTTTTCAGAAATTTTTTAATATGATTATAACAAAAGGAATTCTGACACTAAAAGATATAAATATGAATCTTCAGCCAAATATTCAAAATGCTGAAATATTGAATACGATGATTTTGGTAAAAAATCAAAAAGGATTAAGGGATTTATATGAGTTAATTTCCAAATCGCACATTGACTACTTTGGGATGAGAAAACCGCGAATTCCAAAAACATTATTGAAACAAATGAGGGAAAATTTACTTCTTGCAAGTTCAGCAACTGGGATATATGGAAATAGAGGGGAACTCATAAATCTTTATTTGCGTGGAGAAACAGAAGAAATTGAAGAAAAAGCAAAATTTTATGACTATATAGAGATACACCCACCAATTACATATAATGAACTGGTAGAAAAAAATACGAGTGAAATTGAGAATTTAGAAGTAATAAAAGAAATGAATAAATATTTTTATGATTTAGGGAAAAGATTGGGAAAAATAGTTGTTGCTACAGGAGATGTACATTATTTGGACAAAAGAGAAGCAATTAACAGAAATGTTTTACTTTTGGGAAGTGGAAATTTAAGAAAAACTAAATTTGTCGATGGTTCAAGATACGAATTTTTTGATAGAGAATTATATTTTAGGACAACTGAAGAAATGCTTGAAGAATTTAAATATTTGGGCGATGAAATTGCTAATGAAATTGTTGTCAAAAATACAAATAAAATTGCTGATATGATTGATGCTGGAATAAGACCGGTTCCTGAAGGATTTTATCCACCGAAGATAAAAGGGGCTGAAGAGTTAGTAAGAAAAATGACTTATGATAAATTAGAGGAGCTTTATGGTAACGATGTTGACCAAGTTTTGAAAGAAAGACTGGAGAAAGAGTTAAATTCGATTATTGGAAATGGCTTTTCCGTACTTTATTTAATTGCACAAATATTGGTTAAAAAATCGGTAAGAAAAGGATATTTAGTTGGTTCCCGTGGTTCAGTCGGTTCGTCCATTGTCGCTTACCTTATGGGAATTACTGAAGTAAATGGACTTTATCCACACTACAGATGTCCAAAATGTAAACATACTGAATTTATGAATGAAGAAGGAGACGGAGTTGACTATCCTGATAAAAATTGTCCAAAATGTGGTACGAAATATATAAAAGATGGACATGCAATACCATTTGAAGTGTTTATGGGATTTAATGGAGAAAAAGTACCAGATATTGATTTAAATTTTTCTGGAGAGTATCAAGGGAAAATTCACAAATATACTGAATGGTTATTTAATTCGGATGCCCTTAAAAATATTGAAAATGTTGAAGATATTGAAAAAATTATAGATTTTGAAGATTTTGAGAATCCTGAAAATTCTGAATATCCTGAAAATTCTGAAAACGTATTTCGTGCTGGGACAATTTCCACATTAGCTGAAAAAAATGCTTTTGGTTATGTAAAAAAATATTTGGAAGAGAGTGAAGGGACGGAAAATATCAAGGAGAGAAAGGCTGAAGTAACAAGACTTGCGATGGGCTGTGAAGGAGCTAGAAAAACTACTGGACAACATCCCGGTGGAATGATAGTAGTTCCAAAAGATAAGTCAATTTACGATTTTTGTCCCGTACAAAGACCTGCAAATGACATGAATTCAACTTTCAAAACGACACATTTTGACTATCATGTGATGGACGAACAGTTAGTAAAATTGGATATTTTAGGACATGATGATCCGACTACGCTTAGAATTTTACAAGATTTGACAGGAGTGGACATCTATAAAATTCCTCTTGACGATAAAAGGGTTATGAGCCTTTTTAGCGGCACTGAAGCACTTGGGGTAAGTCCAGATGATATAGGTTCTCCAACTGGGACTTCAGGAATTCCAGAATTTGGTACATCTTTTGTGAAAAAAATGCTAGTTGACACAAGACCAAAGACATTTGCGGAATTAGTTAGAATTTCGGGACTTTCGCACGGAACGGATGTCTGGTTAAATAATGCACAAGATTATGTAAGAAGTGGAGTTGCAACATTGAGCCAGATTATAACGGTGAGAGATGACATTATGAATAAACTTATCGACGACGGACTCGATAAATCTTTAGCTTTTAAAATTATGGAATTTGTGAGAAAAGGGCGACCTACAAAAGATCCTGATAAATGGAAAGAGTACTCAGCATTGATGAAAGAAAAAGGTGTCGAGCAGTGGTACATAGATTCTTGTGAAAAAATAAAATACATGTTTCCAAAAGGACACGCTGTGGCGTATGTTATGATGGCGGTGAGAATTGCATATTTTAAAGTTCATTATCCTGTGGAATTTTATACAGCTTTTTTAAATAGAAAAGTCGGAGATTTTAAAATGACTGCGATGTTTTTTGAAAAGAAAAAATCTGGTACAGAAGAAGATTCACCTTCTCTAAAAAAAATAAAAAATTTAAGAAAGAAGCTGGAATCAAATCCAAATTTAAATGCAAAACAAAAGCAGGAATTATTTTTGTATGAAATTTTAATAGAAATGAATTATCGTAACATTGAACTTGCAAAGCCAAATGTTTTGACATCCGACGCAAAGCTTTTCACGATAACAGAAGATAAAAAAATTCAGTTGCCGCTCATTGCGGTGGACGGACTTGGCGAATCTGTCGCTGAAAAAATTGTATCAGAGCGAGAAAAAGATCCATTTTTGTCTCTGGAAGATTTGACGAAGAGAACGAAGTTAAATAAAACCGTATTAAAAATACTGGAAGATTATGAATGCGTGGA
Source organism: Leptotrichia sp. oral taxon 847 (assembly GCF_001553645.1). Taxonomy (NCBI): domain Bacteria; kingdom Fusobacteriati; phylum Fusobacteriota; class Fusobacteriia; order Fusobacteriales; family Leptotrichiaceae; genus Leptotrichia; species Leptotrichia sp. oral taxon 847. Next base: position 725,321 of record NZ_CP014231.1, on the reverse strand, counting down.
AGGAATACAAAAAGAAAATCAAGGAAAATTATTTTAGAAATTTTTTCACTAAAACTTAAAATCAAGAAAAAAACTGCATCTAATAAAAGGTGCAGCTTTTTATTTTACAAAATAATTATTTATTATTATCCACTGTTACGAAGTCCTGTTGCCAGTCCGTTTATTGAAATGTGAATCGCTTTTCTTAATTCTTTTGGAATTTCGTCCATAGATTCAAATTTTCTTGCTCTTTTTATCAATTCAATCTGTAAGAAGTTCATTGAGTCGAAATATGCCAAACGGTTTCTTAAACTACTTGCAAGTTCTGCATTGTCAGCTAATAAGACATCGTTTTTTGTAATTTTTTTAAGAACATCTATTGTAAGTTCCCACTCTGTTACAATTTCTTTTAAAATTTCCTGAGCTACTTCTTGATCTTTTGCAAGTTTTACGTATTCTGCAAAGATTGATACATCTGATTTTGATAAAACCATATCCACATTTGAAATTGTAGATTTGAAAAATGGCCATTCAACATACATTTTTTGTAAAACTTCAAGTTTTTTTTCATCACCATTTATCCATTTGGTAAAAGCTGTTCCAACGCCGTACCAACCAGGTAGCATAATTCTGGCTTGCGACCACGAGAATACCCAAGGAATTGCACGAAGACTTTCAAGTGTCTGTTTTTTCTTTCTTGATGATGGTCTAGAACCTATATTTAGACCAGAAATAAAGTTTATTGGAGTTACTTCAAAGAAAAAGTCTGAAAAACCTTCTGTGTTATAAACTAAATCTCGGTAAGAATCATAACTCAATTTAGAAATTTCTTCAATAATTTTTTCGTATTCTTCCCAAGCGGCATCTTCCACTGTCAAAGCACTAGATTCAAGCGCTGCAGAAACTAACGCCTCCAAATTTTTAAATCCTAAGTCTGGATTTCCGTATTTTGCTCCTATTACTTCTCCTTGTTCTGTAAGTCTTATTGTTCCATCTGTACTTCCTTCAGGCTGAGCTAAAATCGCTTCATAGCTTGGTCCACCACCACGACCGACAGTTCCGCCACGACCATGGAAGAATGAAATTTGTACATCAAATTCATGTCCTACAGCTGTAAGTTCTTTTTGCGCTTTATATAAAGACCAGCTGGAGCTCAAATATCCACCATCTTTGTTACTATCGGAATAACCCAGCATAACTTCCTGTTTTCTTCCATTTTTTTCCATCCATTTTTGAACGATTGGAAGGCTAAACCATTTTCTAAGTATATCTGGTGCGGCTTCCAAGTCTTCAACTGTTTCAAACAATGGAACTATATATAAATCACAAAATTCATTTCCTTCGTTTCCTTTAGCAAGGTTTGCTTCTTTTAATAAAATAGCTACTTCAAGCATATCTGACACGCTTGTGGCATGAGAGATAAGATTTTTTTCAATAATTTTTTTCCCAAATCTTTCGTGGAGTGATTTTGCTTTCCTAAAAATTGCAAGTTCACTAGAAAGCAGTTCACTTTGTGGAATAGTTGGATCGCTTAAAATTCTAGGATCGTATTCCAGTTCCCGAAGTAGAATTTCACATCTGGCTTCTTCTGGCAAACTCAAATAATCTCCTAAAATATTCGCACTTTTTAGTAATTCTGCAACACAGACTTCATGAATGCTTGAATCCTGTCTTAAATCTATTGTGGCAAGATGAAATCCAAAAATTTCAGTTGCACAAATTAAGTTGTTTAGTGTTCCGTGAGTTAAAAATTCACTGTTGTTTCGAATAAGTGATTCAGCAACGATAACTAAGTCTTTTGTAAATTCACCAGAGTTTTTGTATGGCACATCAACTCCGTTTTTTCTTTTTGGTGGCAATAAATCAATGTTTTTGTCGCACAAGTTATAAGCGGTTGCGATAAGTCTATCTCTTATTGTTGTGATTGCTCTTCTATATGGCTCTTTTGTACGGTGAGGAGAAACTTCTCCAGAGGCGTCTGCCAGAGTTTGTAAATCTTCTGTTACGTTTGTCATTGTAATAGACATTGACAAATCTCTGTAAATTTTTTCCACTTCTGAAAAATAATGCTGAAATAATGTAATTGCTTGAGCTTGAGCAGATTTTTCCAATGTGTCAACTGTTACAAAAGGATTTCCATCCCTGTCTCCACCAATCCACATTCCCATTGTAAGCGGAATCAAAGACTGTGAATTTTGAGTTGAATTTCCTATTTTTTGTGAAATTTCTTGAAATTTATTTATTAAATTTGGAATTTCATTAAAAAATGTGATGTTGTAATAACTTAGAGCATTACTGATTTCATCTGTTACACGAAGTTTAGATTCCCTTAGCATTGAAGTTTGCCACCAAATTTGAATTTCACGGTTTAATTTATCAATCCATTCTTTTTCATCAAGTTGTCTTAATTTTACATTTTCATATTGATCTAAGACATCAGTTATTTTTTTTGTGATATCCAAAATGGACTTTCTTTGGACTTGTGTCGGATGGGCCGTTAGGACAGGGACAACTGACACTTTTTCCATCGCTTCAAGTATTTTTTCTTGAGAAATGCCTTTTGTTTTTAGATTTTGCAGAGATTTTTCAAGTGTACCGATTTGTAATTTGTTGGAAATACGGGCTCTTCTTTGCTGGTGCGTTTGATATACATCTTCTGCAATATTAGCCAGTGCCGCTGCAATAGAAAAACTTCTAATCACACGCAAAATCTCACTATCAGTTAAATCAGAGCAAAATGAAGATAAGTTTTCCCTAGCTTCATGTTTAAGTGTTTTATAGTAATTTTTCGAGGCTGATGTAAGATTTTCAGTAGTCTGATAAATATGCAGTCCAGCGTAATTGAATATAGTTTCTCCCAAAAGGTTAGCTAATAATTCATTATTTGCAAACAAAGCCTCTTGCTGTTCATCGAGCTGTACCGATAAAAGCGGAGTTATTGGCAAATTTTTTAAACTCATAATTTTTACTCTCCTTTGTAATTATAGTTGTAGTTTTTTATAATTCATTTTATCACATTTAGAATTAAAATACAATTTTAAGAGAAATCTTTTTTTTAATATTTGTTTTGATTACGAGATGTTCTTTTATTTAGTATATTTTTTTATTTTTTAAGTAGAAGTGCTCATCGCCGCACCCCTGCACCCCGGCAAGGCTCAAGACATTTTTATGCACTGCCAAAAAACTCGCTTACGGCGGGGCAGTTTTGTCAGCACATAAAAATGCTCCGACGGTTTAAATTTTACTATTATACAAAAGGTGTCGTGATTTTTTTGGAGTAAAGACGACTGTTTGAGCACGTTTAGTGCGAGTTTCGGCTTTGCTTCAAAAAAATGCTTAGACGAGCGTGGGGATTATAAGGGGAAATGGCGGTCCTTTCCCCTTATGTAAAAAAATAAAAAAATAATATTAAACAAAATAACATCTTGTAATCAAAAATAAGCTAAAAAATTTGAAATTAAAAAATCTGCCCCTAAAATTTTTAAACCATCTAAATATTTTACTTTTATTGACAAAAAAAAATGAATGTGATAAATTTATTTTAGAAAAGTAAAAAGTGAATGAATGGAGGAAAATAAAATGTTTTTAAAAAATAAATCTTTTTCGCCATATATGACAATATTGCTCTCATTTATGGTAGTTACAATTTTAGGTGGGATTTTGTTGTCTTTGCCAATTTCTATGAGGTATGGTAAAAGTGTGAAATTGATTGACGGATTTTTTATAGCAACTTCAGCTATTTGTGTGACAGGGCTTTCCAGTATTGATATAGGCAGTGTTTATAATATTTTTGGGCAAATGGTGATTTTAGTATTGATCCAGCTTGGAGGGCTTGGAGTTATAACATTCACCTCAGTTATAATCATTATGATTTCCAAAAAAATTGGGTATTACACGAAAAAAATCGTTCAGGAAGATATAAATATTGACACGACTTTTAAAATCGAAGAATATGTGAAAAAAGTTATTTTGTCTGTAATTGTCATTGAATTTATCGGAACTGTTATTTTATTTTTTGAATTTATAAAAAAATTTGGTTTTTTAAAAGCAGTTTATTATTCTTTCTTTCATTCTGTTTCGGCTTTCTGTAATGCGGGATTTTCACTATTTTCAGATAATTTATACGGATTTAAAAATAGTTTTATAATAAATATGACAATTCCGCTTCTGATATTTTTGGGTGGAATTGGATTTTCAACGATTTTAAATTGTTATAATGTTTTGCGGAAAAAAGAAAAAAGATTGACTTCAACAACTAAATTAAGTATTAAAATATCTATTTTCTTAGTAATAATAGGAATGGTTGCGATATTTTTTTTGGAATATTCCAATAAAAGTACAATTGGAAATTTATCTTTTGGACAAAAATTGGAAGCATCATTTTTTCAAAGTGTAACGACGAGAACAGCAGGATTTAATACCATTTCAATTTTGGGTCTAAAGAGGTCAACTTCACTATTATTTGTTATTCTTATGTTTATTGGAGCTTCCCCTGGATCAACTGGTGGCGGAATAAAGACTACAACGATTGGACTTATAATTTTAGGAACTTTAGCGACATTAAAAAATAAAGATACGATTGAATATGATAAAAGAAGCGTAAGCTGGAGGATCTACAGTAAAGCAATAACTGTATTATTCATTTCACTTATTTATACGACAATTTGTGTATTTTTATTGATTTTATTTGAAAGGAATAAGAATCTTTTGGATTTGGTTTTTGAAGTGTTTTCAGCGTTTGGAACGGTCGGACTTTCAAGAAATTTGACTCCAAGCCTTGCGGACATTTCAAAATTTATACTTATAGTTACGATGTTTGTTGGAAGAGTTGGTCCACTTACAATTGCTTTGGCATTATCGAAGTCAAATTTAAAAAAAGGACGTTACACTTATCCACAGGAAAATATTTTAATAGGATAATTTTTAGGAGGAAAAAATGGCAGGATATTTAGTTATAGGAGCGGGAAAATTTGGAAGAAGTGTTGCAAAGACACTATATAGTCACAACGAAACTGTGCTTGTAATTGATAAAAATGAAGAACTTACACAGCAGATAATAGATGACGGAATTGTTGGAGAAGCGGTTTCTTTTGATGTAACAGAAGAAAATTCTCTAAAAAAAGTGGTGAGCAGTGATGATTTTGAAGTAGCTTTTATTTGCATTGAAGGAAGTTTGCAAACAAGTGCATTAGTTACAGTTATGTTAAAGGAGCTAGGAATAAAGACAATTATTTGTAAAGCTATTACAAAAATTGAAGGAAAAATTTTAGAAAAAATAGGAGCAAGAAAAGTTGTATTTCCTGATGAAAGTGTTGGAAGAGAATTGGCTTTTGAATTTTTAAAACCAGATGTGACAGAGCATTTGAAATTTTCTGAAAAATATAGGATTTTTGAATTTAAAGCACCAAAAAAAATTATAGGAAAAAGTCTTGTCGAGTTAGATTTGAGAAAAAAATATGAAATGAACGTAATAGGGATAAAAAGAAAAGGTGAAGAACTTAGAATATCACTTTCTCCAGATGAAAAAATTTTAGAAAATGACATGCTTTTGGTTGTTGTAAATGTTGAAAAAATGATACAGTTTAATAAGGAGTATCTGGAAAATTAGAGCTTAAACAAAACTTTGACAAACAGTTTATAAAAATTTAAAATAGAGTTTTATTTTTGTATATACAATTATAAAATAGTGTAAAAAAGTATATAATAAATAAAAAATAATTGTGGATGAATATGTTTTTTATTGAATATAAAATAAAATATAAAATAATTTTTGGAGGGAAAAATATGAAATTGAATGATTTTAAGGAAGTTGAAAATTATCAAAAAGAGAGGGAAATTAAAGAGTTGGATTTTATTTTAAATCTGACTCAGGAATCTTTTGTGGACAAGGAAAAAGAAAAGGAGTGGAATAAGCTTAGGACTTCGTTTGCACTTTATACCGAAGGTAGAATTAAAGGGACTTATATGACAAGACCTCGTTTTTTTGAAAGTAAAATAGACATTGAAGATTTTGAGTATTTGCTTGATGTTGTGCAAAAATATTGTGATGGTAGACTTCATCTTACGACTAGACAAGATTTTCAGTTACACGGAATGAAAAAAGAAAATTTACCCAAAGTTTTGGAAATTATTTCAAAAAGAGGTTTTTTTACAAAAGCAACTTGTGGAGATTCAACCAGAGCTGTAATTACTCCTGAGACAACTGGATTTGAAGAAGAAGTTTTCGATGTTTCGCCTCATGCGAGAATTGTTACAGACTATATTTTAAATGGTCGTGAATTTATGCATTTGCCAAGAAAATATAAAATTGCTTTTTCAAATAAAGAAGCAAATTCACTTTATGTGAAAATAAATGACATTGGATTTCAAGCGGTTATTAAAGACGGGAAAAAAGGATTTCGAGTGTATGTCGGCGGAGGAATTGGACCGATTTCAACTAATGCGATTGTTTTAAGAGAATTTATTGAAGAAGACGAATTTTTGTATTACATTCACGCAATTAGAAATTTGTTTAATGATCATGGAAATCGTAAAATTCGTGCTAGAGCAAGACTTCGTTATATTTTGCTAAATTTGGGAGAAGAAAAATTCTTGGAATTGTGTAACGAATATATTTCTAATTTTTATGCAGAAAAAGGAGACAGCCTTAAAATTTATACGAGAAAATTACTTGAAGAAAGAGAAATTTTGGATAAAGAAAAGAGAGCAAAAAGAATAGAAATATTTTCTAGCGAAGAAAATACAGATGAAAGTATTAAAAACGATGAATTTTTGAAAAATGAAAAAAATATCGTGGCAGGAAAGTATAAAGGAGAATACGGATATTATTTAAGACCTGCGAGAGGAAATATTTATAAGGAAGATGGAGAAAAATTAATTGAATTTGTAAAAAATTTGGATTACAAAGTTGAATTGAAACTTACAAGTTTTCAAAGTATTTTAGTTCGTGGACTAAAAAAAGAAGATGTACTAAAACTAAAAGAAATTATGAGCGAATATTACGGAGGAAATGAATTTTACAGTTCATATTCTTGTATTGGTAGTACAACTTGTAATGTTGGAATTTTGGATACTCCGCCAATTTTGGACTACATTTTTGAATTTTTTGACAATGATGAAAAAAGAGAGCTTACAAATTATTTGCCACAAATAAAAGTTACTGGATGTCCAAATTCTTGTGCAACTCCACAAATTGCCAGACTTGGTTTTAGTGGAAGAAGAAAAAAAGACGGAGAATATTTTGCAATTTATGCAAGGGGAGAATTTAGCGGAAAAACTGTTAAACTTAATGAAAATTTGGGAGAAATAAAAGCAAATAAAATACCATATTTTCTTGAAGATATTGCAAATATTTTAAAAAATGAAAACATTGAATTTGAAAAATTTGCAAATGAAGATAGATTTCTTGGATTGATTGAAGATTATAAGGAAATTGAAGTAGAAAATGTTGATTTTAATGAATTTCGTAAAATTGATGCCGAAAAGGCTTGGTAGAATAAAGGAAAGGGAGGGAAAATCATGTATGTTGAATTAAAAAATGTGAATAAGATGTACAATGACTACAAAGCGTCAAATGACATCAATTTAGGAATAAAAAAAGGGAAATTAGTGGCATTGTTAGGACCTTCTGGAAGTGGAAAATCCACGATTTTAAGAATGATTGCGGGGCTTGAAACACCTGATTCGGGAGAGATAATCATTGACAAAAAAGTTGTAAATGATATTTTGCCAAGCAAGAGAGGAATTGGCTTTGTGTTTCAAAATTATGCACTTTTTCGGTATATGACTGTTTTTGATAACATTGCATTTGGATTAAAAATTATGAAAGAGAAAAAAAGTGTCATAAAAGAGAGAGTTGAAAAACTTATGAAACTTGTAAATATCGAAAATTTGGGAGATCGTTATCCAAATCAGCTATCTGGTGGACAAAGACAAAGAGTGGCTTTTGCAAGGGCATTAGCACCAAATCCAGAACTTCTTTTGTTAGATGAGCCTTTTGCTGCAATTGATGCCAAAGTTAGACAGGAACTTAGAAACTGGCTTCGCAAAACTATTGACAAAGTTGGAATTACGAGTATTTTTGTGACGCACGACCAAGATGAAGCGATAGAAGTTGCCGATGAAATAATTGTTACAAATAAAGGGAGAATTGAGCAAGTGGGTTCTCCCAAAGAAATTTACAGTAATCCAAAAACTGCATTTGTGGCAAAATTTATGGGAAATCCAATTGAGCTTGAGAGTATAAATAAATTTAAAGGATTTGAACATTTGGAAAATAATTCAAAAGCGATAATTAGAGCGGAAAATGTTACGATCATAAAAAATGGGGAACAGTTTAGATATTCGGCTTCGACTGAAAAAGGGGTTGTGGAATATACACTTTTTCGTGGAAAAGAAGTAGAAGTTGGGGTCAGAGTTAATGGCATTTTGATAAAAGGGAATAGAAAAGTTGAAGAACCAGTGGTTACAGTTAATGAAGATGTAAACGTGTATATTTATCGTGCTTTTGTTTTTGATGGCGACGAAAAAGTGAAAATTGTGGAAAATGCAAATACTCGAAATCAGAATGATGTTGTAATTTAAAAACTTATAAAAAGGAGATTTAATGTGCTAAAAGTAAAAGAACTTGAAACGGATGTGCTAATTATTGGAGGTGGAACAGCTGGTTGCTATGCGGCTGTAACAATTAGCAAAAACTCTAATTTATCAGTACTTGTCGTGGAAAAAGCTAACATTAAGAGAAGTGGCTGTCTTGCAGCTGGAATCAATGCCATTAATGCGTATAATGTGAAAGGAAGAGTTCCGCAAGATTATGTAGATTACACGATAAAAGATGCAAATGGAATTGTGAGAAAAGATTTGGTTTTAACCGCTGCAAATAGATTTAACGAAATTACGGCTGAGGTTGAAAAATTAGGACTTGTAATTTTGAAAGATGAAAATGGGGAATATGTCAACCGTGGAAATAGAAATATTAAAATAAATGGAGAAAATTTTAAACCGATACTTGCCAATGCTGTGAAAAAGTCTAAAAATGTGAAAGTGTTAAATACTGTAAATATAACAGACTTAATCACAGAAAATGGCAAAATTAAAGGAGCGGTAGGTTTTTCCATAAAAGAAAAGGTAGCTTATAAAATTTTAGCAAAAAAAGTGATTGTTGCGACAGGAGGGGCCTCTGGACTTTATAAACCAAATAATCCTGGCTTTTCCAGACATAAAATGTGGTATCCACCATTTAATACAGGTGCGGGGTATGCGATGGGAATAAAAGCTGGAGCAGAGATGACAACTTTTGAGATGAGGTTTATCGCGCTTAGATGTAAAGACACGATTGCACCAACTGGAACGATTGCACAGGGAGTTGGAGCAAAACAAGTAAATTCAAGAGGTTTTGTGTATGAAGATAAATATGGGATTACAACAAGTGAGAGGGTTTATGGGACAGTTAAGGAAAATCAGCTGGGAAATGGTCCATGTTATTTAAAGACGAGTGGAATTACTGACGAAGAGAGTGAAAGTTTGTTAAAAGCGTATTTAAATATGGCGCCAAGTCAGACGCTTAAATGGATAGAGAGTGGAAAAAATCCAAATGAGCAGGATGTGGAAATTCAAGGAACAGAGCCTTACATAGTTGGAGGACACACAGCAAGTGGTTTTTGGATAAATACGAATAGAGAGACAACTGTAAAAGGACTTTATGCAGCAGGAGATGTAGCTGGTGGTTTTCCACAAAAATATGTCACAGGAGCGTTGGCAGAAGGGGAAATCGCTGCACTTGACGTAATTTCAAAAATAAAATTGGAAAATAGAAAAAATGAAAAAAATAAAGAAAATCAAAATTTTTCTGAACAATCTGAAAAAATAATAAAAGAATATGAAAATATTTTAAATTTTGAGAAAAATAAGACAAATGAATTTTCAATAGAAGATTTGGAAGAGGGAATGCAAAAGGTGATGGACGAATACGCTGGAGGAATTTCTACGAATTATCAGTTTAATGAAAAACAGTTAAAATTGGCAGATGAAAAAATTTCTCAGCTAATCGAACTTTCAAAAGGTGTAAAAGCGGAAGATATGCATGATTTGATGTTTGCATATGAATTAAAAGATAGACTTTTAGTTTGTAAATCGTTAATTGCACATTTGCTTTACCGAAAAGAGACGAGATGGCATACATTTAATGAAAATTTGGATCATCCAAAAACGGACGAGAAATTTTTTAAGTATGTTAATTCAAAATTGATAAATGATAAGTTGGAAGTTTTTACAAGAGAAATAGTGAAGGAGGATTTCTATGAGCATAGTAATTGATCCATTAAAATGTATAGGATGCACAAAATGCACACAAGTCTGTCCAGGAACTTTGATAGAAATGACTGATTTAAAAATGGACAGGAAAAAAGCGGTTATGAAATATCCAAAAGACTGCTGGGGCTGCGTTTCATGCGTAAAAGAATGTCCAGTACAAGCAATTTCATTTTTTTTAGGAGCTGATATCGGAGGAAATGGAAGTACAATGGTAACAAAGGAAAAAGGCGATATTTTGAGCTGGATAATCGAAAAAAGAGACGGTACAACTCAAGTGATTGACATCAATAGAAAAGATGCAAATAAATATTAGAAAATATAATTTTTTAAATGATTTTGAATAATAAAATTTTTTTTGATTTATAATTAATAAAAAATTAAAAAATAATAAAAATATAATTTTAAAATGATATAATTAAAACAAATTGAGCGTTTTATATTTTTCAAGGGGGGAATAAAAATGTTAAAATTATTTAAGTTAGTGGTTATTGTCGTAGTAGTAATGTCACTAGTTGGTTGCGATGGATATTTATGTGAAATGGGTTCGAGAACAGCGTGTATAAGATATGACCACAATTATGAAAAATAAAAGTTATCATTAAAATTTTAATTATTTTGTAAAAAGATTAGGTTAAATATAGTATTAACCGGTCTTTTTTTATTAATACTAAATCTCATTTGAATAACGAATTTATTAAAATTTTTTCAACGAGGAAAAAAGACCTAATATTTCTAAATAATTAAAATATAATTTTCGCTTTTTAAATGGGTAATAGTATAATTTAATTTTTATTCTTAAAAATAACAAATTATGATTTTGATATAAGATATCTTAAAATAATTTTGAAAATCAAATTAAAATTATCTCTAATTAGTTTGTATATACAATTGAATATACAAATATTATATGCGATAATGAGCTATGAAAAATAAAAAATAAAGATAAATTATTTATTTGCAGTAAAAAAAAGAGAAAGGGAGAGTAAAATATGAAAGAATTATCTCATTTAGATGAATTAGAAGCAGAAGCGATATATATCATAAGAGAAGTAGCGGCAGAATGTGAAAATCCAGTTATGCTTTACTCAATTGGAAAAGACAGTTCTGTTATGTTGCATTTGGCAATGAAGGCATTTTATCCAGAAAAACCGCCATTTCCATTTTTACATGTAAACACGACTTGGAAATTTCGAGAGATGATAGAGTTTCGAGATAGGAGGGCAAAAGAGTTGGGGATTGAGATGCTTGAATACATTAATCCTGAAGGAGTTGAAAAAAATATCAATCCTTTTGACCACGGTTCGTCTTTTACGGATATAATGAAAACTCAGGCGTTAAAACAAGCGCTTAATAAATATGGATTTACTGCCGCATTTGGTGGTGGAAGAAGAGATGAAGAAAAGAGTCGTGCAAAAGAGAGAATTTTTTCATTTAGAAATTCAAATCAGGCTTGGGATCCAAAAAATCAAAGACCTGAGATGTGGAAACTTTACAATACGGAAATAAATAAAGGAGAAAGTATCCGTGTTTTTCCAATTTCAAATTGGACTGAAAAAGACATTTGGGAATACATAAAAAGAGAAAATATACCGATAGTTTCGCTTTATTCAGCAAAGAAAAGACCTGTTGTAAAAAGAGGAACAAATTTAATTATGGTGGATGACGAACGTATGAGATTAAATGACGGAGAAGTTCCTGAAATGAAAATGGTGAGATTTAGAACACTTGGAGATTACCCACTTTCAGGTGCTGTTGAATCAAATGCTGTAACTTTGGAAGAAATAATAGATGAAACATTAAGTTCGGTGGAATCAGAGCGTACAAGCCGTGTCATTGACAGTGATAACGGTACTGGAAGCATGGAAAAAAGAAAAAGGGAGGGGTATTTTTAATGGCAAAATTATTAAAATTTATAACTTGCGGAAGTGTGGATGACGGAAAATCCACTTTAATTGGAAATATTTTATACAACTCCAAATTACTTTATGCGGATCAGGAAGAAGCGCTTATTTTGGACAGTAAAGTTGGTTCAAGAGGCGGCGCAATTGATTATTCATTGCTTTTAGACGGACTTATTGCAGAAAGAGAGCAAGGGATAACGATAGATGTGGCTTATCGTTATTTTACGACAGATAAGAGAAGTTTTATCGTGGCAGATACTCCTGGTCATGAGGAATATACTAGAAATATGGCTGTTGGAGCATCTTTTGCACAAGTTGCAATTTTACTTTTAGATGCCACAAAAGGAGTTTTAATTCAAACTAGAAGACACGCTAGAATTTGTTCTTTAGTTGGAATTAAATATTTTGTTTTTGCAGTAAATAAAATGGATTTGGCAAATTATAGCAAAGAAAAATTTGACAAAATTGTGGCACAGATTGATGAGCTTGCAAGAGAACTTAATTTAGAAAATATTAAAATTATACCTGTGAGTGCAACTGAAGGGGATAATGTTACAACGAAATCCCAAAATATGGAATGGTACAAAGGTGAGAGTGTTCTTGAATATTTAGAAACAGTCGATGTTACAAGCGAAGATAAAAATTCATCTTTTTATGTGCCAATCCAAAGAGTTTGCCGACCAAATCATAAGTTTAGAGGATTTCAAGGGCAAATTGAGAGCGGTGAAGTGAAAGTTGGACAAACTGTAACTGTGCTGCCAAGTAATGAAACTGCCGTTGTAAAATCAATTTTGAATGGAGATAAAACTGTAGATAGCGCTTTTGTAGGACAAGCGGTAACTATTCAGCTGGATAGGGAAGTTGATGTGAGCCGTGGTTCAGTTATAACTGATAATAATGAACTTTTTGCAGCAAAAAATATAAGTGCGACGTTGCTTTGGACGGACGACAACAAATTGACAGTTGGAAAAGAGTATTTGGCAAAAATTGGAACTAAAAAAATTCCTGCGATAATTAAAAAAGTTGAATATCAAATTGATGTAAATACTGGAGAAAAGATAAAAGCAGATTCGATAACTAAAAATGAAATTGCACTTTGTGAAATAGCATTTTCAGATAAAGTAATAGTTGATAAATTTAAGAAAAATAAGATTTTGGGGGAACTTATCTTAATTGATAGATTGTCACATCAGACGGCTGCCGCTGGAGTTGTGGAAAATGTGAAAGTTAGCGAAGAAATACCGTATTTTCAAAAAGATGACATAGTTATAAAAAATGGTTATATTTTTGAAGAAATGTATTTTGACTTAAAAAACGCAAGACTTTCTAAATCTGAAGAAAATAAAAAAACTTATTTTGTGGATGACAAAATTACTGGAAAAGGGGATAGTTTTGAATATCCAGAATATTTTGACATTATTTCAGTTGAAGATGGAGCAGCAGTGCTTGTGAGAAATTATAAAATTTTTGATATAATTAAACTTTCTGATTATCATTACACAGGACTTCCGCTTGTTGATACGGGAGGATGTGCACTAAATATCAATAAAAAACAGGGTATGCAAGACTTTTTAGAAGACTGGCAAAAAAATAAAAATATTTCTGAAATTCATAATAAATGGGCAAAATTTGAAACTTATAGAAGAGTTGTGAGCACCGATTACTCTTATGTGATATAGCACAAAAGGGGGAAAAATGGGAATAAAAAATTTTAAAATACCAATAATTCTTATTTTTGCAGCAATAATTTTATATACAATTGGAATTGTAAGACAAAATGCTAAAATTAAAAATAAAAAATCTCAAATAGAAATTACAAATGTATCCTATGATCCAACTCGTGAATTATACGAAAAATATAATAAGGAATTTTCAAAATATTATAAAAAGACATATGGAAAAGATGTAAACATTGTGCAATCTCACGGTGGATCGGGTTCTCAAGCTCGTTCTGTAATAGAAGGCCTTGATGCGGATGTCGTAACTTTGGCGCTAGAAAATGATGTTTCGCTTTTGGAAAAAGTTGATTTGTTGAAAAAAAACTGGATAAATAATTTTCCAGGAAATTCTTCGCCATACACTTCGACAATTGTGTTTCTCGTTCGACGTAAAAATCCTAAAAATATAAAAGATTGGGAAGATTTGACAAAAAATGGAGTAAAAGTGATAACTCCAGATCCAAAAAGCAGCGGAGGGGCCTGTTGGAATTTTTTAGCGGCTTGGTCTTATGGAATAAAAAAATTTGGAAATAATGAGAATAAAATCATTGAATTTGTGAAAAAATTTTATAAAAATGTAGCGGTTATGGATTCTGGGGCTAGAGCTGCAACTACGACTTTTGTGGAAAATGGACAAGGAGATGTGCTTATTTCTTGGGAAAATGAAGCACTTGCAACAGTGAAGGAATATCCAAATGATTTTGAGATTGTTTATCCGACTGTGAGTATTTTAGCTCAGCCGACAGTTGCTGTAGTGGATAAGATTGCAAAGAAAAATGGAAATTTTCAAATTAGCCAAAAATATTTGGAGTATTTGTATTCGGATAAAGCTCAAAATATTATAGCACAAAGCGGATATAGACCGTATAATAAAGAAATACTTGAGAAATATAAGGATAAATTTAATTTGAATGTGAAACTAACAACAATAAAAGATTTTGGTGGATGGAAAAAAGTTTATGAGAAATTTTTTGAGGAAGGTAAAATTTTTGACAAAATTATGGAAAATTAAAATATAGGTTAAAATATAGAATAGAATAGAATGGAATAGAAAGGAAGTGGAAGATGTTATTAAAATTAAAGAAAAGTTTTTTTGCAAAAAAAAGTGCCAAAGCAACAATTCCCGGATTTAATTTATCGCTTGGAATAACACTTGCGATGCTTTCAGTTTTGGTCTTAATCCCACTTGTTTCCATACTGATTTATTCGTTTAAATTGTCGCCAAGTCAGTTTTGGAAGTTAATTTTACAAAAATCAGTTGTTTATGCTTTATTTACAAGTATTTCACTTTCTTTTTTAGCAGCGGTTGTAAACTGTATTTTTGGATTAATTTTAGCTTGGGTTCTTGTAAAATATGATTTTTTTGGAAAAAGATTTTTAGATGGACTCCTAGAACTTCCTTTTGCGCTTCCAACAGCTGTTGCAGGAATAACTCTTGCAAAAATGTATTCAGATACGGGAATGGTTGGAAAATATTTTGCAAAATTCGGAATAAAGATTTCGTACACTCATATAGGGATTGTTATAGCCTTGATATTTGTTGGAATTCCTTTTGTTGTGAGAAGTGTCCAGCCAATTTTGGAAAAGCTGGACGGTCAGTATGAAGAAGCTGCATATATTTTGGGCGCAAATAAAGCTACGACTTTTTTTAAAGTAATTTTTCCTGAGATAAAACCTGCGCTTCTCACAGGATTTGGATTGGCTTTTTCAAGGGGAATTGGTGAATATGGAAGCGTAATTTATATTTCTGGAAACAGTTTCAAAGAACATACGCAAGTTATCTCATATGTGATTATGCAAAAATTAAATTATGTGGATTATCCATCAGCAACGGCAATAGCTTTACTTATGTTAGTAATTTCTTTTGCTTTACTATTTTTAATAAATATGGTGCAAATGAAACAATTTAAAAGAACAAATAATATTTAAAAAAAATAAAAAATGGAGAAAGAAGATGACGAAAAAAGAAAATAATATAATAAAATATGTTCTTATCACAATAAGTTTTTTATTTGTATTTACAATGCTTTTGCTGCCACTCGCTTCAATAATTCTAAATTCACTTCAAAAAGGCTGGAAGTTTTATTTTAGCAGCATAACGGACAAAAATGTCTTATCGGCGCTAAAAGTTACAATAATTGCTACAGTTTCAGCAGTTTTAGTAAATACTGTCTTTGGAATAGCAGTTGCGTGGCTAATAACAAAATTTTCTTTTCGTGGAAAAAATATTCTTGCAACATTAATTGACATTCCTTTTTCAATTTCTCCCGTGATAGCAGGGCTTGCTTTTATTACGACCTTTGGTCGAATGGGCTGGGCAAATGCAATTATTGAAAAAATAAATCAGTTTTTTGTCTTGGATATAAAAATTGTATTTGCAATCCCAGGAGTAATTCTTGCTACAATCTTTGTCACATTTCCGTTTATTGCAAGAGAAATAATTTCAATTTTGAATGTGCAGGGAAAATCTGAAGAAGAAGCGGCGGCATTGATGGGAGCGAGTGGTTTTACAATTTTCAGAAAAATAACTTTTCCACAGATAAAATGGGGGCTTTTTTATGGGATAATACTTTGTACGGCAAGAGCTTTGGGAGAATTTGGCGCGGTAAATGCTCTGTCAAAAGTGAGAGGAAAAACATTTACATTGCCGCTTGAAATTGATGCGCTTTATTTATCTGGCGCATCAGACGCAGTAACTTCAGCATTTGCTGTATCATCAGTGCTGGTTTTAATTTCAATTGTTATACTTATAATAAAAAATATTGTGGAACATAAGTCAGAAAAAATTTAAAAATTTTGATAAAAAAAAATTAATTGACAAAAATAGTTTAAAAAATATATAATAATACTTGACAATAAAAGAAAAAGGTATTAAAATCTTTATTAGTAATTGTTGAAAATTCAAATCATTTTAATATAATTATTTCTATTTGAAAAGTGCATATTTTAGAAGAAAATTTAATAAAATTGTGGATAATTTATTAAATTGCATAATAGAAAATACATCTATATTAGTTATAAAATGTATTTGATAAAAATCATAGAAAATCAGTGAAATTTTAATTTTTGGAGGGAAAAATGGCTAAAGAAATGAAAACAATGGATGGAAATATGGCTGCGGCACATGTGGCGTACGCATTTACCGAAGTAGCAGGAATCTATCCAATTACGCCGTCATCTACTATGTCAGAAGTGATTGACCAGTGGGCGGCATATGGACAAAAAAATATATTTGGAAAACCAGTTAAAGTTGTGGAAATGCAATCAGAAGCGGGAGCTGCGGGAATGGTTCACGGTTCACTTCAAGCGGGAGCTCTGACTACGACTTTTACTGCATCACAAGGGCTACTTTTAAAGTTGCCTAATATGTATAAAATTGCAGGAGAATTGTTGCCAGGAGTTATGCATGTGGCAGCTCGTTCACTATCTTCTCATGCACTTTCAATATTTGGAGATCATCAAGATATTTACTCAGCGAGAATGACTGGCTGGGCTATGCTTGCAACAAGTTCTGTGCAAGAAGTTATGGATTTAGCGGCAGTTGCTCATCTTTCGGCACTAAAATCTAAAGTTCCGACATTACACTTCTTTGATGGATTTAGAACTTCTCACGAAATTAACAAAGTGGAAGTTATGGATTATAAATTTTTAGAAAGTTTGATTGATCAAGATGCTTTACGTGAATTCAGACAAAAAGCGTTAAACCCGGAAAATCCTGTAACTCGTGGAACAGCGCAAAATGACGATATTTATTTTCAGGCAAAAGAAGCTCAAAATAAATATTACGAAGCGGTACCAGACATAATAAACGACTATATGCAAAAAATAAGCGAGTATACCGGAAGAAAATATGCACCATTTGTTTATTATGGTTCAGAAAATGCCAAAAGAGTAATAATTGCAATGGGGTCAGTAAATGAAACAATAAAAGAAGTGGTGGATTATTTGAATGCAAAAGGAGAAAATGTAGGAGTTTTAAATGTACACTTATATAGACCTTTTTCAAGCAAATATTTCTTTGATGCAATGCCAAAATCAGTTGAAAAAATTGCAGTTTTGGATAGAACAAAAGAGCAAGGTGCAGTTGGGGAACCTTTATATACCGACGTTAAAGCGTTATATTACGGAAAAGAAAATGCACCTGAAATAGTTGGAGGAAGATATGGGCTTTCTTCAAAAGATACAACACCTGAACAAATAGTTGCAGTTTATAAAAACTTGGCGCAAAAAGAAATAAAAAATAACTTTACAATAGGAATCATTGATGACGTAACATTTACTTCACTAGCTTTGGAAGAAGAAGTGTTTACAGGAAATGATGATGTAAAAGAATGTCTATTCTACGGACTTGGTTCAGATGGAACAGTTGGAGCGAATAAAAACTCAATTAAAATTATCGGGGATAAAACAAATTTGTATGCGCAAGGATATTTTGCGTATGATTCTAAAAAAGCGGGAGGAGTTACTCGTTCCCACTTAAGATTTAGTAGAAAGCCAATTCGTTCGACATATTTGGTAACTAGACCAGATTTTGTTGCTTGTTCTGTGGCTGCATATCTTGGAAAATACGATATGATTTCAGGATTAAAAGAAGGTGGAACATTTCTATTAAATACAATTTGGGACAAGGAAAAATTAGTTAAACATCTGTCAAATGAAGTTAAAAGAACGTTAGCACTTAAAAAAGCTAAATTTTACATCATAAATGCGACAAAATTGGCAAAAGAAATCGGTTTGGGAAATAGAACAAATACAATTATGCAATCGGCATTTTTCAATTTAGCAAATGTAATTCCTTATGAAGAAGCTAAAGAATATATGAAAGAATATGCTAAAAAAAGTTACGGTAGAAAAGGGGACGACATAGTTCAGAAAAACTGGAATGCGATTGACAAAGGAACAGATGGACTGGAAGAAGTGGAAGTATTACCAGAATGGGCAAATTTAGAAGTTGACAAAAAAATTATAGATGAAGCAAAACCTGAATTTGTAAAAAGAATCGTTGACCCAATTAATTTAATGAAAGGAAATGAATTGCCGGTATCTGCAATCGTTGAAAACGGAATGGTCGACGGTACATTCAAAAGCGGAACAGCTAATTATGAAAAAAGAGGAGTAGCCTCAGAAGTTCCAGAATGGCAACCAGATATGTGTATTCAATGTAATCAATGTGCGTATGTTTGTCCACATGCTGTAATTAGACCATTTTTGATAGATGAAGAAGAAATGTCTAAAGCACCAGAAGGAATGCCTACAATCAAAGCAATGGGACGTGGAATGAACGATTTAAGCTTCAAAATTCAAGTGTCGACTCTTGACTGTACAGGATGTAGTGTCTGTGTAGATGTCTGTCCTGCACCAAAAGGAAAAGCAATTGTTATGAAACCTATTGAATCACAAATTGAAAAAAATGAAGTTGAATATACAGACTATTTATTTAACAATGTTTCATACAAAGATAAAATTTTAGGTAAAAATACTGTAAAGGGTTCACAATTTTCAAAACCGTTATTTGAATT
Organism: Leptotrichia sp. oral taxon 847; assembly: GCF_001553645.1. Classification (NCBI taxonomy): domain Bacteria; kingdom Fusobacteriati; phylum Fusobacteriota; class Fusobacteriia; order Fusobacteriales; family Leptotrichiaceae; genus Leptotrichia; species Leptotrichia sp. oral taxon 847. The sequence continues at coordinate 705,893 of NZ_CP014231.1, read as the reverse complement.
TTCTGGAGCGTGTGCAGGTTGTGGAGAAACTCCTTACATAAAATTAGTAACTCAGTTATTTGGTGAGAGAATGATGGTTGCAAATGCGACAGGATGTTCTTCAATTTATGGAGCTTCAGTTCCTTCAACACCGTATACGACAGCTGAGAGTGGATGTGGACCAGCTTGGGCTTCTTCACTATTTGAAGACAATGCAGAATATGGATTTGGAATGCATCACGCAATCGATACAATCAGACAAAGAATTTTGGAAAATATGGAAGAAATTAAAGAAAAAGTTTCACCAGAATTGGCCCAAGTGTTTAATAACTTTATCGAAAATTTTGACGATGGAGATAAAACAGCTGAAATTAGAGATAAATTGGTAGAATTGCTTGAAAAAGAAAGTAAAGATGCAGCAACTGATGTCAAAATTAAATCAAAAATTGATGATATGATAGCCTTAAAACAATATTTAGTTAAAAAATCAATTTGGATTTTCGGTGGAGATGGATGGGCTTATGACATCGGATTTGGTGGACTTGACCACGTACTTGCGTCAGGACAAGATGTAAATATTTTGGTACTTGATACGGAAGTTTACTCAAATACAGGAGGACAAGCATCTAAATCATCAAGAATAGGTTCTGTTGCAAAATTTGCCGCATCAGGAAAACCATCTAAGAAAAAAGATTTGGCAGCAATGCTTATGACATATGGAAATATATATGTTGCAAAAATTTCAATGGGAGCAAATCAAAATCAAGCACTAAAAGCGATAAGAGAAGCTGAAAATTACAAAGGACCTTCAATAATTATAGCATATTCGCCTTGTATCGAACACGGAATTAAAACAGGTATGGGTAAAGCTATGTCAGAAGAAAAATTAGCTACAGAAGTTGGATATTGGCCAATATTCAGATTTGATCCACAGTTGGTTGCAAAAGGTAAAAATCCATTGCAATTAGATTCAAGAAGTCCGGCTTGGGACAAATACGAGGAATTTTTGTTGGGTGAAAGAAGATATGCAACACTTGCAAAAGAATTCCCAGAAAAAGCTAAAGTATTGCTTGAAGCTAATATGAGCGATTCAAGAGCAACTTGGAATTACTACAGAAGACTAGCGTCGATTGACTATTCAGTAGAAGAATAATTAAAAAATAATAATACAAAAAAACTATCTTAGAAATTCAAATTTTCGAGATAGTTTTTTAAATTAAAAATGAATTAATTATATATTGATTTTTATTAATTTTTATTGTATAATAAAATCAAAGGGAGAAATAAAAAAAGAAAGAAAAGAAATAAAGAAATAAAAAAGAAAAGGGGACGGTTAAAATGAACGAGAATAAATCAAGTGGATTTACTCTTGTTGAGGTTTTGTTATACATTTCAATTGTAGCTATTTTATTTTTAGCTATTTCAAATAATTTACAAAAACAAAAACAGCTCCAAGAATTTGCAATCCAGAAGCGAAATATAAGTGGATTTATTCGTAAAATTCAGCAATATGCGCAGTATAACAAAAAAATTTATACGTTGGATTTTAAAATATCTGAAAAAACGGCGTATTTTTTGGATAATGTCAAAGGGAAAAAAGAAATAATTGATAAATTAAAAATTTCAGATAATCTGTCTTATATGACAAATAATTCCAATAAAAATGCCAATTTTTTGAGAAATACCACAAATGAAGGCAATTTTGAAAAAGGATTTTCAATTTATCTTTTGGATAAAAAAGGCGAAAAAATATATTACAGAATTTCTACAAATACTATAAATGCTGCAAAATATCCGATTATAAGTATTTATCGTGCAAAAACTCCGATAAAATTGAACGAAGATTATTTAAAAGCGAGTTTGTGGGAAGAGGAAATTTAAATGACAAAAAGGGATTTTGATAAAATTAATTTTAAAAAAATAGAAATTCAAAAAAATAATTCGCAAAAAAATAGTCTTTTTGAAGAATATGACTCCAAAATGAAAAAGTTGCAGGAAAAAGAAAAGAAAAAAATCGAATTACAAAAGAGATTTCAAAGTGAAAAAGAAAAATTTTTAAATTTTTTCAATAAAAAGATCGGAGTTGAAGAAATAAAAAATAATTTTAAATTTGTTATTCTGATTTTAATCAGTGCCATAATTTTTGTTTTTTATCTTGATTTTGTAACGTTTAAAGGTAATTTTAAAGGTGAAAAAATCCTTTATGTGAAAATGGACGGAAGTCGTGGGAGTGTTTTAAAAATAGACAACAAATATTTAAAAAATCAGGCGTCCATAAAAAATACAAAAAATTTTGAATATGGGACTTATTTGATAAAATTTGATGTAAAAAGAGTTACGATGAAAAATAATTATACAACTTTTGATGGAAAAATAATTGGTTGGAAAGAGTCAAAACTAAATATTTTTAGAAAATATATTTTAAATATTTTTGACGATTTATTTTTGACTGAAGATAATCTCTACGCTTTTTCAAAAGCAGCAATTTTAGGAGAAAAATCTGAAGTTTCAAAAGATATGAAAGATAAATTCAAATATACGGGACTTGCGCATTTAATTGTGATTTCTGGAACACATATTTCCCTTGTCATCATTGGAATTGTCAAACTTTTGGACATGATTTCGCTGGCATACCGTCCAAAATATATTTTTGCTCTCGTTATTTTGACATTTTACTGTGCATTGATAGGATTTTCTCCAGGAATTTTAAGAGCTTATATTATGGGTGCAATGATGATTTTGGCCAGAATTTTATTTGAGAAAGAAGAGAGTAAAAAATCACTTTTAATATCGTTTGTTGTAAATGTTGTACTAAATCCTTATTCAATTTTTGATATTTCGATGCAACTTTCTTATATGGCGGTAATTGCTATTATCTTTGTGTATCCACCAATAAAAAAATTTTTTGAAAAAACGATTTTTTCTAAAATAAAAAATGAAATTTTAAGAAATACCATTGATTTGATGTTTTTAAGTTTTGTAATTCAACTTACGAGCATTCCTTTATTTTTATATTATTTTCAAAAATTACCATTATTTTCTTTTTTGTTAAATATAATTGGTGTACCGATTGGAACAATTGTAATTCAAATTTTATTTTTTATAATGCTTGTAAACATATTAAAAATAACATTTTTAAATTCAATTTTAGTATTTATCACAAAAATTATTTTTGGTGCATTTGAAGGGTTTATTTACGCTGGAAGCAAAATTCCGCTACTTCAAATTGAAGTTTCACAAAAATTTTCGATTTTGTTTATCTTTATTTTTTATTTAATTTTATTCATTTTAGTTTTTAAAATTATTCCTTTTTTTTCATTTGACAAAAAATAATAAAAAAAGAAAATATCTAATTTTTAAGATACTTTCTCTTTTTTTATAAATTTAATTTTTTATTTGACTAACATTACAGTTGGCGTACTAGGCACTCTAAGTCCATTTTTATCTCCAGGTGTTGAGTTTCCTAACCAGTCATAGATAAATTTAATCTGATCGTCGTAATGTCTTATACATTTGTGTGATTCAGGATAAGTTCCTATTTTCTCAGCTGTAACTTTTTTTCTTTGTTCTCTTGTATTTTTAGGTTCAAATAGTGAAGGGATGCTGTGCATATATCCTCCTCCACTAAATCTTACAGCATTTTTAGCATCTCCCACAACATCTTTGTTATCAGAGCCAGTATATTGCATAACAGGTTTAGCATAAGCAATTAAGAATGTTCCATATGGTGTTGCAAAAGAATTTCCACTATCTTTCCCAGTTGTTACAAATGATGAGGTTACTACATTCCAGTTGTTTCCTGATTTTTCAATAACCATTTCATTTTGGCTACTTCTATCAACGTAGATAAATCTTTCGATTTCTTTTGTTATCCCAGAATCTTTTAACATGTTTCGAGTTGACGGTTTTATGTAGTAAGTTCCTTCATCAAAAGCGTCTATTTTTACTTTTGTATATTTATCATTATCTTCTTCGATGGTCATAATCGTTCTGTCAGGTATATTTATTGCATTTGCATTTTTAAAACTTGAGTTAGCATAAGCTGGCTCACTTTGGTTTGCTCTATTTCCAAATTTATCCCGATTTCCACCGCCACTTCCACCTAATGGGACATAGTCGTCCAAGACATAGATTTTTTTACTTTTTGCAAGTGCATCTCTAATGAAAGCGTTTGTTTTGTTTACTTTTTGCATCATATCCTGCCAGTCAAATTCTCTTTTTTCAGCGGAAGATTTTGGAATATATCCAAGCTGACCGTCTAAAAACACTTCATACCAGTCATCAGATTTTCCTTCACTATTACTCTTAACAAGACCTATAACTTTAAATTTATTTCCATATTTTGCTTCTTTTATGACCTTAGCATTTGTATTTGGCTCTTTTCTGATGTTTGACTTGTTTTTTATAAAAACAAACTCGTCCATATCCTTTGGTGAATTTTTGTCATATTCATAATTAAAAGTCAAATTTTTTGGTCTTTCCTTTAAGTAGTAAGTCGAATAACTGTAAGGACCTTTTATCGAATTTGAATTTTTTATTTGAGTTTTTTTATCACTTTCGTTTTTATGGTTTTCGGGGGTGATTACTGAATCTTGAGCATTTTTTATATTATTCAGATTATTTGAATTTTTATTTTCATTTTGCTGTTTTTTTTTCGTATTTTGTTTTTTAGGATATTCCGCTATATAGCTTTTGATAAAATTATCAAATTCTTTTTCAAAATCTCCCTTTTTTATTGTTTTTTCGATTTTTTCACCTTTGGTATATTTCCCTTTTTCATTAGTTACAAACGGTGTAAATCTCATTTTTACACTGTCTCCAGATTGCATGTATTCCACTTCTATCTTGTCTTTAACACCGTCTTCATTTAAATCTGGCTCAAGAGTTACTTTTTTCCATTCAATTTTTTGTGAATTTTTTGGAGCTGAAAAATTATTTACTGAAATCATAGAAATCAAAGTCAGCGCCAAAATAAAAAATTTTATTTTTTTTGTTTTCATAAATTTTTCTCCTTTATTTATTTTATAAAACTATTGCAACTACTGGTTCTTCAGGTATTGTGTTATCTCCATCTTTAATTTTACTTCCAGCGTTTATCCAATCAACAATAAATCCAACCTGATCGTCAAAATGTCTCACACATTTATGTGATTCTTTGAAAGTTCCTATCTTTGCAGCTGTTTCAGTTAGAGCTGTTTCACCTTTAAAATGAGTGTTAACAGGTATTCCGTGTAAATATCCTCCACCACTGAATCTAACGGCAAATTTAGCAACTCCAGCAATTGTCAAATCAGGTCTTTCTGGAAGAGGAGTGTCGCCTTCTCTAGCTTTTCTTGTAAACGGCATGTACCCTCTGGTAAACGCGATTAAAAATGCGCCATGGGGTGTTTCGTAAGAACCGCTTCCATCTTTTCCAGTTGTTACAAACGAATAAGTTACAACTTTATATTTATTTGTTTCTGGATCTCGCTCAAAAAGCATTTCTGCTTGACTGCTTGGATCAATGGCAACGAATTTATTAATCGCACCGTTTATATTTTCAACTTTTTTGTAGCTATCTTTATCTTTGGAAATGTAATAAGGTCCTCCATAAAATGGCGTTTCAATTTTTAGCATTCCCTTTTCTTCTCCTAAAATTCTAAATAGAGTTTGATCTGGGACATTTATAATTTCCCCCTTTTTGTCGGGATTTGTATATGCCACTACACTTTGGTTGTTTTTGTTTCCAAATTTATCTTTTTTACTTTCTTTATCGTGAGAAAGTGGTGCATATTCAGTGATTATATTAATATCTTGTCCTGCATCTAATGTTTCTTCAATAAATTTATTGACATTATCCATTTTTGTAACCATTTTATCCCAGAAAAATCCTCTTTTTATCACGTTATTTCCTCTATCTACCACAAATCCTTTAAAAGTTAAAGGCTTTATTTTAGATTTTTTTTCTTTAATGTGATTTACATTTGTACTTCCTTTTTTTGTAATCTCAGTATAGTACAATTTTTGCTGGTTTGCATCCGATACCATCTCAAATAAGAGTTTTGGCTTTTCGCTATATTTTAGCGTTACAATTGATTTTCCTTTCGGTGCATCGAGCAATTCAGAGGCATTTTTCACAAATAAAAAATTATCTAAATCTTTGGGAGAATGTTTATCAAATTTTAATTTACTAAATACTATTTCGGAATTTCTATTGTCATCATAAATCATTATGTGCCTAGTTTCGTCTGGAGACATATTTTTTGAATATTCGCTATAATACTCTTTTACTTTATCCAGTAATTTAGACATCTCTTCTAAATTTAAAATGTTTATTTTTTTATTAAAAGTTATTTGATAACTTAGCATATTTTTTCCATTTTGATTTGTATAAATGGAAACGATCGCATTTAAAAAATTATTTTCTTCGTTATAGCTCACTACAACTTTTTCATCAGTTCCATCATTGTCAAAATCATAGTCAAAAACTTCGTTTTCGTAGCCATTTGCTGCTATATCCTGAGTAAATTCTTTAGGTAAATTAACATTACTATTTTGTATAGCACTCGCAGTCATTCCCACAAAGGTATTTAACAGAGCAAAAATTCCTATTTTTAATTTTTTTGAACCATTTCCTTTCTTTGTTTTTTCCTTCATCTCCTTTTTAAAAATTTTTTTCAAAATATATTACCCCCTTTAAAAATTTTTTTCTTCATTTTTTCTCCTGTTTTAAAATTTATTCCTTTTATTTTACAATTAATTTTAACGTTTATATTATACTAAATTTTTAATCATTTGTGAACTGATTTTATAATAATTTTCTTTTTTTCACATAAAAAAATTGGCAGTTTTTACCACCAATTTTATTATTTTCAATTATTAAATTTATTTAACATCTAAACTTACTTTTACTCCAGCTCTTAATTCATTTGTTTCAACTGTAGTTTTTTTGTCACTACCGTTCCAGTATTCACCTTTGTCAGTCAATTTATTAACTGGAGAATATCTTACACTAGGATTAACATTAATTGTTCCAATTGAAGTGTCAAATCCTTTTTTATATCCAAGTCCAGTCCATACTGTAAATTCATTTTCATAACCACCAGTTGCAGTATGTTTAGACCATTCATTTTCAGGTCTAATAAATGCATAAAATCCAGCGAATGAAGGTGTATCATAACCTACACCCACTGTGTAATCAAGTCTAACATTTGATTTGTTATTTTTTCCATTACCGTCTCTTAAAAAGTGATCCAATGATACATCATAACTAACTGTTCCAAAGTTTCCATCCAAAAGCTTACCATCAGTTGCTAATGATAAGTTGGCTCCCCAACCATCTCTTGCTTTGTCATCTCCAGATCTATAATATCTGTTGTCTTGATTTCCAGTACCTCTTTGGTTAAAGTATACAGCTTGTGCTGTTGTTTTTATATTTTGTCCCAATACATTTACTCCAAATGTTGGTCCGAAATAATATTCATTGGATTCTCCTGAAGTATGTTTAGAACCATCGCTAAAATTATCCAACTTTGTCCAGTGTCTTACTCCTAATTTTGTTGTAGTGTCAAGTGAACCTAGTTGTAGTGATTTTGATAAATTTGCATCAATCAAATCTGTACCTTTTTTTGATTTTGTTCTTTTTCCGTTGTTGTAAAATCTATCTTCATCATGTTTATAAAAAAGATCTGCATCTAAACCAAATTCGTCATTTAGTCCTAGAGTAGTTCCAAATTCGTTTCTCCATCTCAATTTAGTTTTGTTTGCTTTTTTAAATCCTTCGTTTCCTATTTCGTTTGCATCATTCCCGGATTTATCAGTATATCCTTGTCTCCAGTCCGAATTTATTCGGATGCTTTTAACGACATCTTGTTCTCCTTGTGCAAAAGAAACAGTTGCTAACATAAATGCTAATAATCCTAATAATTTTTTCATAGCTTCTCCTCCTAAAAAACCTAAAATTTTTTGATAATTTAAAAGTATTTTATCATAATTAAAATTTTTTGTAAAGTTTTTTTCTAAATTTTTGTTTCTAAAAGAAATTATTTGCGTTTAAAAGTATAAATACAAATAGCAAAATTTTCAAATATTAAAAAACACCTTTTGTCATAATAGAGTTATTTGAGCTACTATTAATGAAAAAAAGGTGTTTATAAAGTCTTTCTGTTTTTTTGATTTATTGTTTAACTGCTAATCCTATTTTTAATCCAAAATTTAATTCATTTTCTTCTTCAATTTTTCGTTTGCTTTCAGAGTTGTAATAGTCATATTTCCAAGCATTTCCTTTTTTGTAATTTTTGTCTACAGGACGATAACCAATTCTTGGATTAATTGTAAGTACACCAGCCGGTGTGTCGATATCAGCTTTGTAACCTAAATGAGTCCAAACCGAAAATTCATTTGTAAATCCACTTTTAGCTGTTCTCTTTTTAAATTCATTTTCAACATTTAATCCAGCATAGAATCCTGCAAAACTAGGAGTTTGATATCCAACTCCTGTTAAATATGCTAAAGCAACTGAATCCTTGGCGTCCTTAGCTTTCCCGTCTCTTAAGTAGTGAGCTAAATCAACATAGTAATTTGCTTTTCCAAATCCATTGTCAAAAATAGTGTTTCCAATATTAAAGATTAAATTCGCTCCTAATCCGTCTGTTTTTCTAATTTCACCATTTTTATCTCGAACTGTGTAATATCTAGAGTCTTGATTAGCAGTACCTCTTTGATTGAAATATACTGCTTCAGCTGTTGTTGTTACATTTTGTCCGAATACTTTTAGATTAAATGTAGGTCCAAAATAAAATTCGTTTGATTGTCCAACTGTGTGTTGAGAACCAACTCCACCGTTTTCACGATAAGTCCAGTTTCTCCATCCCAATTTTGTAGTTGTGTCAAGAGAACCCCATTGAGCCGCTTTAGCAAATTCTATAGCTGAAAACTTTTCTGATCCTTTGGCACCTGTTCTTTTTCCATTTTCATAAAATCTATCATTATGTTCACGATAATGGAAATTTGCATCTAATCCCCATTCGTTGTTAAGACCTAAAGTTCCTTGTACTTCTTCAGTCCATCTGAATCTTTCTTTGTTTTTTTTCTTAAATCCTTCATTTCCAAGTCTATTTGCGTCATTTCCATCTTTATCATAGTAAGTTTGACTCCATTTAGAATCTAATGAAATGTCCTTTAAAACGTCTTGATCATTTTCAGCAAAAGATAGTGAAGATATAACCAATATCATTGCTAATAAACCTAATAACTTTTTCATTTTTTTCTCCTCCAACTTTTAAATTTTTATTTTAAATACTATTTTATCTTAACTAAAATTAATAAGTACCTAACTGGTACACAATTATTATACCTCATAATTTAAAATTTGCAATACCTTATTAAAAATTTTTTTCTTTTTTTGAATTTTATTCTTTTTTGGTTTAAGAAAAATTTATAAAATATTAGATTTAAAGATAAGGTATAAAAATAAGGAATGACTTTTTATTGACAATTCCTCATAATAAATTTTAGTTGAAATATTATTGTACGTATTATTCTTAATATTTATTCCCGGAGCTTTCAAAAAATTGCAGCATTGCCGGGAAGGACCTAAATAATTAGAAGTAGGAATAACTTTTTAACAATAATATTTCTAAGAGTATTTTACCATAAAAAAATTATTTTATCAATTATAAAAAATTTTATTTTAAACAAATTTACATTTTTTATTTTATAATTTTATTTTTCTTTAGATATTCCTTTGCCACGTTGTAAGCGTTCTCACCTTTTACAGAAACACGGTAATTCATTGTCGACATTTCTTCATCTGAAATTTTGCCACTCAATTTTTCCAAAATCTTTTTCAATTTAGGATATTTTTTCAAAGTTTCCTCCCGCATCATCGGAGAACCTTGATATGGCGGGAATAAATGCTTGTCGTCCTTTAAAATAACCATATTATACTGAGCAAGTTCGGGGTCAGTAGAATAAGCGTCAACCAAGTTAATATTGCCACTTTGAACAGCAACATAACGAAGTTTCGGCTCGAACTCTTTAATATTCGGAATTTCAAACTGATACAATTTTTTAAGTCCAGGATAACCATCTTCACGATCATTAAACTCCCTTGTAAATCCAGCCTTTATCTTATCTTTCACACTCGCCAAATCAGAAATTGTCTTCAAATTATTTTCATTGGCAAATTTCTTGCTAACAGCGATTGCATAAGTATTATTGTATTTCATAGGTTTTAACATAACCATTTTAAATTTAGTTTCCATACCTTTTTTGGCTTGATTGAAAACATCTTCGGCATTGTTATTCACAGGAGTTTCGTTCAAGAAAGTGAAAACTGCAGTTCCTGAAAATTCAGGATAAATATCAATATCGCCATTTTTCAAGGCATTGAATACAAAAGAAGTTTTTCCAAGTCCAGGTTTTAACTCAACGCCAAGTTTGCTATTTTCTTCAATCAAAATTTTATACATATTTATCAATATTTCTGGCTCCGAACCAAGTTTTCCAGAAATTATCAATTTATCTTTTTTTGTATTATTAAAACTGCTAATTGATCCAAAAAGACACGCAAATGTGATTAAAATTAGGAGAATTAATATTTTTTTGATACTCAATTTTTCCAATTGCTTAAAGATGAAATCGAATAAAATTGCAAGTAAAGCAGCAGGAATAGCTCCTAACAAAATCAAATAGTTGTTATTTCTATCAAGACCAAGTAAAATCAGTTTACCAAGTCCTCCAGCACCAACAAGGGAAGCTAGTGTGGCAGTTCCTATAATCAAAACAGCAGCCGTTCTAACTCCTGTCATTATTACAGGCATAGCCAGTGGAAGCTGAACTTTTGTAAGTTGCTGAAATTTATTCATTCCTAAAGCTCTTGAAGTTATCATATACATTGGATCTACGCCAGTAATACCAGTATAAGTATTATGTAAAATTGGAAGCAGAGCATAAAGTGTAAGAGCAATTATCGCAGGTTTTCTTCCAATTCCAACGATTGGTATTAAAAGTGCTAAAATTGCTAAAGACGGTATAGTTTGAATAACGCCGTTAATCGCAATAACAATGTTCGCTAATTTTTTGTGATAGCTTAAATAAATACCTAGTGGAATGGCAATAATTAGAGCAATTATTAGTGCGATAAAAGAAATTTGAATATGTTCCACAATTCCACTAAAAAGTTCGTCTTTTTTTTCTAAAAAAGTCAAAATTAATTTATTCATAAATTTCACCTTCTTTCTTTTTAATAGCTATAAATTTTTTCACAAAAGCATTTTTAGGATTTGAGACTATTTCGTGTTTTGTTCCAGCTTGAACTAACTCGCCGTCTTGAATAATACAAATTTTATCCCCCAATAAAAATGCTTCTTCGATATCATGAGTTACAAAAACAATTGTTTTGTGAATTTGTTTCTGAAGTTTTTTCACATCTTCCTGTAAATTTGCACGAGTGATAGGATCTAATGCACTAAACGGTTCATCCATCAAAATAATTTTTGGATCAGCAGCTAGAGCCCTTGCAATTCCAACTCTTTGTGCTTCTCCACCAGACAATTCCGGAGGATTTCTTTTTCGATATTTTTCAGGCTCAAGTCCAACCATATTTAATAACTCGTCAATTCTTGCATCAATTTTTTCTTTCTTCCATTTTTTCAATTCAGGCACAATTGCAATATTTTCTTCAACCGTCATATGCGGAAAAAGTGCCACTTGCTGCAAAGCATATCCAATATCCCAACGCATTTTGTGAATATTGTAGTCTTTCACATTTTTACCATTAATTTTCACTTCTCCAGTCGTATTATCTTCCAACCGATTAATCATTTTCAAAAGTGTAGTTTTTCCGCTCCCAGACGGTCCAATAAAAACCGTAATTTCAGATTCATTTAAAGTCAAATTAATATTTTTTAATCCAACATTCCCATTTGGATAAGTCATTCCAACATTGATAAATTCTATCATTTATTTACCTCCAATTAGACACCAAATAATTTTTTATAAATTTCAGAATTCATTCGGCATTTTCAATTATTTTTTATTAAATTTTTGCTCAGCTCTCTCAAAATTATACAAAACTTTTTCTAAAGTTGCCTCAAAAGCCAATCGATCCTCATCTGAAATTCCTTCAAAAGAGATTTCATTCATTTTATCAGAAATTTCATCATATTCACTTTTCAAAGATTTAGCATAATTTGTCAAAAAAATTAAACTTTTCCGTTTATCAGTCGGACAAAATTTTCGTATTAATAAATTTTTTTCTTCCATCCGCTCAAGCATCGTTGTAAGCGAACTCATAGCAAGACCAGATTTTTTCGACAATTCTCTGTTACTAATCCCATCATTTTCCCAAAGTACATGCAAAATTCGACCTTGCTCTCCATTAAACGCCGTTATATTTTTTTGTGCCAAAAATTTATTCAAAAGTCTAGTATTTACTTGTTTTATTCTGCTTATATAAAATCCAGAGTTTGATTTCATAGATTTCCTCCTTTACAAAATTATTACTATATGATAATATATTTATATAAAAATATTACTATATCGTAAATTTATATTACTATATAGTAATAAAAAAGTCAAATATTTTTTATAAAAATGATAAAATGTTTTAAAAATAAAAAAACAAAAGGAAGGAAGTTAAAATTTATGAAAAGAAAATTCATGAAAGCAATGGTGCTTGAAAAACCGTGTAGTGCTGAAGAAATGAAAATAAAAAATGTTCCAATTCCAGAAGTGAAAAAAGATTGGATTCTTGTGAAAATAAAGGCATTTGGAATAAATAGAGCGGAAATTTTCACTCGTCAAGGAAATTCGCCATCGGTAAAACTTCCAAGAGTAATTGGGATCGAATGTGTCGGCGTTGTGGAAGATCCGTCTAACAGTGATTTTAAAAAAGGAGACAAAGTTTTTTCGATGATGAATGGCATGGGAAGAGAATTTGACGGAAGTTATGCAGAATATATTTTAATTCCCAAAAATCAGGTTTATAGATTGCCTGATGAAAAAGATTCTTTCAAAAATATCGAATTAAAAAGCAAAGAATTGTTAAAAGAAAGATTTTCAGAAAATTTGGAAATCACAGAAAAAAATATTTTCTGGTCAGAAATTGCAGCGTATCCAGAACTTTATTATACAGCATATGGCTCACTTTTTAAAAGTTTAAAATTAAAGGAAGGAGAAACACTTTTAATTCGAGGTGGAACAGGGTCGGTGGCATTAGCAGCTATTCAGTTGGCAAAAGCTATCAATGCGAGAGTTATCACTACGAGCAGAAGTGCATCTAAAGAGCAGTTTTTGAAGGAAAAAGGTGTAGATGAAGTGATTGTTGGAGATGAAAATTTTGATAAAAATCTGAGAAAATTGTTCCCAGATGGCGTGGATAAAGTTTTGGAATTAATTGGAAGACCAACTTTGAAATCATCACTAAAATCAGTAAAGCAAGGTGGAATTGTCTGTATGACAGGATGTCTTGGTGGATGGATAATTGAATATTTTGAGCCGTTGGTAGACATCATTTCAGAATCGTATTTAACTTCATTTGACAGCACAAATGTCAATAAAGATACAGTTAATGAAATGTTTGATTTTCTTGAAAAACATTCGATTAGACCTAAGATTTCAAAAGTTTTCTCATTAGATGAAATTGCAGATGCACATGAATTTTTGGAAGGAAATATGGCGAATGGGAAAGTTGTTGTGGTTGTAGATTAATTAAAGTAAAATAGTTAGGGGTAAATAAAAAATCTTATTTTAAGTTTTTCATTCAATCCAGAAAGTTACTAAAATAATTTTTTCTTTTTTAAGCAGAAGTGCTCATCGCCGCACCCCTGCACCCCGGCTAGTCTTCGACATTTTTATGCACTGACAAAAAACTCGCACTAATCGTGCTCAAACAGTTTTGTCAGCACATAAAAATGCTCCGACGGTTTAAATTTTACTATCATACAAAAGTGTCGTGATTTTTTTGGAGTAAAGACGACTGTCTGAACGAAGTGAGTTTCGGCTTTGCTTCAAAAAAATGCTTAGACGAGCGTGGGGATTATAAGGGGAAATGGCGGTCCTTTCCCCTTATGTAAAAAATAAAAAAATAATATTAAACAAAATAACATCTTGTAATCAAGAATAACCTAAAAAATTTGAAATTAAAAAATCTGCCCCTAAAATTTTTAAACCATCATAATAAAAAATGAAATTTCTCAAGAAATATGATAAAATAAATTAAAAATTTGGAAAAACTTTCATGGATAGATAAAGGTTATGAAAAATTTGAATAGTTGTGTCAAATCTAAATTTTTATTTATGATATGAGTTTTTGAGAAATTTTTTATTTTGAATATAATAAAATTTGAAAGGTAAAAATGAAAAATAAAAAAGTAGTAGTTGGAATGAGTGGAGGAATAGATAGTTCGGTAGCAGCGTTATTGTTGCAGCAGCAAGAATATGAAGTGATAGGAGTTACATTGAAACATTTGCCAGATGAATTGTCAGAAAATCCTGGTAAAACATGTTGTTCACTAGATGATATAAATGATGCGAGATATACTTGCTATAATTTGGGAATTCCACATTATGTGATAAATGTTGTAGATGAATTCAAAAAAGAAGTAATGGAATATTTCGTAAAAATATATAATGAAGGTAAAACGCCTTCACCTTGCGTGATTTGTGATGAGAAAGTGAAAATTAAAAAATTAGTGGAGTTTGCGGATAAAATGGGGATAAAATATATTTCAACTGGGCATTATTCCAAAAAAAGTATGAATGGACTTTTAATGTGGGATAAGGAAAATCGAAAAGACCAGTCATACATGCTTTACAGACTTGATAAAAATATTATTGAGAGATTTTTGTTCCCACTATCAGAATACGAGAAACCACAAGTTAGAGAAATCGCTCGGCAACACGGGATTCATACACACAATAAGCCAGACAGTCAAGGGATTTGTTTTGCGCCGAACGGCTATATTTCTTATTTAAAAAAATTTTTAGGAAATGAAATTAAAGAAGGAAATTTTATAGATAAAAATGGGAAAATAATTGGGAAACACATTGGTTACCAGTTTTACACAGTTGGACAACGAAGAGGACTGGGACTTAATTTAGGAAAAGCATTCTTTGTTGTGGAAATAAGACCCGAAACAAATGAAGTTGTTGTTGGAGATTTTGAAGAAATTTTGGTGGATAAAATCGAGGTTATAAATTATAAATTTCATTATGAAATGGAAAAAATTATGCAAAAAAAAATTATCGCAAGACCAAGATTTTCATCAAAAGGATTAAAGGGACAACTAAGTTTTGAAAATGGGAAGTTGTATTTTACATTTGATGAAAAAACGCATGAAAACTCGCAGGGACAACATATTGTCTTTTATTTGGAGAATGAATTAATCGGTGGTGGAGAAATAAAAAAACTTTGAAAAATAAGTTTTTTTTATTTTTTTAAAAAAAACTAATCATAAAAAATTAAGATGTAGTAAAATAAAAAATATATCTATAATTTTTGTAGTAAAAAAATAAAAATAAAATAAGATTTTAGAAAGTAAAAAATAAAAATTAAAAAAGTTTGGAAAATAAACAAAAAAAGGAGATAAAATGTTTTTCCCAATGTGTGTTAATTTGAAAGATAAAAAAATTTTGGTAATTGGTGCAGGAAAAGTTGCAAAAAGAAAAATAAAAAAAATTACAGAATACGGCACGGACATTACAGTTTTAGGAAAAGAAATAAAAGAAAGTGAAATTTTGAAAATTAAAAATTTAAAAATTATAAAAAAAATTTGGAAAATAGTCAAAATGAAATTGAAAAAATCGTAAAAAATTATTTTTTGGTAATAACTGCAACTGATGATGCGGATTTGAATGAAAAAATTGCGTTGATTTGTGATAGAAATAATATTTTAGTGAACAACGTTTCTTCAAAAACCATGATGAATACAATGTTTACTGGAGTTGTGAAAAATAGTGAGTTTCAAATTTCAATTTCTACGAATGGGAAAAACTGTAAGCGAAGTCGAGCGATGAAGGAAGAGATAAAAAAAGTTTTGAATAAAATTGAAAATTTAGAGAATGGAGAAGAAAATGTTTAAAAGACACAGAAAATTGAGAAAAAATGAAATAATTAGAAACCTTGTAAAAGATGTGTATTTGGAAAAATCTGATTTGATTTATCCAATTTTTATTGAAGAGGGGGAAAACATTAAAAATGAAATTCCATCAATGCCAGGAATTTTTAGATACTCAGTAGATAGACTTTCGGAAGAGCTAGATGAACTTGTAAAATTGGGGATAAATTCTATTTTGCTTTTTGGGATACCGAAACACAAAGATGAATGTGCATCGCAGGCTTATGATGAAAATGGTGTTATTCAAAACGCGGTAAGATTTATTAAAAAAAATTATGATAATTTTTTGGTAATTTGTGATGTTTGTTGCTGTGAATACACAAGTCATGGACATTGTGGAATTTTAGACAAAAATGGATATGTGAAAAATGACGAAACGATAGAAATAATTGGAAAAATTGCGTTGTCATATGTAAAAGCGGGAGCGGATATTGTGGCTCCGTCAGATATGATGGACGGAAGGATTGAAAAAATTAAAGAAGTTTTAGAAAAAAATCATTTTGAGAATGTACCGATAATGGCTTATTCTGTGAAATATTCTTCAGCATTTTATGGACCTTTTAGAGATGCAGCTGATTCAGCACCGCAATTTGGTGATAGAAAATCTTATCAGATGGATTTTAGACGAAATAGAGATATAATTAGCGAAGTCAATGAGGATTTAAAACAGGGAGCGGACATTGTAATTGTAAAACCAGGACTTGCTTATCTTGACGTGTTAAAGAAAGTAAGCGATTCATTTGAAGTGCCAACAGTGGCATACAGCGTTTCAGGGGAATATTCTATGACAAAAGCTGCGGCACAAAATGGTTGGATAGATGAGGAAAAAGTTGTAATGGAGCAAATGTACGCGATGAAAAGAGCAGGAGCCGTTGCTATAATAACTTATTATGCAAAAGAAGTGGCTAAAAATCTAAAAAAATAAAATTTTTATCTGTAATATACTAAAAATTCATATGTTTGTAGACAAGGAGAAAGTGGGAAAATTTATGAAAATAATTATAGTTGGAGCCGGTGTTGTGGGTGAAGCGCTTTGTAGCGAATTATCTGAAGTCGGAAATGATGTCATATTAGTTGAAAAGGAAGAGCAAAGACTGAATAAAATAGTTGAAACAAATGATGTAACAGGATATATAGGAAACGGAGCCTCATATGAAACACTGCTTGAAGCTGGAACTGATACAGCGGACATTTTCATCGCAACAACGCCAACTGATGAATTAAACATAATGGCTTGTATTATTGCAAGAAAAATGGGAGCAAAATATACGATTTCAAGGGTAAGAAATCCTGAATACGGTTCAAATTTGAGTTTTGTCAGAGATGATTTAGGTATTTCGCTAATAGTAAATCCAGAAATGGAATCAGCTAAAAACATAGCAAATAAATTATTCTTTCCAAATGCCTTAAGTGCAGAAAGTTTTTTTTGGCAAAGAGCGAATATGATTTCACTAAAAATTGAAGAAAACAGTTTTCTAAAGGATATGCACCTAAAAGACTTGGATGTAGATCAAAGTGAAAAAGTTATAATCTGTATTGTTGAAAGAGGAAACGATGTGTTTATTCCATCTGGAGATTTTCAAATTTTGGAAAATGACGTAATTTATGTTATGGGACCGACAGAAGCCGTTAGAAAATTTTACAAAAAAATGGGATACAGTCGATATGTAAATTCTTCGATGATCATTGGTGGAGGAACAATTTCTCATTATTTGATAGACATTCTTTTAAGAGAAAAAAAACAAGTGAAAGTCATTGACAGCGATATGCAAAAATTAGAACATCTAAGTCAAACATTTCCAAATGTTTGCGCAATTTATGGAGATGAGACAGATCACGAATTTTTAATAGATGAAGGAATTAAAAATTTTGATTCCATTGTTATGCTTAGTGACAGTGATGAAGAAAATATGGTTTTATCAATGTTTGCAAGATCACTCACAGCTTCAAAAATAGTTACAAAAATAGACAGGACATTACTTCTTCCAATTATTGAAGATTACGGGGTAAAATCAACTGTAATTCCTAAAAAAGTTATCGCTGACATCATAATAAGAGTAGTCAGAGCTAGAATAAATACAAGAGGCTCAAAAATGAAAACGCTCCACAGATTGTGTGAAAATAGAGTAGAACTTATTATTTTTGAAATAAAAAAAGAAAGCCATATAGTTGGAATTCCACTAAAAGATTTAAAATTAAAGACAAGTGTAATAATTGCAGGTATTTTTAGAAATGACAATTTAATTTTTCCTGGTGGAAATGATACGATAGAAACTGGAGATTATGTAATGATTATAACGACAACTCCAATAGATGACTTTGAAGGAATTGTTTTAAAATAAATAATTAAATAACAAATTAATTACAAGGAGCAAGAAAATGAACAAAAAAATGATAAGTTTTGTAATTGGAAAAATTTTAATACTAGAAGCTGGACTGATGTTTTTGCCATTAATTATAAGCTTTTTATACAAAGAGGATATTTTACATAAGATGTCATATGGAATAGTGATTTTACTACTTTTGGCAGTAGGTCTTCTAATGTCGCTAAAAATTCCAATTGATAAAAATATTCAAGGGAGAGAAGGTTTCGTAATAGTGGCTTTATCTTGGATATTTATGTCAGCTTTCGGAGCACTCCCGTTTGTAATATCGAAAGAGATACCGTCATTTGTAGATGCCTTTTTCGAGGTTGTCAGCGGTTTTACGACAACAGGTTCGAGCATAATTACAGACTTGACCAAAATTAGTCACTCAAATTTATTTTGGCGAAGTTTTACTCACTTTGTAGGAGGAATGGGGGTTCTAGTTTTAGCACTTGCAATTTTGCCAAAATATTCTCCAACTTCTGTCTATGTAATGAAAGCTGAAGTTCCAGGACCGACATTTGGTAAAATAGTTTCAAAATTGTCGTCTACCGCAAGAGTGTTGTACAAAATATATACAGTTATGACAATAGTTTTGATAATTTTACTGCTATTTGGAGGTCTAAATTTATTTGAAGCAAGTTTACTTGCATTTGGAACAGCTGGGACAGGTGGCTTTGGTATAAGAAATGGAAGTATTTTGCCGTATCACAGCGCTTATATTGATGTTGTACTGTCGATTGGAATGTTAGTTTTTGGAGTAAATTTTAATGTTTATTATTTTATTTTAATCGGGAAAGTAAAAGATGTGCTAAAAAATGAAGAGTTAAAATATTATTTACTCATTGTATTTGTTTCGGTTGCGCTAATAGTCATAAATATTTCAAAATCATACAGTTCGATATTACAATGTATAAGAGATGTGTTATTTTCTGTATCTTCTGTGATGACAACAACGGGATACTCAACGGCAGATTTTGGAAAATGGCCACTTTTTTCGCAAGTAATTTTGTTGATACTTATGTTTTTTGGTGCGTGTGCTGGTTCTACCGCAGGCGGATTAAAAATTTCCAGGGTAATTCTAATGATAAAAATACACTTTGCAGAAATAAGACAAATGATAAGTCCCAACCGTGTTATTTCAATCTCTTACGAAGACAAACCAGTAAGTTTGAAAATGCAAAAAAGTATAGCAGTGTATTTTGTAGTTTATGCAGTAGTTTTTATGGCGATGCTTTTATTGATTTCATTTTCCACAGATGATTTTTTAACAGCATTTAGCGCAGTTGCTGCAACTTTTAATAACATAGGTCCAGGACTTGGAAAAGTGGGTCCTGCATACAGCTTTGCCAACTTAAATGATTTTTCTAAAATTGTATTAAGTTTTGCAATGCTTGCTGGAAGATTGGAAATTTTTCCGATGTTAATATTATTTTCACCACTAACTTGGAAATTAAAATAAAAAATCTGTTTTGCAACTGGATCTTTAGCGAGAAAATGCTTCTTATGCTCTCTTTTTAAAATAAAATTTTATAAAAATTTAATAAATTTTTTGAAAAAATGATTTATCATACTTGCATTTTTTTTGTAAATATGCTAATATTAAGACAAGAAATAAAAAAATATGGAGGAAAAAGAGAAATATGGCAAAAGCTAAATTTGACAGAAGTAAACCACACGTAAACATAGGAACAATTGGTCATGTAGACCACGGAAAAACTACTTTGACAGCAGCAATTTCAAAAGTGTTGTCTGATAAAGGGCTTGCAGAAAAAGTTGATTTTGAAAATATCGACCAAGCTCCTGAAGAAAGAGAAAGAGGAATCACAATTAACACAGCTCATATTGAGTATGAAACAGCAAAAAGACACTACGCACACGTAGACTGTCCAGGACATGCGGATTATGTAAAAAATATGATTACAGGAGCAGCTCAGATGGATGGAGCAATCCTAGTAGTATCAGCAGCTGATGGACCAATGCCTCAAACAAGAGAACATATTCTATTGGCAAGACAGGTTGGAGTACCTTACATTGTAGTATTCTTAAACAAAGTTGATATGGTAGACGACGAAGAATTACTAGAATTGGTAGAAATGGAAGTAAGAGAACTATTAAACGAATACGGATTCCCAGGAGATGACGTACCAATAATAGCTGGATCAGCATTAGGAGCATTAAATGGGGAAGCAAAATGGGTAGAAAAAATAATGGAATTAATGGATGCGGTAGATACATATATTCCGACACCAGAAAGACCAATTGACCAACCATTCCTTATGCCGATTGAAGATGTGTTCACAATTACAGGAAGAGGAACAGTAGTAACAGGAAGAGTAGAAAGAGGAGTAGTAAAAGTTGGGGAAGAAGTAGAAATAGTAGGAATCAAACCGACTTCAAAAACTACAGTAACAGGAGTGGAAATGTTCAGAAAGTTATTGGATTCAGGACAAGCTGGAGATAATATAGGAGCATTGCTAAGAGGAACTAAGAAAGAAGAAGTGGAAAGAGGACAAGTGTTAGCAAAACCAGGAACAATCACACCACATACAGGATTCAAATCAGAAGTATACGTACTTACAAAAGATGAAGGTGGAAGACATACACCATTCTTTACAGGATACAAACCACAATTTTATTTCAGAACGACTGACATTACAGGAGAAGTAAAACTACCAGAAGGAGTAGAAATGGTAATGCCAGGAGATAACATTGAAATGACAGTGGAATTAATTCACCCAATTGCGATGGAAGAAGGATTGAGATTTGCTATAAGAGAAGGTGGAAGAACAGTAGCTTCAGGAGTAGTTGCAACTATTACTAAATAACTGATTTACTAAAATCATCATAATATAAAAAGAACTGGAAATATCTAGTTCTTTTTTTGATTTTTTATTACTTGAAGAATTGAAATTTTTTATAAAACCAAAATTCCCATAGTTTATTAAGGTATAATATTAACGAAAGGAGATTACGAAAATAACTAATTATGGAAGAATTAAAAATGAGGTGATAAGAATGAAAAAAAATTTTTTTAATACGGTAATTATATTATTTTTAACAGTTTCTTCACTAATCTTTTCAAAAAATGTGATATATAGCGATACAAATGAAATGACAGGAAGTTATACCAATGAACTAAAATTAAGAATGAGTAAAATTGAAAAAAATGTTATTTCAAAATATAAAGATGTGAGTGGAAATGACTATAATTTTAGAAGAGCAGCTCAAGAAATTTATGATTATTGGGACAAAGAATTAAATATTATTTATAATAAGTTGATGAAAAAATTGAATCCTAAAGCGAAAGAACGTTTGATTCAAGCACAAAAAGACTGGATAGAATATAGAGATGATGACGGAACTTTCAGATATTGTATAGAAAATGAAGAAGGTGGAACACTTGGAATTAATCGTGCAATTTCAGCAAAAATAAGAACCGTGAAAGAACGAACTTTAAATTTAGCTTATATATATGATAATTTAAATGATTAAAACTTATTAATAAAATATGATTAAAAAATCTTATTTTGGGGGAATTAGAGAGTGTAAATTTTTTTTATGTAAATACAGCAAAGAATTCCTACATTACTGAATTTGTATATATTTATAAAAAAATCTAGACACTCTCTGAATAATTTTCTTTTTTCTATTAATTTTTACAGACTATTTTATCTTTTTTATTGGATACCGAATGACCGTTTTAATTTTACTTATGTCAACTTTTCTGGGATCGCTCAAATATATTTCATGATGAGGTGTTTTTTCTGTTATATTAAAAGCGTAACCTTTTTTTCTGGCATATTCCTCCATTGATGAAATAGTTTTAGGCTCGTCATCATAAGAACCTATGTGTACACATTGTACGCAAATTCCTTCTTTATAAGTAAAAAAATTAACTTTGGAAAAATCTTTTTTCTTTTTGTCAGTTGCTACTTTTATAGCCCATTCAAAATCTTCTTTTTTAATAAAATCAGGCAATCTTATTAAGGAAATCCAGTTTAACTTTTCTTTTTCCAATTTATTATTTTCCTGTTCTTTTTCCGAACACCACAATCCTTCAAGCGGTGGAACAACATAATTAAAAAATCCTTCGATTTTGTAATCACTTTTATAACTCATTTTTAATGTATAGGCGATAGCATATATTAATTCAAGTGCTTTCTTGTATTCTCCATTTTCTTCATTTGGATTGCCTTTCCCTCTGACGGAAAGAAAATTCATTTCAGGAATTTCTACTATAACAGGTTTTTTCCCAGAATTGTAAAATTGTTTTTCTTCTTTTTTAAAATCAAATGTCATAATTAATCATTCTCCTTTGTTCTAAATTTTTTTTATTACTTAAATAAACGCTTATGAATATTATTAATGTAATATCCATAATTTTAAATTTTTTCAAAATTATTCGTTTTTGAAATAAGATCCCAAGAACTATTTCACTGCAATATAAATATTAATTTCCATATTTTTAGGATCGCCTCCAGCTATATATTCTTCAAAATCATAAGTATAAGTTCTTTCTAATTTTTCTCCCTGTTCTCCAAAATTCTTCCAAAAATTAATCCAGAAATTAGTAACTTCTATCTGTGGATTTCCAAAAAGAGAAAATTTTGCGTATTTTCCGCTTGGAATGAATATTTTTGTCAATTTTTCATTAATATTTTTACTTTCCTTTTTCACTTCACAACCCACAAGATTTCTATATTCAAAACCATTTTTATTAGTGTAATCGAAATAAACTGCCATTGTATTTTTATTTACTCTGTCTCTTATATTTTTTATTTCTCCTCCATTTTCGTAGCGAAACTCATTCCACATTTTTCCAATTTTTTTTGATGTATTTTTGTCATTTCTCATTGTTTCAGACAATCCAACCACTGTTTTTTCTTTAATTTTCACTATTTCATATTTCATTTTAATCGATCTCCTTTGTACTTTTTATTTTTTAAAAGTTTTCAATTTATAAAAAAACTTTTTAATTTTAAATAATGATAATATTTATATTTTAAAAATTAATCATTTTTTTTAGAAGTGTAAAATAATATATAAATACCTAAAATACAGACTACAAGTCCAATAATTGCGGGTATAAAAATAGATTTTCCTACTTCTCCTGCAAAAATAACACTTCCAAACATTTTACTTATAGCAATTAACACTAAAACTGCAATTCCTAATTTTAAATTTCTTTTCCACAGTGCTTTTGACAATCCCCATAGAGAAATGAAGACTATAAAAATTCCTATTAATTTTGTATAAAAAGGACTATTTAAAAGAAATTTTTGCTCTAAATTTAAAAATTCATTTACTTGTGTGCTAACATTCGTTGGTTTGGGAAACCAAAACATACTTGTCAAAAGAAAAAAGATTGTCATAAAAATGCCCGTTAATTTTCTTTTGTATGAAAAATAACAAAAAGGTATTAGAAATAAAGGCCTTATATACCAGCTTAAAATATTATGATGCCGTTCAAATGTCCAATTTAAAAAAGATTTATTAAAAAAAAGCAAACATATAAATAAAATTGTTAATAAAATAAAAACCAAACTTCCCAGTTTATCAATATTATTTATTTTGTTTTTAGTCATTTTTGTCCTCCTGTATTCTTTAATATTTTTCTTTCATTCAGTGCCAATGCTACAAAAAATTTTTCCTATTCTGCAAATTTTTCTAAAATCATAATTACAATTTTTTTAATGTTTTTTTCAAATAAATTTATTTTCAAATTTATTATAGCAAAAAAAATATGACAACAGTATGTCATATTAAAAATTTATATTTTATAATTTTCTCTCATTTTTTCAACTTTCTTTGCCAAAATTTCTCTGATTCTTGCAGGTTTCAAAACTTTTAAGTGTTCTCCAAAAGACAGTAAATATCCGTATAACCATTCATTTTCAAAAATTTCTGTAGTTATTTCAAAATTTTCGTTTTCTTTTTTTGTGATGCTTTCTTCAAAAAATTCATCGTATACACGGTAAGCTTGAGATTTATCAATTTCAATCACTATTTTTGTGCCTTTTCCATTCATATTATTTTGATTTTTCAAATCTTCCTTTTTAAGTTCTCTTTCAAAATGTTCACAAGTCAATTCCAAATTTTTTATTCTAGCTATTTTAAACTGCCTAATATCTTTTTTCTTATGACAATATGCAAAAAGATACCACGCTTTTTCTTTAAACCACAATTTTAGCGGTTCTACTGTTCTTTTGGAATTTTTTCCTTTTGTATTAAAATAGATAAATTCTATAACTTTTTTTTCAAGTATTGAATTTTTAATTTTTTCAAACAAAATACTATCATTTTCACCGTATCTTGAAAAATCAACTTCGATCCAGTCATCAGCCTTTCTATTAAAAATGGAGTTTAATTTTGTTAAAGTGATGTTGTTTTTAGAATCTTGAATCGCATTTAAGCTTTGCAGAGCAAATAAAATCTCATTTTGCTCATTCTGAGATAAAAAAGATTTATCTATCGTAAAATTTTTTATAAGTCCAATTCCCCCATATCTTCCTTTTTCCGAATAAATTGGAATTTGTGCTAATGTCAAAGTTTCAATATCTCTATATATCGTTCTTTTGGACACTTCAAAATGACGTGCCAATTTTTCTGCTGTCACTTTCTTTTCCGTCAATAAAATTTGTACAATTTCAAAAAGTCTGGCTAATTTTATATTCATAATTTATCCTTTTTCTTAAAAATATTTTTTAGTTTAACAATTATACTCTATTTTTATAAAAAAGTAAAAAAATTATTGTATCTGAGTATAATTAATTATTGACAATCATAAAATATGGATTATACTATTAATAGCATAAAATGTAAAAATTGAGGTGAAGAAAATGCAAGTAATAATTTTAAAAGATAGTGAAGAAATTGGAAAATGGACTGCTTATAAAATAGCAAAAAGAATCTTAAAATTCAATCCTACAAAAGAAAAACCTTTTGTAATGGGACTTCCAACTGGAGCAACGCCGCTTAAAACCTATAGGAAATTAATAGAGTTAAATGAGAAAAAAATAATTTCATTTCAAAATGTAGTAACTTTTAATATGGACGAGTATGTTGGATTAAGTGCAAATCATAAAAATAGTTATCATTATTTTATGAATGAAAATTTTTTTAAATATATTGATATAAAAAAGGAAAATATTAATATTTTGGATGGGATGGCGCAAGATGTGGAAAAAGAATGTCGTGAATATGAGGAAAAAATAAAAAAAGTTGGAGGAATTAATTTGTTCTTAGGTGGTGTTGGAGAAGATGGACATATAGCTTTTAATGAGCCAGGTTCTTCGCTTTCTTCCAGAACTAGAAAAAAAGATTTGACTTATGATACAATTTTGGCAAATTCAAGATTTTTTGAAAATGATATAAAAAAAGTTCCAACTGCTGCACTTACAATCGGAGTTGGCACATTAACTGACTCTGACGAGGTCATAATACTTGCAGACGGTTATAAAAAGGCAAGAGCGGTTTATCACGGGATTGAAGGAGGAGTAAATCATCTTTGGACAATTTCAGCGTTGCAATTGCACAAAAATTCATTATTAGTCATTGATGAAAAAGCAGCATCAGATATTAAGGTGAAGACTTATAGATACTTTAAAGAAATTGAAAAAGAAATTTTAAATTTAAAAAAATGTGAAGATGAAATAATGAAATTGTCAAAAAATAGTTGAAAATAGACAGAGTAAAATATTTAGGGGTAAATAAAAAATCTTAGTTTTAAGTTTTTCATTCAATCCAGAAAGTTACTAAAATAATTTTTTCTTTTTTAAGCAGAAGTGCTCATCGCCGCACCCCTGCACCCCGGCTAGTCTTCGACATTTTTATGCACTGACAAAAAACTCGCACTAATCGTGCTCAAACAGTTTTGTCAGCACATAAAAATGCTCCGACGGTTTAAATTTTACTACCATATAAAAGTGTCGTGATTTTTTTGGAGTAAAGACGACTGTTTGAACGAAGTGAGTTTCGGCTTTACTTCAAAAAAATTCTTAGACGAGCGTGGGGATTATAAGGGGAAATGGCGGTCCTTTCCCCTTATGTAAAAAATAAAAAAATAATATTAAACAAAATAACATTTTGTAATCAAGAATAACTTAAAAAATTTAAAATTAAAAATCTGCCCCTAAAATTTTTAAACCATCGTTGAAAATAAAAAATATTTCTCTAAAAATTTGGAGAAATATTTTTTGAAAATTTTTTATTCATAATTTTGAGCTTTTTCTTCAATAAATTTGAGAAGTTCTTCTCTTCCGGTATTTTTTAATGACGAGTAAAAAAATACATCTTCATTATCAAACACCAATTTTTTCTTAATTTCTTTTAACTGTTTAAATTTTTCGTTATTTGATAATTTATCAGATTTTGTAAAAATTATGTAATATTCTATTTTAAAGTGCTCCATCCATTTTAGCATTTCCATATCTTCATTTGATGGAACTCTTCTCAAATCCAAAAGTAAAAATACAATTTTTTTTCTTTCTGAAGTTAAGTAAGTTTCAATAATTTTTCCCCAATTTTTTTTTACAGCTTGAGGAACTTTTGCAAATCCGTAACCTGGTAAATCAACAAAATGAATTTTGCTATTTATCAAAAAGTAGTTAATTAATTGTGTTCTTCCTGGAGTTTTACTTGTTCTGGCAAGATTTTTTCGTTTTGTCAAAGAATTTATCAAAGAAGATTTTCCAACATTTGAACGACCAATAAAAGAAAATTCTGTAATATTATTAAATTTTGGATATTCATTTTCATAAACAGCAGATTTTATAAATTCAGCTTTTTTTATTTCCATTTTTCTCCTTTCTTTTTGTTTTTTTTCTTTAAAAATTCCATTATTGATAGTTATTATATCACAAAATGTGCATTTTTATGAAATAATAATATTTTAATTTTGAAATTCATTAATTATATCATTTAGTGAATTATCGTCCAAAATATAGTAATAAACACCGTTAATCATTCGACCGTCGCCTTTTAGCTCATGCTGTTCAACTGGATGATGTAATAAGATTGCTGGCGCAGCACCTAAAGCCTTTAGAGGATTTGCATCAATTTCCATATTTTTTTTTGCATAATCTAAAACTTTTGGAATATACTTCCATCCTGAAGGAGCTGCAAGTTTTTGTATAATTGCTTGAATGACCTGTCTTTGTCTTTCATCCCGCTTAAAAGCTGTGTCACTTTTTCTATGTCTTGTGTAAGCAAGAGCCTGTCTTCCTTTCAAGTTATAAACTTGTCCTTGGTTAAAGTGAAATACTTCCTGGTCAAAGTAGTCTTGATTAAAAGTGTGGTTAGAAACAACATCGACTCCATCAATCATTGTTGTAATATCCATAACATTTTCAAATCTAAATAAAATATGATAGTTAATCTTTACATCCAGCAGTTTTTCGACAGCTTCAATTGTACACGGAGTCCCACCAAATGCGTGGGAGTGCGTAATTTTATCCATTTTAAAATTTTCACAAGGAATTTCAGCATAAGAATCACGAGGAATTGATACCATTTTAATCTGTGCCAAAAGTGGTACAACCTTGACAAGAATTAATCCGTCACTTCTCGAACCTTTTGTAGGCTGATTCGCATAAGCATCACTTCCAATTATAAGAATATTAAATGGCACACACAACCATGCTATAAAACCGGCTAGCCCAGTTAATATAACAAACATAATTAAAAACATTATTTTTTTCATTTTACACCTCTTTTTTTCCTGAATTTAATTTGATTTTCAAAAAATCAATAAATTCATTTACTTTATTTTCAAGTTTTTCCAAATTATCATCGTTGTTTTCGATAACATAATCACTTTTTTTTCTTTTTTCATCCAGTGAAATTTGAGAATTTATTATATTTATTGCCTCATCTTTACTTCTTCCATCCCTTTCTAAAATTCGTTTAATTTGAATATTTTTTTTAGACCAAATAAGTAAAATTAAATCAAATTCACTTTCCCAGCCAACTTCAAAAAGCAGTTGAATTTCCACAAATACAACAACTTTTTTTATTTCTTTAATTTTTTTCTCATTTCTTTCAAAATTTCTGGATGCATAATAGAATTTAATTTTTCTAATTTTTTTTGTTTTTAAAAACAATCTCTCCTAATTTTTTTCGCAAAACCTCTTCTTTATCAAAAATTTCATTTCCAAAATTTTCTAAAAGCTGTTTTTTTATTTTCGGATTTTGAATAACATCGTGAGAAATCGAGTCTAAATCGACAAAATAAAAACCTTTATTTCTTAAAATACGACTAACAGTACTTTTTCCACTTCCAATTCCCCCAGTAATACCTATAATCATAGTATTTTCCCTTTCCTTTTTTGAATTCTTATGCAATCTATTTTATATCTTTTTTCATTTAATTGCAAATTTTATTATTTTTCAACAAAAATAAGAATTTTAATAGATATTTTTTGTGATATTTATTCTTTTTGGTTACAAAACGTCATCGTTTTTAATAATATTCTTCCATTTTTTCCATAAAAAGAACAGATTAAAGAAAAAAAGAAATATGAAAGTAGCTGTTTTCTTTTATAAATCTTAAATTTATACAATATTATGTAAAATATTTTTAAAATAAAAAAATTGATACAAAAATATTTTATATTCAAAAATTTTAGATTATTATATTTTTATTGTAAATGTATAATTTTTTTAAAAATTACTTGCAAAAATTAAAAAAAAGTATAAAATAAATTTGATATACAAAATATAATACTATGTAAATAATTTATATTTTGAGGATAAAAATATTTTAGAGAAATTTGATTTTTATTTTTAGAGGAGTGATTATGATGACTTTATTGCAAGGAAAAGTGGGAGAAAAATTTTTTTTAAAAGACATTATTGAAAAAAAACTTGACACAAGATTGCTTAGTTTAGGAGTTTGTAGAGGAGATGTCTGTAAAATCGAAAATATTGCAAATGGAAATATTTTGATTAAAACAGTGGAAACAAAAATTGTGCTTAGTGAAAATTTGGCAGAAAAGGTAGAGATTGAGGTGGTAGAATGATAAATATAGCATTTGTCGGAAACCCAAATGTTGGAAAAACAGCGTTAATAAACCAAATTTCACACGCCAGTCTAAAAATGGGAAACTGGCCAGGGGTAACAATTGAAAAAAAAGAAGTCTTTTTTAAAGTCGAAGATGAAGATGTAAAATTAATTGATTTACCAGGAATTTACAATTTATCAATAAGTACGGCAGAAGAAAGAGTTTCAAGAGATTTTTTGCTGGATGAAGAAGTTGATGTGATAATTAATGTGTTAGATTCCACATCGCTTGAAAAAAATATTTATTTGACAGCTTTGTTAAAGGAACTTGATATTCCAGTTGTAATGGCACTTAACTTTGAAGATGAATTTAAAAGAATTGGCTATGAGTTAGATGTAGAAAAATTTGAAAAGCAATTGGGAGTTCCAGTTATTTTCACAAGTGGAAGATCTGGAGCCGGAGTAGACAAGCTTATGGAAAAAGCTGTAGAACTTTATAAAAAAAATTCTTCAGCTAAAAAAATACAGCATAGATTGCCATTTGAAAAGGAAATCGAAGATAATATTAAAAGTTTGAAAGATAAATTGGAAAATGATAAATCTTACGAAAAGGTTTTGAAAAAATATCCAGTAGAATGGCTAGCAATTAAAATCTTGGAAGATGACACTAATGTAGCAGCAAGAGTAAAAACTGAATTTGGAGTAAGTGTTTCAAATATTGGAGAAACTGAAAAGGAAAATATTAAAAATCGTTATGGACTTGAGCCTCAAGATGCTTTGGCAAGACAGAGATATGGAATCGTTCGTGGAATTATCTCAATGAACCTAAAAAGAGGTACTGGAGATAAATTTGCATTAACTGATAAAATTGACAAAGTTCTTTTGAATAAGTTTTTCGGTGGAATAGCATTTCTTGCCATAATTTATGCCGTTTTTGTAATCGTATTTGATGGAAGTTCGCCGTTTATCGACTGGATTGACGGTTTCTTTAGTGACTTTGTCATAAAATATGTGGGTCACGCCATCGAAGGAGTGCCAGATTGGTTAAGCAGCTTTATACTTGATGGAATTTTGGCTGGTGTAGGTTCAGTATTGACATTCGTTCCACTTATGTTTTTTATTTACTTCTTTATGGCGATTCTTGAAGAAAGCGGATATATGGCTCGTGTTGCATTTATTTTAAACAAAATGATGACAAAAGTTGGACTTTCAGGAAAAGCATTCATCCCAATGTTAATCGGATTTGGATGTACAGTTCCAGCAATTTATTCAACAAGAACATTGGAAGATGAAAAAACAAGAAGATTGACAGGAGTTATCGCAACATTTATGTCATGTGGAGCAAGATTACCAGTTTATTCATTACTTGCGGCAGCGTTTTTCAGTAAAAATGCAGCTTTAGTTGTAGTTTCAATCTATGTTTTTGGTGTATTTATGGCTCTTTTGGTAGCTTTTATATTAAAAAGATTTAAATACTTTAAAGGAAATAACACAGAGTTACTTATAGAATTGCCACCATACAGACTTCCAGGTGCAAAAGCTGTTTGGAACAATATGAAATCAAGAACTTTTTCTTATATAAAAAAAGCAACTACAATAGTTTTAGGAATTTTATTAATTATTTGGTTCTTTCAATATTTCCCAAATAAAGGAGATGCTGAAAGTTCATACATAGGTCAAGCAGCAAAAATAGTTCAGCCTGTATTCAAGCCAACTGGTTTTGGTAACAGATGGGAACCTGTAGCTTCTATTGTGCCAAGTATTATAGCTAAAGAAACAGTAGTTGGATTTTTAGGACAAATTTTATTATCTCAAAAAGATGACGAGAAAAAAGAATATAATTTTGTATCAGATTTAAAAGATCAAGTAGTTGGATTGGGAGGAGCAGCAGTAGAGTCGGTAAAATCATTAGGACATATTGCAACCTTTAAAATTGCAACATTGGAAATGAAAAGTCAGGAGGAACTTGACCAAGATGCAGGTGGAAATATCGTTCCAGCAATTAGAAGCTTGTGGAATGACAAATATGGTCAACTAAGGGCATATTCATTTATGTTGTATGTCCTTCTAGTAGTGCCATGTGCTGTAGCAATGGGAGCTTTAAAACAAGAGTTTGGATGGAAATTATTAGCATTTCAAGTATCAATGTTGTTAGTGTTACCATATGTGGTATCAACATTATTTTTCAATATTGCAAAATTATTAATTTAGAAAAGAGGAAATATTATGATGATAAAAACAATAATAGTTGGAATAATAGCACTTTTAGTAGCTTTTTCAGTATTTAGAAAAATTTATAAAGATTATAAAAAAAATAAAAATTTATGTGGAACAGATTGCTGCAGATGTTCAGGAACTTCAACTTGTGGACGACCAAAAAAAACTCATGTTCAAACTAAAAACAAATAAATAAAAAAAATGTTTCTAATAATAGTAGTATATAATTATCGGTGACCAATAGAAAAAGTGAAAACTTTTTTCTTCATAACTCCTTTTTAAATATGCTATCACAAGGGTAGCATATTTTTTTATAGCTATTCTTCCTACTAATCCAAATAATACAGTAGTTTGAGATAATTTTTCTTATGAGAGTTGATAAGTACTAATTTTTATTATAAAGTATTTAAATTTTGTCAAAATAACCATTTACCTTATGCATTGGTTACCTATTGGTTACCTTTTTTGATATATTCAAAGTATGATTTTTAGACTTTTAAATAATATTTTTATACTACATCCTTAAAAAATCTATTCTGTTAATTGATTTTTTTAATTCCTGTTCATCTTCTTTTTTAATATAATAATCTATTGTTGTGTTTATACTTTCGTGTCCTAATATATCTGTTATTTGAACTTCATTTAATTGATATTTTCTCATAAAAGATGCCAATGTTTTTCTGCAATCGTGAGTTTGATGTTTTTCCATCCCTAATGTTTCAAGTGTTTTATAAAATTTTTCACGAAAATAATTTTCTCGAATTGGCTTATTTTCATTATTTTTTTTCTTAAATACCCAATTCTTATTGTAAAATAAATAATCTGTAGGACTATTTTCATAAAGATTTTGTATGATTGGGTAAATATCATCACGAATCGGTATTTTTCTATTCATTCCTTTTTCTGTCTTATTTCCACCAGATATGATTCCATTTATCAAGTCAACATTCTCTTTTTTTAAATTAACAGCTTCCCCAATCCGCATTCCTGTATAAATCATAATTAAAATGTATTCTACCCAATCGATTTTAATATTATCCCACAGTTTTTTAATATCATAACCATTAAATATATTTATTTCTTTATGTTTGTTTTCTTTTGGTAATTTTATATGTTCCGCTCTATTTATAGTTAGTATTTC
This sequence comes from Leptotrichia sp. oral taxon 847, assembly GCF_001553645.1. Classification (NCBI taxonomy): domain Bacteria; kingdom Fusobacteriati; phylum Fusobacteriota; class Fusobacteriia; order Fusobacteriales; family Leptotrichiaceae; genus Leptotrichia; species Leptotrichia sp. oral taxon 847. Next base: position 673,088 of record NZ_CP014231.1, on the reverse strand, counting down.
CATTTCTATAGCATATTTATAAAGTACACTTAAAAATCCTTTAGTAATACTTTTTGTTCCTTTGCTACAATTTAAATTATTTATAAGACTTTGTAATTGTGGAGCTTTTATATCCCTAAATACCAGGTTATATAATGGTTTACATCTCTTATAACTGTTTATATAAGATTTAAAAGTTGCCTTAGCAACATTTTTTTCTTGAGCTCCTTTAAATAAATTGAATATTTCCTAAAATGTCATTGTATGTGTTTCTAAATTATAAGGATTAAATAAATATTCATCTAATTTTTGCTGTGCTTCTTTTTTCGTTTTATACAGTCCTAACGATACTCGTTTTTTTGTTACTGGGTCTGTAACTCGTACCCAGTAAGGTTTATTCTTTTTAGTTTTTGTTATACTACCTCTACCATTTCCTTTCTTAGTTCTATTTTTTGCCATTTCTTCCCCATTCTAAAATCTAGCTATAGGGCAGTATCATTCTACCCTATAATTTTAATATTATTTTTCTTTTATTGCAATATATTTATTTAAAAAAATATCTTTATTAATTCAGAATTTTTTAATTTCAATATCTTTTTCAACAAAAATATTTCTTCCTGTGTAAAAAAATACTTTCCATTTATTTTCTTATTAAATCCACTCTCTGAAATTCTCATTTTTTCAGACAATTTTTTATAACTCAATTTTTTATCTCTAATCTTTTCTTTCAAAATATTATACATTTCTTTTTTTGATTCTAAATTCAATTAAATCACTCTCCATTTCATTTTCAAAAATTTCTTTATTAAATTGGAAGAGTGTGATAGAATAAAAGTGGTTGCGAGGGGCTTTTATAAAGTCCTTCCTTTTATTTTTTATCAACACTCATTCTATTTTCAACTCCTAACTAATTTATTTAGTAATTTAAAGCATTTTTTTTTGGCAATTTACAACTATTATTATCCAAACAATGCCTTTTACTGTTTAATTTAATTATATAAATAATTTTTTGAAAATTAGATATAAGTCGCATAATAATTATTATTGTCTTGATTTTTTTAATTCTTCTAGCCTATATTTCCACAAAGGACAAGTTTTATAAGGACAATTTACAACTTTTTCTTTATCATCATCCCAGCACTCAAGACAGTGCTTTTCAACAGCCTTTTTTATATTCTTGTTTTTGTCCATTTTAGTTTCCTCTATCTTTCCTGCTCCAAACAAATAATCTCTTATTATTAGTAACTTTCAAATGTACTTTTAGAGTTTCTGCATAATCAAATAAAGTATACAATTGTTTTTTTCTTGCTACTGTTAAATAACTAATTGTCTTTTTCAATTTTTTCTCTGTTCCCAATTTTTCTAAAAATACATTAGCATTAAATCCTTTTAATTTTGTCCATTCTTTTGTGATTAAATCTTTTAATTCTTTAATTTTAAAATGTTTGTATATCCCTTTTATTACAAATAAAATAATATGTATATGTGGAAGTGAATCGTAATAAGTATACTTAATTTCTGTAACTTTGAGATATTTTCTCACAATCTTTTTCATAAAGGCTTTATTTAACAATTTTTGAAAACTATTATTGTTATTTTCAATTTCTCTATTTATTTTATCTACATTAATTTCAACATTATTTCCATTCAAAGTTAAACAGAATACTTCATAATTTTTTCTTAATTCTAAGATTTTATCTATAAATTTAAAATATTTTATTGCTTTATTTTTCATATCGCATACAGGACAAACGGCTTTCTTACATCTAAAAAATTTATGATCCCATTCAGGATGTTTATACCAATATGAATATTCATTATAACAATTTTTTATATTTAGAAGTTTCCTTTCAGAAATAATATCTTTAAAATCTTTTCTCCCATATAATTCAATAGCTTTATTATAATAGTAAATATACCTTTCTTTATAGGTCAATTATTATTTCCCTCCTTTCTAAATAAAATTTCTACCCCTTTAACTTCTCATACTTGTTAAAATAAATTAGTGTATGTCTTTTAATTTGTATTTTTTTCTATCTTACTATTTAAATAATAGAAGAAAGTAAAAAATTTAACATTTAAGACATATAAATATTTGTACGTGTATATAATAACATATAATTTTTTATATGTCAAGTGTTTAAATATTAAATAATTTATGATATAATAAATAAATAGCAGAGAGGAGTATTATTTATATATGAAATTAAATGAAAAATTGAAAAAATTGAGGATTGAAAATAAAATGACACAGAGAGAATTAGCCAATAAACTGGGTATTTCTATCCCTACATTACAAAAATATGAATACGGTACACTAAAAATAAAAAATGAAATTATATTAGCATTATGTGAGATTTTTAAAATTTCGCCTAATGTATTTTTCAATGATGAGACAAATAATATATTAAAGGAATTAGACGAATTTGAAAAAAAAGAATATAGAAAAAATAAAGCATTGCTTGTCATTGAAAAAATAAGAAAAGATATACAAAAAAAGGAAGAAATAGAAAAACAAAGACAAATTAAATTATCTGATTATAGAACAAGTGAAATTAATGAAAAAATGGAAACATTTGAAGATTTTTACTACTATGAAGAAAGTTTAGAAATAAATCAATTGGAATTTAAAAATTTATTTCCACTTATACGATTTTTGATGTCTTATTTTGAGTTAGATATTGAAATTAATAGAGAAATGGAACATTCTCCATATGTAAAAATTTATAGTGAGAAACTAAAAATAAAATACGAATTGAGTACTGAAGAGTTTGAAGAATTTTTAACTTTTTTAAATGATGAATTAATACACAATTTCTTTAGTTTATTAGATTATCGTTTTTCCAATGAATTTGAAGAAGAACAAGATGAAGAATATGAAATAATTGAAGATGAAGAAGATGATGAGTGATGTTTTTTAACTGATATAGAATTTTATAGAGATAACTTTTTTAAATACAGGGCCTACTTTTTAAATGTAGGCCCTTTTAAAATACATTATAGGGTAATTACGCTATTAAAAAAGTTTTTCGATAAAATATACCAAAAATTGTTTTTATGCCCTGTAACATTAGAATGTTTTTTATTTAAAATTTTAAATCAGTTAAATTTCCTTTATTCATCACTTTTAGAATCATTAGAATTTGAATTGTCTTCAGTTTTAGTATTGTCAATTTTATTAATTGTATCATCAATTGCTTTTTCTATTCCAGTCCTATTTATTTCATTAGTTTGTTTTTTTATTTTTTTATTATTTCTTAATGGTTTTGTATTGTTATTGCTATTTTTAGGTTTTTCTTGAACTTCTGTTTTTGTATTATCTGTCTGTTCTGGAATACTTTGCATTGAAGTTGCATTATCTTGTACTGCTTCTTCTTTTAATATCTCTTCCTGTTTTTTTCTAATTCATTAATTTTAGTTTTCATATTATGAATATAAAGTATTCCAGATAACAATATAATTATTGATAATACTACTATTACACCAGTCAAAATTTTTATTAATTTTTCATTGTTATTTGTTTCTGACATTTTAAACTATCTCCTTTGATTTTAAAAATTTTTCTATTTATTTTTAACGAAAAATTTGAAATTTAATTATAACAATTTTTTTAATTTTTACTTTTGAGTTTCTTCTATTGATTTCATTATATCATCAAATATTTTATTTTTATTTTGATTAGAAATTTTTACAGGTTCTTGACTTTGATTAACTTGTTCTTTTGTATTTTTTTCTTGTATTACATTTTTTTCTTCTTTTTTTCTAATGATTTTTTATTTTTTACTTTTCTAGGTGAAGGTACTTGTGTCCTTCTAATTTGGTTTCCTCCTAATGTTTTCTTAGGCTGTGATTGTATTATAGGAACAGATTGTATAGAAGGAATATTTTGGGTTTCTAATTGTCTTTTCTGATACTCTTGTTGTTCTTTTTCTAATTTTGTTATTTTATTTTGTATATTAAAAATATAAAGTATTCCGCTAAAAAATATAATTATAGATAGACTGATTACAACAATAATTAAAATTTTTATTACTTTATTATTTTTTTCTTCTGTCATCATATTTTTCCCTTTCAACATATTTTTAAATTAATTCAAATTTCTGTAATTTTTTAATATTCTAACATTTCTATCCCTTTCATATATCGAAAAAAATGCGATAAAAAGATATATCCCAATTCTTTATCTGCAAGAGTATTATTTGTACTTTTTATTTCATTCATATTTATTTTTCTACATTTGTTTTTGTAATATAAATTTATATTTTCTATCTCTGAAGTAGATTTATTCCAACCCTTTTGTTTTAATGCTCTGTTTGTATTAACTGTCATATATACTGTACGGTTTACTGTTTCTTCACTATTTTTACCTGCTATTTCTTTTTCAACTAAAGATAATACACTTAAAAAATAAGTATACCCTATAACTTTACATTCAGGTGTTTCACCAAAAATTCTATCATCGTAAATTATTCCTCCCACAATTTGTACTTCTGAATATCCAATATTTGATATTGCAAAAATGCTTAATATTAAAAATATAGTTTTTTTTATATTCATAATTTTTCCTCCATTTAAACTATTTTCTTTATTTTCAAAAATTATTTTATTTGTTTTTATATCTATTGATTAAAATCTTGCACATCTTAGCTTTTAAAATTTCATCTGAAGCTTCCAGTTTAGCATTAGTACTTTATTGTAAAGCATTCATACGACCTAATTCAGAAAAATCTGGTGGATTTATTCTTAAATTATACTTAGCTTCAATAGATTTGTTAATTTAATAATCAGAATAGTTTGAATACATTGCATAATCTTTACATTTCTCTAATATTTCATTATTTATTTTAACTTTTTGGTTTTCATTTTGTTTATTCTGATTAAATTTATCTTTTTTTGAATTTGCATTGATTAATTGACTTTTATTAATATATCCATATTCTTTATATCCATTTACATTGTAAGAAACATAATACCAATTTCCATTACTATGAATAAATTTTAAATTTATATTATCAGGCAATTCTGCTATAATTTTAGAATTCATTGTTGCTTTTTCTCTTACATTTATAGGCCCAGAAGTTGATTTTGTTATATATATTGAGAATTTTTTCTTTGATGAAATTTTGGGATTAGTATTTCTGGGAGTTACTGAATTAGTTGTAGATTTCCGTATTTGTTGTATATTAGGTACTGACTGAATAGAAGCCATATTTTGACTTTCCATTTGCTTTTTTAACTGTTCCATTTGATTTTTTTCTAATTTTGTTAATTTACTTTTCATATTAAAGATATAAAATATTCCACCAAGTAAAATAAATACAGATAATCCAATAATTATTCCTATCAGAATTTTAATTGTGGTTTGATTATTTTTTTCTTGCATTTAAAATTTCTCCTCTTTTTTATTTATTCTTTTAATATTCCAATTTTTTTCATTAATTCAAAAAATATTTGTGGTATAAGTATCGGATAATTTGAAAATGAAAATTAAAAATTAAAATTTTTCTATAATTATTTTTATAATGAATAACAATACAAGAATCATTCCGTATGCTTCTTAAATTTCTGAAAATCCTACATTTGAAATAACAAATATACTTAATATTAAAAAAATTATTTTTCTTATAAATTCTCTCCTTAATCACATTTAGAAAGTTCTTTTCCTTTCAATTTTCGCAAATTATTATAGCTATCATAGAGTTTGTCGTTAGTATTTCCCAAATAAGCGTCTATTGAGACATTTCCATTTGGAAGAAATTTGAATCTAGTTTGTTCCCTGATTCCCCTTCCTTCATCTATTGTTACTCCATCTAATAAGAGACTTCCATTGTCTTCTTCTTTTACTCCTACGATAACATTTGGATGTCTGTCATCGTATGCAAATGTATTTTTAGTAATAAAAGCACATCCTCCTTCAATTTCCCATTTACCTATATATTTTTCAGGCACAAAACTATCTTTTTCAGAATAGCTATATTCTCCTTTAAATGTTCTATCATATCTTCCACAGTCATCACTAGAATCAACTACTAATTTACCATTCTGTAAAAAAGCAATTTTTAAAGTACAATTATATCCATCATCGCCTTCATAATCTTTATAATGAGTGTCTAAAGGGAAATCAATAATTTCATTTTTATCTATATCTAAGTATTTATCAATTTTAAAAGTGCTAGTATGAACATATCCATTCATTGCAATTATAAAATAACCTTTTTCACCATCATAATCATAACGCTCAATATTAATTTTTTTATCATTTATACTATTATAAGTCCCTTCTTTTATATATTCAGAAAATGATAAATTTCCTAATACTAACAATAATAAAAATAATATTTTTTTCATAATTAATCTCTCCTATTTTTTATTCTTTTAACATTTCAATTTTTTTCATTAATTCAAAAAATATTTATGATCTAATTCTTGGATAATTTGAAAATGAAAATTAGAAATTGAAATTTTTCTATAATTATTTTTATAATGAATAACAATACAAGAATCATTCTATATGCTTCTTGAATTTCTGAAAATTCTATAAAAATTATTTCTATCAAAATTTTAATTGTAGTTTGATTATTTTTTATTACATTCTGATTTTCTTCTTATCTTTAGATTAATAATTACCATAGTCATATTCTCTTTCATATTCTTTTTCAGAAACAGTTGGAATTCCTAGAGTATTTCCATATACTTCTATTAAATCATTTTTAACGATTCTGTTTTGCCAAACTTCTCTCATTTCTTTGTCAGTTATAGGAAAAATAGAACCTGTATCTGCAGCCATTCTTGAAATAGGATCTATAATTTCTACATTTAAAATTCTAGTATCTGAATTATAAAAAATACCTTCCGAACCATTTGCAGCATACATCAGTTTTTTACTTACATCATATTTATCCCAGATAAGATGACTATTGTGATAAACTGTAACATTTCTAAGTTTATCACTTCCTATTCTACATAATTTTGCTTTAAATTTTATTCCATCTTTTGTTTTAGTTGATTTACCAATTCCTAAGCAGTAAACATCACCTTTTCCAAGATTCTCCGCTTGTATTAAAAATGATAAAATAATAATTCCTAACAAAATAATTTTTTTCATAAATTTCCTCCTAAAATTTGATTTTATATCCATTATTTTTAACTGTTTTTGTAACCTGTTCACTATAAATCAGATTCAACTTCTTTCTTTTCATCATAATACTATTCTAATCTTTCTTTTCTTTTAGTTTCAGTTTCATTATCATCATTATTTTTTTCTTCGATATTTTCATTATTGTAATATTCTTCAAATCTTTTTCTTTTATCCATTTTTTCACTCTCCTTTTAATTCGTTTTTTGATTATAAATTCTTACTAAAAAATCATCTCCTTCCCAAAATTTTTACCAAATAGCAAATTAATTGTTAAAAAAAATATCCAAAAATTCAACATCACTCAACTCATACTCTTTCCTAATAAACTTCATTTCCTCAATAGTAAAATTACTATTTCCATTGATTTTTCGTGAAAATGCTGAAGGAGTTATTTTTAGTTTATGTGCCAATGTTTTATTGTTATCTCCGTGTAAACTCATTTTTGATTTTAAAAGATTTTTTCTCATTTTAAATCTCTCATCTTTTGCTAATTGGTAAAATAATTATACCATAAATTAAATTTTTGTCAAGACAACTTCAATTAAATTGATAGAATATCAATTATATGATTAAATTTATTGATTTTAAAGTAGCATTATTATGAAAAATTTAGGAAAATAATGGAGTATTCTATTCTTGTACAATATCTGCTATTTTATTTAGTAATTTCAAAATTTCAGAAAATTGTATATTATCAACATATTTGTTTTCTTTTTTATAAATATTCCATTGTTTATTCAAATATTTATCATTTTTAACGTCTTCTAAAATTTCCTTGCTTTCTAATATTTCTTCTATTGAATTTCTATTTTTTGCCGTTTCCCAAATTGCTTGTTTCAAGTTATTTACATCTATCTTATCATTTTTCAATTTAAAAATCATATAAATATCATAAAAATCTCTCAATCTCGTTGTTGTAATATTTCGTTTTACTATAGTTTCATACTTTTCAGCAATCAATGTTTCCAATGAATAAACCAAAATATTTAGCTTTTCTTTAAATATTGTTTCGTATGAGTATTCTATTTCTGACGGAATTATGACATCTCCCGTTGTAACATCAATCTTTAGTGGATTTTTTATCTTTTCAAAATTTGCTGTTAAATGTAATCTATAATTTTCATATTCCGATATTTCTCTTATATTTTCTATTTTTCCCAATACAAATTCTATTCCATCATTTACTTCAATATTTAAAATTTCTAATATTATTTCTTTAATAATTTCCTCTTTTACTGGAAGTCCTTTTATTGTTGTATCAATATCCATTGTTGTTCTATTTTGTATACCAATAATTGATGAAATTAAAAATCCACCTTTTATTATAAAATTCGTTCTATATTTTGATTTTTCTAATCGAGTCAAAAATCTTTCAAAAAAATACATTTGCAACACTTCCTGTGCTTTTAAATTATTTTTTTCTGAAAAACTTTTTATTTTCCCTTTTAACTTTTCTGATGTCATATCAAAACCTCCAAATATTCTCTCACTTTTTTTTCAATTTTCAATTCTCTACTATATTTTATTAATTTTCTTACTTTTATATCTTTATTTTTAAAAAATAATTTTAGTGCCTTTGAAAATACATCCACATCAATTTTTTCTTTATTTTTTATAATATCACATATCGTTCTCTCTTTATCATAAATATAAATTTTAGCACCCATTTTACTCAAAGTTTCAATTTTCCCACTTTCAAATATTTCTTTTTTCACATAATGAATTTTCAAATTTTCAAATTTTTTCGTAATATGTAAAACATTGTAACCTTGTGGAACTGTTATTGAAATTGTATTTGGCACTCTATCTGTTAAATTATGAAAGTATAGAGCAGTTGTGTTTGAAAAAATCACATTATTATTTTTTTGTATTTTCATAAATTCATCTGTAATTGTATCACTTTTCTGATAAACCCCTTGCTTTACTCTTTCTAAAATTCCTTTTTTACATAAATTAGAAAGAATCTGTCTTTTTATACCGATTTTTTCTGCTTCTTTAACTGTTATTATAGTATTATTTTCAAAAAAATTATTTAATTTATTATTTGTAATTTTTAACATAATTATCACTACCTTTACGAATACACTTTAATTTTAATATTTTAAAGAGTAATTGTCAAGATTTTATTAAAATTTTATATCTTTCATTTATTCGGTAATTAGTAAAATAATTGTACCATAAAAATAAAATTTATCATTATTATTTCAATTAAATTGATAAAATATCAATTTTATGGTAAAATTTGTTGATTTTAAAGGAGAATTACTATGGAAAATGTAGGAAAAAGATTAAAGAGTTTGAGAGAAAAGTACAAATTTTCTTTGGAGGAAGTGGCTAGAAAAATAAAATCATCTGCTGGAGCTATTTCACGATATGAGAATAATGAGAGGAAAATAAATAGTGAGAGTTTAATTAAGTTATCTAATTTGTATAATGTTTCGCCTGAATACATATTATACGGTATAAATAAAGATTCCAACAATTTAGAATCATCTATTATATCGTTTTTTAATAATGAAAATATAGATTTTAAGGAAAAAGAAGAGTTGTTCAATAAGATTCAAAATGCCTTTTTTAAAGAAAAGTTTAAATAAAGTTTATTGTATTTAAAGTTATAAAAATAAAATTAAGAAAATAGTGATGTGTTTTCTAAAAATAGATTTTAAATTTGGGCCTGTTTTTTGAGTTAGGCCCTTTTGTTATTCATTCGTATAACCGTGTAACAGCCTTGTGGCGTTCGTTAAAAATTTTTTTGGATAATAACCCTTGCCTTGAAATAAAAAAGTCTATCAAAACGATACTACTTGTTTTTTATTATTGACTTTAGTCAGTTGAGTACGCAAAGCGTGCGAAACATAAAACCACCTGCTATGCGGGTGCGGAAACGTAAGTTTGCAACAAAATACACCTTCCGTTATAATAGAGTTGTTCAAGCTACTATTAATGAAAGGAAGGTGTTTATATGGCTAATAAAACTAATAGCCTGTCTCATACTAAATGGATGTGTAAGTATCATATAGTATTTACACCTAAGTATAGACGAAAAATTGTATATAGTCAATACAGAAAAAGTGTGGGAGAAATTTTAAGAAGATTATGTGAATATAAAGGAGTTGAAATAATAGAAGGACATCTGATGAAAGATCACGTGCATATGCTGGTAAGCATACCACCAAAAATAAGTGTATCAAGTTTTATGGGATATCTGAAAGGGAAAAGTGCATTGATGATGTTTGATAAGCATGCAAACTTAAAATATAAATTTGGAAACAGACATTTCTGGTCAGAAGGATATTATGTAAGCACAGTAGGCTTAAATGAAGCAACAATAAAAAAATATATAGCCGAACAGGAGAAACATGATATAGCGATGGACAAATTAAGTGTAAAGGAATATGAAGACCCTTTTAAGGGTAGCAAGTAGTACGGATACCTCTTTAAGAGGTAGCAACGAGTCAAATACAACAGTAGCTTGAACGAAGGTCAAGTATCGTCTTTAGGCGAAGTAGGAGACCCGACGGCTTATAGCCGTAGAGCAAGCCACCCTTTTGAAGGGTGGTCTTGACTTATAGAAAATAATTTTAAAGAAAAAATCACAGCTAAATTAATAACCGTGATTCAATCAGTTTATCCAAACAAGTCGCTGTGAGTTCCTGTATCTGTCAATAACAGTATCAACCCCTTTTCTGTTATCTTGTATATTAATAGCCAATCAGGTGCTATATGACACTCACGGTGTCCTATAAAGTTCCCTCTCAAAGAATGGTCTTTATTTTTTTCAGGCAATTTCTTCCCTTTTGCTAACATATTTACAATTTCATCCAATAAATTTATATTATACCCACGTTTTTCTACACGTTTCAAACTCTTACGAAACTGTTTGGTTGTGTGTATTGAGTATGTCATTCTATCATTATTCTTCATTTTCCAGTATATCCTTTATCATTTCTTTTGCTGAAGAATAACCTTTACCCATATTGCCACTTTTTTCCATTTCCTCTGCCTCTTTAATAGCAGCTAATAATTCTTGTCTTGGACGAGGATTTTTAATTTCAAAAGGTATTCTTTGTTCCTTTACTAATTGTTTTAAAAATACATTTACTGCTGTACTCAAATTCATTCCCATATCTTTTAACATTTCTTGAGCTTCTTTTTTAGTGTTATCATCTATATTTATAGTTGTTGCACTCATTTCTATCACTCCTTAAAATTTATAATATATGTATATTATACATCTAAAATATTTAAAAATCAATTATTATTTAATAAAAAATATAAAAGTCAAGATTTTTAATTTCATAATTTTTACAACAATTTATACAGATTAAATTAATGGTTGCTAATTTTTTTTCTCAAAAAAAATTATTTGTATTTCAAAGCCATGCTAAGTAAAAGCAGGAAAATGGTGCTATGCTTATAGGGATGGCTTATCTAATACAGCTTTTTATTATCCATTCATATAACCTTGTATTAGACTTGTGGTAAGTGTTTAGAAAATTTTTGGATAAAATACCTTGCCTAGACTAAAATAATGCTCCCAAATTGATATAAGTTTGAATTTTTAATTTTAAAATTAATAAAAAAGATTATCTGTATTTTAAGATAATCAATTTTTATACTATAGCTAGATTTTTTACTTTAGTTTGTAAAATGATAATAAATGTCTATAAAATAAAGGCTATTTTAATTATTTTTCGATGTTGGTTACTCGTTGGTTACTTATGTATATTTTATCCCCATTTTTACTGACTTTTTTAGCTAAAAAAGAGTTTGTTCTTCAACTCCTTTTTAAATATGCTATCACAAGGGTAGCATATTTTTTTATAGCTATTCTTTCTACTAAGCCAAATAATACGGTATTTTGAGATAATTTTTCTTATGAGAGTTGATAAGTACTAATTTTTATTATAAAGTATCTAAATATCTAAATTTTGTAAAAATAACCATTTACCTTGTCAATTGGACCATCGTTGGACTAAAAGTAATGTCAAGAAAAAAGCCTATAATTAAGGCTTTCTATGAAGTATTTCTAAAATTTGAATTATTCATCATTGGTGACTTTAGTCTCTATGCATCTTTCTGAATTAAAATTGTTTTTTGAGGTATGAAAGTGATATTGTAAAAAAATGAGAAAATAAAAAGGGTAGTTTAAAATTTTTATGCGTTTGTCATGAAAAAAATAAGAAAAAAGTAGTTGACAAGGAAAAAAATCTTTGATATAATATATTTCGTCGATACAAAAAGTGTCGCAAAAGGACAATGAAAAAAGAAGAAGAATTTAAGTGTGATAGATTAAAAAATATGTAAGGTGAAATTTAATATATTGTTGAATGAAGAGTTTGATCCTGGCTCAGGATGAACGCTGACAGAATGCTTAACACATGCAAGTCTATGGGGAAACGGTGCTTGCACCGCGTTAACCATGGCGGACGGGTGAGTAACGCGTAAAGAACTTGCCGGATGGTCCGGGATAACAGTCGGAAACGACTGATAATACCAGATATTATGAGCCTGCCGCATAGCCGGCTCATGAAAAGCAATGCCATCCGAGAGCTTTGCGTCCTATTAGCTTGTTGGTAAGGTAACGGCTTACCAAGGCTATGATAGGTAGCCGGCCTGAGAGGGTGGACGGCCACAAGGGGACTGAGATACGGCCCTTACTCCTACGGGAGGCAGCAGTGGGGAATATTGGACAATGGGGGCAACCCTGATCCAGCAATTCTGTGTGCACGATGAAGGTCTTCGGATCGTAAAGTGCTTTCAGCAGGGACGAAGTTCTGACTGTACCTGCTAAAGAAGCGACGGCTAAATACGTGCCAGCAGCCGCGGTAATACGTATGTCGCAAGCGTTATCCGGAATTATTGGGCATAAAGGGCATCTAGGCGGCTTTGCAAGTCCGAGGTGAAAACTATTGGCTCAACCAATAGCTTGCCTTGGAAACTGCTTTGCTAGAGTATTGGAGAGGTGGACGGAACTGCACGAGTAGAGGTGAAATTCGTAGATATGTGCAGGAATGCCGATGATGAAGATAGTTCACTGGACGATAACTGACGCTCAAGTGCGAAAGCTAGGGGAGCAAACAGGATTAGATACCCTGGTAGTCCTAGCTGTAAACGATGATTACTGGGTGTGGGCATGAAGAGTGTCCGTGCCGAAGTTAATGCGATAAGTAATCCGCCTGGGGAGTACGGCCGCAAGGCTGAAACTCAAAGGAATTGACGGGGACCCGCACAAGCGGTGGAGCATGTGGTTTAATTCGACGCAACGCGAGGAACCTTACCAGATCTTGACATCCTCGGTAGGTGATAGTAATATCACCGTGCCCTCGGGAACCGAGTGACAGGTGGTGCATGGCTGTCGACAGCTCGTGTCGTGAGATGTTGGGTTAAGTCCCGCAACGAGCGCAACCCCTATCGCTAGTTGCCATCATTAAGTTGGGGACTCTAGCGAGACTGCCTGCGAAGAGCAGGAGGAAGGTGGGGATGACGTCAAGTCATCATGCCCCTTATGATCTGGGCTACACACGTGCTACAATGGCTGGTACAGAGAGACGCAATGCAGCAATGCCTAGCTAACCTCTAAAGCCAGTCCAAGTTCGGATTGAAGTCTGCAACTCGACTTCATGAAGTTGGAATCGCTAGTAATCGCAGATCAGCAATGCTGCGGTGAATACGTTCTCGGGTCTTGTACACACCGCCCGTCACACCACGAGAGTTGTCTGCACCTGAAGCTGCCGGTCTAACCTTTCGGAAGAAGGCATCTAAGGTGTGAACAGTGATTGGGGTGAAGTCGTAACAAGGTATCCGTACCGGAAGGTGCGGATGGATCACCTCCTTTCTAAGGAGTTTGTTTCTACACTTTCTTCTTCTTTTAGATTTTGGGCGTGTAGCTCAGGTGGTTAGAGCACTGTGCTGATAACGCAGGGGTCGCTGGTTCGAGTCCAGCCATGCCCACCATTCTCTGTATGGGGATATAGCTCAGTTGGGAGAGCGCTGCCCTTGCAAGGCAGAGGTCAGCGGTTCGAACCCGCTTATCTCCACCAATTCAAGGACAATGGGAAATGAATAGTAGGTAAAAGATTACAACAAAATAGTTTATTCTGTTAATAAAAAAAAGCTAATTAAGAGCACACGGAGGATGCCTAGGTAATAACAGCCGATGAAGGACGCGATAAGCTGCGATAAGTCAGGTCGAGATGCACATAATCAATGACACCTGAATTTCCGAATGGGGTAACCTGCATACCCAGATGGTATGCGCGAAAGCGGTAAGCCTGTGAACTGAAACATCTAAGTAACAGGAGGAAAAGAAAGTAAAAACGATTCCCTCAGTAGCGGCGAGCGAACGGGGATATGCCTAAACCGTACCGGTGCCAAGCTGGCAGCGTTGCCGGTACGGGGTCGTGGGATTTCATCCGACTTATGCCATAATGTCTAAGTAGCATAGCAGTAAGAAGAATCAGATGGGAAGCTGAACCATAGAAGGTGATAGTCCTGTATGTCGTATATGCTGTGCTATGATTTGAAACTCCCGAGTAGCGTCAAGCACGAGGAATTTGGCGTGAATCCGCGTGGACCATATCACGTAAGGCTAAATACTGTTATTGACCGATAGTGAAGAGTACCGTGAGGGAAAGGTGAAAAGAACCCTGTGCAAGGGAGTGAAATAGAATTTGAAACCGTGTGCTTACAAACGGTAGGAGCACTTTATGTGTGACTGCGTGGATTTTGGTTAATCATCCTGCGAGTTATGATCAGTGGCAAGGTTAATTAATGAAGCCGAAGGGAAACCAAGTCTTAACAGGGCGACATAGTCGCTGGTCATAGACGCGAAACCTAGTGATCTAGGCCTGTCCAGGCTGAAGCTGAGGTAAGACTCAGTGGAGGGCCGAACTCACCGCCGTTGAAAAGTTGGGAGATGAGATAGGTCTAGGGGTGAAAAGCCAATCGAACTAGGAAATAGCCCGTTCTCTCCGAAATGCATTTAGGTGCAGCCTGAATTTTAGATATGTGGGGGTAGAGCACTGTATGATCTAGGGGGCATATTGCTTACCGAAATCAAGCAAACTACGAATACCATTTATTACTGATTCGGAGTGAGTCCATGGATGATAAGGTCCATGGACAAAAGGGAAACAGCCCAGACCACCAGCTAAGGTCCCTAATTATGTCTAAGTGGGAAAGGAGGTGGATATTCACAGACAACCAGGAGGTTGGCTTAGAAGCAGCCACTCCTTAAAAGAGTGCGTAATAGCTCACTGGTCGAGAGTATCTGCGCCGAAGATGTAACGGGGCTAAAGACATAAACCGAAGCTGTGGAAGCGGCTTTGCCGCTTGGTAGGAGAGCGTTCTGTAGGTCTACGAAGGCTGGCCGTAAGGCCTGCTGGAGACATCAGAAGTGAGAATGCAGGAATGAGTAGCGAGAAGGAGGGCGAGAATCCCTCCGGCCGGAAGTCCAAGGTTTCCGGGGGAAGGTTCGTCCGCCCCGGGGAAGTCGGGACCTAAGCGTAAGCAGAGATGTGATTGCGAATGGTAAATAGGTTAATATTCCTATACCACTGTCAGTCGTCTGAGTGACGGAGTGACGCAGTAAGGTATGTGAGAAGGCTGTCGGAATAGCCTTTCTAAAGGCCTAGCCTGGGCACGCAGGTAAATCCGCGTGCCTATAGGTGAGACCCTACGGGTAAGTGCTTTTGCATAAGTCACAAATCCTATACTGCCTAGAAAAACTTCTAACAAGACTCGTCAGTGCCCGTACCCTAAACCGACACAGGTGGACAGAGTGAGAAACTTAAGGCCGACAGGATAACTCTAGCTAAGGAACTCTGCAAAATAGCCCCGTAACTTCGGGAGAAGGGGTGCCTGATATACTTAAGAGGAGAAACACCTCAAGGGGAAACAGGCCGCAGTGAAGAGTCTCAAGCAACTGTTTACCAAAAACACAGGTCTATGCTAAGCTGTAAGGCGACGTATATGGGCTGACACCTGCCCAGTGCCGGAAGGTTAAGAGGAGGAGTGAGAGCTCCAATTTGAAGCCCCGGTGAACGGCGGCCGTAACTATAACGGTCCTAAGGTAGCGAAATTCCTTGTCGGGTAAGTTCCGACCTGCACGAATGGTGAAATGATTTGAGAGCTGTCTTGGCTGGAGACCTGGTGAAGTTGTAATGTCGGTGAAGATACCGACTACCTGCAGTAGGACGGAAAGACCCCGTGGAGCTTTACTGTAGCTTGGCATTGGGTTTTGACAATGTGTGTATAGGATAGTTGGGAGACTTCGAAGTTAAGGCGTCAGTCTTTTCTGAGTCACTGTTGGAATACCAACCATATGTTGTCGGAATTCTAATCCTTTACCGGAGACAGTGCTAGGTGGGCAGTTTGACTGGGGCGGTCGCCTCCAAAAGAGTAACGGAGGCGTTCAAAGGTTCCCTCAGGCTGGATGGAAATCAGCCTTCGAGTGCAAACGCATAAGGGAGCTTGACTGCAAGACCGACGGGTCGAGCAGGTACGAAAGTAGGAGTTAGTGATCCGGCGGTCCCTAATGGAAGGGCCGTCGCTCAACGGATAAAAGCTACCCCGGGGATAACAGGCTGATACTTCCCAAGAGTCCATATCGACGGAAGTGTTTGGCACCTCGATGTCGGCTCGTCTCATCCTGGGGCTGGAGAAGGTCCCAAGGGTTGGGCTGTTCGCCCATTAAAGAGGCACGCGAGCTGGGTTCAGAACGTCGTGAGACAGTTCGGTCCCTATCCACTGCAGGCGCTGGAATACTGAAAAGTTCTGTCCTTAGTACGAGAGGACCGGGATGGACAAACCTCTGATGTATCAGTTGTCACGCCAGTGGCACGGCTGAGTAGTCACGTTTGGTTAGGATAATCGCTGAAAGCATCTAAGCGAGAAACCCCCTTTAAGATGAGTATTCCCAGTATCCACATAGACTATGTGGTCGATAGGCTGGAGATGTAAGCGCAGCAATGCGTTCAGTTGACCAGTACTAATATTACTTAAGCTTTTTTTATCTTTTACTTAGCCTACTATTTATTTCTCATTGCCTTTTTTCAATACCCTTTATATTCTGTTTGGTGACTATTGCAACAGGGATACACCCGGTCTACATTTCGAACCCGGAAGTTAAGTCTGTTTACGCCTACGATACTTAGTGTTTACTAGGAAAAATAGGTAATTGCCAAACTTTTTCTTTTTTGCGTCTCCGTAGCTCAGCTGGTTAGAGCATCTGACTGTTAATCAGAGGGCCGTTGGTTCAAGTCCAACCGGGGACGCCACTTTTTTTGTTGAAAAAAAAAGAAAGATATGCTATAATCAAAGTTGTTATAATAAGAAGAAAGAGAAAAAAATAGGAGTTGAAAGATAGATATGTTTCAAAAATTAGATGATGTTGTTTTAAAGCATAAAGAACTTACAGAACTACTTATGAGTCCTGAAGTTGCCAGTGATCCTAAAAAGATTATGGAATATAATAAGGCTTTGAACAGTATTGATGAAGTAGTTCAAAAATATACTTATTATAAAGAGCAAAAAGAAGAAATGGAAAATCTTAAAGAAGATTTGAAAACAGAAAAAGATCACGAAATGAAAGAAATGATGCTTGAAGAAATTCATTTGATTGAAGAAAAAATACCGTTATTGGAAGATCAGCTAAAGGTTCTTTTATTGCCTAAAGACCCTAATGACGATAAAAATGTTATTATGGAAATCAGAGCGGGAGCAGGTGGGGATGAAGCTGCACTATTTGCTTACGACATATTTAGAATGTTTACGAGATATGCTGAAAGAAATCGTTGGAAAACAGAAATTATTGATAAAAATGAGATTGGAGTAGGTGGATTAAAAGAAGTAACATTTTTAATTAAAGGACACGGTGCGTATTCAAGACTAAAGTTTGAAAGTGGAGTTCATAGAGTACAAAGGGTTCCAGCAACTGAGTCTTCAGGAAGAGTTCATACTTCGACAATTACAGTTGCAGTGTTGCCTGAGATAGATGATGTAAGTGAAGTAGAAATTAATCCAAGTGATTTGAAAATTGATACTTATAGATCAAGTGGAGCAGGTGGACAGCATGTAAATACTACTGATTCAGCGGTTAGAATTACACATTTGCCGACAGGACTCGTAGTTACTTCACAAGATGGACGGTCACAAATTAAAAATAAAGAAGCCGCAATGAAAGTATTAGTTTCAAAATTGTATGAAATGGAATGCGAAAAGCAGAGAAAAGAAGTGGAAAACGAAAGAAGATCTCAAGTGGGAAGCGGTGATAGATCTGAAAAAATTAGAACGTATAATTTTCCACAAGGAAGAGTTACAGACCATAGGATTAAATTGACCTTACATAGATTGGAAGCTATTTTGGACGGAGATTTGGACGAGATGATAGATGCACTAATTGCCTATGACCAGGCTGAAATGCTTAAAGTTGTTGGTGAAAATGAATAACTTACTGACTATATTAAATAAATCTATTGAGTATTTGGAAAGAAAACAAATAAAACACGCAAGATTAAAAGTGGAAAGTATTTTTTCTGAAATATTGAAAATGCCAAGAATAATGCTTTATGCAAATTTTGAAAGTGTATTGTTAAATGAAGAAATTGATGAAATAAAAAAAAAATTAAGTGAGTTATTAAAAAAGAATAAAAATTTTTTTTATGTATTTGACAGTCAAAATGGCGATAATTTAAAAAATTTGCTAGATAAAAGTATTTCTTTTTTAGAAAAGAATAATGTAAATGAAGCTAAATTAAAAGCTGAAATCATATTTTCAAGTGTTTTAGGGATAGAACGAATGATGCTTTTTACTAGATATGGTGACAAAGTATCAGAAGAAAACAAAAATAAATTGAGAAATTTTATTGTAAAAATTGGAAAAGAAAACTTTCCGATACAATATCTTTTAAATGAGCAAGAATTTTATGGAAGAAAGTTTTATGTAGATAAAGGTGTATTAATTCCACGTCAAGATACTGAAGTTTTGGTTCAAAAAGCAATCGAAATTTTAAAAAAAAATGAAAATAAAAACAAAATTTCAAAAAAAATACTTGATATTGGCTGTGGAAGTGGTATAATAGGAATAACAATAGCGTTAGAAATTGAAAATTGTTATGTTTTGGGTGTGGATGTGTCAGAAAAAGCACTTATGACATCTAAAAAAAATAAAAAAATATTGGAATCAAAAAATATAAAATTTATAAGATCGGATTTATTTGAAAATGTTGAATTTAAGAGTTTTGATATGATTGTGTCAAATCCACCGTATATTTCTTTAAGTGAAGTGGGAATAATGTCTGATGACACTTTACACGAGCCAAGCGAAGCACTTTTTGCAGAAAATGATGGATTATATTTTTATCTTGAAATTTCTAGTAAAGCTAAAGATTATTTGGCAGAAAATGGTTTTTTACTTTTTGAAATTGGATTTAAACAAGGTCATAAAGTAAAAGAAATTATGGAGAAATTTGGATTTAAAAATATTGAAATTGTTAAAGACTTAAATGGAAACGAGAGAGTTGTAATTGGACAAAAAATTTCATAAATATTTTGGTTTAGAAACAAGCCGTTTATCTTATGATAAAAAAATAGTTTCAAAAAAAATTAAATTAAAAAAGTAAAAAAGAGGAGATGAGTCAATGATTAGTGATAGGAAAATCATAAAAAAAGCAAGAATTTTGTTATTAGGATTTACATTATCAGTATCAGCGTTTGGAGAACAAGTAAAATCTGCGAGTAAAAATTCTCAATTAGAAAATTTAATAAAGAATCAATATAATAATCAAAGTATTAATTTGAATGTAAATAGAAGTGTAAAAAATATGCAGCAGACTGGAAGTTACACAAAACCAAGCAGTACAGAATTTGTTTCTACAACAAGTGGAAAATCTCAAAATGGAATACCTGAATTAAAATTAACCAGGGAACAACTGTTATCGGTTGCAAACAAAATTTTTCAGAATGAAACAGGCGGTTCGGTAAGTAATTTAGTCGACTGGAATGATGGAGAAAATTTTCCTTCGCTTGGAATAGGTCATTTTACTTGGTTTAAAGCTAGTGGTGGAAGAAGTGGATTTGGAGATAGTCTTCCTGATATGGTTGCTTATTTTAGAAGCAAAGGTATCAAATTGCCAAAAATTTTAGCGGAGAACAGATTTTCACCTTGGCAAAGTAAATCTGAGCTTATGAGCAAAAAAATTAGTGGTGATAAGGATATTCAAGAATTAATTTCTTTTTTTAATAACACAAGAGATATTCAAGTTATGTTTATTTATGAAAGACTAAAATCTTCATTGGAAAAAATGTTAAATGCGTCATCGAATAGAGAAAATTTAAAAAATCAATTTAATAGAATGGTGGAAACTCCCAATGGACTTTATGCACTAATTGATTATATCAATTTTAAAGGAGAAGGAATATCAGGTGTTTCTTCATATAATAATGTTGCCTGGGGATTAAGACAAGTATTGGAAAATATGAAAGGAACGGCTACAGGTCAAAGTGCTTTAGTGGAATTTAGCAATTCTGCAAAATATGTACTGCAAAGAAGAGTAAAAAATGCACCGAGAAATGAAAGCAGATGGTTACAAGGCTGGTACAATAGAGTCGATACTTACAAAACATTTGTAATAGGTAGTTTATAATTTTTTTGGCAGAGACTTTTTTAGTTTCTGCCATTTTTTTCAAATTTAATAAAAAAATTTATAAAGAGGAGAAAAAAGTGAAAATATCGGATTTTGATTTTGAATTGCCAAAGGAATTAATTGCACAAAAGGCGGTGGAGCCGAGAGATAGTTCCAGGCTTTTAGTATTAAATAAAAAAGAAAAAACGCTTGAGCATAGACATTTTTTTGATATAATTGATTATCTGAAAAAAGGAGATGTGCTTGTTGTAAACAGGACAAAAGTTATTCCCGCAAGAATTTTTGGACATAAAAAGTTGGATGGAGATGAAATTGGGGCTTTGATGGAATGTTTTTTATTAAAAAGATATGATTTGAAAACTTGGGAAGTCTTGCTAAAACCTGCTAAGAAGCTAAAAATAGGTCAAAGGATTGTGTTTAGTGAAGGACTATTGGAAGCTGAATTAATTGAAATTAAGGAAGACGGAAACAGAGTTTTGAAATTTGACTTTGAGGGAAATTTTGAAGAAATATTAGATAAATTAGGTGAGATGCCACTTCCACCTTATATTACTGAAAAACTTACAGACAAAAATCGTTATCAGACAGTTTATGCAAAACAGGGGGAATCAGTTGCAGCACCAACTGCGGGACTTCATTTTACAGTAGAGTTGCTTGAAAAAATAAAGAAAAAAGGCGTCATTTTGACGGAAGTGTTTTTGGATGTTGGGCTTGGGACTTTTAGACCTGTGCAAGTTGAAGATGTAACAGAGCATAAAATGCATAGTGAAAAATACTGGATTCCTGAAAAGACTGCAAAAATTGTAAATGAAGCTAAAAAAAATGGGAATAGAGTTATAGCGGTTGGGACAACTTCTGTAAGAACGTTAGAATCCTGTGTAGATGAAAATGGTAAACTTCTTCCAAAAAGTGGAGCTACAAATATTTTTATTTATGGAGATTATAAATTTAGAATTGTAGATGCGATAATCACTAATTTTCATTTGCCAAAATCTACACTTATTATGTTAGTTTCAGCATTCGCTGGAAAAGATTTTGTATTTTTTGCGTATAAAAAAGCGATTGAAGAGAAATATAGGTTTTATAGTTTTGGAGATTCGATGTTTGTGTATTAAAAAACGAGCCGTGTGCTCGCTTTTTTTGTATGAAAGAAGTCTAAATGTAGAGATGGGGCGTCTCTTTTAGACACTTATTTATATCATATATGTGAATATTTGTCAAATAATTTAAAAATTGTAATTTTTTTATTTTTATTATTTTTCAAAAGTATTTTTAAAGTGACTATTCAAAGCATCAAAAACATTGGTTAAATTTTCCATTTTTTCAAGTTCTTCCATATCTGGCTCTTTAAAATCTTCAGCATTTGTATTATTTTCCTGTGTTTCAATACTTTCTAAGCCATCAGAAAAATTTTGTGCAATGGAAATTTCTTCAGGAAAATTGTCGTCGTCATCGTTATTTTCTAATTCTTCATTCTTTGCTTCAATTTCATTTTTTTCAATTTTTTCTTCTTCTTCTTTTTCAAAAGGCTTGAATGTTTGATCAAAAAAAATAAAGAAGTCATTTATCGCTGTTTCTTGTTTTTCAGTTTTCAAAAGGAGAATTGTCCCTTCAAAAAGAGCTATTAGTATTCTAGCTAAGCTTTCAGACGATATATCAGAAAGTTTTGCCAGTGAAGAATATTTTAATGTCGTTATAAAAAAAGAAAATCGTAATTCTATCTTTTGGTAAGATTTTATAAGCTCTTCACGTATAGGATTATTTATATCAGACAGTTCCAGTGATAAATTTCCAAGTGGACTTCCTCCGTGAAATTTGTTGTTTTTTATATTTTCAAAATATTTTTGGAAAAATTCTCTAAATTTGGAAATAGATAAATCATTTACAATTGTGTTAAAAAAGTTTATCAAATTTTCAGTGTGATATTTGATTACCTCAAACAAAACTTCTTCCTTACTGGAAAAAAATTTGTAAAAATAGTCATTTGGTATATTACATTCTTGAAAAATATCTGTTAAATTAGTATTTATATACCCTTTATAATAAAATAATTTAGCACTTTGCTGAATTATAATTCTTTTTTTTCTTTTCATAAAAGTTTTCCTTTCTTAAAAAAACAATTTTTTAATAATCATTTTATAAGTTATTTCAATTGTAAAATAAATTTAGTTATAAAAAATTGATTAATTCACTAGTACTAGTATACTAAAAAAATCAATTCTTAGCAAGAAAAAAATTTTTTTATGATGGTTTAAAAATTTTAGGGGCAGATTTTTTAATTTCAAATTTTTTAGCTTATTTTTGATTACAAGATGTTATTTTGTTTAATATTATTTTTTTATTTTTTTACATAAGGGGAAAGGACCGCCATTTCCCCTTATAATCCCCACGCTCGTCTAAGAATTTTTTTGAAGCAAAGCCGAAACTCACTTCGTTCAGACAGTCGTCTTTACTTCAAAAAAATCACGACACTTTTGTATAATAGTAAAATTTAAACCGTCGGAGCATTTTTGTGTGCAACTTAAGCTGTTTGACGACCAAAGGGAGGAGTTCTTAAGTTTGTGCATAAAAATGACGAAGACTAGCCGGGGTGCAGGGGTGCGGCGATGAGCACTTCTGCTTAAAAAATAAAAAAATATTTTAGTAACTTTCTGGATTGAATGAAAAACTTAAAATAAGATTTTTTATTTACCCCTAACTATTTTACTCTGTCATTTTTTTATAATATTTATTTTTGTTTACAAGATGTTTTATATTTAGTATAGTTTTTATTTTTTTAAATAAGGGGAGAGGACCGCCATTTCCCCTTATAATCCCCACATAAGTCTAGGCACTTTTGGAAGTACGTAAAAATGGCGAAGACTAGTTAGGGGGAGAAAGAGGTATAGAGATGAGCACTTCTGCTTAAAAAGTAAAGAGAAAAGATTAATAAATAGAGAAAATAAATATTTTGAGAATAGTTATAAATTTATTATTTTAAAAATATAAAAAAATTTATTTTATTAAGATTTTATAAGAAATAAATTTAAAAAAATTCTATTTTAAAAATAAGAGAAATAGGTTATAATATAAAAGAATAAAATAAAAAAATTTTTTAATAAAAAAATAGGAGGGAAAATAATGTCAATATTAATTTTCGGACATAAAAATCCGGATACGGACACAATTTGTTCGGCATTGGCTTATGCTGAATTGAAAAATAAACTTGGAAAAGATGTAAAAGCAGCAAGACTGGGAGAAATTAACGAGGAAACAAAATTTGTTTTGGATTATTTCAAAGTTGACAAGCCTGAGCTTATTACAAATGTTGCGGGAAAAGAAATCATCTTGGTGGACCACAATGAAAGAACTCAAACAGCTGATGGATTTGAAGAAGCAAAAGTTTTGGAATTGGTTGACCATCACAGAATTTCTAATTTTAATGTGGACGAACCTTTGTACGCCAGAGTTGAGCCAGTTGGATGTACTGCTACAATAATTTTAAAATTATTTAAAGAAAATAATTTAATGCCATCAAAGAAAGTGGCAGGACTTATGTTGAGCGCCATCATATCTGACACATTGTTATTTAAATCACCAACTTGTACACCACAAGATACAAATGCTGGACTTGAGTTAGCTAAAATCGCAGAGGTTAATCCAAATGAATACGGGCTTGAAATGTTAAAAGCTGGAACTGCATTAGGAAATAAAACAGAAGCTGAATTACTTACAATGGATATGAAAATTTTTGAAATCGATGATAAAAAAATTGGTGTAGCACAAGTAAATACCGTTAATGAAGCGGAATTGCTGGAAAATAAAAAAGCGTTACTAACAGAAATTAACAATATTATTTCTAAAGAAAATTTGAAATTTTTTATGTTTGTAATTACAAATATTTTATCAAATGATTCTGTTGCAATCGTTGAAGGTGATGGAAATGCTATTATTGAAAAAGCTTTTGCAGAAAAAGTTCAAGATAATACAGTGGTTTTAAAAGGAGTAGTTTCTCGTAAAAAACAAATTATTCCACCTTTGACAAAAGCGATTCAAGCTTAAAACTTAAATATGAGGAATAGAAATGGCGATAGTTAAATTAAAAAAAAGAGAAGAATTAAAAATATTATTTGCGGTAAAAATGCCTGAAATTGTGTCAGAACTGTACAAAGAAATAAAAAATAAAAAGATAGCTAATTCAAAGTTAAAAGAAATCTTAAATATAAAAAAGACAGAGTAATTAATATTATTGATTTGGTTGATAGTTATGAAAATATTTTTTCGGTGCTTGTAATTTACGATAATATTTTGACTGAAAAAGAACTTCTTAAATATGATTTGGAAATTGAAAGTATTAATTTTAGAATTTTGGACTTGAATTTTAACAGCAGAATTGAAATGGAAAAAATTATTGAAAGTATCAAAGGTTAAAAAATAGGAGGATTTATGAGATCAAAAAAGCTGGCGTTTTTAGTTGGAATAATGATGTTGTTTGTATTTAGCGTGATAAATGCAAAAGACGAAGCAATTAAAAAGACAAAGGAAGAAAAGAAATTTGAAAAAATAATGAAGAAATTTGAATTAGAGGCTACAATTCATACGTCTAAAGGAGATATTAATGTATTTTTATATCCTGAAGCGGCTCCTGTAAATGTGGCAAATTTTGTATTTTTGGCAAAAAAAGGATTCTATGACGGTTTAACTTTTCATAGAGTTGTTCCAAATGCAATTGTTCAAGGTGGAGATCCAGTTGGAGATGGTACAGGAAGTGCAGGATATTATGTTGACGATGAATTTGTGGATTGGTTGAATTTTAATAATGAAGGAATGTTAGCAATGGCAAATTCAGGACCAAATACGAATGGAAGTCAATTTTTTATTTCATTACAACCAATGTCAAGTCTTAATGGAAAACATACTGTAATCGGTGGGTTAAAAAACGGAGGGGATTTGGCAATTGCAAAAGTTTTAAGACAGGGAGATAAAATTTTGAGTATTGATATAAAAGGTAAAAAAGTTGACGATTTTTTAAGTTATTTTTCTGTTGAAACAGCTAAATGGAAAAGTCAAATGAAAAATAATTAAAATAAAAAGTTGTTTTAAACTTTGAACTTAAACTGCACCTAGAGTCTTAATTGTAAAGATCTAAGATAAGAAGTGCAGTTTTTTTGTTAGATTTATTTATATTTTTTATTATCTTTTATATAATCAATAAATTTTTTAAATATTTTATGAGCATACTTATCTGTAGCTGCCATCATTTCAGGATGCCACTGGATTCCTAAAATAAGATTTTCTGAGTCTAAATTTTCAATTGCTTCGATAACGTTATCGCTACTTTTGGCAATGACTTTAAATCCTGGTGCTATTTTATTTATAATTTGATGGTGAAAGCTGTTTACAAATCCGATTCCGCTCACTTCAAAAATATCGTTTAAAAAGCTGTTTTTGTCAATTGAAATTGAGTGAGTAAAAACATTCCATTTAGCCTTTTGGAAGTGTTTAATTGTTACATTTTCTCCATAAGACAAATCTTGGTGTAAGGTTCCGCCAAAAGTAACATTTATGAGCTGATGTCCACGGCAAATTCCTAAAATTGGTTTTTTTAGTTTTACCGCTGTATTTATTAAAATTGTTTCAAATTTATCTCTGTCAGGAAAAATTTCACCTAGTTTTTCTTTAGGCTCTTCACCATAAAGTAATGGAAAAATATCATTGCCTCCTGATAAAATAATGGCATCAACATTTTTTACCATTTCTTCTATAATTTCATCATCCGTGTTAAATGGTAGAATATAAGGAATTCCATCCGCACAAATGACAGCGTCGATGTAGGTTTGGTCTAGTACACAGCGATTGTATCCTGCAAAAAGTCCATTTTCGAGATGTGTAGTGCTCCCAGAAATACCTATAAGTGGTTTTTTCATATTTTTTTCTCCTCTTTTTATGTTATATATATTAAGTTTGTAGCTTAATTTTAACATATTTAGAAGTAAAATTCAAAATATTGATAAAATTTAAAAAATATTGTATAATTAATGGATTAAAAATATTCAATATTTGAAAATCACATAAATAAAAATTGATCAAAAAAATTTTGTGAAAATCAAGGTTAAAAAAAAGTTAAAAATTATGGAGGTAGATTATGTACTCATTGGATAAACAGCTAGTTTTAGAAGATGGCAGTGTGTATAAAGGGTATGGAATTGGAGCAGATATAGAAATGGCGGGGGAGGTTGTATTTAATACAGCGATGACAGGGTATCAGGAAACGCTTTCAGATCCATCATATAACGGACAAATTATTACATTTACATATCCACTAATCGGAAATTATGGTATAAATAGAGATGACTATGAAACTATTAATCCTAGCATAAAGGGAATAGTTACACGTGAAATATGCAGAAAACCTTCTAATTTTAGAAAAGAATTTACTTTGGATGAAGTGCTAAAAGATTTGAATATTCCAGGAATTTCTGGGATTGATACAAGAAGTCTGACAAAAAAGATTAGAGAGCATGGAACGATAAAAGGAATTATTACAGGGATTGAAAAAGATGCACAAAAAGTTGCAGAAAGTTTGAGAAAAAATAACTTGCCAACTAATCAAATTGAACAAGTGTCAACAAAAAAAGCATTTTTGTCTTCAGGACTTGGAAAAAGAGTTGTGCTGATTGATTTGGGGATGAAATCTGGAATTATGAGAGAGCTTAATTTAAGAGGCTGCGACATTATCGTTATGCCACACGATGCGAGCGCAAAAGAGATTTTAAGACAAAAACCAGATGGAATAATGTTAAGTAATGGACCTGGGGATCCTGTGGATGTACCAGAAACAATTAGTACAATAAAAGGGTTAATAGGAAAAGTGCCAATCTTTGGAATTTGTATGGGACATCAGCTAATTTCACTTGCTTGTGGGGCAAAGACATATAAGTTGAAGTTTGGACATAGAGGAGCTAATCAGCCTGTAAAAAATTTACTTACTGGAAAAGTTGACATTACAGCGCAGAATCACGGTTATGCAGTTGATATTGACTCGCTTAAGGATACAGATTTGGAGCTTACTCACGTTGCGGTAAATGACGGGACTTGTGAAGGTGTCAGACATAAGAAGTATTCGGTATTTTCAGTGCAATATCATCCAGAAGCTTCTCCTGGACCACATGATCCAAACTATTTATTTGACCAGTTTATTGAAAATATGAAAAAATATAAATATTAAATATGAAAAGGTATAATTTTTTAGAAAACATTTTTAAATAAAATATGATATATAAGAGAAACTTTTTAAATTGTAAATAAATAAAAATTGAAAATTACTATTTTATAAAGATTAGGAGTTGTTAAAAAAATGCCAAAACGAAAAGACATAGAAACAATATTAGTAATTGGTTCAGGACCAATAATAATAGGACAAGCTGCAGAATTTGATTATGCGGGGACACAAGCTTGTCTGTCACTTCGGGAAGAAGGGTACAAAGTAATACTTGTAAATTCAAATCCAGCGACTATTATGACAGATAAGGAAATTGCGGACAAAGTATTTATCGAGCCTTTAACTGTAGAATTTGTTTCAAAAATTATTAGAAAAGAAAGACCAGATGCACTGCTTCCCACACTTGGCGGTCAAGTTGGACTAAATCTTGCAGTGGAACTTCATAATTCAGGAGTTCTTTCGGAATGTGGAGTGGAACTTTTAGGGACAAAGCTTTCTTCTATTGAACAGGCTGAGGACAGGGAACTTTTTAGAGATTTGATGAATGAGTTAAATGAGCCTGTGCCAGAATCGGACATCATTCATAATCTTGAACAGGCTAGGGAATTTGTTTCAAAAATTGGGTATCCAGTAATTGTCAGACCTGCTTTTACAATGGGTGGAACAGGTGGAGGAATCTGTCATAATGATGCTGAACTTGAGGATATTGTAAATAATGGTCTTCGATATTCACCAGTAACCCAGTGTCTTTTGGAGAAATCTATTGCGGGGTACAAGGAAATTGAGTATGAAGTTATGCGAGACAGCAATGATACAGCAATTGTAGTCTGCAACATGGAAAATATTGATCCGGTTGGTATTCATACAGGGGATTCAATAGTTGTGGCACCATCGCAGACATTGACAGATAGAGAATATCATATGTTAAGAGATGTTTCATTAAAAATAATAAGAGCATTAAAAATTGAAGGTGGATGTAATGTGCAGTTGGCACTTGATCCAAATTCATTTAAATACTATATAATCGAAGTAAATCCGAGAGTTTCCCGTTCATCAGCTCTAGCTTCCAAAGCTACAGGTTATCCAATCGCAAAAATTGCAGCAAAAATTGCAGTTGGACTTACGCTTGATGAAATTATAAATCCTGTTACAAAAAATTCTTACGCTTGTTTTGAGCCATCACTAGATTATGTTGTAAGTAAAATACCAAGATTTCCATTTGATAAATTTGAGAAAGCGGATAGGCACTTGGGGACTCAAATGAAAGCAACTGGAGAAGTTATGGCAATTGGGAGAACTTACGAAGAAAGTTTATTAAAAGCAATTCGTTCGCTTGAATATGGAGTTCATCATCTAGGACTTCCAAACGGAGATGAATTTCAGTTGGAATATATTTTGCGAAGAATTCAAAAAGCTGGAGATGAAAGACTATTTTTCATTGGAGAAGCGCTAAGACGGGGAGTTACACCTGGTAATATTCACGAAATGACAAAAATAGATATGTTTTTCCTTGACAAAATGAAAAATATTATTGATATTGAAGTAGAATTAAAAGCGAATGTGGGAAATCCTGATGTACTTTTATTTGCCAAAAAATTTGGATTTTCGGACAAGGTTATTGCACATCGTTGGAATACGACTGAAGAAGAAGTTTATAAACTTCGTGAAGAATACAATATTAAGCCAGTTTTTAAAATGGTAGATACTTGTGCTGCAGAATTTAAGTCAGAAACACCTTATTTTTATTCAAGCTACGAAGATGAAAATGAAAGTATTATTGGAGATAAGAAAAAAATTGTTGTATTGGGATCAGGTCCAATAAGAATTGGACAAGGAGTGGAATTTGACTATGCGACAGTTCACGCTGTGAAGGCAATAAAAGAAATTGGATACGAAGCAATTATTATAAATAACAACCCTGAAACTGTTTCGACTGACTTTTCAATTTCGGATAAACTTTATTTTGAGCCGCTTACAGAAGAAGATGTTATGGCAATTATTGAATTAGAACAGCCTGAAGGAGTTGTAGTTCAATTTGGAGGACAGACTGCGATAAATCTTGCCGAAAAATTGGCTAAGCACGGAGTAAAAATACTTGGAACTGCACTTGAAGAAATTGATAACGCTGAAAATAGAGATAAATTTGAAGCATTACTTCATAAATTAAACATTCCACAACCGCTTGGAAAAACCGCGTTTGATACAGAAACAGCTGTAAAAAATGCTGCGGAAATTGGTTATCCTGTGTTAGTAAGACCGTCTTATGTACTTGGAGGTCGTGCGATGGAAATTGTTTACAGGGAAGAAGAGTTAAGACATTATATGGAAAATGCTGTAAAAGTGTCGCCTGATCATCCAGTTTTGACAGATAGATATTTAGTTGGAAAAGAAATCGAAGTGGATGCGATTTGTGATGGAGAAACTGTTGTAATTCCTGGAATAATGGAGCATATTGAAAGAGCAGGAGTTCACTCGGGGGATTCGATTGCCGTTTATCCACCACAAAGTTTGACAAAAGAACATATTGACACATTGGTTGATTATACAATAAGACTTGCAAAAGGACTTAATATAGTAGGACTTCTTAATATTCAATATGTAATCAGTCACGGAGAAGTTTTTGTGCTGGAAGTAAATCCGAGAAGTTCGAGAACTGTGCCATTCTTGAGTAAAATTACAAAAGTTCCTATGGCGAAATTGGCTATGAAAGGGATTTTGGGAGAAACATTGGCTTCTAAGGGTTATAAAACTGGATTGATACCTACTGGAAATAAAGTCTATACAAAAGTTCCGGTATTTAGTTTCCAAAAATTAAAAGATGTGGATACAACACTCGGGCCTGAAATGAAATCAACTGGAGAAGTTATGGGAAGTGATGAAAGCCTTGAAAAATCACTTTACAAGGGATTAATTTCTGCGGGAATAAAAGTAAAGGATCAAGGAAGTGTGCTATTTACAATAAGTGGCGTGGCAAAAGAAGAAGCGTATAAACTTGCTCAAAGATTTTCAAATTTGGGATACAATTTGATGGCGACTGAAAAAACAGCTCAGTACTTTAGAGACAGAGGACTTAGAGTGGAAACTGTCGGAAAAATTAATGAAAATAAATACAAACACAATGTGCTTGACGTAATTTACAAAGGTCATGTGGATATGATTATCAATACCGCAGCTAAGAAAAAAAGTGCGACAACTGACGGATTTAAAATTAGACGAGCTGCGAGTGAACAGGAAATTGCGTGTCTAACTTCACTTGACACAGCTGATGCGCTATTAAAGGTGCTAGAATCTATTTCATTTAATGTAGCATCAATATAAAATAAATTTTTTTCAAAAATAAATAATTTGAAAAAGTTTTTAAAAATAAAAAAATTTGGAGAAAAGATGGAAAAAGACAAAGTTTCAATTATAATTCCAATGTATAATGCAGAAAAATTTATTGCAAGAGCAATAGAAAGTGTGTGCTCACAAACTTATCAAAACTGGGAGCTGCTTATAATAAATGATAAATCGAAGGACAAAAGTTTTGAAATTGCAAATGAGTTTGCAAAAAAAGATGACAGAATTGAGATTGTAGATTCAAAAGAAAATGTTGGGGTTGTGAGAGGAAGAAATCAGCTGATAGAAAAAGCAACTGGAAAATATATCGCTTTTCTTGACGCTGATGACTTTTGGCACGAAAAAAAATTGGAAAAGCAGATAAATTTTATGAAAGAAAAGGGTGCGGCTATAAGTTGCACAGAATATACGAGAGTTAGAGAAGATGAAACAAAAATAAACGAAGTTGTCATAAAAGAGAAGATTTCTTACAAAGATATGCTAAAAAATAACTATCTAGGCTGTCTTACGGTAATTTATGACACACAAAAATTGGGAAAACGATATTTTAAGCAAAGAGATAAAAATGAAGATTATGTGCTATGGCTGGAAATTGTAAAAGAAGTAAAAGTAATTTATGGACTTAAAGAAAATCTGGCATTTTACAGAGTTTTAGATAATTCTCGCTCGAGTAATAAATTTAAAACAGCAAAAGTCAGATGGGAAATCTACAGAAATGAAGAAAAATTACCATTTTTTAGTGCGATTTACTATTTCATTTACTATGCTTTTTTTGCGTTAAAAAAAAGCAAATAAATTTTTAAAAATAAAGAAGGAGGAAGAAATGGGGGAAAAATTTTTTAACAAAATTGAATTGTTTTTATTTGATATGGACGGCTTGCTGTTCGATACAGAAACAATTTATGTGGAATATGGACGTGAAGTGGCTAAAGAAAAGGGCTATACAATAACAAAGGACATTGTGGGAAAAACAACAGGTGTTACAAATGACAAAGCAAGAATGTTATTCAAGGAAGCACTAGGACAAGATTTCCCGTATGATGAAATGATGGGGACAGTTAAAAATTATATACTGGAAAAAGCTCTAAAAGGGGAAGTTCCACTAAAACTTGGTGCACTGGAATTGCTTGAATTTTTGGAGAAGAATAATAAACAGATGATTTTGGCAACTTCATCGGATTTACATATGGCAGAAGCGTTGACGGAAGGAAAGGACGTAAAAAAATATTTTTCTCATTTAATAACTGCGGAAGATGTCGTTCACGGTAAACCTGATCCGGAAGTGTTTTTAATAAGTGCAAAAAAAGCTGGAGCATCTCCTGAAAAAACAGTTGTATTTGAAGATTCGTTCAACGGAATAAGGGCAGCGCACGCAGCTGGAACATTTCCCATTATGGTGCCAGATAAATTGAAACCGACTGATGAAATTTTAAAATTGCTTTATAAAAAATTCGACAATTTATTGGAAGTGCTTGATTACTTTAAGGGAAAGCAATGAATTACTAAAAAGTAAATGGAAATTGATTAATAGAAGTTATTTTAGGAAAATTAAGATAACTTCTATTTTTTTATAAAAATTCTTTTTTTAAGAGATTCAAATTAATTGAAAAAAACTAATAAATATAGTAAAATAAATAGTAAAAAGATAAAATTTTAGTAAGGTAGATTTTTTAGGTTTTTATGGTTCAGTTTTTAAAATAAAGTAAGAAAATTCTAAAAATTTTGGAGGAAGGAAATATGGGAAATAATACTTTTGTAATAGTGGGAACGCAGTGGGGAGATGAAGGAAAAGGTAAAATAATTGATGTACTGTCTCCAAAGGCGGATTATGTAGTGAGATTTCAAGGAGGAAATAACGCAGGACATACAGTTGTTGTAAACGATGAGAAATTTATTTTGCACTTGTTACCATCTGGAATAATAAATTCGGATGGAAAATGTATAATTGGAGCTGGAGTTGTAATCGACATTGAAGTTTTATTGCAAGAAATTGAAGAATTGGAAAAAAGAGGAAGAAAATTAGATAATTTATTTATTGATGAAAGAGCTCATATAATAATGCCTTATCATATTGCAATTGACAAAGCGAAAGAAGAAGCTATGGGCGAAAATAAAATTGGGACGACTCAAAGAGGAATTGGGCCTTGCTATATTGATAAAATTGCAAGAAATGGAATCAGAATCGGAGATCTGTTGGAACCAGAAAGATTTAGAGATAAGTTAGCTTGGAATGTGGCAGAAAAAAATGATATGTTAATAAGATATGGCAAAGAAACTTTTGATTTTGAAGAGCTTTACGAAAAATTTATGAAACTTTCTGAAAAAATCAAATTTAGAATAATTGATGCGGTTGTAGAAATTAACGAAGGGATTGAAACTGGGAAAGTGGTGCTTTTTGAAGGAGCTCAAGCATTAATGCTTGACATTGACTACGGAACTTACCCTTACGTAACTTCATCATCGCCAACATCTGGTGGAGTAACAGTCGGAACAGGGGTTGCACCGACAAAAATCTCAAGAGTGCTAGGAGTTATGAAAGCTTACACAACAAGAGTTGGAGAAGGACCTTTCCCTACAGAATTGGAAAATAAAGACGGAGAAACTTTGAGAAAAGTTGGACACGAATTTGGTGCGACAACTGGGCGTCCTAGAAGATGTGGATGGCTTGATTTAGTAATCGGAAAATATGCAGTGTTAATTGATGGATTGACAGACATTGTATTGACAAAACTGGATGTATTGACAGGATTTGAAAAAATAAAAGTGGCAGTTGGTTATGAAATTGATGGAAAAGTTTGTTATTCATATCCTGGAAACTTGAGAAAATCTAAAGACTTGAAAATAATTTACGATGAATTGGACGGATGGAATGAAGATATTACGCAAATAAAAAATTACGAAGACTTGCCTGAAAATTGTAAAAAATATATTGAATATATTGAAAAGAAATTAAAATGTCGTGTTTCAATGATTTCGGTAGGGCCTGAAAGAACTCAAAATATTTATAGATATGATTTGGGAGAGTTTGTGAAGTAGAAATTTTTGAATTAATTGAAATCTATAAAAATATAAGAGAATAAAAGATATTTTTTGAAATTAACTTTAAAGAAAGGAATGAGAAATGAAAAAAGTTTTAATTTCAATCGTATTTTTAATTTCAATAAATGTATTTGCAGATATTAATAGTGAAATAAAAAATTTGAAGCAACTTAAAGTAGATAATGAATTTATTGAAGGATATAAAAAGGCAGTAAATGAATTTTCTTCTACGAAAAAATTATCTGACAAATATATGGCAGAATATCTTAATATCGGTATGATTTATTTAAAAAATTCAAAATATGATGAAGCAATAGAGCTGTATAATAGAATTTTAAAAAGTAATTTAAAAAATGTAAGTACTAATTATTGGGCTTATTATGGAATTTCATCTGCGTATTTTTACAAAAAGGATTTTAAAAATTCATTTGAGTATGGGAAAAAAGCAATAGAAATGGATATTAAGCAGAAAAAAGAATTAACGTTCATTCCAAAAGATGAAATGGAAGATTATAGAAGAAGAAATTTAGCAGAAAGAACTTTTTTATCAGGGTACTCACAAGAAAAATACGAAGAAATATTAAATATATTTTTAGAAACAATCAAAGACGAAAATTATAAGAATGTCATTTCAAAAGATGAGGTAATAATAAAAACGTTAGTGAGTGCAACGATGCAAATCAGGAAAAAAGATGAAAAACTTTCTGATAAGTATTTGAAAGAATTAGAAAAGTTAAAAATTTTTAAAGTTATCAAGGTTGATTAAAAAAGTAAAATTTGTGTATATGAAGGAGAATTATGAATAAAATGGTAATTATATTATTTGGGATTTTGAGTATTTTATCATATTCTTCTGAATTTCAAATAATAACATGTTGTGAAAATTGTTATCATAAAAACTCAAAAATAAAAAATAAAAATTATGATTGGGATAAATTAGGGACTGAATTTAATTGGAATTTAGGTTCAGAGTATAAATTTATAGAGAAAGGTAAGTAAAATTAAGTAGGAGGAATTAGAAATGGCAGATATGAGTATATATTCAAATCCGTTGGCGGAGAGATATTCGAGTAAAGAAATGTTGCATATTTTTTCACCTGAGTTTAAGTTTAGAACTTGGAGAAAGTTGTGGATAAATTTGGCGGAGGCTGAGAAGGAACTTGGGCTTGATTTTATTACTGATGAACAAATTGAGGAACTTAAAAAATATAAAGATGATGTGGATTTTGAAGTTGCAGCAAAATTTGAGAAAAAGTTAAGACACGATGTGATGGCTCATGTGCATACTTATGGAGAGCAGGCTAAAAATGCGAGAAAAATTATTCACTTGGGAGCGACAAGTGCATATGTCGGGGATAATACTGATTTGATTCAAATTAAAGAAGGGCTTTTAGTCATTAGAAAAAGGATGCTTGTCTTAATTGAAAAAATGCGAGATTTTGCATTGGAATATAAAGATTTGCCAACTTTAGGATTTACACATTTTCAGGCAGCACAGCTTACGACTGTTGGGAAAAGAGCGACTTTGTGGCTTCATTCGTTGCTTCTTGATTTTGAGGAATTGGAATTTAGATTAGAGCACCTGAGATTTAGAGGAGTTAAAGGGACTACTGGGACTCAGGCTAGTTTTAAAGACTTATTTGAAGGAGATTTTGAAAAAGTAAAGCAACTAGATGAACTGGTTACGAAAAAAGCTGGATTTGATAAAAAACAAGGTGTTTCAGGGCAAACTTACGATAGAAAAGTGGATGCGCAAATCTTGAATTTGTTGTCAAATATTGCTCAATCATCACATAAATTTACAAACGATTTCAGATTGTTGCAACATTTAAAAGAATTAGAAGAACCGTTTGAAAAAAATCAAATTGGTTCAAGTGCGATGGCTTACAAGAGAAATCCGATGAGAAGCGAAAGAATTTCGTCACTTGCCAAATATGTAATTTCAAGCTCACAAACAGGGGCGCTAGTTTTTGCAACACAATGGTTTGAAAGAACGCTAGACGATTCAGCAAGTAAAAGACTTTCAATTCCACAGGCATTTTTAGCAGTGGATGCAATTTTAATTATTTGGCTTAACATTATGGATGGAGTTGTTGTTTATCCAAAAGTAATTGAAACAAACATCCAAAAGGAATTACCATTTATGGCAACTGAAAACATCATTATGGAATCAGTAAAAAAAGGGATGGATAGACAAGAAGTTCATGAAATCATAAGAGAACTTTCGATGGAAGAAACAAAGGAAATTAAATTGAATGGGAAGCCTAACAGATTAATTGACAGAATTATAAAAGACGGTAGATTAGGTCTGAAAGCAGAAGATATGGAAGGAATCTTGGTTTCAGCTAATTATACTGGATTTGCTGGACAGCAGACCGAAGATTTTGTGAAAAATGAGATTAATCCGATTTTGGATAAGTATAAGGATGAGATTGTGGAGGATAGGGAGGAATTGAGGGTTTAATTAATGAATAGGAGTTTTTATGAATAAAAATGGAATAATTGAATTGATTAATACTATTCAAAGAATGAAGCAGGGAAAGGCTTTTAAAAATTATATAGAGTACATAGTTTTTCCCTATTATAAAAATCTTTTTCCTAATTCAAAAATTGATTTTGAATTTCCTTTGACAGTATTAGTTGGAAAGAATGGATCAGGAAAAAGTTCTACTTTACATGCTCTTTATGGTGCACCTTTGAATAAAAGTTGTTCAGATTTTTGGTTTTCGACTGAAGTAGATCCGATAAATGAAAATTCAGATAAAGAAAGAAATAGATTTTTTTATGGATATAGAGAAGATAGTAACTCAAATATAAAAGAAGTAAAAAAACAAAGAAGCAAAAGAAAAGGTTCTAAGACTAAAAAAGAAGACCCAGATTATTGGGAAACTGCAAAACCAAAAAAAACAGATGGTATGATAGGAGGGAAAAAAAGAAATTCTCCAGTAAATAAAGAAGTTGTTTATTTAGATTTTAGAGCTGAAGTTAGTGCTTTTGATAAAATTTTTCATTTTTCCAAAGAAAAATTAAACGAGAGAAAAAAATTATTAAGAGAACGCTCAAAATATCTAAAAAGATTATTTGACAATAAACCTATGAAATTTCCTGGAGTTAAAGATGAAAAAATAGGAAAGCTTGTTGAAGTGTCAGACAAATTAATAAAGCAAATTAGTTATATATTGGGTAAGGATTATGTAGATATAAAAATAGCAGAACATTCTCTTTTTAAAAATAAAGGAACATCTATTTTAGTAAAAACTAGAGTTTCATCTAATTATTCGGAAGCTAATGCAGGGAGTGGAGAAGTAGCAGTTATTCAGTTAGTAAAGAAAATAACAGAAGCTCCTGAATACAGTTTAATATTATTAGATGAGCCTGAGGTGTCAATACATCCAGGGGCTCAAGAAAAACTAAAAAAATTTTTATTAGAGAACATTAAAGAAAAAAAATTACAGGTAGTAATTTCTACTCATTCGCCTATATTTTTAAAAGATTTACCCTCATCTGCTATAAAGTTATATATAACTAATAATGATGGTAAGTTTGAAATAAAACAAAATATCAATTATGAGGAAGCTTTTTTTGATATAGAAGATAGTGTTGCACATAAAAAAATAATTTTTTGTGAAGATTATGCAACAAAATGTATGATAGAAAGTACATTACAGTTTATTAAAAAGGATGTTTTTTTAGATGTTATTTTTGTTAGTGGTGGTGAAGCTACATTGATTGCTAAATATTTACCAACTATAGTTTCTCATAAGGATTTTGAAAATAAAATATTTATGGTATTAGATGGTGATATGAAAAAAGAATTTTTATTTAATGAAAAGAAACTGACAGTTGAAAATAGTAAAAATTCTAATTATTTAAAAGAGTGTGTTAAAAAGGCTTTTGGTCAAGAAATCAATGTGTTTCCTGATAGTGGGAATAATAAAGAACAACAGAAATGTGAAATGTATATAAAATACTTAAAATACCATAACAATAGTATTTATTACTTACCTGATTTGACACCAGAATTGATGCTTTTAAAAAATGATGATATAAAAAATATTTATAAAGAAAAATTTGATAAATATCCTATAAATTTTGAATGTAATAATAATGAATCTCAAAAAGTTGCAAAAGATAATGCAAAAAAAATAATAGATGAAATTATAGAAAAAGAATACACTAGTTTGGAGTTTAAAAAAGCTGGAATCAAGAGATTATCAAATTTATGGATACAAAAAGAAAGTGAAGATATAAAAAAATTAATAGAAATCTTGAATAAAATTTTAAATTAAAAAATAAAACTTGTATGGAGATAGGATGTACTATAAATCAATAGATTTATTTGCTGGGATAGGTGGAGTGCGACTTGGATTTGAATATGCATTTAAAAAAAATATTGAAACAATATTTATTAGTGAAATAGATAAAAAAGCACAAGAAACCTATAAAGCAAATTTTACTGATAAACTAAATATAAATGGAGATATAACCAAAATAGATGAAAAAGAAATACCAAAACACGATATATTGTTAGCAGGTTTTCCTTGTCAGGCTTTTTCGCTTGCAGGATTTAAAAAAGGATTTGAAGATGCTAGGGGGACTTTATTTTTTGATGTAGTTAGAATAGCAAAATATCATAAACCTAAAGTTATATTTTGTGAGAATGTTAAGAATCTTGTAAATCATGACAATGGAAAAACTTTTAAAAAGATAACAGAAATTTTAGAAAATATGGGCTATAAAGTATATAGTGAAATTATTAATAGTAAAAATTTTGGAGTTCCACAAAACAGAGAAAGAGTATACATAGTCGCTTTTAGAAAAAATATTGATTCGTCAAATTTTATTTTTCCGAGAAAAAAAGATGACAGCAAAAAAATTATTGATATTTTAGAAAAAAAAGAAGTTTCTCCTAAGTATTATTTATCTGATGTTTATCTAGAATGCTTAAGAAAACATAAACAAAGACATAAATTAAAAGGAAATGGATTTGGATATGAAATAAGAGATAAAAATGAAATTGCTAGAACATTAGTATGTGGTGGAATAGGAAGAGAAAGAAATTTAATTGTTGATGAAAAATTAACAAACTTTAAGCCAGTAACAAATATAAAAGGAAAAATAAATAGAGAATTTATTCGAAAATTAACGCCTAGAGAATGGGCTAGATTACAAGGATTCCCAGATGATTTTAAGCTAACAGTGGCTGATACTCATCTTTATAAACAGTTAGGCAACACAGTTACAGTTACAGTTATAGAAGCAATTGCAGAAAATATAAAGAAAATACTTGATAATAATTATTAAGGAAAATAAAAATGAAAAAGAAAAAACCTCTCACAAGAAGCCAGAACATGGCAAGAATAAAATCCAAAAATACAAAACTTGAAATTTATATTCGGAAATTACTTTATAAAATGGGATATAGGTACAGAGTGAATTATTCACAGCTTCCAGGAACGCCTGATATTTTTATTTTGAAATATAATACTGCGATATTTGTGAATGGATGCTTTTGGCATAGGCATAAGGATTGTAAAATTGCTACTTTTCCTAAGACACATATGGAATTTTGGAAAGAGAAGTTTAGGAGGAATGTGGAGCGGGATGTTGAGGTTCGTGAGAAACTTTTTGAGCGGGATATTAGCGTTATTACGATTTGGGAATGTGAAGTTAACAAAATGCAACGGAATGAAGAGTATAGGGGAAAATATCTAAAAATTTTAAGGGATAGGATTGAAAGGGTTTTTAATTATGAGGAAGAGGATATTTCAGTGCAGATGGAAGTTGCAGAGAAAAGTACACCTTACAAATAATAAATTTTATAATTATTAAAAATTAAAATATAAAAATTTTTGATTTTTTTAGAAAAAATAAATTAAAGAAAGAGAGTTGATAAGAATGAAAAAAACAAAAGTATTAGTAACGTTATTGATGCTGTTACTTGTAATTTCGTGTGGAAAAAAAGGAAATGGTAAGGATAAAGGGCCTGACTTAAAAAATATTGGGGGAACAAATAAGAAAGTTAATGAAGTTGAAAAATATAATTTGTATATTGAAATTTATAATAAATTGCATAGCTTTGAAAAGACAGCTAATTCTTATTTTAAAGAAGTTGGGGCAGAAGCTCAATTTAAAAAGCCGGATGGAAGTGTAGATGCAGATTTTTACGATGTTAAGAATATTATAACAGAGTTGGAAAAAGCAATACCGGCAAAACCTAAAATGGCAGAACTTGACAAGACTTCGGAAAATTTACTTGCAGTATTTAAAGAATTGAAACCATTAGCAGATGATATGAATTCTTATTATTCTGGAAAAGACTATACAAGTGACAATTACAAGAAAGCTCAGGAATTTCATACAAAATTTTTAGAAATTCTAAAAAAATATGATGTAGCAGTTTTGGCATTTAGAACAGAAATGGATAAAAAAATAGTTGAGCAAAGGGAAAAGGAAGCTAAGCAACTGCAAAAAGAAGGAAGAGTAATTGCGTATAACAGAATGATGATTTTGAGCGTGGGAGAAGAAGTGCTAAATGAAATTAGCAGACAAAAATTAACTGGGGCAGATGTAGTTTCTGGAGATGCGGCTAAATTTAAAGCTTTACAGGAAAAATTAATTAATGTGGTAGGAGAATTTAATAAATACGCAAAAGATGAAAAACAAATGAAAAAAGAAGGTTATAAAGATTATGATTTAACTGGTTTCACAAATAAAGCTGATAATTTTAAAGCTAGTTTAGCTAATCTTGTGGAAAGAATTGAAGCAAAAAAACCAATATCTGAATTTTCATTAAGAGATCAATTCTTCTTGGAAAATGAAACAGGGTCGCCAGAAAACGTTATCAAATCATTTAACGAGCTTGTAAAAGAATACAATAGTATGAATAAGTAACATAACAATATTTGTATAAAAGCTATACTAGTTTAAAATTTAGTATAGTTTTTTATTTTAATAAAATATGTTATAATTTTAAAAATAGAAATTAAACAAAAAGGATGATAAATATGACAAAAAAATTTAACTATAACCCATTAATCGAATATACAAATTATGAAGGAAAAAAATATGTAAAACCTGAAAAGGCGGGAGATTTAAGGGAAGATATGGAGCTTTTTAGGAAAAATGGGCAAAATGCTAGAAAAGTTTTTACGGAAATTGCAAAGGCTTTAGAAGAAAAGACAGATGGATTTCATTTGCAAAAAGTTAGTAGTTGGATGAATCAGGCTCAGATTGCAAGACCTTATCTTTGGGTATTTTTGCGGCAAGATGGGGATAGTGAAAGTGAATCAGGGATCGCTTTGAGAGTTTTTAAAAATGAGAAAACTAGAAAAGTTGGGATTTCGCTTGAAGTGAGTTTTGTTGAGAGAAAAATTGGGGAAAATACGCTTGAAAATCAGAATAAAGTTTTGGAAGTGCCGATTGATAAACCGCTTTATTATTTTGTGCAATTTTCAAAAAGTAAGGAAAACTGTGCTTTGGATAGATTTGAGGGAAATGAAAGTAATAGAAAAAGATTTCTTAAAGAGTGGAAAAATGGGAAAATTAGGAAAGTTTTGGTTAAGTTTGATGTGGAAGAAATTGAAAGATTTGAGAGTTTGGATGAGCTTGTTGAGGAATTTTTGAAAGGAATTAGATTGCTTATGCCATTTTATGTTGCTACTCACTAAATAATAAAGTTGTTTAAATTTAAAGTATAGATAGACTGTTTATTGTATCTATTATTTGAGAAAA
Organism: Leptotrichia sp. oral taxon 847; assembly: GCF_001553645.1. NCBI lineage: Bacteria > Fusobacteriati > Fusobacteriota > Fusobacteriia > Fusobacteriales > Leptotrichiaceae > Leptotrichia > Leptotrichia sp. oral taxon 847. The sequence continues at coordinate 631,012 of NZ_CP014231.1, read as the reverse complement.
AATTAGGAGTGATAATTTTGAATTTTGATGAAGCGTTTAAAATACTGGAAATAGAGCCAACAGATGATAAGAAGAAAATAAAAATTGCATATTCTAAAATGTTGAAAAAATATCATCCTGAAGAGTTTCCTGAGATGTTTATGAGGATTAATGAAGCGTATAGAGTTGCTTTGGAGTTTGAAAAATCTGATTTTGATGAAGTGAAATCAGAGAGTGAGACGGCTGAGAAAAATGACGAAGATACAAAGTTTTTTGAAAGAGTGAAAAAGGATTTTGAAGAAAATAAAGAAAAATCTTTTTTTGGAAATTTTGAAGATATTTTTTCTGAAGGAAAGAATGAAAATAAATTTGAGAATATTTTTTCTAATAAAAATAATTATGAGAATGAAAAGACTTTTGAAAAAAATAAAGAGGAAAAAGAGAATACAAATAATTTTAAGGAAAAAGAAGAACAGAAAAAATCAATATCTGAATGGCTGGAGCAATTTAGAAAACTTGTTTTTTCAGAAAATCGTCCACTATATGAGTACGATGTACTTTTATCTAAATATCATTATAATTTTGATGAATTTGAGAAGAGGCAAATTAGAGAAATTTTGGGGAAAAATAACGATTGGAGCAATATAACTGATATTGAAAAAAAACTTTTGATTTATAATCTTGGTGATTCTAATGAACAAAATGACATTGTTTTAGAAATTTTAGGAAAAAATCAAAGAAATTCTAAGACGGATAATAAAATTTTAGATGAAATTGCAAAAGAAATTAAGAGTAAAAATATTTGGCAAAATGAAAAAGGGTATGACATGTTTATCCAAAATTACTTGAATGTCATGGTTTTTAAGGTATTTGGAATAAATATTGCATTGTATCCTTTTGATGCGGTAGGCAAAGATAAAAATATTTTTAAATATATGTTGCGTAGAATTGGAATGCATATGATAAAAGATGAATATGAAAGTGAAATTAAAAATTCGTATCGCAAAATTAGTAATTCTATGAAAAATTTTAATAACAAAAATGAAGAAAACTCAAAAAATAATTTTAAATCTGTAATGACGGTAATGAGTTCAATAGTGATGGTATTGTATTTGACTGTGATAAGTTTTTTGAAATTTTTAGCTTGGATGGCAGCGGTATTCGCAATAATTTGTGTTATTTATATATTTAAAAATGTGGCGATGATAGGAATTATTTTGTTTACGATTATAGATTGGATTAATATTGCGAATGAAAAAGATTTTAAATGGAGTAAAAAATATGGAATATCTAGTTATCTGTCTATTTTATTAATTAGTGGAATAATTTTGATAGGGAAAATTATTCAGACTGGTGATGAAGCATCAATAAATTTAGGCTATATACCTTATTTGAAATTAATATTACAATATATATTTTTTAATGCAATTATAATCACAAAAATGATTGTAACTATAAATATTAGATATAATCGATTAAAAGATTTTTCAAAACAAGTATTAAATACATTAGATGTATTTGTCTTAAAAAAATATCAAGGAGGAAATGAAAATGGGAAGAATGATTGGAATTGATTTGGGGACAACGAATAGTCTGGCTACATATATTGATGATAATGGAGAAATACAATTTGTAAAAAATGAGTATGGAAATATTTTGATTCCGTCTGTTGTGGGAATTGATGAAAATAATGAGATAACTGTAGGAGAATTGGCGAAAGAGAGAAGGATGATGAACTCTGGAGAAACTGCAAGTAATTTTAAAAGAAAAATGGGAACAAGTGCGAGAATCAAAATAAAAGATAAAGTTTTTGATGCGCAAATGCTTTCTTCGATTGTGTTGAAACATTTGAAGGAAAATGCGGAAAGACAGTTAAATGAAAAAATAGATAGAGCGATTATCAGTGTTCCAGCGTATTTTAATGATAAACAGAGAAAGGATACAAAAATAGCGGCAGAATTGGCAGGAATTACAGTAGAAAGGCTTATAAATGAGCCAACAGCTGCTGCTTTGTCACTAGGAAGTTATATTTTAGACAAAAATTTAAAATTTTTGGTGCTTGATTTGGGTGGCGGGACATTTGATGTTACTTTGCTCGAAACATTTGAAAATATTATGGAAGTGATTTCTATAAGTGGGGATACGATGCTCGGCGGGGAAGATTTTACTACAAAAATATGCGAAATTTTTTTGAAAAATATTCAGAAATCTGTATTGGATTTGAGTCGTGATGAAAGAGTAAAATTGTACACGAAGGCTGATAGAGCAAAAAAATTAATAAGTATAAAAGATGTAGAAATAGAAATGGAAATTGGGAAAACAAATTATAAAATGAAAATTACTCAGAAGGAATTTAGAGAAGCAGTGAAACCGTTACTTGTGAAAATAAAAAATGCGATAGACAAAGCATTGCAAGACGGAAATACGAGTGCTCACGAGATAGAAAAAGTAATTTTAGTTGGCGGAGGTGTAAAACTAGGTATTATTGAAGAGTTTGTAGAGAAATATTTTAACAAAATGCGTGGAGAAAATACATTTTTGGATAGTACAAATTTTGTTGATGGGAAAAAACTTGTATCAATAGTTCAAAATCCAGATACGGTTGTGGCTTATGGAGTTGGAGTAACTGTTGGAATGAAGGAGAGAAATAAAGCGTTTAAGGAAAGAATTTTGACAGATGTATGTCCGTTTACGCTTGGAATTGAAGTGATTGGAGAAAGATTTGCACCAATTATTTCTCGAAATGCGACAGTTCCTACAAGCAGATCCTCATTTTTTTCTACGACAGAAGATAATCAGACAGTGATAAGAATTGCGATTTATCAAGGAGAAAGTTTAAATATAGCTGAAAATTTATTTTTGGGAGATTTTGAAATAAATGTTCCAAAAAATTTGGCTGGGCGTGAAAATGTTGAAGTGAGATTTACTTATGATATAAATGGTATTTTGGAAGTGGAAGTGACTGCATTGAGTACAGGAGAAAAGAGAAATAAACTTATTATCAATGGAGAAATGTCAGAAGAAGAAAAAAATGAAAGAATTAAAATCTTGGAAGAATTGAAAATTCAATCAGAAAATCAATACAAAGACAAGTTGCTAATAGAAAGAGCAAATAGGATTTTTTCTGAAATTGTAAATATGGAAATCCGTAATCGTATTTCGTCTTATTTAGACAAATATAGCTTGATTGTTCGTACAGGTGATAAGATTAGTATTCAAAAGGCTAAAAGAGAATTTACCAATTTTCTTGATAAAATTGACCCAGAAATGAATGATTTGGGAATTGATGATATTTTGTTAGATATTAATGAGAATGAAGATGAAGAAATTATGGAAGAAGATGAACTGAAATTTTGGAATTAGAAAAATAAATTTTAAAATATTGTGTTTACTGAGATTTGTGGACTTTTATAAATAATAAACGTAACTTTTTATAAGGAGAAAATGATTATGAAAATAAAAAAATCGTTGAAAATATTTGGGTTGTCAATTTTGGCAGGAAATATTGTGAATGCAGAATATATAAAAAGAAATGGAGAAATTTATTATCGGGAGTGGATGGAACAAAAGCCGAAATTATTAAAAAATATAGATAAAAAATCATTTGAAATATTGGAAAATGATTTTGCAAAAGATAAGAATAATATTTATTATCAAGGGGAAAAGATTGAAAAGATAGATCCTAAAAGTGCTAAAATATTTGGAAGTCATTTTGTGAAGGATGAAAAAATTGTTTTTGATGCTGATGAAAAAAAGGAATTGAAAGATGTGGATACAAAAACGCTTAAATCAGTTGGAGATTATTATTTTAAAGATAAGAACAATGCTTATTTTGATATGAAAAAAATTGATGAAAAAGTTGATTTGGAGACGTTTGCTTATTTGGACTATTTTTATGCTAAAGATAAGAATAATCTGTATTTTTATGGACAAAAAGTGAAGGGTGTAAGTCCGAATAATTTTAATTTTTGGACTTTATTAAGCAGTGTTCCTGATAACATAATTAAAAGCGGGAATGATTTTTATCTTGTTTATGAAAATAATTCGAATGAAAAAATATATGCGAAAAAAATGGATTTCCCAATTGACAGGGATACTTTTGAAAGTTTTTCCATGAGAGTTTATAAAGATAAAAATAATTTTTATTATTATGATGATACTGATGATATAAAAAAGGGAAAAACGCTTATTAAATTTAAAAATGAGGCTGATATAAAAACACTTAAATTTTTGAAGGAAAAAAATGGCGAAAAAAGTAATGAATATATAAAAGATGAAAAGAATGTCTATTATGTGGATGAAGAAAATGTAGAAATAAAAAAGATAGAAAATGCTGATTACAAAACGTTTCAAGTTATTGAATACTTATATGCAAAGGATAAAAACAATGTTTATTATCAAGGGAAAAAGTTAAATAATGTTAATCCAAATTACTTTAAAATTGTAGAAAATCAAATAAAATATAATAACGAATTTTATAAAATTGATGAAAATATGAATCTTATAAAAACAGAAAGAGAATAAAAGATTGATAAGATAAAAAAGGAGCAAATATTATGAAAAGAAAAAGTTTACTAAAAATATTGGTTTTATTTATTTTAGCGGGAACTATCGCAAATGCTGAGTATTTGAAAAAGGATGGAGAAGTTTATTATGAAATGCCATATCTTGAGATTAAGTTGAAAGTGAAAGGTGCGGATGCAAAGACTTTTGAAAATTTGGGAGAAGATAGGATGAAAATTATCGGCTATTTTGGGAAAGATAGCAAAAATGTTTATTTTCTTGGGAAAAAATTAAAAGATGTTTCAACTAAAAAATTTGAAATTTTGGATGAAAAGTATGTGAAGGATTACAAAAATTTGTATAATCTTAAAACTGATTCACTTTCTTTTTTTTCAATTGATGAAATAAAACCAAAAAAAGTGTCGATTGATGGACTTGATGTGAAAAGTTTTAAAGTTTTAGAAAATAAAAAAGCTTTTTTAACAGACTATTATACGGATAAAAATAGCGTTTATTTTCATAAAGATGATTTGAGAAAAATAACTGGAGCAGATAAAAATTCTTTTGAAATTTTGGTGGAATATATTGCCAGAGATAAAAATAATGTTTATTCTAAAGGGGAAAAGCTAGGAAATATAGATATTAAAAGCTTTAAATATTTTGAAGATGGGCTAGCAAAAGATAAGAACAGAGTTTTTTACATTGAGGATAATAAAGATGTTACAGGAGTAGATGCGAAAACTTTTGAAAGAATGGGAGAAAGTTATTATTTTAGAGATAAAAATAATGTCTTTGCTTTAAAGGATTATAATCCTTATGATTTGGAAATGTTGAAAAATATTGATAGAAATAGTTTTAATACTTTGAGTAAGGAAATTGGAAAGGATAAAAATGGAGTTTATTATTTTGGAGAAAAAATAGATGGAATTTCTTCGAATAATGCTAAAGTTGTTGAAGCGTTGGGAAATAGCGACTATATTCTTCAAAGTGGCAACGACCATTATTTGATGACTGTAAATGAAAAGGATTCAGATAATAATGAAAGATTTGAAATAAAGAAAATAGATAGCTTGAATATTGATTTTGATACATTTAAATATTTTGAGATGTCTAATTTGTATAAAGATAAAAATAGTTTTTATTATCATTCAGATAGTGACTTGAAAAAAATTAAAAGCGACATTGATGTGAAAAGTGCTGAAAAAGTGATGAAATTAAATGATTTTATAAAGGATAAAAATAACCTTTATTATTATTCTAACGGGAAAATTGAGAAGATTAATTTGAAAATAGATGTAAATAATTTGGAATACTTGGATGATGGAAATTCTAACTTTAGTAATTATTTGAGAGATGGGGAAAATGTTTACTTTGTAGATAATGAGCGTGGAAAAGTAAAAATTGTGAAAAATGTTGATAGAAATACATTTAAAGTTGTAAACGGAAATTATGGAGTGGATAGTAAAAATGTTTATTGTTTTGGAGAAAAATTGGATTTTGTAGAACTAGATGGGCTTAAAATCTTTAATGAGATTTATTTGAAAGATAAGAAAAATGTTTATGAAATTTCTGCAAATGATAATGACAAAGTGAAAGTAGAACCGATTAAAAATCTTAATATTGATGTAGCAAGTTTTGAAGATATTTTTGGTGGATTAAATTACAAAGATAAAAATTCAGTTTATTATGTTGATGAAAATAATGGAAAAGTCTCTTTAAAAATATTAAAAGGAGCAGATCCGTCTACATTTGAGTTTGGAATTATTTCAAAAGATAAAAATAGTGTTTTTATTGGAAATCAGAAGTTGAAAGGTGTGAGTTCCAAAGGGTTTGAAGTATTAAATGATAGTTTAGATTTTGTAAAAGATTATAAGAATGTTTACTATTTGGATAGAGAAAGTGATGGGATTACTTATAAAGTGGAAGTTTTAGATACAAAAGGAGTTGACATTCCGAGTTTTGAATTTTTGGGGGATTCTTACAACAAATATTACAAAGATAAGAATAACATATATTTTTTGAATGATAGAGATGACAAAATGAAACTTGAAAAATTGGCTGGTGCAAATCTAAAAACATTTGAAATTATGGATGGTAATTTTGCAAGAGATGATAAAAATCTTTATATTTTTGAGTACAAAGTGGATGGAATTGATCCAAAGACATTTGAAGCATTGAACTATGAAATGATAAAAGATAAAAATGGAGTATATTTTTTGGAAAATATTTCAGAAGAAAATGAAAATTCAGAAATAAAAACTAGAAAGTTGAACTTAAAAGGATTGGATTTGAGAAGTTTTAAAAAAGTTGATGATAGCGATTATTATTTTAAAGATAAAAATAGTATTTACTACGAAGATTCTGGAAATTTACATAAAATAGAAAATGCTGACTTGAAAACATTCAAAGACTTGGATTATAATTTTGCGAAAGATAAAAATAATATTTATTATAAAAATAAAAAATTGGATGGAATCGATGCTGCAAGTTTTGAAAAAATAGAATTTAATTTTATAAAAGATAAAAACAGACTTTATAAAATTGACGAAGATGAAGAAAAAAATGAGATAAAATTAATTCCAATCAATGAAAAAGTCAATCTTGAAAATTTTGAAGAAATAGGCGGAAATTATTATAAAGACGATAAAAATCTCTATTATTTTGGAGAAAATGAGTTTAAGAAAATGGAAGGAGCAGATCCAAATTCATTTAAATATGACAACGAAAATTATACTTTTATTGCAAAAGACAAAAACAATGTTTATTTTGAAGGAGAAAAAATAAAAGGAATAGATGTTAAGAGTGCCGAAGGAATAGACGGGCTTTGGATAAAAGATAAAAATAGTGTGTTTTATCGAGGGAAGAAATTGAAGAAAATCAGTTCAAATAACTTTAACTATTTTGATGGTGGAATTTCGTATGATAAAATTTTAGTTGACAAAAATGGAGCTTACAAATTGCTGGAAAGTGAAAATCAAAAAGATAAAATAATTCCACTCGACAGCAAAAACATCGACTTAAAAACTCTTGAAAGATTTGATACACCAATAGATGGTTCAAATTATTTCAAAGATAAAAACGGAGTTTATTTCTTGAACGGAGAAAAATTTGTAAAAATAAATGGAGCAGATAGAGATAGTTTTGAAGTAACGATGAGTGGGAAATATGGGAAAGATAAGAATAATGTTTATTTTGAAGGAAAAAGAATGGAAGGGAAAAATCCGATTGAATTTGAGGAGGAAATGTTGGAGAAGGAGTAAGACATATGAAAAAAGTTTGCTAAAAATTTTAATGTTATTGGGTTTAGTAGGAAATTATGCAAAAGATAAGAATGGTGAATATTATCGTGGAGAAAAGATTAGAGAAAATAGAGGAATTAAATAGGGTAAATTTCAAAAAAATGATATAATAAAAACAGGAATTGAAAAGAAAAAAAGGATAATATGCAGAGCAAGAAATTACTATATCTTAAAGAAATAATTGAAAAAAGAAAGGGGTAAATTTAATATGGACATTGGGATTAAAGCAAAATTGCCAATTGGAATATCTGATTTCAAAAAAATTATCAAAAATGACTATTATTATTTTGATAAAACCAATCTAATTGAAAATATTTTAAAGGATGGTTCTGAAGTAAAACTATTTACTCGTCCTAGACGATTTGGAAAAACATTGAATATGTCGATGCTTAAATACTTTTTTGATGTTAAGAATAAAGATGAGAACAGGAGATTGTTTGAAGGGTTGAATATTTCTAAAAGTGAATATTTTGGCATGCAGGGGAATTTTCCTGTGATTTCGGTTTCGTTTAAGAAGTATCAGGAAAAAGATTGGAAAAATGGATTTGATATGATTAAAGATATTATTTCTGGCTTGTATGATGAATTTGAGTTTGTGAAGGAAAAACTTAGTACAAGAAAAAAGAAAAAGTTTGATTCGATATTGATGGAGGAGGCTAATCTTGCTAATTGGAAAAATTCGTTGGTGGATCTTTCAAATTATTTGTATGATTTTTATGGAAAAAAAGTGATCGTTTTAATAGATGAATATGATCAACCAATAATAAATTCCTATATCGAGGGATATTACGATGAAACTATTGATTTTTTTAAAAGTTTTTACGGAGCTGTTTTGAAAGATAATGAGTATCTTGAAATGGGAGTTATGACTGGGATTTTGAGGATTGCTAAGGAAAATATTTTTTCTGGGTTGAATAATTTAGAAGTTCATACAATTTTAGATGATGAATTTACAGAATATTTTGGGATTATAGAAAACGAAGTGGAGAAATCACTCGAAGATTTTGGTTTGGAGTATGAATTGAAAGATGTCCAAAAATGGTATAATGGTTATTTATTTGGAAATAGACAAGTTTATAATCCGTGGTCTATTATCAATTTTTTAAAAAATGGAAAATTGAAACCTTATTGGGTAAACACAAGTGGAAATGGTCTTATTAAATTGTATTTGAAAAAGTTAAGAGACACTATTTTTGATGATTTCACAAAACTTCTTGATAAAAAAAGTATATTAAAAATCATTAATGATAATATGACTTTTGGTAATTTGGAAGCAAATTTTGAAAAAAATATTTGGAATTTATTTTTTCATAGTGGTTACTTGACTCTGGCAGAAAAATATGATGAAATGAAAAAAATTGTCAATATAAAAATACCCAATAAAGAAATTTTAGAAATGTTTTCGGATATGTTTATTGAAGTATATTTTAAAAATACTGGAATTTTTTTGGATATGACTAATGCGCTTACAAATGGTGATATTTCAAATTTCAAAAAATATCTAAAAGAAATTTTATTGGAAAATGCTGGAATATTTGATGTGAGTGGAACTTACAAAGAGCAATTTTATCACGGATTGATGTTAGGATTAATTTTAACTTTGAAAAATGAATACGAAATTACATCGAATAATTTTGCGGGAAAAGGAAGATATGATTTACTTTTAAAACCTAAAAATATTTTGGAAGGAAAAGAAGGAATTATTATTAAGTTGAAAATTATTAATGAAGTGAAAAATTTAAATGATAATAAAATTCATGAAAAACTTGAAAAAGAATGTGAAGTTGCATTAAAGCAGATTGATGAGAAAGAATATAGTTCAGTTTTAAAAAATGCTGGAGTTGAGAAACTTTTGAAAATTGGGATTGCATTTTTGGGAAAAGAATTTGAAATAAAGTTTGAAAGAGAATAATAGGAAATAGTTTTTAAGATATGCTTTTAAAGCATAACTGGTTATAAAAAATAAGTATTTGATATAATAGGATAAATATTGTAAAATAAATTATAAGAAAATAAAAAATTTAGATTTTATCTAATTTTAAGAGGTGATTTTTTATGAATAAAATATTAGTAGCTTACTTTTCAGCGACAGGGACAACAAAAAAAGTTGCAGAAAAATTGGCAAAAGCGACTGGGGGAAATTTGTTTGAGATAAAACCGCAAGTTGAGTATACTTCTGAGGATTTGAATTGGAACGACAAAAAAAGTAGAAGTTCAGTGGAAATGAATGATGAATTTAGCCGCCCAGAAATTGAAAATGTTGTAGAGAATATTGATGATTATGATACTGTGTTTGTTGGATTTCCAGTTTGGTGGTATATTCCGCCTCGTATTATTCAGACTTTTATTGAAAAACATAATTTGAGTGGGAAAAAGATAATCACTTTTGCGACATCAGGTGGAAGCGGGATAAAAGGCTCAACAGATTTTTTGAAAAAAAATTATTCGGAATTGAATATTATTGAAGGCAAAAGATTTGAGTGGAATGAAAGCTTGGAAAGCATTGGAGCTTGGACTAAAAAATTATAATTTGTTGATAATTATAAATAACATATTGCCAAACTCAAATGAAGCTTAAAAAGAAAGGATAAAAATGAATATAAAGAAAACAGAATCTAAAAATATAACGAGTGTAAATCCAGTAAATGATAGAATTGTGAAAATTACTGGAGAATTTATGAAAGAAAATCAAAATAATTTTAAACTGAAAGACAGAAGTGAAGTATTTTTAAATAGAAAAAAAGATTTGAAAATTGATGCTTTTACACATATTTTGACACCAAATTTTTTTAAAGACATTAAGGAATTAAATCCTAAAATTCCTCAAATGTTTGGTACATTAATAAATGAGCCTTTAGTAAATGTGGATGCAAGAAGAAAATATCATAATGAATATTCGGATGTTAAAGAAATTATTTCAATGATAAATTTTAATCCTGAAGATTTTATAAAAGATAGAGAAAAAACTTATGAAATTACAAGAAAAGCTAATGAAGAATTGATAGAAACAGTAAAAGACAATTCAGACTTATTCGTGGGGGCTGTTGGAATGGTTCCGATGAATAATGTCGATGGAGCGGTAAGAATTATTAATGAACAAGTTGGTAAAAATAAAGAAATGTTTGGAATTCAGTTGTTTTCAAAGGCTCTTGGAAAGTCAATTGCAAGTGATGAATATTTGCCAATATTTGAGGCAGTGGCAAAAAATGATGTGGTAATATTTTTGCATCCTGTGTATGATATGAGTAAAAATAATAACAATATCATATTTTCGTGGGAATATGAACAGACACAGGCTATGAATGAAATTGTAATGGCTGGAATTTTTAAGAAATATCCAAATATTAAAATATTAGTTCATCATGCTGGTGCGATGGTTCCGTTTTTTGCAAACCGATTGCCACTTGTGATGCCAAAAGAATATGCAGATGATTTTAAGAAATTTTATGTTGACACGGCAATTATTGGAAATACAAAGGCTGTGGATATGGCAATTGATTATTTTGGGGAAGATAAGGTAATTTTTGCAACTGATGCTCCTGTGGGAATGCAGCCAGCTGGTGCAACTGTTGATGTGATAGAATCTATCGAAAATTTAAATGTAAGTGAAACAACTAGATATAAAATATATCGTAAAAATTTAGAAAATATATTGAATGTGAAATTTGATTAAACAGAGGTAAAAGAAAATGAGAAAAAAAATTACTGCAGGAAGAGATTTATTAGGTAATATTGCACCAAAATTTGCACAATTGAATGATGACGTTTTGTTTGGAGAAGTTTGGGCAAGAGAGGATAAGTTATCGGCTAGGGATAGAAGTTTGATTACGGTCACTGGACTTATGGCGAGTGGAATTTTGGATAGTTCTTTGAAATTTCATTTAAAAAGTGCTTTGGAAAATGGGGTTACAAGAGAAGAATTGGCAGAGGCTGTTACACATTTAGGATTTTATGTGGGATGGCCAAAAGCTTGGGCTGTATTTCGGCTTTTGAAAGAGATCTATTCAGAAGATGGGACGGCTAATCCTGTAAACAGCTTGTTTGGGAAAGGCGATTATAACGAGGCTTATGCAAAATATTTTAATGGGAAAACTTATTTAAAAACATTAGTTGAGCCGAATGACACTTTAAAAGTTGGTGTTCACAATGTTGTTTTCGAGCCAGGAGTTATAAATAACTGGCATTCTCATTCAAATGGACAAGTATTATTGGTGACTGATGGATACGGCTGGTATCAAGAAGACGGGAAACAAGCAGTAGAATTACATCCAGGAGATGTTGTGAATATTCCTAAAAATGTTAAGCATTGGCATGGAGCGGCAAAAGACAGTTGGTTTACGCATATTGCCTTGTCAGATGGCGGTTCGACTGAATGGTTTGGGATATTGTCAGAAGATGAATATGAAAAGTTGCCAAAAGCGGTGAATGCGAGATAAGTTAGTATAAAAAAATTATAAAATGAATGAGGATTTATGGAATTAAGAATTTTAAAATATTTTTTGATGATTGCAAAAGAGGAAAATATAACGAAAGCGGCAAAATCACTTTATATCACACAACCGACATTATCACGGCAATTGGCACAGCTTGAGGAAGAGCTGGGAGTCAAACTTTTTACGAGAAGTAATCGTAAAATTTTATTGACTGACGATGGGGAATTTTTGCAGAGAAGGGCGAGAGAAATACTTTATTTAACAGAAAAAACGAAAAAAGAGCTGTCTTATGACAATGAAATTGTTGCTGGAGAAATATCTATTGGATGTGGCGAATTTTTGGGAATGAATGAACTTGCAAAATTACTCTCGGAATTTCAGGAAAAGTATCCAAATGTTAAATTTGACATTTATAGTGGGACAGCCGAAGATATTATTTATAGAATTGAACACGGTTTTTTGGATATGGGACTTGTATTTGACTATATAAATAAGGAAAAGTATAAATTTATAAGATTGAAACAGATTGAAGAATGGGGACTTTTGGTTAGAAAAGACCATAAATTGGCTTCAAATAAATTTATTTATCCAGAAGAAATAAAAAAAGAATCGGTAATTATTTCTAAAAATAAATTAATTCAAAATGAATTTACAAATTGGATGGGAATTCCTATGGAGAAATTAAATGTTGGTGCTACTTTCACACTGGTTTATAATGCTGCGATGATGGTGAAAAATGGAATGGGAATGGCAGTTTGCTTAAAATTAGAGAATAATTTTGAAGATTTGAAATTTATTCCATTTTATAAAGCAGCAATTTCTAAGACAATTTTGGCTTGGAAACCGTGTTTAAAATATTCAGTGGCGACAGAAAAATTTATTAAATTTATTGAGGAGAAAAGAAATGCTACCAATTTTTAATATTTTTGAGCTTGGGGTCAAAGAAAACGAAAAAAATGCATATGTGGCAGTTGGTAAAAATAATATTACAAAGTCAGTTTTAAATGATGAAGGTACACTTGGGATGTATTTGGTTCAGGAAAAAGAAAATCCCAATATGACTTATATGTTTGAAGTTTATGAAGATGAGAAAAGTTACCAGGAACATGTCAAGTCAGAACAATATAAAGAATTTTTAAAAAAGTCGCCAGCAATTTTGACTGAGCATAAAAAGAAAATCCAAGTAATGCCAGAGTATATAGGAGATAAAAAGTTTGTGCAAACAAGAAATACTCGTGTAAATTATGTTACAGTTGATGTAAAAGAAGGATTTAATGATGCTTTCAGGGAAATTGTACTTGATGAAATGAAGCAGTCGATAAAAGAAGAAGGTGTTTATGTAATTTATGCTGCGACGGCAACAGGAAATCTGAATAAATGGTACTTTTTTGAAATTTATGAAAATGAAAAAGCGTATCAGAATCACAGAAAAACAGCTCATTTTAAAAAATATATTGAGCAAACGGAAAATATAATTGAAAATAAAGAATTTATAAATATTGAAGGTATAAAATTATTAAATAAAGGTAATTTAAATTATGTAAAATAAAAATATTAATTTTGAACTTTGGAAAAATATATAAAAAATGGAGATGATTTCAAATGAAAACAACAAAAATACAGGAAATAGATGTGCCTAAAGTAGCACTAGGAACTTGGTCTTGGGGATTTGGAGGAATCGCTGGAGGAGATTCGATTTTTGGAAATAAATTAGGAAAAGATGAATTGAAACCTGTTTTTGATAGAGCAATGGATTTGGGACTAAAATTGTGGGATACTGCCACTGTTTATGCGAGTGGTCAATCTGAAACTATTTTGGGAGAATTTGTAAAAGATAGAAGTGATGCGATAATTTCTACAAAATTTACACCTGAACTTGCTGAAGGAAGAGGAGATAATGCAATTTTTGAATTTCTTGATGAAAGTTTAGAAAGATTGAAAAAGAAAGTTATTGATATTTATTGGATACACAATACAAAAGATATGGAGAAATGGGCACCTAAATTGGTTGATGTGTTAAGATCAGGAAAAGTGAAAAAAGTAGGAGTTTCTAACCACAATTTGGAACAAATAAAATATGTGAATAATATTTTGAAAGAAGCTGGATTTCAGTTGCATGCTATTCAAAATCATTTTAGCTTACTTTACAAAACAATTGAAACAACTGGAATTTTAGATTATTGCAAGGAAAATAATATCGCAGTGTTTTCATACATGGTACTTGAACAAGGCGCTTTATCTGGAAAATATACAAAAGAAAATCCCTTGCCAGCTGGAACAAGAAGGGGTGAAGCATTCCCGCCTGAAACTTTGGCAAAATTAGAGCCATTATTTTATGAAATGAAAATTTTAGGTGGAAAATATTCTGCAACAATTCCTGAAATTGCGACTGCCTGGGCAATAGCAAAAGGAACAATTCCAATAATTGGAGTTACAAAACCTAATCAAGTTGATGATGCCAAAAGAGCTGCAAGTGTTGAATTAAGTGATGAAGATGTTGAGCTTATGGATAGAGTAGCTATTAGTACAGGTGTTACTGTGAAAGGTGAATGGGAAAGTTCGATGTAGTTTATTCATAGGATGAGCTTTATATCTAGTGTTTAGAGAAACGATAGTTTGAAGGAATAAGCATAAAAGCGTTGAAATATGCTGAAAAATTGTGGAATTAGTTAAATAAATTTGTGTAAACACAGAATAAAGGGAGTGTGTCTTTACTCCCTTTTTTATAAAAAAATATTGTATAATTAATTTAATAAGTGAAATAAAAAAACTTATATTCATTGTTAAAAAAGGCTGTTTTAATATTTCCAGGGTGTGTAAAAATTTTTGTGTAAACCTCTAGATAATATATGGTAAAATAACTGTATAATATTTGGAGGTTTTTGTTATGACTAAAAAGAAAATTGACAACGAAATTTTTAAAACACTGATTGAGGATTACAATATTAAAGATACTAATGATATTAAGGATATGCTTAAGGATTTGCTTTCGGGTACTATCCAAACCATGCTTGAAGCTGAAATTGAGCATGAACTGGGGTATGCTAAACATTCTATGAAAGATAAGACTACTTCTAATGCTAGAAATGGACATTCCAAGAAAACTGTTAGAAGTGAGTATGGCAATCTTGATTTAGATATTCCTAGAGATAGAAATGCTGAGTTTGAGCCTCAAATCATCCCTAAATATCAAAGAGAAATTACTGGCATTGAAGGACAGATTCTTTCTCTTTATGCTAAAGGAATGAGCAATAGAGATATCGAGGACCATCTCAATAATCTTTATGGAATTGATGTTTCGCCATCTATGATCAGTAAAATTACAGATAAAATTATACCTGAAATTAGGGAATGGCAGTCTAGACAGCTTGAGGATGTATACCCAATAGTTTTTATGGATGCTATCCATTACAGCGTAAGAAAAGATGGAGTTGTTGTTAAAAAGGCGGTATATTTAGCTATAGGAATAGATAAGGAAGGGCGAAAGGAGGTCTTAGGATTTTGGATAGGAGAAAATGAATCAAGCAAGTACTGGCTAAATGTTTTAAATGAATTAAAAAACAGAGGAGTTCAGGATATACTAATTATGTCTGTTGATAATTTAAAAGGGTTCAGCGAAGCAATATCTTCGGTGTTCCCTAAGACAGAAATTCAAAAATGTGTGGTTCATCAAATTAGAAACAGCATAAGATACATATCTTACAAAGATGTAAGGGAATTTACATCAGACTTAAAAGAAATGTACAATGCACCAACACTGGAACAGGCAGAGTTTAAACTGGATGAACTAGAAGAAAAATGGGGTAAAAAGTATATGGCAGTAATTAATTCCTGGAGAAGTAACTGGAATGAGTTGACAACATACTTTAAATATGATACAAAGATAAGAAAGCTGATATATACGACAAACCCGATAGAAAGCTTAAACAGACAATTAAGAAAGTATACGAAGACAAAATCACTTTATCCGACAGATGAAGCATTGATGAAGTCAGTATATTTAAGTTTAAAGGAAGCAACAAGGAAATGGACTGGAAGAATACCGGGCTGGGGAGAAATATATTCTCAGTTAAGTATTTATTTTGAAGGAAGGATTTAAAAACAGGATGATAAAAATACCATCCTGTACCATATATTATATTTTGAGTTTACACAAAATTCTGGACACTCTCTATTTCCAGCCTTTTTTTTCAATTTAATTATTTGGGAATACACCCATAATCGTCATACTTAGCTTTATATCTTTTTAAAAAACCATCATAATCAGTAATGACAATATCTTTTCTTTGTACTTCAATGTATGAATCTTTAAAAAAATTTGTATAACCTTTTATCCCACATTTTAACATTATTATTGCATTATTGTCATTTAAATATTTTTGTAATTCAGAAACATTTTCTGTTCTTATACCCATATTTCCACTCCAAAAAAAATTATTATTACTAAGGTCTCCTCTATCTACAGCACAATTATCTAAATTTACTCTTAGAACACCCTTCTCAGATTGATAACTAGGTCTTACTGAAGTACATAATAAATAATTAAAGTTATCAAGTGGCTCTGATAATTTATGTTGATACGAATAAGAAATTGAAGATAAAATCAAAACACCTAATAGCACTAATATTTTTCTAAGTAAAAATACTTTTCTAAATTTTAATTTCATTTATTTTTCTCCTTTCTAAAAATTTTTAAAATTTATTAATTGTATTATACCCCCCCAGATTTGTCTAAACTTTATTTTGGATTAATTTATTGTTAATTATAAATAATATTAATATTTAAAACTAAAGCTAAATATTGATAAATCCATTTTATAAGTGTTTTTTATCATACTTAAACATTCTCCAAAACCCAACGAAACCCCTTCCCAGTCCGCACATCCGAATCTCTAAAATGATTTCCTTCATTCCAATCTAAAATACATTTTTCTACATTTTCATAATTTCTCAAAATTTCAAAATATTCCCTTATATTATCCCCAATCTTCGATAAAACCTGATGTTTAGTCTTTTCTTCCAAATCCCCAAGACTCAAATAAACATTTTTTGCCAAAATCTCATTGTTTTTCACAAATTTTATCCAATCCTTATACCAAACCGATGGTGAAACTCCAGCTATTCCATCAAAAATATCTGTCTGATAACCGCTCCAAAGCGAAAATAACCCAGCAAGAGAATATCCACCTAAAATATACTTCACGTTCTTATCTTGAATATTCATAAATTCTGCCAAACTTGGAATCAATTTTTCCTTTATAAACTCTAATGTTTTACCAGCTTCATTTCCAAAATTGCCTTTTCCACGAAGAAGAGGCATTTCCCATGGAGTCAGTTCGCTGTTCCAGTCGTCTATTTTAAATGCGGCAAGGCTAAAATTTTTACTTGTATTTTCAGAAATATATCTTACTTCGTTATCAAGAACATCAATATCATGTTCGTCGACAGGCTGAATTAAAACATATTCCGTATTTTTATTTTCCTTCATATACAAAATACATTCGTTGTCTTCTATTTTTAAATTTAATTTTTTCATAGCAGCTCCTTTTTAATATTGAATTTATTTTAAATAAATTTTGATTAATATAATTAATTATAACATATGTTTTTAAAAATTTTATTCAATTTATTTATACTATTTATAATTTTTTTCTTTGCTTAAATATATTTAATTTTTTTTTAAATTATGGTAAAATAAACTAAAATACTTGATAAAATCTGGAATTTTTGTAAACTCTATCAACAAAAGAATATTTATAGAGAGGATAATGAAATGTTTAGAAGGAAAAAAGAAATTTTTTATGTTGGAAAAGTTAAAATTATTATTAATGAATCAACCCTTGATGTATTTAGAAATACAATCTATTATGTAGATGTGCAGAATGCCCTGTGTATTAAAGGTGTTCCGTTTATTACCTGCGATATTTACGAAGATGAATTTTCCAACCATTTAATTGCTCAGGTAGGATTGGAAGATGACGAGGAAAATAATATATTACCAAGTGTAGATAAACTGAAAAATAAAAAAATTGTTTGCTTTATTCAGTTAGATGAGCATATAATGAGATAAAACTGTTGAACTGCTCAGAATTATGTACAAAATATTCAAATGGAGGTTATTTTTAATGAATATAGAAATAGCACAAATATGTAATATTGTATTGGCCACTAAAAGTGCTTTGGAAAAAAGAAATAGGATTAGATATAAGCCCATATATTATGAAAAAAAAGTTGAATTTATATTTTTTAATAATAAAAAATATAAGGCTAAAAGTGTTGAGGAATGGTTTGATTATTGTATTGATAGAGGATTACAAAATATTAAGTTCTTAATTCCTCTACCTATAAAAGATAGTAATTTTCTTAATTTTACTAATATAAGTCAAGCTAGTATAGTCTGCTTTTTTGACAATAAATTAGTTACTTATTTTACTCCAAAATGGGAAGATTACAATAATGAATGGCACATTATTTACACAGAACATGAATGGGAACCCCCTCTAAAAGCAAAACCTAAATTTTATGATAATACAGAAGATTTTAAAGATGTATTGAATAGAATAGCAATTTTAGCTGATAAAATTGATTTTCAAAATTTTGGAAATATCTTTAGAAAAGCTATTAGTATTTTAAATGGCGAAGAGATTGAAAATATACAAAAAACTTTTTATGGAATATATTTTTCTGAATTACCCAAAATTAATAAACTCCTTTTTTATGCCTCAGATATTTCTAATGTTTTTGGTGGAATGGGTTCCTGGAATGACAGCCCTCCTTATTATGCACACGAAAAGGGGCTTGAAAGTGAATATGACAGTCTTACGGAAGAACTTTTGACACAAATTAGGCTTGCTCTTTTATATTTTGTAAATGAATGGTAAAATATAGTAAAATTATAATGAAGGATTTATGGAATTTTTTCAAAATATACTTATTATTGTAGTTGTAGTAACAATTATTTTTCTAATAAAAAAATTAATGATAACAAAAAAATTAGAAAAAAAGGAGAATAAAAAATTGGAAAACAAAAATTTATCTATGTATGAATTAATAAAATCTTCTATTCGAGAGTGTGGAAAATTACCTGAAGATTTTGCTTTGCCTCAAGAAGAGGAGAATGGAATTCCTTGGGCAGATGGTGCAATGGATGGCGTTTTTTTGTATCATACTGCTATAAATGAAGAAAATATAGAAAACTTAGAAAAAATTGAAGTTGATGATGAGTTGAAAGAAAAATTAAGCAAATTAGTAAAATGATGTATTATATCTTTTTAGAAATTTGAATAAAATTAAAAAATAAAGTGGCGATAAAAATAATAAATTAGTAAATAAAAAAAATACGGAGGTTAAAAAATGAGTATAAGTTTTTATGTAAAAAACAAGAAAAAATTTTTAGGTTATGAACCGGTTTTAAATGTTGAAACTGCATTGAGTTTGCTGGATACGGAGCTTTACAGCTACAATACTGGAAATATTGACATTAATGATTTGCTGTTATCTCCTGTTTCTAATTATCAGTGTCTTTTAATAGGAGATGGTAAGCAAAGTGCAAGAGGATTTGAATTGTATTATGATAATAAAAATAAAAATTATAGCATAAGGGTTTTTACACCATCGTCCAGAGAAGATTGGCTTCTGGCATTGGAATATATAAAAGCATTGGCTAAAAAATTTGATTCAAAAATTATAAGTGAAACGGGAGAAGAATATACAGTTGATAATATTGATAAATTTGACTATGAAGGTGATATACTTTATGGAATAGAAGGAATTTCATCACGGGTTAAAGGTGAAGATTCGACTCTTTACAGTATTTTTGGAGTAAATAGGATTGTTTCCTTTAATCAAGAAATGATTGATAAAATAGAAAATTCAAATAGCCCTATTGATACTTTTTCTAATATGGTAAAGGAAATACAATATTTAGATGCCTTCTCAGCAAATCAGCGATTTTTCAGAAATAAGGAAGACGGGGAAATAATAGGAGCTTATACTCTTACACAAAATCTTAGGACGATACTTCCTTATAAACCTAGTGTTGAATTTGAAAATTCAGATATGGTTAAAAATGAAGATATTGCTTTCTGGAATATTGGATTGGTAACTATTGATGGAGATGAAAATGATCGAAACAGTTATAATGTTGTTGCACATTTGGATTATGATGACTTTATTAAAAATTTACCGGAAAATAAATATAGATTCATAGATGCTTCATATATTATGGTTGAACCGTTAAATAGGGAAGAACTTTTAGGATTAGTGAAATAAAAACTGTGGAGAGTGAGTAATGTTATTTTTAGCATATTTGTTTATTTTTTCTTTATTATCAGTTTTAATAGATTTATCAATATTGTTTTCAATAGCTTCTTTTGTATTAGGTGGAATATTATATTTTAATAGCAGCTCTTCTTTACAGGGAATAGCAATTTGTGCTTTTGGATTACTACACTTAATTTCAAGATTATGTTATCATAGTAAAGGAATGCGTGCTAGTGGTAATTCATATATTGATTATAATACAAGTTATAATTTTGTTTCAATTTCTATAGCAACTGTTATTTTTGCTATACCCATTTGGTATATTATTGTTAAATCAAACATAATAACATTAGGAAATTCACCTTTATATATTTTTATTCCAAGTCTTCTTATATCTTGGGCTATACTTTTTAAGATAGTGGACAGAATTTTTATACACAATAGAGAAACGCAAGAAGTAGTTTTAGGAGATTATTTTACTATTTATAAAAGTAGAAGATCTCTTACCCACATTTATATTTTTAAATTTAAAGATTCTCCAGATTTGTATTCTACTGGGATGTGGAGACACAAAATTTTTATAGATAAAGTTGGCTCTAAATTTTCTTGTACTTTTGGAAAAGGAATTTTTGGAACAAGCTATATAACAAGTATAAAATTAATTGAAGATGCAGGTGTAAATGTTCCTGAAAACACAAATTCATATAGTACTTCTCCTTTTAAAAAGAGAAGTTTAACAAAAAAAGATTATTCATTTCCTGGGTATATTTTATTATTTGTTAGTGGAATTCTAATATTTATTTTTGGAATTTTCATTCTTTATGTTGCTCATATTGGAATTCAAAATTCTGATGTTAGCTTGTTAAAATATATTGAATTATATAAAGTTATTGGATTAAGTGGTATCATTTTAGGTATTACTCTTGTAATAATTTCTATTTTTATGCTTATTAGAAAAAAATAATATTTGGAGGCTTATAGAATGAATGAACCTAAAAAATGGGGCTATATTTTTGATGAAGAGTTAAATATGTATGTTCCTAATTTACCAAGACAAAAAAAAATCGCAAAAGTACTTTTGATTTTATCATTAATATCTTTTGTTGCTATTTTAATACAAATATATTTTTGGAATAAAATTTCTTATGAGAAAAGATCATTTTTGGCTTATACCCATGTAATATTTTTTCTTTTTTAGCTATATATCTTGTTTTAAAAATAAATATTCATCTGATAGAGAAAAGGCTAGAAGAAATTAAAGGATTGAAATTATCAAAAGATCTTGAAATAAAAGCTTTAAAAAATAGACGATTTTTTGCATATATGATGATATGGATTCTTTTAATTGTTATGTTTGTTTCTCATCCCAATATATTAAAACAGTTTTCAACTAGATATATTTTTTATTTAATTTTTGCCACTGTGGCATCTATTTATAATTTCTATACACTTTTTAAAGAATTTAAAAATAGTAAATATTCTTTAATCATAGTTGGAAAAACAATAAAAATATATTATGAAAATAATGAAAAAGAATTTATTACAACAGATAATATAAGTTATGTTAAATTTTATGCTATTGCTCGTGGAAGAGGAAGAAGGGATAGAAATCCTACTTTACAAATCTTTGATAGCGAAGAAAAAAAGCTTCTTGAAATGACTATAAGTGCTACTGATTATTATTCATTAAAAAAATATTTTGAAAATTATAATGTAACAATAGATAATCAATATAAAGAATTTTAAAAAGAAGAGGTAAAATACTGTGGAATTATTAGAAAAAGATGAGGAATATATTATTTCACTACTTGAACAAGGGAAAAAAGTAGAGGCTATTGTCTTTATTAAAAATAAAAAAGGAATGACTTTAAAAGAAGCTAAGGATTGTATCGATAAAAAAATCAATAATGAACACTATGAAAAAAATATATCTATTTCTGAAGAAGATGAAAAACATTTATCTTCTTTGATTAATGAAAATAAAAAATTAGAGACCGTTGCTTTTCTTCATAAAAATAAGGATATGTCTTTATTAGAAGCTAAAAATTATACAGATAATTTAATTTTTAAGAAAAACATTGAAACTAATAAAGCAAATACGGATAAACGGAGATATATTTTTGATGAAAAATTGAATCTTTTTGTTCCAAATTTAGCAAGGCAAAAGAAAGCACGAAAAATAATGCTGAGTATTTTTCTAGTACTTGTGGTTATTTTTTTAATTCAGTTGATATTTTTAGATAGAAGCTCAGATATAAGAATGATAATTTTAACATATTCTATCTTGGGTATTTTAGTTTTTATGATAACTTTACCTCTAGTTAGTTTAGATATCTATAATACAGAAAATAAATTAAAAACTCTTGGAAATTTAGAACTTTCAGATCAATTTGAAGTTAAAGCTTTCATTAGTAATTTTGATTTATTTTCGAATATTTTATTACTTCTTATATTTATTATTGTGATACCTATTGTTCTTGTTAAGGCATATAAGAAAGGGGAATATAAAGATATTCTTTATATTATTCCGTTAATTATTTTCATAATTTATGGAGTTTATGAGCTTTTAAAAATGCTTAAGTATAAAAAATATTCGTTAAATATAAGTAATAAAGAGATTACTCTGTTATATAATAAAAATGAAATAAAATCTATAGAAATTGAGAACATAAATTTTGTTAATTTCTATACTAAAGAATTTAAGAAGGGAAGAAAGTATAATATTCCTATTATTCAAATTTTAGATAGAAAAAAGAATATATTTGCTGAGCTGGATATAAAAACAAGCGATTATATTCTATTGAAAAAGTATTTCAAAAAATATGAAGTATTAATAGACGATGAGTTTAATAAGATTTAAAAAATAAGATTATATGTAAATATTTAAGGAGGAATATAAAATGATTATTAGTATGATAATACTACAACTGGTAATACTTATTATCTCTAGCGCAACTCTTATATATTTAATAGTCAGAAAAAATACAATGGAATGTTTTTATGTAGAAAATGAAAACTTACATCTTAATTCTGTACCTACAAAAAAAATCCCGCTTTTCGACATTGATTATGTAGAATTTTACTGTACTCGTATTCGTAATTCTTACAGAGGGCAAATAAGGATTTATAAGAAAAATGCAAAAGTGGTTAAACGTTTTTTTCAGACAAGTAAAATTTCACTTATTGTTACTGAAAAAATGGTTTTAGATGAAATACAGAAATTAACACCTATTTTAAAAGAATATTCTATACCGTATACCGTTAAATATGACTAAATTAAAAATGTAGAATTTGCAAAAAAAATTACTGTTGCTTCACTTATGTAAAAATGACAATATTTTATATTGAAAAGGAAGTGTTTTAAATGAGAATGTTTGGAATGATTGGCGAGATAATGTTTATACCCTTAATTTTTATTTTATCAATATTTCTTGCTTTAGCAGCAAGAAAAAGAATAATAAGAAAAACTGTATTCGTAGAAATTGATGAGAATTTAAAAGACCTGGGGCCACGTGAATTTTTTTATAACATATTAAAAATAGAAAGAGCGGCAAACCCGATTTATTGCATAGAAATTTTTTTGTTAATAGTAGACACTGTATATATTTTATTTGGTGGATATTTAGAGTATATTAAAGAACTGGAATTTGTAAAGGAGTATCCTGATTTTTCCATAAGCCCTATAACTTCTGTGCTTATTAAATTTGGCATTCCAATTTTTTTATGGTTTGTTATACTTTTTCTATTATTGTTTGCATTGTTTATGAGAAAGAAAGAAAATAAAAGAATTTTTAAAATGTTAGATGATTTAAATGAGGGTAACTTTTTAACTTATGCAAAAGAAGATTTTATTAATTCTGATAGAATAGTTGGAACTGGAATAATGTTGCAAAGTGATTTAAAACTTGGAAACAGATATTTGTTTTGTGTTTATCCCGCATATATAATCCCTTATTCTTGGATTTATGATGTGAAAGTTGATAAATTTCTTAGTCGAGGAGGAAATTATTATTCTTTAAATTTTACTCTTAATAAATCTTTTGATTCTATACAAATATTTTTTGCTAAAAAAAACATTGCTGAAAAGGCTAGAGATTTTATTTTAAAAAATAAGGGGCTGTCTTAAAATGATTAAAATTTTGAGTTCAGCTTCTATTTTTAAATTTAATTTTTTCATATTTATTCCATTTTATTTTATATTTATTAAATTTTGAATTTTTTTGATAAGTTTTTGTTAATATCAGTATATCATACATTTTTAAAAATTTTATTTAAATTTATTTACATCATTATTACTGCAATATTTTTTTTAGTCAACATATTTAATAGTGTGATGGTAACATATGTTTTTTGTATTTATTGATAAAAATTTGACTATATTAAAAAAATGGATGGTTTAAAAATTTTAGGGGCAGATTTTTAATTTTAAATTTTTTAAGTTATTCTTGATTACAAAATGTTATTTTGTTTAATATTATTTTTTTATTTTTTACATAAGAGGAAAGGACCGCCATTTCCCCTTATAATCCCCACGCTCGTCTAAGAATTTTTTTGAAGTAAAGCCGAAACTCACTTCGTTCAGACAGTCGTCTTTACTCCAAAAAAATCACGACACTTTTTCTATGGTAGTAAAATTTGAACCGTCGGAGCATTTTTATGTGCTGACAAAACTGTTTGAGCACGATTAGTGCGAGTTTTTTGTCAGTGCATAAAAATGTCGAAGACTAGCCGGGGTGCAGGGGTGCGGCGATGAGCACTTCTGCTTTAAAAAAAAAATTATTTTAGTAACTTTCTGGATTGAATAAGAAACTTAAAATAGAAGTTTTTATTTCCCCTAAATATTTTACTCTGTCTAAAAAAATGAAAATTTTGTTTTTTTAATCAAATTGTGATAAAATGTTTTTAGAAAAATTGGAAAGAAAGGGAAATTTTTTTATGGGGAAATTGAGGAATAATAGGGAAATTGGGTTTAAATATGAAGAAATTGCTAAAAAGTATTTGATTTTGCGAGGACTTACTTATGTTGAAAGTAATTTTTCCAGTAGGTATGGAGAAATTGATTTGATTTTTAAAGATGTGAAAAATGGCGAAATGCTTGTGTTTGTGGAAGTTAAATACAGGAAAAATGATTTTTTTGGAAAAGCCATTGAGATGGTTACGAAAGAAAAGCAAAATAAAATTTTGGCAACTTCACAGGTATATATACTGAAAAATAAATGGAATAGTGGCATACGATATGATATTATAGGAATAGATAGTTTTTCTAATAATATTAGGTGGATAAAAAATGCGTTTTGAGGTGAAATATGAGAAATGATGAAAAATGCTTAAAATGTGGTGAAAAAACATTCGAAATAAAAAAAATAGCAATTCCAACTACAAAAATAGCAAAAGCCAAAATCGGAATAGACACATTTTACTTAAAAATATGTCAAAATTGCGGATATACTGAAATGTACTCAACTAAAGTAATTGAGAAAGTCAAAGATCCAATTAAAAATTATTGATAGACTAAAAAGCGAAATTTTTAAATTTAAAGGGATTTTTTTTAGAAATAGAGATATAATTTCTGGGGAGGAATTAGTTGAGTGCAAAATAGTTTCAAAAGAGACTAAAAAGATTTTAAACAATTTAAAAAAATTGCGAAAACTAAATAATATTTATTATTTGTGGGACTACGATGACAAATTTAAAAAATTAATTTACGAATATAAATACAACAGGAAAAAAATTTTGGCAAAATTTATTTCGGAATCTATAAAAAAAGAATTTTATTTTATTTTGAAAAAAGAAAAAATAGATATTATTGTAAGCGTTCCTGTAAGTAAAAAGAGAAAAAGTGAGCGTGGCTACAATCAAGTCGATGAGATTTTAAATTATCTTGAAATAAAGTATTGTCAAATTAAAAGAACAAAAAATACTAAAAAAATGGCGTCAATTTTAGATGAGCAAAAAAGGATGAAAAATATAAAAGGCGCATTTGAAATTTCTGATAACATTGATTTTGGTAATAAAAATATTTTAATAGTTGATGATATTGTTACAACTGGAGCAACATTGAAAGAGATAAAAAAAGAAATTTTACAAAATTCTAAAATGTTGAATATAAATATTGTCGTTTTTTGTCTCGCAGCGGCAAAAGAAATAAAAAAAAGTAAAGGAGCGATATGAGTACACTAAAATTAAAAATGACAGTTCTGATATTTATAATTGGTGCAACCCTTTCTTTTTCAAAAGAAAAAAATGATGAAGCAAAAAAAGTGAATACAAAAACACAGCAAAATAAAGAACAACTGGAAGATTCATCGCAGGAAATTATAGATGACAGTTCAAAAATAGATGAAGAAATTATAGACGAACAAAAAAATAAAAGTGCAAATGAAAACTTGAAGTATAGCCAGAGAAATGATGGAATAATAGATATAAATTCTCTAAAACATGAAGAAAATTCAGAATATCGTATAAAAGATGGAAAAAATGTAAAAATAATGATGAAAACTAAAAATAACGATGTTTATTCGGTAGAAGTGATTTACAAAAATGGGAAAAAAATGATGCGTGGAATTGGAAATTATGGTGGAAACGAAACATTTTTAGCAGAAGTTCCAAACACAATCAAAGATTATTATTTTGAGATAACCGACGCCAAAACAAAATATTTTATGGGAAGAAACTTGACAAAAAATAGAAGTTCGGTAATTCCATTTGAGTATACAAATTCAAAAAAATTGACACAGATTCCAGATTGGGCAAGAGGTTCAGTTGGATACCAGATCTATATTGATTCTTTTAGAAATGGAGATGTTGATAACGATGCGATTTTTAATGAATTTGGAACTGATGACTTTTCTCCACCGACTGGAGAAATTCGTTCTGGAACTACAAAAAGGGAACTTCTTTTAGCTGAATGGGGAGATGGAAGCAAACCTCAGTTTTCACTGAATGAATGGAACAGTAATTACGAAGAAAAAAATGAATGGGAAGAAAGTGCATTAAATGAAGTTCAGAATTATACCCGTTATTATGGTGGTGATTTAAAAGGTGTTGAAGAAAAACTGGATTACTTAAAAAAATTGGGAGTAGAGTATATAATTTTATCGTCTCCTTTTTATTCACTTTCAAATCACAAATATGACACGATTTATTTTAATCATGTGGATCCATATTTTGGGACTCTTGAGCAAACTGGGACAATAAAGGCACTTGATATAAAAGCACCTGTTCATAATGTTAATGGCGATAAGGAGTTAAATTTATTGGTCTTTAATCCGGCGACTGATAAGAATTTACTTGGCGAGGATTTGAGAAATACAAACAGCTGGGTTTGGACGGATTCTGACTTGGTACTTGCAAGCCTTGTAAAAAAGGCACATCAAAAAGGACTGAAAATAGTTTTGGAAGTTGCGCCTGATGTAACTTCTAGTGTTTTTTTTGCAAAGGAAAACAAGGAATTTAAAAATTGGTATTTAGAGGATACGGTCCTTGATTTAAGCAATCCAGAGGTCAGAAATTATTTTGAAAATTCAATGAAAAAATGGATTTTAGGACCTGATCAGACTTTTAAGAAAAATGTTTACGACGATGGAATTGATGGGATTAGATATGTCTATTATTCTGATAAAAATAAAGAGTATATAGCTGATATTACAGAAAATTTAAAACAATACAAACCTGATTTATTGATAACTGGAGAATTTTCCAACAGTCTTACAAAAGATATTGAAGATGGAGTATACGACAGCGGAGCGGATTATAACATTGTAAATAATATAATAAAATATACCGTGAATACAAATCCAAATTATCGTATAAATGGAGTAGAATTTGCTTCAAAATTAAATGAAATTTACAACAAATATTCGGCTAACAGATTTAATATGACACAACTTTTCATAGGTTCACTGGATACGGACAGGATTTTTAGTGGAATGATAAATCCAAACCGTGTTTACGACAGAAATAATCAGTCAAACCAATATTTGAACATAAGACCTGATTTATATGATGGAACTGCGGTAAACAAATTAAAAAGAGTAGTCTCGATGCAAATGATGCTGCCTGCAACTCCTATCATCTACTATGGCGACGAAAAAGGTATGTGGGGATCGGACTCGCCCAGAAATAGAAAACCCATGCTGTGGGAAGATTACGAGCCGTATGACAATGAAACAGACGACATAAGTAAATATAAAAAAGTGCTTAGAAGTTTACCGGACTCAGTGGAAGTAAATGAAGTACAAAAATTTATTTCTTATCCTGTTACAAGTAATAAAGAAATTGAAAATCATTACAGAAGCTTGTTAAAAATAAGAAAAGAGCATAAAAATTTGTTTAAGAATGGAAAGCTTAGAATATTGGAAGTTTATGAGGATGGAAAGACGAAAGGCAGGGTTGACGCTGAAATTGCAGCATATTTAGCCGATCAAACTAGAAGAGCAAAATTATATCAAGGTCGTGACTACACGCCGCCAAAACCAAATACGGATTTTATTTCCTACGAAATCTCTTTGGGAAATGAATCACTTGTAGTTTTGGTAAATAATAGTCCCGATGAATATCCATTAAACTTAAATGTTCCCAAATTATTTGGATTTTATAAAAATCAGCTAAATCCAAAAGAAAATTATGCAATTTCTGAAAGAAAGATACAAGTGAACGTAAAACCTTACGAAGTAAAAGTTCTTTACAGCAATGCTAAAAATATGTTTGATTCATTTAGACAAAATAAAAATAAAATATAATTAATAAAAGTTCTTTTTTAGGACTTTTATTTTTTTACAAAATTTAGTTTGGAAAAATTTTGATAAATAGAAAAAGATAAATTTAAAAAGTAAATAAAATAAAAAGGAGTAACTTCTTTAGAGAAAAGTCAATCCTTTCTAAATTTATTAAATTAGATAATTAAATATCAAGTTTAATTCTTTGAATATCAGCGCCAACAGCGTTTAATTTAGCTTCTAGTCTATCATATCCACGATCAATGTGATAAACTCTGTTTACGATAGTTTCCCCTTCAGCAGCAAGTCCGGCAAGTACAAGTGCAGCTCCAGCTCGTAAGTCAGAAGACATGACAGCGGCACCAGTTAGCGAAACTCCTCCATTTATAACAGCAATTCCTCTTTTTATCATAATGTCAGCACCCATTCTGTTAAATTCAGGCACATGCATAAATCTATTTTCAAACACAGTTTCTTCCATTGTACTGGTTCCGTTTACTAATGTTTGCAGTAGCATCATCTGCGGCTGCATGTCAGTTGGAAATCCCGGATGTGGAAAAGTTCTAACATTACAAGGTTTTAGTTTTTTTAGATTCGCTTTTACAGTTAAAATATTTCCTTCTTCTTTAAATTTTACACCCATTTTTTCGAGGTCAGATTTGAATTCACCCAAGTCGTCAAGTCTGGCATCTTGAATTTTTAAATCTCCGTCAGTTATCAAAGAAGCGATAACATAAGTTCCGGCTTCGATTCTATCAGGCATAATTGAATATTCAACAGCATGTAGATCTTTTACTCCTTCAATTTCTATTCTAGTAGTTCCAAGTCCTTTAATTTTCGCTCCCATTTTTGTTAAAAAATTTCCTAAATCCACTATCTCAGGTTCTCTTGCAGCATTTGAAATGATAGTTTTTCCAGGAATCTTTACCGCAGCCATCATGATATTTTGAGTTGCACCAACGCTTGGAAATCCCAATGGAATTTCTGCTCCTTTTAGATTATCAGATTTTGCATGAACGTATCCATGAATCCTTGTAATATCGGCACCTAATAGTTCAAACCCCTTTAAGTGCAAATCAACAGGTCTTGAACCAATTGCACATCCTCCTGGAAGTGAAACGACAGTTTCATCAAGATTGGCAATCATAGGTCCCATCACTAAAAATGAAGCTCTCATCTGTTTTACAATTTCATAACTGGCTTCATTTCTTTTAAATCCTTCATTTACAATTTTATAAGTGGTTTCGTCCAATTTTTCTGTTTTCATTCCCAAGTCTTCGAGTAACTTTATTGTAACTCTTATATCTCTTAAATTCGGTACATTTTTTAAAATATATTCCCCTTCTGCAACGAGCGTTCCAATAAGAATTGGAAGAGCTGCATTTTTTGCTCCACTCACTTTTATAGTTCCATTTAAACTGTTTTTCCCTTTTATTTTAAATCCGTCAACCACGCTTTTTTCCTCCTAATTTTTGACATATTGGACATTTTGAACCGAATAATTTGTCCAAAAATCCTATTTCTTTATAATTTTTTACGTAATTTGGCAATTCTTTTCGAACTATATCTAAATGAAATTCACAAATACATTTTTCCATTGATTTATAATAAATTTCCGGTAAATTTTTCTGCTTTATAACTTCCAATTTAGGCTGTACTAAAATATTGTCATTTTCACCGTGTTCAATTGCATCTTTAGCTGCGACGACAAGAGCGATATCTCCTGAGTATTCTAAACTATCAATCATTTTGTATGACATTCCTTTTTTCTTGGCAATTTCAATATATTTTTTTATATTGACAAAATCGGCTTGGCGAGAAACTAATAATTTGTAAGCATTTTTGTCTTCCATAGCTTCTTCAATTTCATAATAAATACCTTTTTCATTGACCTCGTCAAATGTCAAAGCCTTTATCACTCTTTCTTTGTATTCTCCCAAATATAAACTGCTCTCAATTTTTGCGTTATGCGCTCTATCTGCAACCTTTTCTACATCTCTCATAAAATCTGTATCATTGTATTTCATTTTTTTCTCCATTTTCATATAGTCAAATAACATTAAAATAACAAGTTACTTTTTTATCAAAGCCAAAAAACCCAAATAAACTCAGACTTTTTACTTATTTTTATATTATACTACTTTTTTTAATAATTCTCAACTGTAATTTGAAAAAATTTTTCAAAATATTGAAAGTAAAATTTGTCTTAAAATTTTTATACTCTCATCAATTTGCAACAGAGTAAAATATTTAAGGGGAAATAAAAACTTCTGTTTTAAGTTTCTTATTCAATTCACAAAGTTACAAAATAACTTGTTCTTTTTTAAGCAGGGGTACCATCGCCGCACCCCTGCACCCCAGCTAGTCTTCGACATTTTTATGCACTGCCAAAAAACTCGCTTACGGCGGGGCAGTTTTGTCAGCACATAAAAATGCTCCGACGGTTTAAATTTTACTATTATACAAAAGGTGTCGTGATTTTTTTGGAGTAAAGACGACTGTTTGAGCACGTTTATGCGAGTTTCGGCTTTGCTTCAAAAAAATGCTTAGACGAGCGTGGGGATTATAAGGGGAAATGGCGGTCCTTTCCCCTTATGTAAAAAAATAAAAAACTATACTAAATTAAAATAACATCTTGTAATCAAAATAAATTAAAAAATATTGAAACTAAAATTTATTTCTAAAATTTTTACTCCACTCATGAATTTGCTAAAATATTGACAAAATAATAAAAATATAGTACAATACTGTTAAATTATTCTATGATATAAATTTATTGAATTGAAAGGAGAGAAGGAATGGCGAATTCTAAAGCATCTAAAAAAAGAGTATTTATAGGTGAAAGAAATGCACTTAGAAACCAAGCAATTAAAAGTAGAACAAGAACTTTTGTAAAAAAAGTTGTAAAAGCTGTGGAAGCTAAAAATGTCGACGAAGCTAAATCAGCATTACAAGTGGCTTACAAAGAATTAGATAAAGCTGTAACTAAAGGTGTAATCAAGAAAAATACTGCGTCAAGAAAAAAATCGAGACTTGCATTAAAAGTTAACAAATTAGCTAACTAATTTATTGTTAGTTTAAAAAAAATTTTTTTTAAATGAATAACAACTTAAAAATTTTGAACATAAAAACTACCTCATGTTACTGGAAGGTAGTTTTATTTTTTTATTTGTTTTTTAAATGTTTTATGATTTCAGTGTAAACTCTATCGCAATTTTTTTTATCTGTGTATTTCAAAAATTTCGGCTGTAATTTTTCAAATTTTTCTTTTAAATTTTTGTCGTAATTAAAATTATTTTCTGAAATTTTTATGACGTTTTCGACACATTTTTCCACATTCTTTACCTGTATTCCAAATAAATCCTTATTTTTCACATATGAGCCGACTTTTCTATCGTATTCGTCTTTGTCAAACTGAAAAAATATTATGGGTTTATTTAAGTAGTAAAAATCGTATGCGACACTTGAATAATCAGTAATCAAAAGATCTGCTCCCCGCAATTCCTGTGTAATTTCGGCATCAATTGGCAAAATTTTTACATTTTCAGAAAGTTTTATACTGTCAAAATTTTTTAGGTAATTTTGCATCAACTGATGGATATAAATATTGAATTTTATGTTCTTCTTATTAAGAAAATCATTTAATTTTGAGTTTGTAATTAAATTTGTGATATTTTTAAAATAATTTGTTTCTTCTATGTTCAAATGTTCAGTCTTTATCCAGTTTCGCCAAGTTGGCATGAAAAGTATTTCTTTCTGAGAGCTTTTTACGTTATAAAGTTTATCGTATCTTGGATAGCCTGTTACAACGGCAGTATTTTCTGGAACTTTCCACCATACTTTGGTTTTTATATTTTTTTCAAAGTTGGAGTCACAAATGTTTAAATCATAAGATTTTACAATGTCTTGAGCGATTTTTTGAGTCTTTTTATTCATTGGGTGATTGACTTTAAATCCGACTGTTCCATGATTTAGGAAAACTTTAAAAACTTTTTTGTGAAATCTTTTTAAAAATGGAACAACGAAAAGGTAAGGGACTATATCAGCGGAAATTGAATGAGAAAATAGCACAACTTCAGCATTCATAAAATATAAATAACTTTTTATGCTTCCTTTAATTAATTTTTTTCCTGGAATTTTTTTTGCCACTTTGGAATTTTTGTTAATCACCCAGTGTTCTTCGATTTCTTCTTTGGCTCTCAAATATTCGTACATTGCACGACCATTGTCAACATAAAGTTCACCTGCATTTCCTCCAACAATCCAGATTCTCCTGTTTTTAAATGAATTCTTCTTAAAAGGGTACAAAATATAGGCAATTGACATGTTTATTAAATATTTTAATTTATCCATTTTTTTCCTTTCTGTAACATTAGATTTCTTTTATAAAATTATACTATATCTTGAGAAATTTTTCTACATTTTTTTATTTTAAACATAAAAAAATAAAAAATCATATAAAAAAATAACATTTTGTAATCAAAACTAAATTCTAATATTGACAATATACATTTTGCAGAATATAATATTAAATGTGATGAAACGAGAACTTAAATTTTAGGAGGTAACAAAAAAAATGGGAATGAGTTTAACTTACAAAATTTTGAAAAACAATTTGTTAAAAGGCGAGCTAAAAGCAGGAAATGAAATTGCTGTAAAAGTAAATCAGACGCTTACACAAGATTCAACTGGGACGATGGCATATCTTCAATTAAATGCGATGAATGTGGATAAAGTCGCAACTGATATTTCTGTTGCATATGTTGATCACAACATGCTTCAGTCGAGCTTTGAAAATGCTGACGACCACGAATTTATAAAGACATCGGCTGCAAAGCATAACATAATTTTTTCAAAACCTGGAAATGGAATTTGCCATAGATTACATTTGGAAAAATTTGGAAAACCGGGAAAAGTTCTGATTGGTTCAGATAGTCATACTCCAACTGGCGGAGGACTTGGAATGATAGCAATTGGAGCTGGAGGACTGGATGTCGCAATAGGAATGGCAAGAGGTCTTTATTATTTAAAAGTTCCAAAAGTTTATAATATCGAATTGAGAGGAAAATTAAAACCTTGGGTTTCGGCAAAAGATATAATTCTTTATGTTTTAAAAGAACTTACTGTAAAAGGTGGAGTTGGATATGTGATGGAGTATACTGGAGAGGGAATAAAATCACTTTCTGTGGAAGATAGAGCTACAATTACAAATATGGGAGCTGAGTTAGGAGCTACAACTTCAATTTTCCCAAGTGACGAAATTACCAGAGATTTTCTTAAAAAACAGTCAAGAGAATCTGATTTCATAGAATTACTGCCAGATGTAGATGCAGTGTATGACAAAAAGTTGATTGTAAATTTGGATGAATTGGTACCGCTTGCAGCATTCCCGCACAGTCCTGACAATGTGCACGAAATTCCAGATGAAAAAATAAAAGTTGACCAGATTGCGATAGGTTCTTGCACAAACTCTTCTTATTCAGATTTTATGAAACTTGCAAAAATTCTTGATGGGAAGAAAGTCCATCCTGATGTGAGTTTAGTGTTGTCACCTGGTTCAAGCAACATTATGAAAATGATTTCTGAAAATGGAGCACTTGCTAAATTTATCGGAGCAGGAGCAAGACTTTTGGAAGCAGCTTGTGGACCTTGTATCGGAATGGGGCAGGCACCAAAATCAAATGGAATTTCGCTTAGAACATTTAACCGTAACTTTAAAGGACGATGCGGGACAATGAATGCTGAAGTTTATTTGGTTAGTACTGAAACTGCAGCAGCTTCAGCTCTTACAGGATATTTGACAGATCCTCGTACTTTGGGTGAAGAAATAATTATTAAGCAGCCAGAAAAATTTGAATCTTCAGAAAATTATTTTATTTTTCCAAGCCAAGATGAAAATGAGAGAAAAAATGTAAAAATTGTGATGGGACCAAACATTAAACCATTCCCAATTGGAGAAGAATTAAAAGATACAATTACAAAAAAAGTTATTTTAAAAACTAAAGATAATGTAACAACAGATGACATTTGTCCATCAAATGCGGCACTGCTTCCCTTCCGTTCAAATATTCCAAAATTATCACAGCATTGCTTTGAAACAATAATTCCTGATTTTAAAGAAAGAGCTGAAAAAAATAATGGAGGAATTATAGTTGGAGGAGATAACTACGGACAAGGTTCGAGCCGTGAACATGCAGCACTTCTTCCATTATATTTAGGAATAAAAGCTGTAATTGCTAAATCTTTTGCAAGAATTCACAAGGCAAACTTGATAAACAGTGGAATAATCCCTTTGGAATTTGAAGATCAAAGTGATTACGACGGAATTGACGAATATGATGAATTGCAATTGACTGATGTTGAAAATTCTTTAGAAAAAGGTGAATTTATAGTAAAAAATCTTACAAAAAATAATGAATTTAAGGCGAAATTCAATGGTTCAGCAAGAGAACTTAAAATATTGAAATATGGTGGATATTTGAAATTTGCGGTAAGTGATGAGTTTTTAAACTAATTTTTCTTTATAAAAAAATTGTCATTTATTTTGGTAAATGGCAGTTTTTTAAAATTATTAAAATAAACTATAACAAAGAAGGTGGATTTATGAAAAAAGTTACATTAATTCCTGGAGATGGGATTGGATTTGAAATATCAGAAAGTTTGGAAAAAGTATTTAAAGCGGCAAAAGTTCCAATTGAATTTGAAAAAGAAAATGCTGGGACTACTGTTTATGAAAAAACTGGAGAACTAATTCCTGAAAGTTTATACAAAAGTGTGGAAAAAAATAAGATAGCAATTAAAGGTCCGATTACAACGCCGATTGGAAAAGGTTTTAGAAGTATAAATGTCTATTTGAGAAAAAAATATGACTTGTATTCAAATTTTAGACCCTCGAGAACTCTTCCAGGAATTAAAACAAGATACGACAACATCAATCTAGTAATTTTTAGGGAAAATACCGAAGGGCTTTACATTGGGGAAGAAAAATATGAAGATGACAAAAAAAATGTGGCAGTTGCTATAAAAAGAATTACAAAAAAAGGAAGTTACAGAATAATAAAAAATGCTTTTGAATATGCCAAAAAAAATAATATTGACAAAGTGACAGTCGTGCATAAAGCAAACATTTTAAAATTAACTGACGGGATGTTTTTGAATACCGCAAGAGAAATTTCAAAAGAAGATTGTTATAAGAATATTAAACTAGAAGAAGTTATAATTGACAATATGTGTATGCAGCTTGTCATAAATCCAGAAAAATATAAAGTTATTGTAACAATGAATTTATACGGGGATATTTTGTCTGATTTGGTTGCAGGACTTGTCGGAGGGCTTGGTGTTGCACCAGGAGCGAATATTGGTGACGACATTGCGATATTTGAAGCAGTTCATGGTTCAGCGCCTGACATTGCTGGACAAAATAAAGCAAATCCACTGGCAATTCTTTTATCAGGTGTAGAAATGCTAAAATATTTAAAAATGGACGAATTTTCCACAAAAATTGAAAATGCTATTTTGAAAACATTGGAATCAGGAATAAAGACAGCTGATTTAGGTGGAAATGCAACAACTAGTGAGTTTACGCAAAAAATTATAGAAAATCTATAGGTTTTGCTTGAAAGGAGGTAGTTTTTTGAAAAGTGATTTTATACATGAGCTAAGTCTTTTGATACAGGAGCATAATTTTATCTCGGAAGATATTTACGACAAGCTGGACGTCAAAAGAGGACTTAGGAATAAAAATGGGACGGGAGTTTTAGTTGGACTTACAAAAATTGGAGCGGTAGTTGGATATTCTGTTGAAGGCGGGAAAAAAATTCCAAAAGAAGGTCAGCTTTTTTTTCGTGGAATTCCACTAAATACTCTTATTAAAAAATTTAAAGAAAAAGAAAAGAGATATGCCTTTGAAAAAACGATGTTTTTGCTACTTTTTGGGAAAGTTCCAGAAAATTTTGAGCTAAAAATGTTTTTAAGTACATTAAAAGAATTGCAAAATTTACCAGAAGAATTTATTGAAGATTTTATTTTGCGAAAACCGAGTGTAGATATTATGAATCAGCTTCAAAGAACGGTTTTGTGCCTTTACACCCTTGATCCAAATCCCGATTCTGTGGAGTTAAACAATTTAATAAATCAAGCTTTAAATTTAATCGCAAAATTTCCAAGTCTTTTAGTTTATTGTTATCAAGCGACCAATTACAAGCATTTTAACAAAAGTCTTATCATTCACAATCCAGTTGAAGAATACAGTACTGCCGAAAATGTGCTACATATGTTAAGACCAGATAACAAATTTACTGAACTTGAAGCGGAGATTTTGGACTTGATTTTAGTTATACACGCTGAGCACGGGGGAGGAAATAATTCGACTTTTACTTCTCACGTGGTTTCTTCCACAAGAACTGACACATATTCGTCAATTTCAGCGTCAATTGGTTCATTAAAAGGACCTATGCACGGGGGAGCAAATTCAATGGTAACTAAAATGATACAAGATATTAAGAAAAACTGTAATTATACAGACAGAGAAAAATTAAAGGAATATATAAGAAAAATTTTTGAAAAAGAAGCTTTTGATAAAAAGGGAAAAGTGTACGGAATGGGACATGCAATCTATACATTGTCGGATCCAAGAGCTGTATTACTGAAAGAAAGGGCTTATGAACTTGCAAAAGATAAAAATGCGCTAGAGGAGTTTGCGTTATTTTCTAATATTGAGGAGCTTACAAAAGAAGTTGGAAAAGAATTGAAAGGAGAAGATTTTACAATTTGTGCAAATGTTGATTTGTATTCTGGATTCGTCTATGATTTATTAGACATTCCACAAAACATTTTCACTCCACTTTTTTCACTGGCGAGAATTGCCAGCTGGAGTGCACACAGAATAGAACAAATCATAATTGACAAAAAATTAATTCGTCCAGCTTACAAGGCAATTGACGAAGAAGGGAATGTCATTTTGTAATTTGAAATTTAGGATAGTGAAAAAACTATCCTTTTTTTCTTTTCAAAATAAAAACCCCTGAAAATCAGTGTTTTCAAGGGTATATAAAATAATAAAATTATCTTTTTGAAAATTTTAAAGAGTATTTAAACACCTATAAATTCTACATTTTCAATTTTATTTGTATATTGCTTGTATATTGTAATTTTATATTAAAAAACTCTATCAATATTTATGATATTGACAGAGTTATTATAAATCTTATTACATTTTCATTTTATCATAGATGACTTGAAAATACAATGGAGTCAAAATGAAAAATTTAAAAACCAAAAACTTAAATAAAAAAGATATTGAGAATTTGAAAAAAATCAAAATCATAGAGCTGGAAGAAATGAAACTTCAAGATTTGAAAATTTTGAGAGTTAAGATTGAAATAGCTATTAAAAATATAGAAAAAGAATAAGAGCCTTGTGTGGCTCTTTATTTGTTTTTCTTTTTTGTATTTATTGTTTTACTATTTTTCTTTGCAAGTTGTTTTTTCTCTTTTTGGATTTGTTTTATTCCTTTTTCAGGTGTCGGAAGTTCTTCAGGAGCTACCCCACTAATTTCAATCATTGTTTCTCTTACTTTTTCACCTATTTTAAAATGTGTATTGTTTGCCTGTTCTTCTCCATTTACATCACCTTTTTTTAATCGCTCTTCAGTTTGAGTTATTCTAAAATAATTGGCTGCTAATTCCGTAGACCCCATATGATCAAGTATTTGCTCATTCTTGCCAAGATTTTTCCTTTTCTTTATATCTGTTGCAGTTTCTCCGTTATACAAACCTTTATAGCCAAAATTTTGAAATTTTCCAAAGTTTTGAACTCCTACATTTTGAGCTTCTTTAGCAAGCAATTTATTAAATCCTTTAACATCGCTTCTCAATTTTAATCTACGTTCATCTTCGGAAAGTTCTTCAAATTTAGATTCAACAATTTCTTGTTTTCTTGTTTGAATGGCAAAGTATTGTTGTCCTAATGCAATGGCTTTTTTTCTTGGATTACCGTTTTGTACAAGTATATAGCAAGCATATCTTGTCAGTTTATAATCTTCTATAGTTTTTTTTGAAATTCCCGCTTCTACGATTTTGATGTCAACATCAAAATGGTCGGAAACCTTAATATTACTATTTTCTAATGAAGTTATAGATTTATTAATTAATTTTTCAAAATTTCTCCAATTTGTATATTCCAATATTGTCATCAGTTCTCTTGCATACCAAAATTCAATTCCATTTTCATCCATGTGTTTAATATCTTCAAACATACTAACGTTGTATTCTCTTAAATCACCCATAATTATAATTTCTCCTCTATATTTTATTATTAACAATGTGTATTCTTTCTGATTCTGTTATGCTATTCCTTTCCATTCAAATACCCCGTTATCTTTTCTATTTGCCTGTCGCTCAGCTTACTAATTTCTCTAGCATACAATAAACTTAATTCCTGCTGTTTTTCGTTTAATGAATCTAATCTTATTCTCATTTCACCTGAATAAATACTTATAGCCTGTAAAATTTTTTCTTTATCATTATCACTTAGCTGATAAATTTTGAAAAGTTTTTCTGCAAGATCCTTTGGAATATTTCTTTTTCCGTTTTCAATTGCTGATAAATACGAAACAGAGATTTCAAGTTTACGAGCCATATCAGAAGAAATTTCGTCATTATCAATTCTAATTTTTCTAAGTTTTTTTCCTAAATTTGTAACTCCTTTAGTTTTCATATTTACTCCCTGCTTTCCTTCTTTTGAATACATTATATCAAGTATTTTTATTTTTGCCAACAATTTTGAAAATAAATTTTACAAATTTGTAAAATAGACTTTTCACTCTATTTTTAAAATATTGTGACTTTTTCATTCCACAAAAAAAGATAGCCATTTCTGACTATCTTCCGAATATTTTGACAACTATCTTTTTCTCTTTATCTTCATCAACCATTCTTTGTCTATCAAATCCAGCAATAATTATCAATGCCACTATATTTGTTCCTATCAAAAGCAACATATCCTCTTTTTTTGATTTTTCTTCGATATTATCAAAAATCTCTTTATTGCTTTCACTTTTTAACCTGCTTCTTAATAAATTCAAGTTCTGATGTCTTTGATAATTTCTTAACTTCAATGTCAAAACAGAATTTAAAAATATAACGGCTAGCATAATAAACGCTAATTTTCTACTTTTGCGATGCTTTTCCATTATCATCACCTTTATCCTTTTTGACAAACCCCAGCTTTTCCAGCAGCAATTCTAAAAAGCCTGTACTAATCCCATATCTTTTTTGGTTTATCGTTTCCAGCAATGCCTCTCCAAAAAATCCAAAAACTGGACTCCACGGATACAGGTATTCTGCCGAAAAATGTCCTATTATCTTGTTTAAAGACAATGTTATTGACATAGTCATCCCAGCAACTGCTATTCTTTTCAAATATGGCTTGACAGGCTTGTTGTCAACCATTTTTTGAGCCACTACGCCAAATAATACTCC
Source organism: Leptotrichia sp. oral taxon 847 (assembly GCF_001553645.1). Classification (NCBI taxonomy): domain Bacteria; kingdom Fusobacteriati; phylum Fusobacteriota; class Fusobacteriia; order Fusobacteriales; family Leptotrichiaceae; genus Leptotrichia; species Leptotrichia sp. oral taxon 847. The sequence continues at coordinate 590,339 of NZ_CP014231.1, read as the reverse complement.
GCTAAAAAATAAGATCAAGAAAAGTCCGTGATTGTCAATTATTATTTTTAAGTCCTCTATCATTTATGCTCCTACAATATGTTCTTTTTATCCTTCTTTTTTTCAAAATCAAATATTTCTTGAATAAACTCAGATGGAATAAGTTTAGTTTTTAATTCTCTTATACAAGATAAAATTGCTTCCTCTCCAGTTTCTTCAATAAAATTTGGAATCCATTTTCTATCAATCTCTTTTTCTTTTAAAATATAACTTTCTAATTTTTCCCAAAAATCTTTTGCTATAATATCAAATTTTTCTGCTCCAGTTTTTGCTTTGTTTACAATTTCATTTTTATAAATTTTAGTAACAACCATCTCTGCTGCCTTATTAATTATCCATATTTCTACCATTTTATCCATTTTTATCACTCCTATTTTGTTATTTTTCTTAATATTCATTCTAAGCCACCTAACAAGCGTTTTAAGACAAATCAACTCATTAGGTAACTTCAACATCAAAAGTATTCCTTTTATGCTCTTATTCAGCCTGTATCAAAGCCGTTTTTAGAGCGATTTTAAATAATTTTCTTTTCTGTCCACTCTGTTGAGCCATCCTTTTAAAAAAACTTTTTGCGATGGTCTATTTGATACTATTACTTTATAATATCGTCTCTGCAAATCGTGATATTTTTCCAAAAATTTATTTTCATCAACTTCATTTAACGCAGCTAAGCTTTTTTCTCCTAAAATTCCGTCTACTCTCAAATCAAATCCTAATTCATTAAGTGCAGCCTGTGCTTTTTTAGCTCCCCAGTTTCCAGCATTTACTACAAAGTCACAAATTGATAAAGCTATCTTGTCTGATTTTAAAGTATCAAGTCCATTTCTGTGATAGTATTTCTTATTATAAATATCTCTTGCTATCTCAAGCGGCATATCTCTCATGTGACCTTTATATCCGTATTTTCTAGCCTCTGATTCTATAATACCATATTTTGTTTTTCCTCCAGCGTCATATTTATCATTCGAATATCCGCCTTCAACTTTTAGCAAATAATCAAATATTTTCTCAAATCTGTCCATTTAAATCACTCCTTTTCTAATTTTGAAAAAAATCTTTTACATTAAGTTCTAACATCTGATCAATAGTATATCTACTGATTCCTACTACTGCCATTTGTTCTGCTACATCAGCAATCTCAATAATGTCTTGTATTTTTGTAGCTAAATCTTTTAATTCAGTTCTATTCAACTCAATAAATTCAACCATTTTTTTATCATTTAAAACTTTTACTTTTTCAATTTTTTCTTGCTCTAAAGTCCACATTAGCGACATTTTAAGAGATAAACTGTTTCTGTTTCTTTCGTTATTCTCAAATGTGTATTTTTTGCTATCTTTTTCGATTTCAAGCGGCTGATTTAAAAAGTTTGATTTTGCTTCTGCTAAGTCTTTTAATGCTTTTTCTCTTAATTCTTTTAATTTTGCATTTAATAAATCATTGTCAACTTTCCAAGTGTGAGAGTCTTTATCCCAAATACTCCATTCATTCGGCTTTGCGATAGTCACAATCGTTTCGTTAACTTCATCCAAATAACTTCCATCATTTAAAACTGTTTTACCAGCTTTTATTTTTTCAACTTCAGTCATTTCTCTAAGTTCTCCAGTTTTTTTATCCAAAGTTGGATTTGAAAGTAACGACGTCGAAAATTTCATTGTTTCTTCATTCCAATCCGGAAAAAACATGTTTGGATTTTCCTTAAATTTATCAATCCCAGTCGTAACTGGCTTTGCTATACATTCCATTGTTGCAATTAAATAAATGTAAATTACTGTCATTTTTTATCACTCCATTTCTTTATTTTTTTATGATTTTTATTCTGTGCTAACTTATGAATTTGTTCAGAATTTTTTAAAATATTTATAGTTTTTACTAAGTTTTGTGATTGTCAACTAATAGTTGACTGTTGAAAAAATACAATTTATTTTTATGTAAGTGGTTCTTAAAACTAGTAAAATCACTATTCCTAATTTTAAAATTCTAAAAATATTCGTACAAATTCATAAATTTATTTACTTTTTACTGTTAAAATCCAGCCTTTTTCCGAATTTCTAACAGTTTATTTTTTCTTTCTCTCGCACTTGTTTTCTTAACATAGTGCTTTTTAGTTACATCTATATGTAACTAAATATCAAACCATCCCCACGGCAATCCAATTCAATGAAATCGCTTTAGAACTTTTAAAACTACAGTATTGGTTGTTTTGGGTTGTTAAGACAATTAAGTCTGTATTTACCCAATTCGCGATAGCAACAATTGGCAAAGTGCCATTTTTGAACGGAACAGGATAATTTAAAGTTGCGTTATTTGAAGGATTTTCCACGTATCCCCACTGAATAAGTGTTTTTCCGATTTTAGTAAATCCTGTTCTTCCTTCGTACAAATTTTCTAATTTGTCCGAAATCGGCTTATTAGAAATAGCTCTAAATTTTCCGTTATCGTTGTATGTCAGACTGTTGTCTCCAATACATTCATAGTAAAATTTTGTTACACTGTCATAATAAAACTTACCTTTCGTTTTATTGCCAATGTCCTGAATATTCCCACCAAATTGTAATCCTAATATTTCAGCCAATCTCGAACTAACTAAATAATTTTCATCCGCATATTTTTTAGTAATATACGTGATACTCGGATCAATAACAGCAGTTATATTCGCCACTTGATCAACAATAATCGTATCTACATATTCAATTTCTACAACGTTGTTAGCTGAAAAAGGTGGCACAAAATCTGGACTAGTCGAAATATTATAAGCATAAAGTATTTCAACATTATCATTCCCATGTGCAAATATTCCTAACTCTTTGATATAAAACCCTGTTGTTACTGATTTATTAGTCAATAAAGCGCTAATTTCGCAAGTTCCGTTTCCTTTTGCGTTTATATTCAAAATCGGCAATGTTGTAATTTGATTGACTAATGCTGTCCTTTCTCTTTCGGAAGTTAATGATGTTCCATCTCCTATCGCCATTTTAGTAAATGTTATTGTTTCTCCTGCTAATCCTTTTGCTAACAGTTCTCTTCCTTTTTCTGTTAAAATAAATCCGTTAAATTTTGCCATAATTTACCTCCTATCTTAATTCTCTTAATACTCTTGTTCTGTGTACCGTTCCAAAATTTGCCACTATAATCTCATTTGGAATATTTATATCAGTTGAACCTAAGTAATATTTCTTTTTATTTTTTTCAATAAAACCATAATAATTTTTATTTTCTTCTTTTCTTAAAAGCCTTATTCCCTCAAGCCACGAACGAATATTTTTGTATTGTTCTACAACTTCTATTATTTTCTTATAACCTTCATAATTTGACAAGTTACCATTAGTATTGACTTTAAAATATCCTGCATTGCCGCCATATTTAAACCATTCTATTATTTCAACATTTTCGCTAAATAAGATTTCACAAATTTCTTTAATTCCACCGACAGTTCCTTTGTTAAAATGTGAAAAAATAGATCTTTTTATCAGTTTTATTTTAGTCTCTCTCGTGATATTTGAATCAATATAGTCCACATGATATTCCCACATCAAAAAGTCTAATTCTACATCATTTAACTCTGATAATTCCAAGAAAAATTTTCTTTTAATCGCATCATGCTTCTTTTTGATAGCAAAATTTATAGATTCATAAATCCAAAGTGTTGTTTTATCATTCAAAGTTGACTTCGCCGCTATATCTGTTAAGTTCAGATTATCAATAGTTATCATATGTTTTCAACTCCTAAGTAATTACTTGTAACACTTGTGTTCTCTGCTATCTCATTAAAATCTAAAACTTGAAATGTTGGACTTCTTAATACAACTCTTTTTACTCCAGCTAATTTTAGCAATTTTATAAGCTCGTCTGGATTAATATCTCTCCCCATTTTATTCTGTTGCCAAGTCTTGTATTCTTTTACCGCTTTTTCAACATTATTTTTGATAACATTTACAAGGGTTTCATTAGACTTATCAATATAATAATCAAAATCAATTGTGTATGATGTTTTTATCGCCTGTTTTACTGTCACATTATCCGTAAGAGGTCTTATATTATCAGTATTCAACATTTCTTCAATTCTCTTTTTTAGTTCATTTGTAAGTGTCAAAGAATCAGTTAAAACATAAATATCCACATTTGTTGCACTTGGACTATACGCTACAACATCAACAATATTCGTGCTTGTCGACTTAGCCCAAAATTCATAAGCTCCTTTACTTCCAGCTGTTGTAAACGATTCAGGGATTTCTCTAATTCTAGCTCTATAATTGTCGTCTTGCTCTATTTCAGCTCCATTATTTGATGCCGTAATGTTCTCAACCTTGTCATAATGTGGGTAAATATCAACCATCGTGTTAATTTGTCCAACGGGAATATCATTCCCGACAGTTCCTGATGTATTACAAGTCGCAATTCCGTCTACATACAAATCTCCTTTTTCTATTTTATATTGTTCGTCTGTTGAGAAATATAACTCATTGTATTGAATTCTTGACCCTTTTGGAATTATTATATCTGTTGCTTGAATATCAGTAATATAAAATCTGAATGTTGCCACGGCTGGTTGTTCTATGAGTCTTTTACCTCTATTTCCGTAAAATTCCCCTTTCAAATCTAGCCGCTCATTTCTTGCAAATCTTAAATAATTCTGTTTCATTTCATCATTATATTTTTCTTCTCTCAACCCAATCATATAAGCAACTGTTTCAAAAATGAGTGTTTCTGGACTCGCTTCTGTCAATTTTCTTCCGCTCAATTCTTGGAATTTATTAATCATATCTCTTTTAAGCTCCCAAGAATCCGCATCTATAATCTCGTATTCATCATTCAATATATCACTCAATATTTACCACCTCGATTCCTAATTCAATGTGAAAATCATTATTAAACTTATCCTCCGTTTTTATCTCTGTAGCTCTCAAAATTGCTCTCGGCTCGTATTTCCTAAACATTTCAAGCAACTGTGCGGTTATCCTGTTTTTTACAACATTTATATTCTTATCTATTAAATCGCTGTCAAAACTGAAATCACGGTTAAGTGGCTGTTCTTCCTTACAAACTCTTAAAAGCATTCCAACATTTGTTACAACTTCCTCAATATAATTTTTTGGAGAATAATTTATTTCCTCGTTAGATGAAACATATATCATTATTTACCTCCAATCTGATTTCTTAAAAAATTCAACAAAATCTGTCTATCTGTTTCGGAAAAGTTTTTAGCATAGTCAATCATTTCATTAACTTTGTCCGCTGTAATTGTTCCAGCCCTTACCAAATCCATCAATTCATCAATTTTTGCGTCTTTTTTGATTTTTTCAAGCTGATCTAATATTTCCTTTTTCTTATTTTCAGCAATTTGAATAGCTTTATCCACTTTTTCGAGTGTACTGCCCACTTTGCTTTTCACTTTTTCTGCAAATTCCTGTAATTTTGTTTTCTGTTCAGCTTCAACATTCATAGCTTCTGTTTCCGTAAGTTTCTCCTGCTCTTTTTTTTGAACTTTTAACTGTTCTATTATCTGATTATATTTTTTAGGATTATCTATATACTCTTTTAAAGTTAATTCCAGATTTATATAATCAAATTCAGAAGTTTCTCTGTTGAAATAAGAATTCTTTTCACTTATTTCTGTTATCAAAAATGGGAAAGCCCCAAATGTTTGCCCACCTAGCGTTAGATAATCGTATTCTCCGAACTCCCACATAGTCTTTATTTTATCAAGCTGTTCTGAGGGCGTTGTTTCTTGTATTAATGAAGAAATTAATGTAATTCCAAAAGTTATTTCCGTTAATTCCCTGCCTTGATGTCTTAACATACCAGGACCATATATTGGGTTGTGTTCAGAAATTTTAGATTTATATGATCTATTTATCTGATTATTGATTGAAAATACTTTTTTGTCGGATACTTCAAATATTACATCTCCGAGACTTCCTATCATTGTGGACCTCCAGTCATATCTCCACCAGCAGTTACTCCATCATGTTTATGTGTATTAAGATTAATACTTCCACCAGTTTTTGTAGTTCCGCTGACTTCCAAATCTCCATTAATTACAATTTTTCCGATATTCAAGGTCAACGTGTTTTTATCATAGCTCCAGCTTCCACCATCAGAAAAACTCCTTTTCACTTCACTTTCACTACTAGAAGCACCTCGCATAGGACAGCCAAGCACAACTCCCTGTTCAGGCATTTCTGAAAAGAATAAGCAGTAAACAGTCTGCCCTAGTCCAAGTGTATAATTATCGCTGTGGCTTTCAGAATAAGGAACTAACACATTAAGCCAGTCCGTTGTTTTATCATCGTCGCCTTTTAACAGCACTCTTACTTTTCCAGTTTTTGAATCTATCGCACTTACTTCTCCTGCTTTTAATGTTTCAATCAATTTAACCACCTGCCTTATCACTTTTTTTGTAACAAAAAAATCACAGCTAAATTAATAACTGTGATTTACAAAATTTACTTTTTCAATTTCATTACTAAAACTTTTAATCCATTTCCTGAAATAAAGTTCTCAATTTCTTCAAATCCAAAATTTTTATAAAAAGATAATAATTTTTCATTATCTTCACATTCTAACCATACATAACGGACATTTACTATTTTCTTAGCTTCCATTAATGAATCATAAGCTAATGTCAAAAGTTGTGCTCCATCTATATAATTTTCGGATTTTACTTGCTCTGAATGATTTTTGCCAATTTGTCCTAATAAATAACTATTAACTATATAGCCATCTGTTGTTAATCTTTTACCGTTTTGACAGAGTTTTTTTCTTTGGCTCTTCGATAATGCCTCATAATTTCTTTTTGATATAAGCAAAGGTTTGTTTGCCAAAGAAAAATAACCCAATAAAACAAAATCATCGCTAAAAACTAAATGTGTACTTGATAAACCTGCCTTTTCAAATTCTATTGCTTTGTTATGTAAAAAGTCTTCTATATCTTTATTATAATTATTTTTAAAATTTTTCAAAATACTATCTCTCACGAATTTTTTATCTTTTAATTCGTCCAATAAATCTTGCAAAGATACAATTTTTACATTTTCTATATACATATTATTTTTTGCCAAATATCTTTCGTATTGTATCTGGATTGTTTATAATTTCCACATTTTTTACAGGTTTTCTGTTGGGAGACTTTTCATTATTCAAAGCTTTTATCAAACTATTTACAGATTTTTTATCAAAAGTCATTTCTGTCGTAAAACTTTTTGTAGCCACTTTTACCATCTCCTTTTTATAATTTCTTAATAAATTATAACTTATTTGTAGTAAAAGTGCAACTTTTTTTGACATTGTAATGTTAAAATTTGCAAATCACAGTTATTATTTGATTGTCATCGTCCTACAAAACTCTATTTCTTTTTACCAGATTTTTTAGTGTTTTTCTTATCTCTTGCTTTTTTAGTCGATTTTCTCGCAGTGTTTTTACCTTTAGAAGTTGTTTTACTTTTCGACTTCTTCGCACTTTTTTTCTTAGCTTTTTCAGCTTCTTTTTTCTTTTGTTCTTCTTTAGTTTGAGCTATTGCTTTTTTCTCTGCATTTTCTCTTGCTCCAAGTTTCATTGCTATGATTTCGCAAGTATAATCACCACTTATTTCGTGTGTTACCTTGTCAATTACATATTTGCCTTCAAACTTTCCCCAGCTTTCATCAAGTTCAATTATTGCTCCAGCTAAGTATTTAGTGCTTCCGTCAACGTTTAAAGTTATCTGATACTCTTGTTTTAGATTATCTTTCAAAGTCTTTTTTGCAACTTTCTTTGCTTCTGTTTTCCCTTTAGTTTTAACTTTCAAGGTTTTTTCTTTTTTAGTTCTTTTCTTCTTGCTTTCGGCTTTCTTTTGCAATTTTTCTTTTGATTCTTTAATCGTTTTACCTTTTTTCTTACCAGTTGTCTTTTTCTTCATTTCAACCTCTTATTTTTTCTCGGATTTAACCTTTTTGACTGATTTTTTGTTAGTCTTTTTCTGACTCTTCTTATTAGTTTTCTTACTATCTTTAGCTTTAGATTCCTTTTCTTCTGAATCCCCAGTAGTTACTTCATTACGCTTGTCAAGTTCCTCTTTTGTGATAATTTCCTTAACAACCTTTTTCTTATCAGGATCATAATAGGAAACTTCGACTTTATCGTAAATCTCTTTATTTTTCTTTTTTAAGCTGAAACTTCTGATTCGATAATCTTTAATATTAAAAACTTCAATCGTATCATTCTTTTCCATTTCTTCGTCATCAAAAATAATTATCTTGTCATCAGATACTTTCATATTCAAGCCAATCTCTTTTACAACTCGATTAATAAAGGCTAAATCCGTTTCCTGATTCTGGTCCAATCTCTCAAAAAACACATTCTCTGCATAAATCTCTGCATTCATTTCGTGTTTATTCGCAATCTGTGTAACAAGCTCTTTCAAAGTTATATTCTCCCAAGCAACACTATTTTTCTGATCTCTAATATTCTGGTCAAGCGGTAAAGCCAAGCACTTTAAAGTAAGTTTCTGATCTTCAAAAGTCGGCTCGTCCACATAAAAAGTTCCCAAATCCAAAAAATTAGTTTCGTTTTCCAGCTCTTCGTGAATCCCAACAAGTAGTTGAGCATTCTCGTCAGGATACCACTCTTTAAGCCATCTATAATCTAAGTTTTCTAGTTCTATTTCTAAATCATCTATAGCATTTTTTGAATTATCTGTGTAGTTAAGAGATGAAATAGAATGTGCTATCTCATCAGAAATATCAACTTTATTAAATATAACTATAACCCTAATACTTCTGGCAAATGCCATTCCTATTCACCTCTCTTCCACGGTGGCAAACTTGTATCATTATCACTTTCTTCAGCAATTTCAGGAATGATAATTGGAACATTTGCGTCAAAGACGGCGATGTCAATTAAAGCTAAATTACTTCTTATAAGGTCATGATAGTAGCCTTCGCTTCCATAAACTCTATAAGCTATCAAGTCCCAAGTGTCACCGCTTTGTGTCCTGTAAACTCTAACATTTGCCATTATCCAAACGCCGTCCTTTCTTTTTTGTTTTTAGCTTTCGCCAATGCTCTCATTACTGCTTTCTCAATTACACTTGTATCAGCATTCCCGTTTACTGTTATGCTAATATTGATAACATCTCCACTGCTTGAACCTTCGTTGCTTCTAAGTCCTGACATTCTCTCTTTTAGTCCACTAATCTTATCTCTAAAACTATTTTTAGTTTCACGATTATTCAAAATTTGAGTACCACGAGGTAAATTCAATAACATTTCGTGTTCTGCCAAGAAAGCTGGTTTGCCAGGCATTTGAATTAATTCAGCTCCACGTTCTGCTACTGTTGTAAGTCCTCCGCTCCAATAGTTAGTTCCCGCCGCATTTTTTCCAATTCCTAAAAGCCCTCCAACTGCTCCAAGTCCTTTTGAAACCATATTTTTCAATCCGTTCCATTTATCCGTGAAAAATTTTACAACACCACTAATTGCACTTTTCAATCCAGAAGCAACCGCATCAAAAGCAGACTTAATAGCGTTCCATACTCCAATTGCAGCTCCTTTTATTCCTTCCCAAGTTGATTTAAAAAATGAACCTACTGCTGTTATTCCACTTTTTAGAGCATTCCATAATGCTAATGCTGTTGATTTGATAGCATTCCATACAGCTTTGGCAACTGTACCAATTACTTTAAAAATTGTTTTCCAAACATTTACATATGCTCTAATATAAGCTGATATTCCAGCCATTACAACTTTTACAACTACTTTTATTCCGTTCCAAATAGCTTTAAATACAATACCTATTCCTTTAAATATAGCTTTCCAAATAGCAACGTACACTCTTATATAAGCTGCAATACCTGAAATAACAGCCATTACAACTGGCTTAATACCTTGCCAAACCTGTTTTATGAAATTACCTACTGCTCTAAAAGCTGCATTTACACCATTTCTAAACCACGAACATTTGTTATAAAGCACAACTAATATCACAACAACAGCAACTATTGCAGCAATAATAAATCCAACTGGATTTGCCATAAAAGCAACTTTCAAAGCCACTCCAACTGCTCTTACTGCTCCAATAGCTTTCTGCGCTCCTGTTGCTAAAAGCTGCATTCCTTTAGCTGCTCCTTGAACTGCCATTCCACCAACAGCCTTTGCTCCTGAACCAATTGCTTTTGCACCTTTTATAGCACCACTTCCAACAAATTTAGCACCTTTGACTATTCCGCTACCCGCTATTTTTGCAACTTTTCCTGTTGCTTGCACTCCTTTCACTAATCCTTTTCCAAGTACTTTTCCTACTTTTAAACCAGATTGTCCTAATTTCTTTAGCCCACTGCCAATTTTAGAAATTGTTGGAAATGCTGTTTTAAATCCTTCCGCAAAACTTCCTGCTGCTTTAAATTTATCAAAAATCAACATTCCTTTTGATATCCCACTAAAAACTGGGGCAAATCCTTTCGCCAAACCGCCAATCCCTATTTTAAACGCCGCAAATCCAGCTATAGCTTTTAAAATATTTGCAGTTAATTGCGGATGTTTTTGTATTAACTGAGAAAATTTCTTAATTAACGGACCAATAGAATTTGCAACTTGAACTAAACTTGGTCCTAATGCCGAACCTAAATCTACTCCCATATTTACAATTCTGTTTTTTAAAGTATTAAAAGAGTTCCCCATTGTTTTCAATCTTTGGTTATATTCTGCATCAACACTCCCCGATGTTTTCATCTTATCATGAGCATTCTTTATGTTTGTCCCAACTTCGTCAATATGTTTTGCTAACTCAGATGCTGATTGAATAGATTCTTTACCGAACAAATCTTTAAGTGTCGCAGCTTGAACATCCTTGGGAAGTTTTTTTATCCTTTGAAAAACATCAATTAATGTACCTTCTCCATCTTTCGTCATTCTTTTTGCCACATCTTCTGCATCTAATCCTAACGATTTAAAAGCTGCCGCTTGTTTTTTAGTTGCTGATGTTCCAGCCATTAATCCTAATGAAATATTTTTTAAGCCAGTTGCTGCCACTTCTGAAGGTACTCCAACTGATACTAAACTTGCTCCTAATGCTGCAACTCCTTCTTTAGAAATACCAGCCATTCCACCTAATCCAGCAACTCTGCTTGAAATATCAGCAATTTCTGGAGCTGTTGCCGCTACATTATTTGCCAAATAGTTGATTACGTTAGCATATTCCATTACTCCATTTTGGTCTAAATTAAGTTGTGCTCTAGTTTTTGCTAAAAAGTTCCCAGCCGCTTCGGTATTCATGTCAAACGCAACTTTAATCTTAGCCGCATCTTTAGTATATCTTTCTAATTCATCTGTTTTTATTCCTGCTTGAGCTCCTGCTCCTGCAATTTGAAATAATTCTACTTGAGATAGCGGACTGTTTTCACTAAAGTTCCTCATCGCTTTGTAAAACCCAGTTTCCATTTGTTTTGAACTAAAATCAGCAACTTTTTTTAAGTCTGCTTGAGCATTTTCCAAATCAACTGCTAATTTAACAGGAACTGCCAAAGCTCCAGCCATTCCCATACCTTGCATTATTTGCTTATCCCCAAAGTCTTTCATTTTCCCAACAGTTTCTTGTCTAGCTTCATATCTTTTTTGAGCTTCTTTCAGTTTGTTCATTTTCTCGATTTCTTTTTCAACTTCCTGAACCTTGCTCCTATAGTTAGATAAACTAGCACCTTCCGCTTCTATCTTACTTCTTGCAGCTTCAAATACATGTTGCTGTCGTTCTTTTTGTTTGTTCAATTTTCCAACATTTTTTTCTGCCTGTTCTATTTCCTTAGCCAGTTGTTTATTACTGCTTCCGGTCCTTTCATATTCGGCTTTCAATTTTTGTAAATGTTCAGCAGCTTTTTTATACTCCGAATTAATTTTATTTAATCCTTCACGAGCCTTGTCCATATTTTGAAACGCTTTTTGTGCTTTCTCCATACTTTTGATTTGTTTTTCAAATTCTTTGACAGATTTTGTCGTGTTTTTCAAAGCGTTTGCAACTTGGCTCATTCCATTGATAGCACTAGCTACTGCCGCACCCAGAACTATGTTCAGCTCCAAATTTTTTGCCACAATTTACCTCCTTTTCTCTCAAACATGGTATAATATATTAAATAAATCAAAGAGGTGATTTTTATGAAAATTAATAAATCAGATAAAAAATATACTCCGCTAGAAATAACTTTAATAATATTATTTGGTCTAGTTGTATCTATTCCGTCATTATTTTTCCTTTTTATATTTCTATCATTTATGTTTACCATAAGTCCTGTAATTACAGTCATAGCTCTTATTGTAGTTCTGTTTAAATTTTTATCAATTTTCATTGGTGGGGATGACTAATCCCCATTTTTTATTCACTTTCTTCTTGTCTTATCTTTTCTTCCTCAATCAGTTTATTAGCTCTTGCTATCCAGTAATCCAGCTCATCAAATGTGCATTTCATAAGCGTTTCATAACTGATATTCATTTTAAAATAGTTAAGTCCGCTCAATAAATCTGTAATCAAGTCTAAAAAGTCATCCGTTATGCTTCCGTTGGAGCTTTCTCGTCCTTGTCTTCGTCCGTTCCCCAACCTTTTACTAAAAAATTCTTAGTTTGGTTTACCACTTTTAAAAAGTCTTCAGCACCTAAAGTCATCAAATGTCCATATTTGATACCTGATGCTCTTTCAGCCACAGTCAAAGCCCAAGCGTCATCAAAATCTTTAAAGTTTTCAGCGTTGGATTTCATTCTTGACTTATAGTCTTTTCCACATTCCAATAAATCTGCTCCTGTTAAATTATCCAGTTTTAAATCTATTTCTTTATATTTTTTACTTCCTAACTCGTATTCTTTCGTTAATTTTATAATCATTCTATTCCTCCTAAATATGTCCTAATAATTGTCTTATGATATTGTTAAAACTTCCATTTACATTTGAAATTCCGTTCAATACATCAATTTCAATGATTGTTTTACCATTTATCGTTAATTTATAATAAGTAATACTCAAATCAAACGAACCTTCAAATTTTTTACCATTTTCAACTTTTGGACCATCAAATTTTGTGATAAATCCCTTTAATGTTGCATCTGCACCAGTTATTTTTGGTGAGTGCGTCATTCTATCTAACTGTTGCAAAGCTCCCAAGCACTCTAGTGTGATTGAGTCATTATTATTAAAATTTAATAATGTTTCGTTCATACTATCCATTTTTACTTTTGCTGACATTTTTTTGTAATGCCCAATTAGCGGTGCTTCAAATTCCGCAGCCATTCCAAACTGTTCAGTTGTTATTGTTGCGGACTCAACGTTTGGAAGTTCTACTACTCCAACTCCTTCTAATGCGTTTGAACCATTGACATAAAGGTCAGCGTCAACGATTCCTAAAGGCAGTTTCTTTTTAGCCATTCTTTATCCTCCTATTTTCCTAAACTGTTTGCAAACTCAGTTAATGCGTCTACATCATATTTTTTCTTAAATGTTGCCGATTTCATACCTGGAATTACTCCTAACTTAATAACCCAAGTTATATCACCATTCATAACATTAATAGCGTCGTTATCCTCGCTTGATAAAGTCGCACTCGCACTTAACAAATCATTTCTAGCCACAATAGCATTCAATCTAATATTCATTGATTTTGTTACTGTTTCAGCTAATTTTTTAGAGAATGTTTTATCCACTTTATCAAAAAGACTTATAACTAGTTCATTCCCGACATATTTAAACATTCTACGAGTGTTTATAAATTTGTCCTTTGGATCTGTTGCCATCGGATTAAGTGCAGTTTCAGACCCCCAGCAACGCCAACCTTTGAAATTGATAGCTGTAACTACTCCATTTTTATTTAAAAAGTTAGCCTGTTGTTCTTTATCTAAAATTATTTCCTCTAATTTTCCATTTGAATTTTTCCAATATAAACTGTCACATTTATATGCGAAGTTAGACGGCACCTGTGAAGGCACACCACTCTTCTCGTCGTCTACTAGCAACGACAAAGCAGCATACTGAATAGACTGAATATATTTCTTACCAGCTAATCCTAATGTTCCATACAACACAATTTGGTCATTTCCGTTAATATTATTATCATCTTTCCATTTTGGGATTTGGTCATAAGGCTTGTCTATCGGTGCATTAATCAATGCAACCGCTTCAAACATATTCCCATTTATGTTTTTAGCTTTTGTTTGCATAATCGCTGCAACTTCACTATCACTTGAAAAATCTGGAATATCAATGAAAGCTGGTAATTCCGAATATTTTAAATAAACTTCATCTAATAATTCTAATCCAGTTCTTTTCATTGTTGAAATATCATATCCACCTAAAGCCTGTGCTTTCGTTACTTTTGACAAGTCAATTTCTTCATATTCAATATCAATTTTAGTCCCATTCGATGGTTTAGCATATATTTCAAGCCCTTCGTTCGTCCACATCGTTACAGCGTCTGAAATAACTTGTGATGTTGCATTTTCTTTAACTACTAATGTATCTGTTATAAGTTTGTGATTTGGAATAACAACTTTACCATTTGTTAAACTCAAATCATTTTGAGTCTTTTTAGCTGTTTTGTGCTTTTCAAGATCCAAGATATTCACAACATAAAGCGGTGCTACTTTATACAACTCGAAAAATACTTTTATCGCTTGTGAAATTGAAAAATCCAAGTCGTAAGTATCTCCAAAATACTGAATAGCTTCTTTATAAGTTCCTAATCTTACAATCTCATTCACTCTTCTGTTTTCTTTTTTTACTTTATTAATCGGTGCAGTCCCTACGATAAAATGTCCATAATCAAGCACTATTGGCAGTGATATATCACTCGATGTCTCAGTTTGATAAGTTCCGTGTTTATACCCCATTATTCAACCTCCTCCCTTATTTGGTCTTTAATTTGCTGTGTTACCGTTTCAAGCAATTTTTCATTTTGTAATGCTTCACTAGCTCGATTAACATCCACTAAAGTTCTTTTCAAAAGCGGATATTTCTCAAATTTTTCTTCAATCACTTCATTACTGTAGTAAATAACACCTTTTGTAAATCTAATATCTTTAAATTCAAGCGTATCTCCTAAATAAATATATTGCTTTTTATCTTCCATTATTCCTCCTTCAAAATTTCAGACTCAACAGGATAATCCCAAACTGTAAATGTAATTCTTGAAAATATAAAATCTCCAAACTCGTCACTATATAAATCGCACTTAAATTCTTTATCTTCCCGTATTGCCCATCCTCTTTCATCATAAACTTTAGTTAAAAGTTTGCTTCTAATTTCTTCACCTTTGTAAAGATTATCAATATAATCTTCATTTTTAGTACCAACTATTATTTCAAAAGTAGCATCGCAATCATAACTATCCATTCCTTCTGTAACTTGCCTAGAACTCAAAGCTCTTAATGTCACACAAGGGAAAAACGGCTTTTTCTGTCCTGTATTTTTGTCAATTTCGCCGTATCTCCTAACTGGCAACGCTCCTCGAAATATCTGATAATCAGTATCTTTAAATTCTTCACACAAAAAGTCATATAAACTTTTTTCAATCACTTTAATGCTCATAAATTACATTGACAAGAGCCTATTCAACTCATGTTCAAACCTTTCATTTAACTTTTGAGACATAAATTCATCGAGATCAGGTAACCACGTTGTAGGTCCTAACATTTGCGGAGCAGACGGTCCATATTTTCTTTTGATTGGCAATCGTCCACTTCCTTCTCTTTCAAATGCCCCTAAATGACCGTCTTTATATGCTATAAATGTTTTATCATTAAGCATTATTCCGTTACCATTCTTTACCGTAGCCGTTACTGATGTTCTTCCTGTTCTCACACTAGGATTCAATTGAAAATGGTCTAATCCCAAATAACCTCCATTAGAATTAATTTCAGCCATAAGCTTACCGGGATTAGCCCTTTTCATAGTCAATCCGCTTAATAAATCCCCATATTTAACCGTATAGGTCTTAGTTGCATTTCTAACCATACGAGTTTTACTCATAGTTGAAACCCTGTTCAAAGCACTTGCTAAAGCCCTTGGAGCTTGTTGTGGAAATTCAACGAACTTATTCTCAATATCATTAAGGACACTTTCATCAAATTGAATTGTAAACATCTAAATCAACTCCTAATAATCAGTGTATCTATACAAATCAAGTTCATACATACCAAAGTTTTCTTTACAGTTTGCAACTATCCATTCTTTATTGTCAAAATCTATCCTCACATTGCCTTCAGGCTTATACTTCAAATATTTTTTGTCAATAAACACCGTAATCCCTTCCTTGTAAAATCCACTTTCTATTGTTAATTTTCCACTAATTTCCTTTTCCTGAAAACTGTCCTCATCTGTCACACAAATAACATCAGTGCCGTTCAAATTATGTGTTTCACCAAACTCTTCTGAATTTAAAAATGTATTTTGTATATCGTTTTCTAAAATATCTTTAAAATTCATGTTTTTTACCTATTTTTTCTTATTTTTATCTGATTTAGATTCAGAATCTGACACTCCTGTTTCTTCAGGAATGTCATTTGTGTCTGCTTCTTTATTGTCTTTTTTCTCTATCAGTCCTCTATCGATACAATTTTCAATCACATCTTTTTCCAGTATTTGAACTTCTTCACCGATATTTTGTATTTTCCCACCATAAATAAACGATTCTTTAACTATATACGCTGTCATCAACCATCACCTACTTAACTTTTAGAACTTTCAATGATTTTGTGTTCAAAGGAATTGTTACTGGTTTTGACATTGTACGGATTGTGATAGTATCGTTTTCTTCCTTTGTGTGAGTTCTAGGAATCAAATCCCCTTCCAAAAGTCCATCATTAATTGTACTTACAGCTCCAAATTTTACTAAATTGCCTTTCGGTGCAAATAAAGCTGTATAGTCTGGAATAATTGCTTTTGTTTTAGTTTGTTTTGTAGCTTCATCCACATAATCGTAATATTCCTGATATTCAAAAACATCAATTCCTAATCCAGTCAATGTACCAATATAATTCGCACCATTTACACCCTCAACTTCAGGTCTTATGTCCCCAAAATAAGCATTTCTAAGATTCATCATATTTTGTACAGCTTTATTATTAATAAATAATTCCGCTGCCAACGGATCAAGAATTATTGCTTCTGGTCTAGTTCCTCCAGCTTTATTAATTTCGCTTAATACAGCCTTTATATCTTTAATTGGGTCAGAATTAGCATTGTCCCAAGTTGAAGCAACGGTTGTATGATGTTCCGTAGAAGAGTTATCATAATATTTGATTGTGTCTGATATTCCTTCTCCGTCGATTGTAGTTTGTAATTTATATAATGTTTCAGCTGCCATCGCTTCCCAACGTCTTGCAATCTGTTCGCTTTGTTCCTGCAAAGTTTCAGCAATTTTTTTCTGTCTTTTTGTATCAGGATCACTTTGTGAAAACGGATTTTCTCCTGGCAATCTTTCAAAGGTCAGTTCATCTGCATGAAACGTCTTTTTAGGAGCCACTGCATACGGTTTGAATGTTCTTCCTGAAAATGTATCTTTTGGCATTTCCTCTCCGTCAACATATCTATCGACAAATGGAGCCATCAATCTTCTACCATTTTTAAATTCAATAGTTACTGTTTCAGTATCCAAATTTTCTCTGTTTCCAAAAAACGTATCAAATAAAAATGTTCTCGGTCTCGGCATTGCCTCTGTTACTAAAAATAATGTTCTTAAACTCAAATCTAAATTCATGCTCATTGTTATTCCTTACCTCCTAATGTTCTTAAATAAATATTTCTGTCGCTGCATAACTCAATTACTTTTTCTTTTGTCGCTGTACCGAAGTTTACTTTTTCAATATTAAATTCTCCTTCAGTATAAACAGTTGTTTTCGTAGTAGCTCCAGTTGCATCGGCATCTCTTGTAACAATTCCAAACACTTTTCCAGTATCAGTTATTATTGCACCATCTTTATCCACAATATCCCCTCTTTTCACAGTTTTTCCAACCTGTAAAACAAGTTCTGCTACAACCAGTTCCTTTTTCCCAACAATCAAATGATCTGGCTCATTTGTATAATCATATTTCATATTTATTTACCACCTTTCTTAAAAAATGCTAAAATTTTATTTGCTGCTTTTTGCTCATCATTAACCCCATCATCATTACCTTTCGGCGTATTGTTAAGTGGTTTTCCTTCATCTTGTATTCTGTTAAGTTTATTTTGATTTTCCTGTTTCATTAAACTTACAATTTCCAATGCTAAATCTCTAGCATTTTTAGGCTCTTCAAATTTAGCTTTATCAACTACTTCGTGGTTATATCCTAAATTCTCAATTTCCTGTATCCTTGTTCTTTCTTCCTTTACTCCAATTTCTTTTCCTTCATTTACAATTTCGGCATAAATGTTAGGAAATTGTGCTTTTATTTCATCTTTTGTCATTTTTCCACTTCCTTTTCCATTATTTTTTATATTTTTATCAACATTAAAGTTTTTAAACTCCGCCATATTAAATACCATATTATTAGAAATTACCTTATTTTCAACTACTTGAATATCTGTATTTTCGGTTATTTCGTCAATAAATCCATATTTCAATGCTTCTTCGGCGTTTAACCAAGTTTCGTTGTCCATTAATTCTGATAATTTCTCTTTATCAATATTAACCTTTTGTAAATAGGTTTCCGTTATTGAATTTTTGTATTTCTCAAGCACATCTGCCTGTTTTCTCATCTCTTCTGAATCCCCCATTGCAATTGTTGAAGGATTGTGTATCATAAACAAAGCATTTTTAGGCATTCTAACTGTATCTCCAGCACATGTGATTAAAGTGGCTGCACTTGCTGCAATACCGTCAATATTTACAGTTACTTTAGCTTTGTGTCTTCTCAAAGCGTTACTAATTGCAATAGCAGTGTCAACTACTCCGCCGTTTGAATTAATATAAACGTCAATATTTTCTACATCTAAGCCAGCCAAATATTCCGTTACTTCTTTAGCACTTACCGTATCTCCCCAAAAACTTTCAGCTATATCTCCATAAAGCATTAATTCAGCACTTTTATCATCATTTTTGACTAAATTCCATATAGTTTTATTCCTCTGGTTCATCGTTTGGTGGTTCGGTATAGATTGTCCCATCCAAAATCACTCCTTTCTCATTTGCTATTTTTTGTTCTTTTGCCAGTATTTTTATATTTTGCTCAAAATCTCCTCCATTTAATTCGATAGTTTCACGGCTTCTTGTGGATAATCCAGCATTTATTCTCAAAATTGCCGCATTAACCTCTTTTATAGGATCTAACTGTCCTTGTGAAGTTCCACTCCAAATTGCATTACTGTATGCTTTTCTAATCAAAATGTCATTTTCAAAATCTTTTATTTCTATTCTTCCAAGCAAAACAGCCTCTCTTAGCCACTCTTCATAAATAAGTTGACAAAAATTTTTTGCAAACCATTCACGCTTTTTTCTAAAAGTCTTCCACGCTTCTAATAAAGCTGCTCTACTCGCCGAATAACTACTTGTAAAGTGCATTATCATAAGTTCATAAGGAATGCCCAAGCTGCTTCCAATTTGCCGTATTATAGCTGTCATAAATGGGTCAAATTGTGCATTAGGTCTTGCTGGATTTACTGATGTAGCTTTTTCGCCTTTGTTAAGAGATACTATTGCACCGCTTGAAAGTTCCAGCGTTCCAGATTCTTCATTTGCTATGGCATCTTTTTGTCCGACGTTCGATAAATCCCCTGGATTTGTTTGAGGTATATCAGCCGATTCAATAAAAATTGTAAACATACTGCTGATGATTGCACTCGTTAATTCTGCATTCGTGTATCTGTCGAGCTGTTTCAAGCTTTCCATTACAGGAGCTAATATCGGTACACCCCTCACCTGTCCTGGACGCTCCGCAGTTGTCAAATGAATTATATTTAACTGATTTTCGCTTCCGTACATCTTTACATATTTATACTGATTCATACCTCTAATTTCATCATTTGGATTATGCTCTTGAATATAATAACCATTAACACGCCCATTTTTGTCCAATTGTACTCCTTGAACAATAGAGGCATCGCTTGTTTTATTGCTTGGAGTATTTACTCTGTCAGGCTCAATTATGGATAATTTCAAGCTATACGGATTTTCTGGAGTTTCAAAATAATTCAAATGAATAAAACATTCTCCATTTAACAATGTTGTTAAGAAAACTAAATCTTGAATTTCATAAAAGTTGAGTAAACCTGTTTGATCTATTTTAGAATTACTCCACAAATTAAATTCTTTTTCAATTTTAGTTTCTAACGTTTCTATCTCATCTTCGGATAAGTTTATAATATCTGAATCAATACTTGATTTTAATTTTAATCCTGAACCAACAGCATTCATTTTCATTGTATTCAAAGCTCCATTAGCTAGAGGTGCTCCCATATACAAGTCTCTGGAACGAGCCACAAGTTTTTCACGGTAGTTATAAATGTCGTTCTTTACTCCACCGAGAGAAGCAAACCATCCTCTCAAAGATTTTTTACGGGTACTTGCTCCATGTTCTCCATAACCTTTATTCATTATTTTTTGATTTTGGTTAAACAGCTTTAGCCTTTCTCTTGCTCCAGCCATTTTTAATGCTTTTTCTGGATTGAATACTCCTACTGCCTTATCAAATAAATTCAATCATTTCCACCTCCTAACTATTACAAATCTCTTATTATAACCTGTACAGACTGTGTACGCCGTCCACTGTTTTGTGCAAGCGTTAAATTATGCTCCCATAATTGTCTAGCTTTTATAATTTCGGTTAAGTCTGCCCTAGTCAGTTCTCTGCTTCCAATTTTATAGCTCTGTCCCAACAATACAGACTTTTCAGCCTCAATATATGAATTTATCATTTCTTTGCAAGTTTCTACACTATACATTTTTACCTCCCTATATTCCGCTACGAATTATTCGCCTACCATTATTTCTTTGTTGTGTCCTAAAATTATTAAGCACATCCGTTGAATACCGTATATTTAAGTTAGGATTCGCTATTCTTAATGCCGCCTGCGCATAATTCCGAATGTCCAAAGGCTCATTTCTTTTATCTCCGATTGTTTTCCACTCGATTTTAGCTTGCCCTTTGCTAAATGTAACAACCTTTATTTCAGAAGTAAGTCCCTTGAAATAAACTTCATCATATCCACGTTTAGGGTCATTTGGATAGTGCATATATTTAGCTCCTGGTTCTGTTACTTTAAGATTGCTCATTATAGTATCCTTTCCAGTATTAACTCCCAACACAAATAAAGAGATTCCTCCTTTATTATTTTTACTAGGTCGTGAAATAAGAGGTCTTCCAGCTTCTCCACTTCCTTTTATTCCAAAAATATTCAACTGTTCTCTTGCTTTTACATACCTGTAAACATCGTCAGTATGATGTCCACCTGTATCAATACAAGTACAAGCAACTCTTATTTTCTCTCCATTCTGATATTCAAAATCTCTCATAAGAAATTCATCCAATGTATTCCATACATACGGCAATGCAGGATTTCCCATAATAACTCTATAATAAATCCCCCAGCTTTCTTCTCCTGGTCCCCATCCAACAATTTCGACTTCAAGCCTATTGTCTTGAACATCCACTCCAGCAGTTAATACAGTAACTTTATCAGGTATTTCAATATCATTTATCGTACCATCTTCTTCGTTTATATATTCTCCATAATTCTCAGCTCTCGCTTGTATTTTTTCAAAATCAAATCTTTCAACTTTTTCTTCCCAACATTCCCCAAGAGCTGTATTTACGAATACTTTCATAAGCTGTTCATCGCCTTTTGCTGCTCTAAATTTACGAATCATGCTAGCCCATTTGGTAAACGGACTATATAACTCTGATACATGAAATCCTCTTGAAATATGTGGGTCTACATCAGGATTGGTACTTCTCCATTCACCTTTAATAAGGTTTCGTTTCCACTCGTACTCTGTTGAAGTTTCCATACATTTCTCACATTTATGTGACACATCTTCAAAAACGATATTTCCCCATTTCAAAGTTTGCATCTCTCCACATTTTGGACAAGGAATATAATACTCGTCTTTTGAGCTATTCTCGTATTCAAGTTCTATCCTGCTCCCACCTTTGATAGTTGGTGTGCTTGTTAAAACTATTTTACTGTTTGGCCAAGTTTTTACCCTTTCAATCGCCAAATTCAATGGGTCTCCATCTTTTTTAGCACTTCGAGGGAAACGGTCAATTTCATCTGCCAATAAAACTCTAATTGGTCTACTTGCTAATTCTGAAGCTGAATTACTCCCGGTTAAAACAATGTATCCGCCTGAAAATTCTTTTTGCCTTTTTGTATCCCTGGCATCAGTACTTTCGATAACTTTGCTCCTAAGTTGTGGTGTCGATTGAATCATGTCATTAAGCCTTGTTGTTGAAAAATCAGCTGCCATATCTTTCGTGGGCATTAAAAACATAATTGGAGAAGGTTCGTAGTCCATAAAATATCCAACTGTATTCATAAGAATTTCTGTTTTTGATAACTGAGCCCCATACATCATCACAACTTTTTCTGTATTTTTATCAGAAATTGCCCTCATTACTTCTCTTTGAAATGGCACTCTGTCAGTTTTCCATTTTCCTGGAATTGCTGAGCTTTTAGTTGATAAAACTCTATACATATCCGCCCAAGTATCAATTGTTAATTTTGGTGGTGGCTTTAAAACCAAAGCAATTTTTTTAAATAATTTAACTGTTCTTTTTAGGTCTTCCTCTAATTCTTTTTTCACTTTCAACTTTCACTTCCATATCTTCCTCGTTTTCTATAAAAATTTTATTATTTTTAAACATATCTGGATCGTATTCACTAAGTTCCTCCAAAACCTCGAATATTTCATCTTGGATGACATCTTGAATTTCCCCAAGATTATCCGCTGCAATTACAGCCGGCGCTACCTTACTAGATATAGAAAGCAGCTTCCCTTTAATATTCATAAGCATATCAGTCATCACTTTTTCGACAATAGTTGCTAAATGTAATTGATTTTTAGTTTCCTTGATTTTTAAATCTTTTAATTCTGTGTCTTTTTTTATTCTCTTTATCTCTTCCTTAATTTTTTCGTCTTTCAAGTCCACATTTGTATCATTTTTATCTACCACATAACTTAAATATCCTTGCACACTTTCAACTAGTAAATATTTCCCGTTGTCGTTTTTCTTTATTACACCTTCTTTAACGAGTCTCTGTATTTGCCTTTCACTCAAACCTATCATTTTTGATAATATTTTTAAACTAACAATCGTTTCATTATCTATCTTCATTTCATTTTTATTTATCCCTTTCCGACACGACATTAAACAAAAAAAAGTCGTCGTACATATTTTTTTCGGGGCTTCGAACCCGTTCGCTCTTTTTCGACCTCTCAGAAGTACCTTTTTAATCAAAATTTTATTTTTTTCTTTGTTTCCACTTTAATATTTACTTGATATACTCACTATTTTGAGTATTTGCTCTCTATTTCTGCTAGCTTATCTCTCAATCCTTTGTCTTCTTCTCTCTTTTTCTTCATCCCCTCTTTGCACCTATCAAGACACTTATCATATATCATTATCTTCAATCCATCTATTTCATTGTTAATATCTTTACTTATATCTTGTAATTTATTTAATAATTCTAAACTTCTTTTTATTCTTTCATTTAAATATTTCTTCAAATTATAATTGATAACCTCAAATGCTATTAACATTACTATGATATAAATAATAAAACCCATTATAGTTATCATAATACCCATTTTATTTTTCCTTTTGTTCTAAAAAATTTTGAATTACTTCTTTTATTTTTTTATATTCGTTAAATAAATACTCTATTTCTTCTTCAGTTAAATAACCATCTTGCATTTCAAATATTAATCCTCTTTTAGAAGTATATGAAAAACACTCATAAGTTTTTGTCCATATTTCAATGCGTTCATCCTCATTTCCTTCATCTTTTACTTCGCAGTCATTCAATGTTTCTTTTTCTATTTTTTCTGCTAATTCTTTAATTTTTTCACATTTAATATACATTTTTATCATCTCTTTCATATAAATTTTGCTATTTTTATACTTAAAAACAAAAAGAGCCACTAAACAAATAGACTATTTCTAATCTATCTATTCAGTGGCTCACTCATCTGAGGTTTATTTGCCCCTATGATATTTTTTTGTTTTATATTCTTTATCTCTTATTTCGCCTTTTTTTATGTATAAAGTAATTTTGATATTATCCTCAAAAGTTTTTGCTGTTTTTAAATCTTGCAATAAATACAAAACTTCTTTCTCCTTTAAAAGCTCATTAATATCCTCTTGTGTAAGTTCTTTTTTTATGTTCAATTTTACCTCCTAATTATACCTTATTTTTTATGTATTTGCAACCTTTTTCACACTCTAATCGCAAAAAACTTTATAATCCAAACCAAGCCGTAAATCACGGATAAAATTACAATCATAGCAATTAAAAGCACTATCAAATTGCTTATGTTGAATTTAAATGTTCTTACTTTATCTTTAAATACGATAACTAATCCATAGATGTATCTTACCAGCATTAAAGTAGCTGTTGCTGTGATTAAAGTGTTTATGATTCTTATTATTATTTCCATTATTCCACCTCCTTAATAATCCCCCTATAATACCCATCTTTAAGCCTTTTTCTAAATAATTTAAAATGATTTTTATAAACTGGTAATAAATCATAAACTAATTGGGGATTCAGATAAACGCCTTCTATATGATACTCCTCTTCAAATTCTTTTAAACTTTTTGAATGTTTTTCAAAATGATGATAGCTGCACAAAGGTAAAAACCTACCGTGTAATCCGTCATCATTTTCATAAGTTCCGACAGTATTTGCTACAGTATCGTAATGATCCAGCTGTATTTCGTTGTACTCATTATGCTCTTTTCCGCAGATACAGCAAACTCTTTTTCTCAAGCAGGCAATCACATATCTTTGTGTTATATTGTCAATTTCCAGTATATGTTTATATCTTTTATCGTGTTTTCCAAGTATATATAAATTTATTTCATTTTCTAGAGCCTGTTCTATTATAAACGCTATAAAATCGCTTGCCGTTTCTATATCACAACTTGCTGTCGAAAACTTTTCTAAATCTTTACTTAATGCAAATTGTTCTTTTTGATATTCTTTCATATCCTGCATTGTCCATCCAAGCTCATCTGCAAACTGTTTTAAAAGCACATGAATTAATCCGTTTTGTGCTTTTGTAAGTTTTTTGATCGGAATAACTCTAATTTTGAGTTTTTTTAAATGCTCTTCAAGACGTTCTTTCAGACCAGGATAAATTTTTTCAACAGCTATTGTTACCACTAACTCATCTTTTAAAATTTGAGCGTCTGCCATTTTTTAATCCTTTCCTTCTTATGAATTTTATATTTTCAAAATATTTCGGATTATACTGACAAAAAAATATTTCACTTTCTGATAAATGTTCACCTTCTCTTAATTTCCTTTTTACAAAACTTATTTTCTTTCTCGTAATTTTATTTATTTTATTTTCCATTTTCCCTCCATTTTAAAACTTTAAAATATAATTTTAGTGTTTTTTCACACTTATGATACATTTTTATCGTTCTTATTATATAAATTTTACTATTTTTATATTTTATTTGCTGTTTGCATAAAAAAATCACAGCTAAATTAATAACTGTGACTTCAATTTACTTCAATTTTGATTTTATTTGATTTATAAGAATATGGATATCCTCTCCTTTTCTATTTAAATCTTTTAATTCTTTATAAAATATTTCTTTTTCTTCGGATGTTGCATAGTAATAAAACTCTATTAATCCTGTCTTTATTCCATTTGGATATTTTTCTAAAATTTCTTTTATTTTGGGACTGTAATAACTCTCTAATACAATATCTTTTTTTTCTTTATCCCTTGATTTATGCAATATCCATTTCTTGCTTTCTCTTTCACCATATTCATTTTTATATTTTTCAAAAAATTTTCTTCCTTCATCATCATTATCAAAAATTACAGTATAATTATCTGTTATTCCACTAAATAAACCTATTAAAATACTAAGATTTGTAACTCCTACACCAGGAATAATCTTTATATTGGTATCCAGCAATTCAATTTCTTTTAGCATCTCTAGAAATATTTTATCTGTCATCCCTTCTGTTATTATAATTTTTTCATTAAAATGTAATAATGGAAAATTATCTATTTTTAAAGCATTTATTATCGGTGTCATTTCTCCTAAATTTTTATTGTCTTCAATTTTAGTGATTCTTTCTAATATCACTTTTTCATTTTTTCTTTTTGCTATATGAACTTGATTTATTTTTATTACTTTTGGATTAACCATATTTTCTAAATGTGTTGTATAGAATATTTTGTTTTCTAACGATAATTCTTTCAATATTTTTACTAATTCTGACTGAAAAGTTGTATGTAAATATACTCCTGGCTCATCCAATAAAATTATACTCCCATAATTTTCATCACTTATATGTTTCCAATTATATTTCATTTTAATGAAAAAATTGAAAAACCACTGAAATCCTTTAGAACGCATATTTACTGGAAATACCACTGTTCTTGGTCTTCCGTTTTCTCTTTTTTCTCTCAAATCATTTATTAAAAATTGAAATTCTTTATCTCCGTATTTTAAATCAATTTCTATAGTTTTAAATTCTTCTTTTATTCTGTTTTCGTGCATTTTATCCCATAAATTGGCTAGATTTTCATTAAGTTCATATTTTATATCTTCCAGCATTGTCCCTTTATCTGATAAAGTGCTATTCAAAAAGTCATTTACATTCATTTTATTTCTAGAAAATATTTCCTTGATGTACAAATACCAATCATCGTTTTCTTTGATTCTATTTGGAATCGCATCTTTAAAATCATCAATATATACTATATGAGGTAAATATTTTAAAATTGATTCTCCTATTAATTGTTCTATTTCTTCTTTTGGTATATAAAATAAGAGCTCTTCGATTGAATAACCATTTACTGATATTGTTTCATTAAACTCCTTGATTTTTAATTGTGAAATTAAATATCTATTATTGTACATACCATTTTGAGTAATTGAAAATTCTCTTGCGATTTTTAAATTATTTTCTTTTATATTAAAAAATACATTTTCCATAAAATTCAATAATTTATCTCGAATAAAATTTAAATATTGATGCTTTTTAAATTCACTATTATCTTTGTATCGGCTGTTAGAAATAAAATAATCTTCTTTTTGCGTAATTATATATCCTATTGCGTTCTCTATCAAATCGTTTTTATTTATATTTTCTATTTCGGCTTCGATAATAGGATTTTGTTTATTTTCGAATTTATTTTTTATATAGTCATAATTTATAAACTCGCCACTATATTGCTTGTCATTAAAGCAATCAAATGCAAATATTGCTTGTAAGATAGAGCTCTTTCCCGTTTCATTTAAACCTATTATTGGAACCAAATTTTGATTATCCAATTCTATTGTTAGATCTTTAATCGCCTTATAATTTCTTATTCTAAATTTCTTATATTTCATTAATTACCTCCTGTTTCTGATAATATTTATTATACCTAAAAATCTAAAAATTTCAAAATTATTTATCACAGTTATTATTCAGTTGTCATTGTCCTTTTATTAATTTAATCAATCTCTTCCATATCAGTTCCTCAATTCCGCTTTTTCTATCCAGTTCTGTACATATGCCAATGCCTCGGTTAAGTCTTTTCTCTTAATATCACGATAACTTGCAACTCCAAACCTGTCCTTTAAATCTCTGTAAATTGCTGGAAACATTAAATTTCTGTCAGCATCTATCACATCTAGTCTTTGATAAACTCTTGTTGCTATTGTTTTCTGCAATTTTCTTTGTTCCGTATGGTCTATTCTTATCTCATTGTCAACTTTGTTTTCTACAACGTCAATTCTATGTTTAACACTCTTCATTTCATTTGCCTGCAATATGATCATATCTTCTATTGTCATTGGTTTTTGAAGTTGTTCAATCTTTTCAATAAGTCTAAATCTTGTTTCAGCATTATATCTTGCCCCAAGTTGCAGCACTCCTTTGTAATTCAAAAGAAACATCGGTTGACTTCTGTTAAAATTATCTATATAGGTGGTTGGCTGAAAAATTAGCCGACCTCTTTCCTCTCCTAATTTACTGATTTCATCTCTAATATCAGCTAAAATATTTTTATGTTCTTTTCCTACTATTTGTGCTACTTCCAAACTTGTCAATGTGTTTCTGCTTTCTATGTTCATTAATTCATTCATTAATATTCCTCCTAATTTTTTTTATGCACTTTAACTTGTGTATACATAAGTTATTAAAAAAAATTTTCCAGATTTGGTCTAAAATAATTTTTACCTTTCAATATTTTTCCATCTTCCCTGAAAATTGCTTTCCCATTTTCCAGTTTTGACATATTGCTTCTGTGGACTTCCTCGAATGCTCTTACAAAAATATCATTAAATTCATTTTTAAAGACTTTTTCAAAAATAAATTCGCTTTTATCATCACATCCAAAATAAATCATATTTGTAACAGCCTTAACATCGCCTTTACATTTTTCTAACAATGTCCCTATTAAGATATAACACATGTCGCATACTGCATCCAGCATTTCAACCTTGTTATTATTTTTTTCTGCCACCTCATATTCTTTTAATTCTTCTTCAAATAATTTTTCTCTTAACTTCATTCTCTCGTCAGTCATTTCTTTTTCCAAAAATTCCTGCTGCCCAAATGCAATATAAAATTCTTTTACTGATCCAACCAATTTGTTCCATTGTTCCATTATTCTTCCAGTTCCCTTCTTATTTTTTCCAAGTTAATTATATTTGTTATCACTATTTCTTCGTTTTCAAAACCAAAATTCGTTTTTATGCCTTCAATAAACATTTCGAGAACTTCGCTTTCCGAATAGTCCCCTTTTTTAATAAAAACCGTGCAATTTCCAGAATTTGTATCACCAAATCTATCTCCATATTTAAATGATACAAGATATAATATTTTATCCATTATTTAATTCCCTCCACTTCAATTTCTACTTTATTAAATCCACAGCCAACTAATTTTTTAACATTTAGTTCTTCAATCTGCGAATCATCTTCATAAATAATTTTAGTCATTGAATCCAAAATCGCCTTATTGTAGTTATCTATATCCCTTTTTCTCTTATCTTTGAAATAAAGCCTTATGCGGACTTTCAAACTGTTAGCCAAAGGTTTATACCTAAATTGCTTTTTAAGTTCGCCACAAGCTAAATTTTCAAAGATTTTGCCCCTTTTGGACTTGTATCTTCCACTCGGTTTATTTATCCATAAAGAATTTACAGATGGCGGCATTGTGGATAATTCCAGCTTAATCACTGTAAATCACCTCATGTACTTTCAAAATTTTTAAAGGCTCTTCTATTCTCCAGGGGCATTTAATATCAGCAATTAAAGTTGTGCCCTTGCCGAACTTGTAATACCCTTCCTGCACATCGTTCCAGAATCTGTCATCTGCAATCTCTGTGTTTCCATACAAGTCCTCATTGTGATACAATTTCCAACCTTTTTTATTTTCAAAATCTATCACTATTACTTTCGCTTTTACATTTTCTTTTAGCATTTATTCCTCCATGTCTCATTTTTTTTAATTCATTTCTCAAATGCTCAACAAAAAAATCAATTTCAAAATTCGTTATATTTACAACTTTTTCTTCGACTTTTTTCGCCGTTTCAGAACTGATTTGCTTCATCAATTTCAATCGTTCTTTTGTCATTTCTATTTATCCTCCTATCAGCATTTTTTCTCTAAGTTCACTAAAATCAACTGCTCTAACTTCATTTTGTGGCTTATATTCTAGTTTAACAAATTTAAGATTTTTAGTATTTTTTACACCAACACTTGCATAAGTAACGAGCTTTGGTTGTGTTTGCCCAATAATTTTGTATGTACCTGTGTAATAATTTTTTGTTTTGTATGGATTTTCTAAAAAATCCTTGTAAATTCCGTCAAACTGAAAATTTAAAAAATTATCAAATTCGACTTTGTCCATTGTGCAAATTCTATGCCACCCAAGAAAATCGATTACAGCGTGAAGACCTTTGTCCTCAAAAGCCACCATTCCTGAACTGCCGACTTTTCTAACCCCTTCAATCAACATTTTTTTAGCTAAAATCACTTGATGTTCGATGTTAGTATTTTTTTTAGCAACTTCCAAAATCTCTGCCGGTTGCGGTATAAATCCGCTTTTTCTGGTTTTTAAGATTTTAACAACTGCTTCTGCAAATTCTTTTTTAGTCAACTCATTTGCAATTGTCAAAAAATAAATAGTTGCGACACTTTCCTTGTCTTTTGTGTTTGGGTAAGCTGCTAAAAGCAGTTTAAATACTTCGTTAAATTCTTGATTATTCATTTCCCGTCAATCCTCCTAATAAATTTGCAATGCTTTCGTTAGTTACTCCAACAAAGTCTTTTTCTTGATAATTTTTAGATTTTTTTTCTTTTTCAGAATTATTAATACCTGCTTTATCGTCATAATTTCCTTCGAGCACTTTCAAAAAATTTGATTTGTTAGTAAACCAGTCGAATGATATTTGCCACCCTGTTTTATTGTTTCCTTGCAAGAAATTAGATGTACGGATTTTTCCCATAGCCTGTAACATTTCTTCCAGCGAATACTCTTTTAGCAAATTGTTAATAGCTCTCTTTCGCTTGTCAGTTATTTTTAATTGTTTACCTGATAAATCAAATTCGTAAGCAATTTTTATCCATTGGTTTTTTATTTTTTCACACGATTGTGAAAATTCATTTTTCACATGTATATTATTATTATTTAATAATAAACTTGTATTATTAATACTTGTATTATTATCCTCAATCTTTTCGTTGATAGGGGTATCAATTTTTTCGTTGATACCCTCTAAATCTTTTGATTGATAGGTATCAATTTTTTCATTGATAGGAGTATCAATCTTTTTGTTTGTAGGGGTAGTAATGTATAATCTTCTTTCCTGTATGTTTTTAGTTCCTTTTTCATAAATAATTACTGATTTTAAATAACCTCTTTTTACAAGATTGTTTATCCAGTTTCCTACTGTATTTTTATGAACATCATATAGTTCGGCAAAATACGAATTTTTGGCGTAACAATATCCTTCTTTGCTTGTAAGTGATGAAATTTCAGTAAATAATATTTTTTCCATTGGTTTTAATTCTTTATCATATCTTACATTCGCTGGTAATATTCCATAATAATTAGGTTTTTCCATCTTTTTCCTCTCCCTACATCTTGTGTTTTTATTAAATTTATGTTATAATTAACACAAGATATAGTATTTTATAAATTTTTGTTAGCACTCTTCGGAGTGCTTTTTTTGCTTTATTCTTTTAATCTTTTAAACTCATTTTTTATCATTTTTTCTATTATATAAAACTCATCTTCAGTTACTCTTTCATCTTCAATTATCTTCAAAACTTTTAGACTTATATCATATATTCTTTTTATATTTTTTTCTGGTTCAATATATAATCGTTGCACCCTCGGATTCGACGGTTTGGAAGTTGTTGGCTTAGGATTTGTACCTCTTGTTTGCATTTCTAACCTCCTTATTTCATTTTTACCCCCTTTTGAGTTATAATATTATCACCAAATAAATTAAATCCACAAGAAAGGAGGTGTTGTTTAATGTCTTTAGACAAAACTATTTTTAGAATATTAAAAGCTATCGATGTTGCTTATGAAAATAATAATTTTAATCTTGAAGAAACTCTAAACTTAGAAAAATTAGGAATTTCTGAAAGAAGACTAATTTTAATGCTGGAGCAACTTAAAGAAAAAAATTATATAACAGGTATTTCAACAGTAAATTCAGTAACTGGTTATATACATATCAGTATCAATAATCCCAGATTGACTTTAGACGGTATGGACTTTCTAGAAAATAACACCGCTATGAAAAAAGCCTACAAAATGCTTAAAGAAGCCAAAGAATGGGTTCCTGGTATGTAATTTAAAATTTCCTAAAATAATGTTTCAATTCAATTCCCAGTGTTTCGGTTATTAATTCAACATCTATTTCCGTTATTTCTGGGAATTTTTTCTCTATAATTTCTCTAAATTCTTTTGTAAGTTTCCTTACTTTGTCAATTCTGTCATTATAATCATAAGAATTTATTTTCTCGTTCATCTCGTGCCTCCTAACTTTATTTTTGAATTTTCTTGCTTTCTTTTTTTCTTATCAGATTTATTATCCGAAGGATTGTTTGACTTAACAAAAGTATTTTTATTTTATTTGTTCAAAAAGAGTTTCAACAAAACTTTCAAAAAGAAGTCCAAGTAAAGTATAAAATATTAAAAAAGGTAGTATTTTATATATTGCCTTTTTTATTATGCTTTCGTATTTAAAATATATTGCAGCAACTGTTATATATCCAATGCCTATTAATATATTTTGAACATTCGCTCCCTTTTTTATCACTTTAAATGCCTGATAAGCACATAACACGAATATAAAATTGTATTTGTCTATTCCATATTTCATTCCACACCTCCTCTCTCAATATTTTTCTTGCATTATTGCAATGAAAATTGTAAAAAAATTAAGAACTTGCAATTATTTCTTCAACTTTTTTAATTATATCTTTATTATTGTTTTTTATAGCCAATCTTAGTCCCCAGTCTGAATATCCAAGTTTGCTGTATATATCTTTCCAAAAAACTTTTTTTTCTACCATTTTCATTCTAATTTCTGTATACTTATCTACTTTCATATTTTTATCACCTCTTTTTTATTTTATCACATTTCTTGCAATAACGCAAGAAAAATAAAAAAATAAAAAGAAGCATTTTAAGCTTCTTTATAAATTTATTATTTTTTACTTGTAGCTTTAGATATTTCATCAATATCAACTGAATATCCCATAACTTCTCCAACGTCTTTAACTTTACCTTTTACAGTTATTTTATCGCCTTTAGAAAGTTCAGCAATCGCTTTTTTTTGATCATCATTTTTTACAAATGCCTGAACTCCTGTAAGTGTAAGGTCATCACCTGAAGGTTCGATCGTTACATAGTCTCCTTGTGCGTCAATATTACCTAAAACTCCTGTAATTTCATAATCTTTACCCTTATGAGCTTGAGCAGCTTTTAAAGCATTTCCTTCCAAGTCACTAACTAATTGTTTAGCCGTTATTTTTTCATACGTAACCGCCTTTTTCTCAGTACTTGCATTATTTGTGCCAGAATTTGAATCTGATTTTGAATCATTACCCCCAACACTTCCAACTGCTAAAATTACAAACAAAGCACATCCAATCAATAAACCTATTTTCTTTTTCATATTTTTTCTTCCTCCTCAAATTTTTTTATAAAATACATTGCGATTAAATACAATGCAAACATATATATAACATCATATATATCAAATGTTCCAGTTACAAACCAAAGTTGTAATATTTCTGTTATTATACTTCCAGCAAATATTGATGAAAGTATAATTCTATTTTTAAAATAAATACTTAAAAACATTGTAAATGAATATACCCACAAAGCGTCAGGTAAAGAAAATAAGACACTTTTGGGAATATATATTCTGTATTTATAAAAATTATCTCTCAAAAAATTTATTATAAAATTCAATTTCAAAAATTTAAACCATTTAAACATTAACAAATTTTTTTCTCGAAATAATATATAAATTATTGAACCAGCGAATATTGATAAAAATATATGAATAATTTTTTTACCATTTCCTGTTTTTAAAAATTTATTTGCTTTCACAAGCTATTCCATCTTTATCTCTGTCTAATTTAGGTCTGTATCCTGGTTGCCCTCTCTTGATATTTTTGTACCCTTTCGCTTTTGCTTCTTTACAGTTTTTAAAGTACAATGTTTCTGTAAATGTGTTAGCACTAACAAATGCTAATGTTAAAATTACAAATAATTTTTTCATTTTGATTCCTCCATCTCTTTATTTTTCAAAACCAAAATTAACCCTCTATATTTTTATACCTTTTCATTTCTTCCAATACTTGCAATCCCAAATCGCAACTCCTAGCAGTTTCATAACTAACTTCTTCTTGATACTTCATTAATTCTACAGCAAACTCATTTGCTTCGCTTTCCAACTCTGGATTATAATTAAAAAAATTAATTTTCATAAGAAGTTTGTTTTTTGAACTGTGATAAATCGCATGTCCTAATTCGTGGCATAGTACAACTAACTGCGAATATTCATCCAGTTTTTCATTTATAATAATGTATTTTCTTTTTAATATTCGTCTAAAGAAACCTTTTATACCTTCGTAATAAAAGTATCTTATTTCGATGTTTAGTTTTTCACACAATACATATGGATTACTAGTATTATATTTCTCTACCAAATTTTTTACTCTAAGTTTCATATTTTTACATTTTCTCATATAAAACCTCTATTTTCTTTTGTTTTTCATTTTTGCATCGAAAAAAAGTTCTTGTAAACTATCATGTAATCTTTTCTTATCCTCATCGCTTATACTGTTATCATTAAAAAAATATGCTGCTCCTTTTTCAATTTCGCTAAACTGATTACGTTCTCTTTTATTCAATTTAATAAATCTTGTGTCTTCGTTTTCATTCAATAATCCTGCCAACTTATACATTTCAATAACATCGAGTCCAAGTATTTCGGAAATACCTTTTAAGACTTCTGCTTTTATGCTTTCCGTTATGCCATTTTCATAACGTGATAATGAAGATTCTGCATAATTAATTCCCTTTAATTTTAACAGTTCAGATATTTTTTCTCTAGCTATATTTTTTTGTATTCTTGTGTCTTTTATAAGTTTTCTTAATTTTTCTTTATCTTCCATATCTGACACTCCTAACCAATATTTTATAATATATTATACCTCAAAAAATTGCATAGTTGCAACTTTTTCCAAAAAAATATCTTGCAATGCTGCAAGTTTTGTGCTATAATATTTATGTGAATGATGGAAAAGCTAATAAATAGCTAAATTTTTTTAAAATATATCTTGCATTACCGCAAGAAAAATTTAAAAAAGGAGTGATAAAAATGATAGAACTAAAAGAAATAAAAGATATTGTCTCTGACGAAATACAAAGACAGATTTCAAACGGTACTCTCGTTAAAAATTACGATGAAGGAATAATAGAATTTACTGATGAACAGCTTGAACAAACTCTTGAAGAATTTGCAGAGAACGGATGGGATTCAGAAGAAATAGAAGTTGTAAAAGAGGCTTTTGAAAATTACAATTTTGAAGAGGAAGAGGAAATCAGCATATCTTATAAAGACTGCAATGGTGGAATTGATTGGTATGATACAGGGGAAACGAGAATAAATTATTTTGAAATGAAAAGAATTGAAGGGAGATGACGATAGAAATGAAAAACACAAAGAAATTGACTAAATTAGAAAAATATGCCGAGATAGATCAGGTTGAACTTTCTGAAGAAGTTCAAAGTTTAGTGTACGAAAGAGTAGAAGAAGACTATTCTTTCAGTATTCCCTCTGTAAAATATCAGGGATATTTTTATAAAGACGGGGAAGAACTTGAGGATGAAAGTGTAACTTCCGAAAGCCTTGTAGCTTTGGTTACATATATTACAGAAAAAGGCTTTCCGATAACAAAAATCAACAAAGTTAGATAAAGGAGGAATTTAAAATGAAATATGAAGTGTTGGAAATGGTGAATAAGAACAGTAGCAAAGTGAGAAAAGAAAACAGCAAAAAGTTAGTGAACAGAATAAAAAAATTATTCAAGAAGTAATTAATGTTTTACCAAGCTCATTAGCGTTAGTTAGTGAGTTTGGATAAGATATTAAAATTTAGGAGGGAAAAAATGGCTGTAACAATTAAAGAAAGAAAATTTGAAAAAGAAACGTTAAAAAGAATTTACAAAGAAATTAACGACGAAAAAAGAAATTATCCGTATTTGTTCAATATAGGAGAAACACACTACTCAACTTGGATCTGGAACAACAAAATTAAAGAAAGTATGACAAAAGAGGAATTTACAAAATTTTTAAAAGGTTTCAAAGGAAGGCAAGATTCGGGAATTTCAAAATGGTATTTTTTAACTGATAAAAGAGCAAGAATATTTAACAAATTGCTAAAAAGATACTCAGATGAAATTGACGGATGTGTGGCTACATTTTACGAACCGTTTTTGGATATTTACTTTAGCGATGATGATTTTATAATAGATACCCACATAAAAAGAAAAAAATAATTAAACTGTTGAGTTTTTATCAAATCAATTAAACAATTAAGCAAGTCTAGAATTGCTGGTTTGAGATAAAAATAGGAGGAATATGGACGAAAAAAAAGAATATGTTAAAAAAATAAAATGTGAACTATATAATGATAATTTTCAAAACTATAAAAAATATCACATACCTAAAAAGGCACAGCTTGTAATAGCAGATATTCCATATAATTTAGGAAATAATGCTTTTGCAAGCAGTCCAGAGTGGTATGTTGACGGAGATAACAAAAAAGGCGAAAGCAAAAAGGCAAACTCAAGTTTTTTCAAAACTGATGTGAACTTTAACCTTGCCGAATATATGCACTTTTGCTCAAAACTTCTGATAAAGGAACCAAAGGAAAAAGGAAAAGCACCAGCAATGATAATATTCTGTGCATTCCAACAAATCAGCACGTTAGTAAAGTATGCTAAAAAGCACGGATTTAACAACTATTATCCGTTAGTATTTATAAAGCATAGCAGTTCGCAGGTGTTAAAGGCTAATATGAAAATAGTTGGAGCAACAGAATATGCACTAGTATTTTACAGAAATAAATTACCAAAATTCAATAATAATGGCAAAATGATAAAAAACTGGTTTGAATGGAAACCTGATCCGAAATCAATATACCCAAAAGTACATCCGACACAAAAGCCAGTGAATCTGTTAAAAACACTAATTAAAATATTTACGGATATTAATGATACAGTAATTGATCCAGTCGCAGGAAGCGGCAGCACATTAAGAGCGGCAAAAGAACTAAAAAGAAACAGTTATGGATTTGAAGTGGAAAAGGAATTTTATAAAAAAGCGACTACAGAAATGTTAAAAGAGGAAAAAGTGAAACAATTAAATTTATTTTAGGAGGAACTTATGAAAACAGAAGAACAAATTAGAGAAATGGAAGAAATACTGCACAGAGAAGTTGATTTGTTAATGAGACAAGGAAAAACTTTTAAAGATCCTGAATCGCAAAATTTGCATGGCGTGCTAGGCATTATACGTATTATTTTAGATGATGAATTAAGCCTTATTTATTCAGAAGACTATAAAAATCTTTACTGGTTTATTAATCTTCACAAAAACAGATTTGTTATTTCTTCAACTGTGGATAAAGACAGAACATCAGATAAAGAGCGAAAAGAAGAAGGAAATTATTTTAAAACTAAGGCGGAAGCATTTTTTGTATTAATGAAGCTAAGAACTGATTTGATAGAAAATAAAGGAAAACAGGAGGAAAAATGAAAGAATTACAATTATTAGAAACAAAAGGAACAATGACATCATTGGAAATTGCAGAAATTACAGGTAAGGAGCATAATAAAGTCTTAAGGGATATAAGAGATGAAACAAACAAGATTGGAACTGAAAGAGCTGAAGCCATTTTTGGCTTGAGTGAATATAAAGATACAACGGGCAGAATATTACCTATGTATGTTTTGAATATACAAGGAATATTACAGTTGGGAGCAAGATATAGTGCTGATGTTAGATACAAATTAATTGAAAAAGTAACAAAAAAGGAAACTGTTGAAAATAAAGAAAATACATTTAAAAATGATTTAATCAACATTGAAAAAGATAAAATCAGACTAGAAAAGAGCAGAATTTTAAAAGAATTGTCTCAAAGCATTACAAATGATAAATACAAACAAACTTTACAAATTTATAGTGCGAATGTTCTTTATGATGAACCCATTTTAGCATTGCCTGAAGTAAATAAGAAATCATATAGTGCAAACGAATTATCACAATTAATAATGAATGAGCATGGCATAAAAATTTCAGGTAATAGAATTGGAAGGCTAACGAATGAGCATAATCTTAAAACTGATGAATATGGTTATTGGGCTTTAGACAAATCAAGACATAGCAACAAGCAGGTGGAAAGTTTTAGATATTACGATAATGTAATTAACGAAATCAAAAAATATATTTAGGAGGAAAAATGAAAAAGAGAATATTTAAAAATACTTTAAAACTAATTTTAACAGCTATTTTAACTATTATAGCATACAGATATGCGGCAACTGAGAGAGGATATTACTTAGGAATAATTGGCGGTGGAGAAACTTTTATTCCAGCGCTGTGCGGAATCCTGTTTTGGCTTTTGCCTTCAATGGTTAAAGAAATGTTGAGAAAGTAGGAGAAAATTATGAGTAGTTTGAGAAAAATCAAGAAGTTTCAAAAAAAGGAAAAATCAAAACTTGCAAAAGAAGTTTTAAAAGACTCCGCAAAGGAGGTACAGTTAATGGCAATTTATTCATTAGCAAAGCTATGTGGATATTACAAAGCATATTTTCACTTGAATATTGATTTTGATAAGATGAAAAAAGGTGAAGGAAAAGTTGAAAAGATGACAGAGAAAAATACACTGTGGTTTGATTTTCACCTAGAAGAAATCATACTAAGGGCATGTAGGAGTTTAAAAAGAATTTTAGATGAGATTTTAGGTTCGGATAAAGAAAAATTGTTTATTAAAATATTTGATGACGATGAAATTGTGAAAAGATTTGAAGAAAAACATATGATGGAATCAGCAAAATTAGGGATAAAATATGGTGGTTTTATTAATCGAGCTTATCCAGAGACAGAGATGGAAACATTAAATTTTTTAGATTTATATGGAATTTTTAATATTTTTCGAGAAAATGCGGAAAAAATAGGATTCCCGAATCTAACAAGCAGATATGTTAAAACTTTTATAACTAAAACAAAGAATAAATTCAACGAAATGCTAGAGGTCTTAACAGAAGGTGGGGAAGTTAATCACGAAGAAGAAGCTTTAAGTTTGCTAGAATTTGAAGAAGCTGGAATAGAAATTAAATGGGTAGGATATAGCAGAAAAGAAGCTTTAAGAATAAAGAAAAAATATGAAAGGATTAGTGGATAAATGAAAAAAGAAATTAAGGAAAAAGTTATGAAAATAATGGATTTAGCTCTCGAGATTAATTCGAGAGAGAAAAATACAATTTTTGTTGAGTATTTTGGTCACACGAACGAAATTTGTGCTAAAGTTTACGAAAAAGGTTGGGAATACTGGAGAGAAAATGGAGAAGGAAGAAAAAAATTAAATGAAAGTTATTTATATTTGGACAAAGACGATTGTGTTGAAAAATTAGATAATTTAATAGAAAAATTGAAAGAAATGAAAGGATAAAGATATGAATATTTACGAAAAAATACAACAAGCAAGAATTGAATTGCAAGAGATGAACTTAAAAAAAAGTGGATTTAATAAATTTGCTAATTTTAAATATTATGATTTAAAAGATTTTTTACCAGAAGTAAACACTATCTTTAACAAATTAAAACTTTTTTCAAAATTTGATTTGTTAGAAGAAAAGGCAACTTTGACTATAATTAATGCTGAAAAAATAGACGAACTTGTGATTTTTGAATCACCTAAAGCGGAAATAACATTGAAAGGACAAAATGCTTTGCAAATGATAGGCTCGACACACACATACTTAAAAAGATATTGCTATTTAAATGCTTTAGAAATCATTGAAGATGATGAAATAAATGCAACAATTAACAAAGATAAGAAACAACATACAAAAAAAGCCGCTACTGCTGAGGAAAAAAGAAAAAATATGGAAGATTACATAGCAAAACATACTCAAAAATATCAGCAGTTGATAGATAATTTTTTGGAAATAAATAAAGCCGAATCAATAAAAGATTTAACTGATGAGGAAGTGAGCAACTTAGCACGTGGAATATTAAAAAGAGAAAAAGGAGAAAAATAAAATGAACAATGCAATTTTGATGGGTCGGATGACGAAAGACCCTGAATTGAATTACACTTCGGGAGGTAAAGCATTTATAAGATTTAACATAGCAGTAAACAGAATCGGAGAAGGAGCTGATTTTATAAACTGCGTTGCTTGGGAGAAAACAGCTGAAACAATAGCTGAGTATTTCAAAAAAGGTCAAAGAATTTTAGTTCAAGGAAGTATTAGAACAGGAAGTTATGAAAAAAATGGTCAAACTATTTACACAACTGATATTTTAGTAAGCCGATTTGAATTCGTTGAAAGTAACAAGCAAAGTGAAAAGGAATATGATGATGACGACGAATTTCCTTTCAGCTAAAAAATAGGGGGTTAAAAAATAAAAACAGGAGAAAAAGATATGAGTAATTTAAGTTTAATAAAATATGAATTAAAAGAAATAAATAATATTGCAAATTTTTTAGATAGCGAAAATAATGAATTAGACGAAAAAACAATAAACGACACAAAAGAAAGCATAGAATTGCTTTTAGAAGAAAAATCGGAGCAGTTAGAGCTGATATTAAAAGAACTTGAAGCAAAAGAAGAAAAGTGCAAAGAAATTGCTGATTTTTATTCTAAAAAAGCAAAATATGCAAACGAAAAGAAAAAAATGTTCAAGGAATTAATCTTAGAAGCAATGCAAAAACTCAATGCTAAGAAAATAGAAACTGCAACAGGAACATTTACAATTAGAAATAACACACCGTCTTTAATAATTGATGACGAGAATTTAATACCGCAAAAGTTTACAACTTTTGTGCAAACTAAAAAAATTGAGAAAAATGAGATAAAAAAAGAAATTAAAAACGGTGTGGAAATACCAGGAGTGCATTTAGAAACAACTCAAAGTTTATTAGTAAAATAATAAAAGTGGGGGAATGTTTGAGAGAAACGGGAGGATAAAATGAGTAGAGAAATAAAATTTAGAGCTTGGGATAAAGAAAACGAAAAAATGATGAAAGTTTCATCGTTAAGTTTAGAAAACAAAGAAATAGCAGTTAGAGAAAATGGAACATACCATTTTTTCAGAATGCAAAATTTGGAATTAATGCAATATACAGGATTAAAAGACAAAAACGACAAAGAAATTTATGAGGGGGATGTTGTGGTGCTTAACAATATCAAAATTGATAATATGTGTATTGTTAGATACGAACATAACAGCTACAGATTAGAAGGTTGGAGTCTGAGGGAGGATTTATCAAATGTGGAAGCTAAATTTTTAGAAGTTGTTGGGAATATTTACGAAAGCAAAAACCTTTTGGAGGAAAACAATTGATAAAATATGCTGAAATACACAAAATCAAAATTGAAAATGAAATAAGATATATAGCAAAAGTTTATATTGGTAGAGAAGAAATAGAAGATGAAAGTTTTAGCAGTTCAACATTTGAAGAAACTGCTAAACATATTTTGAAAGATTGTGTTATATCGAATTACTTTGATATGACAGAATGGAGGGATAATAAAAAATGAAATTACTATTAAGTGTAGAAGAAGCTTGTTCATTTCTTCAGATGAATGAGAGAACTTTAAAAAGTGGATTAATTAGTGGAACTTTGGACATAGGAAGTGCAATAGTTACAAAAGTTATAAATAATAAACCTAGATATAAGTACCACATTCCTACAAAAAGAGCTGAAAGATACATGGGAATAAGTTATGAAGACTTTTTAAAAATGAGGTAGTAGTATGAAAATGAGAAATCCAAATGGTTACGGATCCGTAATTAGATTAAAAGGCAAAAGAAGAAAACCTTTTGCTGTAAGAGTTACAACTCATTGGGACAAGAATGGTAAACAGCGATATAAGTATATAGGTTATTATAAAACTCAAAAAGAAGCTAACCAGCAATTATTTTATTATAATGAAAATCCACATAATATAGATGCTCAGAATATCACATTTGCAGAAGTATACGAAAAATGGAAAATAGAAAAATTTGAAATGGTCGGGCATTCATCGCAATTAGGATATATTGCTGCATTTAAAGCTTGTGAAAGTTTATATCAGATGCGATTTGTTGACTTGAAATCGTCGAATTTACAAGAAATTGTAAGTAAACCTGAAATCAAACATGGATCTAAGCGAAAAATCAAAGTGTTGTTTAATCAACTATACGCCTACGCCATGAAGAATGATATTGTCTCCAAAGATTATAGTAAATACATCAATATCGGAAAAAATACAGAAGAAAGTGCAAGAAAGCCTTTTACAAATAAAGAAATCGAAAGATTGTGGGATTTGCTAGACGAAAACGAATGGATTGATACTATTCTGATTCTAATTTACACAGGATTTAGAATTGGAGAGTTATTGGAAATTAAAAATAGAGATATTGATTTAGAAAATCGAATTATTAAAGGTGGGCTGAAAACAGAAGCTGGTAAAGATAGATTGGTTCCTATCCATTCTAAAATACTGGAACTTATTAAAAATAGAATGAATACCAAGAACGAATATTTCATTGTAAATTTCAAAGGGGATAAAATGAAATATGACAATTATTACAGAGAGAAATTTAAGCCTATCATGGAAGAACTTGGAATGGAACATAAGCCACACGATACTA
Source organism: Leptotrichia sp. oral taxon 847 (assembly GCF_001553645.1). Classification (NCBI taxonomy): domain Bacteria; kingdom Fusobacteriati; phylum Fusobacteriota; class Fusobacteriia; order Fusobacteriales; family Leptotrichiaceae; genus Leptotrichia; species Leptotrichia sp. oral taxon 847. Next base: position 547,734 of record NZ_CP014231.1, on the reverse strand, counting down.
GACATACATTTGCAACATTACTTAGTAATGCAGACGCAAACAAAACATCAGTTAAAAAATTAATAGGACACAACAGTTACACAACAACTGAAAAATTTTATACTCATAAGGACATTGAAGAGCTGAGAAAAGCAGTGGAAAAGATATAGTATTTTGTATATTGCTTGTATATTGTGTGTATATTGTAGGTATACATTTCTGTACTTTTCCATACTTTTTCCAAAATAAAAACCCCTGAAAACTAGTGTTTTCAAGGGTATATAAAATAATAAAATTATCTTTTGAGAGTGTCCAGAATTTTGTGTAAACTCAAAATATAATATATGGTACAGGATGGTATTTTTATCATCCTGTTTTTAAATCCTTCCTTCAAAATAAATACTTAACTGAGAATATATTTCTCCCCAGCCCGGTATTCTTCCAGTCCATTTCCTTGTTGCTTCCTTTAAACTTAAATATACTGACTTCATCAATGCTTCATCTGTCGGATAAAGTGATTTTGTCTTCGTATACTTTCTTAATTGTCTGTTTAAGCTTTCTATCGGGTTTGTCGTATATATCAGCTTTCTTATCTTTGTATCATATTTAAAGTATGTTGTCAACTCATTCCAGTTACTTCTCCAGGAATTAATTACTGCCATATACTTTTTACCCCATTTTTCTTCTAGTTCATCCAGTTTAAACTCTGCCTGTTCCAGTGTTGGTGCATTGTACATTTCTTTTAAGTCTGATGTAAATTCCCTTACATCTTTGTAAGATATGTATCTTATGCTGTTTCTAATTTGATGAACCACACATTTTTGAATTTCTGTCTTAGGGAACACCGAAGATATTGCTTCGCTGAACCCTTTTAAATTATCAACAGACATAATTAGTATATCCTGAACTCCTCTGTTTTTTAATTCATTTAAAACATTTAGCCAGTACTTGCTTGATTCATTTTCTCCTATCCAAAATCCTAAGACCTCCTTTCGCCCTTCCTTATCTATTCCTATAGCTAAATATACCGCCTTTTTAACAACAACTCCATCTTTTCTTACGCTGTAATGGATAGCATCCATAAAAACTATTGGGTATACATCCTCAAGCTGTCTAGACTGCCATTCCCTAATTTCAGGTATAATTTTATCTGTAATTTTACTGATCATAGATGGCGAAACATCAATTCCATAAAGATTATTGAGATGGTCCTCGATATCTCTATTGCTCATTCCTTTAGCATAAAGAGAAAGAATCTGTCCTTCAATGCCAGTAATTTCTCTTTGATATTTAGGGATGATTTGAGGCTCAAACTCAGCATTTCTATCTCTAGGAATATCTAAATCAAGATTGCCATACTCACTTCTAACAGTTTTCTTGGAATGTCCATTTCTAGCATTAGAAGTAGTCTTATCTTTCATAGAATGTTTAGCATACCCCAGTTCATGCTCAATTTCAGCTTCAAGCATGGTTTGGATAGTACCCGAAAGCAAATCCTTAAGCATATCCTTAATATCATTAGTATCTTTAATATTGTAATCCTCAATCAGTGTTTTAAAAATTTCGTTGTCAATTTTCTTTTTAGTCATAACAAAAACCTCCAAATATTATACAGTTATTTTACCATATATTATCTAGAGGTTTACACAAAAATTTTTACACACCCTATCTTTTTGAAAATTGTGGACTTCGTCTTGCTTTCTTTTTCCCGTATTTTTTTCTTTCAACCATTCTTGAATCTCTTGTTAAGAATCCAGCTTCTTTTAGCGCACCTCTTAATTCAGCGTCTGCTAGAAGTAATGCTCTTGAAACACCGTGTCTTATAGCTCCCGCTTGTCCAGTATTTCCTCCACCGTTTACGTTAACTTTTACTCCGTATTTGTTTAAAGTTTCTGTTAATTCTAAAGGTTGTTCTACGATTTTAGCCAAGATTTCTCTTCCACCAAAATATTCTCTCATATCTTTTCCATTAATTGTAACTCCTGTTTCTCCAGGGATTAATCTTACTCTTGCTACTGATGTTTTTCTTCTTCCTGTTCCTAAATATTGAATTTTATTTGCCACGAATTTTTACCTCCTATAAATCTATTCTTTCTGGTTTTTGTGCTGAATGTGCATGTTCATTTCCTACAAATACTTTAAGTCTACCAATCATCTGACTTCCTAATTTATTTTTTGGTAACATTCTTTCAACGGCTTTTCTTATTACTTCAGTAGGCTGTTTTTGTAACATTTCTTGCAAATTTCTCACTTTTAATCCACCTGGATAACCACTGTGTCTGTAATATTTTTTATCTAATAATTTTTTTCCTGTAACTGCAACTTTTTCAGCATTTATTACAACAACAAAATCTCCTCCGTCAACGTGTGGTGTGTAACTTGGTTTATGTTTACCCATAAGTCTTACTGCAATTTCTGTAGCAACTTTACCAAGTATTTTTCCTTCAGCGTCTATTTCATACCAATTTCTTGTAACTTCTTCTTTTTTTTGCATTGTAGTGTACTTACTCACTATTTCATCCTCCTAGTTTTTTCTATTTAATTTTATTCGGATAACGGTCCTTTGTGGGAAAGGCTCATATTTAGTTATAATTATACATCATTTTCCCCCCTTTTGTCAATAATTAATAATTAAAATTTTTTAATATCTGTAAATTATAATTAAATTTTTAATTAAGTGGCAATTTATTTGTCTACTTTTATAATTTTATATTTTTAGTTTAGTATTTTTTAAGTAGAAGTATTATCGTGAATTGAGTTGAACAAGAGACGAAAGAGAATATTTATGGAAAAATTAACTAGAGAAGTATTCTGTAATCAAAAATAAATTTAAAATCTACCTCTTAATTTAATATTTCATTCTGTTGTTTTAAAATTTTAATTTGATTTTTTTTATCTTTAAGTATATAATAAACAAAAAAATCTAGGAGAAAAAATGAAAATATACATTGCTCCAATGTCAGGAATTACTGATTACGCTTTTAGAAAAATATTAGAAAAATTTAACCCAGATTTTTTATTTACAGAAATGGTCAATGCAAATCTTCTAAATCGTGAAAATGACGCCACAATAAACGAACTTTTGAAGTGTGATGACAAAGAAAAAACTGGAACACAAATTTTTGGTGGTGATAAAAATGAACTGCTTATGGGAATTTTGAAACTGGAAGAAATTGGATTTAAAAAAATTAATATAAATATGGGTTGTCCGCAGCCAAAAATTATAAAAAATGGAGCGGGTTCAGCACTTTTGGAAAATTACAATTTGATGGACGAACTTTTTTCAGAATTGTTGCCAAAATTAAATTCCGGCACAAAAATTTCAATAAAAATTCGAACTGGCTACAAAAATTTTAATAATCCAGAAATTTTTTTGAATTTAGCAAACAAATACAATCTTGATTTTATCTGCGTTCACGGTCGAACACAAAAGCAATTTTATTCTGGTTCGGCAGATTGGGAAATCACTTCAAATTTGAGCAAGCTTCTGCGAAATACGAAGTTTTTTGGAAATGGGGATTTATTTGAACCAGAAGTTATAAAAAATCGAGTTGAAAAATGTAATTTAGATGGAATTATGCTTTCAAGAGGAGTAATTGGAAATCCCTGGTTAATTGCACAGGCAAGGGAATTTTTACAAACTGGGGAAATAAAGACTGTTAAGACATTTGATAATACAAAAGAAATTGTTTTGGAACATTTGGAAAATATTTTTGAAAATAAAGGGGACATAAAAGCTGTTCTTGAGATAAATAAATTTTTGAAGCCATACTTTTTGAAATTTCAAAATGAAGTTTATGATTTTAAAAATAAAATTGGAAAAATTATTATTGAAAAAGATTTTATCAAAAAACAAAATTTAATAAAAAGATTGTAAGATTAAAAGGGAGAATTAAAATGACAAAATTTCCACAAGCGCCTAAATATGGCGATAAAGTTTTTTTAATTTGCACTTCTTCGCCTATTTTGCCAGAAGAAATAGAAAAGTGTAAACAAATTGTAGAAAATCTTGGATTTAAAACTGTTCTTGGAAAAAGTCTTTCCCAAAATATAGGAGGATATATGGCAGGAAATGCCGATGTTAGAGTAAATGATTTACACAGCGCTTTTTCAAATCCTGAAATAAAAAGTATCTTTTGTGTGAAAGGCGGCTTTTCTTCCTCGCAGCTTCTTGACAAAATTGACTACAAATTAATAAAAAAAAATCCAAAAGTTTTTGTCGGCTACAGCGACGTTACTAACCTAAATATTGTTTTTAATCAAAAATGCGGACTTGGAACATATCACGGTCCAATGGTAAGATCAAATATGCTTAATGATTTTAATGAATTTACCAAAAATTCTTTTTTTTCTGCGTTAAATTATGAAAATGGTAAAAAATGGAAACTTGAAAATCCAAGTGGTAAAAAAATTATTTTATTAAATAGAAATAATTTTAGTGAAATTGAAAAAAAAGAAAAAATTAGAGAAATAAAAGGTGAATTGATTGGAGGAAATTTATCTTTGCTGGTTACAACACTTGGAACGGATTATGAAATTGACACGAAAGATAAAATTTTATTTATTGAAGAAATTGAAGAAGAAATTAGTCGAATTGACAGAATGATGACGCATTTGAAACTTTCTGGAAAACTTGACGACTGCCGTGCCATTCTATTTGGAAATTTTGATGGCTGCGAAAACACTTATAATCCTAGTTACACTTTGGATAATTTTTTAAATAGTTTTTTTAAAGACTATAAAAAACCTGTTATTACTGGAATTGAGTGTGGACATAAAAAACCAGATTTGGTAACTTTACCACTAGGAGCTGAATGTACAATCGATATTCATTCAAATTTGAGTAAAGTTGAAATTTATTTTAAAAAATAAAAAATTGATTTTAAAAAACAACTTTTGTCAAAAATAAAAAAATGAAAGAAGGAAAATTATGATTTTTGATATGCATGCTGATGTTTGGACTGATAATTTTTGGGAATACCAAAAAGGAAATTTTGACATAATTAGAAAAAAATATAAAGAAAAATTTTTAAAAGGTGGACTTTTTGGTGGAATTTTTGTCATTTACATTGATTTTAGAAAAGTTGAAAATATTGAAAAATACTTTTTGGAAGATCTTTGTGCTATGACTAGAGAACTGTATTATTCTAAAGATTTAATTCATGTCGTAAAAAGCTCAGAAGATTTTGATATTTTGAAAAGGGAAAAGAGCGATAAATTTAGAGTTGTTCTCGGGATTGAAGGATTAATCGGAATTGGTGATAACCTAAACTATATCTATTTACTTCATCAGTTGGGAATTCGTCACATCGGACTGACTTGGAATGAAACAAACGCTTTTGCAACTGGACAAAGTGGGAATAAAAATAGAGGCCTTACACCACTTGGAATAGACGCTATAAAAATAATAAACGAACTTGGAATTTTACTGGATTTATCTCACGCCAACGATAAAACTTTCTGGGATGTGGCAGAACATTCGAAAAAGCCATTTTTTGCTTCACACTCGAATTCCAGAGCACTCTGTCCATCTCTTAGAAATTTAACTGATGATCAGATTAAGTGTATTGGAGAACGTGGTGGAATGGTTGGAATGAACAGCTACCACAATTTTGTGAGTTGTGATGAAAACAAAAAAAATCTCAATACTCTAATTGAGCATATGGAATATGTTGCAGGAAAAATTGGACTTGATAAAGTAGGATTTGGACTTGATTTTGATGAATATTATACACCTTTAAGTGAAAGTTGCGAAGGACTTAGCGAACTTGAAAATGTAACTAAGTTAAACAATATAATTTTGGCTCTAAAAAAACGAGGATATTCTCAAGATGAAATAGACATGGTAACTTACAAAAATTTTATTAATTTTTATAAAAGAGTTGAAAATAAATAAAAAACTTAAATAAAAAAACTTATGAAAGGAGAATATGATAATTTATCATACAAAAAATGAAAAAACCAATAATTGCAATAACTTCTTCAATGGACTTAAATCCCGATAGATTAAATGACAATAGAGCTTTAGTTTCGCTTGATTATAGCAATTCTGTTATAAATTCAGGCGGAATTCCTATAATTCTTCCAATTACGGACAACCTTGAAGTTATAAAAGAGCAAGCAAAATATTTTGATGGTCTAATTTTATCAGGAGGCGGAGATCCTGACCCAAATTTATACGGCGAGGACTGTCTTCAAGAACTAGGAAACGTTACGCCTGAGCGGGATACTTTTGAACTAACAATTTTAGATGTGTTTTTAAAGGCAAAAAAACCTATTTTGGGAATTTGCCGTGGACTTCAATTAATGAATGTATTTTACGGTGGAACGCTTTATCAAGATATAAAATATCTAAATACAAGTATTCAGCACAGACAAAGATGGCTTGCTGATTTGCCGACACATGACGTGAATATTTTGGAAGAAGACAACATTTTATTTGAAATTTTTGGTGCCAAAACTCGTACAAATTCATTTCATCATCAGATGATAAAAGATTTGGGAAGCGAATTAACTACAATTGCAACTGCGAATGACGGAGTTGTAGAAGCCATTCAAAATAAAAATCATCCATTTTTTTATGGAGTTCAATGGCATCCCGAAATGATGGCTTCCAGAGGAAATTTAGAAATGAAAAAAATATTTGATAAATTTATTAAAAGTTGTAATAAATAAAAATATTTGGACAAATTAAATCGAAAAAACTTCCTTTAAAATAAAATAATTTATAAAAATTATTACAAAACAAAAAAATTACCCATTTAAAATTTTTAAGTGAGTAATTTTTTATTAACTAAATTTAAAACTTAACTTTTTATAACAAGTTTATTTCATTTTCACAACAAGCTTTTTTAATATCTTCAGTCCAAAAGGAAGCTTGAACTTCTCCAATGTGTGCTTTTTGCAAAAAGAACATACAAATTCTTGACTGTCCTATTCCACCACCGATTGTTAGTGGTAATTCTCCATTTAAAAGTTGTTTGTGAAAGTCTAATTCTTTTCTTTCTTCTAAATTTAATTCTTTTAATTGTTTTTCTAGAGCTTTTTTATCTACACGGATTCCCATTGAAGATAATTCTAGTGAGTGATTTAAAACAGGATTCCATAAAATTAAATCCCCATTTAATTCCCAATCATCGTAATCAGGTGCACGACCATCGTGTCTTTGTCCTGAAGCTAAAACTTTTCCAATTTGCATAACAAAAATTGCACCTCTACTTTTTGCAAATTCATTTTCTCTTTCTTCTGGAGTCAAATTTGGATACAAATTTTCCAATTTTTGTGAAGTTATAAAAGTAATTTCATTTGGCAAATCTATTTTTACTTTTTCAAATTTAGCACTAAGTTCTTTTTCTGTATTTAAAAAGACTTTGTATATTTTTCTTACAGTTTCTTGTAAAAAGTCAAAGTTTCTATCTTCTTTTGTGATAACTTTTTCCCAGTCCCACTGATCTACATAAATTGAGTGAGTATTATCCATATCTTCATCTCTTCTGATTGCGTTCATATCAGTATAAATTCCTTGTCCTACTGGAACTTTATATCTTTTTAGTGCCATTCTTTTCCATTTTGCAAGTGAATGTACGATTTCTAATGTTTCATTTGGAACTTCTTTTGTTTCAAATGCAACTGGTCTTTCCACACCGTTTAAGTTGTCATTTAATCCTGAAGCTCTTTTTACGAATAGCGGCGCTGATATTCTTGTTAAATTTAATTCTTTTGAAAGTTCTTTTTCAAAAAAGTCTTTTACAAACTTAATTGCAATTTCTGTTTCCATTATCCCATATTTAGGGTCATAACCTTCTGGTATAAAAATACTTGACATAATTTTCTCCTTCTTTTCTCAAATTTTATTTTTTTACCCGTTTATGTTAACAAAATTCCAAATTTTTGTCAAATTTTTTTATTTTTAGACAAAATACAAATTTTGTCTTTTAACTTTTTTGATAAAGTGATGAAATTTCCATTATCAATTTTTCAACTCCGGTATTCATTTCAATCTTTCCCATTTTTATATTATTTTCAATTTCCCAAGAACGATAAACTAAATTTTTTAGATTTTTCAAACTGTAATTTTTTTCCAGTTCCAGTTTTTTAAAAATTACGTATGAATTAGGAATTCGGTTATTTACTTTAAATGCCTCTTTCACTTTTTCAAACTGAGTTTTGAAAGTGTTGTAATTGGAACTAAATTTTTTGCCATCATTTTTCATCATTTTAATTTTGTATAAAATTTCTAATTCGCTGTAAAGTGAATATAAAACTCCCATATATTCCTTGGTCTGCTCCAAATATAAAAGAATTTTGTTCGCTTTGTCAGATAAAATTTCCCTTGTCATCTCATAAATTTTATACTCTTTTTCCAAAGAAATAATATTTTTTATTTTTTTCAAATCAAATTTTTCTCCATTTAAGAAAATCTTTATTTTTTTCACTTCGTTTCTCACTTTAAATGGATTTTGTCCAATCATTTCCAAAAGTGAACTAGCCTCTTTTTTATTTATTTTTAACTCAAGCATAACATAATTTTGAATTTCAATGTCTTCATTTTTTAAAAATAAAAAACTTTTAATTTTTTTATCTTTTTCCAATTCATCAAGCGTTTTTTTTAATTCGTTATTTAGCTTTCCATCTTCCTTTTCATAATCAATCACAATCTGCTTATTCATTATGTTCAAGTCAGCAATATGTTTTAAAAATGCTTCAAATTTTTTGATTTTTTGAGCTCTTTTTAAAACAACTAATTCTTTTGCGGAAAAAATAGAATTTGTGCTAACCTTTTCTAAAAAAATTCCATCTTCTTTCAACTCCGCATCAAAGAAACTTTCAGAAATATTTTGCTTTTCTTCTCTAAACTTATTTAATATCTCAAAATATTTAAATTCTCTAAATTTTGTGCCACCTATAAAATAAATCATATTTCCTCTTTCCAAATTAATATTTTTATTATTTAACATTTTAAAATTATACCATAATATTCATTTTTTAGCGACACCAGATTTTTCAAGTTCATTACAATTTATTGTTTTATTATTCTTAAATATGATTTTTATTACTTTTTTTAGAAGATGAGTAATTAGAACAAATTTACTAAAAGAACAAATATATTTTTAATAAAAAAATAGAGGAAAAACATTTTTAAATTAAAAACGTTATGATACACAAGACACTGTAATTGCTAAACAAAATAATATTTAGAAAAAGTATCCTTAAATATTTTAATTTAAAATTAACATTAGCTTATAAAATAAATGTTGTAAAAATGTTTATTGATAATTATAAACTATATTAAAATATACCTTGTTTAAACATTATAAATATATTAAAATTAATTATAATTTAATAATATATTTTTTTTAAAAAGGAGAACGATGAAAATGTCAGAATATGTTGGAAATGAGGTATTTTATTTTAAAGAAATATCAAGTTTGGATAAATTTAATCAAAGGATTAGAAAAGAATTTTGTGTAGATGAAACTTTTGACGGGAAGATGATTAAGATACAGATAAAAGATTTGATTTTTGGAGTATATTTTTTGAAGGATGAAGAAAGAAATGGAAATGTGTTGGTAATAAGGACAGACAAGATGATAGATTGTGGAAAAATTGAAATATTTGAGGAAGTAAAAAATTTTTATTCAGATTTATATTTTCTAATTTTTTATTCAAATGAAAAAACAAAATATGAAAATTTTGAAAAGCTTTTGGAAAAAATTGGGAACGATATGTTAAAAAAAAGTATTCAAAAAATTAGAAGTGAAAAAAGAAAATTTTTGTGATATAATTCGTTTGGTAAAAATATAGTATGGTGGCAATAAAAAATTTAATTTTAAAAGATGAAAAGTGTGAATCAAGTGTTAAATTTTTGAAAAAAATGAGATTAAAATAAATACTAGAAATAAAAAATCAGAGGCTGCCTCATAAGATAGAAAATACATAAGTATATATTTTATAACAAATAAAATTTTTGAAAGGAAAAATGATGTATTTAAAAGCACTGGAAATAAACGGCTTTAAGTCGTTTGCAAATAAAACAGTAATTGAATTTGACAGTGGAATAACGTCAATTGTTGGGCCGAATGGAAGTGGAAAAAGTAACATTTTGGATGCAATTTTGTGGGTTTTGGGGGAGCAGAGCTATAAAAATATTAGGGCAAAAGAGAGTTCAGATGTGATTTTTTCCGGGGGAAAGAATAAAAAGGCAAAAACTCAGGCGGAAGTGAGTCTTTACATAAATAATGACGACAAATATTTGGACACCAGTTTTTCGGATGTAAAAATTACTCGAAAAATTTTTAAAAGTGGGGAAAATCAGTATTTTTTGAACAATGAAAGGATTCGTTTAAAAGATATTCATAATTTATTTTTGGACACTGGAATTGGGAAACAGGCTTATTCTGTGATCGGACAGGGACGAGTTGAGAGGATAATTGGTTCTTCACCAAAGGAACTTAGAGAAATAATTGAAGAAGCTGCAGGGGTTAAAAAGGCAAAAAATGAAAAAGAGGAAGCTACAAAAAAACTTGCAAATGTGAAAAATGAAATTGAGAAAATTGACTATGTGGAAAAAAGTTTATCAAAAAGAGTGGAAGAGCTTAAAATTGAGCAGAAAAAAGCAAAATTATACAAAGAAATTTCTAATAAGATTGACACTCGGAAGTTTATGATGTTGGAATACGGAATTAATGAAAAAAAATTTTTACAAAGTGATTTTGAAGAAAAAAATAACAAAATCTTGGTAGAATTGGAAAAATTGAAGAAAAATTTAGTGGAAAAAAAGGAAGAATCAGAAAAAATTAGCGACCGAAATTCTGAAATTAAACAAAATCTGGTGTTGCAAAAAACTCAAAGAAATAATAATTTTAGTAAAATTGAGGAACTTAAAGATGAATATTCAAAAATTTTGAACAAAAGTTCTAATCTGGAAATTGAAGCTTTGGAAAAAGAAAAGAGAAAAAAAAGTTTAAAAGAGGAAATTTCTTCTAAAAAAAAGATTTTGGATAATTCAAAAAATGAACTTGAAATTTTAGAAAAAGAATTTTTAAAAAAAGAAAAAGAAAAAAATGAAATCTCTAAAAAAGTTTTGGAAATAAAAAATAAAAGTGAAAAAATAAAAAAAGAGATAAAAGAAAGAACTCAGAAAAATTCTAACTTGGAAGTCGACAAAATAAAAATTGCTGGAGAAAATGAGGATTTGGAAAAAAGAATCTTTTTGTCAAAAAATGAGAAAAAAAGAAATTCGGTGGAAATGCAAAAATTAAAGCAAAATTTTGAAAAAATTGTGCGTGAAAAAGAAAATTTTGAGATAAAAAAAGCTAAAAAGGAAAAAGAAAAATTGCAAAGTGAAAAAGAAATTTTTGAATTGGAAGGCAAAATTGAAAATTTACGTGAAAAACATTCGGAAAATGTTAAAAATAAAAATAAAATAAATTTTGAGCTGCAAAATTTGAAAATTAGAAAAAATGCGATTTCTAATGCGATTGAAAACAACGAAACTTTTAACAAAAGCATTAAATATATATTAAATAAAAAAATAAATGGAGTTATCGGAGCATTTGTAAATTTAATTGAAATCCCTTTTGGTTTTGAAAAATCAATTCAAACTTTGTCAGGTGGAATGTTTCAAGATATTGTCGTTCAAGACACAGACGTCGCACGAAATTGTATTGAGCTTTTGAAAAATGAAAAAATGGGAAGAGCTTCGTTTTTGCCAATAGATGATATAAAAGTTTCAAAAAGTTTTAATTTGCTTCCAAAAATCGAAAAAAATTTTACAAAAAAATTGTCAGATGAATTTAATGAAAGCGAAAAGCAAAGTATTGCTCTAAGTACAAAAGGTCAAAATGGAATAATTGATTTTGCAAAAAATATTGTGAAATTTGACAAAAGTTTGGAAAAAGTCGTTCAGTTCGTTTATGGAAATTCTGTTGTTGTACAAAATTTGGAAATTGGAATTGAAGTTTTAAAAAAAGGATTTAGTGATAGAATTGTAACACTTAATGGCGATATTATAACCTCTCGTGGGAGAATGACCGGCGGATTTTCTCAGAGAAGAGACGAACTTCTTTTTCAAAAAAAAGAATTAAAAAAATTGGAAGGAAAAATTTTTGAAAAGGAAAAAAATTTTTCTGAATTTGATGCAAAAGCTAAAAAAATTTTTTTAGAAGCTGAAGAAATTGACATAAGAAAAAATGAACTGCAAAATAATTTTAAAAAATTTCAAAATGAATACAACAATTTTATAAAAAATTATGACAATTTTAGTGTAAACTTTTCAAAAGAAAAAAGAGCATTAGATACTTTGGATTACGAAATTTCCCAAATTCAAAATTTTATTTTAGAAAAAGAAAAAAAAATTTCTCAAAATATTGAATTGATAAAAAATATTGAAGAATATATTAGACAAAATAATTTAAAATTGGAAGAACTTAAAATTGAAAGTTCTAAAATTGAAGATATGGACGATTTTTTGCAAAAATTAAATGCCATTGACAAAGATTATGAAATTTTAAAAGTTAAAAAGGAGAGCAATAAAAAGCGATATGACGAGATTTATATTGATTACAGCAAAAACTTGGATGAAATTGAAGAAATTGTAAAATTTGAAAATGAAAAAGAAATTTTGGAAAGAAAATTGAAAAACGAAATTTTTTCTAAAAAGAGTGAAATTTATAGATTTGAAGCTGAAAATAAAAATATTTTAGGTAAAATTAAAGAAAATGAAGAAGAAATCCAAAGAGTGGAAAAGACGGAGCGTAAAATCTTGGAAGAGTTAAAAAATTTGGAAGTCGAAATTGTAAAATTTCAAAGCGAAAGTGAAAAATTGACTGAGAAAATTTTAAAAAATGAAAAAGATTTGAATTATGAGATTGAAAAAATTGGTGAAATTGAAGAAAATAAAGTTATGCAAGATGAAGAATATTTTGAAATAACCGATGAAAAAGAATATTTTGAAATAAAAAAAGAACTTACTAAAAATGAAAAAAGCCGTTCGGAAATTGGAGAAGTTGATTTGACGTCAATTGAAAAATTTGCAAGGGAAAATAAAGAATATGAAAATCTTGTAAATCAGAAAAGAGACTTGGTGGAAAGTAGAAAGACTCTTCTTGAATTTATCGAAGAAATTGAAAATGAAGTGAGAGTAAAATTTTTAACCGCTTACGAAGAAATTAACAAAAATTTTGAATATATGTGTGAAAATATTTTGAATGGAGCAAAGGGAAATATAAAGCTGATAAACCCTGAAGATATTCTGACAACAGGGCTTGAGCTTAGTGTGAAATATAAAAATAAACCGGAGCAGTCGCTTTTACTTTTATCAGGTGGGGAAAAGTCGATGCTTGCAGTGTCATTTATTATGGCAATTTTTATGTTTAGACCAAGTCCTTTCACTTTTTTTGATGAAATTGAAGCGGCTCTCGATGAGAAAAACACGAAAAAAATTGTGGAATTACTTCACAATTTTACCGATAAATCACAGTTTATCTTAATCACTCACAACAAGGAAACTATGAAAGGCTCACACAGGCTTTATGGAATCACGATGAATAAGGAGATCGGGGAAACTAAGGTTGTTTCGGTTGATGTGTAAAATATTATTTTTGGTAAAGTTTTATAACATTAAAAAAGTGGGGGATTTTTGTTCCCCACAATTTTTTAAAAAATTCCAATTCCATTCATTTCAATAAATCTAAAAAGTAAATCATTAAAGAGACCTTCATTTTTATTTTCATCGTACGGTAAAGTAAAATCGCCGTCTCTATTTGTCCAAAGCCTGTCGTAGTAATCTGAAATTTGTTTTGAAACTTTTTGGTCGTAATTTGAAACTATTTTTAACTCATTTTCCAAGTTGTAGTTTCTCATGTTTCTTCTTGTAAAATTAGTCGAACCGCCATAAGTTATCATATAATCCTTTTTAAAGATAGACATCATTTTCACGTGATACATCTCTTCACCTTTGTTGTAAAATCTAACTGTGATGTCATAATTGTGCTTTCGTGCAAATTTCATAAGTTCACCAGCAGACGCTTTGTTTGGGAGTCCCGCCGTTGAATTATTTAAGATTATTTCAAATTTTACACCTCTTTTAGCGGCTTTTCTTATATCATTAATAATTTTTCTGTCCGCTAAAAAGAATTGCGCTATCACAACTTTGTCGCCAAATTTCGCTTTTTTTAATTCTTTTGAAATGTCAATTCCAGTCGCTCCTTCAGTAAAGTATTGTAATTTAATTTTATCATTTTGAGAAGTTGGAATATCAAGTTTTTTATTTGGCAATCTTTGTTTTAAACTTCCATCTTTTTTTGTAAGTCTTGCGACTGGCTTTTCAGCGTCATAAATCTTTTGTATGATTGGTGAAGAAAATTTAAAAGCCACATTTGAATGTTTTGAACCTTCAGCATGTGGATTTGCGGAAGTTAACATAGCTGTATTTTCATTCATAATCAATTTTCTGTGGTCAGCTTTAGCATTTAACGCTCTTAAAATACTTCTAACCGTAACTGGGTCAGTTCCCTCGTAAGCGGGATTTTTGGTTTTTCCAACGTTTTTAGGATTTCCAAAAGGTCTTATAAAAAGTCGCCAAGGTGTGGAGTACAAATGCAGTGGGTCACGCAATTTAGCTAAATCAACATAGCCTATTTTTACTCCAGCTTCTTCCAATTTTTTGTGAGTCGGATTGTCAAATGCACCGTAAAAAGTGTTGCTCTCATCAAGAATCAAATAAATTTCAACATTTGGTTCTCTTTTCTTTTTTTCCAGAATCTTTTGGGCAAATTCTTCTGCAATGGGAAGTGGATGCAATTTTTCTTCTACACCTTTTCCGACCCAGTCATTAAAAACAAAAATATCCATAAGAAAAAAGTCGTGAGCGTTGTCCAAAATATCATAAGCCTGATCCCAAATTTGTCTTTCATAATGTGTTGCACCATCTTTTTTGTAAGTTAAGTCGTAGTAGAAGTCAACATTATCAGCATTATAAACGGCAGTTTTAGTTTGAAGTCCCATTTTTTCGTAATTTTTACAAGAAAATATCGACAAAAAAATAAGTATAATTAAAAAAAATTTTTTTTTCCTCATAAAAAAATTCTCCTTCTTTATAATCGTTGTTTAATAATACAATTATTTTCTATAAAAATCAATATTTTTTTCGTAAATTTTTTACTTTTAAATTTTTTAAGTTATTCTTGATTACAAAATGTTATTTTGTTTAATATTATTTTTTTATTTTTTACATAAGGGGAAAGGGCCGCCATTTCCCCTTATAATCCCCACGCTCGTCTAAGAATTTTTTTGAAGCAAAGCCGAAACTCACTTCGTTCAGGCAGTCGTCTTTACTCCAAAAAAATCACGACACCTTTTGTATAATAGTAGAATTTAAACCGTCGGAGCATTTTTATGTGCTGACAAAACTGTCTGAGCACGATTAGTGCGAGTTTTTTGGCAGTGCATAAAAATGTCTTGAGCCTTGCCGGGGTGCAGGGGTGCGGCGATGAGCACTTCTGCTTAAAAAAAAATTATTTTAGTAACTTTGTGGATTAAATTAAGAAACTTGAAATAGAAGTTTTTACTTATCTCTAAATATTTTACTTCGCGCTTACTAATTTTTTCCCTTGTAATTAATTAAAAAATATGGTAAAATTTTTTTGTGAATTAAAGGAATAAAAATGTTTTTTATTAGTATATAAAAATTAAAAAAAAAGTAAAAGTTTTATTTTGATGTTAAAGGAGAATTTATAATGAAAAAACTTGTAATTTCGTTAGCATTGCTGATTTCTGGGCTTTCTTTTTCAGGAACTTGTCATTGGATTAAAAATCCTAATTTTTATGTAAGAAAAGAAATAGAGTTGATAAATAAAACAGAATTGAAGGGAAATATTTATTGCGATGTTGACAATGATTTTTTGACATATTACATAGGTTCTGGAAATTTGGAAGTTGGGCTTGTGTACAATGAAAAAGAAAAAAAAGAATTAACTTATGAAAATATTATGAAAATATTGCTAGATTTTGAAGATGATATTGCCAAATTGATTCCAAGTAATATTCCGGCAAAAAATTTAAAAGATAAACCACAATTTTATACATATAGATTATATATTTATGATGCTAAGCAAAATGACACGTTTATGTTTTTCAAATATATTTTAGACACAACTAAACCTGACGGAGACTGGAAGATGTACTATAACAATGAAATTTTTTCTAAAGTAAACAGTAATGTAGTTAATATATTTAAAACAAATGGATATGGGCCAACCGAAGATATTGTTTATTAAAATGATGTTCGGGAAGGTAAAAAAATGAATATAACTTTAGAAGAAGACATTACCTATAAGACAAAAGTTAACGATTTTGGCGTGGAACCTGTAAATAAGAGAATTATTACAACTGGTGAAAAGTTGATTTTCTTTAAAAAGGGAATATTTGAAAAAGAAAGTGGCGGAAAAGTAAAAAATAGCAAAATTATAAAATATATAAAAGAAAAAAATCAGTTATTTGTATCAAGTATATTTTTTGTGTCAACTTCCAGCGGGAAGGTCTATAAATGTGATGGAAACAAAAAAAGAATAAAAGCACTTGTATTTGACACAGACAGAGTGGTTAGTGTTATGAATTTTATAACAAGTGGCAGAATTGTGTACATCGAAGGTAATGTGCTGTTCTCCTACGATGTGGATACAAAAGAATTAATTTTCACAAAAATAAACAAAAATAAAAATAGCGGCAATTACGATATTTTTACGAGTGGTGAAAATGTTATAATTAAATTTAAAGAAAAAAACAAAGAAGATAACACAATATATATTTTTGAAAATAAATTAAAAAAAATATTTGAAATAAGAACCGATAACGACCACACATATTCTAAGATTGTGGGACTTAGATATTTTGCAGGAACACAGGACGGCGAGATAGAAATCTGGAATATTTTGGACAAGGAATTGTATAATTCTATAAAAATAGCGGATATAAAAGTTAATTACATCGAAGAAAACGAGGGGAAATTTTTCATTGGGCTAGTTGACGGAACGATGATAATTACAGATAAAAATTTTAAAATATTGATAAGAAAAAAAGTCGCAGATAGCAAAATACAAAAAATATGTATAATTGAAGATGAAATTTATATTTTAATTTCAGACAACAGAATTATAAAATATAAAATGAAACTTTAAAAATAAATATTTAAAAATTTATAAAATTTAAGGAGGAAGATATGATTTATACATTGACGTTAAATCCCGCATTGGATTATGATATGTATCTTAAAGATGATTTGGAAGTGGAAAATTTGAACCTTGCTACCAAAGTAAATTACAGAGCTGGGGGAAAAGGAATTAATGTTTCAAAAGTATTAAAAAATTTGAACGTAAAATCGACAGCAATTGGATTTGTTGCGGGATTTGTTGGAGATTTTATCAAAGAGGATTTAAAAAAAGAAAATATTCAAACAGAATTTGTAGAACTTGAAGGCATTACGAGAATCAATGTAAAAGTTAATGGAAATGACAAAGAAACGGAATTAACCGGTGTTTCTCCTAAAATAACAGATGAAAAATTAAAAGAATTAATAAAAAAAGTATCAGACTTAAAAGATGGAGATATTTTAGTCCTATCTGGAAGTATTCCCGCATCGATTAGCAGCAAAATCTACAAAGAATTGTCTGAAAATGTAAAAGAAAATGTAGAAATAGTGCTTGATACAAGAGGAAATTTATTACAGGAAAATATTCACAACAACTTGTTTGTAAAACCAAATATTCATGAATTAAGGGATATGTTTGGGGAAAAATTGGAAACTAAACAGGAAATCGTTGAAAAATGTAAATATTTCTTGGACAGAGGAGTAAAAAATGTCATTTTATCCCGTGGCGGTGATGGAGCTTTGCTTGTGAATAAAGCGTTTGTACTGGAAGCTAGTGTTCCAAAAGGGAAACTGATTAATTCGATTGGAGCTGGGGACTCGATGGTAGCTGGATTTGTGGCAGGATTTGTCAAAGGGATGTCAACAGAAGATTCATTTAAATTGGCAGTTGCTTCAGGAAGTGCTACAGCTTATTCTTACGGGATGGCTGAAAAAGATTTAGTTGATAAATTATACAGTGAAATTGAAATTTTGAAAGAAACAGTTTAAAAATAAAAATTATAGTTGGAAAGAAGGGGAAAAGTATGAAAATATCAGATTTATTAATAAAAGACAGAATAAATCTTGACATAAAATCAAATGATAAACCAAGTGTTATAAGAGAACTGGCAAGACTTCACGAAAAAACAGGTGTTTTAAATGATTACGACGGATATGTAAAAGCGCTTGAAGCAAGAGAAGAACAAAGTTCAACAGGAATTGGAGAAGGAATTGCTATTCCTCATGCAAAGACAGAATTTGTAAAACAACCAGCTCTTGCGATGGGAAGAAAAATGAGTGGAATTGACTACGATTCATTGGATGGAGAACCAGCAACATTGTTTTTTATGATTGCAGCGCCAGACGGGGCAAATAATACTCACATCGAGACATTAGCTAGACTTTCACAGTTATTATTGGATGATGATTTTAAAGAAGCTTTGGAAAAAGCTCCAACAGCAGATGCAGTTTTAGATATTATAAATAAAACTGAAGCTGAAAAATTCCCTGAAGAATCCGAAAAAAAAGAAGAAGTTAAAGAAGAAGCAAAACAAATAAAAGTTTCTGAAAATTCGGGAGATGAACCTTATATCATTGCAGCGACAGCTTGCCCAACAGGAATTGCTCATACATACATGGCAGCGGCAGCCTTAAAAAAAGCAGCTGAAGAAATGGGAGTAAAAATAAAAGTAGAAACAAATGGAGCAGACGGTAGAAAAGATGTTTTGACAAGCGATGACATCAAGAAAGCAAAAGGTGTTATTTTAGCGATAAATAGAAATATTGAAGTGGATAGATTTGATGGAAAACCGTTAATTCAAGTGGAAGCAAAAGAAGGAATTAATAACGCAAAAGCCTTGATTCAACAAGTCTTAGATGGAAAAGCACCTATTTTCCATGCAAGTGGTTCTTCAAAAGCTTCTTCAGGTGAAGAGGCTTCAAATGAAAAAAAAGGACTTTACAAACACTTATTAAGTGGAGTTTCTTATATGTTGCCGTTGGTAATAAGTGGAGGAATTTTGATTGCATTGGCGTTTTTGGTTGATACGTTGACAGGCCATGCGAATGCAGGATCTAATTTTGGTACAACAAATGCAATGGCGAAATTGTTGATGACAGTTGGAAAAGCGGCATTTGGATTGTTCTTGCCAATTTTAGGTGGATACATAGCGCTTAGTATGAGTGAAAGAGCTGCGTTAACTCCAGGACTTGTTGCAGGATTCTTAGCAACTCAGCCAATAGTAAAAGATGGTCCAGTTTCAGGATTTATTGGTGCATTAATCGGTGGATTTTTAGCGGGTGTAGTAGTTAAAATTTTAGTAAAAGTATTGTCAGGATTGCCAAGATCGTTAAATGGTTTAAAGATGATTTTATTGTACCCAGTATTATCAGTATTAATAACAGGGACAATAATGTGGGTAGTCGTTAATCCGATAGCTACTTTTATAAATGTTTGGTTAAATAACGGATTATCTTCAATGCAAGGAGCAAGTGCAATATTATTAGGAGCAATATTAGGCGGAATGATGTCAGTAGACATGGGTGGACCTATAAATAAAGTGGCTTATGTATTTGGAACAGGAACATTGACAGCGGCAACAATGACTTCGGGAGGAACTTTCTCAATGGCGGCAGTTATGGCTGGAGGAATGGTTCCACCAATAGCGATTGCATTGGCATCTACATTGTTTAAAGATAAATTTACTGCACAAGAAAGAGAAGCAGGACTTACAAATTACATTATGGGATTCTCATTCATTACAGAAGGTGCAATTCCTTATGCGGCAGCAGATCCTACAAGAGTAATACCCGCAAGTATTGTAGGTTCAGCAGTGGCAGGAGCTTTAATTGGATTATTTAGAGTTAAAATACCAGCACCTCATGGAGGAATTTTAGTAATGGGATTAAGTAAGACTGCAAATGGTGGAAACGGATTTTTCTTGTATTTATTTGCAGTTGTAGTTGGTGCAATTATATCAGCAGTGCTGCTAGGATTATTAAAGAAAAAAGTGGCATAAAAAATTTCAGTTGAATTAATAAAAAAAGGCTATCTCGAAAAGTTTGAAATAGTCTTTTTTGTTTAACTTAAATTTTAAATTTTATCAAAGTTTCAAATCACATTTTTTTCACTTCTAATTTTTTGAATACTTTTTTTTAACATATCATTCCCAATTTTTCCCAAAAGTTTTTCAAAATTTTCATATTTTGCTTTTTCATTTGAATAAAAAATTAGAAAATATAAATCTGAATAAAAATTTTTTACTTCCTCAAATATTTCAATTTTTCCACAATCTATCATCTTGTCTGTCCTTATTACCAACACATCTCCATTTCGCTTTTCATCCTTCAAAAAACATACTCCAAAAATCAAATCTTTTATCTGTATCTTAATCATATCCCTATCAAAAGTTTTATTTTCGTTTATACAAAATCTTTCCCCAATCGTCTGATTAAATGTATCAAGACTTGATATATCCTTAAAATAAAATACCTCATTTCCAATATATTCTTCTGCCATTTTCATCGTTCTCCTTTTCTAAAAAAATATATTATTAAATTATAATTAATTTTAATATATTTATAATACGTAAACAAGGTATATTTTAATATAGTCCATAATTATCAACAAGCATTTTTATAGTGATTATATTACAGATAAACATTAATTTTAAATTAAAATAATTGAGAGAATTTTTTATAAGACTTATTTTGCTTAATAATTATAGTATCTGTGACATTACAAATCCTTTAATTTAAAAATGTTTTTTTTATTTTTTTATTAAAATTATATTTGTTCTTTCAATAATTTTGAAATAAATTCTTTTTTTTTTACCTTTCTTTCATAGCTTATTCTTATAGAGGAGATTTTTTTATGATTAATAACAATTTATATAAAATTATTTGCTAAAAAAATAGAAAAATAATTTTAAAAAGTTATGAATTGAATAAAAGAACTAAAATAAAAAATCTCTTTTTTTACTATCTTCCTTTACCAAAAATAACAATTGTTACAGTTTTTAATAAAATTTTCAAATCGAACAAAATGTCATGATTTTTTATATAATATAAATCGTATTGAAGCTTTCTGTAAGCGTCTTCGATACTTGCTCCGTATGGATACATCACTTGTGCCCAACCTGTTAATCCCGGTTTTACAGTGTGTCTCAAATTATAATACATTATCTCTTTTTCTAATTGTTTTATGAAAAATTCACGTTCAGGTCTAGGTCCAACAAAACTCATTTCTCCTTTTATGACGTTCCATAGCTGTGGCAACTCGTCCACTCTCGTAAGTCGCATAAATTTACCAAATTTTGTAACACGGTTGTCATTTTTTGTCGCCCATTTTGGTCCGTCTTTTTCCGCATCTGTTGTCATCGAACGGAATTTTATAATTTTAAAAGGCTTATTTCCTTCGCCAATTCTTTCCTGAATAAAAAATATCGGTCCTTTTGATTCCAGCTTTATAATGATTGCTGCAATAATCATAATTGGAATTACACAAAACCCTATTAATAATGCAAAAATAATATCCAGTATCCTTTTAACTTTCAAATTAAAATTGTTATGATAAATTTCAAATCCCGTATTTTCCAAAAACCACTTCGGACTTAGATGTGAAACAGGAAGTTTACTTTCATACATTTCATAAAATTCCAGATAATTGTAGTACTGAAGCCCTTTTAATTTATTTTTCAAAAGTTTGTCCACAATTTTAGGATTTACAAGTAAATTTTCTGAAAAATCTACGATTATATCTACTTTTTTTAAATCACATATTTTTAAAATATCATATCCATAATCCTTTTTTTCAACATTTTTGTAATGTTCTATAAATCGATATTGCTCATCTTTTTTTATGCCGACTAGCAAATCTTTCGTGTAATCATTTTCTCCAACAAACATAATTCTTTGCTTTTCAACAACTCCCACGATGATAATATATCTAAAAACTATTTGAAACATCGCAATTATTCCAAACAAAACTATTGCTTCATAGAACGTAAATATTTTAAGAAAATTAGCTACTATGGCAAAAATAAAGTTAACGATACAAACAACTGCCATATCTCTAAGTTTGTACCGTCCAACCGCAATATTATAAATATTTCCAACATAATATGCAATCAGTGCAACTCCAAATATTCCTACATTCCTAAAGCCAAGCCCTCTATTTATTATAATAAGTCCAATTAAATAAACGACTACTGTAAGTATCCAAAATAATCCCAAATAATTTTTCCTAACACCACTTACTGCCATTTTATACTCCTTTCCAATAATTTTTTCACGTAATAAAAAATCAAACTCACAAAAAATGCTCCCAAAAATACAATAAAAAAAGAAACAGCTATGTATTTTCCATAACCCATTTTGTTTTTAAAATAATTTTCACAAAAATACACAAAAATAGGATGCATCAGATAAATATCAAATGTCGCAGTCGACACAGCTTTCACAAATTTTTTCAATTTCAAATTTTTATTTTTTGGCTTCTTTTTTACTTCGAAATTTATAATAAATTCAAAAAGCATAACTGATACTACAAATACAAATATCGAGTGATAATTGTAAAAATGGTCAAACAGTTTACTGTCTTTTTTTGAAAAAATATAAGTAAAATAAATAATTAGAAAATTAAATATAAAAAATAAAATCATATTTACCTTTTTATTTTTAAAAATCTCAATTTTTTTATTCCCAATTAAATATCCAAGTAAAAAGTACCCAATATATTGTCCGATTTGATTATAAGCATTTGTATTCAGTTTCAAGAACGTATCCAAAAACGGTATAAAAATCCAAAAAAATCCCCAAATAAATATCAAATATTTTGTATTTTTAAATTTTTTTTCTTTATCCCACAAAATAATTTTTCGTAAAATTGGTGTTACAAGATAAATTGAAATTATCATATAAACGTACCATAAATGATAGTAAATTTTGCCATTTAACAACTGTTTTACAAAATTTACATAAAAACTTTTTTTAAAAAATAGAGCACTTTTAAAATTATTACTTTGAAAAATTATCGTAAAAAGATAAAAAATTACCGAATAAATCAAAAATTTTGGAATAATCTTCAAAAATCGCTTTTTAAAAAAAAACGTTATTTCTTCATCTTTTCCGAGTAAAAAAAATCCACTGACCATAACAAAAATTGGCACACAGCTCCTGCAAAAACTGTCAATCACATTAGAAACAATCCATTCGTAAGAAATCCCATTTTCAATCTCATACAATTTCCTGCATACAATGTGAATAAAAATAACCATAATAATCGCAACAAATTTTAGAACATCAAATCGAAAAAATAATTTTTCATCTTGATTCATAAATATTTCTCCACTTATTTTATTTCTATCAATTAATTCTATCACAATTTAATAATTTTGTGAACTAACTAATTTTTTTACTTTTCTTAATAATTTATTTTTGATTACAAAATATTATCATGTTTAACAATGTCTTGTAGCAAAAATGGATTTTCTTATTTGAAAAAGCATTTTCAAATTTTAAATTAACCGAAATAAAAGTAAAAATGTTGTATAATTTATTAAAACATATAAAACTTTCAAGGAGGAAGGAATATGAAAAAAATATTGGCAATCATTATGTTATTAGTATTATCAGCAGTTTCATGTACAACAGCGGCTGATGGAACTAGAAAAATTAGTAAAACAGGAATTGGAACAGGAATTGGTGCAGCGGCAGGAGCTGTAATTGGACAAGCTATTGGAAAGGATACAAAAGGGACACTTATTGGGACAGCTGGAGGGGCAGCAGTTGGTGCAGTAATTGGAAACATTTTTGACAGACAGGAAAAGGAATTGAAAGAAAAATTGAGTGGAACAGGAGTAAAAGTCGTGAGAACCGGAGAAGGTGAAATAAAATTAGTCGCTCCTGAAAATATAACTTTTGATACAAACAGCTATATTGTGAAATCGCAGTTTAAAGGGACAGTAAGATCAATTGCGGATACTTTGAAAGCTTATCCTGATTCAAAAATAATAGTTTCAGGACATACTGACAATACAGGAAATGACGCAATAAATGACCCATTATCAGTAAACAGGGCAAATGCGGTGGCAAATTTATTACAGGAAGATGGTGTTTCTAATTCGAGAATCACTTCCACAGGCTATGGAAGCAGAAATCCTGTCGCAACTAATACAACAGCGGCTGGAAGACAGCAAAATAGAAGAGTTGAAATAAACATAGTAGCAAATCAAAAATAGTAAATTTTTGAACTACCATTAATTTGGTAGTTTTTTTTGTATATTAAAATATATATGAGAGTAATAGTTAAATATATATTATATATTTTACAAAGTATGTGAAGTTTGTTATAATAGCTGTGTGAAATAAATAAAATAGTTTCTGTTAAAATTTTAATAAATTTAATAAATTGGAGGAAAATTATGTTATTATTGATTCTAGTCTTATCATTATTACTGGTTTTAGAAATTTTTGAAATTAAAGTTGTACAAAATGTAGAATATTGTGCCTTGAAAGTTTCTTATAATAATTTTCATAAAAACTCTGTAATGGGATATAGGATTAAACAATAATAATTTAATTCAATTCAGAAATGAAATTATTTAGATTTGAAATTTTGTAAATGTTTGTGAATACTAGACTTTTAAGGTAGTTCTCTTTAGAGCTGCCTTTTTAGTTTAAAAAAAGATAAAAAAAATATAAAAAATGTGGTAAAATAGACAAAATGGAAAATCTATGATTTTAAAAGAAACAAAACAAAGAAACAAAACTAGGAGAGTGAAAATCAATGCAAGGGAAAAAAAGAAGTAACAATTTAACAGAAGGTGCAGCAAGAGCGCCACATAGATCGTTGTTAAAAGGATTAGGCTTTATAAGTGAAGAAATGGAAAAACCAATAATTGGGATTGCAAACTCATTTAATGAAATTATACCAGGACATGTTCATTTGAAAAACTTGGTGCAATCGGTGAAAGATGGAATTAGAATGGCTGGAGGAGTTCCGATGGAATTTAATACTATTGGGATTTGTGATGGACTTGCGATGAATCATATTGGGATGAAATATTCGTTGGTTACAAGAAATATAATTGCAGATTCGATTGAGGCGGTTACTATGGCTACTCCGTTTGATGCGATTGTATTTATGCCAAGCTGTGATAAAGTAGTGCCTGGAATGTTGATTGCGGCGGCAAGATTGAATATTCCTTCAATATTTGTAAGTGGAGGAGCAATGCTTGCGGGAGTTTATAAAGGTAAGAAAATTGGACTTAGTAATGTATTTGAAGCGGTTGGAGCTTACAATACTGGGCAAATTACTAAAAGAGAGTTAAATTCAGTCGAAGAAATGGCTTGTCCTACTTGTGGATCATGTTCTGGAATGTATACGGCAAATACTATGAATTGTTTGACAGAAGCACTTGGAATGGGACTTCCTGGAAACGGAACTGTTCCAGCAGTATTTTCAGAAAGAGCAAGACTTGCTAAAAAAGCAGGAATACAAATTATGGAAGTTTTAAAAAAAGATTTAAGACCAAGCGATATTTTGACAAGAGAAGCGTTTGAAAATGCAGTTGCAGTGGATATGGCACTTGGAGGATCTTCTAATACAGCTCTGCATTTACCTGCGATTGCTCATGAAGCTGGAATTGACTTGACTTTAAGTGACTTTAATGAAATTGCGCAAAAAACTCGTCAAATTTGTAAATTATCGCCATCTGGAGAATACTTTATTGAAGACTTGTATAGAGCGGGTGGAGTTACTGGAGTTATGAAGAGATTACTTGAAAATGAAAGATTACATGGAGATGCAAAAACTGTAGCATTGCAAACACAAGGAGAATTGGCAAAAGATGCATTCATCAATGATGAAGATGTAATAAAACCTTGGGATAAACCAGCGTATAAGACTGGAGGAATCGCTGTATTAAAAGGAAACTTGGCACCAGATGGATGCGTTGTTAAAGAAGGAGCGGTAGATCCAGAAATGCTACAGCATACAGGACCAGCGAAAGTATTTAACAGTGAAGAAGAAGCTGTCGAAGCTATTACAGGTGGAAAAATTGTAGCAGGAGATGTTGTGGTTATCAGATATGAAGGACCAAAAGGTGGACCTGGAATGAGAGAAATGTTATCGCCAACAGCTATGATTGCTGGAATGGGATTGGATAAAGATGTTGCTTTAATTACTGATGGAAGATTTTCAGGAGCGACAAGAGGTGCTTCGATTGGACACGTTTCGCCAGAAGCAGCTTCGGGTGGAAATATTGCGATAATTCAAGATGGAGATACTGTTGAAATTGATATTCCAAACAGAACAATAAATATTAAAATTTCAGATGAAGAAATTGAAGCGAGAAAAGCTAAATTGGAACCATTTAAACTTCAAGTTAAAGGATATTTAAAAAAATATGCTATGCACGTGTCTTCTGCGGATAGAGGAGCTATTGAAATATTGGATTAATGTGTGTTTTACGAAGGAGAAATGTTGAAATGGAAAATGATTGTGAAAGTAAAATTTTAAATATTGAGCTGACACAGGAAAAGATAAAATCAATGGTAAATATTACTTATTCTCAGCCAGTCAGCTATTTTGGGAAAAAAATTAAATTGGAAATGGATATTTTGAAACCGTATAAGGCTGAGAAATATCCAGCAGTTCTATTTGTTCCAGGTGGTTCATTTGCACATAGCTACAAGGAAAACTATTTGCAGCAAAGATTGGAAATTGCAAAGGCGGGTTATGTGGTTGCGAGTATAGAATATAGAACTATTCCTGATGGAGTGTTTTCACAAAGCGTGGAAGATGTGAAGGCGGCAGTAAGATTTTTGAAGGCAAATGCTGATGAGTATGGCATAGATAAGGAAAGAATAGCTATAATGGGCGAATCGGCTGGAGGTTATCTAGTGGCAATGGCTGGTGCGACAAATGGAACTAGGGATTTTGACAAAGGGGAAAATTTATCTGAAAATAGCGATATAAAGGCGGTTATTGATATTTATGGCGTAACAGAATTTGGAGAAGAAGCGGATTTTGAAATTCCTGATGATGTTGAGGAAGGTTATAGAGCAACATTTTTATCAGTAAAATTTTGGTTAGACGACGTAAGAAACAATATAGAAATAACAAATCCTATACCACATATTTCATCCAAAACTCCACCATTTCTATTAATGCATGGAGATAAAGACACGTTAGTTCCTCCAGTTCAAACGGAAAAACTTCATAAGGCATTGATTGAAAGAGGGATAGAGTCAACGAGATACGTGATAAAGGGAGCAGGTCATTCCGATGAATATTGGTTTCAGCCTGAAATTATAAAGATAATAATAGAATTTTTAGATAAAAAATTAAAAAATAAAAATTTTTAAGAAGGTGAAAAAATTGCATAAACTATATGATTTTATGGAAGCAAGGGAAAGGTTAAATACTGTGATTACTAAAACTAAATTAATTTATAGCAACATTTTTTCCAATGAAACTGGAAATGATGTTTATATCAAACCAGAAAACTTGCAAAGAACAGGAGCATTCAAAATAAGAGGTGCTTATAATAAAATTGCAAAATTGACGGAAGAAGAGAAAAAAAGAGGGGTAATTGCAGCATCGGCGGGAAATCACGCGCAAGGAGTGGCATTAGCTGCTCAAAAATTGGGAATAAAGGCTGTAATTGTTATGCCTAAACATACGCCACTTATTAAGGTTGAGGCGACTAAAAGATACGGTGCGGATGTGATTTTGACTGGGGAAGTTTATGACGAGGCTTACGAGTATGCAAAAAGATTGCAGGAAAAAGAAGGGTATACTTTTGTACATCCATTTGATGACGAAGATGTGATTGAAGGGCAAGGGACGATTGCTCTGGAAGTTTTGGATGAGTTGCCTGATGCGGATATAATTTTGGTGCCAATTGGTGGTGGAGGACTGATTTCAGGGATTGCTTCGGCTGCAAAATTGAAAAATCCACTAATAAAAATAATTGGTGTTGAGCCAGAAGGTGCAGCAAGCGCACTAGAAGCTAGAAAAAATAAGCATGTAGTTGAATTGGCTGAAGCAAATACAATTGCAGATGGAACGGCTGTGAAAAAAATTGGTGAAATTACATTTGATTACATCGAAAAATATGTAGATGACATAGTTACTGTATCTGATTATGAGTTGATGGCGGCGTTTTTAATTTTGGTTGAAAAACATAAAATTGTTGCAGAAAATTCAGGAATTTTGTCGGTGGCAGGATTAAAAAAATTAAATGTCAAAGGCAAAAAAATAATTTCAATAATAAGTGGTGGTAATATAGATGTATTAACTATTTCATCTATGATTAATAAAGGACTGATAGCCAGAGGAAGAATTTTTACATTTGCAGTAGATTTGCCTGATAAACCAGGGCAATTGGTGGCTGTGTCGCAAATTCTGTCAAAGCAAAATGCAAATGTAATAAGACTGGAACATAATCAGTTCAAAAATCTGGACAGATTTCACGAGGTTGAATTACAAGTTACGGTTGAAACTAATGGAGAAGAGCATATAAATAAAATAACAGAAGAGTTTAAGAAAAGAGGATATAGAATAAAAAGATTGAATTCTCAAGCGATAATAGATGATTAAAAACAAAAAATTAAGAAAAGGTGGTTTAAAAAATGAGTGAAACTAAAATGATTAACGGTGGAAGAATGTTATTGGAATCGTTACACAGATTAGGAATAACGGATATTTTTGGGTATCCTGGAGGAGCGATAATTCCTATATTTGATGAAATATATAGTTATGATAAAATAAATTACTATTTTGCAAGACATGAACAAGGATTATCTCATGCGGCAGATGGTTATGCGAGAGTTTCTGGAAAAGTGGGAGTTTGTCTTGCAACTTCAGGGCCTGGTGCGACGAACTTAGTAACTGGGATAATGACAGCACATATGGATTCTGTGCCAATGATAGCGATAACCGGACAAGTTAGATCAAATTTATTGGGAAGAGATGCTTTTCAGGAAACTGATACAGTAGGGATTACAATGCCGATTACGAAGAGTAATTATCTTGTTCAGAATGTAAAAGAAATACCAAGAATTGTAAAAGAAGCTTATTATATCGCAACAACAGGAAGACCGGGACCAGTTCTTATTGACATTCCAAATGACATTCAAGTTCACAAAATTCCATATGCTGAATTTGAAAGATTATTTGAGGAAAAAATTGAGCTGGAAGGATATTCACCAACTTATGAAGGGCATCCAGTTCAAATAAAAAGAGCTATAAAATTGATAAAAGAAGCAAAAAAACCATTAATAATTGCAGGAGCAGGAGTTTTAAAATCGAAAGCGTCGAAAGAACTGTTTGAATATGCCGAAAAGACACAGACACCTGTGGCTATGACATTGCTCGGATTGGGAGCGTTTCCTGGTTCACATGAGTTGTCGCTTGGAATGCTTGGAATGCATGGAACTGTGCCTGCAAATTATGCGACTGATGAAGCAGATTTAGTAATTGCCGCCGGAGTCAGATTCGACGACAGAATTGCTGGAAATCCTAATAAATTTATTGAAAATGCGAAAGTAATTCACATTGATATTGATCCAGCGGAAATTGATAAAAATAAAAGAGCTGATGTGCCAATCGTTGGGGACTTAAAACAAGTGTTATCTGAAATTAATCAGGCAGTTGAGCCACAAACTCATAGAGAATGGGTTGAAAAAGTTATTGAGTGGAAAAAAGAATATCCATTGGGGCACAGAAAAGTTGGAGAGGATAAATTGCTCCCGCAAGAAGTTTTACAAGCGATTGACGATATTTTGAAAGGGGACGCAATTATAGTAACCGATGTTGGTCAGCATCAAATGTGGGCTGCTCAATACTTTACCTACCAAAATCCTGATTCAATCGTAACTTCAGGAGGAGCTGGTACAATGGGATTCGGACTTCCTGCAGCAATTGGAGCGCAAATTGGAGCACCTGATAAAAAAGTTGTGTTAATTGTTGGCGATGGTGGTTTTCAGATGACAGTGCAAGAATTAATGATGATTAAACAGTACAACTTGCCAGTAAAAGTTGTTATTTTAAACAATTCTTACTTGGGAATGGTTAGACAATGGCAAGAATTATTTAAGGATAGAAGATACTCGTTTGTTAATTTAGAAGTAAATCCAGATTTTATAAAAATTGCGGATGCTTATGGAATTAAAAATGTGAAATTGACAAATAAAGAAGATTTGAGAGCAAAATTAAAAGATTTGATATTATCTGATGAAGGTGTGTTAATCGAATGTGTTGTTGAAAAAGAAGAAAACGTATTTCCAATGATTCCAGCTGGAAAAACTGTAAGTCAAATGATCGGAAAGAAAGGTGAGTTAGAAAATGAATAGAGAGCATGAAATTTTAATAATTGCGAAAAATACCGATGGAATTGTGTCAAGAATAATGTCTTTATTCAACAGAAGGGGATATTCGGTTTTAAAAATGACGGCAGGAGTTACAAATAAGCCTGGTTATGCCAGATTGACTTTGACAGTTGACGGAGATGACAAGACATTAAATCAGATTCAAAAGCAAGTTTATAAAATTGTGGATGTTGTAAAAGTAAAAGTATTCCCGGTTGAAAATGTCATAAGAAGAGAATTGATGTTGATAAAAGTGAAATCTGCTCCAGAAACTAGGGCACAAATTGTTCAAGTTGCTGATATTTACAGAGGAAAAGTGCTAGATGTGTCGCCAACTTCGTTAGTTATCGAACTTACAGGGGATGTGAAAAAATTGCGTGGATTTGTGGAAATAATGCACAATTACGGAATTTTGGAAATCGCAAAAACTGGAGTTGTAGCAATGAGCCGTGGAGAAAAATTATAAAATTTTAGAAATTTTGAAATAAGTTTTGAGCTTAAATATTAGGAAAATAGAAATTTTTTGCTAAAGTAAAAATTCTTGTTGAAAATAAAATAGGAATAGTACAGAAAGAAGGTACAAAAAATGAGTGTAAGTCAGCATTGGGAAAAGGAAAAGTATGAGAAAAATGCACGGTTTGTTTCTGATTATGGGAAGGAACTGATTGAATGGCTGAATCCGAAAAAGGATGAATATATTTTGGATTTAGGCTGTGGAGATGGTGTATTGACTAAGGAAATTTCAAAATATGGGTGCAAAGTTTTGGGACTAGATGGAAGTCAGAAATTTGTTGAAGCGACTAGAAAATTAGGAGTTCACGCAATACAAGGCGATGCACAGAATATGAATTTTGAAAATGAATTTGATGCGATTTTTTCCAATGCGGCACTTCATTGGATGACAGATTCAAATAAAGTTTTGGAAGGTGTGTCAAAGGCACTGAAAAAAGGTGGACGCTTTGTGGTCGAAATGGGCTGTAAAGGAAATGTGGAAAAAATAGAAAATGCAATGTTTGAAGTTACCCAAAAACATAATTTTAAAGCTGTAAAATGCTGGTTTTTTCCAACAGAAAAAGAAGAAACAGAATTATTAAAAAAATATGGCTTAAAAGTGAAAAAAATGATAAGTTTTTCTCGTCCAACTTTACTTCCAACTGGGATAAAAGGATGGCTGCAAACCTTTTCTGCGCCTGCTTTTGTGAATATTCCGAAAGAGATGCACGAAAAATTGATTGATGAAATAGCTGAAAAAGTAGAAAAAGAACTTGAAAAAAATGAAAATGGACAAATTATAGCCGATTATGTAAGATTGAGATTTGAGGCTGTGAAGGAATAGTTATTTTTATTTTGAGAGGAGAGGAAGATGAAATTGAAAACAATAGGACTAATAGGAGGAATGAGCTGGGAAAGCACAGTAACTTATTATAAAATAATAAATGAAGTTATTAAAGAAAAATTAGGAGGACTTCATTCTGCTAAATGTGTATTGTATAGTGTGGATTTCCAGGAAATAGAAGAATGTCAGGCAAACGGCAACTGGGAAAAAAGTGGAGAAATCTTGGGAGAGGCTGCTAATAATCTTGAAAAAGCAGGAGCAGACTTTATAGTTATTTGCACAAATACAATGCACAAAGTTATTAACCAGATTAAAGAAAAAATCTCCATTCCAATATTGCATATCGCCGAAATGACAGCAGAAAAGATATTAGAAAAAGGATTAAAAAATATAGCATTGCTTGGAACAAAATATACGATGGAACAGGATTTTTATAAATCGAAACTTATTGAAAAAGAGATAAATGTCATAATTCCTGATAAAAATGATATAGAAATCATAAATAAAGTAATATATGATGAACTTTGTCTTGGAACTATCAATTCTAATTCAAAAAAGAAATTTTTAGAAATTGTTGATAAACTTAGAAGTAAAGGGGCAGAGGGTATAATACTAGGATGTACTGAAATAGGGCTTCTTATAAAAAATGAGGATACTGATGTTCCATTGTTTGATACAGCGGTTATTCATGCAGAAGAGGCGGCGATTTATTCCATAAAATAAAAATAAAATGAAAAGTATTATCTATAAGGAGAAGACAATGAAAAAACATATTAAAATATTTGATACAACACTAAGAGATGGAGAACAGACACCAAGAGTTAATCTTAACGCACAGGAAAAATTGAGAATTGCAAAACAGCTTGAGAGTCTTGGAGTGGATATAATTGAAGCTGGGTTTGCTGTGGCATCGCCTGGGGATTTTGAAGCGGTTAAGATGATTTCGGAAAATGTAAAGAATTCGACAGTTTGTAGTTTATCAAGAGCTGTGAGAAAGGATATTGAGGCAGCGGGAAAAGCTTTAGAAGGTGCGGCAAAGCCTAGAATTCATACGTTTATTGCGACTTCGCCTATTCACAGGGAATTTAAGTTGAAAATGACAAAAGAGCAAATTCTTGAAAGAGTAAAAGAAATGGTGGAACTTGCAAAATCATTTGTTGATGATGTTGAATTTTCTTCGGAAGATGCGACTAGAACTGAAAAGGAATTTTTGGTGGAAGTGTATGAAACAGCTATAAAAGCTGGAGCGACTACACTTAATGTGCCTGATACTGTGGGTTACAGAACTCCAAATGAAATGTTTGAACTTATAACTTATTTGAGAAAAAATGTAAAAGGAATCGAAAATGTGGATATTTCTGTGCATTGCCATGATGACTTAGGACTTTCTGTGGCAAATTCGGTTGCGGCGATTCAAGCTGGAGCAACTCAGATTGAGTGTACAATTAATGGACTGGGAGAAAGAGCTGGGAATACTTCACTTGAAGAGATTGCAATGATTTTGAAAACGAGAAAAGACTTGTTTGAAGAATATTACACAAACATTGATTCAAAGCAAATTTACCCAACAAGTAAATTAGTAAGCCTTTTGACAGGAGTTTCAACACAGCCAAATAAAGCAATCGTTGGAGCAAATGCCTTTGCACACGAATCAGGAATTCATCAACACGGAGTTTTAGCAAATCCTGAAACTTACGAAATTATGAGTCCAGAATCTGTTGGAAGAAATCCAGACAGCTTAGTACTTGGAAAACATTCAGGAAAACACGCTTTTGTACAAAAATTAGAATCGCTAGGATTTAATCATGTCGGAAGTGACAGAGTGGAAGAATTATTTGCACAGTTTAAAAAATTGGCAGACAAGAAAAAATATGTTTTAGATGAAGATATTATCGCATTAGTCGCTGGAGATGCGGCAAAAATTGAAGGAAGAATAAAACTTACTCACTTTGAAATTTCAAGACAGGAAGGTAAAAAACCAAAAGCTACAGTTACAATCGACTTGGATGGAGAAAAATTGGTTAAAGAAGCTCTGGGAGATGGGCCAGTTGATGCAGCTTACAATGCAGTAAACTTAGCAGTGAGCGACACTTTTGTTTTAGAAGAATATAAATTGGAAGCGATTACAGGAGATACGGATGCACAGGCACAAGTAGTTGTGATTATCGAGAAAAATGGAAACAGATTTATTGGTAGAGGACAAAGTACAGATGTAGTTGAAGCAAGTATAAAGGCTTATATTAATGGAATAAATAGATTATATAGTAATTAAATAGAAAATATTGGAGGATAAAAGATATGATAATGATGCAGTATAAAGTAAAACTTCCAAATGATTTTGATATGAACAATATTAGAAAAAGAGTGCAAGAAAATGGATTTAAAACAGATGGATTTGAAGATTTATTTTTTAAAGCCTATCTAATCTCTGAGGAAAATAAAGAATATTCGCCATTATACTTTTGGAAAGATAACAAAGGAATGAATAAATTCATATTTGATGGTTTCTATGATAATATTTTAAATTCTTTTGGCTGGCAGACTATAAATATTGGAATACCATTGTTGCAAGAGTTTAATGAAAACTTTTCTAAAGCAAAATATTTATTGGAAATAGAGAACGAAACAAAACCGATGGAAAAAATGAAAAGAATGGAATTTTCTATATCAGATGATAAAATTGTTGGAAAAGCATTAGTATATAACCCTGAAAATTGGAAACAGACAGAGTATTATTTTTTTGAAGATGCTCCTAAAGAAGTAGAAAATTCAAAAGTGTACGAAGTTTTGCATATTTCTCAATAAATTAAGATAAGAGTAATAGATTTTACCGTAATCAAAATTGATTTTGGAAAGATAAAAATGGAAATAGATTTATTGGTAGAGGACAAAGTACGGATGTGGTTGAGGCTAGTATAAAGGCTTATATTAATGGGATAAATAGACTTTATAATAAGTAATTTTAAAAGGGAGGGGATTTTGATGGAAATATCAAATAATTACATTAATGAAATAAAGAAAATACTTAAAAATGCTAGACAAAAAGCATATACCGCTGTAAA
Organism: Leptotrichia sp. oral taxon 847; assembly: GCF_001553645.1. Taxonomy (NCBI): domain Bacteria; kingdom Fusobacteriati; phylum Fusobacteriota; class Fusobacteriia; order Fusobacteriales; family Leptotrichiaceae; genus Leptotrichia; species Leptotrichia sp. oral taxon 847. Next base: position 512,855 of record NZ_CP014231.1, on the reverse strand, counting down.
TTCGGCAATGGTGGAAGCATATTGGAAAATTGGCAGAAGGATTGTAGAAGAAGAGCAGAACGGGAAAGAAAGAGCTGAATATGGGAAAGAAATTATCAAAAATTTATCAAAAGAATTGACAGAAGAATTTGGAAAAGGTTTTGGTGAAAGAAATATTCGGAATATTAGACAGTTTTATGTGCTATTTTCAGATTATGAAAAATGGAAATCACTGATTTCCAAATTAACTTGGACACACATTCAAAAAGTTTTAAGAGTTTCCAATGAGAAGGCCAGAATATTTTATCTGACAGAAGCAGCCGAAAATATGTGGTCTGTAAGAACATTAGATCGAAATATATCTACACTTTATTATAATCGTATTGTTGCAAGTATTGATAAAAAAATTGTTGAAAATGAAATGAAAGAGAAGACAAAAAAGCTACAAGCAGAAGAATTTATAAAAAATCCAGTAGTTTTGGAGTTTCTAGATTTACCAACAAATATGTCTTATACAGAAAATGAATTAGAAAAAGCATTAACAGACGATATTCAAAAATTTATGATGGAACTTGGAAAAGGTTTTGCATTTGTGGAAAGACAGCAGCATATTCGTACAGAAAATTCAGATTTTTATATTGATTTGGTATTTTATAATTATATTTTGAAATGTTTTGTTATAGTAGAGTTAAAAACAGGAAAATTAACACATCAGGATATTGGACAACTTGATATGTATGTAAGAATGTATGATGATTTGAAAAAACAGGAAAATGATAATCCGACAATAGGGCTTCTTCTTTGTACCGATACAGATAGTACCGTTATAAAATATTCAGTCTTGAATGATAATAAAAATCTTTTTGCAAGTAAATATGTAAATTATCTTCCTAGTGAAGAAGAATTGATAAATGAAATTGAAAGACAAAAAATATTGTTTGAAATAAATAATGAAGTGGATATGTAGAAATGAAAAAGATAAAAATATTGGTTTTAATGATGGGAATTTTTTTGTTAATTCCTATTTTAGCATTAATTTATGCACATTATGAGTTTTATTTCTGGAGTAGGAGGAGCTGTGAAAGGAGTGTTTATCAGGTTTTTTGTAAAGCCTGAAATTGTGGTGTTTTTTTTGAAAAGAAGTTGAGATAGAAATTAAATAAATTTTGGTTAAAAGAAAAAAATTGTAATTTTCAGATGGCTCTAAAATAAATATATTTTTAGATTTTATAGAAATTATTTACAGAAAGAAGGAATTTTAAAATGAAAACAATAGTTTTTGCACATCCATGGAATGGAAGTTTCAATAAAGCAATTTTAGATAAAGTAGTGGAAAAACTTGATGAAACAAAAGAAAAATATACAATTATAGATTTGAATAAAGATGGATTCAATCCTGTGATGAGTGAAAAAGATTTGGAATTATATTCGCAAGGAAAAAGTGCTGATCCTTTGGTTTTGAAATATCAGGAAATTTTGAAAAATACAGATGAATTAATATTAATTTTTCCAATTTGGTGGATGTCATTACCTGCTATATTAAAAGGATTTTTTGACAAAGTTATGTTGAGAGGATTTGCATACGAAAATACACAGAATGGAATAAAAGGTTTTTTGACTAATATAAAAACAGCAAAAATGATTACAACTGCTACAGCACCCAAATTTTTGTTAAATATAACAGGTTTCGGGATTACGATGAAAAAGGCTAATCTTGGTGGAATTGGGATTAAGAAAACGAAATGGATTCATTATAGTTTGAGAATGCAAGGGGAAGACGAAGATAGAAAGAAATTTCTTGAGAAGGTTGGGAAATTTGTGAGTGAATGAGAAAAGGGGGAGAAATGTTTATATTTAAAATTATAATTGTAGTTTTCGGCTTAATAGAAATTATGACAAATGGTTATTATCTTTTTGGGAAAGATAAAATAATGAAGGCTAAATTACAGCATAGAGAATTACCTGAAGAAATCACAATTTTGCAACTTAAAGTAAAAGTAATGTTGATGTTTTTAAGCGGATGTCTGTTTCTTATAACAGGAATAGCATCTTTCTTTGAAGAAAAAGAATATTTATTATTTTTAGCATTAATTTTCTTTAATTTGTATGCTTTGTGTGAAGCTTTATATTATAGATATTGGAAAATATTTGGCTTTTTTATAGTTTCAATTTTTATGACATTGATTTATATTTTTTTAAGGTCATGATTACATAAAATAAGGAGTTTTATATTATGAAAAAGAAATTGTACAAATCAGTAAAAGATAGAAAACTTACAGGCGTATGTGGAGGAATTGCAGAATATTTTGATATTGATTCAAGTATTGTAAGAATAGTATGGCTTGTTTTGATTCTTTGTGCAGGAACGGGTCTACTGGCTTATATTATTTGTGCGATAGTTCTTGATGATAATCCTAATGAATAAAATATTTTTGAAAAAAAGAATTTGATTTTTGAAATTTTTAAATAGTTAAATAAAAAATTAGATGGAGAATAAAAATGAAAAAAGTATTTTTTTGGATATTCTATGTATTGTTTTTATCATTTTTTGATATTGGTTTAACGATTGCGAGGACATCTTGGATAATGGTTGATAGCAGATTTTATGACTTTTTGTCAAATTTTAATATAAAAAATGAGTGGATTTTGGAAAAGTTATTGCTGCTACCGGAGTTGTTATTCATTATTATTAGTTTGATTTTCGCTTACTTAGTTTCAAAAATAAAAGTCAGTAAAAAAGTCTTTTAATTCCACCATTAATTATAGTAACAATAAAAGCAGCAATATTTTTAATATGGGCTGGTTATATTATGTCGAGTCCTGAAATGGATGAAATGGGACAGGGAGGAGTCTTTGTATTTATTATAATATATGGCTTTGGAAGTTATGCTGGAATGATGGATTTTATATTTTATCTGGGATTACTATTTAATCTATTTAAGCGAAAAAAAAGTAAAAACAAAAATGATAAAAATAAATCTGTTTCTTAAAATATTTTTTTATTTAACAGTAGCGAGGAGAAAAAATGAAGACAAAAAGTTGGATTATTAAATTTCTGTTGGTTTTTGTAGTATTAATTGTGATATTTTTAATTGATGCTCATTATGAGTATAGGCATATTAAAATTAAGACGATTGAGATAAAATCGAAAGATATTCCAAAAGAATTTGATGGTAAGAGAGTATTGTTTGTAGCGGATTTTCAATATGATACGATGACACGGTTTAATCGAGTTCAAGAAAAAAAGGCGATTGAGCTGATTAATGCACAGAAGAAGGATATGATACTGCTGGGGGGAGATTATGCGACTTGGGAGAAAAATATTCCTAAGTTTTATGAGGATGCGAAGGATATAAAGATTCCAGAACTTGGAGTGTATGCGATTTATGGGAATCATGAATATCCAGGTGAAAAGGAAACTGCTGAAAATATGAAAAAACTTGGATTTAATCTGCTCGTAAATGAAAATAGGAAAATAACAATTAACAATGAAAATATATATATTGCGGGAGTGACTGACTTGTGGCACGGAAAGCCTGATGCGAAAAAGGCTCTTGAAGGTATAAAAAAAGAAGATTTTGTATTATTTTTGACTCACAATCCTGAATATTTTGAACAGATGTCAGAATATGAAAAGGAAAAAACTGATGTGATTTTAGCGGGACACAGTCATGCTGGACAAGTTACTTTTTTTGGAAAAATCATTATGTCAGCAGTGAAGGATAAGAAAAAATATGGCTATGGAATGAAAGAGTACGGAGGACATAAAATTTATATTACCTCAGGGCTAGGAGGAGCCTTTCTTGAAATGTTTATTCGATTTTTTGCACAGCCTGAGATTGTGATTTTTGAACTTAAAAGAGGATAAAAAATAATAAAATTTTATTATAGACTTTTTGAAAAACCAGAATATGAATGTTATTTAGGTGGAAATTCTCCTTGGTAGGACATTGTAGGATATTCGAGAGCAGTAAGGATAGGAAATATTTTTGAAATAGCAGGAACAACAGCTGTCAAGGATGGAAAGCCTTATGCGGCAGGAAATGCTTATGAACAGACAAAATATATTCTTGAAAATATAAAAAAAGTTCTTGAAAAGGAAGGATTAGAGTTAAAAAATGTTATTAGAACAAGAATGTTTGTTACAGATATTTCAAAATGGGAAGAATATGGAAGAGCATATGGAGAATTTTTTAGGGACATTAAACCAGTTGCAACAATGGTAGAGGTGTCTTTATTAATTGATAAGGAATTGATGATAGAAATAGAAGTAAGTGCAGTTGTTGATTAAGAAATAAATAGAAAAGTTATAAATCTCAAAATTAGAGAGAAAATAAAATAAAACAATTTGAAAAAAATCGAAATATAAATATAAATGTTTTTATTGTGAAAAGGTAATCTTGAAAGATGAAATAAAAATTCAATATAAAAAATTTAAAGAAAGGAGCTTGTATAATGTAACTATATTATACAAGGAAAAGCCGATGCCTAAAATAATTATAGAATCAAAAATATCTTCTAATGGTGGAGGAGATAAGTTTAAATTAAAAATAAATGATGAAAAAATTGTAGAAGTAAAATTTAATGAAAAAACAGAAATTGATGTAGACTATGGAGAACAAACGCTTCAAGTATGCAATAATTTTTTAATAAAGACTCCTAAAAAAGTTATAAATGTGGAATCAGATAATCAAAACTACAGAATAACACTTCATTTTAAAGCATGGGGAATTATTTTTATCTTTCAGATTCTAATGGCAGTGTTAATTATGAATATACATCAAGCAGCTGTTTTTATTGCAATTCCAATATTTATTTTAGAAATTTTGATTCTAATTTTTATGGGAATGTTTGAAATAAAAGAAGTTAAAAGAAAGGAAGATTAGAATGACTAGAATTGATGAGAGCGCAAAAGATAGAATCACTAGATTATGATAATATGGAAGATACAAAAAGACTTGTAGAGAAACTTGGAGAAAATGGATATAAAAAATATAAATTATGAATATTTTTTAGATTTATCAGTAAGAATAACATATCACTCAAATGCGATTGAAGGAAATACATTGACACTAAATGAAACTGCTACGATTATTTTAGATAGTACGCTACCTGGGGGTAAGAGTATTCGTGAAGTTTTTGAAGTTTTGAATCACAAAAAGGCAATTGACTATATGTTGACTGAACTTGCGAATGACCAAAAATTGGATATTTATGTGATTAAAAATATAAATTTAGAATAAAAAAATTTAGGAGGATTAAAATGAAAATAAATCATGTGGCACTTTATGTAAAAGATTTAGAAAAATCAAGAGAATTTTATGAAAAATATTTTAATGCAAAGGCAAATAATAAGTACCGTAATCTTAAAACGGGATTACAAACATATTTTTTGAGCTTTCCTAACAATGATGTGAGATTAGAAATTATGTCAAGACCAGAATTGACTGATAGAGAGGATAAAATTATGAATATGGGATTTATTCATATTGCATTTAGTGTAGGAGATGCAAAAAATGTAGACAGTTTGACAAAAAAACTTACTAATGATGGATTTAAGTGCTTGAGTGGACCAAGAACAACGGGAGATGGATATTACGAAAGCGTTGTGGAAGATGTTGATGGAAATTTAATAGAAATTACAGAGTAGGAGTATCAGCTATTTAGTAAAAAAGATTCGATAATGTATTTTTATATTTTAAAAGTAGTTGAAAAATTTGATAAATACATAAATTAATTAAATTAATTAAAAATTTAGAGACAAAAATTTGGAGAGAAAATCGGAGGAGAAAAAATGTCAGAAATTAAAAATAAAGAGAAAAAACCAAAAACTTTGTTTGATAAAGTTTGGGAAAAACATGTGATTACAGGAGAACCTGGGGAAGCACAACTTTTGTATATTGATTTGCACTTGATTCACGAAGTTACTTCGCCACAGGCGTTTTCGGGACTGAGACTTGCAGGAAGAAAAGTTAGAAGACCTGACTTGACATTTGGAACAATGGATCACAATACGCCAACAATTATGGCTGACAGAATGAATATTAAAGATAAAGTTTCAAAGGCACAGTTAGATGCGTTGGCAGCTAATTGCAAAGAATTTGGGATTGAACTTGTGGATATGTTTAATGAAAATAACGGAATTGTGCATATGGTGGGGCCTGAGCAAGGGTTGACACAGCCTGGAAAAACTGTAGTTTGTGGAGATAGCCACACTGCGACTCACGGAGCTTTTGGAGCTTTGGCATTTGGAATTGGTACGAGCGAAGTGGAACATGTTTTGGCTACACAGACAATTTGGCAAAAGAAACCAAAAACAATGGGAATTGAAATTACTGGTAAATTGCAAAAGGGTGTATATGCAAAAGATATAATTCTTCATATAATCAAGACTTACGGAATTGGGCTTGGAAATGGTTATGCTTTCGAGTTTTTTGGAGATACAATTAGAAATATGTCAATGGAAGGAAGAATGACAATTTGTAACATGGCAATTGAAGGAGGAGGAAAATCTGGAATTATCGCACCCGACGAAATAACTTTTGAATATGTAAGAGGAAGAAGATTTGCACCAAAAGGTGAAGAATTTGATAAAAAAGTGGCTGAATGGAAAGAATTGTACACAGATTCTGTAGATGCGTTTGACAAATACATAAAAGTTGATGTTTCAAACCTTGAGCCACAAGTTACTTGGGGAACAAATCCTGAAATGGGAATTAATGTTACTGAAAAATTTCCAGAAATCAGAGATCACAATGATGAAAAAGCATACGAATACATGGGCTTAAAACCGGGACAAACTCCATTTGACATACCTTTAAAGCACGTATTTATTGGTTCTTGTACAAATGGAAGATTGAGCGACCTGGAAATTGTCGCAAAAATTGTAAAAGGTAAAAAAGTTGCACCAAATATTACAGCAGTTGTAGTTCCTGGCTCGCAAGTAGTAAAAAAAGCAGCTGAAGAAAATGGAATTGCACAGATATTAAAAGATGCGGGATTTGAATGGAGAGAAGCTGGATGTTCCACTTGCCTTGGAATGAACCCTGATTTGATACCAGCTGGAGAGCATTGTGCCTCAACTTCCAACAGAAACTTTGAAGGACGGCAAGGAAAAGGTGCAAGAACTCATCTGGTAAGTCCTGCGATGGCTGCTGCTGCTGCAATTTATGGGAAATTTGTGGATGTAAGGGAATTGGATGAAGTGAAATAATTTGATATTAAAGAATTTTAAATAATTTATACAAAATAGAAAGAGGTAAATAAAATGAATAAAAATGAAATGATTAAAGAAGTGCAACAACAATTTGGATATGATGAAAATTTTTCTCAGAAAGTTATAAATATTTTTGAAAGTTGCTCAGAAATAGGGCAAAAAGGAAAAGATCAAGTTGTAAGTCGTTATGTAAAAGAGTTAAATATTGGTGAAACCGAAGCAAACAATATTTTTGATTGTGTACTTAATTTAATCAAAAAAGGGATAAAAGACAAGTTGAAAAATCCTTTTAAAAAGTAGTTAAAAATGGGATTTTTATACAAAAAAATGAAGGAGAATAAAATATGAAACCATTTACAAAATATGAAGGAACAATCGTTCCAATAATGAATGACAACATAGATACGGATCAATTAATTCCAAAACAATATTTAAAAAGTATCGAAAAAACAGGATTTGGAATACATGTTTTCGATGAGTGGAGATACAACGAAGATGGGTCTGACAATATGGATTTTAACTTAAATAAGCCAGAATACAAAAATGGGACGATTTTGATTACTGGAGACAATTTTGGTTGTGGGTCAAGTAGAGAGCACGCAGCTTGGGCATTGCAAGATTACGGAATTCACGTGATTGTGGCTGGAGGATATTCAGGGATTTTCTACATGAACTGGTTAAATAACGGACATTTGCCAATAACATTGCCAGAAGCAGATAGAATCGAATTATCAAAATTGCCTGGAGATGCGAAGGTAACAGTTGATTTAGAAAACAACAAATTGATTGCGAATGGGAAAGAATATGTTTTTGAGCTGGAAGAAAGCTGGAAACAAAGATTGCTTAAGGGATTGGACTCTATTGGATTGACTTTACAGCATGAAGATGAGATTAGAAAATATGAAGAAAGTCATAAGTAGTTAAAAAAGGAGTAAAAATGAAAAATTGGGAAATCATAGATGGAGAGCATACTCGTAAAGTGATGTGGATAAATCATGAAATAGAAATGAAATTGTACTGTAATGGTGAAGATGACATTGATGAAAAGAAAATTGATGAAATAAAAGTCGAAGAAATGGTTGAAAAAATTTTAGAAAAGAAAGAATACTGGGATACAAAGTGTAAAAATTTGTTTGCTGATGAATTTGTTGACTGGTTTAATGAGGAAAAATGGGTAAAGCCTAAATATGCCGAAATTTACTATGAGACAAAGAGTATTGATGAAGTGGAGAAAAAATTACTTAAAATTATTGGAAAAGAAGATACAGAAAAAATTATGAAAAATAATTTTCTTACAAAAGAAGCATTTAAAAAGTTACTTGATAATGAAGATATGGAAATAACAATTGATTTAACTGACGATGATGAAAATAGTTTTTCTATTACTATGTACGAAAGATTGTTTTTTGTTGATAAAATGTTTTATGCTGAGTGTAATTTTAATGGTGAAATAGACGAGTTTTATATGGATTAATTTTCTTAGATTTTTTCAGAAAGGAAAATCAGATATGGAAATTCAGGATTTTGTTGAAAATACATATATGGGAAATTTTAAAGAGTGGGACGGAAAAATTATTTGGAAAGGTAAAGAAACATTAGTAAGACTTACGATTTATAAAGAATGTGATAATGTTGAACTTGAAAAAGAAAAAATGTTTAAAATTTTGGAAGAATTGTATCTTAATCAGGATGAATGGAATAAAAAAGTGAAAGATACGATGGTTAAGTATTTTTATGATGTGCTGAATGATGATTTTTTTGATGATGGAGCATTTCCAGAGTATCCAACTTGCTATGATATGTTATTTGAAATTTTAAAAGACGATTTTACAAAAGAAGAAGCTGAAAAGGCATATAAAAATAATATATTTCCAATAGACAAGTTTAAAAAATATATTTTTGTTGAAAGTATTGAAATAACAAGTGAAGGAAATTTTTATTTTGAAGTAGTTGATGATTATATAGTTGTGGGGGATAATTGGATTTGGTTAAAAGGGAACATTGATAAGGGATTTTTGGCTGCAAGTTTTAATGCTCTTTTTGAGTTTGTTGTTGATTTGGAATTAAACGATAAATTTTCTACGATATTTAGAGAGAAGACAAAAATACATTCAATGTGGTTAAGCAAGTGGGGAGAGCCAAGAGAAGGATTGGCAAAATTTTATTATAGTAATCATAATTTAGCAATAACTGGAAATTATAAAGCTGGGAAAAAAGAGGGAATTTGGAAATTCTATGATGAGGATGGGAAATTGACTAAAAAGGTTAATTATGTTAATGATGTTGCTGAGGAAGAAGTTGTTTATTGAAATAATAGAATAAAAATTAGAAAGAAAAATTTAAAAGATGGCAGAAAAATCAAAAGAACAGTTGAAAGTAGAAGAATATTTTAAGGAAAATGGGATAGAGTATGATAAAAATTTTATTTACGGTATTAAAAGAGAAAGAAATTTGAATTCATTTTTGATGATGGGACTTATTGGATTGATTATGAAAGCAGGAATGAAGCCGTGTTATATACTTTTTAAGGAGAATGAAATATTATTTTTCGAAGTTGGGATGCTTGGTGGAATTAAAGGGCTTTTAACAAGAATAGATGTTGATGATATAGAAAAAATTGATTTAAAAAAAGGAATCGTAAACTATAAATTTACAATATCAGTAAGAGTTGGGGATAAAATAAAAAAAGAAATAATAAATTTTGCCCAAATTAATGGAAAGGCATGGTGGATGCAGAATAGGAACAATCTGATTGAAGGTGGTTATTTTGATAGATTGAAGGAAAAAGTGGATAGAAAGAATTTGTTAAATTAAAAAAAATGAATAATTTTTAGGAGCAAGAAAAATGTATAGAGCTAATGATGAAGACTATTTAAATTTTTTTGAAATGTTAAAATTTTGGATTTCTCAAACTGATAAAAATATTGCAAATAGTGGTGAGAGAGTAAAGATTAAAAATATAAAAAGCAAGGATATGGAAAGCTTGGAAAGATCAGAAAAAGAATTTTTAAATCCAAAATTTGATGAAAAATTTATAAAATATAGTGATTTTTCAATAAATATTAATTTTGTAACATCTGGACATTATAAAGGAGAAAATACTAATTTTATTGTATATCAATCTAAAATTGAAAATATAGGTTGTTGGATAAATATTGTTTATCAGTATGATAATAAAAAAGTTGTAGCTTATTATAAAGGGTATCATGAAGACAATAAAGAATCTGAAGAATTTAAAAGGTATATGCAAGAAAAAGGATATACTAAAGGCTTTGAAGAATCAATTAGTAAATTAGGACTTAACAAAAAGAACCAAATCAAAATGTAAAAGAGTTATTTGATTATTTTTATAAAATGATAGAAGAATCTGAAAATTATTCTAAAAATAAATTAAAAGATAGTAGAATATTTGACTTAAAAGAGAAACTAAAAAAAAATTATAATATAATTTTGAGAGGAGCTCCAGGAACAGGAAAAACATATTTAGCTAGACAAATTGCAGCTGAAATGATAGGAATTAATGTTGATGAATTAGATAATAATGAACAGTTTGAGTTTGTTCAATTTCATTCCAGTTATGATTATACTGATTTTATTGAAGGATTGAGACCAATTATTAAAAATAATCAATTAGGTTTTGAATTAAAAAAAGGTATATTTTATGAATTTTGTGAAATAGCAAAAATATCAGAAGTTTTAAGAAAATTAAATTCTAAAGAATTTACATTACAAGGTTTTGAAATTTTTTTAAAAGAATTAGGGGGAAATAGAGCTAAAAATTATATTCCTCAAATTGAGCAATTGCTTGGGAAAAAAAAATATACAGGAGATAAAACATCTGAAATAAAAACTTATGGAAATTTAAGAGAAATTCTTGAGAATAGCGAAGAAATTAGCAAATTTGATAAAGAAAATAATTTTAGTAATTGGTATTCAACACCTGTTAATTATTTAAAAAAATATGATGATGAAATTAAAAAAGAACATAATTCTGTTAATAAAAATTATATTTTTCTTATTGATGAAATTAACAGAGGAGAAATTTCTAAAATTTTTGGAGAGCTGTTTTTCTCAATTGATCCAGAATATCGAGGTAAAAAAGGTTCTATAAAAACACAATATTCTAATATGCATGAAGATTCACAAGAAAAATTTTATATACCAGAAAATGTTTATATTATAGGAACAATGAATGATATAGACCGTTCAGTAGATACTTTTGATTTTGCTATGCGACGTAGATTCTTATTTGAAGAGATTATGGCAGAAGACTCTCAGATAATGCTTAAAAATGGCAAAATAAAAGAACAGATGACAAGATTAAATAATGCGATTATAGATCAAAAAATTGGTAATTTATCAAAAGATTATCAAATAGGTGGAAGTTATTTTAAAGCATTGGATGAAGGTAAAGTTAATCAAGACGAGCTTTGGAAAAATAAATTAGAACCTTTATTAAAAGATTATTTTAGAGGAGAAAGAGATTCAGAAGGAAAATTGAGAGAGATTAAAAAATATTATGATGGAAAAAATGATACTAACTGATAATGCAGACATAACTGAATTTAGAAAGAACGAAATAATAGAAGAATTATTAAATATTACTTTATCTCAATTAAATGAAGATAATTTTATAATTTTTCCACCAATATTAAAAGAATCAGAAGATTTAGAAAAGAGTAATTTTATATTTGAATCAAAAAATAAAAAAGTATATACTCGAAATATAGTCGGGGTAATTGGAAAAGGACATGATGAAGTTAAAATTAAAACAAGATTTTTTAATAATTCTGAGTCACAATCTGATTATTTTCTTAAATATATGTTTCAAAAAGTACTTAATTATAATGTTATAAAAAATGAAACAAAAAGTGATAATTTAGGAATGTACTATGATTTATTAATTTATTTATTTCCGTTTTATTTAAAGAGAGCTATGAAAAAAGGTCTATATAAAGAATATAAAACTAAAGAATACAATAATTTGAATGTTAGAGGAGCTATAAATATTATAAAAAATATAAATAAAAATATTCCATTTAATGGGAAAATATCTTATACAACAAGAGAGTTTAGTTTTGATAATAGAGTAACTCAGATAATTAGACATACTTTAGAAAAAATAAAACAAAATTATAACTTTGATTTTTTCAATGATATGTTTTTAAAAGAAGATATACAAATACTTGTACAAAATACAAAAAGTTATAAAAATTCTGATTTGGTCAAAATATTAAAAGATAATATACTTAATCCAGTTAGACATAGCTATTATGAAGAATATTATGATTTACAAAAATTATGCATTCAAATTTTAAAAAATGAAAAAATAGATTTTGGAAATAACGATAATAAAATTCATGGAATAATAATAGATGTTGCCTGGCTTTGGGAAGAGTATTTAAACACTATGTTGATAAATAAAAAATTCATTCACCCTAAAAATAAAAAATCGGAAAAAGGTATTTCTTTGTTTAGCAATAGGCAAAGAATGGTCTATCCTGATTTTTATAACCTTGATGAAAAAATTATATTAGATGCAAAATACAAGAAATTAGGAAAAAACAAAAAAGAAATTTACAGAGAAGATTTATATCAATTAATAAGTTATTTGCATATAATAGAAGGTAAAAAATCAGGAGTAATCTATCCGGATATAGACAAATCCGAATCTAATGAAATAGGACAATTAAATGGATGTGGTGGAGAAATATTTAAAATTTCTTTTAAAATTCCACAAGAAATATCTAATTATAAAGAATTTGTTGTTGAAATAAAAAAAAGTGAAAAAATTTTTTTAAATAAGATAGATTGTATAAAAAAATTATAAAATAAATATTTGTTGAAATATTTTAAAAGAAAGGAAGTAAAAAAATGAACTACAAAATTGCATTATTAAAAGGGGACGGAATTGGTCCAGAAATCGTTGATGAAGCGGTAAAAGTTTTGGATAAAATTGGAGAAAAATTTGGACATAAATTTGAGTATACGCAAGGGTATTTGGGAGGAGAATCTATTGATAAATATGGGATTCCTTATTCCAAAGAAACTGCGAAAATTTGTAAAGAGAGTGACTCGATTTTGTTGGGGTCAGTTGGAGGGCCTAAATGGGATAATGTTGAGCCTGATAAAAGACCTGAAAAAGGACTTCTTGCGATAAGAAAAGACTTGGGAGTTTACACAAATTTAAGACCAGCGGTTTTGTTTAAGCAATTGAAAAGTGCGAGTCCTCTAAAAGATGAAATAATTGGAGAAGGGCTAGATGTAATGATAGTTAGAGAGCTTACAGGAGGAATTTATTTCGGACCTAGAGAATATTCTGATGAAAAAGCTGTCGACACATTGCCATATACAAAAGGGGAAATTGAAAGAATAGCAAAAAAAGCATTTGAAATTGCAAAATTAAGAGGGAAAAAAATTACAAGTGTGGATAAACACAATGTTTTAGATACTTCAAAATTGTGGAGAAAAACAGTAAATGAACTTGCAAAAAATTATCCAGAAGTGGAAGTTTCCCACATGTATGTGGATAACGCTGCAATGCAATTGATTGCAAATCCAAGACAATTTGATGTAATTTTGACAGACAATATGTTTGGAGATATTTTATCAGATGAGGCTTCAATGCTTACAGGATCACTTGGAATGTTGCCATCAGCAAGTTTAGGAGATGGAAAAGTTGGACTTTATGAGCCAAGCCACGGTTCTGCACCAGACATCGCAGGACAAAACATCGCAAACCCAATCGCAACAATTTTATCAGCGGCAATGATGTTAAGATACGCATTTAACTTGACAAAAGAAGCAGATGCAATTGAAAAAGCAATTGCAGAAGTATTGGAAGATGGATTCAGAACAGCTGATATTTATACTGATGGACTGAAAAAAGTTGGAACTGATGAAATGGGAAATGAAATTGTTAAAAGAATATAATTTTAGATGATTTAATTAAAAAATTTTAAAAAAATCCAAGTTTGAGAGCAATTGAATTTCTAAAAATGAATATGTAAATAAAAGTAGAAGTTTAAAGTTTAAAAAATTTTATGAAATGGTTAATAAATTGATAAAAAATATTTTATCAAAAGAGAAAAGGAACTTTTACAATGAAATGTATAAATTTTTTTTATAAATGAAGCAGAAGAAATCGATAAAAAGGTGAATTTTAGTGGACAAACCTTTTTACATTTTGATAAATGGAAAGAGAGATTGTAAAAGATGAAAAATTATAAAGAATTAGAAAAAATATTATTTTCAATGGATGGGAAAAGTTATTCGGCGTATAAGTCGCTTAAAGGAGAATATAAATTTGAAAAGTATATTTTTGCGATTGATCACGTGCAGTCAGATCCCTATGCTCCGCCTTCAAAAATGAGGGTTATAATGGATAGGAAAATTTGTGGGATTCCTTGTGAGCTGACAGATACGAAGGATAAGAATATCGCAGTTTCTGATTTTCTTACGAGAAATTTTTACAGGGAAATTCAGAAAAGTGGGAATGACAGTACAGGAATTGGAGGCAGTGGAAGAATTTTTATTGACAGATGCGGACAGGAAATCTTGGAAAGAACTTCAGTTCTCATAAAGGGAGATAAAGTTGAAGTGAGGTTTGAAATGGGGATGCCTGCCAGAGGCAGACGGATAATGGGAAAAGCTGCACAGAAAATTATTTTTGAGCAGCTCCCTAAAATTGTAGAAAAATCCATTATTTATGATAATTTGAATAAAAAAGCGTTAAATGAGCAGGTAATTCTAGTGCTGGATCAGGAATATGCAAGAAAAATGTTGAAGGAAAAAGGACTTGTTGCGTTTGTGGCTAATGGTTCTGTGCTTCCTCGGGAAAGTGGAGTTTCGGATAAGCCTATGAAAAATGCAGTTAAGTTTAAAAGTCCAGAAAAATTTGAGGTTACGTTAAAACTTCCGAGCGGGAAAGAAGTAAGTGGAATGGGGATTCCAAAAGGAATTACGCTAATTGTAGGTGGAGGTTATCACGGTAAATCCACGTTGCTTGCAGCACTTGAAAGAGGGGTTTATAATCACATTGCTCAAGATGGGCGTGAATTTATAATTTCTGAATCGGATGCGGTAAAAATACGTGCGGAAGATGGAAGAAATGTGGAAAAGGTGAATATAAGCGGATTTATAAATAACTTGCCACAAAATAAGGATACAAGGGCTTTTTCGACTGAAAATGCGAGCGGAAGCACATCGCAGGCGGCAAATGTGGCAGAAGCGCTGGAATACGGGACTTCTTTGCTTCTAATAGATGAGGACACTTCAGCTACAAATTTTATGATTCGTGACGCAAGAATGCAAAAACTTGTGGCAAAGGAAAAAGAGCCGATAACACCGTTTATTGACAGGGTAAAGGAACTTTATGACAATTTTGGAGTTTCTACTATATTGATTGTTGGTGGCTCTGGAGATTATTTTGATGTGGCAAATCACGTTATAATGATGGATGAATATGTGCCAAAAGATGTGACAGAAAAAGCAAAAGAGATTGCAAAATTGGATGAAAACAAGAGAGAATTTTCTTCAAATGATAAATTTAAAGGAGTTACACAGCGTATTCCACTTAAAAAAAGTTTTTCACAATCTGGAAAACTGGATAAAACAAAAGCTAAAGGGAAATACAGTATTTTGTATGGAAAGGAATTAATCGACATTTCGGGGCTGGAGCAGCTTGTGGATGATAGCCAGACAAACTGCATTGCTGTAATGATTGACTATTTTAAAAATAAAGTGTTGGATGAAAAACTGACACTTTCACAAGCGGCTGACAGGATTTATGAAAGAATTGAAAAGGATGGGCTTGATTCGATTTCTTCGTACACAGGGCATCCAGGAAATTTGGCATTGCCTAGAAAGCAGGAATTTTGTGCGGCGGTGAATAGGTACAGAAAGCTTAGGATAAAATAATTTCCATTAAATTCGAGAACAATAATAAGTTTTGAGGATGGTTTAGTTTTGTCAATTAAAGGAAGAAATTTTTCAATATTATTTTTGGACTCAAAATTAGAAAACAACAAAATGATTATCTGAAATTAGAAAAAGCAAGGGGAGTGAAATCAAAAGCAAAATAAAAAATAGAAGAAAGGAGAACGTGGTATTTATATAATTATTCATATATTTATCATACATAGTTTTTATGAAAAAAACTGGTGAAATTTTACATTATGAAAACGTAACTTTCAGACGAGAAGGAAGAGAAATTTTAAAGGGTGTCGACTGGCACATAAATAAAGGAGAAAACTGGGTTTTATTAGGGCTAAATGGTTCTGGGAAATCCACTCTTTTGGGAATGATTCCAGCTTATATTTTTCCAACTTCTGGAGAAGTGAGAGTTTTTGGGCATAAATTTGGCAATTATTCTTGGAAAAAAATAAAAAATCGAGTTGGATTTGTGAGTTCCACATTAAATAATTTTTCAAGCACATTAAATGCAGAAAAGCTGGAAGATGTCGTAATTTCAGGAAAATTTAATTCAATAGGGATTTATGACGAAGTTGTGGATGAAGATAAGGAAAAAGCCAATAAGATTATTAATGATTTTAGAATTTCATATATAAAAAATAATCGTTTTGGGACTTTGTCGCAGGGAGAACAGCGTCGAACATTACTTGCAAGAGCGTTTATGAATGAGCCTGATTTGCTTATACTGGACGAGCCTTGTTCAGGGCTTGATGTAACTTCAAGGGAGTATTTTTTGAAGGTACTTGAGGAAAATTCCCAAAATGATAATGCGATACCGTTTATTTATGTAACTCATCAGATTGAAGAAATTATGCCATCGGTAACACATGTAGCACTTCTTTATGATGGAAAAATTTTAGCAAAAGGGCTAAAAAAAGATATTTTGACAGAGGAACTTCTTTCGCAGATGTTTGATTTGAAAGTAAAAATTGTTTGGGAAAATGAAAGACCTTGGTTGATTGTGAAATAAAATTTTTTAAGTAAAAAATATTTATAAAAAAATGGAAATATATAATTTTAGTGTTAGAATACATAAGATATGCTGGAATTGCAGTAAAACAAATTTAAAATACTGTGAGCATAAAAAATATTGAAAGGATTTGAAAAATATGAAAAAAATAATAATGATGATGGGAACAGCATTTGTACTTTCTTCGTGTGGAGTTGTCGGAGCGGCAGGAAGTATTGCTGGTGGAACGATTAAGGCAGCTGGAACTGTTACAGGAGCGGTAATTAAAACAGCCGGGAATATTGTAGGCGGAATAATTGGCGGAAATGATGGAGAAATTAATGCAAAAGGCACTAAGTATAAATTTTCTAAAGCAAAAGTTGAAAACGATGGAAATACGACGATTGTAACAGGAGTTTTGACAAATAGTGGAAGCAGAAAGGAAAATGTTACTATTGAAATTCCTTGCTTTGATAAAAAGGGAGAAAAAGTTGGAGATGCTGTGGACAGTGTTGACTCTATTGATAAAAATAAAAAATGGGAGTTTAGGGCAGTTTTGAATTCAGGAGATGTTAAAGCGTGCAAAGTGAAAGACGCCAGTGTAAATACACAATAAAAGCTTTGAATAAAAAATTTTAAAATATATTAAATTTGAGATAAAATTTTAGGTTTGTTATTTTACAAAAAAATTAAATAAATTTAAAAATATATAAAATATATCATTATATTAAAAAAAAATATTTGAAAATATTTTTAAAAAGTGTATAATGTATGTATAAAAAAATTTAGGAGGAAAATAAAAATGGCAGGAAATATTTTAGGAACAACAGTTTATTATGATGCTGATTGTGATTTAAGTAAATTAGAAGGTAAGAAAATTACAGTTTTAGGGTATGGTTCACAAGGGCATGCTCACTCACTAAACTTAAAAGAAGGTGGATTTGACGTAACTGTTGGACTTAGAAAAGGTTCTAAATCTTGGTCAGCTGCCGAAGAAGCAGGATTTACAGTAAAAGAAACAGCAGACGCTGTAAAAGGTGCTGACATCGTTATGATTTTAATTCCAGATGAATTACAGGCAGAAGTTTATGCAAAAGATATTGCACCAAATTTGAAAAAAGGAGCATACATAGCATTTGGACACGGATTTAACATTCATTTTAAAAAAATAGTTCCAAGAGATGATATAAGTGTATTTATGGTAGCTCCTAAAGGACCTGGACACTTAGTAAGAAGAACTTTCCAAGAAGGAAGCGGAGTACCTTGTCTAGTAGCAGTAGAAAAAGATCCAGCAGGAGATGCTATGGAAGTAGCTAAAGCTTGGGCCTCAGCAATTGGTGGAGGAAGAAGTGGAATTCTTGAAACTACATTTAAACAAGAAACAGAAACTGACTTATTTGGAGAACAAGTAGTATTGTGTGGTGGAGTTGTAGAACTTATGAAAGTTGGATTTGAAGTATTAACAGAAGCTGGATATGACCCAGTAAACGCTTACTTTGAATGTATTCACGAAATGAAACTTATCGTAGACTTAATTTACGAAGGTGGATTTGCTACAATGAGAAATTCAATTTCAAATACAGCAGAATACGGAGATTATTTAACTGGACCAAAAATTATTACAAAAGAAACAAAGAAAGCTATGAAAGACATTTTGAAAGATATTCAATCAGGAAAATTTGCTAACGATTTCTTAGCTGACTACAAAGCTGGACAACCATTCTTAAAAGAAAAAAGACAAGAGTTTGCAAATCATGGTGTAGAAAAAGTTGGAGCTGAATTAAGACAGCTTATGCCTTGGATTAAAAAGTAAAATTGCTTTAAAACCTTTAAAAATAAACATTTGAAGTAATTTATAAAATGGCAAAATCAGTAAAATATCAGTAAATCACAAAACACTCTAAAAATTAGAGTGTTTTATTTTTATATTTTTTATAAAAAAATCATTTTAAAGTGGTAAATTTATTGACAAAAAGTGATAAAAAATGATAAAATAATTGCATATTGATGGTTTCGGAGTTAATCGCTTGAAAAATTTTTTTAAGAGGAAAGTCTGGACTTCACAGGGGAAGGAGACAGTTAACGGCTGTTAAGAGAAATCTTAAGGAAAGTGCCACAGAAAAAAAACCGCCTGTTTAGGTAAGGGTGAAAAGGTAGTGTAAGAGACTACCAGTAATTTAAGCAATTAAATTAGCTTGGTAAACCCCTCCTGAAGCAAGAATAAGTAGGAAAGTGATAAAAGGTTCCCCGCCTTTACTTTGAAGGGTAATTCGCTAAAGTTAATAAGTGATTATTAATTTAGATAAATGATTGACTAATACAGAATCCGGCTTATACCGAGACCTAATTTTAGAAATAGTTTATAAAATAACTACTCAAAGGAAATATAGTAAAAAATAGCTATGTCTTTGGGTTATTTTTTTAGTTTTTATGGAAAATAAATTTTTGGGAAAAAATAGGCGGATGATTATGGAAAAAAAAGAAAATTTAGTAAAAAAAGTAAAAATTGTAAAAAGTGAATATGCGAATGAAGAGTTGCTTAAAAATTTTTACAATTATTTAAAAGAAAGTAAAATATTGGAAGTGGAAGATGTGAAAAAAGCGGATTTGTTAATTTCACTAGGCGGAGACGGGACGATGTTAAAAGCTGCAAAAGAAGCAATTATATCAGATATTCCAATTCTTGCAATAAATCTTGGCTCGCTTGGGTATTTAGTTGAAATAAATCCAGAAAATGCGGTTGAGATGCTAAAAAATTATATAAAAAATGTAAATTATAAGATAGAAAATCGTTCACTTATGGAAGTAAAATACAATGGTAATACATTTTATGCGCTAAATGAGCTTGTGATAACAAAAGGTGGCCATGAAGCTCACTTAATTCAGGTGGAAGTTTTCTCAAATGGGATTTTTGTGAATAAATATAGGGCGGATGGAATTATAGTTGCAACGCCAACTGGTTCAACGGCTTATTCTCTGTCAGCTGGAGGTTCAATTGTCCATCCAAATTTAAATGCCTTGACAATAACGCCATTATCTCCACAAAGTTTAACCGCTAGGCCAATTGTTATAAATGGGTGTGAAACATTGAGCTTTAAGGCAGTTTCAAGAGAAGCCGAAGTTCATTTGAACATAGATGGGAATTTGTGGTTTGGAATTAAGCCGGAAGATGAGCTTTTGGCTACCCTATCAAATAAAAAAATAAAAATAATTAAACCTATAAACAGCGATTATTTTGGTATTTTGAGAGAAAAATTAAGATGGGGAGATTTTGTTTTATAAATTTAGCAAATGAAAGGAAAAGGATGTTAAGAGAGTTAAGATTAAACAATTTAGCGATAATCAAAAATTTGAATTTGGAGTTTAGTAAAAATTTTATTGCGTTAACTGGGGAAACTGGTGCAGGAAAATCCATTATTTTGGATGGAATATCGCTTTTGATAGGTGAGAGAAGCCATTTAGAAATGATTAGAAACGGTGAAGACAGTCTTTTTGCTGAAGGAATTTTTGAAATTACCGATAGACAAAAAGAAAGATTAAACGAACTTGGTTTTGAAATAAACGATAATGAAATTATTGTAACAAGAACTTTTGATAAAAATTCAAAATCTAAAATTACAGTAAATGGGACAAGATTTACATTATCAAAATTGAAAGAGATGATGGAAAATATTATAGACTTAGTTGGTCAACATGAGCATCAATCACTTTTAAACAACGAGTTTCATTTAAATTTGCTGGATAGATTCTTGGATGATGCAGGAAAAAATTTGTTAAAAGAAGTCAAAAAAAATGTGGATGAAATAAAAAAAGTAAATTTAAAAATTGAAAAAATTGAAGAACAAAAGGCAAAACTTTTAGAAAAAAAGGATATTTTGGAATTTCAGTTTAATGAAATAAATGATTTGGATTTAAAATTAAATGAAGATAATGAGCTGGAAGAGGAGTACAAAATTTTGTTCAACTCAGGAAAAATTAGTGAAAAACTGGAAGAGTCTTCGCAGTGGTTAAAAGAAGGCGAGTTTTCGATTTTATCGGCTCTTGGAAAAGTTAGAAAAAATTTGGAGCAGCTGTCGGATTTGTCAGAAATTTATGGAGAGTTGTCAGAAAAAGTGGAATCCATCGTCTATGAAGTCGAAGAAGTTTCGTATTCCATTGATAATTTTATTGGAGATGTGGAAGAAGTGAATGACACGAAGCTTGAAAAAGTTGTGAAAAGAATTGATAAAATTAATAAATTAAAATTGAAATATGGGGCGACAATTGAAGAAATCCTAGAATACAAAAATAAAATTTTAAATGATTTAAATTTTTTAAACTTTGAGAATGATGAGCTTGAAAATCTAAAGAATGAGAAAAAAGAACTTATTAAAAAATATTTTGAAAATAGTGAAAAGTTGAGCAAAATACGAATGGATATTGCCTATGCGCTTCAAAATACGATTGATATTCAACTTTGTGATTTAAATATGGAAAGTGCAAAATTTCAAGTAGCAATTCAAAAAAATGATGAAATTACGGCAAATGGAATAAATAAAGTGGAATTTTTGATTAAGACAAATGTCGGAGAAAATTTTAAGCCGCTTGTAAAAATTGCGTCTGGCGGAGAAGTTTCTCGGATAATGTTGGCGCTAAAAACGGTATTTTCAGAAGTTGATAATATTTCGGTACTTATTTTTGACGAAATTGATACTGGGATTTCTGGCGAAACGGTGAGAAAAGTGGCGCAAAAATTAAAGGAGCTTTCAAAAAATACACAGATTATCTGTGTTACACATTCTCCACAAATTGCAGGCTCTGCAAGTCAGCAATTTTTGATAAAAAAAGAAATTGAAAATGGTTTTACAGAAACTAAAGTGCGTGAACTTGATGAAAATGAAAGAATCCGTGAAATAGCGAGAATAATTTCAGGAGACAATATAACAGAAGCGTCAATTAATCACGCAAAAGAAATAATGGAAATACAATAAAAAAAGATGGATGATTAAAAATGAAAAAAAATTTGGAAAACGAGAAAAAATTAGAAAGTAATAAAAACTTTATAATTGAGAAAAATTTGAAAATTAAAAGAAAAAATGACGAGGTGATAAAGGAATTTTTAAATTTTTTGGAGTTTGAAAAGGGGGATTCACATAGCACATTAATAGGTTATAAACGGGATTTAAAACAATTTTTTTCTTATTTAAAAAAAAGTTTTGATGAAATTTTGGAAGAGGAGATATTTGATTTTATACAATATATTTCAAAAAAATTAAAAGAAAGTTCAGTTTTACGAAAAGTGTCAGTGATAAAATCATTTTATAAATTTTGTTACTTAAATAATTTTACTCAAAATGATCCGACTGGAACGATTAAACTTTTAAAAAAGGAGGAAAAATTTTCAGAAACATTTGAAAATTCAAATATGACAACTGAAATTTATACTCACATAAAAAAATCTAAATTAAAAAAAATTTACAACAATATAAAGTTGGGAGATGATTAAAAAATGAATATAAAAAAAGAATTAAATAAAAATAAAAATGAAAAATCTAGAATTTTAATGATGTCAATCATAGCGTATTTTGCGGTTTTCGTGTTAAAAAAAATTGATGTTGTTTCAAATTATCTAGGAATTGTACTTATGATTTTATTGTATGTATATGCAAATTATAATCTTATAAATATATTTTTTATAAGCAAAAGAACGACATTTAAAATATATATATTTTTATTTTTAGAAGTAATTTATTTCTTCACAGGAGCATTTTCGCTTGTAAGTATAATTGTATATCTTATATTGTTATGGGCTTTGGATTACTCAATTATAAAAGACGAAGGGCGTGAAGAAACTCCTAGAATAAATAGCTTTTTTCAAATTTATGTAGTGTTTAAAGTAGTTTTTATACTTACAATGATATTTTTTATGTAAAAAAATAAATATTTTTTACTTGACAAAAAACGATTACTGTTGTAAACTATTTATATAGGTTACAAATGTAGTCGTTTTATTTTTTTTTAAAGGTGGGATTTTTATGGAAGAAAAGTGTCATATAACTGATTCAGAATGGGAAATAATGAGGGTTGTGTGGGCAAATAATGAAGTTACAAGCAATTTTGTCTTTGAAGTACTCGGAGAAAAGATGAACTGGAAGCGGACGACGGTTAAAACATTGCTTAATAGGCTTTTAGAGAGAAAAATTTTAAAAAAGCGGGAAATTGGAAATAAATATCTTTATTCCACGGAATACACGGAAAAGGAAGTCGCAAAAATTTATATTTTGGGAACTTTTAAAAAGATTTGCAATACAAAAGTTGGAAAAATGATAGCTTGTGTGATTGAAAATAGTGAGCTTAGTTTTGATGACTTGGAAATTATTTCAGAAGCAATTGAAAAAAAAAGAAAAACAGCGGTTTCAAAAGTTTTGTGTAAATGTCTGAAAGGGCAATGTAATTGCGAAAAAAATGGACATTTGCATATTTAGAAAATTTTTAAAAATTTTTAAAATAAAGGAGATGGAAAAATGGAAAATTCAGAAAAAACAAAAAAAGTTTACACAGTCACTGGGATGAATTGTGCGGCGTGTGCTTTGACAGTTGAAAAAGCGGTAAATAAATGCGATGGACTTGACGCAACTGTAAATTTGGCTACTGAAAAAATGACTGTGAACTTTGATGAAAATAAATATAATTTTGCAAAAATTAGAGAAATAGTTGAAAAGAGCGGATATGGGCTTATAGAAAATGTTTCGGAAGAAGAAAAAGTTAAGATGTATCAGGATAAAATAAAAGAAATGAAGAAAAAATTGATTCTTGCGATTATTTTTTCTGTACCGCTACTTTACATTTCGATGGGACATCATATGATGGGAGCGCCAGTTCCAAGATTTTTAAATCACAAGGAACATCCGCTAAATTTTGCATTGGCACAACTGGTATTTGTTATACCAATTATGTATGCGGGAAGAGATTTTTTCATACACGGAATAAAAAATATTTTTAGAAAATCTCCAAATATGGATTCACTTATTGCAATGGGTTCAGGGGCAGCTTTAGTTTATAGTTTAATTTCAACAGCTACAGCGATATTAGATCCAAAAAATGCACATCATTACGCAATGGACTTGCACTATGAGTCAGCTGGAATCATAATAACTTTAATTTCGTTAGGAAAATTATTGGAAGCTAGAACAAAAGGGCAAACTTCGTCAGCAATAAAAAAACTGATTGGATTGCAGCCAAAAAAAGCGAAAATTATTGAAAATGGTGTAGAAAAAGAAGTTATGATAGAAAATCTGAGTGTTGGAGATATTGTTGTTGTAAAGCCGGGGGAAAAAATAGCGGTTGATGGAATTATAACAGAAGGAACTACATCAGTTGATGAGTCGATGTTGACTGGAGAGAGTTTGCCGGTTACAAAAAATGTGGGGGATAAAGTTATCGGTGGAAGTATAAATAAAAATGGGAGCATTAAATTTGAAGCGACAGAAATTGGGAAGAATACGATGTTGTCACAAATAATAAAATTGGTGGAAGAAGCTCAAGGATCAAAAGCGCCAATTTCAAGAATGGCTGATACTGTAGCTGGATATTTTGTTCCGATAGTTATGGGAATTGCACTAGTTACTGGACTTGCGTGGTACATTTTTGGCGCTGGATTAGTTACATCACTTTCGTTTTTTATCTCGGTTTTAGTAATTGCCTGTCCATGTGCATTGGGACTTGCAACACCTACATCTATAATGGTTGGAACTGGAAAAGGAGCGGAGAACGGAATACTTATTAAAAGTGGAGAAGCTCTGGAAACAACTCATAAAATAAAAACAGTCGTATTTGATAAAACTGGGACAATTACTGAAGGAAAACCTGTTTTGACGGATTTTGTCGCTTTTAGTAAAAATTATTCGGAAAAAGAGTTACAAAAAATTGCGGCTAGTGTGGAAAAAAAATCAGAACATCCGTTGGCACAAGCTGTGGTAAATGGAATTTTGGAAAAAAATGAGTTTTTGGAAAATGAATTTTTTGATTGCGAAAGTTTTCGTGCAATGCCGGGATATGGGATTAGAGTGAAAGTGAAAATTGATGGAGAAGTTAAAGAAGTGCAAATTGGGAATAAAAAATTGATGGATAACAGAAAAATTGATACAGAAATTGCACAGAAAGATTACAATGAGTTTTCTGGCGAAGGGAAGACACCGATGTATATGTCAATTGAAAAAGAACTTGTGGCACTTGTGGCAGTTGCCGATGTGATTAAAAAAACAAGTGCTGATGCAATTTGTGAACTTCATAAAATGGGAATAAAGACAATAATGCTCACAGGGGACAATGAAAAAACGGCAAAGTTTATTGCAAAACAAGCTGGGATAGACGAAGTGATTTCAGATGTGCTGCCACACCAAAAGGCTTCTAAAATTAAGGAGTTACAGGAAAATGGTGAGTTTGTAGCAATGGTGGGAGATGGAATAAATGATTCTCCAGCATTAGCTCAGGCAAATGTTGGAATTGCGATAGGAAGTGGAACGGATGTTGCGATAGAGTCAGCGGATATTGTGCTTATCAAAAATGATTTAAAAGATGTGGTAAGTGCAATGAAACTAAGTAAAGCTACGATTACAAATATAAAGCAGAATTTGTTCTGGGCCTTTTTCTACAATGTAATAGGAATTCCAATTGCCACAGGAATCTTTTACGCTTTATTTAACGGACCTAAATTAGACCCAATGATTGCGGCTTTTGCGATGTCATTTAGCTCGGTTTCAGTTTTGGCAAATGCACTAAGATTAAAATTTTTGAAATTATAAAAAATGTTAGTAAAAATCACAAAATTTGATAAAAACCTTTGAATAGTATATATTTAAAGGTTTTTTTTGAAAATAAACTTATTTTAAAAATTTTCAAAAGCATAAATGTGTAAATATCTATAGTAAATTTTAAAATAAAATTTTATTAAAGAAGATTTTTAAAAATGATATTGAAGTATTGAAATATTGAAAAAATTTTTTTTATTAAAAAAATAAAAAACTTTTTTACTTTATCCTTATAAATGTTGAGCTTGTTTTTGTTTTACCTTTACAAATAAATAAAAAATTGGTCATTATTAAAAAGTTTTTGAAAAATCTTAAAAAAATACTTGCTTTTTTTTTTTTTTTTGTTACAATATTAACGTCAGATGAGACAAAAACAAATTAAATTGAAGAAACTGAAAAATCTATTAACCACTCACTCACTCATTTTAAACTATTCCTGATAGTTTTTTTGGATTTTTTAATTTTAGGAAAGAAGAGGTAAAAGTTATGACAAATGATTTGAGAATTCTAAAAAAAGAATTGAAATCTTTTGCAAAAAGAGTTAAAGATTTTAAGTACACTGATTCGGCGCTTATCACTTTTTTACTTACAGGACTAATAATGCTTAGCGGTCTTTCACTTAATCTTTACTCAGACGAAATTAAGGCGCAGCAGGAAGCAATAAACACGTCAATAACGCAGATTAGAAAGGACTTTAAACGGGCAAGACAGGAAAATAACAAGCTTTTGAGAAACACAAACTTAGAACTAATTCAACTAATGGAGCAAGGAGACCAAGTGGTAAAATCACCTTGGAGCAGCTGGCAGTTCGGAATGAATTATGTGTATAACGACTGGCAGGGAACTTATAAAGGTCGTGGAGATAAAACACCTAACGTAAAATACAAAAGAAATTCAGAAGATAAATTTGGAACTTACACAGGTGGAAAATATGGGAATACAACTTTAAATAAAAAGGTTATCGAACCAATTTCAGCGGTACCAGTGGATGCGGCGGTTAAGCCTAAAAATATTCAAAAAACAGCTTTAAATATTAATTTGCCAACAATTGGAGCACCTAGTACGCCTAATTTGAATATTAGTGTTAAAGCACCTGAAGAAATAAGAGATATAAGTATAAATGCACCAAATAAAAATATTAATCCAGTAAACCCAGATGCAAATCCATTTTCAGATTTTGCATGGGGATGGATGAGTTCGAATGTAGCTACACCTAATACAAATGCATCAAGTAGTCCCACTCATTCAATGGGAGATAATATTGATATTTCAGGGGGAACATTCTGGTCTGGAGTAAATACTGATGGAACAATAGCAAATGTAGCAGGATATAAAAATGCTACGCAAGATACAACCATATGGAATGCAACAGGCTTACCTGCAAATATGACTTATGATAGAAGGCACCAAAGTATAATTAATTCATGGAATGGTAGATGGACAGGCTTACATGGGAATCACATCACAGGAGGAAAATTTTATGTAGCTGGTGGAAATATACTCTCTGGCTCTGGAGCCACTGCAGAAGGAACGGAAGTATTTCACTTAGTATCAGATGTTGAGATTGAAAATGTAACAGCTAATTTATATGGTAGAGCTGCCTTTATAAATGCAGAAGCATTTAGAGGTGGACAAACAAAAATGCATAATGTAACTATAAATGTTTTAAAAGATTGGAACACAATTTTTAATATAAAAGGTGCTGAACCAGGACAAGATGCTGCTGGATATCCGGGAGGACAATTTTCAACTCTTTTTGGAGGAAATGCTGATATTACTATTAATACAGAAAAGAATACTGTATATGCAGTAAAAAATTACGCAGGTGGATTAAGAATAGAAAATACAGGAGATATAGCCTTCAACGGAGCATCTAATATAGGTTTTTCTTTCTTAACTTGGGTTCCAGATAAATCAAAATATATAGCCTCACAATTTCCAAATTATATTAATGGTGGGAATGCTGGAGAAGGAAGCTTAGATAAATATATCCCTTATGTAAAACTTGATCCAAATAAGCCAATGAAATTATATGGAGATGAAAATGTTGGTATATTTTTTAATAAAAAAAGTGATCTTGCTCATAATGTAGGAATACACCAAGGATATTTTGAATTATACTTTGATATAGGAAGCCAATTAAATTCTTCAGGTTTAATGGCGCAAGATGCTAAAGGGCAAATAAATAAAACTGGATATACAGCTAAAACAGTGGATGGGAATGTTGGAGTTTATGCTATTTCTGGACAAAGAACGGGAGTAGATGTTTCAAGTTTAAGTAATTTAAATTTCTTTTCATCAGATCCTATTCATGATTTAAATTTTGGGAAATTCAAAATAACTTTTGGAAAATATTCTAAGAATGGATTTATGTTTTTGGCTAAAAATGGAACAGTTATTGATATACAAAGTACGACAGGTCAAACAGAATTTTCAGATAGTATAAATGGAGGAAATATTGATCAGGCAAAAACAGGTAAAGGAAACATAATGGTGTATGCTGAAGGTAAATGGACAGCAGGAGGAACTGGATTGACAGGAACTGGGTTAGAAGATAAACCAACAGAAGTAAAAGTAAATCAAAAGTTGAAAATGGTTAGTGATGAAGGAGTAGCTTTTATGGCTAAAGATGGAGGAAAAGTTACTGTTACTAAAGATACTATAGCATATGGTTATGGATCTACAATTGGATATGCTGATGGAGGAACTGTAGAAATAACTGGTGATATAACAGCAAAAGATGAAATATTAAATCCTGCAACAAATAGAAAAGATGATAGATATACAAATATTGGACTTTTTGCAACTAACAAAGGTACAGCGACTTTAACTAAAAGTGCAGAGATATATGGAATAGGTGGTTTAGCTAAAGGTGAATCCAGTGTTGTTAATCTAAATGGAGACGATAATAAGATATCAGCTGGAAAAGAAACGGGTTTGGCAGCATTAGATGGAGGAATTGTTAATTTTAAAAAAGGGAAAATAACAGTAAAAGAATATGAACCAGGTTCTCATAAAAATGCTACTCCATTTTATGCAGAAGGAAAAGATACAAATAATGTTATTAGTAAAATAAAATTTAATGATGATACAACTATTGATATGTATAATGGTGTATTAATAACTGGAGAAGATACAGATTATGATTCAACACTAGGTAGTACGACCGCAAAATATCAAGGACTAAATAAAGTTACAGTAAATATTTTTGGGAATAAAGATGTAACATTAGGTTCTTTTAAAGGTAAAACTTTAGATTGGAACAGCAGTACAGACAGTACAACAAGCACATCAAGTTTCTTTCAGGCCTTGCCAGGAATTAGTAAATTTGCAGCAATTAATAATACTCCTGGTTCAAGTTACAGAATAATTTTGACAAGTAAGATTGGTGGAAGCGATGGAATTTTAAATGTTAATGCTCCAACAGTAACATTAGATAATGTATCTGATGAGTACAATAATTTGAGTATGGCTGATGAAATGGTAAAAATTAGCAATGGAACAGCTGTAACTGGAAATATAGGAACCGGAAGTTTAGTTGGGACAGGAAAAGCACAAGGATTATCAATGGGTTCTTTAAAAAATGAAACAACAAATACACGTTCAGGTTTCGAAAATGAAGGGACTGTAAATGTTACAGGAGGAACAACTGCAAATGGTATTGCAGGAATGAATGTAAGTTATGGAACAATTAAAAATGGAACATCTAAAGGTTCAACTGCAACAGTAACAATTGATAATGGTGCAGGAATTTATGGAACTAATGGAAGTAAACTGGAAAATTTTGGAACGATTAATGTAACAGGTTCTGGAGCCGGAATAGCAGCAAGAGGAACAGATAAAAATACAAAACAATATTATGGTACTGATGATGCTAACTTTACGTATACTCCATATACAATAAATATAGAAAATCATGGTGCAATTAATGTTGCAGGAAATAATCCAGTTGGAATTTATGCTGAAAATAATACACAAGCTGGAAGAGATAAGGTAATTGTAAAAAATGACAGTCAATTAACTGTTGGAAATAACGGTGTAGGAATAGCTGTACTTTCAAGTCCAATAGAAACAGGACAGAAACAGGGAACACCTCCTGTATCAGTAGCAGGAGTAAATCATGGTGCAGGTTCAGATCAAGGTGGAACAATTACGGTAACTGCATCTGGAGCTGGTTCTGATATTATAACTGGTGTAAATGGTAAAGGTATTTATGCGGAAGATTCTGATATTAATTTAACTGGCGGAGATTATGTAATTGAAACTAAGGAAAAAGGTATAGGAATATTTGCTTCTGGAGATACGAATGTAAATGGAACCCTTGAATATAAATACAATGGAAGTACGACAGGAACTGGAATGGGAATTGTTTATGATCAGGATGGACAGCCAATCAAGACAAATAAAGCGAATGTAAAACTTAATAATGCCACTAATACTACTGGTGGAATGATAGGGTTATATACAACAGCAGGAACTGGTAATACATTTATTAATCAGGGGGATATAACTGGAACATCGTCAGCGCTTGAGTTTGGGATTGTTTCAAATGGAGCAGATGTGATTAATGATACTGGGCATAAAATAGAACTTGGAAATGCAGCAGCACAGGCAAATGCCAATGTTGGAATTTATTCTAAAGCTAAAAACAAAACAGTCAATAAAGGATCTATTACTGTTGGAGATAATGCAATAGGAATTTATGGATATGATGTTGACAATGAAAATGGTGCCTTGATAAAAGCTGGAGATAATGGTGTTGCAATCTATACTCAAGGAAATGGAACAGTTAACTTAAATTCAGGATCTACAATTACAGTAGGTAAAAATCAAGCAGTAGGTGTTTATGCAGTTGGTTCTGGACAAAATATTAATGCAAATGCAGGTTCTAGTATGACTATTGGAGATAATTCATTTGGAATTGTAAATGTTGGATCAGGAAATACTGTGACATCTAACACAACAAACCCAGTAACATTAGGAACTGATGCAGTTTATGTTTACCAAAATGATAATACAGGTCATGTATTCAACTATACACCATTAACATCAACTGGAGACAGAAACTACGGATTATACGGAAACGGAACAATAGAAAATCGTGGAGACATTAACTTTTCAACTGGTAATGGAAACGTAGGTGTCTATTCAACAGGTGGAACTGCAACTAACTTTGCAAATATTAAAGTAGGGGCTTCTAATACAGCGGCTAAAGAATATGGTGTAGGTATGGCGACTGGATATTATGACGACACTCCAGGTTCACCAACATATGGTCAAACTTCTAACCAAGGAACTGTAATAAATAGAGGAACTATTGAAGTAAGCAAACCAAATACAATGGGAATGTATGCAGTTGGTTCAGGTTCTAAGGCAATAAACTACGGAAATATTAATCTTTCAGGAAATAACACAATTGGAATGTACATTGACAGAGGAGCAACAGGAGAAAACTGGGGAACTATTCAAACAACAGCAGGAGGTCTTACAGCAGTAAAAGGAATCTACCTTGCAAATGGAAGCTACATTAAAAACTACGGAACAATAAACATAGCAGCTTCAGATATGAAGAGTGCAGGAATATGGTCTGACACGCAATCGCAAGCAAATGCCGAAGAAAATGCAAGTGGAGTAAATCCAGTAACAGGAATAAGTCAGACAGGAACATCAACTCCAGCAATGAGAGTTGTTACAGCAGATGACATGAAGGAAATGGGAGGAGTAACAATAAAGGTTCCGCCTAGAGCGACACCGGTAACAGTAACTGATGCACACGGAAACGTAATACCGATAGTAAAAGTTGACACAGACACTCCAACACCAACCCCAGTGTCAGTAACAGTAACATCGCCATCAGGAATAACAACGTTAAACTTGGCAGCAAACAATATGCAAAACTTTGCATCATCTTCAGAAGCGACAAGCCTTGGAATGTATGTGGATACATCAGGAGTAAATTACACAAATCCAATACAGGGACTTAGTAATTTAGTTGGACTTCAAGATATAAACTTGTATTTTGGACCGGAAGCTTCGAGATACACTACATCTAAAGCGATAGAAATAGGGGATAATATTTTAAAACCTTACAATGACGCGTTAAGAGGACTGGTAACAGCAGGAACAACATTGTATGTAACTTCACCGAGTCTAACTTGGATGGCACAGCCAACAAAAAATGCTGCAACAGGACTATTAGACAAAGTATACTTAGTAAAAGTTCCGTATACAGCGTTTGCAAAAGATGGAGATGACCAGACATACAACTTCCTTGCAGGACTGGAACAAAGATATGGAGTACAAGGATTAGGAACTAAGGAAAAATTGATATTTGACAAGATAAGCAGTTTAACTGGAGGAGAAGGACACATACTGGCTCAGGCGATTGATGAAATGAAAGGACACCAGTATTCAAATATCCAGCAAAGAACAAAAGAAACAGGAGATATTTTGAGCAATGAGTTCAACTATTTGCAGACTGAATGGGAAAACCCAACAAAAGATAACAACAAGATAAAAGCGTTTGGTCATAGAGGAGAATACAAGACAGATACAGCGGGAGTAATTGATTATTCAAACAACGCTTACGGAGTAGCCTATGTTCATGAAAATGAAACTGTTAAATTGGGAAATAGCTCAGGATGGTATGCAGGAGCTGTAACAAATAGATTTAAATTTAAGGATCTGGGAAAATCAAGAGAAGACCAGACAATGATAAAAGCGGGAATCTTTAAGAAAATGTCTCCGGCTTCTGACCACAATGGCTCATTACAGTGGACAATTTCAGGGGAAGCGTTTGCAGGAATAAATCATATGAAACGAAGATACTGGATAGTAGATGACACTTTTGAAGCAAAATCAGACTATGGAACATATGGAGTGGCACTAAAGAATGAAGTTGGAAAAGACTTTAGAACAAGTGAGAGAACAAGTATAAGACCATATGGAGCATTAAACTTGGAATATGGAAGATACACAGGAATAAAGGAAGACGGACCAATGGCACTAGAAGTAAGAGGAAATGACTACATTTCAGTACAGCCGGAAGCAGGAGTATCATTTAATTATAGACAGCCAGTGGGAGTAAGAAGCAGCATAAGAGCAAGTTTAGTAGCAGCATATACAAATGAGCTTGGAAAAGTGAACGATGTAAAAAACAAAGCGAAATTAAGAGGAACAGATGCAGAATACTATGAACTAAGAGGAGACAAGGAAAATCATAAGGGAAGCGGAAAGTTTGATTTAAATTTAGGCTTTGAAAACACAAGATTTGGAGTAACAGTAAATGCAGGCTATGATACAAAAGGAGAAAATATAAGAGGAGGTATAGGATTTAGAGCAATTTATTAAAAAAAGATAGATTAATTTCTATTTTGTAAAAAAGGTTTAAATTATTAGTCATAATTATAAAACAAAAGAATAACTCTTTATAGATTTAAAAAATCTATATTAGAGTTATTTTTTTATTTAAAATTTTTTAAAAAATTTCATTTAATTTATTGAAAAAAAGCTTTATATATAGTAAAATCTTTAGTATAGGAGGAAAAATGGAAATTTCAGAATTTATTGATGTGAGAGCGATTAAAATATTGAGGCAAAAAGTAAAAAAACTAGATGGAGAAGATATAATTTTTCGTGGAATACCTGATGAAAATGGAATTATTACTGATGTTGAAATTATTGTCGCAGATGAAGTTGATTCTTTTGCATCTGTGTTAAAAAAAATGAAAAAAAATGAAGTCATAGTAAGAGTATATCCTAAAGAATTAGTTCCATCCGACGCCGATGTTAAAATTGCGCAAATTTATGGGGAAGCTGGTGGGGCATTTTACATAGTTAATCTTAATATTAGTGAGATAAATGTAATTGTTCCCTTGAAAAAATTTGAAAAAATAAATATAGATGAATTTTTTAGTGAAAAGGGCGTGATTGAAAAAAATATTTCAAATTTTGAGCTGCGTCAGGAGCAGTATGAAATGGCAAAGTGCATTGAAAAAAGTATGAATGAAAACATAAAATTAATAGTCGAAGCAGGAACGGGAACGGGAAAAACAATAGCTTACTTGCTTCCAACATTGCTGTATGCACTAAAAAATGGTTTAAAAGTGATAGTTTCGACAAACACGATTAATTTGCAGGAACAGCTTTTGAGTAAAGACATTCCTTTGATAAAAAAAATTGTGAGAGTTGATTTTAATTATCAGATTGTAAAAGGACGTGGGAATTATCTTTGCAAAAGGAAATTATATAACATTGATATTTCTGAAATTGAAAATGATCCAATAGAGGTAAAAACTGAGAAAAAAATAATAAGAAATTTGAGAGATTGGGATAAAAATATAGCTAAAAATGGCGATAAAGGCGAATTAAAATATGAAGTTTCAAATAAAATATGGGAAAAAGTGAATAGCGAAGTTGATATGTGCAAAGGCTCAAAGTGTCCATATTACTCAAAATGTTATTTTTTCGCAGCTAGAAAAAATGTCTCAGATGCGACGCTTCTGGTTGTAAATCACCATATGTTCTTTGCAGATTTAGCGATACGAAATCAATCGGGTTTTTATACAAATTATTCGATTTTGCCAAATTATGATATAGTTGTTTTCGATGAAGCGCACAACGTTGAAGATACAGCTAGAAATTATTTTACAGTAGAAACTTCAAAAATTGCTTTTGGTAGACTTATAGGGCAGATTTTTAACAGAAAATCGACTGGAGTGAATAATGCAGGAGTGCTTCCAAGACTTTCGTCATATTTGAATGAGAATTTGGATGCGAGTGAATATGAAAAAATTGACGAATTAAAAGAAGATGTCGTGTCAGAATTGAACAGTTTTTACGACAAGGGAATGGAAATTTTAAATGCTCTTATTAAATTTTTTTTACGTGGAAAAGATCAGAGCGAAGTTAAAGCTAAAATTGATAGAGAAAGTCTAGCTTTCGACAAGGATTTTAAAAAAATAATAAAAATGAATATGAGTTTTAAGGAAAAAAATGGAAATTTGAATTTAAAAATAAATAAATTTTTAAATGTCGTAAATAAATATAAATTGGAGGATAAAGAGGGATATATATTTGAGTTTACAAGATATTTTGAAAGATTGAAACTATTTTTTAGAAAATTTGAATTTATTTTTGAGGGAGAAGAGGAAGGTTATGTTTACTGGGTTGGAATTACAACAAAACGTTCAAATATTAAATTGTATGCGACGCCATTTGATATATCAAAAGAATTAAACGAAAATTTGATTTCAAAACTCGATAGAATGATATTTACTTCGGCTACTCTTGCCGTTGACAATAAATTTGATTATTACAAAAAAAATATTGGATTAAAAAATGAAAAAAATAAAAAAATTGGTGAAAAAATAATAAAATCTCCGTTTAATTATGAAAAACAAATGAAAGTTTTTATTCCCGCTGATACGCTTGATCCGTCAAATTTGGAATTTATGAATGACGTACAGGAATTTGTTATAAAAAGTATAAAAGCGACAAAAGGGCACTGTTTTTTGCTATTCACATCTTACAGTGCATTAAATTATTTATACAGTAAATTAAAAAAAATTTTTTCAGAAAAGGATTATACTTTGATTAAACAAAATGATTATCCTAGACATGAGATGATAACGCTTTTTAAAAATTCAAAAAACCCCATATTATTTGGAACGGATAGTTTCTGGGAAGGGGTGGATGTGCAAGGGGAGCAATTAAAAATGGTAATTATAACAAAATTACCTTTTAGGGTTCCAAGCGATCCAGTTACCGAAGCTATAATCGAAAATATCAAAAATAACGGGCAAAATCCATTTGTAGAATATCAAGTTCCTCAAGCTGTGATTAAATTTAAACAAGGTATTGGAAGGCTTATAAGGAGCAAAAACGATACTGGAAATATAATAATTTTAGACAATAGAGTAATAAAAAAAATGTACGGAAGAAAATTTTTAACAGTTTTACCTAAAAATATTATTATAAAAGATAGAGATGAAATGATAAAATTAATGAAATAATTGAGAAGGGGAAGAAAATGAAAGTAAAAATTTTGAGTCGTGAATTTGTATTTGAAATGAAAAAAGTGAAGAAGAAGGAAGAAAGAGAAAAAAAACATTTTGAAAAAAGGTTTTTGGGGTTAGTTGTATTATTTTTCTGTTTTGGTTTTTTCATAGA
Source organism: Leptotrichia sp. oral taxon 847 (assembly GCF_001553645.1). Classification (NCBI taxonomy): domain Bacteria; kingdom Fusobacteriati; phylum Fusobacteriota; class Fusobacteriia; order Fusobacteriales; family Leptotrichiaceae; genus Leptotrichia; species Leptotrichia sp. oral taxon 847. Next base: position 476,779 of record NZ_CP014231.1, on the reverse strand, counting down.
ATATTCGAAGTTAAAAGTCGATTACAAAGTTGGAAGTGTGGCAACTTCAGATATCATTGCTCCCAAAAATGCCATTTATTTGACAGATTTGGTTGACGATATACTTCAAGATAGAATTCTTCAGACAACAACGCCAGAATATGATAAAATTCCTGGTGTAAATAGACAAACTATAATCAGTATAAATAAATTTTTTAGAGAAATTAAATTGCTGCAAACTTCTTCAGACGAGGAAATACAAAGTTATATTCACAGAAATAAATATGATTTTACGACTGAAGATATACGAAATTTGATAAAAAGAAATGAAGATTATGAATATACAGGAGATATTTCCGACTATGTTTCAAAAATTTATAGTGCAGGAATATTAAAAAAAGAAGATTTGGAAGAAGTTGCAAGAAAAAAGGATTTGGAAATAGATTATTTAGATATGAAGTTACTTAAAAATTTTTTAAAACCAAATTTAAAAATCAATGATAAGGAAACAGAAAAAAAAGTAGCCGACAGTATAGATTTTTTGAAAAATAGAGAAATTAAAATTTATAAAGGGGATATTATTGTAAGAAAAGGCGAAGTGATAGATGCAAACGCCTATTTAAAATTAAAAAAATTAAATCTTATAAGAACAGAAGATAAAGTAAAAAAAGTTATTGGTTTGACTTGCACATTTATAATAGCGATGAGTTTACTTTACTATGTTTTGAAAAAAAATTCGAGGGATGTAATTGAATCGAATGTGTATTTTGCGGTATGTATAACAATGATAATACTAAATTTGATATATGTTTGTACGTTTAATAAATTTCCATTTATTGTATATTTAATACCGTTTACAACCTTGCCTATTATAACAACAATATTGGGAAATCGGATGTTTGCGGCAATAATTACATTTATGGATATGATAATTTTATCAAGAGAAGAATTTTGGTTATTTATAATGATAGCGATGTCGCTTGCGGCAATTTATAAAGCGGATAAGCTGACAAATAGAAGTGATGTCATAAAAATAAGTCTATTTTTAGGAATTTTTCAGTCAATAATTACATTTAGTTACGGGATGGTAAACCAGATGGAAATAACTCTTATCGGAGTTTTAATCATCGAATCTGTGGGTTCTGGAATTCTAACTGGAGTTTTAACCGTGGGACTTCTTCCATATTTTGAAAATACGTTTGATATTTTGACCGATATAAAATTGCTGGAACTAAGCGATTTTTCACATACTTTGTTAAAGCAGCTGCTACTTAAAGCATCTGGGACATTTCATCACAGCATAATGGTTGGAGCTCTTGCAGAAAGTGCAGCGGAATCAATAGGTGCAAATGCTACGTTTGCAAGAATTGCTTCATATTATCACGATATTGGAAAAATGAAAAGACCAGAATTTTTTGTGGAAAACCAAGGTGGCGGAGTAAATCCACACAACAAGATAAAACCATCATTAAGTGCATTGATACTGACTTCTCACACAAAAGACGGCTACATTATGGGAAAGGAAAATAAACTTCCGAAAGAAATATTAAATGTGATATTGGAACATCATGGTACAACTTTGACGCAATATTTCTATTATAAGGCGCTAGAAAGCGGAGAAGAAGTTATCGAAAATAATTTTAGATATAGCGGACCAAAACCGTCAACAAAAGAATCTGGAATTATTCTTTTGGCAGATACAGTGGAAGCGGCAACTCGAACGCTTGAAAATAAAAGTAAGGAAAATATCGAGCGATTTATTAGATATCTAGTGAAAACTAAAATTGAAGATAATCAGTTGTCGAACGCAAATCTTACATTAGGAGAAATTGAAAAAATAATTCAGTCATTCGTTGTAACATTAAGAGGTGTTTATCACGAAAGAATAAAATATCCAAAGATGGATGAAAAAATAAAGAAATAAAAATAAAGAAAGGTTAAAAAAATGCTAGATGTAGATATAAGTTATAATATACCAAAAATAGATGATTTTTTTGACGAAAAAAAGATAAAAGAATTTGTAAATTATATTTTAAAAGATGAAAAAAAGAAAGAATATGATGAAAATGAATATTATTTGTCAATTTTGATTACGACAAATGAAGAAATTCAAAAGATTAACCGTGAATACAGAAATAAAGATATGCCAACAGATGTAATTTCCTTTGCATACAACGAAACGGAAAATTTTGGAGAAATAAATATGCTCGGGGATATTGTAATTTCTATTGACAGAGTAAAAGAACAGTCAAGTGAGTACGGACACTCTGATAAAAGAGAGTTTTATTATGTGTTGTGTCATGGAATGTTGCATTTATTGGGATACGATCACATTGAGCCAGATGATAAAGTTGTTATGAGGAAAAGAGAAGAAGAAATTTTGTCTGCATTTAATTATGAAAGAAATTAGACTCTGTTAAAAAATAGAAAGAAGGTGTAATTTTATGAAAAATAAGAGGGAAAATGAATTAACAAAGGGTAATGACATAAATGACATAAAAGATAGTGGAAAAAAGAAAAAGAAAATAAAAGGAAAAAAGGATTTTTTTCATTTTTTCATAAGGAAGATAAATATAACTGGGATATAAGAAAGGAGCGTGAGCACGATAGGCGCCTTGTGGATAGCTTTAACTATGCGATAGAAGGCTTGACTTCGGCACTACAAAATGAAAAGCATATGAAATTTCACATACTTTCTGCAATTTTAATAGTAATTCTTGCGATTTTGACAAATGCGAGTAAAGTTGAAATTTTGTTAATTTCAGTGTCCGTTGCTTTTGTAATCATAACAGAACTTATGAATACTGCAGTTGAAGCACTTGTGGATTTGATTTCGCCAGAGCGGCATCCACTTGCAAAATTAGCCAAGGATGTTGCAGCAGGAGCGGTACTAGTCGCAGCAATAAATGCAATTTGTGTCGGATATTTACTGTTTTATGACAAATTACTTGATATTTTTGATACTCAAAATAAACTACATATAATTGCAGGAAGAAAAGGAAATATTTCAATTTTAATTTTAATTCTAGTTTCGATTCTTGTAATAGTCCTAAAATCGTTTTATAGCAAGGGAACTCCGCTTGAAGGTGGAATGCCAAGTGGTCATAGTGCAGTAGCTTTTGCAACTTTTGGAATTTTAATTTTTATGATAAGCGATATAAGAGTTTTACTTTTGGTGTTATTTATGGCAGGATTAGTCGCTCAAAGTCGTGTAAAATCTGGAATTCACAGTATAAAAGAAGTCATTGCAGGTGGGATACTAGGATTTTTAGTTGCATTTATAATAATGTTTTTTATGATAAAATTTGGAATATTATACAATTAAAATTGTTATTTATTTGATTTTGTATTTTCTTTTGAGTAAAATTTTTCTATGTCTTTTTTTAGCAGAAGTGCTTATCACCGCACCCCCGTGCCCCAGTTAGCTTTTGACATTTAAAAAATATTGTAAAGAAAAAATACTTGACATAAATTGATTTTTTTTGTATAATCTTTTTAGTAAATAAAAATTTGGAGGAAAATTAATGTTAAAAATAAGATTAACTAGAATAGGAAGAAAAAAAGTACCTTTTTACAGAATAGCTGCAATGGAAAATTTATCTAAAAGAGATGGAAAAGCAGTTGCTTATTTAGGGACTTATAATCCACTTGCCGAAGATGATAAGCAAGTTGTGTTAAAAGAAGAAGAAATTTTAAAATATTTGTCAAATGGAGCTCAACCAACTGATACAATAAAAAGTATTTTAACAAAAGCGGGTGTATGGGAAAAATTCCAAGAATCTAAGAAAAAATAGTAAAAGAGCGTAAAGCTCTTTTTTTGTATAAAAAGGAAAAATATGAAAATAGAAAAAATTTTAGAAGAAATTTTTAGCTTGAGAAATAAAAATCGCAGGGAAAATATTGATGATCTGAAAAAAATTTATAAACTTTTGGGAGAACCTTGTAAAAATAAAAAAATAATTCATATTGCTGGGACAAATGGAAAAGGTTCTACTAGTACTTTTTTGGAAAATATATTTTTTTATTCAGGATATTCTGTTTGTAAATTTACTTCTCCACATATTTTGAAGTATAATGAAAGAATTGTCTCAAATAAAAAGATGATTTGTGATGAAAAAGTACAAAAATATTATGAAATTTTAAAAAAAATTTTAAATGATTTGAAATTAAAAATTAACTTTTTTGAAATTACGACTTTTATTGCGCTTTTATTTTTCGAAGACGAGAACGCAGAAGTTATAATTTTGGAAACGGGATTAGGTGGCAGACTTGATGCGACAAATGTTGTAAATTCAGTGATTTCAGTAATAACAAATGTGAGTTTTGACCATACGGCAATACTTGGCAATACATTAAAGGAAATTGCTTTTGAAAAGGCGGGAATTATAAAAAATGGACAACTTTGTGTATATTCACAAAATTTAATTGAGCTTGAAAATGAGATAGATAAAAAGACTAAAAAATCTATTAATGTTTTAAAAAAATATAAAAATATTGACATTAAACTTAATAAAAAAAATTTCACGACAACTGTGAAATTTGAAGATGATGGAAAAATCAAACAATTTGAATTGCCACTTTTTGGAAAATTTCAAGGAAATAATTTTTTAGTTTGTTATGAAATTGCAAAACAGTTTGAAATTTCTGACAAAGAAATTCAAAATGGGATTAGTCATTTAAAATTGCCTGGTAGATTTGAAATTTTTTCAAAAAAACCGTTTACAATTTTGGACGTGGCACATAACGAAGATTCGATAAAAGTTTTGTTTGAAAATTTGTCTTTTTTGTATAGAAAAAATGAAGTGATTTTTATAACTTCGATGTTAAAGACAAAAGATTTTGTGCCAATTTTTCAAAAAATCCAAAAGTTTTCAAATAAGATTTTTGTAACTTCGTTAAAAGATGTAACTTACGGAATGTCTTCTGAGGAAATAAAAAAAGAAATCAAAAAATTAAAAAATAAAGATATTTTTTTAGAAAACATTGTTTTTGAAGATGATATTTTAGTCGCTTATGAAAAAGCAAAAGAAATGGGAAATTATAAAGCAATCGTCATTTGTGGCTCATTTTATGAAATTGCAAAATTTAAAAAATTATTTGAAAATGGGAATAAAAAAATTGGAAAGAGTAAAATTTCTGTTTTTTAGAAATTAAAAAAAGTTAGCAAAAAAATTGATGTTGTGGTAAAATATAACAGAAGTTTTTCAGAAAGGATAAAAGTTATGTTGATAGATAGAGTAAAAAAAGTAAAAATTACTGATAAGATAACGGTTGGTAATAAGAAAATATTTCTTATTGCGGGACCTTGTGTGATTGAATCCGAAGATTTAGTCATGGAAGTTGCTGGAAAAATGAAAGAAATTACTGATAAATTAGGTATTGACTACATTTTTAAGGCATCTTTTGACAAGGCTAACCGTTCTTCAATCTCATCTTTTCGTGGACCAGGATTAGATAAAGGTTTGGAAATTCTGGCAAGGGTTAAGGAAAAATATGGTGTAGCATTGGCTACAGATATTCACGAACCTTGGCAGTGTGAAAAAGCTAAAGAAATCATTGATTTATTGCAAATTCCAGCATTTCTGTGCAGACAGACGGATTTACTTGTGGCAGCGGCAAAAACTGGGAAAGCTGTAAATATAAAGAAAGGACAGTTTTTGGCACCATGGGATATGAAAAACGTTGTGAATAAATTTCGTGAAGTTGGAAATGAGAATGTAATGCTTTGTGAAAGAGGAGCGACTTTTGGCTATAACAATTTGGTTGTGGATATGCGTGGACTTTTGGAAATGAGAAAATTTGGGCATCCCGTTGTGTTTGATGCAACACATTCAGTACAAATTCCAGGTGGAAAAGGCGACAGTACGGATGGGAACAGAGAGTATGCCTATCCGCTAGCTAGAGCGGCCGTTTCTGTTGGAGTGGACGGAATTTTTGCAGAAGTTCATCCAGATCCCGACAGAGGACTTTCAGATGGACCAAATATGTTAAAATTAGAAAATGTTGAAGAAATTTTGACAAATTTATTGAAATACGATAAATTAACAAAAGAATTATAATAAATAAAATTTTAGGAGGAAAATTATTATGAGTTCAAAATTATTATTGACACCGGGACCTACAAACATACCCGAAAGATATTTAGAAATTTTAGGAAAAGATATCATTCATCACAGAACACCTAAATTCAGGGAATACATGAAAGAAAACAATGAATATTTAAAAAAGATTTTTAAGACAAAAAATGATGTAACAGTTGTAACTTCATCAGGAACTGGTGTTATGGAAGCCGCAGTTGTAAACTTTTTTTCAAAAGGAGAGAAAGTTTTAGTGATTAATACTGGATATTTTGGAGATAGATTTAGAAAAATAGGAGAAATTTATGGACTTGATATGATAAATTTGGAATATGAATTTGGAGAAAGTTATAAATTAGATGACGTAAAAAAAGTTATTTCAGAAAATCCAGATTTAAAAGGAATTTTAATGACTCACAGCGAAACGTCTGTAGGAATTTTAAATGATGTAAAAGCGGTTGGAGATTTGACTAAAAATACTGATATTTTATTAGTTGTTGACACAATTAGCGGACTTGTGGTAAACAGTTTTGATTTTGATGGGTGGGGAGTCGATGTTGCAATAGCAGGAAGCCAAAAAGCTTTTTTAATACCACCAGGATTAGCTTTTGTCGCAGTTAGTGATAAAGCCAAAAAAGCTATGGAAAGTTCAGATTTACCAAAATATTATTTTGATTTAAAACAGTATAAAAAATATTTTGAAAATAATTTAGAAACTCCATACACTCCAGCGATTGCATTAATTTTGGCACTTAATGCGTCATTGAAAGACTTGGTAAACAAAGGTATTGACAATATTATTCAGCAAAAACACGATTTGAGAAAACATATTGAAGAAAAAGCAAAGAAATTAGGATTTAACTTGCTTGTAAAAAATGAAGAAAATAGAACAAATACACTTGTTTCAATTTACAGGGAAGATGTTGTCATAAAATCAATAATTTCGGCTTTGGAAGAAAAAGGCTACACAGTTACAGGAGGAAAAGGAAAATATGCGCAGAGTCTTATGAGAATAGGACTTTTGGGAGAAATCTCAAAATCTCAAATTGATGACTTTTTTGTGATTTTTGAAGAAGAGTTAAATAAACAGTTGGGAAAATAAGAAGTGATAAAAAGATAGGAGAAATGAATGAAGCCGTATTTATTTAAAATCGGAGGATTTGAACTTAGAATATATAGTCTTATGTATATTTTAGCTTTTTTATGCGGAATATTTATCGGAATTGCTGATGACGTGGCAGAAAAGCGGGGAATTACTGATAGAAAAATTATAGAAGATTTTGCATTTACAACAATACTTTCAGGATTGATTGGTGCTAGACTATATTATGTAATCTTCAAATTTGGAGATTATATAGGAAATCCGCTATCCATATTTTATGTTTGGCAAGGCGGGCTTGCAATTCACGGTGGAATAATCGGTGGATTTATAGGAGCTTATTTATTTGCTAAAAAAAGAAAGATTAATTTATGGGTATTGACTGATATGGCAGTGGGAGCACTGCTATTTGGTCAGTTTTTAGGTCGTTTTGGAAATTTGGCAAATGGAGAAATTCATGGTGTGCCAACGTTTACACCGCTTAGCGTTATTTTTTCGGGAAGATTTAACGAATGGTGGGTGCGATATCAGTCAATGAGCGCTAGTATGCAGGCAAGATTTAAAGAAGTTGTACCTTGGGGACTAAAATTTCCCTTAGATACGCCTGCAGGTTCGGAATTTCCAAATTTACCGCTTCATCCGGCGATGCTGTACGAAGGATTTTTGAATTTAATAGCATTTATAATTTTATGGTTTTATTTTCGAAAAAAAGAAAAAAATCCTGGAGTGTTGACAATGATCTATTTAATAATGTATGCACTTATAAGAATGTTTGTAAGTACATTTAGAGCAGAAGATTTAAGAGTGCCAGGAACTTCAATAAGAATGCCGTATTTAATAAGTATTATTATGATTGTGATTGCGGTAATTGGAATTGTCTATTTTAGTAACCCTAAAAGAAAATTTGTGCCGGTTGACGAAGTTAAAAAAAATCCAAATGAAACCAAAGAAACTAAAAAAGATAATTTAGATGATGAAATTACTGAAAATAATGATACAAAAGATTCTGATAAAACAGAAGAAGTTGAAATATAAAAAAATAAAAAACTATTTTAAAGCTAGAAAAAACTTGACTTTAAAGTAGTTTTTTTATAAATTTATGATTATCGAAGAATTATTGGAAATTATAAAAAAACTATCAAAATATTATGACAGTTTTTTAGGAATTTTATTTTTAAAATTATTATTTTCTTTTTCCTCTATTATCAATTAAGGCTTCAACGCCACCTTGTTCATATTTTTTTACCCAAGAATAAATCTGTTGGTATGAGATACCAAATTTTTTTATAGTTTCATTGTAGTTATAGTAATTAGCAATACAATATTCTACAATACTGACTTTTCTTTCCAAATCAATTCTTACATGTTTTTTTCGACGAATAATATTTCCATCTAAATCTCTATTTTTTCTGTAATCACGAATCCAATAATTTAATACGCTCACTGAAGAAATTTTATAATGTTTGCATATATCGAATAGGGAACTTTGACCGTTTAAGTATTCTAAAACAGCTTTTTCACGGACTTCTTTCGAGTAATGCTTATTTTTACCTGAAGTAGTGATACTTTCTTCGCCTAATTCAATGTACTTTTTTTTCCAAGTTGTCAGAGCAGATTTTGAAATGCCGTATTCTTTGGCGATGCTCCTGATACTTTCGTTTTCCTCTAACACTTTTTTAATAAGTTCGATTTTCAGTTCATTGGATATTTTAGATTTTCTTCCCATTAAAAAGTTCCTTTCAATTAGTTTTTCAAAAAAAACAACCACTTCACTGAAAAGTAGCTAATTTTTTAAGTATAATTTACAAATAAATATATTTAAATTAGATAAAATACTGAAATAAAATGGGCGATACTTCCCAGCATGACAAAAATATGCCAAATCATATGATTAAATTTACATATTTTCCATTGATAAAAAATGGTACCTAATGAATACAGAAGACCACCGATTATAAGGAAAATTAATGATATTTTATTTATATTTGTTATTAAACTTCCCCAAGCTATTACAATCATCCATCCCATAAAAAGATACAGTAAAGTGGAAAAAATTTTAAATTTTCCAGTAAAAAATACTTTAAATAAAATTCCTAAAAAACAAGTTATCCATTGCAAAGCTAAAATAATTTTATTTGTTGGAGAATCTACAACAAGATATAAGAATGGCGTATACGATGCCGCAATTAAAATATAAATTGCAGAATGATCTAATATTTCAAAAACTCTTTTTGCAATACCTGGATGTAGACCATGATATATAGATGACATTGTATAAAGTACAATCAATCCAAATCCAAATACCATAAACGAAATAATGGTTCCTATGTTATGTGTCCAGCTGGCTCTTATTGTAAGAACAAAAAGTGCAATAATCGATAATCCCGAACCTACAGTATGACTTACAAAATTTCCAATTTCTTCTCCGTGTGTAAACGTTTCGGTATTTTTATCTTTTATTTTTGAAATTTGATTTTTACTAACCGTTTTTTTCATAAATTTCCCTTTCAAAATAAATATAATATTTATATATATTACATATAATGATACCATATAAAGTTTTATTAAATATTTTTTTTCCCTTATAAAATCGTTACATTTATAATTTTATTTTTTTTTAAAATTATCATTGACTACAAGATGTCATTTTATTTATTAAAGTTTATTTATTTCTTTGTATAAAGGAAAACGACCGCTATTTTCTCTTATAATCCTAATTCATAAAACTGATGAAGACTAGCTGGGGTGCGGGCGCGGTGATGAGAGTTTCTGCTTAAAAAAATTATTTTAGTAACTTTATAGCTTAAAATAGAAGTTTTTATTTATCGCTAAATATTTTACTTCTCCAATTTAAAAAAGTATTAGACTTAAAGTTATTTTTGATGTATAATAATTTGCATAAGCAAATTTTAAATATGAAAGGAATTAAAAAAAATGATATTAGAGAAAATAAACGAACCGAAAGATGTGAAAAGATTAAATAGGGAAGAATTGGTAAAATTAGCTTCAGACGTGAGAAAAGCTTTGTTAAATAGAGTCAGTAATTATCCAAAAGGAGGGCATGTGGGGTCTAATTTTGGAATGGTTGAACTGACAATTGCTCTTCATTATGTGTTTAATTCTCCGATTGATAAAATAGTATATGATGTGTCGCATCAGGCTTATACACATAAAATTTTAACTGGAAGAAAAGATGGATTTTTGTATGAAGATAAATTTAGCACTGTAAATGGATACACTGACCAAGATGAAAGTGAACACGACTTTTTTAGAGTGGGACATACTTCAACTTCTATAAGTCTTGCAGCAGGACTTGCAAAAGCAAGAGATCTAAAGGGACGTGATGAAAATATAATTGCTGTGATTGGAGATGGTTCTCTAAGTGGAGGACTAGCTTTTGAAGGATTAAACAATGCAGCTGAACAAGGTGGAAACTTGATTATAATCGTAAATGACAATGAGCAGTCGATTGCTGAAAATCACGGAGGACTTTACAAAAATTTAAAAGAGTTGAGAGATACAAAAGGAAAAGCGAAAAATAATTATTTTTGTGCACTTGGACTTGATTACAGATATGTAGCCAATGGACATGACATTAATAAACTAATCGAAGTGTTTGAAGAAGTTAAAAATATTAATCATCCGATAGTTTTACATATTCATACAACTAAAGGGAAAGGGCTTTCATATGCTGAAAAAGATAGAGAAACTTGGCATTATAATTCAAACTTTGTGCCTGAAACAGGCGAGCCTAAAACAAAACCTGAATCAAAAGAAAATTTTGGTGATATTACTTTTGACTTTATGATTGAAAAAATGAAAAAAGATCCGAGGGTTTGCTTTATTAATGCCGCTGTTCCGATGGGGTTTGGGTTTACAAAAGATAGAAGAGAAAAATTGGATAAATTGAGAAAACAATATGTTGACGTTGGGATTGCCGAAGAACATGCGACTACTTTTTCGTCAGGAATGGCTACAAATGGTGCAAAACCAGTATTTGGGGTAATTAGTACTTTTGTTCAAAGAACTTATGACCAAATTTCACATGATATTGCGATAAATAAAGCGCCAACGGTTACTTTAGTATTTGGTGGAACATTGAAAGGTATGAATGATGTAACACATTTAGGATATTTTGACATACCGATGATTTCAAATATACCGAATATCGTGTATTTGGCACCAACTACGAAGGAAGAATATTTGGCAATGCTTGAATGGGCGATTGATCAAAATGAAAATCCAGTATTTATAAAAGTGCCTGGTGGAGCAGTTCAACATTCTGGAATTGATGTGGATAAAGATTATTCTAATTGGAATAGCTACAAAGTTGTGGAAAAAGGAAATGATGTGGCGATTGTTGGATTGGGAGAATTTTTTTCGTTAGGTAAAGAAGTGAAGGAATTGCTGAAAGAAAAAGCTGGAATTGATGCGACATTGATAAATCCCAGATTCATAAGTGGTATCGATGAAAATTTGTTAAATGAATTAAAAGAAAATCACAAATTGGTAGTTACATTGGAAAGCGGACAAAAAGAAGGAGGATTTGGAGCAAAAATCTCTAGTTTCTATGGAGCTTCTGACATGAAAGTGCTTAATGTGGGTGCTAAAAAAGAATTTACAGATGAAATTCCTTACGATGTATTTTTTGAAAACAATAGACTTACAAAAGAGCAAATTGTTGAGGATATTTTGGAAGTATTAAAATAAAAAAATAAAAAAGAGAATAATTTTTCTATTCTCTTTTTTTATGTAAATTTTTTATAGATTTAAAATATTTTTACACTCTGCTTGTTGTCCCATTTTCAATTTTTTTTCTGTCGTTAGCTTTTAAATATTTTTTTCTAAGTCTTATTGAATTAGGTGTAATTTCTACAAGTTCGTCAGCTTCAATGTATTCAAGTGCTAATTCTAGGGTAAATTCTTTTGGAGGTGCCAGTTTTACAGCATCATCACTTCCTGCAGCTCTCATATTTGTAAGCTTTTTACCTTTGCAGACATTTACGACTAAGTCATTTTCTCTTGAATGCTCTCCAACTATCATTCCTTCGTATACTTCCACACCAGGTCCGATAAATAGCGTACCTCTTGCTTGAAGATTATTTAGCGCATAACCTAAACTTGTTCCAGGCTCCATCGCTATTAAAACTCCTCGATGTCTATTTGTAACTTCTCCTTTGAAAGGTTCGTAGTCAAAGAATGAATGGTTTAAGATTCCAGTTCCTCTTGTTTCAGTCAAAAATTCGTTTGTGAATCCGATAAGTCCTCTTGATGGTACTTTAAATTCAAGTCTTGTATAACCATCAGTCCCTTGATTCATATTTACCATTTCTCCTTTACGAAGGCCAAGTTTTTCAATAACGACTCCGACAAATTCGTCAGCAACATCAATTATGGCAAGTTCAATTGGCTCCATTTTTTTACCATTTTCTTCTTTGTAAATAACTTCTGGTTTTGACACAGCTACTTCATAACCTTCTCTTCTCATATTTTCTAATAAAATAGATAATTGCAATTCACCTCTACCTTTTACGATAAATGCATCAGGTGAATCTGTCATTTCAAGCCGCATACTTACATTGTGGTTAACTTCTTTTTGAAGTCTTTCTAAAATATTTCTGGAAGTTACAAATTTTCCATCTTTTCCAGCAAAAGGTGAATCATTTACTAAAAAGGTCATAGCAAGTGTTGGCTCATCAATGTCAATTAGCGGAAGTGGTTTAGGATTTTCCTTGGCTGCAACAGTTTCTCCTATATCAATTTTATCAATTCCCGCAATCGTAACAATATCCCCAGCTAGTGCTTCTTCCATTTCAATTTTTTTAAGTCCATCATATCCGTAAATTTTAGAAATTTTTCCGCTTACCAAATCTCCGTTTCTTTTGATAAGAGTAACTTCTTCGTTTTTAGAAATTTTTCCGTTATAAATTCTTCCAGTCCCAAGTTTTCCAACATATTCGTCGTATTCTGTATTAGTGATTAACATTTGAAGCGGTTCAGAAGCATCTCCTTCAGGATCTTCAACGTGCTGCATAATCATGTCATAAAGTGGTTTCATATCTTTATTTTCATCTTCTAACTCAATTTTAGCATACCCATTTTTGGCTGAAGCGTAAACAACAGGAAAATCTAGCTGAATATCGTTTGCTCCAAGTTCAACAAATAAATCAAATACTGAATCCACGACAGCGTCAGGGTCAGAATTTGGTCTGTCAATTTTATTTACGACTACAATTGGTCTTAGTCCGTGTTCTAGTGCCTGTTTTAGTACATATTTAGTCTGCGGCATAACTCCTTCAAAAGCGTCCACCAAAAGCAGAACAGAATCAACCATTTTTAGTATTCTTTGTACTTCCCCACCAAAATCAGCATGTCCCGGTGTATCAACAATATTTATTTTATATCCTTGGTAATGAAATGAAGCGTTTTTAGAAAAAATTGTAATTCCTCTCTCTTTTTCTAAATCGTTGCTATCCATCACTCTTTCATCAACTTTTTCATGTTCTCCGAATGTTCCCGCCTGTTTTAAAAGTGCGTCCACGAGCGTAGTTTTTCCATGGTCAACGTGTGCAATAATTGCAATATTTTTAATTTTACTCATTTCTATTTTGTATTTTTTCTCCTTCTATTTAGTTCTGTTTCGTACATTATACCACATTATTTCATTTTTTTGTATTTTTATTGCTAAAAATTATTCTATAATAATCAATTCTTTTGGACTTTTATTCAAAACTTCACATCCATTTTTAGTCACAACGACATCATCTTCGATTCTAACTCCACCGAATCCATCAAAATAAAGTCCTGGCTCAACAGTTACTATCATATTTTCTTCAAGTTTTAAGTGCTGAGATTTCGATAAATACGGCATTTCATGAATTTCAAGACCTATTCCGTGTCCCAATCCATGCCCAAAATATTCTCCTAAATTTTTGCTTTTAAAAAAATCTCTCACAGCTTTGTCAACTTCATCTGTGTACATCCCTGATTTTATTGTCTTGATTCCAAGAAGGTGTCCAGCTAAAACTGTGTTGTAAATTTCTTTATGTTTATCCGTAATATTTTGTCCATAGTAAACCGTTCTTGTGATGTCAGAAACATAGCCGTCGTAATATGCTCCAAAGTCCATTGTGATAAATTCTTCCTTTTGAATCTTTTTATCACTTGCGACTCCGTGTGGCATAGCAGATCTTAGTCCACTTGCAATGATGGTGTCAAACGATCTGTTTTCTGCTCCTAATTTTCTTTGAATGTATTCCAGATATGCTGCTATTTCTTTTTCAGACACACCTTCTTTAATTTCTTTTAACACTTCAGAAAAAGCAGCATCACTTATTTCAATGGCTTTTTTAATAGTTTCAATCTCTTTTTCAGATTTTTTCATTCTTTGTAAAATTAACTCATTTCCTACAGGAGTAAGTTTTGAGCTAAAATTTTCTTTTATTGCCTGATAAAGTGCAAACGAAACATTGTTGTCTTCAAATCCCACATTTTTTAAATCCAATTTTTTTACAAGCTCTCCAGCTGAAACGATCAAAGTTCTACTTTCTACAAATTCAAATCCCATTTTTGTAACTTGCTCAGTCGCTTGCTTTTTGTATCTAAAATCTGAAAAAAAGTAATTTTCTTCTTTTGTAACGAGTGCAACTCCTGTAGTTCCAGTAAATCCCGTAAAATATCTAAGATTGTACATATCCGTAATAAAAAGTCCATCGATATTTAATTTTTTTAAAATATTTTTTAATTTTTTTGTTTTATTTTCCATATTTTTTAACCTTCTTTCATTAATTTTTTTATTATATAATTTTAGCACAAAAAAATGAAAAAAAGCAATAAATTTTTGTGAAATTCGTGATATGTTGTTGACTTTAACTTACAAATATGATAAATTTTACTTATCAAAAAAATTATAAGGAGATCAAAAATGGCAAAAGAAAAAGTAGTATTAGCCTATTCAGGTGGATTAGATACGTCAATTATTATACCTTGGTTAAAAAATAACTATGATTTAGAAGTAATCGCTTGTTGTGTAGATGTGGGACAAGACGAAGATATGAGTGCTGTAAAACAAAAAGCGATTGAATCAGGAGCTTCTAAAGTTTATGTGGAAGATAAAAAAGCAGAATTTGTAAAAGATTACGCGTTTCGTGCACTAAGAGCAGGAGCGGTCTATGAAAATAAATATTTACTTGGGACATCGTTTGCAAGACCGCTAATCTCAAAGGTACTTGTGGAAGTTGCACATAAGGAAGGAGCAAAATACATTTGTCACGGATGTACAGGAAAAGGAAATGATCAGGTAAGATTTGAAACTGGTGTATTTTCATTAGATCCAACAATTCAAATTATAGCTCCATGGAGAATTTGGGACATCTCATCAAGAGAAGATGCAATTGACTATGCTCAAAGATTTGACATAAAAATTAATGTAACAAAGGAAAAAATCTATTCAAGAGACCAAAATTTATGGCATATTTCACACGAAGGTGGGGATATTGAAGGACTTGAAAACGAACACAAGGAAGATATTGTCTATGTGATGACAACGCCACCTGAAAAAGCGCCAGATAAACCAACTTATGTGGAAATAACTTTCGAGAAAGGTTGGCCAGTTAAAGTTGATGGCGAAGTTTTGGAACCAGTTGACTTACTTAGAAAATTAAATAAAATTGCAGGAGAAAATGGAGTTGGAGTAATCGACATCGTTGAAAACAGACTTGTTGGAATGAAATCTCGTGGAATTTACGAAACTCCAGGTGGAACACTTCTTATGGAAGCATTAAAAGATTTGGAAACATTGATTTTTGACAAAGATACATTTGAATTTAAAAAATTAGTTTCAAGAAAATATGCTGATTTAACTTACGCTGGACAATGGTTTACACCGCTTCGTGAGGGGCTTGACGCCTTTGTTGAGGAAACTTCAAAAAATGTAAATGGAACAATAAGATTAAAATTATACAAAGGAAGTGTAAAAATTGCTGGAAGATTTACCGACTACGCACTTTACGACGAAGGAATCTCATCATTTGGAGCAAGTGAGCTATACAGCCATAAAGATGCAGAAGGATTTATAAAATTATTCTCACTTCCAAATAGAATAAGAGCTTATAAAAAACATAAATAGTCAGTAATTTTGAAAATACTTCTAAAAAATAATATTTCACAAAATATACGATTAAAAAAAGTCTTTAGCTAAAACTAAAGGCTTTTTTTGTAAAAAATAGCGAATTTTTGTTAAAATTTTTGTAAATCTAAAATTTTATGATAAAAATATAAAAAAATTTGAAAATACTATTTGATTTTTTCAAAAATGGGGGTATACTTTAGTGTAAGATAAAAATGGAGGTAATAAATATGAAAATGTTAGCTATGATATTAGCTGGTGGAAGAGGGTCTAGACTTGACATCTTATCGGAAAAAAGAGTTAAACCTAGTGTTCCATTTGCTGGGAAATTTAGAATTATAGATTTTGCACTTAGTAACTGTTCAAATTCAGGAATTTATGAAGTTGCGCTTCTTACTCAATATTTGCCGTTATCATTAAATGAACACATCGGTTCGGGAAAACCATGGGATTTTGATAGAAGAGATACAAGCATCACAATGTTACAGCCACATGAAAAACTTAGCGGAAACTCTTGGTACAGAGGGACAGCTGACGCAATTAGACAAAATATAGAATTTATCAGAAATAAAAATCCAAAATATGTGTTAATCTTATCAGGAGATCATATTTATAAAATGAACTATAAATGGATGTTAAAAGAACACATAGAAAATGGCGCTGAACTTACGATTGCAGTTCAACCTGTGCCAATGGAAGAAGCAAGTAGATTTGGAATTTTTGAAGTGGACAAAAATAAAAAAATTATTAGTTTTGAGGAAAAACCTGCTGAACCAAAGAGTAATTTAGCTTCAATGGGAATTTATATTTTTAACACTGATACTTTATTAGAATATCTTGAAGGTCTTCCAAATGACGATTTAGATTTTGGAATGCACGTAATTCCTGCAATGATTCAAAATGATAGAAAAGTTTATGTTCATACTTACGACAGTTACTGGAAAGATGTAGGAACTTATGACTCATACCTTGACGCAAACTTGGATTTGATTAAAAAATCTGAAGAAGTTGGAATTAACTTATACGACAAAGATTGGAAAATTTACACTAGAAGTGAAGACTTAGCACCAGTTAGAATAGGATTAAGTGGAAATGTTCAAAATTCATTGATCTGTGATGGATGTAAAATTGAAGGAAGCGTTCAAAATTCAGTATTAGGACCAGGTGTTACAGTGAGAAAAGGAGCGACAGTTAGAAATAGCATAATTTTCTCAGGAACTTATATAGATGAAAATTCTCACTTAGATACTATAATTGCAGATAAAAATACATATATCGGGAAAAATTCATTTGTAGGAAATGGAAACGCTGATATTCCTAACAAAGAAAGACCTGATTTATTATATTCAGGAATTACTGTTATAGGAAAAGGTGTTCATATACCTGATGGTTCAATCATCGGTAAAAATGTAAGAATACTTAGTGGTGTAAGAGTTGATCCGTATAACAGAACTATTGAAACTGGAGAAACAGTAAGATAAAAATGTAAAAAAGATTTCGGGGCTTTCCCCGATTTCTTTATAAAAGAGCAAAGGAGTGGTTTAATTTGAAAATAGTTTATTTAGCATCAGAGGTAGCTCCATTTTACAAATCTGGTGGTCTTGCAGATGTGATGGGTGCGCTACCAAAAAAAATGCAGGAATTGGGACACGAGGTTTCAATAATAATGCCAAAATATGATAAAATTCCACTAAAATTTTTAGAAAAGCTGGAATGGGTGGCAAGACTTGAAAGTCATGGGGATATTTTCAATTTAGTCAGATATCCAGATGACAAAATTAACTATTATTTTATTGAAAATAAGGCTCTATACGAGCGTGGAAGAGTTTACGGGGATTATGACGAAGATATTCAATACGCAATGTTTTCCGAATTAGCACTTAGATTTTTAAAAGAAATAAATTTGCAGCCAGATATTTTACATTGTAATGACTGGCAAACAGGACCTGTTCCGTATTTTTTGAACGTGAGATACAATTACGATCCATTTTATTGGGATATAAGAACAGTTTATTCAATTCATAATTTGATGTATCAAGGAAGATTTTCTAAACGGTCTTTTGAGAGAATGGGATATTATATGAATGACAGAAATGACTTGAATTTTATGGAAATAGGAATTGGATCTGGGGATGTTGTAAATACAGTTAGTCCGACTTATGCTGAAGAAATAAAATATCCTTATTTCAGCGAAGGACTTGAATGGATTACAAATCACAAGAAAATTTATGGAATTTTGAATGGAATTGATGTCAATGTATTTGATCCTAGAAATACAAAAGGAGTAATTCCTTTTGACAAAGATCATCTTGACAAGAAAAAAGAAAATAAATATAAATTGCAAGAAAAATTAGGGCTTCCAAAATCAGATGATGCAGTGATTTCAATAATTTCCAGACTTGTTGAAGGAAAAGGGTTGGATTTGGTAAGTGCAGCACTTGAAAATCTTTTGCAGTATGATGCTGTTCAAATTATAATTTTGGGTAGTGGAGATAGATTTTACGAAGATTATTACAATTATTTGGCTTGGAAATATCCTAATAAATTTAAAGTTTATTTGGGTTACAATGCAGAACTTGCTAACGAAATTTATGCGGGAAGCGATATGTTCTTGATGCCTTCAAGATATGAACCGTGTGGGCTTAGCCAAATGATAGCGATGCGTTTTGGAACTGTTCCAATTGTACGTGAAACAGGTGGGTTAAAAGATACTGTTCAACCTTATAACGTATTTACAGACGAAGGAAACGGTTTTTCATTTACAAATTTCAATGCGGACGATATGCTGTTCACAATAAAAGTAGCTGAAGGAATTTATTACGACAGACCAGATGTTTGGAAAAAATTGGTCAAAAGAAATATGGAATTAGATTTTTCTTGGGATAAATCAGCTAAAGAATATGTAAAATTATACGAAGAAGCGAAATCTCATTAATTTGAAAAAAATATAAAGGTAGCAGAATTTTTGGAGTTCTGCTATTTTTTAAAAATTGATGGTTTAAAAATTTTAGGGGCAGATTTTTTAATTTCAAATTTTTTAGCTTATTTTTGATTACAAGATGTTATTTTAATTTAGTATAGTTTTTTATTTTTTTACATAAGGGGAAAGGACCGCCATTTCCCCTTATAATCCCCACGCTCGTCTAAGAATTTTTTTGAAGCAAAGCCGAAACTCGCACTAAACGTGCTCAAACAGTCGTCTTTACTCCAAAAAAATCACGACACCTTTTGTATAATAGTAAAATTTAAACCGTCGGAGCATTTTTATGTGCTGACAAAACTGTCTGAGCGTAAGCGAGTTTTTTGGCAGTGCACAAAAATGTCGAAGACTAGCCGGGGTGCAGGGGTGCGGCGATGAGCACTTCTGCTTAAAAAAGAAAAAAATATTTTAGTAACTTTCTGGATTAAATGAAAAACTTAAAATAAGATTTTTTATTTACCCCTAACTATTTTACTCTGTCTTTAAAAATTAAAAATATTGATAATCAAAATATAATATGATATAATCAGCCTTGAAAAATAAGAAAATATAAAGGATGTGTTAAAAATGAATGAAACAATAAAATTATTACAAAATAGACGTTCTGTGAGAGAATTTACAGGGGGAAAAATTAAAGATGAAGATTTAGAATTAATTTTAAAAACTGCGCAAAGAGCTGCAAATTCAGTAAATGGACAGCAAATTTCATTGATTGTCGTAAGAGATAAAGATAAATTGAAAAAAATCTCAGAATTATCTCACAATCAAAAACATATCGAAGAATGTGATGCTTTTATATTTGTATTAGCGGACTTTTACCGTTCTACATACGCTGCAAATTCTGTTGGAAAAAGAAATATTGGGCCTAAGACAGCGGATGGAGTTGTCGTGGGAGCTGTTGATGCAGGAATAATGGTAAATGCTATAGAAACGGCTGCAAATGCTTTGGGATATGGAATGACTGTGATTGGAGCTATAAGAAGCTCATTAAAAGAATTTTCCAAAATGCTTGGACTTCCAAAATATGTAATTCCTATAGTTGGAGCAGCAATTGGAGTACCTAAAGATAGACCGCTTTCAAGATTAAAACCTAGAGTGCCATTTGACTCGTTTGTATTTTTTGATAAATATGACGCT
Source organism: Leptotrichia sp. oral taxon 847 (assembly GCF_001553645.1). Taxonomy (NCBI): domain Bacteria; kingdom Fusobacteriati; phylum Fusobacteriota; class Fusobacteriia; order Fusobacteriales; family Leptotrichiaceae; genus Leptotrichia; species Leptotrichia sp. oral taxon 847. The sequence continues at coordinate 456,380 of NZ_CP014231.1, read as the reverse complement.
AAAAAAGTGGAAGAAGGAGTGGAAGAACACGAAAAAGATATGGTCGCTTGGAGAAAAGAAAATAATACTTCACAATTACCTTCTTACAAAGAAATGATTGTAAGAATTTATGAAAATCCACACAATAAATTGGTTGAAGCACTAAAATCACAAGGATTTGATGTTTTAGACGAAATTGAAGAAAAGTAGATTTTTATTAAAACGATAATTGAAAAATTTTAAAATAAAAACATTATTTTAAAAATTAACTCCTTGGTCAAAGATGGTTTAAAAATTTTAGGGGCAGATTTTTTAATTTCAAATTTTTTAGGTTATTCTTGATTACAAGATGTTATTTTGTTTAATATTATTTTTTTACATAAGGGGAAAGGACCGCCATTTCCCCTTATAATCCCCACGCTCGTCTAAGAATTTTTTTGAAGTAAAGCCGAAACTCACTTCGTTCAAACAGTCGTCTTTACTCCAAAAAAATCACGACACTTTTATATGGTAGTAAAATTTAAACCGTCGGAGCATTTTTATGTGCTGACAAAACTGTTTGAGCACGATTAGTGCGAGTTTTTTGTCAGTGCATAAAAATGTCGAAGACTAGCCGGGGTGCAGGGGTGCGGCGATGAGCACTTCTGCTTAAAAAAGAAAAAAATATTTTAGTAACTTTCTGGATTGAATGAAAAACTTAAAATAAGATTTTTTATTTACCCCTAACTATTTTACTCTGTCCTTGGTCAAAAAAATTGTTGTAAATAATTTTGTTTTGTATTATAATGTGTTGTCGAATAAAAAAATGACAGAAATAAAAAATAATAAAAAGTATTACAAAGACAAAAGAAAAAGTTCAATTTTGTCAATCGGGAGGAAATTTAATGTTAAAATTAAAAAAAATAGCAATGGGACTATTTGTATTGGGACAATTCGGAATTATGTCCAATTCTTTTTCAGCACCTGCGGCGTCAAATAAAGAAGTTGTAAAAAAATATGACTCGTTAAATACTGCAGCGCAGGATTATGCAAAAGTATTACAGGAAATTGCAAATTATAGTTCCAGAGAGATGTCAAAGTCGATAAATCCAGACATAGATAAATATGTTTCAAAGTCAAATAACCCAACAATAAAAAAACAGTGGGAGGATGCTACAACAATGCTTTTGGAACCATATGTAGTTTCTGTTTACAAAGTTAATGAAAAAGGAAATGACGGAGAAGTTGTATTTTTGATAAAAGGTTACGATGAAAATGCTTTAAACAAATATTTGGGAGATAATGCTAAAAAATATATCCTAAAAATTGACGACAGTAAAGATGAAATAGAGCTTGATATAGACGCTTACATAAAATTAGAATACGACTATTTATCAAAAACACCAAAAGTAAATTTAGCAACTTCCACAGTTAAATTTAAAAAAGGTTCAGACAATAAATGGCAAGTTTTGGAAGAAAAATAGAAAAATAAAAATAGATAGTAAAAAAAATCAAGATAGTAAAATGTCTTGATTTTTTATTTGTTAGTTACCAAGAATTTTTTTCAAAAACGTTTTTCTATGATATTTACATGCCCCAATTTTAAATAAAATTTCTCTGTGAGCTTTTGTCCCATAACCTTTATGCTTTTCAAATCCATATTCGGGAAATTCTTTAGCAATTTCACACATCATTTTATCTCTTGTAACTTTAGCTACAATTGAAGCAGCAGCAATTGCCAATGATGTTGCGTCCCCTTTTACGATACATTCCTGTTCTCCAGAAAACTTTCTTATTTTGTGATTCCCGTCAACAAGCACAATGTCAAAATCTGCTATTTTTTTAACTTTGTCAATAGCACGACGCATAGCAAGAAATGTCGCATTTAATATATTTATTTCGTCAATTTCTGTCTCTGAAGCAATTCCAACTCCGACAACACAATTTGAAATTATTGCTTTGTACAGTCTTTCTCTTTTTTTTTCAGTTAACTTTTTAGAATCGTTAATTTCCATAATTTCATCAAAATCATTTTTTATAATTACTGCACTTGCCACTACAGGTCCAGCCAGAGGTCCTCTTCCAGCTTCATCAACTCCAAGCACAATTTTTCTAAAACTTTCGTCAAATTTTTTTAAATCTTGTTTTTCAAAATCTTCTTTTATAATTTTTTCTCTCTTTGCATTCTTTTCTGTTTTTTCTTTTTTCATAATTTAACCTTCTATAATTTTTTCAAAATCTTCAAATCCACATTTTTTAAGTGCTTTTTTAAAATCCTGTGGCAATTCGCCAAAAATCGTCATTTTTTCATTTGAAGTTGGATGATTAAATTCAAGTTTGTAAGAGTGTAACATCTGTCTTTTTTCAGAATCACTTCTTCCATAAGTTGAATCTCCCAAAATTGGAAATCCCAAATATTTCATATGAACTCTGATTTGATGCGTTCTTCCAGTTTCAATATTCACTTTTACAAATGAAAATCTCTCGTTTTGCGCTAAAACTTCAAAGTTTGTAATCGCATTTTTTCCATTTGGTGCATCGACAACTGCCATTTTTTTTCTATCTAATTTATTTCGTCCAATATTTGTTACAATTCGCCCACTTTTTTTATTTAATTTTCCTTTTACAATTGTGAGATATGTTTTTTTTATTTCTTTTGTAGAAAACATATTTGACAATTTTAAATGTGATTTGTCATTTTTGGCGATAATTATAAGTCCGCTCGTGTCTTTGTCAAGTCTGTGGACAATTCCAGGTCTGATTTTGCCGTTAATTCCCGATAAATCTTTAATGTGATACATAATTGCATTTACAAGTGTTCCGCTGTTATGTCCGTGAGCTGGATGAACAACCATTCCAGCGTTTTTATTTATAATTGCCAGATCTTCATCTTCGTAAACTATATTAATTTCAATATTTTCTGGATTAATTTCAATTTCTTCCAGCTTTGGAATTTTCATTTCAATTTCGTCGTTTTCTTCGATTTTATAAGAAGCTTTCGTCGTTTTCCCATTTACCAAAATGTTTTGATCTTTTATGAGATTTTGGATTCTTGTTCTTGTTAAATCCAATTTTTCGGCAAGAAATTTATCAATTCGAGTTCCAGCTTTTTCACTTGAAATAAATATTTTTTCTTTTTGATTTTCCAAATTTTTTCCTTTCTCAGTAATTTTTAGTAAAATTTTGAAATTCTAACTTTCGTCATCGCATTTTTGAAAAATTTTCATCTTTTGTGAATAATTTTTGTTGTGGTGATTCTCAATCAAAACTGACAATTCCTTATCTATGTTTTCCAATTTTTTTGCTCCGATTTTAGGATGATTTTGAAGTTTTGTGTGAAATCCAAACTTGTGCAAAACCCTTTTAAAAAAAGAAGCCTTTCCTTTTCCGCAGTCGTGCAAAAGTGCTAGTTTCAAATATTCTGTTTCATTTTTTAACTCAGTTTTTTTTATTTTTTTTAGTACTTCCAAAGAATGAAATTTGTCATATTTAGACATTTCTAGAAAGATTCTTTTTTCTTTTTCGTCAAGAATTTTTGTCATCTCAGTCATATAAGCTTTATTAATTTTGGGAAAATAATAATCATAAAATTTTTTTATTATATTCATTTTATCACACCTTTTTTGAAATTTATCACAACTCTTTTACAACAACATTTCCAATCATTTTTTTGAGTTTTTTTATATTTTTCCCCTTTTTTCCAATAAATTGCCCTTTGTCTTTATTTTTTACAAAAAGCACTGTAAAATAAGCATTTTTTTCAATTTTTTGAATTTTTTCAAGTTCTTCAAATTCGTTTTTATCAAAATAATTTTTTTTACAAAATAAATCTTCAAACTTTTCAACTTTTTCAAAAATCAGTCTTTTCATCTCATCTGAAAATTCAACTTTTTCAAGTGTCAGATATTTTCCAGAAAGAGTACTTTTTTTATCGTTCAAAATAAAATTGCTCATAATTCTCACCTGCTGTGGCAAAAATTTATTTCCAGAAAAATATAATTTTTTATTTTTGTACGAAACAAAAATTTCTCTTATTTTTTCTTTTAATTGTTTCCCTTTTTTATTTGTAAATTCTGAAAAATCTTTTTTTCCAGAAACTTTCTCACAAATCAATTCAATTTTTTTGTCGTAATTTTTAATAAGTTTTTCTGGATATTCATAAATATAGTGCCTTTTTTTAACCATTTCAGGAAATTCTAAAAATGGAACTGTCTTTTTTATTTCTTTTATTTCAAGTCCATTCACTTTTTTTATTTTTAATTGTGAAAAATCCAAAATTTTTTTAAGATTCAAATACAAAACATTTTCTTTTGCACTAACAAAAGCATCTGTTCTTCCAGCCTGTTGAACTGAAGAAAAATTTTTAATTCCATTTTTTAAAAGAAGATTTTTAAATTCCAGTTTTACGCTTCTTTTATTCGGATTTTCGTCAAAAGAATCAAATTTTTTTCCATCATATTTGACAAAAAATAAATATCCAAAATATTTTGTATTTTCAAATTTTCTCAAATCTTTATAATTTTTATTTTCTAAATTTTCTTTTTTTAAATCCATCTTTTATCCATCTATTTTAAATTTATTTATCTCTTTTTATTTTTAAAGTTAGATAAAAAGAGTTTTATATTTTATTCCGCTTTTATTTTTTTAATAATATCATCGGCCGTTTCAATTTTACAACTTTCATCAATTCCCATTTCTCCTTTTATAACTCCAAATCCCCATTTGCAATAGGCAATATCAATTTTTGCATTTTTTGCCGTATTTACATCGACGAGCATATCTCCCACAAATAAAATTTTTTCTTTCGGAATGTCAAATTTTTTAGAAAGTCTGTCAACATTGTATGGATTTGGCTTATTTGGGTATTTCTTCTCGTCAGAGCCAATTATTTCACAAAATTCCCACTTATCAAGTTTTTCTTTTGCCACGGAAAGTGCAGTATTATGATCTTTATTCGTAATAATCCCTTTTTTTATTTTATTTTCCTCCAAAAAATCGAGTATTTTAGGAATTTCTTTGTAAGGCTTAACTTTGTAGTCAAAGTAAATATTGTAGTATTTTCTAATTGTTTTAGAAAATAACTCCTTGTCAATATCACATTTTTCTTTTTCCAAAATATTTTTGGTAAGTCCAGTGACACCGCCACCTGCAAATTTTACGCAATCGTTTACAGAGTACGTTTTAAGTCTCAATTCTTTCATCGTACTATTTACAGTCATCGCAATGGAATTCGAAGTATCAAGAAGAGTTCCATCCATATCAAAAAGCACTAATTCGTATTTCATATTTTATCCTCTCGTTTTAATCTATTTTTTTTATTTTAAATTTATAAATAATTTTTTTAAGAAGGCGGAATCATCAAATAATCTTTTTATGCGTCTGGTTCAATGATTTTTCCATCTTTATCAATAGGATTTCCATTATCGTCAACTCGCACGATTTTTATGCTGTCAAGATGTCCTCTCATCGAATTCTTGACTTTTTCAATATAAATTTTTCTATATTTTTCTCTTTCCATTTTTTCTTCGTCGGTAAGTTCCCGTTCTCTTGAAATTTTAGTAAATTCATTAATTTTTTTTATAATATCTTCCATTTTTTATTTTTCTCCTTTTATTTTTTCTTTTTTGAGCTATATCCCAATTCATCAAGAAATTTACTGTTTTTTCTCCATTTTTTCTTAACTTTTACCCAAAGTTTCAAATTCACTTTTAAATCGATGAGATGCTCTATTTCTTTTCTTGCTTCTATTCCAATTTTTTTTAGTAAAGCACCGTCTTTTCCAATAATAATTCCTTTTTGGCTATCTCGCTCTACATAGATGTTTACATCATATTTTCTTATCGTCGGTTTTGTCTCAACATTTATTATTTCAACTGCTACACTATGTGGAATTTCATCTTTTGTATGATGAAGAATTTTTTCTCTTATTGTTTCTACAACAATTTTGTTCACAGGCAAATCTGTATAATAATCTTCGGGATAAAACCACATATCGCCCGACAAATAATTTTTTGCCACATCAAATATTTTGTGAACTCCAATTCCGTATTCCGCAGTAAGTGTAATTATTTCGTCAAAATCTCCCAGTTTTTCTTTAATTTCCACTATTTTTTCTTCAATTTCAGTGTCTGTCATTTTGTCAATCTTGTTGATAATCGCTACAATTGGTGTATTTACCGCTCTTATATGCTCATTTACAAACATATCTCCAGTTGAGATTTCTTTAGTCCCATCCAGCATAAACATTATTAAGTCGACATTTTCCAGCGCTTCTATTGCGATATTTGTCATATGTTCTCCTAAAAGATGCTTTGGTTTGTGAATTCCTGGGGTGTCGACAAAGATAAACTGATTTTCATTTATATTTACAATTCCTTTTATTTGATCTCTCGTCGTTCCAGCCTTATCTGAAACAATTGCCACTTTTTCATTTACAAGTTTATTTGTAAGTGTGGATTTTCCAACATTTGGTCGCCCTACAATCGTTATGAATCCTGATTTCAATATTTTTGCTCCTTAATTATATTTTTAATAATTATATCATTTTTTGAAAAAATTTGCTATAAAAAAAGGTTTCAGTAAGAAACCTTGTCAAAATCAATTACATAGCCAGCCTTTTTAATGTAACCTCAAAGAAAGTGATTACACTTATATTAGCAAAATCTATAAAAAGTGAACCGACTATTGGAATTACAAAAAATGCTATTTTTGAATAAGTATATTTTTCTGTGATTGCTTTCATGTTTGAAATTCCGTTAGGTGTTGCTCCCATTCCAAATCCACAATGCCCTGAAACAATTACAGCCGCGTCGTAGTTTGAACCCATAGTTTTGAATGTTACAAAATTTAAGTACAGGTACATAAGTAAAGTTTGAGCCAATAAAAGTACAATTACTGGTCCTGCTAAATCTATCAAATCCCATAATTTTAACGACATCAATGCCATAGCTAGAAATAAACTTAGAGAAATATCTTCCAAGATACTAATTTCTTTTGTTGGAGCATGAAGTGATTCCACATTGTCAGATATATTTCTAATTATTGCAGCAATAATCATAGGTCCTATGTAAACTGGAAATTTCATCGCCGGAAGCAAATGAGTTATAAAAAGTGATAAATACGAACCAATTCCCATAGCAATCAAAATGTAAAAAAATGCCATTGAAAATCTTTCACCATCAAGATACGGTCGTTGTTTTTTTAATACTTCTTCATCTATATCGTCATCAGAGTTTCCTTTTATCACATTTTTAGGAAGTAAGTTGTGTTTTTTGATAAGGCGACTTGCAATTGGACCACCCATCATTGAACCAGCGATAAGTCCATACGTTGCTGAGGCTATTGCTATCGCTTTTGCTCCTGTATAACCCAAATTTTCTATTTCAGGCGCAACTGCCGCTGAGGTACCGTGTCCTCCTGTCATTGCTACAGAACCTGTCATAAGTGCAAGCAGTGGTTTTAGACCAACTAATCCTGAAAGTAGTATTGGTACGACATTTTGTAATATACAAAGTCCAATTGCTACGAATAAAAATATAAGTACCTTTTTTCCACCTTTTTTTAACAATTTTAAACTTGCGTTAAATCCTACACTTGTAAAAAACATTATCATAAAAAATTTTTGAAGTGTGTCATCAAAACTAATTTCTACAATTCTCGTCTGACGCAAAATAAAAGAGATGATTGAAAATAGAAATCCACCAATAACTGGAGAGGGTATACAATACTTCTCAAAAAATGGTACTTTTTTTCTCAATTTCATCCCAATAAGCAGTAAAATAACCGATAGACCTATCGTTTGAATCATGTCAAGTTTCATTTAATTCCTCCTTTTTTTCTAAATATTAAATTCACATATTACATTATACACTAAATATAGCAAATCTGCAAATTTTTAAAAGTTTATGAATGGTTTAAAAATTTTAGGGGCAGATTTTTTAATTTCAAATTTTTTAGCTTATTTTTGATTACAAGATGTTATTTTGTTTAATATTATTTTTTTATTTTTTTACATAAGGGGAAAGGACCGCCATTTCCCCTTATAATCCCCACGCTCGTCTAAGCATTTTTTTGAAGCAAAGCCGAAACTCGCACTAAACGTGCTCAAACAGTCGTCTTTACTCCAAAAAAATCACGACACCTTTTGTATAATAGTAAAATTTAAACCGTCGGAGCATTTTTATGTGCTGACAAAACTGTCTGAGCGTAAGCGAGTTTTTTGGCAGTGCATAAAAATGTCGAAGACTAGCCGGGGTGCAGGGGTGCGGCGATGAGCACTTCTGCTTAAAAAAGAAAAAATTATTTTAGTAACTTTCTGGATCGAATGAAAAACTTAAAATAAGATTTTTTATTTACCCCTAACTATTTTACTCTGTCAAAAGTTTATGAATGGTATAAAACTTTTATGGACAATTTAATTTGATAAAATAGTTTTTTATAAAAATAGTGAGAATAATTTAATCTAATTTTTGATGTCGTGGACAATCTATCAAAAAACAGTCATATAAAAATTTAGGATAAATTTTTACTTCTGGTTTATAATCCGTTTTCAAAATTTTCTCATACTCCGCCTTCAATCGCTTTGCTTGTCGTCTTATCTCCTTAATTTCTTCTTTTTTATACGATTTCGTACATTCTGTTAAAAATTCTCCATTTTTAATGCTCTCTACTTCTTCATCTTTAATCTTCAAAACTATTTTAAAATTTTCTTGTAATTTTTCTATTTCATTTAACTGCTTTAGAGAATAAAAATAGAATCTCAGCCACCAAGCTGGAAATTGATAATCTTGTATTTTTAACTTTGAATAAATTTTTCGGCTTTTCTCATAACTTCCCACCAAATAATATAGCTCTGCAAATTCTTCCACAAAAAAATCATCATTATTAGCAGTTTCCAACATTAATTCATTAATTTCATCCTCAATATTTTCAAATTCCTTTAATTGAATTTTATTTGCAATATAACTATATTTTATCTTAGCAAAATCCTCTTTTCCAAACTCAAAATCTTTTTTTATTAATTCTTCCAAAATTATTTTTGCCTCTTTATATTTTCCATTAATCATCAGCAAATTCGCATATTCAAACTTATAAATTGGATTATCCTTCAATTCACAGGCCCTTTTATACATTTCTTCCGATTTCTCATATTTCTTTGCCCCATAATAATTTGCTCCAAGCCCATAATATGCCTTAAAATTATTCGGATCAAAATCTACAGCTTTTCTCAATGCTCGAATAGCTCTTTTACTCCCTTCCCTATCCTCATCATAGTAAAATCCTAAATTCGTATAAATTCGTGATTTTTCTCTATTCGTCAATTCATTTCCATACTTTTTAATAAAATCATTCAACAATTTATAAATTTTTTGCCATTCATACCATAGTTCATTATAAGTCGCAGCTAGTTGGCAAACATTTTCTACACTTTTTGGATTTTCCAGTAAACATTTCTCCAAATAATCTCGATATTCTACAAATACGTGTTCATATTCATCATAATTTTTACTTTTATGAATTTCATTTTGAATATATTTTATCCAATCTTTTATGGTTTTTCTCTCTAAATTTTTTTCCACTTTACCTCACTTCTCCTACTTTATTTTTCTTATACTATAACAAAAAGACTACAATTAATCCTTGTAATCTTTTTCTACTTTAATAGTACTGATACTAACTTATATTAAAATATAAACTTTTTTATTTATTTACTGACAAGGGGTCTTGACCCCTTGCTAAAAGAGTTTATAATAAAAAATCAAAATATTGTTTGAAACCACTCTATTTTTCATTTTTCCTATCATTTATAACCTTATTCACATTCTTAATAATTTCAAATTCATATTCATTCAATTCTACGTCTTTTCCAATCGGTACATACCATAAAAATTTTGAAAAATAATCTTTTAATTTTTTATCTGAAAAATCATAACCTGCCACCGCATAAAAATAGTTTCTCATTATCTTTAAATCTTTGTCAGTAATTTTCTTTAATTCATCCGCTGTTAAAAATTTTACACTGTAGACTTTCTGTGTTAAGCTGTCTTTAAATTTTAAATTCTTCTCAGTTTTTTCAGGAAAAATGTAATTACCATTTAAGTGTATTATTTCTACTAAGCTAAATTCATCTTTAGGTTTGAAATTTTTTGTTTTGAAATACAGATATCCACTTTTTAATTTTGCATAAAGAGTTCTATATTGTCCATCTTTATTGTAATAATCTTTGTATCCATAATCCATGTTTCCTTCTCCGACTAATTTCCAGTTTATCACTTTTCCATTTTTCATTTTTATTTCAGGTATTGCAATTAGAGCATTTCCTGGCTCAACAATCACCTCAAAATCATCAACTTTTTGATTTTTCCATTTTGAAATAGTCGACCAAATATAGTTAAAATCCGTATACCCAACACCGCTACTTCCGTCATATTGGTAGCTATGCTCAACTACATTTTCACCTTTTTTAAAATTTGCCTTAAAGTAATAAACATAACTTTTTTTATAGTATTCAGCTTCCTGTTTTGCTTTTTGTATATCGTATTCCTTAAAATACTTTTTCACTTCATCGAGCTGTTTTACGTCTTTTGGAATAAAATCTGTCAATCTATATGCTGTTGTATTCACATTTTTTCCGTTAACAGAAGTCTTAAAATCTTTGAAATGATCTCTTTCATCCCATTCATCATTTCCACCTTCAGGCGTAATAAATCCAATATATTTTTCTCCTGAATCTGGACTATCAAACACAAATCTAACAGTTACCACCATTTCATAATCCGTCATTCCATCTTTTGTTTTTTTGTTTTCCAGTTTAAAATGAAGTTTTTCACTTTTTATCGCAATATTAGACAGATTCATTGGCACAATATGACCACCCTCCGATCTGAATTCATAATCGTTTGCCAGTAAATTTGTGCTAATAATTAACATTAAACAAAATAGCAAAAAAATTTTAATTCTTTTCATGACTACCAGCTCACTTTCCTTTATTTTTTATATTTCATTAGAATTATACCTCATTTTTAATTTTTCTCCAATATATTTTAATTCTATTGATGGTTTAAAAATTTTAGGGGCAGATTTTTAATTTTAAATTTTTTAAGTTATTCTTGATTACAAAATGTTATTTTGTTTAATATTATTTTTTTATTTTTTTACATAAGGGGAAAGGACCGCCATTTCCCCTTATAATCCCCACGCTCGTCTAAGCATTTTTTTGAAGCAAAGCCGAAACTCACTTCGTTCAAACAGTCGTCTTTACTCCAAAAAAATCACGACACTTTTGTATGGTAGTAAAATTTGAACCGTCGGAGCATTTTTATGTGCTGACAAAACTGTTTGAGCACGATTAGTGCGAGTTTTTTGTCAGTGCATAAAAATGTCGAAGACTAGCCGGGGTGCAGGGGTGCGGCGATGAGCACTTCTGCTTTAAAAAAAAAATTATTTTAGTAACTTTCTGGATTGAATAAGAAACTTAAAATAGAAGTTTTTATTTCCCCTAAATATTTTACTCTGTCTAATTCTATTTTTTATTATTTCACAACCTTACAGTATTCATACTTATGATTTTTATCCTCAGCTCGTGAACTATGCTGGTTTACCACTTTAAATGTCTTTGGATCCGCCTCATTCAATACATCTTCATTGCAATATACGTAATCATTATCTTTGATATAGAAATCATTTAAAAATGCACCTTTATCAGTAATTTTATTAAAATAAGTTGCTACATCATCTGTTCTTAAAAAATAAATTCCATTTTTATCTTTTACATAATAGCCATTCCTATTTTGACTATTTAAATTTAGAATTTTAAAACTCTTTGAATCTAAATCTTCTTCTCTATCAGTTCCAAAATATACATTATCCTTATCTTTTGAAAAGTCATTATTTAACACTTCGAAGGTTTTTATATTAGCACCCTTTATCAAAGGCTCTTTTTCAACAATCCAACTTATATAAAATATATTTTTATCATCTTTACTGTAATAATCATTTATCACTTCGAATGTGTTAGGATTTGCACCTTTCAAAACTTTAACAACATTTTTTAAAGCATTATCTGTATCTAAAATATATGATGGATCTAATTGAATATAATACACATTTTTACTATCTTTTGCATAATATGAATTATCTTTTTTTAAATTATTTTTTCTTATAATTTTAAAACTATTTGGATCAATTTTTTCTATTTTTTCACCCAAATAATACACACCATCTTTATTTTTTATAAGTTTTTCTTCAATTATTTTAAAATTTCCATCAGTATTTTTTATTCTTTTTATATCCGAATCTGAAACTAAATTATAATATATATTATTTTTATCAATAGCATAATATTCATTTAATTTTCTAAAACTTTGAATATCTACTCCTTCTAATTTTTTTCCATTAGAATAAATACTATTTTTATCTTTCACAATATCCTCTTTCACCTCAAATGTGTTAATATCTGCCCCTGACAATTTTTTATCCTCGTAATAAATATTGTTTTTATCTTTTGCATAACCCCGTCCCATTATTTCAAAACTATTTTTATCAGCTCCTTTAATTATCTTATCAAGATAATAAATCCCATTTTTATCAGATATATAGCTATCTGATAATTTTTTAAAACTTGCTTTATCAATAAATTTTAAAGGCTTTTCAAAATAATAAATATAATTCTTATCTCTTGCAAAAAAATCTCCTAAATCTTCAAAAGTTTCCTTATCATAATAACGATTTACTTCTACATCAGGACTTCCAATTAAATATATACCGTTTTTATCCTTCACATAATTAATAAAATCATCTTTAGATTTGACAATTTTTACTGTATTTGCATCTACATTAGGATAATCAATTCCATTAATATAAACCGTATTTTTATCTCTTGCCACATTCTTTTCCAAAATTTCAAATGTTTTTACATCTACTTCATTATTTCCATTTTGTTTTTTCACCGTTTCTCCATTATAATAAATCGTTCCTTTATCTCTTGCATACCCATCTTTTAATATTTTGAAACTTTCCACATCAGGTAAAAATTTATTGTACTGACTGACTACCCCATTTACATATTTCACTACAAGCTCATCATCCCAATAAACTTTACCATCTTTAATTGTATATTCTGCAAATCCAATATTTCCAATTAAAATAATTAATCCTAACATCCTAAAAACTTTTTTCATAAACACAATTCTCCTTCATCAAAAATCATTTGCTTTAATTTAAATACAAAAAGCTAAAATAATCAGCCTTCTAGTACAAATCAACCTAAAAAAGAATTAAAAGGATTAACTCTTGCTTTATACAAAAATCAATCCTTTTTCATTAATTAAATTTCATATTCAATTTCGACATCAATTCATTAAACTAGACTCTTTAAAAAAATTTTTTTAAAATTATCTATTTTCTTTCAAATAACTAATAAGTTCTTGTTTGCTATAGTCATTTTTTTCTTTCAATATTTTTAATGAAATTGATAAAAATTTGAATGCGTCAGCGATCCATTTTGTTTCTTCTGAAATGTAAGTTATCGCTTTTTCAAGCATATCTTTTGCAGTTTCTATTGATTTTAATTGTTCATCGTTTAATTTATTTAAAATATTTCCATAATTATCTAAAAATTCATATTTTTTCTTAAAGTCATATTTTATTGTTTCTTTTCCGTTCATTACTGCAATAATATTGCCTTCAATCACAATTTCGAACTTTCCTTGAAATAAGCTTAAAAAATCACATTCTTGAACGTTTAATAATTTCTCTAGTTTTGGCAAGTTTTCTACTGTTGAATTGTTGTCAAAAAAAATTTCATCAACAAGTCCTTCTTTCCAAATATTTAATTTCACTTCAGTTTTATCATTTTTTAAAATCATTTCAATCCTTCCTTTTTTTATAAATTCTAATTTTGAGAATATTCAAGTTGGCAGCGTCATCAATGTTACTGTTATATCATATTATTAATGTATTGTCAATTAAATATAATAAAAAAAGAGCTTAAAAAACTCTTGTTGTATCATTCTTAAAATGGTGGGACTGGTGGGGATCGAACCCACAACCTACCGATTAAGAGTCGGTTGCTCTGACCAGTTGAGCTACAGTCCCATCATAAACTTTTAAATAACATAGTTATGGTATCATAATTTCTTATATTTGTCAAGGATTCTAAAAATTTTTTCTGTAGAAAAACTAGCACAATTTTTTGTAGATACCCCCCCCCCCACTAATAGCGACCTATAATTTCTTACTATTATCTTGTTAAAATTGTACTAATTAGATTTTTATTTTCCTTCTGCTACAACTTTGTCCATCCATTTGAATAGTTCTGTCAAATCATAGTCTCCCGAATGCGGAGTCGCCCAAGGCGATGCAAAATCAACCTTTTTCTCAAGATTTTCCAATTTTATGGCAAGTATCGCAGGTATTGCAAGCGAAGTATCCTTATCAATTGCTCCGTGTCTTATTCTCCAGTATTTTACTCTTGAACTTGCAATATAATTCATCGGATTCATCATTTTTATAATTTTCTTATCAGCCATCGTTCCATTTACGGTTGAATGTTCCAGCATATATTCTGTAAAATGCTTATTATTCGTAGTTTCATCTCCAAATTCATTGTTTTCTCCTGTTGACAAATCCACATTATCAAAGGCTCCAGGCGTTTTTTGTCTACCCATATAGGCGATATATTTGTCGTAATCTAAATCTACGACTTTTCCATTTTTTATCGTCAAAAAATCAAATTTCGATAAATTAGTTCCTTTTTTCAAAGCCGCATTTGCTGAATCAATGTAATACTGTTTAATCTGATTTTTAAAACTTCCATTTCCATCTTTATCCAATGTCAAAAGTTTACCATTTTTGTCCTTCAATTTCAAACTATTCACATAATCAGGAAACATTTTTTTCAAATCGTTTGAACGTGAAATTTCATCATCAGTCAATGTACCTTCAGTGTATTTTCTTTCAACATTGTAATCTAACATTGTAATATCAATTTTTTTATATGTTTTCACATCGTTAAACATCCATTCGTAAGCTGTATTCGCATTCTCTAAGTTAGTTATTGGGCAATAAGCTGACACGGCGTAAATATCATCTCTAGCCTTCAATGCTCCAATTTCCTTTAAATAAGGCTCGTAATCCTTGCTATTTCCAGTTGCACCTAACAGAGCTGAAACTGCTCCTCCAGCGCTTGTACCATTGGAAATAATTCTATCCGCTCTTCCTGGCATTTTACCATCATTGTAACGCAAATATCTGACAGCTGCCTTCAAATCTACAATTACAGCAGGTGCCTTTCCTGTATATTTTCCATCTTTTTCCAAAGTTCTACCTCTAGCTCCAGGACTTGCCACAACATATCCATTTGACAATGCAACTAATGAAGCATCAGGATTTCCGTCTCTCCCGTTTCCAGGAACTCCAGCGGCTCCAGGCATATATCCTCCAACAGTATTTGGGAAAAATATTGGTGCAGTTTTTGCATTATATTTTCCAACTGATTTATTTTTAAAATATTCTTCTGGAATATAGATATTTATAGTTTGATACGCAATATCAACTGGTTTTGCAACATAAACTATATTTTCATAAGCACGATAAGTGATTGTTTTTCCATTCACAGTTGCTGTTTTCGTCGTATAATTTTTATTTGCATCAAAATTTAAGTTGTAATCATTTTCTGTTTTATTTGTTATCATATCTTCGGTTATTACTTTTTTATTCATAGGTGCTCCCATTTGTGGCTTTTTATCTTCGCTTTTATTTTTTTCGTCACTCTTTTGATTTTTATTTGATTCCATTAATCCTTTTTGATTAATAGTCGTATTGGAAGCCATTACTATGGCTGAAATTATTAAAGTTAATACAACTATTCTCTTTTTCATAAATCCTCCTTTGATTTCATAAACAAAATTTGACTTTATTATACTTTGTATTAATTTTTTGTCAATATATTTATTTTTATATTTTTTCTTAAATTTATAAAAAAAATTCAAATTTTATATTCCAAAAACTTGAATTCCTTTATTTTACTAAATTTATTTTAATTTTATAAAAATTTTAAAATTGTCATAAGTAAAGGTACCATTATTATAAATAAAATTGTACTTGTTGTTACGACATTTGTAGCGTATCCAATATCACCCTTTGTTTCATTTGTTAATATTGGAAGTGCAGCAAATACTGGTGTTGCTGACTGAATTACGTATGTATTTAAATCATTTCTAGTTATGTCTATATGATGCTGTGCCAACTTTACTAAAACTATCATTACAACTGAAGAGATTACAAACCTTCCAAGTAGAGCTAAAATTGTATCTTTGTCAAATCTTATGCTGTGAAGTCCTGCGTCAGCTAATACAATTCCGATGTATAGAAGTGCGAGTGGAGTAACTATTTCCCCAACGTAGTCAAGTGTATTAAATATTGACTTTGGTATTTCTACTTTTAACGCCAAAAATATGAATGATATTACAAATGCTACAAGTGCGGGAGACAATAGCTTTTTCCAGTTGATTCCACTTCGTTTCCTATTTTCCAAATCCACTTCTGCAGGATCATTTTCCAAAAAAATGTACCCCAAAGTCCAGATTGATATAGTATTTGTAATATAATACATTAAATAATACGGTAGACTTTGTTCTCCAAAAAGTGCAATATTTAAAGGCATTCCTATAAAAATTGTGTTACCGTTTACGACGGCATTATAAAATACTCCACGACGACCATCTCTCATCTTTACCGCCTTTATCATCAAGTAAGCAACTAAATAACCGATGATTACTGATAAAAATGTAAAAATAAGTCTGTTAGATAAATTTTCCAAAACTTCTAATTTTAAATATTTGAATACTGAGACAAATATTGAAGCGGGTAATGACACGTTCATAATTAATTTTGATACATTTTCACTGAATGTATGATGAAACCAGTGTCTTTTTTTTAGCACATAACCTAATGCAATTATAAATATAACAGGAAAAATACTTCCCAGCGATGTAAAAAATATCATTTTTTCTCCTTTCGATATATTAAAAATTTTTTACATATAGACAGTATAACACTATGAAAAAATAAAATCAAGATAAAAAAATAAGGAGAGATAAATCTTTCTCCCCTTAAATTTTTGTTATAATTTGAACAATAAATCAGTATATGTTGGAAATTTCCATAAACTTTTGTCGATAACTTTTTCTAAATTATCACAAGGAACTCTTAATGCTTCAAGTCCAGTTATCAATTTTTCTTTTGCTAAATCAGTTTGTTTTTCCAAGTTTTCTTCATTCTTAACTCTTGCAATCTCTTTTTCAAGCGATTTTGTCTCTTTTCTTAATGTTGTTATATTTGCCAAAACTTCTTTTAACAATTCTTCCTGCTCTTTTATAAAGGCTTTTCCATATTTTGAATTTTTTTCAATGTGATCTGCCAATAAATTTGCAAATTTTAATGCTGATGGAAAAATATTTTTGTTTACTATCTCAATGAATGTTCTTGATTCGATGCTAAGCTGTTTTACATATCTTTCAGCATAGGCGTTGTATCTTGCTGCTGATTCTTGTTCTGATAACATTCCTATTTCATTTACCAATTTTAAAATTTGGGGATCAAGCATTTTTCTAAGTGCCGTATTTGCTGAAACTTCGTTTGTAAGTCCTCTTTTTTTAGCTTCTTTAACCCATTCTTCGCTATATCCATTGCCATTAAAGATAATTCTGTGATGTTTTTTATAAGCGCTTGCAATAATTTCGTTTGTTATTCTAGGCAAAGTTTTTTCTGTCGCTTTTTCAAGTTTATCAGCGTATTCTGACAATACTTTTCCAACTGCTGCATTAATTACTGCCGCTGTTGTTGCTGGAGTTGAGCTTGAACCTGGCATTCTAAATTCAAATTTGTTTCCTGTGAAGGCAAAAGGTGAAGTTCTGTTTCTATCCCCTGCATCCATGCTGAATGTCGGTAGTACATCAACTGATAAGTTTACTTCTGAAGCTTCTGACACAGGTGTGTCTTTTTTGTTAGCGATGTTATCTAAAATTGTTGTCAATTCGTCGCCTAAAAAGATTGAAATAATTGCTGGAGGTGCTTCGTGTCCTCCTAATCTGTGATCATTTGTAGCAGTTGCAGTCGAGTATCTCAACATCGGATAATATCTATCTACAGCTTCAATTACAGCAGATACAAAAATTAAAAAGCTTGTATTTGTTTTAGGGTCTTTTCCTGGACTAAATAAGTTTTTTCCGTCATCAGTTCCAAGCGACCAGTTGTTATGCTTTCCTGAACCGTTTACGCCGTCAAAGGGTTTTTCGTGAAGTAATGCCACTAAGTCATGCTTTAACGCAGTTTTTTCAATTGTTTCCATTATAATCTGGTTTTGGTCTGAAGCCAAGTTTGCAACTGAAAATAATGGTGCAACTTCAAATTGGTTTGGTGCAACTTCGTTATGTCTAGTTTTTGATGGAATTCCTAATTTCCAAAGTTCTACGTCGACATCACTCATAAAGTTTATAACTTTATCTTTAATTTTTCCAAAGTAATGGTCGTTTAATTCCTGACCTTTTGGTGCTGGTGCTCCAAATAATGTTCTTCCAGTAAGAAGTAAATCGTCTCTTGCTTCAAACAATTCTTTTTTAACCAAGAAATATTCCTGCTCAACCCCAAGTGTGTTAAATACATGTTTTGAAGTTGTATTTCCCAATGTTCTTAAAACTCTTAGTGATTGTTCACTTATATATTTCATTGTTCTTAGCAAAGGAACTTTTTTATCCAGAGCTTCACCTGTAAATGAAATAAATGCAGTTGGAATGTATAATGTAACTCCATTTTTATTTTCTCTTATGAAAGGATATGAACTTGTATCCCAAATTGTGTACCCTCTTGCTTCAAATGTGCTACGAAGACCTCCATTTGGAAATGATGAAGCATCAGGCTCACCTTTTATCAAATTGCTTCCTGAAAATTTGTAAATTAATTCTTCACTTTCAGTTGGTTCCAAAAATGAGTCGTGCTTTTCAGCTGTCAAGTCTGTTAGTGGTTGAAACCAGTGACAGTAGTGAGTTGCTCCTCTTTTAGTTGCCCAGTCTTTTATAGCATTTGCAATTACTTCTGCAGTTTCCTTCGATAATTCTGTTTTACCAAGTTGTGATGCTTTAAATTCTTTGAAAACTTCTTTAGAAACTCTTTTTTTAAGATTGCTGTCCCTAAAGACATTCTCTCCAAAACTTTTCATAGCATTTTCCATAAATTTACCTCTTTCCTAATTTCTAAGATTTTCATTTTTTGTAAGATTGAAAATGTGTAAAAACAATATAAGATGTGTAAAATACACTTTTCTAAAACTCTTTCAAAACTATTCATAAGCTTATTATACAATGTGTAAAATTATAAGTCAAATGAAAATTTTGACAATATTTTGTTTTTCAAATATCTTTTTAAAGCCACTATTTATCATATTTTTTACTATTCATAAAAAATTATTACTTTGGAAATCAAATTTTTTTTTATATTTGCAAAATGATTTTGCGAAATGTATAATTGGTTCATCTATACAAGGCTAAAATATTTTTTTTAAAATATTTTAGATAAAATCTAAAACATTGGAGGGACAGACTTTGGATAACAACATTCAAAATGTAAAACTAAAAAAATACGAGCTTTCAAGAAATTCACTTTATGAGCCGTATTTTGAAAAAGACAACTGCGGTATGGGATTTATCGCAAACATTGACAACAAGAAAACTAATCAAATCGTAAAAGACGGAATAAGAATTCTAGCTGGATTAGAACATCGTGGAGCGGAAGGATATGACTCAGATACTGGAGATGGAGCTGGGCTTTTGTTTGAAGTGCCGCACGAATTTTTTGCTGAAATTATTCCTAATCTTCCTGAATTTGGAGATTATGGGGTTGGAAACATATTTTTCCCAACTGTAAAAGAAGAATTTGAAAAAATAAAGGCAATTATCGAAGAAACTGTGAAAAACTCAAAAGATGAAATCCTAACTTGGAGAGAAGTTCCAATTAAAAAGGATGCCGTAGGAGTTCAGGCACAATCTACAATGCCGTCTATCTGGCAGCTTTTCATAAAAAGAGTAAATTCATCAAAAGATGATTTTGAAAAAAATCTTTATATTTTGAGAAGAAAAATTGAAAATGCTGTAAAAAAAGCAAACTGCGACACTGAAGATAAATTTTATATAACAAAATTATCTTCAAAATCAATAATTTATAAAGGTCTAGTAAAACCTGACCAAATTGAAAATTTCTATATCGACTTGCAATCAAAAAAACTTGTAAGTTCATATTGCTTAGTTCACCAAAGATTTAGTACAAACACTTTTCCAGCATGGAAACTTGCACATCCGTTCAGATTTTTGGCACATAACGGGGAAATTAATACGGTAAAAGGGAATGTAAACTGGATGAAAGCCAGAGAAATTGCACTATCTTCGCCTAATTATGAAGATATAAAAGAATTATTTCCTGTAAATGATGAAGAGTGGTCGGATTCAGCTAATCTTGATGCCGTTATTGAACTTCTTGTATTTTCTGGAAAAACTTTGATGGAAGCGATTTCAATTTTAGTTCCTGCGGCTTGGGAAAAGGATCATACTAAATCTGAAGATTTAAAAGCGTTTTATGACTATTATTCAGGATTAATGGAACCTTGGGATGGACCTGCGGCCATGATTATGACTGACGCTAGATATTTGGTTGCAAAACTTGATAGAAATGGGCTTAGACCGCTTAGATATATTTTGACTGATGACAATCAGATGTTAGTTGGCTCTGAAGTTGGAACTTTGCCAATTAAACCTGAAAATATTGTCCAAAGTGGAAGAGTTAAACCTGGAAAAGTTTTTGTAATTGATCTGGAAGAGAAAAAATTGTATAACGATGACGAAGTTAACGAAAAAGTTTTAAATGGAACAGATTTCAAAAAATTGATTAAAGATAAGAAAAATGTAAATGATTTGATGAAGGAAGCTAATTTTAACTATAACAAAACTAGCGATTTAGATGACATTTACAACAAATTAAAATTATTTAGCTATTCAAGGGAAGATTTGCACATCTTGATTTCAAGAATGGCTATAACTGGAAAAGAACCGCTTGGTTCAATGGGAAATGACGCAGCACTTTCTATTTTTTCCAAAAAGCCAAAATTGCTTTACAGCTACTTTAAACAATTATTCGCACAAGTAACAAACCCTCCAATTGACTCAATTAGAGAAAATTTTGTTATGTCGCTTAGAACTCAGCTTTACAGAAAAGCAAATATTTTAGAAGAAGTTCCTGAAGCTGGAGAAACTGTAGTTTTGGATTCACCAATTATGGACAACAAGACTATGGAATTTTTGAAAAATTATGAAAGAGATGGCAAAAAACCTGTTATTTTAGATATAACTTTCAAGCCAACTGAAAATTTGGAAGAAAGACTGGATAAAATATTTAAGCTTGCTGAAGATGCGATTGATAGCGGCATAAAATCAATTATTTTATCTGACAGAAACGCTGATACTGAAAATGTGGCAATTCCAGCTTTACTTGCTGTTGCTGGACTTCATCACTATTTAATTAGAAATAAAAAACGAAATGAAATTGATATTTTAGTGGAAACTGGGGAAGCTAGGGAAATTATGCATTTTGCATTGCTGATTGGATACGGTGCAACTGCGATTAATCCTTACTTGGCACTTGATTCAATTGAATATATGGTAAAAAATAAACTTTATTTGAATGCCGATGAATCTGAAATAAAAGATTTGCAATACAACTATTTGAAAGCTCAGAAAAAATCAATCTTGAAAACTATGTCAAAAATGGGAATTTCAACTGTTGACAGTTACAGAGGAGCACAAATTTTTGAAGCTGTTGGATTATCAACTGAGTTAGTTAAAAAATATTTCACAGGAACTGTTTCAAGAATCGAAGGACTTACAATTAAAACATTGGAAGATGAAGTGCTAAATAACTTTGATGATGCAATTGACTCGATAAATCTTGGTACTGAAACACTTTATGTGGATGGAGAATATTCTTGGATGAAAGAAGGAACAAATAGAATTCTTACTCCTGATGCGATTGCAAAAGTTCAAGATGCCGCAAATAGAGATGATTACAACACTTATAAGGAATTTGCAAAAATTGTAAACGACCAAAGTCAGCATTTGCTTACAATAAGAGGAATGTTAAAATTCCATTCTGACAGAAAACCTGTTTCAATTGACAAAGTTGAGCCAGTTGAAGCAATTATGAAACGATTTGTTACTGGAGCAATGTCGTTTGGGTCAATTTCAAAGGAAGCTCATGAAGCGATTGCAAGAGCTTTAAATACAATTGGTGGTCGTTCTAACTGCGGGGAAGGTGGAGAAAATCCTGAAAGATTTTTAGATAACAGAAGAAGTGCTACAAAGCAAATTGCATCTGGAAGATTTGGAGTTACAACTGATTACTTGGTAAATGCCGATGAGTTACAAATTAAGATGGCTCAAGGGGCAAAACCTGGAGAAGGTGGACAGCTGCCTGGATTTAAAGTTAATAAAGAAATTGGAGCTACTCGTCATACAACGCCTGGAATTAGCTTGATTTCACCGCCACCACACCACGATATTTATTCAATTGAAGATTTGGCACAACTAATTTTTGACTTGAAAAATGTAAATGAAAAAGCTAGAATTAGTGTTAAATTGGTGTCTGAAGCTGGAGTTGGAGTCGTTGCCTCTGGAGTTGCTAAAGCAAAATCTGAAATGATCTTAATCTCTGGACATGACGGAGGAACTGGAGCATCACCGCTATCTTCAATTAAACATGCTGGACTTCCTTGGGAATTAGGACTTTCTGAAGCTCACCAAATTTTAAAGGAACACAAATTGAGAAGCAGAGTTACTCTTCAAGTTGATGGAAAATTAAAAACTGGTAGAGATTTAGTAATTGGAGCGATTTTAGGAGCTGAAGAATTTGGATTTGCGACAATGCCACTTGTAATTTTGGGATGTATTATGATGAGAAAATGCCACACAAATATGTGTCCAGTTGGAGTTGCAACTCAGTCTGAAGAACTTCGTAAGAAATTTACTGGACAATATGAAAATATTATCAGATACTTTAGATTTATCTCACAAGAAGCAAGAGAAATTATGGCTGAACTTGGAGTTACAAAACTTGATGAATTAATTGGAAAAGCTGATGAATTTTTAGAAGTTAACAAAGTTTCAAACTTGGAAAAAGTTAAAAATGTAAACTTAGGAAAAATCCTTTATACTGACAAAAATAGCGACAGTCCAAATGTAAAAACTCAAAATCAAGACTTTAAAATGGAAAATATAATTGACAGAAAATTAATTAAGCTTGCTAAAGCAACTTTTGAAAGCGATAAAAATAATGTTCAAAAAACTGTAATTAATGAAAAAATTGAAAACTTTGACAGAAGTTTTGGAGCTATGTTAAGTGGAGAAGTTGCTAGAACATTTGGTGGATACACTCTTGAAGATGACACAATTACGTTAAACTTAGAAGGAATTGGTGGACAAAGTTTTGGGGTGTTTGGAGCAAAAGGTATAACTTATAACTTGACTGGACAATCAAACGATTACATCGGAAAAGGACTGTTTGGAGCAAAAATTATTATTAAAAAACCCGAAGTTTCTAAATACGAAGCAGATGAAAATATAATTGGAGGAAATGCCATTTTATACGGTGCAATCAGAGGAGAAGCTTATTTAAACGGAGTTGTTGGAGAAAGATTCTGTGTTAGAAACTCTGGAGCAATTGCTGTTGTAGAAGGTGTTGGAGATCACGGTTGTGAATACATGACTGGTGGACGTGCTGTTATTTTAGGAGAAACTGGTAAAAACTTTGCCGCTGGTATGAGCGGTGGAATTGCTTATGTTTATGATAAAAACAACAATTTTGAGAAAAATTTGAATAAAGAAATGGTCAATTTTGACGAACTTAATGAAGTTTACGAAAATGAAATAAAAACTTATGTGGAAAAGCACTTTAATTATACAGGAAGTGTCGTTGCAAAGGAAATTTTAAACAATTGGGAAGTTGAAAAACAAAACTTTAAAGTTGTTATTGCACCTGAATTTAAAGAAATATTTGAGAGAGGTGAGGCTTAAAAATGGGAAAACTAGGTGGATTTTTAGAAATACATAGAGAAGAAAAAAAAATTAGGGAAATTTCTGACAGAATTAAAGATTTTAATGAAATTGATGTCCCTTTAAACGATGAATATATAAAAACACAAGCGGCTAGATGTATGGACTGCGGAGTTCCTTTTTGCCACTGGGCCTGTCCTGTAGATAACCACTGTCCTGAATGGCAGGATCTAGTCTATAATGGAGAATGGAAAAAGGCTCTGGACTTGCTTTTGTCAACAAATCCATTTCCAGAATTTACTGGGCGAATTTGTCCAGCACTTTGTGAAGGAAGTTGTACTTTAGGAAAAAATGATAAGCCTGTAACTACTAAAAATATTGAACTTGCCCTTATTGAAAAAGGATGGGAGAATGGCTGGGTAAAACCAAAAACTCCGAAAAAAAGATTTGACAAAAAAATTGCAGTAATTGGAAGTGGGCCATCTGGACTTGCTGCCGCTCAAACTTTAAATAGATTTGGGTACAATGTGACAGTTTACGAAAAAAGTGAAAGAGCTGGAGGATTACTTGCACTTGGAATTCCTGATTTTAAGCTTGACAAGAAAATAATTGACAGAAGAGTAAAACTTATGGAAGAAGAAGGTGTTAAGTTTATTTACAACACTGAAGCTGGAAAAGATATTTCTAACGAAAAATTAGAAAAAGAGTTTGATATAATTCTTATGGCTTGTGGTTCAAAACAAGCTAGAGATTTAAATATTAAAGGAAGAGAAGCAAAAGGCGTTTATTTTGCAATGGACTTTTTGACTCAGCAAAATAGAAAAGTAAACAATATTCCTTTGTATAACGAAGAAATTGATGTGAAAGGTAAAAATGTACTTGTAATCGGTGGTGGAGATACTGGTTCTGACTGTGTTGGAACATCTGTAAGACAAGGTGCTGCAAGTGTAAAACAAATTGAAATTTTAAATAAGCCATCTGAAACTCGTACATCAAAAAATCCTTGGCCACAATTTCCAATGTATCTAAAAACTTCGACTTCTCATAAGGAAGCAACAGAAGTTTATGGAAATGACCCAAGAGAATGGAATGTTACAACAAAAGAATTTATAAAAGATGAAAATGGAAATTTATGTGGAGTAAAAATTGCAAAAGTTGAAAGTTTTGTAAATGAAGATGGAAGACTTGGATTTAGAGAAATTGAAGGTTCTGAAGAAATAATGAAAGTTGATTTTGTCTTTTTAGCAATCGGATTTTTACATCCATACTTTGAAGGGCTTTTGGAAAATTCAAAAGTTGAATTAGATGGGCGTGGAAATGTTAGTGCAAATGTAATCGACCACCAAACTTCTCAAGAAAAATATTTTGCTGCAGGAGATGTGAGACGAGGGCAATCACTTGTTGTCTGGGCAATTAGTGAAGGTAGAAATGCTGCAAAGGCTATTCATGAATATTTGAGAAAAAATAGATAATAAAAGACTTCTTGGATTTTTTCCAAGAAGCCTTGTAAAATGTCCGCAATTTTATTTATTTAGAATAGATCACATTATTAATCAAAAAAGAAGTACCATTTCTGATACTTCTTTTTCTATTTTTAGAAAAACTTACTTATTAACAAATTTATTTTTCTACTTTATAAATCAAATCCTTACCGTCACTATCAACCTTAACGACACTATTTTCAGGAACTTCGCCACCTAAAATCATCTTAGATAAATTAGTTTCTATATCTTTTTGTACAAAACGTTTTAGTGGTCTTGCACCGTAAGCTGGATCATATGCTTCGTTTACAATGTAATCCAACGCTTTGTCGGTAAATTCTACTTTGATGTATTGTTCTTTCAATCTTTCGTTGATACCATCTAAAATAAGATTTACGATATTTTTGATACTATCTTTTCCTAATGCCTTAAATACAATAATATCGTCAATTCTGTTTAAAAATTCTGGTTTAAATCTATGTTTCATTTCGTCTAAAACAGCTTCTTTTGTTGGTTCTGACACCATAGGATCATTTAAAATGATTTCACTTCCAATATTTGAAGTCATAATTACAATTGTATTCTTGAAATCTACCATTTTACCTTTTCCATCGGTAAGTCTTCCATCATCAAGAAGTTGCAATAGCACATTAAACACATCTGGGTGTGCTTTTTCTATTTCGTCAAATAATATTACGGAATAAGGTTTTCTTCTGACAGCTTCAGTTAGTTGTCCACCTTCTTCGTAACCTACATATCCTGGAGGCGCTCCTATAAGTCTTGTGACGCTAAATTTATCCATATATTCCGACATATCAATTCTTACAATATTATCTTCATCATCAAACAGATTAAATGCTAGTGTCTTAGTCAAATAAGTTTTTCCCACACCAGTTGGTCCTAAGAATATAAATGAACCAATAGGTCTATTTGGATCTTTTAATCCGGCACGAGCTCTTATAATTGTGTCGCTTATTGTCTTTATAGCTTCGTCTTGTCCAATTACACGTTCTTTTATGTGATCCGCAAGGTGTAATATTTTTTCTCTTTCACCTTGTAGTAATTTTGCAACTGGAATACCTGTCCATTTTCCAACAACTTCGGCAATTTCTTCGCTGTCGATCTCTTGTTTTAATAATTTTCCTGCTACGCCAGATTTACTTTCAGCTTTTTCTTCTTCAGCTTGTTTTTGTTTTTCTAGTTCAGGCAGCTTTCCGTATTGCAATTCTGCAAGTTTATTATAGTCATTTTTTCTTTGAGCCTGTTCAATTTGTAATTTTACTTTTTCAATTTCTTCATTAATTTTAGCAACTTTTCCTGCTTCTTCTTTTTCTTTTTCCCACTGAGATTTTAGTTGAGTTTCTTCTTCTTTTAATTCAGCGATTTCTTTTTCAAGCGTAACTAATCTTTCTTTAGAAGCTTTGTCAGTTTCTTTTGTAAGTGCTACTTTTTCAATTTCAAGTTGCATTAATCTTCTTGTAATTTCGTCAAGTTCCACAGGCATTGAATTAATTTCAGTCTTTACTTTTGCTGCGGCTTCGTCGATTAAGTCAATCGCCTTGTCAGGTAAAAATCTGTCATTTATGTATCTGTCACTCATTGTAGCTGCGGTAACTATCGCATTATCTGTAATTCTAATTCCGTGAAAAATTTCAAATTTTTCTTTCAATCCACGTAAAATTGAAATTGTATCTTCAATAGTTGGTTCATTAACCATTACTGGCTGAAATCTACGTTCAAGTGCTGCATCTTTTTCTATATATTTTCTGTATTCATCAATAGTTGTCGCACCAATTACTTTTACTTCTCCACGAGCAAGCATTGGTTTTAAAAGGTTACCTGCGTCCATTGAACCTTCAGTTTTTCCAGCTCCCACGATATTATGAACTTCATCTATAAATAAAATTATTCTTCCTTCACTTTTTTCAATTTGTTCAAGAACCGCTTTTAATCTTTCTTCAAATTCTCCACGGTATTTTGCTCCTGCGACTAACGCTCCCATATCAAGTGAAAAAATCGTTTTGTCCTTTAAGTTTTCAGGTACATCGCCCTTTAAAATTCTCTGAGCGATTCCTTCTGCAATGGCTGTTTTTCCAACTCCTGGTTCTCCAATCAAAATTGGATTATTTTTATTTCTTCTCGATAAAATCTGGATTGCACGACGAATTTCCTGGTCTCTTCCAATTATTGGATCAAGTTTACCTTTTCTTGCCATTTCAACTAAGTCTTTACCAAATTTGTCCAATGCTTCGTATGTGCTTTCAGGATTATCTGTCATAACGGTTCTACCTCCTCTCATCTCATTTAAAACATTTTCAAATTGTTTTTTATTAATGCCGTTTTCTTTCAAAAAGGAGTTATTGTCAAAAGCTGCTAAAAACAGATGCTCTGTACTGATATAAGTGTCACCCATTTTTTTAGCATAATCTTCAGCTCCTACAATTACTCTGTTCATTTCAGCGTTTGGTCTTACTTCACCAACTCCACCTTCAATTTTTGGCATATTGTTAAGTTTTGCCTCAAGCTTTTTAGTCAATTCGGTCGTATTAATTCCCATCTTTTGTAAAATATTTGGAATAAGTCCATCCATTTGACCAATTAATGCAAGTAGCAAATGTTCCGTTTTCATATCGGAATGTTTATATCTAATCGCAAAGTTGTGTGCTTCCGATATAGCACTCATACTTTTTTGCGTAAACTTTTGCTCCATATTTATCACCTTTTTAAATATTATTATAAATTCACTTTTACTTTTTGTTAGCACTCTTCATCTTTAGCTGCTAACAAATATACTATATCATAAAATTTTTATTTTGTCAACATAAAAATTTAAAAATTTTTCAATTTTTTTTAACGGTATATTGTATAATTAAGTGCAACATCTATTGATTTTAAAAAGGTTTAAGAATATTCTCACAATTTTTTATCAAAAAAAAACATCAAAAAAAAAGAAAAAAAGAAGTATAAGCTTACTGCTTTTACTTCTCCTAACATTTATAAAATTTTTATCTATTTTACAAATTAGAATATATTTACTAAAATTGTAATAATCCATTTTCATCAAATTTAAAATCTGGTCCCCAAACCACTTCCCAATAGTATCCGTCTAAATCACAAAAATACGCATGGTATCCACCCCAAAATACATCTTGAGGTTCTTTTACAATAGTTCCTCCTGCTTTTTTTACCAATTCAACAATTTTATCTACATCATTCTTATTTTTTACATTGTATGTTAAAGTAATTCCTGAAAATCCGTTACCTTTCGGAGGATTAGTTTCATTAATATCTTTTGCCAGTAAATCTAAAGGAAATAATTCAAATTTTGTTCCAGTCGTATCAAAAAAACATACTGGAGGATTGTCTACTTTACAGTCTGTTTTATATCCCAAACCATCCCTATAAAACTTTAATGCTTTTTTCATATTTTTTACACCTAAACAAATACAAGTTATTTTATTCATTGTTCTCCCTTTCTTCAGCTAACATTTTTGCTAGCATTTTTCTTTTATTTCATTTATTAAAAAAAATCCGTTATTAGCATTTCCACTTTAATTTTATCTTCAAGCTCAGCATCCTCAATGTATCCCCATAGCATATTTGTTTGATCTGCTCCAAATTTTCCATTTATATTCATAATTACTTTATGTAAATCCGTTAACCCAATGTCTGATCCTGCTGTAATACTTAACAGTATTCTTTTAGCTTTTGGCAGATTTTTTACAAAAAGGCTGTTTATTATTTGTCCTGTAACAAGTTTTACCTTATCCTGTCCTTCCCCTTCACCAAATGCTGTTATGCCTTTTCCTGAATTTTTCAGCATTATTTTAACATCATCAAAATCAAGATTCATTATCCCTTGTTTTTTTATTAGATTTGTTATAAATTCTACATTTTTTATAAAAATTTCATCTCTTTTTTCAAATAATTTATCGAAAGTTGCACTAGAATCCGCTTCCACTAATTTTTTAAGAGGCAAAACTATAACAGTATCAGAAACTTCTTCTAATTTCTTGATTTCCTCAGTTTCTCCATTTGAATTAATTGATGTAGCAACTACAATCACTGTCAATATTTCCATTGTTTTTGCAACTTCTGAAACAACATAGGCTATCTCGTTATTCTTCTTTTCCGACATTTCCGTCAAAATAAATACTAAATCTGTATTTTTCAATGCATCCTGCACTTTCTCATTTAAGTTTTCAGAAACCAATATTTTTGATCCTACATTCAATTTATCCAAATTCTCCTGATTGGTGTCAATTCCCAAAAGTTCAACTTCTGCAACCTCTTTTTGCACCATTTTATTCAAAACTTCATTTCCCGCTGTACCAATTCCGACAACTTTTATTCCAACACCGTCCATATTTTTTCTCCTTTAGTTGTAAAATTTTCTATATTTTAACATACTTTCTCAAAATGTAGTTAAATTTTTTTATTATTTTTCATATAATTTTGCCTTTTCTTTCAATAATAATAAAAAACTACCATAATTGGTAGCTTTACATTTAAAGTTGCTTCATTTTAAGGTAGTGGAACACCTGTTTTTAAATCCTTATTTCAGTATAATTATATCATATTTAGTTAATTAGTCAATACTTTTTCTTTTTTTAGACAGAGTAAAATAGTTAGGGGTAAATAAAAAATCTTATTTTAAGTTTTTCATTCAATCCAGAAAGTTACTAAAATTTTTTTTCTTTTTTAAGCAGAAGTGCTCATCGCCGCACCCCTGCACCCCGGCTAGTCTTCGACATTTTTACGCACTGCCAAAAAACTCGCTTACGGCGGGGCAGTTTTGTCAGCACATAAAAATGCTCCGACGGTTTAAATTTTACTATTATACAAAAGGTGTCGTGATTTTTTTGGAGTAAAGACGACTGTTTGAGCACGTTTAGTGCGAGTTTCGGCTTTGCTTCAAAAAAATGCTTAGACGAGCGTGGGGATTATAAGGGGAAATGGTGGTCCTTTCCCCTTATGTAAAAAAATAATATTAAACAAAATAACATCTTGTAATCAAAAATAAGCTAAAAAATTTGAAATTAAAAAATCTGCCCCTAAAATTTTTAAACCGTCTCTTTTTTTATTTTAAATTTTGATAAAACCTTTTAAATATGGTAAAATATTAAAAAGTAAAATAAAATTAAATTGAAAGGTGAACAAAATGAGTTTTATTATTAAAATTTTAATTGCATTTATATTGGATTTAATTTTTGGCGATCCACAAAAAATTTTACATCCTGTGCAAGTAATTGGGAAAATGATAACTTTTTTGGAAAATAAATTTTATAAATTTGGGAAAAATAATAGAATTGTTATGGTGTTTTGGGGAGCGATTTTGAGTTTAATTGTTGTGATTAGTACATTTTTTTTGATGTTTCTTGTTTTACTGCTTTCTAAAAAATATAAAACAATTTTTACAGTAATTGAAATTTATTTGATGTATACAGTTTTTTCGGTAAAATCTTTAGGTAAATGTGGAGAGAAAATTTACAAAATTTTAAAGATGGGAAATTTGGAAAAAGCAAAAAAGGAACTATCCAATTTTGTTTCGAGAGATACTGAAAATATGGATAAAATTACGGTAATCCGTAGTACAATGGAAACTATTTCAGAAAATATAACAGATGGAATAATAGCGCCTATGTTTTTTCTGTTTTTGGGAGGATTACCTCTAGCTATGAGTTATAAAGCTATTAATACGCTTGACTCAATGATTGGCTATAAAAATAAAAAATATGAATATTTTGGGAAATTTGCTGCAATACTTGATGATGTCGTAAATTTTATTCCAGCAAGAATCAGTGGCGTATGTATAACTGTTGCAAGTTTTATTTTGAGATACAATTACAAAAGAGCATGGAACACTTTTAAAAGGGATAGAAAAAAACATAAAAGTCCAAATTCTGCTCATTCTGAAAGTGCTGTCGCTGGAGCTTTAGGTGTTCAATTTGGAGGTCCTACTTCATATTTTGGAAAAGTTGTGGAAAAGCCAACCATAGGAAAAAAATTAAAGGAATTTAAAACAGAGGATATAAGAAGAAATATTCGTCTGATGTATGTTACAAGTTTTGTAACTTTAATAATTTTTTCTTTCGTATATTTAACTTTAAAAGGAATTTTTAACGGTTTATTTGCAAAAATTGGGTATTTGATATTAAAATCATTTGTTGAAATGTTCATTTAAGAAACTTAGTAAAGAATTTTACTTGGAGATTCTCCAAAAAGATATATAAATCCATTAATATAAGGGTTTTCTAGTTTATTTACATAAAAAAATTTACATTCTCAATACTTTATTTTTGTTGCGATAATTTTAGAAAAAATCAAAAAGGAGCTACTTCAAAAAAATTCGAAATATCTCCTTTAGTAAATTAATTAATATCTCTGGTCTCTCATATGATGATGCCCACCACAAGGAATGTCGCCATTTGAATAATGATGGTGGTTTTCACCACAGTAGCCACCACAGCTATATTCATTGTCCATGTGTCTGTGTCTATATCTTCTATTTGAGTATTCTTGCGAAGACGTAGAGCAATTTATTACTCCTACGATTACTAAAAGTGAAAAAACTAATTTTTTTATCATAATATATCATTTCCTTTCCAATAAATTTTTAATAGATTAATCTAAGTTATTAGAAAAAGTAATTACATTTAGTGTATCAGCATTCAGTATTTTTTCATTTTGAGGATTTTTTTCTGTTTTTGCAGATACCACTTTTTTATTTTTATTCTTTTTATTTTGAACATAAATTTCTTCTGTGATAAAAGTATTGTCTTTTTTTAAATCCCTATCCATCATTTTTATTCTTCTTTTTAGCGCGGCTTTTTTCTTCTTCAATTCTTTTAATTTGTCTTTTAAAATTTTTTTATCCAATTTTTTCTGTAATTTATCTTGCTTATCTGTGTTTTCACCCATATTTTTAACTTTTTCATTTTTAAAATTTTTATCTATAACAATTAAATCTGGATTTGAAGTGAGAATAACTTTATTTTTTTTATTACCGTTTTCTTCGTTTAACGCCGCTTTTTCAACTTTATTGTTCAAACTTTCTCTTTTATCAACTTTTTCATTTTCCATGTCGTTTTGAAAAAATTGTGCAACATCAATGAAATCTATTCCTGACAAAATTTCTTGTCGTGTTCTATGTTTCTTTTTTCTTTTGTTTTTCAATTTTTTGTGAGAGTTTTTCTTTTTCATATTTTTTTGTGTGTTAGTTTTTTTAGTATTGTTTGTGGGATTATTTTCGTTTTTATTAATGTATTTTACTTCTGTTTTTTTGTCAATCTCCTGTTGTGCACCTTTAAGTTCTTGATTTGCTACATTTGTTGCAATTAAAGTTGCCATTCCTAAAATATTTAAATTTTTCATCGTTATTTTCTAATGTTTAATATATTTTAAACATTATTTTCACCTTTCTTAAAAGTGTAATATTCAAGTATCCTATTATTATTTTAACATATTTTTATTTAAAAATAAAATAAAATTTTATAATTTTGATAAAATAAAAATGTTGAAGACTAGCCAAGATACAGGGATATGGCGATGATACCCTATTTAAAAAAGAAATAGAAAGATTTTCTTAAAAAGAAAATATAAAAAATATTTATTTCTATAATTTATATAAAGAAATTATATTTTGATTAGAATTTTTTAAATTTTAAAATTGATTGACTTTTTTTCTTAAAATTTATATAATAAACATATTATAAATACACTAATTAATGAAAGGAGAAAGTTTCTTTAAAGAATAGAAACTTTGTGAAAATATGAAAATAGGAATTATTGGACTGGGAACAGTTGGAGAAGGAGTGTTAAAAGTACTTGTAAATGAAAAAGAAAGTATTTTTGAAAAATCAAGAGCTGAAGTTGAAGTGAAATATGCGTGTGATTTGAATATTAATCGTAAATTTTCTTTCGATTTTGATAAAAGTATTTTGATAGATGACTATAAAAAAATACTTTCAGATCCTGAAATTAAAATAGTTGTGGAATTAATCGGAGGAGAAACACTTGCTAAAACAATTATAACAGAAGCATTTAGAGCTAAAAAAAGCGTAGTTACTGCAAATAAAGCTCTAATTGCAAAACACGGAGTGGAATTATTTCAAATTGCTAAAGAAAACGGAGTATCATTTTTATTCGAAGCGGCAGTAGGTGGAGGAATACCGATTGTAACACCACTTATGGAAAGCCTTGTAGCGAATACAGTTACGGAAATTCGTGGAATAATGAATGGAACATCAAATTATATTTTGACAAAAATGAAAAATGAAAATTTATCATTTGATGAAGCATTAAAAATTGCAACTGAAAAAGGATATGCTGAAGCTGATCCAACTTATGACGTAGATGGAATTGATGCTGGACATAAAATAAATATTTTGGCGTCGCTTGCATATGGTGGTTCAATTAAATTTAAAGATATGCAGCTTAAAGGAATAAGAGATATTAGTACAATAGATATTTTTGCTGCGGGTCAGCTGGATTCAACAATTAAATTAATTGCGTCATCAAAATTGCTGTCAGAAACTTCTGCTCAAATTTCGGTGGAGCCGACAGTTGTTTCAAACGCTAGAATTTTGTCAAAAGTGGATGATGTTTACAATGCAATAGAAACAATTGGTTCATATACAGATAAGACATTATTTTATGGAAAAGGTGCTGGAATGGATCCAACTGCTTCAGCAGTAGTTGCAGATATTGTAAAAATTGTAACAAGAAATCATATAGAATCAGATTATTTCTTTAATTCCACAAAAGTTTTTGAAATTGTAGATTCAAATACGATAAAAAGTTCTTATTATATAAGGGTATCTGACGATTTCAATGTGGAAAAATCCCCTTTTGAAGTGGAAAATAAAATAGAAAATTACTATATTATTTTGGCAGATAATATTTCCAAAAATGAAATAGATGAAATTATAAAAGATGCTAAAGAAAAACTGGTATTAAAAATATTGAAATAAGATATTTAAAAAGATTAAAATAAGAAAGCGTACTAAAAAATCCTAAATTTTAGTACGTTTCTTTTATTAAAAAATCTATTATTTTTTGGAAAAAAATATTGTTTACTTAAATTATTATTTATGATAAAATAAACTAAATAATATAAAAAATTTATAAAAGAAAGGAGAAGGGCTACTTTCAAAATAGCTATTTTTAGTATAGAACTAAGATTATAAAAATAGATAGAATATAAATTAATAGAAATTTTTTTCAGTAGCAGAGAGAAAAATGTTAGAAACTTTAATTTTTAGAGAAATAAGATATAGCGATAACAACGAAGAGTTGTTAAAAGAGAGCATAGAAAAACTAAAAGATAATCCGAATGATGTCAAAACATTGCAAACATTGGCTTCAACATATCACGCCTTAAAAGAGAATGACAAGGCTATCGAAATTTATGAGAAATTGATAAAATTACAGTCAGAAAATCATGAAATTTGGGCATTTTTGGGATATTTGCACTATGAGAATGAAGATTTTAGCAAAGCTTGCAAAAATTTGGAAAAAGCACTGGATTTATGCCCAACGGAGCCTTTTGTTTTATTTCTGTTAGGAAATATTTATTCCAGAAAAGGGAAGATAACAAAAGCTGTGGAATGTTATGAAATGGCCATTTTCTTTGATTTTGATATGTATATAGCGCACATTGATTTTGCAAGAAAATATGAACATATGGGTAGACATAAAAAAGCACTTGATGAATATAAGGCGGCATATGACATCGACTCAAGGGACGAAGGATTAGCTGAAAAAATAAAATATCTGGAAAATAAATATAAAAAATATTTGAGTGATGAAAAAATTAGTTAAAAAAGGAAATAAGGAATGATAAATTTACATTGCGATGCGGTTATACCCGATGGACCTATGAAAAATGTTGTCGAAATTGAAAAAAGCATAACTACGGCGTATAAAAAAACTATCTGGTCAAAATTCTTAAAAGCTGTAAATGATTTTGATATGGTTAAAGATGGCGATAAAATTGCGATTGGAGTTTCAGGAGGGAAGGACAGTTTACTCTTAGCAAAATTATTTCATGAATTGAAAAAAGACAGAAGAAGAAATTTTGAGTTTAAAGCTGTTAGTTTAAATCCAGGATTTAGGGAAGATGATTTAAATAATTTTAAAAATAATTTAAAAAAATTAAATATTGATTGTGAAATTATAACTACAAACATTTGGAAAGTGGCAAATGAAAAAGCTAAGGATTATCCGTGCTTTCTATGTGCTAAAATGCGTCGTGGGATACTTTATACAAAAGTTGAAGAAATGGGATTTAACAAACTTACATTGGGACATCATTTTGATGATGTCATTGAAACAACGTTAATAAATATGTTTTATGGAGGAACATTAAAGACGATGACTCCGAAGGTTTTATCAACTTCAGGAAAATTGGAACTTATAAGACCGTTAATCTATGTTAAGGAAAGTGATATCATTGATTACACAAGAACAAATGGAATTAGAGCAATGAATTGTGGATGTACAATTGAAGCGGGTAAAACTTCTAGCAAGAGAAAAGAAATTAAGAATATGCTAGCAATTTTGGAAGAAAAAAATCCAGGGATAAAGCAAAGTATCTTTAATTCAATGAAAAATATCAATTTAGATTATGTTTTTGGATATAATTCAAAAAACAATGGTTAATTTTTTTTAATACAGAAAAAATGAAAATAAATTATTAAAGTTAAAAAAAATTATATTTTTTTTGTTATTTAAATTGAAAAATAAAAATAAATATGGTATACTATTTGAGTTATAAAAAATGAATATTCCTCTTTTATTGTTGCTACCAGTTTTTATTTTATATTTTGAAAAATTGGTATAGATAAAAAGAATGTTTAAAAAAGAAGGGAGTGAATTTCTTGAAAGAGAAATTAATTGAATTAGTAGAAAAAGATTATTTGAAAGCTGATGTACCTCAGTTTAAATCTGGAGATACAGTTGCTGTTCACTACAAAGTAAAAGAAGGAAACAAAGAAAGAATACAGGTTTTTGAAGGTGTAGTAATCAGAGTAAGTGGAGGAAGCGTTGCTAAAAACTTCACAGTTAGAAAAGTGTCTTCTGGAATCGGTGTAGAAAGAATCATTCCTTTAAATTCACCATTAATCGAAAAAATTGAAGTTAAGAGAATTGGTAAAGTAAGAAGATCTAAATTGTATTATTTAAGAAATTTATCAGGAAAAGCTGCTAGAATTAAAGAAATTAGAAAATAGCAAGCCAGCTAGCATATTTTTGCTAGCTTTTTCTTTTTAGGTTAGAACTGTAATAAAAATAAAAAAATGAGAGAGAAAGGGGAAAATTAGTGAATATAGTATTATGGGTAGCATTTTATGTAATTGCTACATTGTGTCTGTTGTATTTCTTTTTTAGAGAAAAGAAAGTGATGAGTTTTTTGAGAGAAAAAGAAGATGGAATACTTAAAAATATTGATGTAGAAGAAAATAATCAGCTTTTTTTAGGAAATTTTTTGACTATTATAGGTTTAGTCATAACTGTGCTGTTTTTTTCAATTGTTGATAGAACACCTGAC
Source organism: Leptotrichia sp. oral taxon 847 (assembly GCF_001553645.1). Classification (NCBI taxonomy): domain Bacteria; kingdom Fusobacteriati; phylum Fusobacteriota; class Fusobacteriia; order Fusobacteriales; family Leptotrichiaceae; genus Leptotrichia; species Leptotrichia sp. oral taxon 847. Next base: position 419,304 of record NZ_CP014231.1, on the reverse strand, counting down.
GATGTCATTAAAATAAAAATTGTAGGGATTTACGGAATTTTTTTATTAAATTTAGTTTTTTATGTTTTGAGAGAGCAGCACGAATGGATTTTTTTGGGAAATGTGGTAATGCTTTTTTTAGGAAAAGCGATGTTTAATATTTTAGATACGAAGTATTATGTTTATCTTGCAATAAATGTTGTGTTATCGCTATTGCTTGTATATTTTTTGAGAAAGCCGGCAAAAGAAAAAGTAACAGAGCAGTCGATTTTAAAAGAAATTGCACAGAATAATAAGAAGCTTGATAAGATGTTGACTGAAGCAAAAATTAAAAATGAATCAACACAGGAAATTTTCAAAAAAATATTTAATGACAAAAATATTACGACTGAAGAAGTAGTGGCACGGGAAAAAAGAAAAAAAAGTAGCCTTGGAAAAGCTTTTACAAGAATTAATAACACTGTTCTTGCGATAGTTCTGGTATTTTTGATTCAAACTTTTTATCTTGGAAACTTTGTCATCCCGACAGGTTCGATGGAGCCAACGATCGCAGTAAAAGACAGAGTTTTTGCAAATATGATAAAATATAGATTTGAGCCGCCTAAAGTTGGACAAATTATAGCTTTTAGAGAGCCTGTAAATAACAAATTGATGTTTACTAAAAGAATAGTTGGAGCACCTGGAAATACGCTTCAAATTTCAAAAGGACAACAGGATTTAAAGTCATTTATGTTGGCAAATGTGGATAACCAACCATTTTATCCTGACATAAATCAATTTCCGGATAAAAAATCATTTAAAGATGCTGAGAAAAAATATTATGCGGATACAAAGGCGTTTAACAGCTTAAAAGTGAAAAGTGTCGGAGGAGAAATGCTCATAAATGGTGAAAAATCACAAGTTTTGGCGAAACTTAAACCTGAGAAAAATTATCTTCCAGAAGGACTTATGGGAAACAACAAAATTTATATTCCAAAAAAAGGTGATAAAGTTAAATTGGATAAAATTATAGCAATCCCAAAATCGAAAAATATGACAATTTATAACGAGAGAATTTTTGACATTGACTGGGAAAAATTTAATTTTGGAGAAAATTATAAAACTATGACTGGAAAAGAATTTTTACAAACCGTTAATACAACCAAAAATTTTAAAGATATAATTGGAAATGATGACGTAAACAATGCCGAAAATTATTATACTTTTTTATTAAAAGTTGAAGGTAGACCTGAAATGGTAATGCCTATTATGGACTTTAAATATGATGACGAGTTATTTACAAAACTTTTAAATGGTGAAACTATAACGCTTGACGAAGATTACTATATGGCTATGGGGGATAATACGGCAAACAGCATGGACACAAGATATTTTGGTTTAGTTGCAAAAAAACGTATAAGAGGTGAATTGCTTCTTAGATGGTGGCCATTAAACAGAATAGGACTAATGTAAAATGAAAATTTTGGAAAAATTGGTGGAAATTCACAACGAAAATTTTTTTAAGAAAGTTAAAGTTGAATATTTTTCTGAGATGATATTTAATAAGCAGTATGCTATATACTGCTTATTTGATTTTATAGATGACAAAGAAAAAAAAATATGTGAAATTTTTGAAACTGAAAAATTGTTTTTGGAAAAAAAGATAAAAAAAATTTTGGGATACATTGTATTTTATGGTACAATAGAGAACACGGATATATTTGAAATTGCTATTTTAAAAACTTTTCAAGGTAAGGGTCTGGGAAAAATTCTTTTGGAAAGTTCTATAAAAGATTTGTTTTTTTATAAAATAGAAAATGGTGTTTCTAGCGAGATAAATTTTTTTGGAAAAAACATTTTTTTAGAAGTGAATGAAAAAAACTCTCGTGCAATAAGATTGTATGAAAAAACAGGGTTTGAAAAAATATCTGTGCGAAAAAACTATTATGGGGAAAATGAAGATGCGTCAATAATGGTACTGAAAATTAAAAAATAATAATTTTAATTTGAGAGAAGTAAGGGAGAAAAATGAGAAAAAATAATATTTTAATGAAGCTAAAAGAAAAATTTACACCGACAATTTATTTAATTGGACTAGAGTACTATAAGAAAAAAATTGGAGGAATTACGGCACTTTATGCAGACGGAAATCTTGTTACGTTAGATGGGGAATTTCAGGAAAATAAACTTTATCATACATCTCTTACGCTAAATCAGAAAACGGCCGAGCTTGAAGAAGCGACTTGCGACTGTATGTTTTTTCAGAATAACAAGCAGCACGGAGCTTGTAAACATATTGTGGTGTTGTGCTTGATGGCGGACAAATCTGAAAAAATTAATAACATTGTCGGAACGGACGATTTTGAGGTATTGTTTGAAGATGATTTTGAGGAAGAAAATAAGAAAACAGAAGTTGAAAAAAATAAAAAGAAAAAAATTGAAGAATTTGAAGAAAACAAAAGAAAAATAAAATTTCAAAAAAATGATAAAAAAATTTTGAAAAAAAATAAAAAAGCAGAGATTTTTGTTGCAACTGAAGAAAGTGAAAAAATCTCCAAAAATGAAAAAGAAAATTTGGAATTTTTAGAAGATAAAAACTTTAATAATGCAGAAAATTTAGAAAATACCAAAAATATAAGTGAAAAAATAAATGAAATTTATAATTTTCACATTCAAAAAGAAAAAATCTTAAACAAAGATAAAAAAGAGCTAAGACTGGAAGTGGAAATTGATGAAGGGAATTACAGCGACTATAAATACGGCTATGACTACAATCAGGAAAACAATATTCCAGATTATATTCTAAGAATAAAAACGGGATTTCAAAAAACTTATTATGTTAAAGATATTATAAAATTTTGCAAAGCAGTAGTTTTGGAAGAAAGTTTTGAAATAACTTCTAAAGTTAAGTATGAACCTGAAAAATGCTATTTTAACGAAATAAATAAAAATATTATTTTAGCAATTTATGAATATAGTATCGAGATTCAAAGCGTGATTGAAAATGGAATAAAGGACAAAAAAGGACTAAAGATGTATGACATGCTTTTAGATAAGCTTCTTTTTGCGATGGAAAAAGGAAAAGATTTTCTGATTTTGGGGGATACAAAACAAATTATGCCCAATTATGAACCAATATTTATTTTTGAAAACGGTAAAATTAAAATGCGGGAAATTGAGAAAATTAATGAGACAAGTCCTTTTTATCATTTTGAAAACGATACCACTAAAATATTTAAAATGTCGGAGGGTGAAGATAAATTTTTAAAAAAGTTTGATTATATTGATTCAGAATTAATTAATCTATTGCCAAAGAAGGAAAGTAAAAAACTACAAAAAATATTTGAACTTGAAAATATAAGTATTGCTGAATATATCGAAGAAGATGGGAAAATTGACATTTTCGTACTGGAAACTGAAGAAGATGAAATTGTGAGAGTCAATATTTCAAATACAGTTTGTGCAATAAAGAAAGGAGACAAATATTTTATACCTAGAAGAAATGTCAAACTTTTTGAAAAATTGGAAAAGCTTATCGGAAATTTTACAATTTCAGATCCAAATTTTACCAAGGATACGTATATTTTAAATTATGAAGGATTGAGTAAAATTTCTGAAATAATTGATAAAAAATATTCGGATAAAGTGAAAATTCATTTGGAAAATAAAATAAAAAATGCGAGAAATATCAATGTTGGAATTGAGATAAAAAAAGCAAGTAATAATTTTTTGGACGTAAATTTTGAAATAGAGGGAATTAAGCCGCAAGATGTGGAAATTGTTACAGAAGCGATTAAAAAAGAGAAAAAATTTATAATGCTATCAAGCGGAGAACTTGTTAAAATCGCAAATAAAAGTATGGAAGAGCTGCTTGGAATTGTTGATTCAATTGGAAATATAAAAGTTGGAAAAAATAGGATTTCCAAAGTAAAAGCGCTGCAATTGGCACAAATTTCTAAGAATATTAGAGAAGATTTGGAAAAATTAGACGAGTTTAAGGAGCTTTTTCATAAAATAAAGAATCGAAAGGAAGTTGAGCCGAAAAATATAAAAGTGAGCTTGTTTCCGTATCAGAAATTGGGATTTAACTGGTTAAAAAATATGTACGATATTGGATTTGGAGGAATATTGGCGGATGACATGGGGCTTGGAAAAACGCTTCAGACAATTTCTTTGTTAAATGAAGCTTATCAGGAAAACAAAAATTTTTTGGGACTTATCATCGTACCAAGTTCGCTGCTTTACAACTGGAAGGAAGAAATTGTTAAGTTTACTGGAATTACTCCAATTCTTGTGGAAGGTGTGGCAAGCAGAAGAAAAAAAATTATCGCAAGTCAGAAAAGTGGATTTTTGATAACAACGTATCAGGCGCTTAGAAACGACATAGAAGAATATAAAAATAGAATTTTTGACGTCGTTGTACTAGATGAAGCGCAAAATATCAAAACCACTACTTCACAGATTAAAAAAGCTGTTATGAAAATTAACAGCAAAGTAAATTTTGCACTTACAGGAACTCCTGTGGAGAATAATATTCTGGAATTATGGTCAATCTTTGACTTTGTCATTCCAGGGTATTTGGATACTCTTGCTAAATTTAAAAGAACTTACAAAGAAGCGATTGCAGATCCAAATTCTTCAAAAATAAATAATTTGAGAGAAATAATATCTCCATTTCTGTTGCGAAGAACAAAAAAAGAAGTGCTTACTGAACTTCCAGAAAAAATGGAATCAAATGTGTATGTAACTCTTAGCAGTGAACAAAAACAGCTTTATTTGTCATATGTAAAACAGGCAAAAAAAGAAATGAAGAAATTTGATAGAAATGAAAATAATCGAATAAAAATTCTTGCAATTTTGACAAAACTTCGTCAAATTTGTAATTCTCCAGCTTTATTTAAGGAAGATTACAGTGGAGAAGTGGCTAAAATTGAAGTTTTAAAAGATTTGATGCCAGATATTACTGAAAATGGACATAGACTTTTGATTTTTTCTCAGTTCGTGGGAACGCTAAAAGAAATTGAAAAAGAACTTATAAATATGGGAATTGAGTATTTTTACATCGATGGAAATGTAAAGTCCAAAGAGAGAGTGGAAATTTGTAACAGATTTAATGTTGGGGAAAAGCAAGTTGTGCTAATTTCACTAAAAGCTGGAGGAACAGGGCTTAACCTTGTTGGAGCGGATGTTGTAATTCACTACGACCCTTGGTGGAATATTGCGGTGGAAAACCAGGCGAGTGACAGGGCCTATAGAATTGGGCAGAAAAAAAGTGTGCAGGTTATAAAACTTGTAACAGAGGGGACGATTGAAGAAAAAATTATAAAAATTCAGGAGAAAAAAAGGCAGTTAAGTGAAAATCTTTTGGAAAATAAAGATGGTGAAAAAGCGCTATTTGAGATGAGTGATAAAGAACTTATGGAATTATTAGGATAAATGTAGTATAATAAAAAAATGAAAAATAGAAAAAAATAGGAGGACAAGATGTCAGAAGAACTAAATAAAACATATTCACCAAACGAAATTGAAGATAAATGGTATAAAATATGGGAAGAAAATGGATATTTTAACGCTCAGCACAATGCTGAAAAACCAGGATATTCAATCGCTATCCCACCGCCAAATGTGACTGGAATTTTGCATATGGGACATATGTTAAACAATTCCATTCAAGATGCGATTATTAGATTTAAAAGAATGAGCGGATTTGATACGCTTTGGATTCCAGGGATGGATCACGCTGGGATTGCTACTCAAAATAAAGTTGAGAGAATGTTAAAAGAAGAAGGAACTTCTAAAGAAGAAATCGGATATGATGAGTTTTTAAGAAGAACTTGGGAATGGAAAGAAAAACACGGTGGACTTATAACTAAGCAACTTCGTAAATTGGGAGTTTCTCTGGATTGGTCAAGAGAAAGATTTACGATGGACGAAGGACTTTCAGATGCTGTAAAAGAAGTATTTATAAAACTTTACAACGACGGGCTTATTTATCGTGGAGAATATATTGTAAACTGGTGTCCTTTTGATAAAACTGCACTTGCGGACGATGAAGTTGACCACACTGACGAAAAAGGAAAAATTTGGGAAATTAAATATAAAATAAAAGATAGTGATGACTATGTGATTATTGCGACAACTAGACCTGAAACAATGCTTGGAGATACGGGAGTTGCTGTCAATCCAAATGATGAAAGATATAAAGATTTGGTTGGGAAAAAGGTAATTTTGCCACTTATGAATAGAGAAATTCCTGTGGTTGCCGATGAGTATGTTGATATGGAATTTGGAACAGGAGTTGTAAAAATGACACCTTCTCACGATCCTAATGACTTTGAAGTGGCAAAAAGAACGGGACTTGAATTTATAAATATCTTTACCGAAGATGCGCATATCAATTCAAACGGAGGAAAATATAAAGGTCTTGACAGATATGAGGCAAGAGATGCTATTTTAGCTGATTTGGAAAAAGAAGGGCTTTTAGTTGGAGTAAAAGAGCATAATCACGCGGTTGGACATTGCTATAGATGTAATTCAGTAATTGAGCCGAGAGTTTCAACACAGTGGTTTGTGAAAATGAAGCCGCTTGCTAAAAGAGCGCTTGAAGTAGTAAAAAATGGACAGATTAAAATAACTCCGCAAAGATGGGAAAAAGTTTACTATAACTGGCTTGAAAATATAAGGGACTGGACAATTTCCCGTCAAATTTGGTGGGGACATAGAATTCCTGCTTATTATGCTCAAGATGGTACAGTTTTTGTGGCAAAAAGTTTGGAAGATGCCAAAAGACAGGCTAAAGAAAAATTTGGTGTTGAAACTGAATTGACAGAAGAAAAAGATGTGCTAGACACTTGGTTTTCATCGGCATTGTGGCCTTTTTCAACACTTGGATGGCCAAAGGAAACTGAAGATTTGAAAAAATTCTTTCCAACAGACGCACTTGTGACAGGAGCGGATATCTTATTTTTTTGGGTTGCAAGAATGGTTATGATGAGTCTTTACATAAAAGATGAAATTCCATTTAGCTATGTATATTTGCACGGAATTATAAGAGATGAACTTGGTAGAAAAATGTCAAAATCTCTTGGAAATTCACCAGATCCGTTGGATTTAATTGCAAAATATGGAGCGGATGCGATAAGATTTAGCTTTTTGTACAACACTTCGCAAGGACAGGACATCCATTTCTCAGAAAAATTAATTGAAATGGGATCGACTTTTGCAAATAAAGTTTGGAATGCGTCAAGATTTGTGTTGTCAAATTTGAAAGATTTTGATTTAAGTGCAAAAATTGATAGTTCGGAATTTAAGTTAGAAGATAGATGGATTTTGTCAAAATTACAAAATACGGCTAGACAAGTTAATGAAAGTTTTGAAAATTATGAGCTTGACACTGCGGCAAAACTTGCTTACGAATTTTTCAGAGGAAATTTCTGTGACTGGTATGTTGAAATTGCAAAAACTCGTGTTTATGGACAGGAAGGAAGAGATAAGAGAGTTGCACAGTATGTATTAAAAACTGTTCTTGACAAAGGTTTAAAAATGCTTCATCCATTTATGCCGTTTATTACAGAAGAAATTTGGCAAAAATTGGATTTAGACGAAGAAACAATAATGCTGTCGGATTTTCCAAAAGAGGATAAAAAATTTGTTGATTTGGAAGCAGAAAAAGAATTTGATTATTTGAGAGAAATCATTAATGCAATTAGAAATATCAGAGGGGAAGCGAATGTTTCACCTGCTAAAAAAATAGAAGTGATTTTCAAAACTGTAAATGACACAGAAAAAAATATTTTACAGCACAATGCCAAAATATTGGATAAATTGGCAAATGTCGAAAAATATGAGTTTAATACAGAAATTCCTAAATTAGTAGGCTTTAAATTAGTTGAAACTACTGAAATTTATGTACCACTTAATGATTTAATTGACAAGGAAAAAGAAATTGATAAACTTACAAAAAATATAGAAAAAACAGAAAAAGAATTAAATAAAGTTTTAGGAAAATTATCAAATGAAAAATTCTTGTCCAAAGCGCCAAAAGAAGTTATTGACAAAGAAAAAGGGATAAAAGAAGAGTTGGAAAATAAAATTGCCAAATTTAAGGAATCAATTAATTTGTATAAAAATTAATTGGATAATTTGTCCTTTAATTGAAGAATTTTGAATAAAAAAGTATATTATTTTTGAAGAAATTATCTAAATTTTTAGGTAGTTTCTTTTTTTATTTTATTAAAGTTGTGTTTTAAAATAAATTTTAGTGAATAAAAAAATTAAAATAAATAAGTACAATTAATTAATTTTTATAAAATTAATAATTAAATTTTTTATATTGTATAACATGTGTTTTATTCAAAAATGTAATAATTATAGTATTTAAAAAATATAAAATCAAAATATTTTTTTAATTTTTAATAAGAAATAAAAAAGTTTTTTGAAAGAAAAATAAAAAAGTACTTTACTTTTTTTTAAAAATTGTATATAATTGTTTGAAGTTTGTAAAATGATATAAAATAAAGTGAAAATCCTTTGTTTTGTATAACATATTTCAAAAAAATTAATTTATAATAAAAAAAAACAAGTAAAAAAAATGTTATTTTGCACTTAGTTTTTGTTTTTTGGAAAGAAGGAAAAATGGGAAATAATTTGAAACAACTAAAAAAGGATTTGAAAACATTTGCTAAAAGAGTCAAAGACTTTAAATATACAGATTCAGCATTAATTACATTCCTTTTGACTGGAATGACGACGCTAGGGATTTCAAGACCAGCACTTTCTGCCGAAGATGAGATAATTACTCAGACTAGACAGATAGATAATTCAATAAAAGATATAAGATCTCAGTTTAAAAGAGCTAGGGCTGAAAATAATAAATTACTTAAAAATACAAATTTAGAGTTAATTCAGTTAATGGAACAAGGAGATCATGTTGTAAAATCGCCTTGGAGCAGCTGGCAATATGGAATTAATTATTTTAATAATAATTGGAATGGAACTTACAAAGGAAGAGGAGATAAAAAAGAAAAATATCCTTATGAAGGGGTATTTGAAAGAAGTTCGAATATTTATGAAAGAGCAATATCTCCAGACAGTAGTAACTATGGACTATTAGACAAAAATAGAAAAGCAAATTTCGCTTCAGGTTCAGCAAAAGGATATGGTATAGCCAGTGTAAAATCGGTAAAAGAGCCAATTATACCTTTTGAAGTACGTGCAGGAATACGTCCAAGAAATGTAAATAAATCGCCAATTGTAATAGCAGCAAAAAGTGTGATTACACCAACATTACCAGAAACAATTAGCTTTACACCACCAAAACCAGTTATTGGGTTGCCAGAATTGCCAAAATTACCAGCACCACCTACTTTTAATATACAGCTAGGTTCTTACTGTAATTATATGGCAGATTGTGGAAGCGGTGTAGATGGTGGAGCTTATAATTATGATTTTGATCTTAATGCTTTTTCGGTTTTAGCTAATGCTCCTGGTACTAAAGGAAGACTTAGAGATGGTTATCCATCATTAAGACATTCTTGGACTAATACAGGAAGTGTTTTATTAAAATCATACTTTGATACAGAAACAAATTACAATTTAACAACTAATTTAACAGTTAATTCAGAAAATCCGCTTAATGAAACTCAAAAACAATCTGAAAGAAATGCGGGAAGAGGATATAATGCACAAAATTTTTTAGTTGGTGGTTCTCGGGCAGCTACAATGGATAATGCACCCGCAAATACAGATATTAAACTTGATAACAAGGCAACAGTTAATTTGGTTGGACCTTTGACAGTGGGATTTGAAGTTCAAACTGATACATATTATGGGCCAAATGGAAGTAAAAGAGAAATGGTTAATACAGGAACAATAACAGATGCTTCTGAAACAACGCTTGCAACTATTGGTGGATTAGCCAAAGGAGCTTCTGCACCGTTAACTCTTGCACCATTACTAGGTGGAACAACTGTTGATATAACTAGAACTCCTGCTGGGTATACAGGATATAAAATTGGTATGATATTAACCTATGAGAATGACGATAGAAGAGTTAATAGTAAATATGTATTAACAAATAATGGAACAATTGATTTTGGTGGTGAAAAATCAATAGGAATTCAAGTTTATGCTCCCAGTTCACCTTCGCTTGTAGAAGTTGCAAATACAAATAAGATGAATATAGGTGGTACAGCGAGCTATGGTATGAAATGGTCTTCACGTGTAGCACCTAATAGTACGATGGAAAATACTGGAATGCTTAATGTAAGTGGGGATGCAGGAGTTGATTCCAAGAATAATCCAGTAAATTCGTTGTCATCAGGAATTGCAGTTATAGAAGATTCTGGTTACAGTAATGCTAGTGCAATAAGAGCATATCAAGGAAGAGTAAAAAATAATGGAATAATAAATGTTTCTGGTGGTAAAGGTAATACCGGTATGGTTTTGATTGCGAATGCCGCTGATGATATAACAAATGATGCGGGTGGAACAATTAATGTCAGCAGTACTGAAAAAAGACAAAATATAGCTATGAGAGTAGGTAAAGGGATAGTATCAACAGATGCACCTGGGACACCTAAAGCAATAAATAACGGAACAATCACTTTAGATGGCGATTCATCAATAGGAATGGTTGGAATAAATGCGGATGTTGTAAATAATGCAGGTAAAACAATAAGCGGTAATGCGATTATCAATGGAATTGGAATGGCAACCAGTGGTGGACAGCTTAATAACTCAGGAAAAATTGAGTTGAAGGGAACAGGAACAGCAACTAACGTTGGTGTATATATGATTAAAGGAACTGGTAACCCATCGGGAACACTTGCTGCAACAAGTGATATTAGTGTAAAAGGTGATAATTCAACAGGTGTGTTGATTACAAATGGTACATTAAATTATGGTGGAACTACTACAGCTGAAGGAAATGGGGTTACAGGATTAATTATTGGAGATAATTCAACTAATACTGCTGATGTAACAACTACATCTACAGGAACTGTAAAAGTAAATGATGGTGCAGGTGGCTCTGCTGGAGTGTATGAATATTTAGATGGATCAGGAAATAAAGTTAAAAAAGGTTCCTACGGTATCGTTGCCGGTAAAAATTCAAAACTTATAAGCAGCGGTACAAATAGTATAAATGTGGACGCTAATGTGAAAGGAGCAGAATCAATTGGGGTATATTCAGGTGAAAATGCCACACTGGAAGTTGGAGACCACACTGTAAAAGCATATGAAGGAGCAGTAAACTATGATGCTGATAAAGGTAAGATTACATTAAAAGGAACAGGAACAGCAACTACAGGGCAAAAATCATTACTATTCTATCTTGGTGAAGATGGTTCAGGAAAAGTTGCGATAGATGGAAAGATGAATGCGACTATTGAGGGTGGAACTACTCCTAATACCAGAGGAAATGCCTTTTATTATGTAGGAAATGGTGGTAACTTTGGAAAAACTCAAATTGAAGGATGGGCAAAAAATAATTTTGGAGATGGAACAAATACAACTTTGGGAAATCTAACTTTAAATATGAATAAAGGCTCAAGACTGTTTATTGCACAAAATGTTGGAATGGACTTGTCTGATACAACAGGAGATGCTGTCTCAAAAGCTACAGGAGCACATATAAATGGAACTGACTATAAGACATTTATGTTGTACTTAAGTAAACTTACAATTAATCAGGATGTAAACTTGGATGATGCCAACGACGCATACAATCAGCTTGAAATTTCAAATTCGTCAATAACGAATGCAAATACTAAGACTATTACAGGAACACAGGCTAATCAGGTTGCAATGGCTCAGGAAAATAACAGGGGTCTGTATGCAAGAAATAAGGTTGTCTTGTCAAATGAAGGAACAATTAATTTAAGTGGTGCAGGATCTACTGGAATGTATGCTAAGTTTGGAGAACTATATAACAAAGCAACAGGGGTTATGACAATAGGTGATAAGTCAACAGCTATCTATGGAACTGAGGATTCATTGATTGAAAATGCAGGTAAGATTACAATAGGTTCTAATTCAACAGGATTGTATTCAGAAGGTTCTACAACACAGGCAATAAACAATCCAGGATCAATAGAATCAGCAGGAAATGATTCGGTTGCAATTTCTTACAAACCAGATGCGGCACTTTCTCCAGGGGTAATATTGGAAAATACAGGAAAAATCACTATGACAGGTGATAGAAATACGGCAATATATGCAACTGGAACACCAGGATATACAGCCAAGAATAGTGGAACAATAACATTGGGGGATTCAGCTTCAATTACTAGTCCTAACGTTGGACTTTACACCGACCATAATACTGTAACACTTGAAAATACTGGAACAATAGATTCTGGAAATAATACAATTGGAATTTATGGATATAATGCAGAAAATTCAGGTAACTTGAAGATAGGAAATGCAGCAATTGGAATATATTCTCAAAGTGGAAATGTAAATTTGACAGGTGGAACAATAACAACAGGAACAGATGAGGCAGTTGGAGTTTATACAGTAGGAAGCGGACAGACTGTTACAAATAGTGGAACTGCATTTAACATTGGAAACAATTCATTTGGATTTGTAAATGTTGGGACAGGAAATACAATAAATTCTAAAATTTCAAATGTAGGACTAGGAGACAAGAATGTATATGTGTATTCGAGTGATACATCAGGAACAGTAACAAACTCTACAAATATAACTTCTACAGGAGGACAAAATTACGGTATTTATTCAGCTGGAACAGTAACAAATAATGGAAACATTGATTTTTCAAGTGGTTCAGGAAATGTGGCAGTTTACAGTATTAAAGGTGGAACTGCAACAAACAATGGAACAATCACAGTAGGAGAATCAGATATTTCAGCTGTTGACAGTAGCGGTAATCCGGCTCCTCTGTACTCAATAGGTATGGGTGCAGGATATGAAACAACTGATACAGGTGATATAATAAACAAAGGAACAATTAATGTAAACGGGAAACATAGTATCGGTATGTATGCAAGTGGTGCAGGAAGTACAGCAACAAATGACGGAAATATCGTGTTGAACGCAAGTAACACAACAGGTATCTATGCTGATAATGGAGCAACTGCAATAAACAATAACTCAATTACAACAGGTTCCGGAACTTACACAAATACAGTTGGAGTATATCTTGGAAAAAATTCAAAATTGATAAATAATAAAGGTGCGACTATCGACATAAATGCGAAAAACGGTGTGGGAGTTTACTTAAAAGGTGGAACAGTGGCGAACTACGGAACTATAAAAGTAAATGGAAGCACAAAAGATGAAGATACAATTTATGAATATACAGTGCCTGCAACAGGAAAAGGAGTAGGAGGAGTAAAAATTGATGCACCTGCGGGAGCCTCAACTGCCACAATTACTGTGAATGGCGTACCTCAAACACCAGTAGTTGTAAATACAATGGCAAAAAATCCAATATCCGTATCAGCTTCTAGCATTGGATTATATGTAAATACTTCAGGAGTTAACTATACAAAATCAATAGACGGATTGCAAAATTTGACAAGTGAAGCAGATTTAATTATTGGATCTGAAGCTGCAGAATCAACAACTAGCAAATACATTTTAGTAAATGATCCTAACATAATAAATCCATATAGAAGAGCAATGTTAAACAATCCAAATATCAAGTGGAATGTATATTCAGGCTCAATAGGATGGATAGCGACTCCAACATTGGATTCAAACGGAGTAATAACAAGTCTATATATGGCTAAAATTCCATACACAGCATGGGCAGGAAAAGAAACAACACCAGTAGACAGTACAGATACATATAATTTCTTGGATGGACTGGAACAAAGATATGGAGTGGAAGCTTTAGGTACAAGAGAAAATCAATTATTCCAAAAATTAAATGGAATAGGAAATAACGAAGAAGTGTTGTTATATCAAGCTTTTGATGAAATGATGGGACACCAGTATGGAAACCTACAGCAAAGAATAAATGCGACAGGAAACTTGTTAGACAAGGAATTCAAATATTTGAAACACGACTGGAGAAATCCATCTAAACAGAACAACAAGATTAAAGTATTTGGTCAAAGGGACGAATACAATACTGACACAGCAGGAGTTATTGACTATACAAGCAATGCCTATGGAGTAGCTTACGTTCACGAAGACGAAACAGTTAAGATGGGTAACTCTCAGGGATGGTATGCAGGAGCAGTAACAAACAGATTTAAATTTAAAGATATAGGACATTCAAGAGAAAACCAGACACAGCTTAAAGCAGGAATCTTTAAGACAATGTCTCCGGCAACAGACCATAACGGATCACTACAATGGACAATTGGAGGAGATGTGTTCTTTGGAATTAACAATATGAAACGTAGATATCTAGTTGTAGACGATATATTCCAGGCGAAATCAGACTATAATTCATATGGAGCAGCGCTTAAGACAGATTTGGGATATGATATAAGATTGAGTGAAAGAACACACTTGCGACCATATGGAGCGTTGAAGATGGAATATGGAAGATTTAACAAGATAAAGGAAGATTCTGGAGAAATGAGACTGGAAGTAAAAGGAAACGACTACTTCTCAGTAAAACCGGAAGCAGGACTAGAGTTTAGATATATCCAACCAATGGCAGTGAGAACAAACTTAACAGTAGGACTTACAGCGGCATATGAAAATGAACTAGGAAAGATGGCAAGTAAGAACAACGAAGGAAGAGTAAGATACACAGATGCAGACTGGTTTGGAATAAGAGGGGACAAGGAAGATAGAAAAGGAAACGGTAAGTTTGACTTGAATATCGGAGTGGACAACACAAGATTTGGAGTAACAGTAAATGCAGGATACGACACTAAAGGTAAGAATGTAAGAAGTGGTGTAGGATTTAGATTGATTTACTAATTTTTGTTGATGAATTGACGTTATTAATAATGAACTTGGTAAACGATAAAATTCCCTTATTTTGTTTAAGTGGATTATGAAGTATTATTTCTATTGGGTGTTTAGTGACAAAATAAAAAATAGTGAGACTTTTGTAGTTTCACTATTTTTTATATAATACGGATATCTAATTTTCTTTATAAGTCAATGCTCTTGTTGCGTTTAATATTGCAATTAATGCAACTCCAACATCTCCAAAGACTGCTTCCCACATTGTGGCAAATCCTAATGCACCCATTATTAAAATAATGGCTTTTACACCGAGTGCAAAAATTATATTTTGCCAGACAATTTTTTTTGTTTTTTTGGCGATTTTTAAAGCGGTTACTATTTTGGAAGGTTCGTCGTTCATTATAATCATATCAGCGGCTTCTAATGCAGCGTCGCTTCCAACGCCACCCATTGCAACTCCAATGTCAGCTCTTGCGAGAACTGGTGCGTCGTTTATTCCATCTCCTACGAATAGCACTTTTCCTTTCATACTTTTGTTTTTTAAAATTTCTTCCATTTTTTCAACTTTTTCAAGCGGCAATAAATCAGTAAATACTTTTGAAATATTTAATTTATTAGCCACATTTTCTCCAATTTTTTTGTTGTCCCCTGTTAGCATTACAACATTTTTTATTCCCAAATTATTAAGTTCGTCAACTGTTTTTTTAGCGTCTTCTTTTATTTCGTCCGCAATTATTAAGTTTCCCAAATATTCTCCATCTTTTGCGACATAGACAACTGTTCCAACAGCCTCTTTTTCAGCAGCTTCTACATTTTCTTTTTTTAATAATTTAAGATTTCCTGCTAAAATTTCACTATTTTCATATTTTACTTTTACTCCGTGACCTGCAATTTCCTCAAACTCAAATTCTGAACTATTAGTTTTTTCAATTTTTTTGTTATTTTTTTCGTATTCTAAAACGATTGACTGCGCTATTGGATGATTTGAAAAACTTTCTGCAATAGCTGCATATTTTAGTAAGTCATCTTTTGTGTATTTAGAATTTTGTACATTTATTTCTGAGACTTTAAATTTACCTTTTGTAAGTGTTCCAGTCTTGTCAAAGACAACTGTTTCTAAATCATTTAACGCTTCCAGATAATTTGCCCCTTTTATTAAAATCCCATTTTTTGAAGCTCCACCGATTCCTCCAAAAAATCCTAGTGGAATTGAAACAACTAAAGCGCACGGACACGAAACTACTAAAAAGATAAGCGCTCTGTAAAGCCAATTTGAAAATTGTGCATCTTTTATAAAAATAGTTGGTAAAATTGCAATAAGCAATGCGATTATTACAACTGTAGGAGTATAAAATCTTGCAAATTTTGTGATAAAGTTTTCTGTTTTGGATTTTTTAGAACTTGCATTTTGCACCAAATCCAATATTTTTGAAACTGTGGAATTTTCAAACGACTTTGTAACTTCTATTTCCACAAGATTTGTAGTGTTTATAAATCCGCTTAAAATTTCATCTCCAATCTCCAATGTTCTGGGGATGGCTTCTCCAGTCAAAGCAGATGTGTCAAAAGTTGAGCTTCCATTTATAATTTTTCCATCCAGTGCAACTTTTTCGCCAGGTTTTATAACTATTATATCGCCTAATTTTACTTCTTTTGGCAAAACTTTTTTTATTTCACTCTCGATTTTTAAATTGGCGTAGTCAGGTCTAATATTCATAAGTGAAGTAATGGATTTTCTTGATTTTCCGACGGCTATATCTTGAAACATTTCTCCAATTTGGTAAAATAGCATAACTGACACAGCTTCAGGAAATTCTTTTATCGCAAAAGCTCCAAGTGTTGCAATTACCATCAAAAAGTTTTCGTCAAAAATCTGTCCTTTTTTTATATTTTTTATAGCTTTAAATAAAACATCGTATCCAACCGTAAAATAACTTACCAAAAATAAAATTAGTTTTGGGACAAACAAATTTTTTGGAACAAAGATTGCAGCTGCCAATAAAATTACACCTAAAATAAATCTGTTTCTTATATTTTTAAAATTTTCCTCCGATTCTTTGTTTTCTTCAACTTTTAAATTTGGCATAAGGACAGTAACACCGTCTTCAATTCTGTCAACTTCTTTTTGAACAAGTTTTGTAATATCTTCACTAGAAAATGTTTTATTAGAATTGATTACAATTTTTTTTCCCAAAATATCGACGGTCGCTTTTTTTATGTCGCTTAAAGCATTTAGATTGTTTTCAATTTTTGCCGCGCAGTTAGGACAATTGAGACCTTTTATACCCAAAGTGCATTCGTTATTTTTTTCCATTTTCTTCACCTCTTAATCAGTTAATATATGAACAACTATTCATACATTAATAATATAATATTTAAACTATTTTGTCAACAAAATTTATTAAATATTAGATTGATTTACTAAACATTTTATATTAATTTATTTTTGATAAATTAAATTTTAAAAGCACCGAATTGAAAAAATTTTTATAAAAAAAATTGGGAAAAAGAGAAAAAATAAGGTATAATATAATAATAAAACATATTTAAAAATGTAATAATACTTGTAACATTTTTTTATAAAATATAATTTAAAAAGTGCCTAAAAAATGTAAAATAGACAGTATTAAAAAAATTTTTAAAAACTGGAAATTAAAATTTTAGTGTTTTTAAAATTTAAATTTTAAATAAAATTTTTGGCATTTTACTAGTTTTTAGACATATTTTAAAATGATTTTGAGAGGGTGATAAAAATGGAGCTAAACAGATATGTGGATCATACGTTATTAAAAACAACAGCAACAAAAGAAGAAATAAAAAAATTATGTGATGAAGCAAAAGAGTATAAATTTTATTCAGTTTGTGTAAATGGAGCAAATACGGCATTTGCTTATGACAAAGTGAAAGGAACGAATGTGAAGGTTGCGACAGTTGTAGGGTTTCCGCTAGGTGCAATGTCTATGGAAAGTAAAATCTTTGAAGCAAAAAATGCGATAGAAAATGGAGCATCAGAAATTGATATGGTTATAAACGTTGGAGCGTTAAAATCAAAAGACTACGAATTTGTAGAAAAAGAAATAGCTGGGGTAAAAGAGGCTATTGGTAAAAATATTTTAAAAGTGATTATAGAAACTTGTTATTTGACAGATTCAGAAAAAGTGAAAGCTTGTGAATTAGCAGTTAGTGCAAAAGCTGATTTTGTAAAGACTTCAACAGGATTTGGAACAGGGGGAGCAACATTTGAAGATGTGAAATTGATGAAGGAGGCTGTTGGTAGCAAAGCAAAAGTCAAAGCAAGCGGTGGAATAAGAGATTTAAAAACTGCTAGAAAATACATTGAATTAGGAGCAGAAAGACTTGGAACAAGCTCAGGAATTAACATAATAAAAGAACTTAGCGTAGAAGGTGAAAAATATAAAAAATAAAAGAAGGATAGGAAGCAAAAATGGAATTTAGACTTATGACATATAATATCTTTGGTGCAAGATTAACTGATGGAAGAGAACTTGCAAGAAATATAAAAAAGTATAAACCTGATTTTATTGGACTACAGGAAGTGGATAGAAATACAAAAAGAAGTAAATTTCGAGATGTTACTCAAGAAATGGCACAGGAATTGGGATATAATTATTATTATTTTCAAAAAGTGATGGATTTTGACAAAGGAGAATATGGAATTGCCTTTATTTCAAAATATGATGTGAAAATTATATACATTCACGAACTACCTGGAAAAAGTAAAGAAAAAAGACAAGTTTTGGCAGCTAAATTAAGTACAACAAAATTTAAAAGAAAGATTTTGGTTGTAAATACTCATTTGGACAACAGACTAGATAATAAACACGAGGAATTGGAGGATTTATTTTCCGTGATCAGTAAATTTAGAGGAGATGTAAAATTTTTGTGCGGTGATTTTAATCTTTTGCCAACGACAGAACATTATGAAAAAATTAGAAAAATGTGGAATGACAGCTATTTTGAAGGAAGAGATTTATTTGGAAATAAAAATAATGTAAAAAGAGATATGGAAACAGCTAGAATTGATTATATAATGGCTCAAAAAGATGCAAAGTACAAAGTAAAAGAGAGTTTTTATATCAATGACAATTCGACAGATTGGACAAAATTATCAGATCATTTGCCTTATATGGCAGTTTTTGACGTGAAATAAAAATTTGTAGATTGTTTAAAAAGAAGAAGGTAGAAATAAAAAAAGTTTGCAAAACAGAATAAAAAAACATCAGGAGAAAAAATGAAAATTAGAAAAGCGACAATAAACGATTTGAAAGAACTGACAAAAATTGAGGCAAAGTGTTTTCCTTCTAAAGAAGCAGCAACAGAAGAAGAGTTTAAGGCAAGATTAAAAGTTTATCCAAATTATTTCTGGATTTTGGAAGATGATTTTGGGAAAATAATCTCATTTGTGAATGGAATGGTAGCGGATAACAAAAATTTGATAGATGAAATGTTTAAAAATCCTAATTTACATGATGAAAATGGGGACTGGCAAATGATTTTTGGAGTAAATACACTGCCTGAATACAGAAAAAATGGATATGCAGGTTTACTTTTAAAACGAGTTATAAAAGATGCAAAAAAACAGAAAAGAAAAGGAGTTGTACTTACTTGTAAAGAAAAATTGGTCAATTATTATGAAAAATTTGGATTTAGAAGTTACGGGATTTCAGAATCTTTGCATGGCGGCGCAGTTTGGTACGATATGAGAATAGATTTTTAGAAAAAATAAAAAAAGATAATTTAATTTTTTTTAAATTTTTCTATTGACTTATTATGTTTTTAAGGGTAAAATAATATTGACATAGATGAAAGGGAGTGATTTTATGAAAATCATTATTAGCGGAAAACAACTTAAAGTTACAGATGCAATCAGAAAATATGCGGAGGAAAAAATAAATAAAATTTCTAAATATTCAGACGCTATAACAGAAGTCGATGTTGTTCTGACTGTAGAAGATACAAAATCTGAAGGACCAGTTCACAAAGCTGACGGTTTAGTTTATGCAAGTGGTACAAAAATAAAAATTGAAGCTGAAGACAAAGACTTGTATGCAGCAATTGATGAATTATCTGATAGATTGGAAAGACAAGTCAGAAAATATAAAGAAAAACAAAAAGACTACAATAAAAAAGGAACGCATTAATTCAAGAAAAACTTTGAAATAAAAAATTTTTTATATATAAAAAGAGAGTGTCTAGAATTTTGTGTAAACTCAAAATATAATATATGGTACAGGATGGTAGTTTTATCATCCTGTTTTTAAATTCTTCCTTCAAAATAAATACTTAACTGAGAGTATATTTCTCCCCAGCCCGATATTCTTCCAGTCCATTTCCTTGTTGCTTCCTTTAAGCTTAGGTATACCGATTTCATTAATGCTTCATCTGTAGGATAAAGTGATTTTGTCTTCGTATACTTTCTTAATTGTTTGTTTAAGCTTTCTATTGGATTTGTCGTATATATCAGCTTTCTTATCTTTGTATCATATTTTTAGGGATAATCTGAGGCTCAAACAGCATTTCTATCTCTAGGAATATCTAAGTCAAGATTGCCGTACTCACTTCTGACAGTTTTCTTGGAATGCCTATTTCTAGCATTAGAAGTAATCTTATCTTTCATAGAATGTTTAGCATACCCCAGTTCATTCTCAATTTCAGCTTCAAGCATAGTTTGAATAGTACCCGAAAGCAAATCCTTAAGCATATCCTTAATATCATTAGTATCTTTAATATTGTAATCCTCAATCAGTGTTTAAAAAATTTCGTTGTCAATTTTCTTTTTAGCCATAACAAAAACCTCCAAATATTATACAGTTATTTTACCATATATTATCTAGAGGTTTACACAAAAATTTTTACACACCCTAACTTCCGTTTTTTGTTAAATAAATCTTTAATTAAACATCTTTTCTAATATGCTTTTTGGCAATCGCTATAACCTTGTGACTCCAGCAATTCCTTAATTTCTTTTTTTAAATTAAATCCGGCGTGATCTCCAGCCATTGCTATTTTCATAAAATCATCTCCTTGTATTCAGGAATCCATTTTGCATTTTTTATTGCTTCTTTTAAATCGCTTATGGGTTCTGTATTTAATTTTTGATCTAGTACGCTTTGTCCAACTGACAGTGCCACAGTTTCAGAAAATTCTGTCAGTTTTGATACTGGAGGAAGTACAGCAGCTCCAGGTTTTGCTGTGTCGATGATTCCACCTAGTGAATGTGCGGCTGCTGAGATTATTTTGTCGTTTACAATTTTTGATTTTGTTGCGATAATTCCAAGTCCTAACCCAGGATAGATTAAAGCATTGTTTGCTTGTCCAATTTCATAGGTGATTCCGTTAAGCTCTATTGGATCTGATGGTATTCCTGTTGCAACGAGAGCTTTTCCGTCTGTCCATTCGATAAGATCTTTTGCACTGGCTTCTGCTAGCCTTGTTGGGTTGCTAAGTGGAAAAATTATTGGTCTTGCAGTGTGTTTTGCCATTTCCTGAACGATTTCCTTTGTGAAAGTCTTTGGCACTGTGGAAGTTCCGACAAGTATAGTTGGTTTTACAGCTTTTACAGCAGCTTCCAA
Organism: Leptotrichia sp. oral taxon 847; assembly: GCF_001553645.1. NCBI lineage: Bacteria > Fusobacteriati > Fusobacteriota > Fusobacteriia > Fusobacteriales > Leptotrichiaceae > Leptotrichia > Leptotrichia sp. oral taxon 847. The sequence goes on along the minus strand of NZ_CP014231.1, from coordinate 397,858 downwards.
AGTAGTTAATTCATTTGCATTTGTAAATTCGCTTCGTTTTCTTGCAAAAGGAGTTTGTTCTGGAGTTAGTCCTTCTGTGTCTTCAAATAATAAGCCTTGTCTGTCAACTAGATAAAACCGCTTTTTTGCTTCTTCTTCAGAAAGACCCTGTGTAACCATTTCATTAAAAATACGTCTAGCAATTCCAGCTCCAGCAGTTCCTGCACCAAAACACATATAAACTTGCTCAGTAAGCTTTTCGCCTGAAATTTTTAATGCGCCTAAGATTCCAGCTAAAGTGATAATTCCAGTTCCCTGTATATCGTCGTTAAAAGTTGCGATTTCATTTTCATATTTATTTAAAATATTTGCCGCATTTAATCTTCCAAAGTCTTCCCAGTGAAGATATAAATTTGGGAAAAGTTTTTCAGCTGTTTTTACAAATTTGTCTATAAAGTTATAATATTCATCTCCTCGAACTCTCTCAAATCTATTTCCTAGATACAAGTCGTTTTCTAGCAATTCTTTTCTATTTGTTCCAGCATCAATTACAACTGGCAGGACAGTAGCGGGATCAATTCCAGCGGCGGCAGTGTAAACCATCAGTTTTCCAACCGAAATGTCAACCCCGTTAGTTCCCCAGTCACCAATTCCAAGAATTCCTTCTGCATCAGTAACTACAATTAAACGGATTTTTCTGTTGTCAGCAGCATTTTTTAAAATAGTTTCTATGTTTTCTGGCTCTTTTACTGACAAATAAGCCGCATTTTGAGGATTTACAAATAATTCACTGTAATTTTCTATGCTTTCTGCAATTACAGGATCATAAACAATTGGCATAAATTCAACTACGTGTTTGCTAAATAAATAATAAAATAATGTTCTGTTTGTATTAAAAATTTCCATTAAGAAATGTCTTTTTTCAATTAACTTGTCTTTTTTCAGAAATTGCCCATAAGTCTGTTTTGCCTGTTCATCTATAGTTTGAATATACGGCGGTAAAAGTCCTAATAATCCGTATTTTTCACGCTCTTCTTTGGTAAAAGCTGTTCCTTTGTTGAGAAATGGATTGTTCAAAATCTCATAGCCTGATTTCATAGTTAATCACCTCTAAATAATATTTTAAATTTATTTTTTACAATAATCTACTAACATAAGTATAACACTGAAATATGGAAAAATCAATTTGTTTATCCTGTTACTTAAATTATTTTCCTTGTCTGTTGCAATATATTGTGATATACTTATTTTTATAGAAAGAAAGGTTTTGAAAGAAGTTTAAGTTTTTGGAAATATAAGGAAAGGAAATATTATGGGAAGAAAAAAAGTTGTATTAGGAATGTCGGGCGGGGTAGATTCTTCAGTTGCGGCGATTTTGCTTAAAGAACAGGGATACGATGTAATTGGGGTTTTTATGAAGAACTGGGAAGAGAAGGACGAAAATGGAGTCTGCATGGCGGAAGAGGACTATAAGGATGTGATTGCTGTGGCAGAGCAGTTGGGGATACCTTATTATTCGGTGAATTTTGTGAAGGAATATTGGGATAAAGTTTTTACGTATTTTTTAGATGAGTATAAAAAGGGAAGAACTCCTAATCCTGATGTGATGTGTAATAAGGAAATCAAATTCCGTGCATTTCTAGATTATGCGATGAAGATTGGGGCCGATTATGTGGCAACAGGGCATTATGCGAGAATTGTTCACGAGGGAAAAGATGGGAAAATCAAATCGACCATGTTAAGAGGAATTGATGATAACAAGGATCAGACGTATTTTCTTTGCCAATTAAATCAGGAACAGCTGGAAAAAGTGTTGTTTCCATTGGGAGAATATACAAAGCCACAGATTCGTGAAATAGCTGAAAAATATAACTTGGCAACGGCGAAAAAAAAAGACAGCACAGGAATTTGCTTTATTGGAGAACGTGACTTTAATAAGTTTTTATCGCAATACTTGCCTGCAAAAGGTGGAAATAATTGTAAATACACAAGGAAAAGTGCTGGGGCATCATAATGGGCTTATGTATTACACAATTGGACAAAGAAAGGGAATCGGAAATACAAAGGAAGGAACTGGAGAGCCTTGGTTTGTTGTGGACAAGGATTTGGAAAAAAATGAATTGATTGTAACACAGGGTGATAATTCAGTGCTTTATTCAAAAGGCTTAATTGCAACTGATTTTAATTTTATTAATGAAGTGCAGTTTCCGCTGGAGTGTACTGTAAAATTTAGATACAGACAAAAAGATACAAAAGCTGTAATTAATAAATTAAGCGAAAATGAATATGAAGTAATTTTTAATGAGCCTCAAAAGGCTGTAACGCTAGGGCAGATTGTGGTTGCTTATGATGGTGAAGTTTGTCTTGGTGGGGGAGTCATTGATAAAATTATAAAATAGTTTTGTTTAGTAGAGTTTATTCAAAATTTAAAATTTATGATTCAGGAATTAAAAATATTTAGTTGTTAAAAATAATTAATGTAAAATATAAAAATTTGAAAGGTGGAGAAAATATGGCACTTGATGATGTTATGTGGACGTTTAGTAAGAAAATTTATGAAAATTCAGAAGAATTTAATAAGGATATTAAGGCATATTATGACAAAATGCGTGAATATGTTGATAGAGAATGGAATCCTGATGAAATAGCTGTTAACCAGTCAGAAATTTATGTTGATTATGAGGTATGGATAAAGGGAGAAGAAGACTTGCTGGAAAATGAAACGACTGATGAAGAAGGATTGTCGGAAGAATATGCAGATAATGGTTATTTTCAAATTGATGTAAGAGCATTGTTAAAGGCTGATAATGGAAAATATTTTACAAATCTTGAATTAATGACAAAAGTTCATAATCAGCAGGCGAATAAAGAATTAGGAGATCATGTATTTTTTGAAGGTATGGATTCAGGTAATGAAAAAGACGGAATTCCAGTGTTTTATGTAGTGTGTGGAAGTTAAGGAGGAAAACGAAAGAATTAATATTTTGCTTGAATGCAACAATGCCTGTATTTTTACTGATGATACTTGGATACGTCTTTAGAAAAATAGGGATTATAGACTTGGAATTTGCAGATAAGATGAATAGATTTGTATTTCTGGCACTTTTGCCTGTGCTATTATTTAAGGAATTGTCGTTGTCTGATTTTTCGGCAATCTGGGATTTGAAATATTTGCTTTTTTGCTTTTCTGCAACATTTTTTTCGATAACGATAATGTGCATTGTTTCAATTTTTTTAAGAGATAAGTCAATCCGTGGGGAATTTATTCAGGCGGGATTTAGAAGCAGCGCTGCTCTGCTTGCTTATGCCTTTGTGCAGAATGTGTATGGAGAGGCTAAGATTGTAGCACTTATGGTAATCGGAGCTGTCCCTTTGTACAATGTCGCTTCGGTTGTAATTTTGATGTTGCTGCGTCCAAAGCAGGGGAAATTGAATAGAACAGTTTTGAAAAATACGTTAAAGGAAGTTATGAGAAATCCTCTGATACTTGGAATTCTGGATGGAATGGTTTGGGCATTATTAAAAATCCCGCAGCCAGTAATTATGAAGAAATCAATTTCAACGTTTTCTGCAGCGGCAACTCCCCTTGGGCTGCTTGCACTTGGAGCGAGTTTTGATGTAAAGGAAGTTTTTTCAAAACTGAAGATTGTATTAGTTTCGTCTTCATTCAAGCTCCTAATTCTTACGGCGATATTTTTGCCAATAGCCATAAAATTTGGATTTAAGGACGAAAAGCTGGTTGCTGTGCTTGGAATGCTGGGAAGCCCGACAACTCCGACTTCATTTACGATGGCAAGAGGGATGGGGCATAATGGGGCTGTAACTTCGGGAACTGTGATGGTTACGACAATTATGAGCATTTTTACGTTGACGGGATGGCTTTACATTTTGAAGCTTGCAGGATTGGTATAAAATTTGTTAAATAAATAAAAATTTGGTATAATAACAGGTATTGTGAAAATAATAAGTTTGTAAAAATAAAATATTCTGGAGGGAAGACAATGAAATTGAAAAAATATGTTTTGATTGGAAATAATGGCATTGCTGGTTCTTGCTGGTTGTGATAACAAGGGCAGTGGTAAGAATGACAAGAATAAAGTGGAAGTAACGGATGTGAAAAGGGACATTTCGACTGAGGAAATTGCGAAATATAATGAATATTCAAAATTAAGCGATGTGCCAAATTCTGAAGAATGGAACACATTTTTTACAGAAATAAAAAAAGAGGAATTTACTAATGAAGCTGGAAATATAAAAAATATTTCAGAAGTGCCTGCATTTATGGGAAATCTGAATAATTCAATTAACCTGACTGGCGAATATATAAAAGAAATTACAGATGTAATGCAAAAAAGTCCAAAAATGGAAGCAATTGACAAAAATGCTGAAAATCTGATAAATTCATTGATAGAGGAACAAAAGGTACTGACAGAAATTAATGATTATTTTGAAAAAGGTGATTATAAAACTGATAAACTGGCAAAAGCAGGAGAACTGAATGATAAATACAAAGTTGTACTGCAAAACAGACAGGAAAATCACAAAATTTTTGCTAATTCATTACATGAAATTGCCCAGATAATCAATCAAAAAATGGAAAACCAATTACAGAAGGATGGAAAAACAGTAAAATTAAATATTTTGAAATTTGTAAATTCAGTAGATAAATTTGGAAAAACAGCCTTCGGAAAAAACAATTTAAACTTTGATGAAAATGAAGTAAAAATGCTGGAAAAGGCAAATAACGACGTACAAAGCGCATACAAGGCAGTATCTGAAATGACGCTGGAAAATGCTAAAAAAGAAAACATAAGCGAGGCAGATTTCAAAAAAATAAAGGAAAGTTCAAAAACGTTATCAGAAAATATGCAAAAAATGCTAATAGGTGTAAAAAATCAGAATATTCAGGATGTAGTAATGAGCGCCAGCAATATTTTAAGTGCAAAAACAGATTTAGAAAATGTGTTTAATGTCTTAATGTTACAAAAATAAAGTCTAGTAATTGTAAGGAGGTGAGTAATAGTCGCTCACCTCATGTTTTTAATTATTGACTTTAGTCAGTCAGTTGAGTACGCAAAGTATGAAGCCCCTTTTAGAGGTAGTCTTGACTTTTTTAAAAGTTCTGATTCTAATTTGATTTATAATAAAAATTAATTCAAAAATTTTCCTTTCACAAATCCTCCCATCTTAACTAACGCCAACAAAACTGTAAGTAACACAATAATCGAAGGGCCTGACGGAATATTCAGCGTGTAGGAAAAATACAGTCCTGATAGTATTCCGATGAATGAGAAAATTATGGATAGAATTATGATTGTTGAGTATTTCCTTGCGAGTGAGGCTGCGATTGCCTGTGGGATTGTCAGGATTGAGATTATTAGGATGATTCCTATTATTTTTATGTTTATTATTATGACGGAGGATATTAGGATTATCATAAAGTAGTTTATGAAAGTTACTGGGACGCTGTGGATTTTTTAGAAGTTTTCATCAAAGCTGGTGTAGACGATACTTTTGTAGAAGATGATGAAAAATGTGATTGTGATTATGTCCAGTATTAGCAGTAAAATTATGTTTAGGGTATTGGATAAAAGAATATTTCCAAATAGGTAAGTTGACATATCGGACTGATAGCCTGGTGTCAAGAAGGAAAAAATAATTCCGATAGCCATTCCCATTGACATAACGATACCTATTCCCAAATCACCGTCAACGTGCAGGGCATCTTTTAAAATCAAAATTAGTACACCTGATAATATTGAAAAAATTAGTCCAAAAAACAGCGGATCTTTTATTGGCAAGTTAAAGAAATAAATCAGGTAAATTCCTATTCTGATACCGCCGTAAGATGCGTGGCTGATACTTGATGAAATAAAGACCATTTTTTTATTTACAATATAAGTTCCTATTATTCCGCAGCATATACTTGAAAGAAGCCCTACAATAAGGGCGTTTCTCATAAAAGTGTATTCAAAAATGAGAGTGTCCACAATTTTGTGTAAATTTGTATATGAATCCAGTAGTATAAGTTTTTTCTAGTTTATTTACAAAAAAAGTTTACACTCTCAAAAACAGTAATTATTTTAAATTTTTTACTGCCAAATCAAATTGTTCTTTAGTTATATTAAAGGAATTTAGTGCATTTAAAAGCTGTTTTGAATTGTAATAGCCTATCTTTAAGTTATCTCCTAATTCCATTCTTCTTTTTTTAGCGTTTTCACCCAAACAAAGATTATTTTTAAGTAAATCCTGTACTGTAAATGTATAACCATTATCTTCATTTTTTTTTGTAACTAAATTTTGTAGTGCTTCCAATATGGCTTTATCATTTGCATTCTCCACACCAATATTTTTATTTTTAGTCGCATCTTTTCTTGAGATAAAAGCATGTTTTATATTCGGAATATATTTTCTTAACGTATCGCGAATTTTTTTCCCCGCATAATCAGGGTCTGTAAATAAAATTAACTCATTGTCTTTGGCTAAATTTACAATTTTATTTATTGTCTTTTTTGAAAGAGCGGAAAATCCATTTAATGCTATAATATGTGCATCAACAACTCTTTTTAGAGCTGTGATGTCATCCCTTCCTTCAACGATGATTATTTCTTTTATCTTAATTTTTTCCATTTTTTCCCTTTAATTTAATTTACTTAATGTCATAATTTTTCAAAACAGTCAAAAGTAGATCCCAAGTTTTTCCGACTGAACTTATTTCCATTCTTTCTTCAGGCGTATGAGCACCATAAATATTAGGCCCAATAGACGTAATATCCACATCCATATTTGCATCAAAAATTCCGCATTCAAGTCCAGCGTGAATTGCTTTTATTTCTGGCTCAGAATTATTAATTTTTTTAAATGAATTTATCATAAGTTCTCGTATTTTTGAATCTTTTCGGTATTCCCAAGATGGATACGGAGCACTAACTTTCATTTTCACATCATATTTTTTACAAAGTTCTTTAATTTCTTCGATTAATTTTTCAAGTGAATGATTTACAGAACTTCTCGGTAGCGACTGAATTTTTATTCTTAATTGGTTTGAAATTTCTTCAGACTTTATAACGCCTAAATTAATTGATGTTTCCACAAGATTTTCGACATCTTTGCTCATCGAAATTACGCCATTTGGAAATTCGTGGAAAAATGAAAGAACTCTGTTTGTGTCAGCGGTTGATATTTTTTTGAAATTTTTAGCGTTGCCTATTTTTTTTATTTCTAAAACTGGATTTTTGTCAATTACACCAAAATCAGCTATAATATTTTTAAAAGCAAGTTGAGCCAATTCTTCAAGTCTATGTCCTGGTTCATCCAATTTTATGCTAATATGGCATATCGCTTCACGAGGAATTGCATTAGTTTTTTCACCACCATCAAAGTCAATTAATTCCATAAAATATCTTTTGTTTAAATGATACAGCACTTCATTTAATATCTTGTTTGAATTTCCACGTCCCAAATGAATTTCAGCGCCAGAATGCCCTCCATCTAAGCCTTTTACTTCGATTGAGAAAACTGTGTCATCATCTTCACAGTCCTTTTTGACAAGGTCAAACTCATTTTCAATTCTAGCTCCACCTGCACTGCTCACATACACTTGACCGTATTCTTCAGTATCTAGATTAATCAAAGTTTTTCCTGAAAAAAGGCTGAAATCCAAGTTATTTACTCCTGTCATTCCTTCTTCTTCATCAGTTGTTAAAATAACTTCAAGCGCTGGATGAGCTATATCATCACTATCCAAAATTGCAAGAGCCATCGCAACGGCAATTCCGTTATCGGCACCTAATGTAGTTCCATTTGCTGTTAAAAATCCATCCTTTACAACAAGTTCAATTCCGCAATTTTCAAAGTCAAAGTCAGTATTTTTATTCTTTTCCCAGACCATATCCATATGTCCTTGTAAAATAAGGGGAGAAAAGTTTTCGTAGCCTTTTGTGGCTTCTTTTTTTATTAAAACATTTAATGCTTTATCTTGCACAACTTCAAGATTTCTTTCTTTTGCGAAATTTACAAGAAAATCACTGATTTTTTTCTCTCTTCTCGAACCTCTTGGTATTTTTGAAATTTCACTGAAATAGTGAAAAACTTTTTGAGGATATAAATTTTTTAATTCCATTTTAAATTCCTGCCTTTTTTGTAATTCTAGCTATAAAATACTATCCAATAATTCTTCTAATTCGCTCATTTCTCTTTGAGTCAAATCATAACCACTTTTCAGTTTTTCTAAAAGTCTGTTGTCAGAGCCAACCGAACTTTTTTCCAAAATTTTTATAATCAGTCTTTTATAAAACTCCATTTTATCTCCTTTACAGCGTTATTGCAGTTTCAAGTGCAACTTCTATCATATCGTTAAATGTTGTTTGTCTTTCTTCGGCACTAGTAACTTCGTGAGTTATGAACGAATCGCTTATTGTAAGCAAAGTCAATGCGTTTGCTCCCAATTTTGCAGCAGTTGTGTAAAGCTGTGCAGTTTCCATCTCTACACATAGTACTCCAAATTTTGCCCATTTTTTCCAAGCGTTAGGGTCATCCCCGTAAAAAGTATCGCTTGTAAAGACATTTCCAGCTTTTACATTAAGTCCTTTTTGTTTTGCAATTTCGTACGCTTTAAAAAGCATTTCGGCATTTGCAGTTGGTGCGTAATCTGCTCCATTAAATCTAAGTCTATTGATAGCTGAATCAGTCGAAGTTGACATTGCAAGTACGACATCTCTTACATTTACATCTTTTTGATAAGAACCGGCAGTTCCAATTCTGATTAAATTTTTCACTCCAAATTCAGAAATAAGCTCATGTGAGTAAATCCCAATTGATGGTACTCCCATTCCAGTTCCTTGAACAGACACTTTTTTCCCTTTATAAGTTCCAGTAAATCCAAGCATTCCACGGACATTGTTATATTGAACAACATCCTTCAAAAAAGTTTCTGCAATATATTTTGCTCTAAGTGGATCTCCCGGTAATAATATAGTTTGAGCAATATCTCCTTTATTCGCTCCAATATGTGGTGTAGCCATTTTTTTACCTCCTAAATTTTTTATAATATTTACTTAAATAACACTTCTTTATATTTTACAATATTTGGATTTAAAAATCAAATTATTTATTTTACTTGGACAGAGTAAAATAGTTAGGGGTAAATAAAAAATCTTATTTTAAGTTTTTCATTCAATCCAGAAAGTTACTAAAATATTTATTTATTTTTTAAGCAGAAGTGCTCATCGCCGCACCCCTGCACCCCGGCAAGGCTCAAGACATTTTTATGCACTGCCAAAAAACTCGCTTACGGCGGGGCAGTTTTGTCAGCACATAAAAATGCTCCGACGGTTTAAATTTTACTATTATACAAAAGGTGTCGTGATTTTTTTGGAGTAAAGACGACTGTTTGAGCACGTTTAGTGCGAGTTTCGGCTTTTCTTCAAAAAAATTCTTAGACGAGCGTGGGGATTATAAGGGGAAATGGCGGTCCTTTCCCCTTATGTAAAAAATAAAAAAATAATATTAAACAAAATAACATTTTGTAATCAAGAATAACTTAAAAAATTTAAAATTAAAAATCTGCCCCTAAAATTTTTAAACCATCTTAAAAAAACTACAATTTATCTGAAGAATTGCAGTAGCAAGATTTTTAATTGACATTCCTTCTGATTTATGTTAAAATTATTTAATTTATATTAGCAGGAGGTGAAAAACATAAAAAAATATATAACAATACTAATTTTTCCCCTAGCCACTATTAATTTTTCAGCACCTGTTGATGATGCTACTAAAATTTTAGATATTCAACAAAGACAACAAGAGCAGGAAAGAAGCAGGATGGAGCAGCAAAAAAGTCAAGAAGAATTTGAAAATACTAGATTTAATGATGTTCCAAAAATTGATAAAGATAGCAACTTTGATGATAAAAATTCTAAAAAGTTTTTGATAAATGAAATTGATATTGAAGATAAAGACAAACTACTTTCTAAGAAAGAAAAGAAAAACATACTTAAAAAATATGAATATTTGGAAATGGGAAGCAGCGATATTCAAAATATTCTGGTTGAAATTACTAATAAATTAGTTTCTAAAGGGTATATTACAAGTATTGCGACAGTTTCAGATAAAAATGATTTGACTACAGGTACTTTAAATTTAAAAGTTATCGCAGGGAAGATTGAAGACGTCAGAATTAATTCTGGCAATGGACTTGATAAATATAAGGAATTTTTTATGTTCCCTAAAAACAGAGGGAAAGTGTTGAATATAAGAGATCTGGATACTGCTACGGATAATTTTAACTCTATTGGAGCTAACAATATGAAGATGGATATTGTTCCTTCAAGCCGTGAAAACTACTCAAGAATTGAAGTAAAAAACAGATTAAAGAATAAATATACTGTTGGAATTTTGACTAACAACTATGGGGACGATAAGCAGAACGGAATTTGGAGAAGAGGTATAAACCTTAATATTGACAGCCCTCTTGGAATTGGGGACAACTTCTATTTCACATACATGACAGTTCCTAAAAAAGATCCTGACAGAAGCTGGAAGAAAAACATAGAAGATTTAGCTCCGGGAGAAATTTTACCAATTGGTCCAGTTGGTTATGATCCTTCAAAGGGAGATACATTGCCATATAAAAGACGGCTTGATATGTTTAATTTTGGATATACGATGAAATTTAGAACATATACTTTAAGACTTAATTCAAGTAAAAGTATTCAGGAAAGCAGTTTCTATTCAGGCAACACAGTTTATGATATGTACTCATCGAGTCGGACTACACAAGCAAATTTGGAAAAAATATTGTTCAGAAATCAAAAGAGCAAAGTAAGTTTTGAAGCGGGGATAAAACAGAAGCATAATCAGAACTATTTGGAAAAGTCAGTTCTATCAAATAGAAAATTGTCAATAGGGACAGTTGGCTTAAATACAACAACATCATTATTCAGTGGTATTCTAGGAGTAAATTTAGGATATGAAAGAGGACTTAAAATTTTTGGGGCAGAAAGGGATAATGGAAAGCTGGATATAAATCCAAAGGCTCAATTCGATAAATATACTCTTGATGTAAGCTACTATAAGCCTATTACAAATAAATTTGTATACAGGGCAAATATTTACAGCAGTTATTCAAATGATGTGCTTTACGGAAGCGAAAGACAGACAATAGGCGGTGTCGGAAGTGTCGGAGGATTCAAGAATGATACGATACAAGGGGATAAAGCAGTTGAAATTGATAATGAGATTTCATACAACATTCCTATAAAAAAATTTGCAATAATTTCACCATATTTGAGTTATGGATATGGAACGGCAAAATACAACAAGGATAATTCAAAATATGCAAGAGGGTATGTAACAGGAATTACAACAGGATTAAGGCTTAATACGAAATATCTTGATTTTGATTTTGGATATGCAAAGCCAATGGCACATTCAGATTATTTAAATCCTAAAAAGCAGGATATATACTTTAGCGGAAATATGAAAATTAGTTTTTAATAATTAATATAAAAGGAGGTAAAATTTGGAAAATAAAATTTTAAAAAAAACAATCGCATTTTTATTATTGTTATCAATGAATATGAATAGCTTTGCAGCAAATCTTGAACTAGATCCTAACTCAAGATACAATACAAAACTTGACATGTCACGAAATGGAACTCCAATCGTTAATATTTCTACTCCGAATGGTCGTGGAATAAGTATTAATGAGTTTCTTGACTACAATGTCGGTCATGAAGGGCAAGTGCTTAATAATGCTGATAACATTGGGCGTAGCCATCTTGCCGGGATTATTAATGCTAATCCGAATTTGGCTGCCAACCAGGCTGCAAACTTGATAATCCTTCAGGTAAACGGGTCTAACCGTTCAGATATTGAAGGGTATCTGGAAGCTTTGAGCCGTCAGAAGGTAAATGTGATTTTGAGTAATGAAAATGGTATTTACTTAAATGGTGCGGGAACCATTAATATTAGAAATTTTGTTCCGACTACAGGAAGAGTAAAGCTTCAGAATGGAGACTTCGTAGGAATTGATGTTGAAAAGGGAAGAGTCGTGATAGGCTCAAATGGGTTTGACGCATCGACTACGGATTATGTCAATGTAATTGCAAAAGCTCTTGAATTGCAGGGAAGTCTTGTCGGAAACAAGGTTGATGTAACTCTTGGAGAAAATACAGTTGATAAAAATGGTGCAGTTACTTCAAAGCACGGAATAAATTCTGTTGCAATTGACGCAAGTAAACTGGGTTCGATGTATGCAGGGCAGATCAGCATAATCAGTACTGATAAGGGTGCAGGAGTAAACTCAAGGGGAATTGTTTACTCAAGAGATAAAAAACTTGAAATTACAGCAGATGGGAAAATTAATGTTGCTAAAATTAAAGGGAACGGTATTGAAATTAATGGTACGGAGTACGATCAGGCTGAACTTGCCAGTTCTGATAAAGGAATTAATATCAATGCTAAAAATATTAAGCTAAATGGAGAAACACAGGCAGCTGGGGATATTAATTTAAATGGGAATACTCAAAATAACTCTAAAATATATTCTGAAGGGAATTTTAATACAGGAAGTCTTTTGAATACAGGCGATATTAATGTTGCTGGGAATTTTAAGGCTGATGATTTTAAAAATGTTTTGGCAGCTGTTAATACAGGTGGAAATTTGAATGTTAAAAACTTGGAAAACAGTGGCAACATTCAAGTTTCTAAAAGCACAGGGATTGACGGGAAGTTAAATAATTCAGGTAACTTGACTTCTATAGACAAAATAACTGTAAAAAATGATATTTTAAATTCCGGAAATATTTCAACTAATGGAGATTTGTCAAGTAAAAATGCAGTTTCATCAGGTATAATTGTTGCAAATAATTTTACAACAAGTAATTTGCAGAATGATGGAAAACTCTTTACTAATGCGGATTTGAAAACAAAATATTTCAAAAATACTGGAGAAATTTCAGCCGTTGGGAAAATATCAAGCGACAGTATGGTTTCAAGTGGAAGCATTAGAACAAATGAAGCTCTTGATATTTCAGGTGATTTGGATAATGACGGAACTTTACAGAGTGCTAAAGATATTACGGTTTCAAGTAACATTAAAAATAGCGGTAAAATTTATGCTGGCGGAAATTTATCAGGAAAAGATGCTGTTTCAAGCGGGAAAATAGTTTCTAAAAATTTAAGAGTGAATGACCTTAAAAATGATGGAGAAATTTTTACAAATGAAGATCTTCGGGCTAAAAATGTTACGAATACTGGTAAAATAGCATCTGCTGGAAATATTTCCACAAATGATTTGAAAACTTCAGGAGGCATAAAATCTAATAAAAAAGTTACAGTTTCAGGGAAGCTTGAAAATGATGGGGATTTGGAAGCTGTAGAAGATATAAAGGTTTCAGGAAATGTAAGAAACACTAAAGAGATAGCGACAAATGGTGATTTTTCTGGTAAGAATGTGGTTTCAAAAGGAAAAATCATTTCTAAAAATTTTGAATCCCATGATTTAGAAAATGATGGAAAAATTTTGGCAGATGGAAAAGTAAAAGCTAGAAAAGTTAAGAATGCAGGAGAGATTTCAGCTGCTGAAGATGTATCTACAGATGATTTGAAAACTTCGGGAAGAATTTCTGCTAAAAACTTGGAATCTGAAGATTTGGATAATGATGGTAAAATTTCTTCAAATGAGAATGTAAAAGCTAGAAATATTAAAAATACTGGAGAAATTCAGGCTGTAGGATCAATATCAGGAAATAATTTAAAAACTTCAGGAAAAGTTAGGGCAAATAGAAAAATTACAGTTTCAGGAGAACTTGAAAATGGTGGGGATTTAGAATCAGGAAAAAGTCTGACTGTTTCAAAAAATATTAAGAATACTGGAAAGATTGCTGTAAATGAGGATATTTCAGGGAAAGATACTCAAAATTCAGGAACTATGTATTCTAAAAATCTTAAAACTGATAATTTGAAAAATGATGGAAAAGTTGAAGTTGGAAATGATTTGAAGACGGCGGATATTGAAAATACTAAAGATATTACAGCTGTTGGAAAAATTTCAGGAAAAAATGTCAATAATTCTGGGAAAATTTTGACTAATGGAACATTGAATATTAAAAATGTTAAAAATATTGGAAAAATTGCCGCAGGAAGTGATGTTACATCGCAAAGGCTTGAAAATTCAGGAGTTCTGGCAACAAATGGGAATATTACGACTTCAGATTCAATGATCAACAGCGGAAATATTGAAGGCAAAAATCTTGATATAACTGGTTGGGAATTCACAAATAGCGGTAAAATATCGGCTGACAACATTAGGGCAAGAGTTAATGACACTAAAAATAATGGAAGTATTTCTTCAGCAAATGACATTGATTTAACGACAAATACTTTAACAAATACAAAAGAAATGCTGGCAGTAAACGACATAAATTCAAATAATGCGACAGTTTCAAATTCAGGGAAAATGGCTTCAAATGGTAAAATACTGCTAAATAATTCGAGTATTACAAATATTGGACAGATTTTGTCTGGAGAAATTTCTATGCAAAATGCGAAAAAATTTGATAATACTGGAACTGTAAAAGGGAATAAGACAGTTCTTACAACTGACCAGGATCTAAATCTGGTTGGAAATCTGCATGGAGAAAGTTTGCTTGAAATTTCAGGAAACAACATTACAAACAATGGAAATACGACAGGGGCGGGGCTTATTAAAATAAGTTCTAATGATTTTACAAATAATAAGGAACTGGCTTCAAATGCTGTGATTATTGATGGCCGTGGGAATGTTGTAAACAATAATATGATTACTGGAAATGATGGTAAAATTAATGGAAACAGCATTACTAACAATGATTTGATTGCTTTTGACAATTATCTTGAGATGAATGCTAAAAGTAAGGTCTTAAATAATAAAGATAAAAGTATTTATGGTGGAAATGCTCTGATAATCAAAGGTTCTGAAATTTTGAATGATGAAGGTGAGATTCTTGGTGGAAATATGGACCTGAATGCTTCTAAAATCACTAATAATGTTGGAACTGTTCAGTCAACTGGGGATATTTTTGTTACTTCAAATGATTTTCAGAATATCGGAAGAGTATCAAATCTTGGAAGCTATGAAAAATACTATGAAACTTGGGATGGAATAAGATTGTCTGAATCCGAAGTTGCCAATGAATGGGTATTTAGTGAACCTGATTTTCAACATTCAAGCAGTCATAGGTCAAGTGTGAAAAGACATCAAAAAAACTGGCTTGAAGAGATGATAAAAAAACATACTGGAAATTCCAAAATAAACTCATTAATGTTTTCAAAATATCCTGATGTTGCACGTTCTAAATTGTATCAGAGAAGCAAGACAACTAAAACAAATACAACAGAAGTACCTGGTAATATGCTGACAGGAAAAATTAAAAGTAATGCAGATACGGAATATGGTAAAATAATTGCAAGTGGAAATATCATAATTAATTCAGGGAATGTTAAAAATAGGGACAGTTTGATTTCAGGTGGTGGACTTGTTGACATAAATGCAACTAATTTTGAAAATTCAGTAACTTTAGGAAATGCTGTTCAGCTAAAAAATGGACAGGAAAAATTGTATCTAACTTATAGACATGGAAGCAGAAAAAGTTCTGCAAATGGAACTTACAATAGATATTTAGAAAATGGTGGAATCGGATATGAAAGTGGACAGCCTTCCATCATTGAAGGGGCTGTAGTAAATGTAAATGCTCCAAATATCATAAAAAATTCCATTGAGGCAGGAAATGGAAAAGTACTGAATAATGGTGGGGCAACTGGTAGAGCCTTGATTTCTTCAAATTCAATAGGAATTAACAAGGGTACAGGTTCAGCAAATGGAGCGGTTCAGGTTGCTGGAAATGCTTTACTATCCAAAGTAAATAGCGGCTTTAATGGAAATTTACAGGTTAATGGCAGCAGCAATAATAGTTTTGACAGGGCAATACAAATTTCAGGGAATAATTCAGTTATTCAAAATATTAAAAAAACTGGAACAATTGATGTAAACCCACTATTAAGCAGCGCAATGTTTACGATGAATATGAGTCCATCTTCAAAATATCTTCTAGAAACTCGTTCAAAATACATAAGTTTAGGTCAATACTATGGAAGCGACTACTTCACTTCAAGAGTTGGGTATTCGGAAATTTGGGACAGAAGTAAAAGATTAGGAGATGCCTTTTATGAAAATCAATTGCTTACAAGAGCTTTAAATGAAAAGCTTGGAACAAGCTTTTTGAACGGAAAATCTAATCAGGAATTGATTCAGTCAATGATGGATAATGCGGCTGATGAAAAAGCAAGGCTTGGTCTTGTTGTCGGTCAGGCATTGACTCAGGATCAGATAAATGCCTTAAATGAAGATATTATCTGGTATGTCTCAAAGGAAGTGAATGGAGTCAGTGTTTTGACACCACAAATTTACTTGTCAAGCAGAACTAGGGAAAGCATAAGCGATGACACTAGAAATAGAATTGGTGGAATAAATGGAACTTATGTCAAGACTAAAGATTTTGTAAATGACGGGACAAAATGGGGTAACGGCGGAGTTACCTATGTTGAAGCGAATACTGTGAGAAATGAGACTACAACAAATCTTCTTTCTGAAATTTCAGGAGATAGAACATTCATAAGTTCAGTTGGAAATATTGAAAATATCGGCGGAAAAATAAAGGGAAATGAAGTTGTAGGTTTAATTTCTGAAAATGGAAATGTAATCAACAATACAACCAAAAGAAAAGTAGGATTCAATAATGGCGAGTTTGACAGAAGCTGGCATGAAGAAATAGGCTCAATTGGGCAAATTTCTTCAAATGGATTAACTTTTATTAAGGGTAACAGCTATGAGTCAACAGGAGGAATTCTAAACACAAATCATCTTGAACTTGATGTAAATAAATTCAATGTATCGGCATTGTCTTTAAGCGGTGAAGATAAATTCGGCAAGGGCAGCAATAATTACACAAAATATGGTGCAACAGAACATTTAGGCGGAGAAGTAACTGCAAATTCTACTTCAGGAAGAATAGGAGATTTAAACCTTACAGGCTCAGCATTTATTGGCGGAGATACACAAGGTCTGAAAATTGGGAAAGTGAATGTAGAATCCGCTGTAAACAGTTACGACTTGGAGTCAAAACAGACAAGTAAGAATACGGTTTCTAAAAGCAGTACATACATAAAATCTCATCAGGAAGAAAATGTTGCAGGAAATTTACAGCTTAGCGGAGCAAGAATTGAAGGAAACTTGACAGGAATCGGAAGTAACATTGATTTAGGTGAAAATACCTTTGTTGGCGGGAAATTGACAACAGATTCGAGAGAATTACATAATAGTTTTTATGAAAAAAATACGTCCAGAGGATTTAGTGCAGGAATTAGTCACGGAACGGCTTCATTAAATTATGGAAAATCAGGCAGCACCTATGATGAAAAAGATACGATAAATGCCAAATCAAATTTAAGAATTGGCGATGGAAGTGTGCTAAATAACGGAGCGGAAATTACTGCCACAAATTTTGAGTATGGAAATATTCAAATTAATAATGGTGACGTAAAATATGGTGCAAGAATTGATACAAGAGATGTAAAAACTACTTCAAGAAGTAGTAATTTTGGTGTGTCAATTGGAATAAACAGTCCAATTAAAGATAGAATTGAACAAGCAGCTGGAGCTGTAAAGCAAGCTAGAAGGGGAGATACGATAGGTGGTCTTGTAGCGGGAGTAAATGCAGGAACTGGAATGGTTTCAGGACTTGCAGGAAATCAAGGGACAAGACAGGCTTATCACACAGGAAATTTAAGTCAAAGTGAAGTAAGAAATGCGAGTGCAAACAATAACTTTTATGCAAATATTGGAGTAAATGCAGGATATTCTACTTCTAAAAACAGTAACAACTCCCACAATGAAAGTGCCGTAGTTACGACAATGAAACCAATGCATGAAAATTCAAGCATAACTTACAACAATGTAAACAACATAACTTATCAAGGAACACAGGCTCAAGGTGGAACATTCATTTACAACAATGTTAAAAATATTCGGAAGGAAGCAGTAGAACTTCATAACAGCAGCAGTTCAAGAAGTTCAAATTTTGGAATAAGTACGGGAGCGACAATTGGATATGGCTACGGAACACAGATTACTGGAAATGGTGGAAGTGTTTCTGCAAATAGAAGTAATCAAAATACGAATGAAACTATTTATCAAAATGGTAATTTTCAAAATGTAAATGAAGTTCACAATAATACTGGTACAATGACACTTTCAGGATTTAACCAGGAAGGCGGAAAAGTTACAGGTAATATCGGCAAGTTGGTTGTAGAAAGTAGACAGAACACAAGCACGACAACTGGAAGATCAAGCGGTGCAAGTGTAGGAATAAATGCAAATGGAGTTCCTAGTTCTTTAAATGTAAATGGAAGCAGAACAAATGGAAGTAGAGCATTTGTAGATAATCAAAGCAGCTTTATTGTTGGAGAGGGAAGTAATCTTCATGTTGGTACAGTTGAAAATACTGGAGCAATTATTGGAAAACAGAGTGAAAACGGTACTACATTTAAAGTTGATAAGTATGTTGGCCACGATATTCAAAACTACGATACAATGACAACAACTGGAATTTCAGTAGGGACTTCATTAGGAAAATCTCCTAGAGTTACAAATATCGGATTTAATCAAGAAACAGGAGATAAACAAGGAGTAACTAGAAATACAGTAGTTGGAAATGTAGAAATAGGAGAAGCTTCTGGAAGTCCAATAAATAAGGATGTTACAAAAGCTAATGAAGTTACAAAAGATGTACAGCATTCGACTAATATTAATGTTGAGAGTCAGACTATTGAGTATGCTACTAATCCTGGTAAGTTGAAAGAAGATTTGAATAAGGCTAAAGATGAAATAAAGGATGTTACAAAGGCACTTGATAATTCAATTCATGACCCAGGAGATGACAACAGAAATTTCTTTGGACAGTTGAGAGAAACTAGACTTTCTGAGACTATAGAAAATATTGCTGGGGAAAGGTTGAAAAGGGCTGATAATTCAGAAGATGTAGTTTCAGCTTGGAAAGATGCGTACAAGGATTTAGGATACAACCTTGATGTAAAATATACAACTGGCGAAGATACTCCTGAAATGAAAAACAAGGCAGGAACAGCATATGTTTCAAAAGATGGAGTACATACAATAATAATCAACATAAATGCAAAAGAGAACTCAACAAAGGCAGGATTAATCGGAACACTTGCAGAAGAGGCAAGCCATATTGTAAATGGAGTGGCAGGAAGACAGATAGCAACTGGAACAGATGAAAAAGGGCTTGAAAGCACAGGAAGAGCTTCAAATGCTTACTTCAAGGAAGAGTACAAGGGAAGCAACCAGAATATGACGTACAAGTCTGACGGGAAGATTGATACTAGCAAGCTGGGTACTCATGTTGGGGACACAACATATAGTGCTGGAATTTCATTTGGGGGAAGTGCATCAAAAATACTTTCTATAGGTGGTAATGTAACAGTAGGAGTCGTTTTAGATGATAAAGGTGGAATAACAGGATTTAAAAGTTTGAGTGGTTCTTTTGGTTTTGGAGTAGGTGGAGGAATAGATGTCCTAGTTCCAGTATCAAGTATGAATCCAAATGCTAAAACAATAAAGAATTTTGCGGGATTTGGACAATCTTTTAGTGTAAATGCTGGATTTTCAGGACTTTCAGTAGGATTATCAGCAGGATTTGATGGAACAATTTCAGGTTCTTTTAAATTAGGACCTAAAGATCTTAAAGATTTTAATAATGTTAAAAAGATGGGGGCAACAATTACTTATAATCCAGGTTATACTTGGTTAATTCCATTAGAAAAAGTTAGAGATTATTTATCAAAAATTCCAAAAGGATTAAAAATTTTTAACGATTTAAAAAAGGAGGTATTTAAATTAAAATCAAAAAGAAAAAAATAGATTTATCTTTAGGATTGGTAATCTATAATTTTGTAGGATGTATATATTTTTATTTTGTGAATCCAATATTTGCAGTTTATTTTTTGAAAGGCAAAGAAATCAAAATGTTAATATGGAATACTATCATTACGATTTTATTATATTTATTTATATTGGGTTCTATAGGAATTTTAGAATATATTGGATACTTAAGAACTAGAAATTGGACACTTAATTTTAGAGAAGATTTTTTAGAAATTTTTTTTGACAGTAGTAAAAAGAAAAAAATTTTTTATAATGAAATTGAAATGATTTTTATCGCAAAAAATATTTTAGGAAGTTATGACATATTGATAAATTTTCCAACAAATAATATTATTCATAATTTAGGTTCAAAAATGTTAGATGATAAAAAAAGTATTGCTTTAAATAATGTAAAAAATTATAAAAATATAAAAAACAAATTAATTGAAAAAATGAATTTTAAGGAAATATTATCAGAAAAAAAGATACTAGAAACTAAAATTACATTTTATTATTTATTTTCTTACATTATTTTTATTATTTATGTTCTTTGGATTTTTTATAAGATAAAAATAGCGATTTTTTTAGTTTTAATTATTTTTATTCGCTTAAAATCGCGAGAATATAGTTACTTTGAAACTAATTATGGAATAAAAATTTTTAGTTATAAAAAAGAATTATACTTAAAAGAGGGAAATTATGAAATAAATAATAACAAACTTAAAATAAAAATAAAAAATTCAGATACATTAATCGAAAAGCAAATTTTAATACCAAACAAGTTTAAAATTTGTGAGAGTGTCCAAAATTTTATGTAAACTCAAAATATAATATATGGTACAGGATGGTATTTTTATCATCCTGTTTTTAAATTCTTGGGAGCATAAATTTTTTTGTATAAACTCCTAAAATTATAAATGGACACTCCCTTTTTTTTATTTATCTTTCCAAAAATTTTGAAATTAAATCTTTAACTTTTTCATTAAATTCTTTACTTAAAAAATAGTCTTTTACTTCTTTCTGAATGCTGGAAAGTCTAGTTGCAGATTCCATAATTTTAGTAACAGGATTTTCTTTTCCTGAACTTAATTTCTTTATATTTTTCTCTTCTAATTTAAATTGCTTCTCAAATTCAAAATATTGTTTTTTTAAAGTCATTTTTTCTTCAAAAAGATGTTATTTTGTTTAGTATTGTTTTCCTATTTTTTACATAAGGGGAAAGGACCGCCATTTCCCCTTATAATCCCCACGCTCGTCTAAGCATTTTTTCTGCGTCAAAGCCGAAACTCACTTCGTTCAGACAGTCGTCTTTACTCCAAAAAAATCACGACACTTTTGTATGGTAGTAAAATTTAAACCGTCGGAGCATTTTTATGTGCTGACAAAACTGTTTGAGCACGATTAGTGCGAGTTTTTTGGCAGTGCATAAAAATGTCTTGAGCCTTGCCGGGGTGCAGGGGTGCGGCGATGAGCACTTCTGCTTAAAAAATAAAAAAATATTTTAGTAACTTTCTGGATTGAATGAAAAACTTAAAATAAGATTTTTTATTTACCCCTAACTATTTTACTCTGTCAAAGTTGATTCTAAATTTGACTAATCTATATTAAATATAATATAATAAAAAGGAATAGGAAACTTAACAAGTCCACTTACATTAGGAGTAGGTTCATGGGCTGGAGATAATTATGCAAGATTTAAACCAGAAGAAGTACAATATGGAACAAAAAAGGAAGTAGAAAAAAGAAAAGCAACAGAAAATGCTATAGTAAAAACTACTACAGATATAACGGTAACATTTAATCTTCCTAAAAATATAGGTAGTGGGAAGATAACATTTCCACAAGTAGAACCAGCAATATCAATAAATTCTTCTGGAAGTTTAACAAGAGGGGTAACATTAACAACGAAAACAGTTTCAACACCAGCAATAACAATAACAGGAGGAACTAAAGCAGGAGCAGCATTATCAAATGCAGTTAAAGTGGCTTCAAATGTTAACAATAATGCTCATAACAATAATTCTTTAAAAAATAAAAATCCTAAAAATAACTCTAAACAGAATCATAATTCTAGAATTACTAATAACACAAATTCAACTGCTTTTACATCCAATAGAAATATAAGTGCTTCAAAAATAAGAAATAATGGAGTTAAATTAGATGTTCCTAAAGATTTAAAATCTAAAATTACTGATATAGCACAAAAGGGTGATTATAAAGGATTTAAAACAGAAGAGGTTGTAAATGAGATATTAAAAAGAGACCCAAATGTAGAATTATTAGATGGTGGTAAATATGGATCTAATAATGGATTTGACCATGTATTCAGAAATAAAAAAACTGGAGAAGTTTGGATACTTGATAGTAAACAGATTGCAAAAACAGGAAATATGAGAGTTTCAAATAAAGGTGTAGGTGGAACAAGACAGATGTCTCCTGATTGGGTAGATAATGTATTAAATAAATTAGAAGACGGGAATCCTGTTAAACATGCAATTGAAAATGCTAAGAAAAGTGGAAAATTAAACACAGGATTAGTAGGAGTAGATAAAAAAACGGAAAAGTTAATTTTTATTCCAACAAGAATTACTAATATAAAAAAATAATTAAGAGAGGAAAAAACTATGAAGAACATATTAGCAGGAGAGAAAAAATACGAAAAAGGAATTAGTTTAATTTCAAGTTTTTTAGGAAAAGAAGAAAATTTTGATAAAGATGAATTGGAGTATATAGAAAATAAAAAAGGGAATCAATTTGCTTGTATGCAAATTTTATCTAATTATTATAATAAATTCTCTTCAATAAATTTATTAATAGAAAAAAATATTGAAAAACATAGGTTAAATTGTCATATAGGTGGAAAATTGAGAATACTATCAACCAGTAGATCAAGTATGCTTGTTACTCACCCAACTCAAATGTTTGAAATGTTTATGTCTAATAATCCGGATTTTATAACATTTTTCAAAAATAATATTGATATGATAATGCCTGATGATTATGATAGTAAAAAAAATAAATATGGTTATTTAAAAAATGATTATGGAACATTTTTCTTAATTCGTGTAATTCTTCATGCAATAAGAGGAGATTTTGAAGAAGTCAAAAAAAGATGTACTGCATATTTGGAAAAGCCACTGAAAGATAGTTATTATAAATATGGAGAACTGCACTATGAATTTTTAAGTGCTTTGGCAGATAAAGATATTGATGGAATGAAAAAAGCGATAGACGGAATGATGGAACAGAAAGTGGCAAGAAAATTTTCAAATGATAACAATCCAAACTATGAATTTTACTTGCATGTATATGTCATAATATACGCCAAAATAGCATTATATCATGGAATAGACTTGGAAATTGACAATGAAGTAGCACCAAAAGAATTAATAGACATAACTCCGCTTGAAAAATATGAAGATCCGTATGATTTTATGAAAGATTTTGATTTGGCAACAGTAACACCGAAGGAATGGCAGGAATGGAAAAATAGCTGGAATTTAAATTTATAAAATTTTCAAATAACCGTTGTTGTAAAAGACAGCGGTTATTTTTTTCTATATTGTATATAATTTGAATATTTTTAAATGATATTTTTTATGGTTAGACAGTATATTTTTAAAATTTATAGTAAAAGAAGAGTGAAGACTAAAATTTTTGATTTTTTTTCTTTAAAATAGACGTTTACACTTGCAATTTACTTTTTAGATTCATTAAAGTTTTTTTTCTTGAAAAATACCAAAATTTTTGTTATACTTTTTATATAAGTTTTTTTGCAAAAATAGAGAAATCCATAATAAATTTTTATCCAAAAATTTTTATTTTTGGTAAAATGTTTAAAATTAATTTTATTTGGAGGAGAAGATGAAAAATAATTTTTTTATCAGAACGGCAACAATTAAGATAAATTTTATTGTCAGACAAATTGTTAAATTGTCTGCTTTGTTATGGAGAAAATATGTGTTAAAATCTGAGCAGTTTCGTTTGCTTGGATTTTTTTTGTAAAAAAATTTAGAAAATTTCTTAATTTAAAGATACAAAAGGAGATCAACTATGATTTGTCAAGCCCTTTTTAAAAAAAATTTTTAAATTTTTGATCTTGAATTTTGGGCGAATTTAAATTAACCTATTGAAAATAGATTTTCTTAAATATTTTGTATAGTTTTTTTTAAATAAGCTGCTCAGCATTAAATGGAATATTATCTTTCATAAGTTTGTAAATAACTCTTACGAGCTTATGGGCAACATGACCCAGTGCCTTGTAATGATTTTTCCCCTGTGAACGTTTAAGAGCATAGTAATTACTGAAAACTTCATTGTTTCGGACAGCATTCCAGGCAGTGTAGATTAGGGAATATCGTAAATATTTTGAGCCACGTTTTGACATTCGGCATGATAAGGCTCTGAACTGCCCTGACTGTCTGACTTTAGGATCTAAGCCTGCAAATGCTAATAGCTTTGAAGGGGAACGGAATCTTGATATATTTCCGATTTCTCCCAGAATGCAGGCACAGGCAACATTGCTTATGCCAGGAATAGACAGGATAACAGGTTTAAGCTTTTCAATGATGGCATTGATCTGCTTTTCAGTATTTCTTATCTGCTCTTCCAGCAGCTCAATAGAGGAAATCAGCTGTGAAATATGAAAACTTAAGGAAATGTCCTCAAAACCGACAGAAGATCTAGCCTGACTTTTGATAATATAGGCAGTCTTTTCACAGAAATGCCCCCTGGAATTAGTTTTTAAAATATTTGTTAAAACATCAATTCCTAAGGCGGCTATTTCTTCTGAAGAAGGATATTTCTTCAAAAGGGTATAGACAGCTTTAGAGTGGATGCCTGAAGGCAGCAGGTGAAGCTCAGGGAATATGGAATCGAGATTTCTGGTCAGCAAAATTTTGCATTTACTTTTCTGCTTGACAAGGGAATCTCTGATTCTGTTGAGTTTTTTCAATGAAAGATACTCAATATCGCTCTGTGTAACGAGAGAGTATTCACGGGAAAGCAGCATTTTAGCGATATTGATGGAATCAATCCTGTCGTTTTTGGAATCCCTGCCATAAGATTTTCTAAAGTTGGCGACATTTGCAGGATTGACCAGAGTGACATTAAACTTTCTGTTAAAGAAGAAATTAACAAAATTGTCAGAATAGTGTCCAGTAAATTCAAGAGCAATAACAATGTCGTCTTTGGGGATGGACTTTACTTTATCAATTAAGGAAAGAAAGCCCTCAAGACTGTTTTTGAACATAAAATTAGAAAAAACGATATTTCCATTGTCAGAAACAAGTGAAGCAACGTGGTTGAGCTTGGCGATATCAATGCCTAAAAAAAACATAAGATCACATCCTTTAAGAAGAAATAGGGGAACTGTAGGAACCGCAAAGTTTTATCAGGCGCATTCTTGCTAAACATAAAAATTTAAAAACTTATCCAACTATAAGGGTTAAAGATAAAACAGCGGCAATAATCTCCTTTGAAAAGTAGCGAGAGCTCCTTAAGAAAAATAAAAAGTCCGCAGTTTCCCTAAAATAATTATACAAAATAAGGGAAGAGAAAAGCAATAGGAACAGAAAAGAAAAAAATAAGAAATATAAAGAAAGGAGTGTGTGGTATTTTATATAATTATTTATATATTTATCATACAAGAGAAAAAAATGAATTACAGGATCTTTGTGGAAAAAAAAGAAGATTTTAGGGTGGAGGCACAAAATTTATTTAGTGATTTGAAAGAAAATATCGGGCTTTCGGGACTTTCGGACGTAAGAGTTTTGAACATTTATGACATTTTTAATTTGAGTGAAAATGATCTACAAAAGTTGGAAAAGACTGTGTTTTCGGAAGTAAATGTGGACAATGTCTACAAGTCATTGGAAGAGAGTCTGGCAGCATACAAAAATGAAAATTTAAAAAAAGTGTATTTTTCTGTTGAATTTTTGCCGGGACAATACGATCAAAGAGCAGATTCTGCAATTCAATGCGCAAATTTACTTATTGACGAAGATAACGACATCAATGTAAAAAGTGGGAAATTAATAATTTTATACGGTGATATTTCTTCGGAAGAATTGAATAAAATAAAAAAATATTATATAAATGATGTGGAAGCAAGAGAAAAAAACTTAAATATTTTATCTGAAAATGTTGAATCAGCTAATAGAGATAAAGTCATTGTTTATGATGGCTTTGTTGAAAAAACTGAAGATGAAATTGTAAAAATGAGAAATGACTTGGAACTAGCTATGACATCTAAGGATTTGTTGTTTATTCAGGAATATTTTAAAAATGAGGAAAAAAGAAATCCGACTGAAACTGAGATTAGAGTGCTTGACACTTACTGGTCGGACCATTGTAGACATACAACTTTTGAGACAATTATTGATGATATAAAAGTAGAAAATGAAGTTTATAAAAATTTATTTGAAAAAGCGATAAATGAATATGTTGAGAGTAGAAAATATGTTTATGAAGAAAGAGAAGCAAAAAGACCAATGACTTTGATGGATTTAGCGACTGTTTTTGGAAAAGAGCAGAGAAAAAATGGGTCACTTCCAGATTTAGAAGTTTCTGATGAAATTAATGCTTGTTCGATTTACATTGATGTACCCGTGGAAAGAACTGATGAAAGCGGAAAAATTAAAGTAACCAAAGAAAAATGGATTTTGCAGTTTAAAAATGAAACTCATAACCATCCGACAGAAATTGAACCATTTGGAGGAGCTGCAACTTGTATTGGGGGAGCAATTCGTGATCCATTATCAGGAAGAACTTATGTTTATCAAGCTGTCAGAATAAGTGGAGCTTCTGATCCAACTGAAAAAATTGAAGATACAATTAAAGGAAAATTACCTCAAAAAGTTATTACAAAAACCGCAGCACATGGATTTTCTTCATATGGAAATCAAATTGGACTTGCGACAACTCACGTAAATGAGATTTATGACAAAGGTTATAAAGCAAAAAGAATGGAATTAGGACTTGTTGTAGGAGCTGCACCAGCTGAAAACATCATCCGTGAAAAACCTGAAGCGGGAGATATCGTGGTGCTTTTAGGTGGAAGAACGGGAAGAGACGGAATTGGAGGAGCTACTGGTTCATCTAAAGAACATACTACAGAATCATCAGAAAAATCAAGTGCTGAAGTTCAAAAAGGAAATGCAGTAACTGAAAGAAAAATCCAAAGATTATTTAGAAATAAAAATGTTACGACATTGATTAAAAAATGTAATGACTTTGGAGCTGGAGGGGTTTCAGTTGCGATAGGAGAACTTGCTGACGGATTGGTAATTGACTTGAATGAAATTAGAGTTAAATATATTGGTCTTACTGGAACTGAATTGGCGATTTCTGAATCACAGGAAAGAATGGCTGTTGTAATTAAAAAAGAAGATTTGGATAAATTTGTGAAGTATGCAACCAAAGAAAACTTGGAGGCTTACAAAGTTGCTGAAATCAATGATTCTAACAGATTGGTTATGACTTACAATGGAGAAACAATTGTTGATATTTCAAGAGATTTCTTGAATACAAATGGAGCGTCTTCAAATATCAATATTGAAATTGAAAATTCTGATAAATTGGTGTTGGATAGAAAAATTGCTGGAGATACATTTAAAGAAAAATTTGTTAATAATTTGAAGGACTTAAATGTAGCTTCTCAAAGAGGATTAGTTGAAACATTTGATTCAACAATTGGGGCAAGTACAGTATTAATGCCATTTGGTGGGAAATATCAATTGACCCCGTCTGAAGTTTCTGTGCAAAAGGTTTCGGTAATGAACGCTGAAACAGATGTTGCATCAATGGTTGGATATGGCTATAATCCTTATATTGCAAAACAAATTCCATTCCATGGAGGAGCTTACGCAGTAATTGAATCTTTAGCTAAAGTTGTGGCTGCCGGAGGAAATTACAAAAATGTAAGATTCACATTTCAGGAATATTTTGAGAGATTGGGAAACAATCCTAAAAAATGGGGTAAACCTCTATCTGCATTACTAGGAGCACTTCATGTTCAAAAAGAATTTAAACTACCTTCAATTGGAGGAAAAGATTCGATGAGTGGAACATTTAACGATATTTCGGTGCCACCCACATTGGTATCATTTGCGTTAAGCGTTGTAAGTGCCAAAAATGTGATTTCGAGCGAATTTAAAAAAGCTGAAAATTATATTTACTTGATTACAACTAAATTTACTGAAAATGATTTACCGGATTTTAAAGAATTGAAAGAAAATTTTGATTTTATTGAAGAAAATATAAAAAACAAAAATATTGTTTCAGCAATGGCAGTAAAGAATGGTGGAATTGCTGAAAGTATAGCAAAAATGACATTTGGTAACAAGTTAGGTGTGAATGTAAATTTTGCTGAAAATGCGGAAAATGAATGGTTTAAAGTTAATTACGGAGCATTTATAGTTGAAACTTCTGAAAAAATTGACTATAAAAATGCAACATTGTTAGGAAAAGTTACTAAACAAGCAAAAATTGTTATAAATAATGATACAGTAATGGATTTGGACGAATTGATTGCTGAATGGGAAAAACCTCTTGAAAAAGTGTTTCCAACCAAAAAGGAAGTGGAAAAAAGTCATAAAATTGCACATTACAAAAATTTGATTTATGAAAAATCAAAATTAATTGAACACGAAAATGTAATTAGCAACATAACAAACACTTACGCAAAACCTAGAATATTTATCCCAGTATTTCCAGGAACAAATTCAGAATACGATTTAGAAAGAGCCTTTAACAAAGAGGGAGGACTTGCAAAAATTGGAGTTTTTAACAATTTGACACGTAGTAATATTTTAAATTCGATTGATACTTTTGTCAAAGAAATCAATAACTCACAAATATTGATGTTACCAGGAGGATTTAGTGCGGGAGATGAGCCAGATGGTTCAGCTAAATTTATGGTTGCAGTGTTAAAAAATAAAAAAGTCAGAGAAGCTGTGGAAAACCTATTGAAACGAGATGGGTTAATCTTAGGAATCTGTAACGGTTTTCAGGCCTTGATAAAATCAGGGTTACTACCTTATGGAGAAATTCGTGAATTAAATGAAACTTCGCCAACATTAACTTATAATGCAATCGACAAGCATATGTCAAAAATTGTGCAAACAAAAATTATCACAAATAATTCACCTTGGCTTTCTGAAATGAAAGAAGGAGACATTCACTCGGTCGCAATTTCTCACGGTGAAGGAAGAGTTGTCATCACGGAAGAAGAATACAGAAAGTTATTCGAAAATAACCAAATTGCTACAAAATATGTTGACTTAGAAGGAAATTCAACAATGGATTCACAGTTTAATCCAAACGGCTCGTATTATGCAATCGAAGGGATGCTGGCCTATAATGGTAGAATCTTCGGTAAAATGGGACATTCTGAAAGAAAAGGTAAAAATGTTTACAAAAATATTTATGGAAATAAAGAACAAAATATTTTTAGAAATGGTGTGAGATTTTTTAAGTAAAATATTTTAAAATAAAAAATGTAATATAACATTTTGAGAAGGAGAAGTAAAAAAATGAAAGTAGCAATATTTTTTGGAAGTCAGTCAGATACTGATAAAATGAGAGGGGCTGCAAATTGCTTAAGAGAATTTGGGATTGAATTTGAGGCTTATGTATTGTCGGCTCACAGAGTTCCTGAAAAATTGGAGGAAGTTTTGGCTGATGTTGAAAAAAGAGGTGCAGAAGTGATTATTGCTGGAGCTGGACTTGCGGCACATTTACCTGGAGTTATTGCTTCAAAAACAATACTGCCTGTAGTTGGAGTGCCTTTAAATGGTGCACTTGAAGGACTAGATGCGCTTTATTCGATTGTTCAAATGCCAAAATCTATTCCAGTGGCAACTGTTGGAATTAATAATTCATACAATTCAGGAATGCTAGCTGTGCAAATTCTTGCGGTAAAATATCCTGAAATTAGAGAAAAATTGATTAATTTTAGAAAAGAGATGAAAGCTAAATTTATTGCTGACAATGAGAAAAAAGTTGAATTATAGATTGTAAAATAAAGTAAAATTAATTTTTTAAAAGATGTAAAATATATTTTGAAAAATTTAAAATAAAAAAATCGTATTTAACGTTGTAATTTTTGAGAAAAATATAAAAAGTTTTCAAAATAAAAAAATTTAAATAAAAAAATGGAGGAAATAAAAATGGAAAAAAGAGAAAAAATTTACGAAGGAAAAGCAAAATCAGTTTTTGCAACAGACAAAGCGGATGAAATAATTATGTATTTTAAAGATGATGCAACTGCATTTAATGGGGTTAAAAAAGATCAATTGGAAGATAAAGGGATTTTGAATAATAAAATTTCTACATTACTTTATGGATATTTGATTAAACATGGTGTAAAAACTCACTGGATTAAAACTTTGAATGAAAGGGAACAACTTTGTAAAAAAGTGGAAATCTTTCCTTTAGAAGTAATTATAAGAAATAGAGCAACTGGAAGTTTTGTAAAAAGATATGCGGCTCAAGAAGGAAAAATCTTTAAAAGACCTACTTTTGAATTATCTTACAAAAATGATGATTTGGGAGATCCGTTGCTAAATGATGATCATGCTTTGGCATTGGAATTGGTTAATGAAGAAGAACTAGCTAAAATTAAAGAACAAACTTTTTTGATTAATGATTTATTGTCTAAATTGTTTGATAAAATGAATTTAATCTTGGTAGATTATAAAGTTGAGTTTGGAAAAGATAAAGATGGAAATATTTTACTTGCGGATGAAATTAGTCCAGATTCAATGAGACTTTGGGACAAAGATACACTTAAAAAATTGGATAAAGATAGATTTAGACAAGACTTGGGAGATGTAATGGGAGCATACCGTGAAGTGCTACGTCGTTTAGAAGAAGTTTTAAAATAAAAATTTTCAAAAAAATAAAAACAGTAAGTATCAATGTATAAAATGTGATTAATAGCTTTGTTTTTTAGGAATAATACTATTTCTTATTTAAATAGTAGATTTGGTGTAAATTCTAGCAAGGGGTCTTGACCCCTTGTTGTTAAATAAGTGTAGTAGTATTTCTAAAATGAGGTCTTGGTATAAAATAATTTGTAAAAAATGGAGGAAACTAACAAAATGATTAAGAGTTTGAATGAGGAATGCGGAGTATTTGGAGTTTTTGGACATCCTAATGCCGCAAGACTTACTTATTATGGACTTCACAGTTTACAGCACAGAGGACAGGAAGCAGCAGGAATTGTGGTAAGTGATGGAGTTCGTGTAAATGGTCATCGTGGGCCTGGACTTGTGTCAGAAGTGTTTAATGATGATAGGATATTTAATAGATTGGAAGGAAACAGTGCTATTGGGCATGTCAGATATGCGACTTCTGGAAGTAGCAATGGTCGTAATATTCAGCCGTTCTTGTTTCAATTTTTTGATGGAAGCATCGCTTTGGCACACAATGGAAATTTGATTAATGCGAAAACGTTAAAAAAAGAATTGGAAAAACAAGGCGCTATTTTTCATTCAACATCGGATACAGAAGTGTTGGTTCATTTGATTAGAAGAAGTAAAGAAAAAGATTTTTTGAGTCAATTGAAAGATGCGTTAAGACAGGTAAAAGGTGGATTTTCTTTCTTAGTTCAAACTCAAACAGAATTGTACGGTGCAGTTGACCCTTTTGAATTTCGTCCTTTAATTTTGGGAAAAGCAAAAAATGGAGCGTATATTTTGGCAAGTGAAACTTGTGCGTTGGAAATTGTTGGAGCGGAATTTGTCAGAAATATTAGATCTGGAGAAGTTGTAGTCATTGATAAAGATGGATACAGAATTGAAAAATATACTGACAATACTTCGACTGCGATTGCGGCGATGGAATATGTGTATTTTGCAAGACCTGATTCGGATATTTCAGGAGTAAATGTACATTCGGCTCGTAAAAGATGTGGAAGAAGATTGGCACAGGAAGCACCTGTAGAAAATGCGGATATTATAATCGGAGTTCCAAATTCGTCATTGTCGGCAGCAAGTGGTTATGCAGAAGAAAGCGGAAAACCTTATGAAATGGGATTAATCAAAAACCAGTATGTAGCAAGAACATTTATTCAGCCAACTCAGGAACTGAGAGAACAAGGTGTCAGAATGAAACTTTCTGCTGTAAAAGGTGTTGTAAAAGATAAAGTTGTCGTTATGATTGATGATTCAATAGTTCGTGGAACAACTTCAAGCCGTATCGTTCAGTTATTGAAGGAAGCTGGTGCAAAAGAAGTTCATGTAAGAATTGCCTCGCCAGAATTTAAGTTTCCTATTTTTTACGGAATTGATGCATCGAATTCATCGGAATTAATTTCAGCAAATAAAACTGTTGAAGAAGTAAGAGAGTACATTGGTGCAGATTCGTTGGCTTTCTTGAGTATTGATGGATTAATTGATTCGATTGGACTTAATTTTGACGCACCATATACAGGACTTTGTATGGAATGTTTTAATGGCGATTATCCAGCAGGATTGGGAGATTATGAAAAAGAATTTTACGCTTCGTTGACACCAATTCAAAAAGAGGCTTTGAAAGAATTGAAGAAATAAAGAATTGAAAAATAAGGAGAAAAAATGTATATAGTGAGTTTAAATTATATAAAAGCAGTAGGTGAAGTTGAAAAATATTTGGAAGAACATATAAAATTTTTGGAAAAATATTATGGAATGGGCAAATTTATTTGTTCAGGAAGAAAAAATCCTAGAACAGGTGGTGTAATTTTGCTAAATGCAGAAAATTTGGAAAAAGTTAAGAAAATAATTTCAGAAGATCCATTTAATATAAATAAAATTGCAGAATATGAAATTACAGAATTTTTCCCTACAAAATATGCAGAAGATTTTGCAAATTTTGTAAAATAAAAAATAGAGATTTAATTTAAAACAGGAGGATAAAGAATGTCAATTTCTTATAAAGATTCAGGAGTAGATAAAGAAGAAGGATACAGAAGTGTTGCAAAAATAAAAGAAAGAGTAAAAGCAACTTACAACAAAAATGTTATGAACGAATTGGGAAGTTTTGGAGCTTTATACAAATTAGGAGAATATAAAAAACCAATTTTAGTGTCTGGAACTGACGGAGTTGGGACAAAATTAAAAGTTGCATTTGAAACGAATAAATATGACACAGTTGGAATTGACTGTGTTGCGATGTGTGTAAATGATATTTTGTGTCACGGAGCACAACCATTATTTTTCTTAGATTACCTAGCTTGTGGAAAATTGGACTCAAATGTTTCCTCTGAAATAATTAAAGGTGTTGTAGAAGGTTGTCTTCAAGGAGATTCGGCTTTAGTAGGTGGAGAAACTGCTGAAATGCCAGGATTTTATGCGGATGGAGAATATGATATTGCAGGATTTGCAGTTGGTGTAGTTGAAGAAAAAAAAATGGTCAATGGAAGTAAAGTTCAAGAAGGAGATATAATCGTTGCAATTCCTTCAAGTGGAGCTCACAGTAATGGATTCTCATTGTTAAGAAAATTATTTACTGATTTTAACGAAGAATTCAATGGAAAAACAATTGGAGAACATTTATTGACACCAACAAAAATTTATGTAAAACCAATTCAAAAGGTTATGGAAAAAGTACAAGTGAACGGAATGGCTCACATAACTGGTGGAGGACTTATTGAAAACGTTCCAAGAACTATACCAGAAGGACTTTGTGCAAACATCGAAAAAGCGAAAGTAAAAGTTCATCCGTTGTTTAAACACGAAACATTCTCAAGAGTTCCAGAAGAAGAAATGTGGGGAACATTCAACATGGGAGTTGGATTTGTTGTTATCGTAAATAAAAATGATGTGAAGACAGTTATTGATATTTTAGCTGAAAATGGAGAAGAAGCCTATGAATTAGGAACTATTGTTAAAGGTGACGAAAAAATTAATTTGTATTAAGAAATATTGACAAAAATTATTGATGAATAAGGCAGGGACTTGATTTTAGTTACCGTTCCTGCTTTTAATTCTAGTAAATTTTTATAAATTTTACTTAAAATCTATAATTTTTGAAATTTAGTGATTTGTCTGAAAAATAAAGATAATAAAAATAAATTTAAAGAGAGTGAAAAAATGTCTAATAAAAATAAAAAAAGAATAGCAGTTTTAGTTTCTGGCGGAGGGTCGAACTTACAGTCAATTATTGATAACATTGAGCAAGGAAACTTGAATTGTGAAATTTCTTATGTAATTGCAGATAGAGAGTGCTATGGACTTAAAAGAGCAGAAAAACATGGCATAAAAAATGTTTTGCTTGACAGAAAAGTATTAAAAGAAAAATTGTCTGATGAAATTAGCAATGTTCTTGAAAATGATGACGAAAAAACAGATTATATCGTATTAGCAGGATATTTGTCGATCTTATCGCCAGAATTTATAAAAAGATGGTCAAGAAAAATTATAAATATCCATCCGTCATTGCTTCCAAAATTTGGTGGAAAGGGAATGTATGGAATGAATGTCCATAGAGCAGTTATCGAAGCAAAGGAAACTGAAAGTGGTTGCACAATTCATTTTGTTGACACAGGAGTCGACACTGGGGAAATTATTTTGCAGATAAAAGTGCCTGTTCTTAGTGATGATACGCCTGAAGTTTTGCAAAAGAGGGTGCTTAAGAAGGAACATGTTTTACTGATTGAAGGAATTAAAAAGTTGCTTGAAAAATAGGATTAAAAAAGAAAGAGAGAGTAAATGTCAAAAATAATTGTACGTGATAAATTTAAGTTTAGGTTATTTCCAAAAACTATTTGGATAGACAATGAAAAGAAGAAATTAAAGCCAAATTCAGAAATAATTTTTGAAACTAATGAAGATTATGTGATACTTTCAGAAAAAAAATCTAAAAAAAGAAAATTAGGATTGGATTTGGAAAATAAGGAAGAAGTTGTAGTAGAAATTAAATATAATTTTTTCATTTTATCTATGATATTTTTAGTTCCAGTACTTTTTGTAATAATAATTTTAATTTTTAATTTAGATGAAATAGATGCTAAGCAGTTAGGTACAGTTGTTGGAATTCTTATTCATATTATGTTTCTAAAAATAGAAAAATTTGAAATTGTCAGTAAGTAAAGGAGACTTTTGTGAAAAGAAAATTTTTAATATTTGCAATGTTTTTATTTGCTTTTTCGATGGGATATGCTGTGAATGGGAATGAAGAATTTTTGAAAGCGAATAATTTTCTTGAGCAAAAAAAATATAAAGAGGCTGAGAAATATTTTTTTGAAGCATTAAAAAAAGGGAACCCAAATGCTTATAATGCTTTAGGTTATCTTTATTATGTTCAAGGGAATTTTGAAAAGGCAGAATACTACTTTTTAAAAGATTTGAATACTATTACAGATGAAGAAGAGAAAAAAATAGTAAAATATAATTTAGCATTTTTATATGTTAAACAAAATAAAGAGGAAAAAGCGGAAAAAATATTAAGATCAATAAAAAATGATGATATTTTTGTTTATTATTTTTTAGAAGACATGTACTATAAAAATGCAGACTATAAAAATGCTTTAAAATATTCTAAAAAAGCATTAGAAAAAGGAAATAAATTTTCAATAAATGATATTGTTATAATTTCAAATAAATCAAAAAAATTAGATAATGAAGTAATGGAATTAGTAAAACAAGAATATGAAAAAGGTAATATTTATGCTTATGGTTTTTATGGATTAATAATAAAAAATACTAATCTAAAAAGAAGGAGAAAAAATTTGCAAATTAGGAATTGAAAAAGGAGATCCAAATTCATATTCTTGTATGTCTGTAATTTTGTTTGATCAAGGAAGAAAAGAAGAATCAAAAAAAATGTTTGAAAAATATAAATTTGAAATAGAAAAGTTATCAAAGAATTTAAGAAAGGAAATTTTAAAATGAAAAAAAGAGCATTAATAAGCGTTTTTGATAAAACGGGAATTTTAGAATTTGCACAGTTTTTAGATAAAAAAGGTGTGGAAATCATCTCAACAGGAGGAACTTATAAATATTTGAAGGAAAATGGGCTTTCTGTAATAGATGTTTCACAAGTTACGAATTTTAAAGAAATGTTGGATGGAAGGGTAAAAACTTTGCATCCGAATATTCATGGTGGAATTTTGGCGATTAGAGATAATAAAGAGCACATGGATACGATTGCAAAAGAAGGAATTGAAACAATTGATTATGTTGTTGTTAATCTTTATCCGTTCTTTAGGGAAGTTCAAACTGACAAAACTTTTGATGAAAAAATTGAATTTATTGATATAGGTGGGCCTACAATGCTTCGTTCAGCTGCAAAATCATTTAAAGATGTTACGGTTATTTGCGAAACTGAAGATTATGCAGTAGTTATGGAAGAAATGGAAAAAGATGGAGAAGTTTCTTATAAAACTAAAAAAAGATTGGCTGGAAAAGTATTTAATTTGACATCAGCTTATGATGCGGCTATTTCTAATTTCTTATTGGAAGAAGAATACCCTAAATATTTGAATGTTTCATACGAAAAAAAATTCAATTTGAGATATGGGGAAAATCCTCATCAATCTTCAGCTTACTATGTTTCAACTATTGAGAATGGAAGTATGAAAGATATTAAACAATTAAACGGGAAAGAACTGTCATTTAACAATATTAGGGATATGGACATCGCTTGGAAAGTGGTTGGAGAATTTGATGGTCCAGCGGCTTGTGCAATAAAACACTCAACTCCTTGTGGTGTGGCTGTTGCAGATGATATTTTCACAGCGTACAAAAAAGCTCACGATTGTGATCCAGTATCGATTTTTGGCGGAATTGTGGCACTTAATAGAGAAGTTAATAAAGAAACTGCCGAAGAATTGAAAAAAATCTTCTTGGAAATCGTAATTGCACCTTCATTTGCAGATGAAGCGTTGGAAATCTTAAAAACTAAGAAAAACTTGAGAGTTATCGAATGTAAAACTCCAAAACCTCAAGATAAATTCGATTATGTAAAAGTTGATGGTGGAATTTTGGTTCAAGGAACAAATAATAAAATGATTGATGAAATAAATGTTGTTACTGAAAAACAACCTACTGAAAAAGAAAAAGCTGATATGGAATTAGGAATGAAAGTTGTAAAATATGTAAAATCAAATGCGATTGTAGTTGTTAAAGACGGAATGGCAATCGGTGTAGGAACTGGTCAAACTAACAGAATTTGGTCAACAGAACACGCATTGCAACATGCTCAGGAAAAAGTTGGAAAGAACTTGACAGGTGCAGTATTGGCGTCAGATGCTTTCTTTCCGTTCAGAGATTGCGTAGACACAGCTGCAAAAACCGGAATTAAAGCAATTATACAACCAGGTGGATCAATTAGAGATAAAGAATCAATTGACGCTTGTAATGAACACGGAATAACAATGGTATTTACTGGAATTAGACATTTTAAACATTAATTCTTTATGCAGAAAGATTAAAAAAGTTTAGTTTTTCTGCGTAGCTTTAATATATTAAAAACCAATGTTATTTTTTTAATTAGTCAACTCATTTATAAAATAATTTAATCTTAAAAATAAAGAAACTAGGAGTTTAAAAAATGATAGAAAAAATTTTAGAAAAATTTAAAAATGACAATAGAGTAGAAGCAATAGCGCTTGGTGGCTCAAGAGCGGGAGAAAATTTTGATGAGAAGTCGGACTACGATATCTATGTTTATTACAATGAAATGATACCTGAAAAAGAGCGCAAAGAAATTTATTTGGAAATCTGTTCAAAAATTGAAATTGGCAACCATTATTGGGAATATGAAGATAACGGAGTTTTGAATGACGGAGTGGAATTTGATGTGGTTTACAGAAAACTAGACGATTTTATAAATGGAATTTCTTATGTAGTCGATAAATGTAATTCTCATAACGGATATACAACTTGTATGTGGCATAATTTGATAAAGTGCAAAATTCTTTTTGACAGAAACAAAAAGCTTGAAAAATATCAAAAACAGTACAGCATAGATTATCCTAAAAAGTTGAAAGAAAATATAATTTTACGAAATATGAATTTATTGTCTGATGCTCTTCCAGCGTATAAAGGTCAGATAAAAAAGGCAACTGGAAGAGATGATGTTGTGAGTATAAATCATAGAATAACAGAATTTTTGGCTTCATATTTTGATATCATTTTTGCATTAAATGAGTTAACTCATCCAGGAGAAAAAAGACTTGTGGAAATTTCTTTGAAAAAATGTAAAAAATTACCGAAAAATTTTTCTCAAAATATAGAAAATTTATTAAAGAATATTGCTGTAAATAATGAAAATGTAAATTTTTATATACAAGAAATTGTGAGAGAATTAAAAGAAATTTTAAAATAAGCGGGAGCGAAAATGGAATTAAAAGCGTTGAAATGGATATTTTTTAGACAGAGCAAAGTTTTAAAAGGCATAGAAAGTATTTTGGCTGCTTATTTACTTGCAAGTTATATTTTATAAAAAATATTACTAAAAATTTGTTTTAAAAAATGAAGTTATTTTTTGTTACAAAAAAGTAAATTTTAGTGTTTAAAAATAGTTTTGTTCAAAAACTGTGAAAATTTAGAGTTTAATAAATAAAAATGTTTTGGAATACGCGGTCTTCAATCTTTGTAAAAAGATAGGTTGTCAAGTGTATTTAAATAAAAATGTATAATTTAACAAAAAATTTTAATTGGAGGTATTAATGAAAGTACTAATTGTGGGAGCAGGTGGAAGAGAACACGCAATTGCTTGGAAAATTTCACAAAATAAAAAAGTTGAAAAAATATTTATTGCACCTGGAAATGCGGGAGTGGAGTTATTAGAAAAAGCTGAAAATGCGAATTTGTCAAACAACATTGAAGAATATGTGAAATTTGCAAAAAATAATAAAATTGATTTGACATTTGTTGGAAGCGAAGAATTATTAGTAGCTGGAATTGTCGATGAATTTAGAAAAAATGGATTAAAAATATTTGGTCCTGATAAAAAAGCAGCAATTCTCGAAGGAAGTAAAGCATTTTCAAAAGATTTTATGAAAAAATATGGAATAAAAACAGCGGTTTATGAAATTTTTGACGACGCCAACAAAGCAAAAGAGTTTTTAAATAATTGGAGTGATTTTCCAGTAGTCGTAAAAGCGAGTGGACTTGCAGCTGGAAAAGGTGTTATCATCGCTCAAAAACACGATGAAGCGATTAAAGCTGTTGAAGATATAATGGTTGAAGAAAAATTTGGAAGTGCAGGAAATCAAGTTGTAATCGAAGAATTTTTGGATGGAGTGGAAGCGTCAATTTTGTCATTTACAGATAGTAAAGTTATCGTGCCACTTTTATCAGCAAAAGACCACAAAAAAATTGGAGAAAATGAAACTGGATTAAATACAGGTGGAATGGGAGTTATAAGTCCAAATCCTTATGTTACAGAGGAAGTTTTTGAAAGTTTTAAAAACGACATTATGAATCCGACTTTAAAAGGTATTCAAGCGGAAGGAATGGACTTTGAAGGAGTAATTTTCTTTGGACTTATGATTACGAAAAAAGGTGTTTATTTGCTGGAATACAATATGAGATTAGGAGATCCTGAAACTCAGGCAGTTTTACCGCTTTTGGAAAACGATTTGTTGGAATTGATAGAATATTCGTTTGACAAAAAATTATCGGAATTAAAAATTTCGTGGAAACTACTTTATTCTTGCTGTGTAGTAGGAGCGGCAAAAGGTTATCCTGAAAGCTATAAAAAAGGCGATGTGATAACTGGAATTGAAAATGCTTCAGATGATGAATTGGTATTTATCGCAGGAGCAAAATTTGAAGACGGGAAATTCAAAACTAATGGTGGAAGAGTCTTAAACGCAGTTGCATTTGGAAAAACATTGGATGAAGCTAGAAAAAAAGCTTATAAATTATTATCAAAAATTAATTTTCCCGGAATGTATTTTAGAAAAGATATTGGAAATGTGAAAT
This sequence comes from Leptotrichia sp. oral taxon 847, assembly GCF_001553645.1. NCBI lineage: Bacteria > Fusobacteriati > Fusobacteriota > Fusobacteriia > Fusobacteriales > Leptotrichiaceae > Leptotrichia > Leptotrichia sp. oral taxon 847. Next base: position 357,979 of record NZ_CP014231.1, on the reverse strand, counting down.
AAAAAAATTTATAAAAGTCCCTGAACTATTTTATTTTTGCCAAAAAGTAGTTGTGGGATTTTTTATTTATTTTCTTGAAAACTTTTTTTCTATCAAAAATTAAAAATATATGCTATAATTAATAAAAATTGAAATAAAAAGGTGAAAATTTTGAAAAAAAATAAAATATATAAGATACTTTTATTTTTTATAATTTCAACAGTGGCACTCTCAAAACAAGATGATAAAGTGGGCAAAAAAAATTTTAAAGACGATGTTGTAGATGTTGATATTATAATTAACAAAGATGAAAATTATAGAAATGATAACAGTAATAATCAAGATAATTATGACGACGATGACTCAACTAGTGAGCCGGAAGATGGGGAATTCATTTATTTGGATCAGATTCGGGAAGATGAAGATGATGTGAAAAAAGAAAAGTCGAATAAATTAAATAAAGTAGAAAAATTTATAAAAAAAATTGATGAAAAAGTAAATCCAATATTAAAATTTAAAGTTGATAAAAGTTATGGTCCTTGGTACGTGATAAAGACAAGCGACCCCCAAGAAAAAGATTTTCAAAATATAACTTACAATTTTAAACAGGAGCAAAACGGTTACAGATTGTCAAAAAGTTATTTAGATCCTAAAAATAACATTTGGGAAGAAGATATAAAAAGGGCTTGGATTGAAGAATCAAAAGGAAATGTTTATTTAGACGTTGAGAAAAAATATTTTAAACATTTTCAAAATCAAATTTTATTTTTTGACAAAAATTACAGATATATGGTTATAGAATTTTCTGACGGGGTAACTCGGGTTTTGTCCCGATATCCGAATAATGAGAAAATATCACTTGAGGGAGAGGAATTAAATGAATTTGAGGATCTTTTGCAAAGTAGAAGTGATTTGACGAATGTCTATTATGACACCAAAATATTTGGGTTGGAACAGACTGAAGAAAATAGAAAAAAAGAGGCATTAAAACAAAGAACAAGTCAGTTAGAAGAGCAGTTAAAAAAAGATCCGTCAAGTGTTTTTCAAATTGACACAAAAGGTTACTGGAAAGCAAAAGAAAGGGAGCGAAAAAAAATCAAGAAAAATCCAAAAGATCCAAACAACAAGTTAGAAAATGTAAAAGTTATAGAAATAAAAGATGGAAGTGAAATAAAAGAATAATTTTTTATAAAATTAGTTTTAGAGATAGTTTATCTCACTTTTAATTAAAGAACTTATTTGAAAAATCTATAAAAATTTTATTTAAGTTTTTTTATCTTTGTAGTAAAAAAATTATTTAAAATTTTAGTAAAATAATTAGCAAAATGGGAGAAAAGTTATGAAAAATACAATAAAAATCTTTAATATATTTATGTTTATATTATTATTTATTTTTTTAATATTTTTTTACAATTTTTTTGTTTCAAAAAAAGAATATAAAAATGTTAGTATTGACGTGAAAAGAGGTACAAATTTTAGTCAAATTTATAAAAGTTTGAAGTTGAATTACGGTATTTTGGACAGAGTGTATTTAAAATTAAGCGGGAAAAATAATTTGAAAATAGGTGTTTATCGTTTTAATGGAAAACTTTCAAAATATGAAGTTATAAGAAAAATAAAAAGAAGTGAAATTAGTGGAATAAGACTTACCATTCCCGAAGGATTTACTTCAAAGCAGGTTTTTGAACGGATGGATGCATTAGGACTTGGAACGGAAGAAGAAATAAAAAAAAGTCTTGCGCAAATAAAATTTCCATATCCACATAAAGATAATAATTTTGAAGGGTATTTTTATCCAGAAACATATATTTTTGCAGAAGATGTTACGACAAGAGAAGTCTTAGAAACAGTATTAAAAGAATTTTTAAGAAGATTTCCGCCTGAAAAATATCCAGATAAACAAAAATTTTATGATAATTTGAAATTGGCTTCGATAGTTGAAGCAGAAGTTCCAGATGAAAAAGATAAGCCAAAAGTTGCAGGATTATTTTTGAAAAGATTAAAAATTGGAATGAGACTGGAATCAGACGCCACTTTAAAATATGTTTTGAGAAGACAGGCGAAAAGTGGAGAATTAAAGGCGAGTATGTCGCCATATAACTCTTATAGATTTGCAGGACTTCCACCAACACCGATTGGAAATCCCCCATATGAAACATTTAAAGCGGTACAAAATGCCGAGATAACTGACAATTTGTTCTTTTTTACCTACAATGGAAAAACTTATTATTCCAAAACTCATGAAGAACATTTGCAAAAAAGAAAAGAGAGCGGGCAGATGAAGTAAAAATGAAAGCTAGGAATGAATCAGATGATTAGTTTTAAAGAAAAAATAAAAGATTTAGAGAAAAATGGTTTAATAAAAAAACGAGATAAAATTTTAATCGCTTTTTCAGGAGGACCTGATTCAGTATTTTTATTTTATTTATTAAATTCCTTGAAAAAGAAATATGAACTTAAAATTTCCTTGCTTTATGTAAATCATAATCTGCGAGATGATGTTGAAAATGATTTGAAGTTTGTAAAAGATTTTTCCAAAAAAAATGATGTCGAAATTTTTATTGAAAATTTGGATGTTTTAAGTTATTGTAAAATAAGTAAAAAGTCTATTGAACTTGGTGCAAGAGAACTTAGATACAAAATTTTAAATAAAAAATTAAAAGAGTTAAAATTTGACAAAATTGCAACTGGACACAATTTGGATGATAATGTGGAAACACTTATTTTTAGACTTTTGAGAGGAACTTCAATAAGAGGGTTAAAAGGTATTCCACGTGAAAGAGAAAATATTGTAAGACCAATTTTACAATTTGAAAAAAGAGAAATTTTAAGTTATTTGGAAAAGATTAAACAAGATTATATAGTTGATTATACAAATAATGAGAGTGACTATTCAAGGAATTATATAAGAAATGAAATTTTTCCAATGTTTTTTAAAATAAATAAAAATTTTAAAAATAAAGTGAATGATTTGATATTAGAAATTAACCATCGAGAGAATAGTTCTAGTAAAATCAATGAAAAAAAAGATAATTTTGTAAAATTTTTAAATAAAAACAATGTGGAAATTTCAAGGAAAAAAATTAACCAGATTTTTAACAGTCTTTTTGACAGTGATGGTGATTTGAAAAATGACGGGGAAAAAGAATTTTATTTGGGGAAAAATAAAGTTTTGAAAAAAGATTATGACGGCTATAAAGTCATTGAGAATCACAAAAAAAATTTAGAAAAGCAAAAGAAATTTGAAATTATAAAGAAAAATCAAAGTATAGAGTGGTATAATTCGGAAACAATAGATTTTTTTGAAAATATGTTGGATTTTAATAATTTTTTTGATGAAAAGAAAAATTTTAAATATTCGTTTTTAGTATTTGAAGATGAGTTTGAAAACTATTTAACTTTGAACGGGAAAAAAAGCAATTTGATTATCAGAAATCGTGAAAATGGTGATAAAATTTATTTGAAAAATTTGGGACCAAAAAAAATAAAAAAAATTTTAATAGATGAAAAAATATCAAAAAGTGCAAGAGATTTTATTCCAATTATAGAGTTAGTTTTTGAAGATAAAATGGAAGAAAATATTATTTTAGCAGTTTCTGATATAAAATTTTCAAAATTTTTAAAAAAAATTTATAAAAATGATATAAAAAATTTAAAAAGCAATAATAAATTATTAGTGATTGGGAGGAAAAAATGGCAGACAGAGATAAGAATGACATAAAAAAAAGACTGGAAGAATTGAGAAAAGACAACAATAGAAAAAACAAACAAGAAAATGGAAATTCGCCTTTTTCTGGATTTATGTTTGTACTACTCGTAGTCTTATTATCTTTATTTACGTTTTTATTTCAAAGGGATATTCAAGGTTATTTTCAAGAGAAAAAAAATGTATCGTATTCTGAGTTTTTAAATAAGACTAGAAAAGGTGATTTTAAAGAAATAGACGAAAAAGATGATAAATTGGTTGCAAAAGGTAGAAGTGAAGGAAAAGATGTTCTTTTTTATACAAAAAAAATTACCGATCGTGTGGGAAATGAGCCTAAAATAATTAACGCAATTGAAGAAAAGAATGTGAAATTAAATTCGATGCCTCCATCAGGTGGGGGATATTTTTTGGCGATACTTTTAAATGCACTTCCACTTATTATGATGATTGGACTTATGGTATATTTGGCTAAAAAAATGACTGGCGGCGGTCAAGGGGGTCCAGGAAATATATTCGGATTTGGAAAATCCCGTGTAAATAAAATTGATAAAAAACCTGATGTAAAGTTTGAAGATGTTGCAGGAGTTGACGGCGCAAAAGAAGAGTTAAAAGAAGTTGTCGACTTTTTGAAAAATCCTGAAAAATATACAAAGGCTGGTGCAAGAGTTCCAAAAGGCGTGCTTTTACTTGGTAGACCTGGAACGGGGAAAACATTGCTTGCAAAAGCTGTTGCAGGAGAATCAGGAGCTTCATTTTTTAGCATCTCAGGTTCAGAATTTGTAGAAATGTTTGTCGGAGTTGGAGCTTCCCGTGTGAGAGATTTATTTGAAAAGGCGAAAGAATCAAGTCCGTCAATAATTTTTATAGATGAAATTGATGCGATTGGAAGAAAAAGAAGTGCTGGAAAAAACAGTGGAAGCAATGATGAAAGAGAACAGACATTAAATCAGCTGTTAGTCGAAATGGATGGATTCGATACAGATACAAAGGTTATTGTACTGGCAGCGACAAACCGTGAAGATGTGTTGGATTCGGCGTTACTTCGTGCTGGAAGATTTGACAGAAGAATCACTGTTGATGCGCCTGATTTACAAGGAAGAATCGCAATTTTAAAAGTTCATTCAAAAAATAAAAAATTAGCCAGCGATGTAAATTTGGAAGATATTGCTAAAATAACTCCTGGATTTGTTGGAGCGGATTTAGCGAACTTGTTAAATGAGGCTGCAATTTTAGCGGCTCGTCGAGCTGAAGATACAATAACAATGGCAGATTTGGATGAAGCTGTGGATAAAATTGGAATGGGACTCGGACAAAAAGGAAAGATAATAAAACCTGAAGAAAAAAAATTACTTGCATATCACGAAGCAGGACATGCTGTAATGACAGAACTAACTGATGGAGCGGATCCAGTTCACAAAGTAACAATTATTCCAAGAGGTGAAGCTGGAGGGTTTATGATGCCACTTCCAGAAGAAAAATTAGTTACTTCGAGTAAAGAACTGCTTGCCGAAATAAAAGTTTTATTCGGTGGAAGGGCTGCTGAAGAAATCGTGTTAGATGACATAAGTACGGGAGCTTATTCAGATATAAAAAGAGCTACAAGAGTTGCCAGAATGTATGTGGAAAGTGTTGGAATGAGCAAAAAATTTGGACCAATCAACCTTGAAAATCCAGACGATGAATATGCATTTATGACAAATAAAAGTGATGAAACAATGAGAGAGATTGATTTGGAAGTCAGAAAAATTTTAATGGATGAATATTTGAACACATTTAATACATTGCAGGAAAATATAAGCATATTAGAAGGTGTCGCCAAATTGCTTCTAAAAAAAGAAACAATTACTGGGGATGAAGTTAGAAGAATTATTAAAGGTGAAACTTTTGAACAAATTTTGGAAAAAGAATCGGAAGATAAGAATCCAGATAAGATAGAAAATCTATCCGATGAAAAAGAAAATATAGAAACAGAGAAAAATTTAAAAACTGATTTTGAAGATAAATTCGAAAAACCAAAAGAAAAATCCAAAATTGAAGAACTCGAAGAAACTGTCAAAGACTTGACAAAAGATGGAGAAACTTTGGAAGAAAAGTTGAAAAAGGATGATTTTTTAACTGAAAAAGAAGATGATAGCGACGACAAGGCCAATAAAAATAATGACAATAATGATAAAAAAGAAGACACCGACTCTGAAGACAAGGGTAAAAATGACAGCGACAAAGATGATCAAAATGATGATTTTAACAATTTTATCGGTGATGACAAAGACAGCTCCTCAAAACAAAAAAAGAAAAAAAATAATTTTAAACTTCCAAGTTTTATGGAATAAATGACAAGAAAATGGGGAAATAACATTGTGTTATTTTTCCATTTTTTTTAAAAAAATTTTGATTTTTAAAAATCATATGGTATAATTATAAAGTGAGGTATTAAGATGAAATTTTTTTCTTTAAAAGGTATTTTAGTAGGCGTTTTAATGACAAATTTTTTTGCATTTTCGTCGGTTTTTGATTATAAAAGAGAAAATTCTAAAAAAATAAATGAAATCAGTGATTCAAAAAAACAGGAAAATAGATTAAGTGCATTATTTAAAGCTATAAGGCAGCATAATAACAATTTTGTAAAATTTTCTTTATTAACTAAGGAAAATCTTGATAAAAGAAAAGAAATGAATGAGCAGAATAATCCTGGCAATGGAAAATATGGAGTTGCAATAGATTTTCTTCAACTTTATGGGATGGATAACAATACATTGATAGACGTGAATTCCAAAGATGAAAGAGGATACACTCCAATCGTTGTAGCAATCGAATCTCAAAATAATGAAATTTTAGAATATCTCATAAAAAATGGTGCAAATTTGAGAGAAAAACATCCACTTTTTGGAAGAAGTGTATTAAATGTAGCTTGTTATTATGAAAATAAAGAAGCTGTAGAAATGTTACTTTCAGCTAATCCAAAATTGATAAACGAACAAAGTGGAACTGATGGCTGGACAGCCCTACAAGATGCAACATTAAAAGCTAATATTGACATAATAAAATTTTTATTGAAAAAAGGTGCAAATCCTCAATTAAAAGATTACAGCGGGGGAACGGCACTGGATATGGCAACGGAATTCGGAAAAGGGCAAATCGTTAAGTTGTTTCGTGATAATATAAAAGCTAATAGAGGATATTAGAAGATATTATCAAAAAAATATATTTATAATAAAATTTATATATAAAAGAGGAGAAAAAAATGAAAAGATTGACAGGAATTGGTGCTTCTGAAGGAGTATCAATAGGAAAAGTATTGCTTTTTGTAGAGGAAAATATAGTTATTCCTCAAAAAATAGATGCTGATTCGACTATTGAAGCAGAATTGGCAAAATTAGAAAACGGATTAAAAAAATCAAAAACTCAATTAATTGCAATCAGAGAAAAAGTAAAAGAAAAAATGGGTGAAGATAAAGCTGCAATTTTTGATGGTCATATTATGCTTCTTGAAGACGAAGATTTAATTGAAGAAGTGGAAGCTAAAATAACAGGTGATAAATTACCAGCAGCAAGAGCTCTGAGAGAAGGAATTGATGAATATTGTGAAATGATTTCTCAGTTAGATGATCCATATTTGAGAGAAAGAGCGGCAGATTTGCAAGACATAGGAAAAAGATGGTTAAAAAATTTATTGGAAATTAAAATTAACGATTTTAGTAATTTAGAACCAAATACAATTGTTGTTACCAAAGATTTGACACCGTCAGATACGGCTCAATTGGACTTAGAAAACTGCGTTGGATTTATTACAGAAATTGGAGGAAAGACAGCTCACTCGGCTATAATGGCTAGATCGCTTGAATTACCGGCAGTAGTTGGAGTAAAAGGTGTTTTAGGGGAAGTTAAAGATGGAGAATTAGTCGTAATGGACGGAGAAACAGGAGAAATTTTCCTAGAACCAACTGAAAAATTAGTTGAAGAATATAAAGTAAAACAAGAAAAAATTAGAGTGGAAAAAGAAGAACTTAAAAAATTAATCCATGAAGAAGCAGTTACACTAGATGGAAGAAAAGTGGACATTTGGGGAAATATTGGAAGTCCTAACGATGTTGATGCGGTAATTGAATCAGGAGCGACAGGAATTGGATTATACAGAACAGAATTTTTATTCATGAATTCTGATCACTTCCCAACAGAAGAAGAACAATACCAAGCGTACAGAGTGGTAGCTGAAAAAATGCAAGGAAAACCTGTCACAATAAGAACAATGGATATAGGTGGAGATAAAGAGTTACCTTATTTGGATTTACCAAAAGAAATGAATCCGTTTTTAGGATATAGAGCAATCAGAATATCGCTAGAAAATAAAGATATGTTTAAGACCCAATTAAGAGCTATTTTAAGAGCTTCTCAATATGGTCAAATTAAAATTATGTACCCAATGATAAGTTCTATAAATGAAATTAGAAAAGCTAATGCTATTTTAGAAGAATGTAAAAAAGAATTAGATGAAATTGGTAAAATTTATGATAGAAATATAAAAGTTGGAATTATGGTGGAAACTCCTTCAACTGCAATAGTTGCTTATAAATTTGCCAAAGAAGTTGATTTCTTCTCAATTGGAACTAACGATTTAACTCAATATTTCTTGGCAGTAGACAGAGGAAATGAATTAGTATCTAGTTTATATAATTCGTTTAACCCAGCAGTCTTAGAAGCTATTCAAAAAGTAATTGATGCTGCACATCATGCAGGAATTAGTGTAAGTATGTGTGGAGAGTTCGCAGGAGATAAAAGAGCGACTAGACTTCTTTTAGGAATGGGACTTGATTCATTTAGTATGAGTGCTTCGTCAGGACTTACAATTAAAAAAATAATTAGAAACAGCAATTATGTAGAAGCACAAAAATACAGAGATTTAATTTTGAAACAAGATACACCTGAAGATGTAATTGAAAAATTGAAATAAAAGTAAATAAAAAAAGAGCTATTTTTAGCTCTTTTTCATTAAAAAAATAAATAAAATAGAAAAGAGGAAAATAATATGAGTAAAAAAGTTGCAATCTTTTTAGCAGACGGATTTGAAGAAGTGGAAGCAATCGCTCCGATTGATTTACTTAGAAGAGCTGAAATTGACGTAGATACAGTTTCATTGACAGATGAAAATTTAGTACAAAGCGCAAGAAAAGTTAAAGTAGTCGCAGATAAAGTTATAAATGAACTTGACTTTGATAAATACGATATGTTAGTCTTACCTGGAGGACCAGGACACAAAAATTATTTTAAATCCCAGTTACTTTTAGATAAAGTTTTGGAATTTTCTAAAGATGTGAAAAATAAAAAAGTTGGTGCGATTTGCGCAGCTCCATTGATTTTATCAGAATTGGGAATTTTAGAAAATAAAAAAGCTATTTGTTTTCCAGCCTGTGAAAGTAACTTACTTGCAGGAAATCCTATTTTGACTCGCGAAAAAGTAGTTGTAGACGGAAATATCATAACTAGCAGAAGTGCAGGAACAGCTATAGATTTTGCACTTGAAATTATTTCACAACTTTTAGGAAATGAAAAATCAAAAGAAATTTCAAAAGAAATAGTCTATTAAAAGAATAAATTAAAATTTTAAAATAATCGTTGTTGCAAAAGACAGCGGTTATTTTTTTCCTACGTTTTCATATATTCCAAATAATGGTACTTTTTATTATTCTTTGGCTTAATGTTCAAAGCTAGTATTCATAAGGGTTACAGAGTATATAAAAGGTATAAATATAAAAATGGTATAATAAAAGGGAAACTAAAAACTAAAAAAATTCACCCGATATTGTCCTGCAATACCGGGCTAGCATGGCAGCCCTCAGGCATCATCATGCATTCCACTTTGAAAGTATTTTATCATATAATGTTACAAAGGTCAAGTGATTTTATTAAAAAAATAACAGTATTCTGTACACGTTTGTCATGCAAAGTAAAAAGACAGAGTAAAATAGTTAGGGGTAAATAAAAAATCTTAGTTTTAAGTTTTTCATTCAATCCAGAAAGTTACTAAAATAATTTTTTCTTTTTTAAGCAGAAGTGCTTATCGCCGCACCCCTGCACCCCGGCTAGTCTTCGACATTTTTATGCACTGACAAAAAACTCGCACTAATCGTGCTCAAACAGTTTTGTCAGCACATAAAAATGCTCCGACGGTTTAAATTTTACTACCATATAAAAGTGTCGTGATTTTTTGGGAGTAAAGACGACTGTTTGAACGAAGTGAGTTTCGGCTTTGCTTCCAAAAAATGCTTAGACGAGCGTGGGGATTATAAGGGGAAATGGCGGTCCTTTCCCCTTATGTAAAAAAATAAAAAAATAATATTAAACAAAATAACATCTTGTAATCAAGAATAACTTAAAAAATTTGAAATTAAAAAATCTGCCCCTAAAATTTTTAAACCATCAAAGTAAAAAAATGATGTTGACAAAGATAAAAAACTGTGTTATAATTTTTCTGCTAGTTTATTCTGGTAATACCAATATTTTATTGGGAGGGATAGAAGAAGATGAGAGTACAAGTAATTTTAGAATGCACTGAAACTAAGTTAAGACATTATGTTACAACTAAAAACAAAAAAACTCATCCAGAAAGATTGGAAATGAGAAAATATAATCCAGTGCTAAAAAGACATTCTCTTTATAGAGAAGTAAAATAATCTCATATAAAAAAGATAGGTCAGTAGTTCAATTGGTAGAGCGTCGGTCTCCAAAACCGAAAGTTGCGGGTTCGATTCCTGCCTGGCCTGCCATCTAAGATATGAGTATTTTTTTTTAGAAAAATAAAATAGAAGTTTAAGATATATCTTAAATGATTCTAGGAGAATATTTATGGGAAAATTTAATTTAGGAGAAAGTCTAAAAAATTTACGTGAAGAATATAAAAAAATATATTGGCCTAGTAAGGAAGAAGTATACCACGTTACTGTAATTGTAATTTTAATAACAATTTTTATAGCACTTTACACACTTCTTTTTGATACAGCGTTCAGTTTTGTATTAACCAATGTAAGTAATATTATAAAAAATTTTATAGGAGGCGCGTAAGTTGGCTGAAGAAAAAAAAGATGATGAAATTATATACGAAAAAAAATGGTATATAATTCATACTTATTCTGGTTACGAAAAAAAAGTAGCAACAGATTTGGAAAAAAGAATCGAATCATTGAACTTAACAGATAGAGTTTTTAGAATTTTAGTACCTGAGGAAGAAGTTTTGGAAGAAAAACGTGGAAAAATGGTAAAAGTTTCAAGAAAATTATTTCCAAGTTATGTACTGATTGAAATGCTATCTGTAAAAGAAGAAAATGAAATGGGATTAGGTTATCGTGTGGACAGTGATGCTTGGTACGTTATAAGAAATACTAATGGAGTTACAGGATTTGTCGGGGTTGGAAGTGATCCAATACCATTATCTGATGATGAAGCAAAAGAATTACTTACTAAAGTTGGAATTGATATAAGTGGTGATACTGTTGAAAAAGAAGCCAGATATAATATTGATTTTAAAGTTGGTGAAAAAGTAGTTATTAAAAAAGATTCATTTTTGGATCAGGAGGGTGAAATTTCAGCTATTGATGAAGTAAATGGAAAAGTAACTGTTATGCTTGAAGTGTTTGGAAGACGGACACCAGTTGAACTTGAATACACAGAAATTGCAAAATTAGACTATTAAGTCAAAAAAATTAATCATCATTATTGAAATAGTATTAAAAGTATTATTTAAGAATAACTATTAGCAAAATTTATGAAAAAAGTGGGAGATTTAAAAAATTCAATTACCACATAGGGAGGAAAAATGGCTAAAGAAGTAATCGGAAAGATTAAACTACAATTAGAAGCGGGGAAAGCGAATCCTGCACCACCAGTAGGACCTGCATTAGGACAACATGGAGTAAATATCGCTGAATTTTGTAAATCATTTAATGCTCAAACACAAGATAAAATGGGATTTGTGATTCCAGTGGAAATTACAGTGTATGCTGATAGAAGTTTTACATTTGTATTAAAGACTCCGCCAGCATCAGATTTATTAAAAAAAGCAGCTAAAGTTAAAAAAGGTGCCGGGAACTCATTAACAGAAGTAGCTGGAACTATAACTAAAGCTCAATTACAAGAAATCGCAGAAACTAAAATGCCAGATTTAAATGCTGGTTCAGTTGAAGCTGCTATGAATATCGTTGCTGGAACTGCAAGAAGTATGGGAATTAAAATTTCTGAATAAATTATAAAAAATAAAAAACATTATTGAAATAAGTGGAAGGTTTTCTAACCAATGACCACAGAGGAGGAAATAATAAATGGCAAAAAAAGGTAAGAGATATAAAGAAATATCTCAAAAAGTAGATAAAATGAAAATTTACACTCCAGAGGAAGCTTTGGAATTAATATTTGATACAAAAAGTGCTAAATTTGTGGAAACAGTTGAATTAGCTGTAAGACTTGGAGTTGATCCAAGACACGCTGATCAACAAGTAAGAGGAACAGTTTCATTGCCAAACGGAACTGGAAAAACTGTTAGAGTTTTAGCAATTACTTCTGGAGAAAATATTCAAAAAGCATTGGATGCTGGAGCAGATTTTGCTGGAGATGATGAATACATCAGTAAAATTCAAGGCGGATGGATGGATTTTGATTTAGTTATAGCTACACCTGACATGATGCCTAAATTGGGAAGATTAGGAAGAATTTTGGGGACTAAAGGACTTATGCCAAACCCTAAATCAGGAACAGTTACAACTAATATCGAACAAACTGTAAAAGAATTTAAAAAAGGAAAAGTCGCATTTAAAGTAGATAAATTAGGTTCAATTCATTTGCCAATTGGGAAAATCGATTTCTCAAAAGAAGCAGTAGTTGAAAACTTCAAAGTTGCATTAAACCAAATTGTTAAATTAAAACCTGCATCTTCAAAAGGACAATATTTAAAAACAGTGGCAATCTCATTAACTATGGGACCTGGAATTAAAATTGATCCATTGTTGGCAGGAAGTTTTGTTGCTGAATAATAAATAAAATAAACTATCTCATCTTTTGAGATAGTTTTTTTTGAACTAAAAAAGTATTAATCTAAAATATTTTGATTATATTATCATTTTTTTAATTGTTTTTTAAGTAAAAAAATACAAATTTTATTTTGAAAAAGAAAAAAATAAGGTATAATATTAGTATTAATATGGAACAAAATTTAGGAGGAAAAGATGAAAAGAATTTTAACAATTTTTAGTGTGATTTTCGCATTGATGTTTATCGTTGCGTGTGGAAATAAACCTGCAACAGCAGATCAGGTAAAAGATGGAAAAACTTCAACTGATTCAACAAATGCCAATAAAAGAATAGCAGTTGTCTATTCAACTGGTGGAAAAGGGGATAAGTCATTTAACGACTCAACTTTTAGAGGACTTGAGAAAGCTAAAAAAGAATTGGGGATAAATTACAGTGAATATGAACCAAAAGATCCAACTTCAGAAGCAAAAGATGCACTTACAAGATTTGCCGAAGAAGGACAGTATGATTTGATAATTGCAGTTGGATATACAATGCAAGATGCAGTAGTTGCAGTTGCTGACGCGTTTCCTGAACAAAAATTTGCAATTATAGACAGCGTAGTTAATGGTAAACCTAACGTAGCTTCGATTACGTTTAAAGAAGAAGAAGGTTCGTTTTTAGTGGGAGCGTTAGCTGCCATGATGGATAAAACAGGAACTATAGGATTTGTAGGTGCCGATAATTCTGATTTAATAGCTAAATTTTTTGCAGGATATGCACAGGGTGCAAGATATGTAAAACCTGATATTAAAGTTATACCAGTTACAATTGGTGGAACATCAGCGTTTAATGATCAGGCTTCAGCAAAAGCTAAAACTGAAACTTTGATTCAACAAGGTGCAGATGTTGTTTATCACGCAGCAGGAGCAAGTGGACTTGGAGTATTTCAAGCTGTTAAAGAAAAAAATATCTATGGAATAGGTGTGGATTCAAATCAAGACGGTTTATATCCAGGGAATATTTTAACTTCTATGATGAAATATGTGGATACTGCAGTTTATGATGAAATCAAAACGACTTTAGATGGAAAATTTGCCGCGAAAGTTAAGACATATGGAATAAAAGAAGATGGAATTGGAACAACAAACTTTGAATTTACAAAAGATAAAATTGGAGAAGAAAATCTTAAAAAACTTGAACAAATTAAACAAGATATTAAAAATGGAAAAATTGTTGTAAAACCAAAAATATAAAATTGTAAAAATTTAAAAAAGCGGGATCATTTTGGTCTCGCTTATTTTAGTTAAAAAGAAAATTTAAAACTTTATTTTAAAAATTAATCTAGATTAATTATGGAAAGGAAAAATTATGAGAATAGTGGATTTAATTGAAAAAAAAAGAGAAAAAGAAGAACTGACTAAAGATGAAATTCATTTTTTGTTAAATGAATACTTAAAAGGGAACGTTCCAGACTATCAGATGTCGGCATTTTTGATGGCTGTGTATTTCAATGATATGACAAAGTCTGAACTATTTGAATTTACAAGTTTAATGAGAGATTCAGGAGATGTGATAAAATTTGAAAAAATTAATAAATTTTTGGTTGATAAACACAGTACAGGAGGAGTTGGAGATAAAGTTACCGTTGTACTAGCTCCAATACTTGCGGCACTTGGTTTTGGAACGGCAAAATTATCAGGAAAGGGATTGGGACATACTGGAGGTACAATTGATAAATTTGAAGCAATAGAAGGCTTTAGATTTTCAAATACAAGCGATGAGTTAGTAAAAATTGCCAGAAAAACGGGAATCGGACTAATGGGGTACAGTGATAAAATTGTTCCACTTGACAAAAAATTGTATTCATTAAGGGATGTTACTGCGACGGTCCCCAGCATTCCACTAATTGCAAGCAGTATAATGAGTAAAAAACTTGCAATCCAGTCCGATGTGATAATTCTCGATGTAAAAGTTGGCGACGGAGCTTTTATGAAGGATATTAATCACGCGAAAGAGTTGGCAAAAAGGATGATTGAAATTGGGGTTGGTGCCGCTAGAAAAGTAAAAGTTGTTTTGAGCAATATGGATGAGCCTCTTGGATATTCGATAGGAAACGCAAATGAAATAATTGAATCAATAGAAACATTGAAAGGAAATGGTGCTAAAGATGTAAAAGAGGTGGTTTACACAATTGCAGCACTTGCATTAAAAGCAAAAGGTGAAATAAAAGAATTGGAAGAAGGTTATAAAAAAATTGACGAAGTAGTAAACAGCGGTCTTGCACTTTCAAAATTAAAAGAGTTTATAAATGAAAGTGGAGGAAATGGAAATTTAGTAAATGATTATTCAATTTTACCGGCTGCAAAAGAAAAATTGGAAATTTTTTCAAAAAATAATGGTTATGTTGCAAAAATAAAGACAGAAGAAATCGGAAAAGCAGCGATGATAATTGGTGCAGGAAGGGCCAAAAAAGAAGATAAAATCGACCATTCTGTCGGAATAAAAATTTTCAAAAAAGTTGGCGATAAAGTGGAAAAAGGAGAAAAATTGGCGGAGATTTATTATAATGATGAAAAAAATGTGAAAAATTCAAAAGAAATGATTTTAGATGCGTACGTATTGGAAACTAAGAAAATTAAAGAGCAAAAAGTAGTGTTGGAAATTATTGAGTAATTTTGATGTTAAAATTTAAATTTACTTCTAAAATTTTTACTCTGTCCTAAAAAATTTATTGAGTTGTAAAATTTTAAAATTTATGATAAACTTATTGTGTGAGTATTAAAATTTGTGAGTACAGGAAAAAACAGATAAAATAACAAGTTTTATGAAATTTAGGAAAAGGAGATAAAAATGAGAGTAGGAATTTTGGGGACGGGTTCTTATGTTCCAGAAAAAGTGCTGACGAATGATGAATTGGCAAAAATAGTTGATACTAACGATGAATGGATTACAACGAGAACTGGTATCAAGGAGCGAAGAATTGCCTCTGAAAATGAAGCAACTTCAGATTTGGCATACAAAGCTGCGAAAAGAGCTATAGATGATGCCAGAATAGATAAAAATGAAATTGACCTGATTATCGTTGCAACAATGACGCCTGATCATTTCACACCGTCGACAGCGGCGCTAGTTCAAGATAAATTGGGAATAAAAGCTGCGGCCTTTGATATGAGTGCAGCGTGTACTGGATTTGTCTATGCGTTTACGACAGGGTACAGTTTTATAAAATCAAAAGTTTATAAAAAAGTTCTTGTAATCGGTGCTGAAACTATGTCAAGAATTACAGATTGGAGTGATAGAGGAACTTGTATTTTGTTTGGAGATGGTTCTGGAGCGGTTATTCTAGGAGAAGTGGAGACAGGAGGATTTTGCGCAAGTCATCTTGTTGCGGATGGTTCTGGCGCCTGTGAATTGATTGTACCTGCTGGAGGTTCAAGAAAATCTGTGACTGCCGAAGTGATAGAAAATAGAGAAAATTATTTACAGATGAATGGAAGAGAAATTTTTAAATTTGCAGTAAAGGTATTTCCAGAAAGTGTTGATAATGTTTTAAAACAAAAAAATATCACAGCGGACGACATAGATTTATTTATACCGCATCAGGCAAACATAAGAATAATTGAGTCAATTGCAAAAAGATTTAAACAGCCTTTGGACAAGTTTTTTGTAAATCTAGATAAGTATGGAAATACTTCGGGAGCTTCTATTCCAATTGCAATAGATGAAGCTAGCAAACAAAATAGACTTAAAAAAGGCGATAAAGTTGTAATAACAGGGTTTGGTGGAGGACTTACTTACGGTTCAATTTTATTTGAATGGTCAAAATAAAAAATTATTTTAGAAAGGATGATGACTATGAACGCAAAAATATTTTGGGGATTAGTAATTGTAGTGTTAAGCTTATTTCAGTTTATTCCTGAAGATATTCAAAGATATGTATTTAATTATCAAGTTATATTGATTCTTTTAGGAATTTATTTTGTAATTAAGAAAAAAGTTTTGGGATGGATTTTTGTAGGTGTGGGAATTTATTCCTACTTATCATTAATTTGGGAAGATTTACCATTTTGGATACTTCTTTTAATAGCAGGACTTGTTGTAACAGGACTTGGTGTAAAAGAAATTGTGGACAAAAATAAATTTGATAGATTTCCTAAAAAATCGAAATCTAAAGAAAAGAAAGATGAAGATGGAGTAGAAGAAGCAGAAGAAATTTAAATGAATTGAGGAGAAGTTATGTCAAAAATTGCTTTCGTATTTCCTGGTCAAGGAACGCAATATGAAAAAATGGGAGAAATTTTGTACAACAGTGTGAGTTATGAAAATAAAAAATTAATAGATGAAATTTTTAAAAACAATGAAGAAGTAAAAAAAGTTGTATTTGAAGGAACAAAAGAAGAATTGAAAGATACAAAATTTGCGCAGCCGGCAATAGCTTTATTTTCTGTAATTTTGACAAAATTATTAAAAGAAAAAGGAATAAATCCAGATTTTGTGGCAGGGCACAGCTTGGGAGAATACAGTTCTTTATATGCAGCTGGATTTTTGAATGAAATTGACACATTAAAATTAATTTCCGCCAGAGGTAAAATAATGAGCAAAGCTAAAATAGACGGCTCAATGGCAGCAATCTTAGGTTTACCTGCAAGCGAAGTAGAAAATATTTGTAAGGAAATTGACGGTACAATTGAAGCTGTTAATTACAATGAGCCTAAGCAAACAGTTGTTGCGGGAGAAAAATCTGTAATTGAAAAAAGTTTGGAAATTTTTAAGGAAAAAGGAGCTAGAAGAGCACTGCCACTTGCAGTATCAGGACCTTTCCATTCATCGCTTATGAAACCAGTTGCCGAAATTTTGAAGAAAGAATTTGAAAATTACAGTTGGAATAACGCAAAAATTCCGATTGTTGCAAATACTACGGCAAATGTATTGACTTCGTCGGATGAAATAAAAAAAGAACTTTACAATCAGACATTTGGTCCTGTAAAGTGGGTCGATACGATTAATAAACTTAGTGAAAACGGTGTAACAAAGATTTATGAAGTTGGACCTGGAAAAGTGCTTGCTGGACTTATCAAAAAAATTAATAAAGAAATAGAAGTTATTAATATTGAAAATGTAGAAAATATCGAAAATTTATAATTTATACATGAAAATAATAGCTTTTTGATAAAAAAATGCTTAAAAGAGTTGCAAAATTTGAATTCTTTTGATATAATAATTTAGAATATTAAGATGGAGGTGGCATTTAATGCTAGATAAAATTAAATCAATAGTTGCTGAACAATTAGGAGTTGACGAAGACCAAGTTACTGAAGATGCGTCATTTGTTGATGATCTAGGAGCTGATTCACTAGATACAGTTGAATTAATTATGGCATTTGAAGAAGAATTTGATGTAGAAATTCCTGATGAAGATGCACAAAAAATTAAAACAGTTAAGGATGTAATTGAATATATCAAATCTAAAAAATAGTTGTTAGATTTACTTTAAGGGGGAGTCTTCCCCCTTTTTTATTGAAAAATTTTAAAAAAAATGTTAAAATGTAAACAAGTAGATAATAGTTAAATTATAAATCTAAAATTGATAAGAATAAAAATGAGAGGTGTATTAATGAGAAGAGTAGTTATAACGGGAATAGGCTTGGTAACGCCACTGGGAACAGGAAGAGAAAAGGCTTGGAAAAATTTATTAGCTGGGGAATGTGGAATTGATAAGATCACTCAATTTGATAGTTCGAATCATCCTGTACATATAGCAGCTGAAGTAAAGGATTTTAAGGCAGAAAATTTTATTGAAAAAAAAGAGATGAAAAAGATTGCCAGATTTTCACAATTTGCAATAGCGGCGTCAAAAGAAGCACTGGAAGATGCAAAACTTGAAATAACCGAAGAAAATGCAGATAGAATTGGGACAATCATCGGTTCAGGAATCGGTGGACTTGATGTGATAGAGCAGGAAGTGGAAAAATTGGTTACTAAAGGTCCAAAAAGAGTGTCGCCGTTTTATATTCCAGCATCTATCGCAAATATGGCATCTGGAAATACGTCGATTTACACTGGGGCAAAAGGACCAAATAAGACAATAGTAACAGCTTGTGCGTCAGGGACAAACTCAATTGGCGATGCTTTCCAGACAATTTTATTAGGAAAAGCGGATGCTATGATTGCAGGGGGGACTGAAGCCACTGTAACGCCATCTGGAATTGCAGGATTTGCAAACTTAAAAGCATTATCAACTAATCCTGATCCTAAAACTGCTTCAAGACCATTTACTGCGGATAGAGACGGATTTGTATTAGGAGAAGGAGCAGGTGTTTTGATTTTGGAAGAATTGGAACATGCAAAAGCTAGAGGAGCTAAAATTTATGCAGAAGTTGTAGGATACGGTGAAACAGGAGATGCATATCACATGACAGCACCATCAGATGGTGGGGAAGGAGCAGCCAGAGCTTTTAAAATGGCAATGGAACAAGGGAATGTAAAACCTGAAGAAGTTGGATATATAAATGCACACGGAACTTCAACTCCAGCAAACGACAAAAATGAAACACAAGCGATAAAAACAGCATTTGGAGAACACGCCTACAAACTTTCAGTAAGTTCGACAAAAGGTGCGACAGGACATCTATTGGGGGGAGCAGGTGGAATAGAAGCTGCATTTTTAGCACTGGCTATTGATGAAGGAATAATGCCACCGACAATAAATTACGAAAATCCTGATCCACTTTGTGATTTGGATTATGTACCGAATAAAGCTGTAAAAAGAGATATTGAAGTTGGAATGTCAAGTTCACTTGGATTTGGTGGACATAATGCAGTACTTGCATTTAGAAAATATAAAGGATAATATTAAATTATAGTCAAACTGCTATTTTGTAGTTTGACTATTAATAAGTTAAGGAGGTGAAATGATGCAAAAAGATTCAGAACAAAGAGATTCTGAGGAACTTATGAGGAAAATAGGTTATGAGTTTAAAAATAAAAAATATTTGGAAAAAGCCTTGACACATAGATCGTACTCAAATGAAATTGAAAAGACAAAGCGCTATAACAACGAAAAACTTGAATTTCTAGGAGATGCTGTCCTAAATTTAATAACGACAGAATATATTTACGAAAGATATGAAGGAAAAACAGAAGGAGAACTCGCCAAATTAAAAAGTCAGATTATAAGTGAGCCAGTGTTTTCGTCAATTTCGTCCGATATGGAACTGGGAGAATATTTATATTTAAGTAATGGTGAAATTATGTCTGGTGGAAGACATAGAAAATCCATTTTAGGAGATGCATTTGAAGCATTAATTGGAGCAATTTTTAAGGATTCTGACTATTACACAGCTAAAAAAGTTGCATTAAAATTTTTGCTTAATAAGATAGACAATCTTGAAGAAATCGAAGGAACAGGGGATCATAAAACAATTTTACAGGAAGTTGTTCAAGGAAAATATAAAAAAATGCCAGAATATGTGTTAATTGGGACAAAAGGTCCTGATCATGACAAAATTTTTGAAACTTGTGTGAAATGGA
Organism: Leptotrichia sp. oral taxon 847; assembly: GCF_001553645.1. Lineage (NCBI taxonomy): Bacteria > Fusobacteriati > Fusobacteriota > Fusobacteriia > Fusobacteriales > Leptotrichiaceae > Leptotrichia > Leptotrichia sp. oral taxon 847. Next base: position 337,767 of record NZ_CP014231.1, on the reverse strand, counting down.
ATGACGAAATTTTTGGTGTAGGAGTAGGTAAGAGTAAAAAAGAAGCGGAAAAAAATGCGGCAAAACATGCACTTGAAAAATTGAGTAAATTAAAAAAATAGGAGAACGATTATGAAAAAAAAGGCTTTATATCCAGGTAGCTTTGATCCAATAACAAAAGGTCATTTAGATATTATAAGACGTTCTTCAAAATTATTTGACAAAGTGGTAATTGGGATTTTAAAAAATTCTTCAAAATCAAAATCCTGGTTTTCTGATGAAGAGAAACTGGAAATGATAAAAGAAACTTTGAAAAAAGAAAATATAGATGCTGAAGTTAAAATTTTTAATGGATTACTTGTAGATTTTATTTGTCGGGAAAAAGTGGATATCTTGATTCGAGGACTAAGAGCGATGTCAGATTATGAGTATGAGTTGCAGTTTACATTAACAAATAAGACACTTGCAAAAAGTGAATATGAAACAGTATTTTTGACGGCTTCAAGAAAGTATTTGTATTTAAGTTCAAGTTTGGTAAAAGAAATTGCACGAAATAAAGGTGATTTAAGTCATTTTGTGACAAAGGAAGTGGAAGAAAAGGTAATAGAAAAAGTAAAATTGATGAGTGACTAAAAAGCTAAAAAAATTATAAAACGTTTAAAAAGGGGGTGTGAGTTGGTGGCGGCAAAAAAAGAAAAGACAAAATTTATATGTTCGGAATGTGGTTACAGCTCGTTAAAATGGCTGGGAAAGTGTCCAAATTGTGATTCATGGGGAACATTTGAAGAAGAAGTGGAGTTAAAATCAAGCAAAAATATAGTGTCCCAAGATATCTCAATAAGTAAAATTTCAGAGATAGAAATAGAAAAAGAATTTAGGATGAAAACTTCATTTGAGGAATTTGACAGAGTTTTAGGCGGTGGGCTTATAAAAGGAGAAGTGGTGTTAGTGACAGGAAGTCCAGGAATTGGAAAGTCAACGCTTCTTCTTCAGCTATCACAGGAATATTCAAAGTTGGGAGCTGTATTTTATGTCTCTGGGGAAGAGTCGGCAAGCCAGATAAAACAAAGAGCGGACAGAGTAAATGTGAAAAGTGAAAATTTATACATTGTGAGCGACACAAAAATTGAAAATATCGAAAGTATTATTCTGAAGGAAAAACCTAAAGTTGTTGTAATTGATTCGATTCAGACAATGTATTCACAAAATTTGTCCTCTATTGCTGGCGGAGTTTCTCAAATTCGGGAAACTACGTTAAAAATAATTGAAATTGCGAAAAAAAAAGAAATTTCCTTTTATATAGTTGGACATATAACAAAAGATGGAAAATTGGCGGGACCGAAACTTTTGGAGCATATGGTTGACGCTGTGCTGCAAATTGAGGGAGAAGAAAATAACTATTACAGAATAATTCGTTCAACAAAAAATAGATATGGCTCAACAAACGAAGTTTCTATTTTTGATATAAAGGAAAATGGAATAAGTGAAGTAAAAAATCCGTCAGAATTTTTTATAAGTGATAGAGATGAAAAAAATATCGGAAGTATAATAGTTCCAGTTTTTGAAGGAAGCAGAGTATTTTTGTTTGAAGTGCAGTCACTACTTGGAACACCAAATTTTGGAATGCCACGAAGAACTGTGGAAGGATATGACAAAAATAGAGTTGAAATTTTAAGTGCAGTTTTATCACGTTCCTTAAAAGTGGATGTGAATTCAAAAGATATTTACATTAATATTCCTGGTGGAATTAATTTAAGTGACAGAAGTTCAGATTTGGCTGTAGTTTTTTCACTATTATCTTCGATTAGTGGAAAACCTGTCAGTCAAAAAATAGCGGCAATTGGGGAGCTGGGACTCAGAGGAGAAGTGAGAAAAGTTTCGTTTATAAAAAATAGAATAACGGAACTTGAAAAATTGGGGTTTACAGGAGTTTATTTGCCAAAAAGTCACAAAGAAGAGCTGGAAAATGAAGAAAATAATAAATCCAAAAGAAAAATAAAACTAAATTACATCAGTAATATAAGTGAATTAGTTGAAAGGATAAAATAAAATAATGAAAAAACCAACAAACAGAAAAAAAATATTAGAATATATATTTGAAATTATATCACCGGGTTCAAAGTTAAGGGAAGCCGTCGGTAGAATTCAAGAAGCAAAACTTGGAGCTTTAATTGTTTTAGGAAATCCTGAAGAGTTGAAAGATGTTATGGGTGGTGGATTTGAATTAAATGCCGAATATTCTCCACAAAGAGTCTATGAACTTTCCAAAATGGACGGTGCAATAATTTTATCTGAAGATATAGAGACAATTTATGGAGCAAATATTCAATTGCAGCCAAATTATAACATAGAAACTGATGAAAGTGGCACACGGCATCAGGCAGCACATAGAATAGCGCAGCAAAAAGGCAATTTAGTAATAACAGTTTCTGAGAGAAGAAATAAAATAACGGTGTATTTGGGAAAATTCAGATATTTGTTAAATGACATAGGTAGCCTTCTTACAAAAGCTTCTCAAGCGATAACGGCACTTGAAAAATATTCTATAAATATTGAAAAAATACGCACTAATTTATCTATTCTGGAATATGATAATACAGTTATGTTATTTGATGTGATTGAATGTTTTAGAACGTATGGACTTTTTTTTAGAATGTCTGAAGAGCTAAAAGAATACATGTCTGAACTCGGAACAGAAGGCAGACTTATAAAGATTCAATATGAAGAAATTATGCTAAATAAAAATGAAGGTTTTGAAGCACTGATAAAGGATTATCAAAAAGATTGCACAAAAATTGAAAAAATCTTAAATAAAGTAAAGGATTTGACAAAAGAAGATTTACTGGATGATGAAAAAATTTTAAATTTATTAGGTTATGACATTAATGCCACCAATTTAGATGAAAAAATTGAACCGAGAGGGTATGGATTACTTAATAATATTTCAAAAATTACTAAAAAGGATAAGGAAACTTTAGTAAAGGAGTTTTCGGGAGTGCAGTCCATTTTGGCGGCTTCTGTTCAAAAGGTGACAGAATTAAAAGGGATAAGCAAATTTAAGGCGCTTCACATTAGTAAAGCTCTGAAAAGGATAAAAAATAAAACTGCCTTGGACAGAGAATAAAATTAATTTAAGAAAGTGAGAAATGAATGAAACAAAAAGAGAATAGAGTTACAGTAGGTGGACAAGCCGTTGTGGAAGGTGTCATGATGAGAGGGCCTAAAGCAATTGCAACAGCGGTAAGAAAACAAGATGGAAGTATTGTCTACAAAAAGAGAGTTTTAACAGAAAATAGCAATAAATGGATAAAAGTTCCGTTTATAAGAGGGATTATTTCTCTTTATGACGCAATGTTTATCGGGACAAGCGAGCTTATATTCGCATCAAATCAAGCCGGACTTGAAGAAGAGGAATTAAGCGATAAACAGATTGGATTTACAATTTTAACTTCAGTTTTAGTAAGTATCGCAATATTTATGTGGCTGCCGTCAGCAGTTGGAGGATTTTTATTTCCTTCAAATATTGTAATGCAAAATTTAACAGAGGCAATTATAAAATTAATGCTATTTTTGGGATATATTTTTGGAATTTCGTTTTTAAAAGATATAAAAAGAGTGTTTGAATATCACGGAGCAGAGCATAAAAGTATAATGAACTATGAATTACACAAAGAATTGACACCAAAAAATGCAAAAGTTTGCACAAGATTTCATCCGAGATGCGGAACAAGCTTTTTACTTCTTGTGATGATTGTAAGTATAATAGTTTTTTCACTGGTGGATTTTATTTTGCCAATGCCAAAAGGAAATCAGTTATTTATGGTGCTTTATAAATTGGTCACAAGAGTGCTTTTTGTGCCATTTGTTGCGGGAATATCGTATGAGTTCCAAAGATGGTCAAGCTTTCATTTAGATAATATCTTTGCAAAAATGATAGCGATTCCAGGAATGTGGCTACAAAAAATTACAACTAGGGAGCCAGATGAAAGCCAATTGGAAGTAGCAATTGTCGCAATAAAGGTATCACTTGGAGAAGAAGTGGACAATGCGACTGAAGTATTTGTAAATAAAAAATAAAAAGTCAGGAATATTTAAATTCCTGTTTTTTTTTGAGATAAAATTATTTAAAATTTTTAGGAATTTTAAAATTTTGGGGTATAATATAAGTATGAGAGAATATTTATTTGTTAGGAGGGCTTGCAGGTGATACATAATACTAAAGAATTACTTAATATTCAAAAAAAATTTTTGGATATGGAAGTAAAAAGTTTTGGAAGAGAACTCGTTGAGTTTATTGGCGATGGCGTGAGCACATTTCACGTTGTGAAAAATTGTTCTGATATTTTGGAAGAAAATAAATTTTTAAGACTTATGCCTAGCGAAAAATGGAAATTGAAAAAAGGAGGAAAATATTTTTTTAAAAAGTCAAGTTCCACAATAGTAGCGTTTACTGTGGGGAAAAATGTCGATATAAAAAAAGGATTTAAAATATTTGCGGCACATACGGATTCGCCGTGTTTTAGAATTAAGCCAAATCCAGCGATGATAACGGAAAATATTGTAAGATTGAATACAGAAGTTTACGGAGGACCGATTTTAAACACTTGGTTTGATAGACCGCTGTCTATTGCAGGAAGGATTATTGTAAAAGGGGAAAACATATTTTCGCCAAAAACTGTGAAAGTGAAAATAGATAAGCCTATTATGACAATACCAAATTTGGCAATTCATCAAAATAGAAAAGTTAATGATGGAGTAAGGATAGACAGACAAAATGATGTTTTACCAGTGATTTCACTTATAAATGAAAAATTTGAAAAAAAAGATTTTCTTACAAATTTGATTTTGGAAAATACCGATGTGAAAAAAGAAGATATACTTGATTTTGACTTATATGTCTACTGCTATGAAAAAGGATGCCTTCTGGGAGCAGATGAAGAGATGATTTCCTCGCCAAAACTTGATAATTTGGCTTCAGTCTACACTGGTTTATTGGGACTTTTTGAGGCCGATAAAAATAAAGATAAAATTAACGTCTTTATCGCCTTTGACAATGAAGAAATAGGAAGTGCAACAAAACAGGGAGCGGATTCCAATTATTTACTAAATACGCTGGAGAGAATTAGTTTGACACTGGGACTTGATAGGATTGAATTTTTACAAATGATTGAAAATTCTTTTATGCTCTCAGCTGATGCGGCACACGCTGCACATCCTGCACATACTTTAAAGACAGACCCGACAAATCGTGGGAAAATGAACGAAGGGTTATCGATAAAAATAAGTGCAAAACAAAAGTATACTTCGGATGCTTATTCAGTTTCCGTAATAAAACAGATAATAAAGGGAACTGATATAAAAATCCAGCCTTTTGTAAATGAATCAAATGAACTTGGCGGTTCGACAATAGGTCCGATTTCTGCAACTCATCTGGGAATAGATTCTGTAGATGTAGGAATTCCTATGCTTGCAATGCACTCAGCAAGAGAACTGTGCGGAGTTTATGATGTTTTTTTTCTAAAAGAATTGGCGAAAGAATTTTTTTCAAAAGGATAAAAAATAAATTTTAAGAATAAAAAATTAAATAAAATTATTTTTATAAAAATCACGAATAAAAGTTAGGAGTTGATTGATACGATATTTTTGGATAAAGTGTTAGTTTATGTCGCACATAATATGGACAAACCTCGAGATTTTATTGAAAATGATTTGGAATTTATCATAAAGCAAAGCATTTTACATTATTTTGTAAACGACAGAAACGTGGATTTAAAAGACCTTTCTGACTTTACGGTAACGTTGGTTATAGATTTTTGTGATGATAAAATAAATAATAAAACAAAATTAGTTGTGGAAGAATATATGTTTGAAATAAGCTATCGTGGGGAAGTGGCACTAAGAACGCTAAAATTGGGAAATAACTACGAACATTATGCAAGGCAAGACGTATTGGAACTTGAAAAAGAAATAGATTTATTCTTAAACGGGATTGGAATTCCAAAAGATGAACAAAATATTAGACAAAAAAATTAGAGAAATTAAAAAAATTTTTTTAAGATTGAATAAAAACAGTGAAATTTGTTGTAGCTTTCACTGTTTTTTTGATAAGAATTTGTTTTTATAGTTTTTTTATATAAGGTTGTTAGAAACTATAAGAGAAATTTATTATAAAAAAGTTTAAAATTTTTACAAAAAATATTGACAATCTTATTTTATTGGGTATAATAATAATGAAAAAAAATTAATATAAAATATTATAATAATTTTAATATATAAAGACTAAGAAACAGATTAATAAAGAAAGAATCAAAATTTAAAAAAATTTTTAAAAGTGTATGCTATTTTGTAAATAGAAAAATTTTTAATAAAAAATAAAAAAATCATTTGTAAAAGTCCAGTGATTTAGATAAATTTTGAAATTCTTCTTTAAAAAATAAATAAAAAATCATATTTTTTTAAAAATTTCTTAGAAAAAATACTTGTTTTTTTTTTTTTTTTTGGTATAATTATAGTGTATAATAAAAAGTTTTTTTGAGGAAATAAAAAATTTCACTCATCACTCACTTAAAAAAATTATTCTTGAAACTTTTTTATTTTCAAAAAAATTCTTTGAAATATAATATATATAAAAATAGTTTTGAAAGGAAAAAGATCATGGGAAGCAATAATTTAAGACAGTTAAAAAAAGATTTAAAAGCTTTTGCCAAAAGAGTAAAAGACTTTAAATACACAGATTCAGCATTAATTACGTTTCTTTTGACAGGAATTGTAACGCTAGGAGTTTCAAACGTGACATTTTCTGACGAAGACGCGATAGCTACTCAAACTAGACAGATAAACAGTTCAATAAAAGACATGAGGTTGCAATTCAAAAAAGCAAGAAATGAAAATGATAAATTGCTTAGAGATACAAACTTAGAACTTATTCAGTTGATGGAACAGGGAGATCACGTTGTAAAATCACCTTGGAGCAGCTGGCAATACGGTATGAATTATTTTAACAACAATTGGAATGGAACATATAAGGGAAGAGGAGATAAGAAAGAAAAATATCCTTACGAAGGAAGATTTGAGAGAAGTACAAACTCATTTGAAAGATATACATCGCCTTTAAGTAGCCATTACGGAGATTTATCTTTGGGATCAAACAGACGTTCAGCCTCATCAAATTTAAGAAGTGGAATTCCTTCATCATATGGAATAGCAAGTAACGACCCAGCACAAGAACCAATTGTGGAAATGAACGTAGAAGCGTCAATTAGACCTAGAAAAGTAGACATAGATATTCCAGATTTGGGAATAAGAGCGCCTCAACTACAAGCGTTGACAGTAAATGGAACAGAACCACCAGCAATAACAGTGCCCGAACCAGATACACCTGCAAAGCAAGTACATATTGTTGAGCCAAATGCGAGCCCATTTACAGGATTTTTCTTTGATGGTGCCAAGCAATCGATACCAGATTTGGGGGGGTCTTCAGATTCAACGCAGCATACTAATGGAAAAACAATATACGCAGGAATAAATGCTAATTCGTGGAGCAATAATAATACCAATCCTGCATATGCAAATGTTACTGGATATATAGACGGAGGTGTAGTACATAATTCTACAAAAAACGATTCTAGCGAAGATGTAGGACGTACAACTAATATTTTATATAGAGCAGGAAATGAAGGAATGGATGATGATGCTCATTATAATAAGGCTTTGACTTTAGATAGCTTGAATGTATATGTTAGAGGTCATTATAATGGTACAGGAAGTGACCAGGTGGTAAAACCTGGTAGTAAAACTGACATAGCAGATTCTGGTAGAGGTCGGGAAGGAGGAGCCGATCCTAGCACAGGTTCTGTTCAAGGAACTATAGGAATTCATACTTTATTAGATGTAAATGTAAACAACACAAATGCATATTTATATGGAAGAGCAGGATTCCTTACTTCGGAAACATGGCGTAACGGAGTTGTACAAATGACAAACACCAAAGTAGATGTTTACAATGATCAAAATTCAGTTTATTATATTATGCCTTCAGCTTTTGGAACAATTATATCACATTTGTCACACTATCATTATATGGGAGCACTTAAAGGTAAAACTGATATTAATTTACGTGGAGCAGGAAATAATGCTTATTTAACAACTGGTATTTCAGGTGCAAGACATATAGAAAATACAGGTACAATAAATTCTTATGGAGCTTCTAATATAGTTTATTCGGGTATAAGCTATGTGCCAAATTGGGAAAATACAAAGTTTAGTGCTTCACATGGTGCGACACGTTATGTAAGACCAGAATTTAAGGATAAAAATAATACTGACAGTAATGTGATGCAGTCGTATATTAATCTTGGTACTCAAGGGGAAGTAAATTTATACGGAGATGAAAATGTAGGATTATTCTTTGGAGATAAAATGGGTGGTGTAGATCCTAAATCTTGGGAAATAGCACATAGAGTTGCTGAGGCTGGTTATGAAAGAAGGGCTTCGTATATAGGAATATATCAAGGAGAAATTGATTTTAGTGCAAAAATTGGAGATGGATTAGGTGGAGGAGCAACACAAACTGCTGAAGGAAACTTAACTGGTAAAGATGTAAATTGGGTAGAAGGTGGAGTAGGTATATTTTCACAGTCAGGACAAAGAGAAGGGATAAAACCTACTAGAGATTTGGGAGTTCCAATAGGAGCTTCATCTGGAAGTACTGATTATTCTGGGTTAGGGACTCTTGATAATGATAAAATTCATGCACTTGATGTTGGAAAAGTTGATATACGATTTGGAAAAAATTCTAAAGATGGATTTATGTTTATATCTAAAAGAGGAACAGTTATGAATGTAGCTGAAGATATAACACGTACTTATGGTGGACGTTCTACAAGTATCACAGATGGTATAGATGGTGGTGACGGATCAAATACATCAGAAACTAATGCTTCTACAGGAACTGTTATTGCATATTCTGAAGGAACTTGGAATCAAGCTACTCATAAATTGGGATCATTAGCTGGATCGCCATTGCCACCAAGTTCTATTGTAGACGATAGTAATGTGCCATTACAAGGTAAGTCTTCTGAAATTAATATATTTGCACCAGTTATACTTGCTTCCAAAGGAGGAATCGCCTATATGGGCGACAATAAAGGTATTGTAAATACTGGAACTTTAGCAAAGCCTGTAAAAACAACAGCAGTAAACCATAAATCAATAATAGGATTTGCAAGAAATGAAGGGACTGTTAATATCTACGGAGATATTGAAGCAGTAGATAAAAATGCAACTTCAAATAAATTTGAAAATATCGTGGGATTGGCAACACTGGACACAAAAGCATTGAGCAGTGCAACAACAGGGGGAACTGTTAATATAAAAAAAGGAAGCATTAAAGTAAGTGGTATTGCAGGATTTGCTTCTGGAGCTGGTTCTGTTGTAAATATTGACAATGGTACAGGTAATAAAATCCAGACTGGTAAAAATGGTGGATTGGTTGCAACAGATGGAGGAAAAGTTAATTTTAGTGGTGGAACTATTTATCATGAAAATAAAGCAACATCAAGCGATGTGGTAGCAAGCGGAACTGATACTGTGGACCACTCTAAATCTACACCATTTTATGCGGATAAATCTTCTGTAATAGATTTTACAGGAACTACTACAATAAATATGTCTGATGGTATTTTAATGACTGGTGAAGATACAGATTATACTGCAGCTACAGGAGGAACAGCTACTAAATATAACGGAATGAGTAATGTAACTGTAAAACTTACCGGAGATAACGTGATATTGCGTACTTATAAAGGAGTTACTACTAACTGGACAGGCGGAACTACAGGTTCAGATGCTATAAAAAATGATATGAAGCTTGCCGCATTGAATACAAATAATAAAAAATATAAAATATATTACATAGATGGTAAATTTAATCTTAACAACAATCAAAATTTAGATGACCCAACAGATGAATTTAATACAAAAGTAGGACTTTCAAATGAACAGTTTACCATAGCAAATGGTGTAACTGTAAGTTCTGCGACTGGAAAAGGATTATCAATGGCTTCTCATGATGGTGTTTCAAATAATACAACTACAGGATACACAAATAACGGAACAATTAATATAACAGGAGGTACGCCTTCAAATACAACAGCATTGTCTACAAGTTTTGGATATGTTGATAATAAAGGAACTATTAATGTAGATAACGGAATTGGAGCGTATGGAATAAATGGAAGCAGCCTTACAAATAACAGCGCTATAAATATTACTTCAAGTGGAGTAGGTATGGCAGGATTTGCCTCAGCTTCCACATTAAAAACTTATGGAACTGACAATCTGATAACAAGTGGAAGTTTGGGAAGTAATAAGGTTTTAGAATTAACTAATAATGGTACAATAACAGTTGCAGGAAATGGTTCAATTGGATTGTATGGAAATACAAATGATGTTGCAGGGAAAGGGTCAGTTTCATTTTCAAATGGAGTTATTACAAATAATGGTAAAATTGTTATGACCGGAGACAGTGGCGTTGGAATAGTATCCGAAGGAAAAGGAAACACGATTAATCTAGGAGGAACAGGAAGTTCAGACATTGCAGTAGGAACCAACGGAATTGGAGTTTATGCAAGCGGAACAAAAAGTGTCGTAAACTTTACTTCAGATACAGGAATAGAAGTAAAAGACAAAGGTGTAGGAATTTCTGTTTCAAACGGTTCAATTGTAAATCCTAATGGAAAAACTTTTGAAATAAAATACACAGGTTCTGCAAATGGTTCTGGAGCTGGTATTTTCTATGACAATACAGCAACAAATACAACTAATATAAACATTGTAAATAACGGTAGCGACAGAGGTGTTGTTGGACTTTATACAACAGGTGGAACCCTAACAAATGCAGCAACAATAACAGATAAAAGTGGAAAAGCTTATGGAATCTATTCTGAAGGTGCAGACGTGGTAAATAACGGAACACTAAATATTGGAAACAAAGGTAAAGGAATACTTAGTACAGGTGGAAACGTTAGACTAACAAGTAGTTCTGTAATTAATCTGGGAGAAGATGAAGCGATTGGGGTATACACAAAAGGAACAGGAAACAACGTAACAGCGGATGCAGGTTCTACAATGGCAATTGGTAACGGTTCATATGGATTCATCAATGAAGGAACAGGAAACACAATAACAAGTAATATGACTTCACAGACAGTTGGAGATAATACAGTCTTTGTATTCTCAAGAGATACATCAGGAACAGTGATAAACAATACACCGTTAACTTCGACTGGTTCACTAAACTATGGACTTTATTCAGCAGGAAATGTAGTAAATAATGCAGATATTAACTACAGTTCAGGAATAGGAAACGTAGGAATTTACAGTATAAATGGTGGAAATGCGGTAAATAATCCAGGTGTTTCAATAACAGTAGGAGCTTCAAATTCTGATCCGACAGCTAACCAGTATGCAATAGGAATGGCGGCAGGATATATAGGAGATGCGACAACACCGGCTTATACAGGAAACATAGAAAACAAGGGAACAATTAATGTAGTAGGACCATACAGTATAGGAATGTACGGAGTAAACAAAGGAACAAAGGTAGTAAACAGTGGAACAATTAACTTGAATGCAAGCAACACAACAGGAATGTACCTTGACAATGGAGCAGAAGGAATAAATAACGGAATAATCAAGTCAAATGGAACAGGACTAAAGAAAGTAGTTGGAGTGGTAGTTAAAGCTGGTTCGACAATAGAAAATAACGGAACAATTGATATTAACGCCGATGAAGCGGTAGGATTACTTTCAAAAGGAAATGCGGCAGGAAATAATCCAGGAATAATCAAGAACTACGGAACATTGACTATAAGAGGGGCAGGATCAGTAAATACTCAGCTTCCGCAGCCAGGACATGAAATATCAAAAGATATGGGTGGAATAAAAATTCACGCACCATCAGGTTCATCAACAGCGACAATAACAGTAAACGGAGTTCCAGTAGTGCCTGAACTAGCGACAACGACAGCAGAAGAATACAAGCCTATGGAAGTTTCAACAATAGGAATGTATATAGATACTTCAAACAAACGGTTTACAACACCAATAGTTGGACTAAGCAGCTTGAGCACATTAAAGAATGCCGACCTTATCATAGGTACTGAAGCAGCACGAAACACAACAAGCAAGTATATTCAGATAAGTCCACAGATATTAGCGCCATATAACCAGATGATTTTAAACAATCCACAGATAGGAAAATGGAACATTTATTCAGGTTCACTTACATGGATGTCAAGTGTGGCGCAAAATCAGACAGATGGAACAATACAGAACGCTTATCTGGCAAAAATACCGTATACAAAATGGGCAGGGACACAGGAAACACCGGTAAACAGTACAGATACATATAACTTCTTGGATGGACTGGAACAAAGATATGGAGTGGAAGCCTTAGGTACAAGAGAAAATCAATTATTCCAAAAATTAAATGGAATAGGAAATAACGAAGAAGTATTATTCTATCAGGCAACAGACGAAATGATGGGACATCAGTATGGAAACCTACAGCAAAGAATAAATGCGACAGGAAACTTGTTAGACAAGGAATTCAAATATTTGAAACACGACTGGAGAAATCCATCTAAACAGAACAACAAGATTAAGGTATTTGGTCAAAGGGACGAATACAATACTGACACAGCAGGAGTTATTGACTATACAAGCAATGCCTATGGAGTAGCTTACGTTCACGAAGACGAAACAGTTAAGATGGGTAATTCTCAGGGATGGTATGCAGGAGCAGTAACAAACAGATTTAAATTTAAAGATATAGGACATTCAAGAGAAAACCAGACACAGCTTAAAGCAGGAATCTTTAAGACAATGTCTCCGGCAACAGACCATAATGGATCACTACAATGGACAATTGGAGGAGATGTGTTCTTTGGAATTAACAATATGAAACGTAGATATCTAGTTGTAGACGACATATTCCAGGCGAAATCAGACTATAATTCATATGGAGCAGCGCTTAAGACAGATTTGGGATATGATATAAGATTGAGTGAAAGAACACACTTGCGACCATATGGAGCGTTGAAGATGGAATATGGAAGATTTAACAAGATAAAGGAAGATTCTGGAGAAATGAGACTGGAAGTAAAAGGAAACGACTACTTCTCAGTAAAACCTGAAGCAGGACTAGAGTTTAGATATATTCAACCAATGGCAGTGAGAACAAACCTAACAGTAGGACTTACAGCGGCATATGAAAATGAACTAGGAAAGATGGCAAGTAAGAACAACGAAGGAAGAGTAAGATACACAGATGCAGACTGGTTTGGAATAAGAGGAGACAAGGAAGATAGAAAAGGAAACGGTAAGTTTGACTTAAATATCGGAGTGGACAACACAAGATTTGGAGTAACAGTAAATGCAGGATACGACACTAAAGGTAAGAATGTAAGAAGTGGTGTAGGATTTAGATTGATTTACTAATTCAAATAAGTTTTTTACAGAAATGTAAAACAGCAAAAGAGGGTCTATCTCATAAAATAGATTGTCTCAAAAAAATCAGATATTTAAAATTAGACAAAAAAGTTAAATATCTAAAAAATAAAATCACAGTTATTAATTTAACTGTGATTTTTTAAGTTATAATTAATTAAAAGTGTCCAAAATTTTGTGTAAATGTACATATAAATCCAGTAATACAAGGGTTTTATAATTTATTTACGCAAAAAAGTTTTTACTATTTTTTTCGACTTTCGATTATTTTTTGTGCTAACTCAAAAGGGACTTCTTCGTATTTTGAAAGTTTCATTTCAAAATATCCTCTTCCTTTTGTCATTGCTTTTAAGTCATTGGCGTACTTAAATGTTTCAGCCATTGGAATTTCTGCTGTGATTTTTTGCTTTGTAGATTTGTGAGCGTCCATACCGGTAATTTTTCCACGCTTTTTATTAATATCTCCCATTATATCCCCAATACAGCTTTCAGGCACGAAGATTGTGAGTTCCATTATCGGTTCAAGTAAAACTGGTTTAGCATCCATCATTCCTTTTTTGAAGGCAATATTTGCCGCAATTTTAAAGGACATTTCTGAAGAATCGACGTCGTGATAAGAGCCGTCATACAAAACTGCTTTTATATTTGTAACGGGGTAATTTGCCAAAACTCCGCAAAGTAAAGCTTCTCTTAACCCCTTTTCCACAGCTGGAATATATGATTTTGGCACTCTTCCTCCAGTGATAGTTTCTTCAAATACAAAATGTTCATCGCAAGGTGAAAATTTGATAAGCACATCTCCATATTGTCCGTGTCCTCCCGATTGCTTTTTATATTTTCCCTGAACATCTGAATTTCCTTTAATTGTTTCACGATATGGCACTTTTAAGTCAACGGTTTTAATGTCCACTCCAAACTTTGATTTTAACTTTTCAATTAATGTGATGGAATGCAGCTCCCCTTGTACTCCCAAAATAGTCTGTTTTGTTTCCATATCTCTTTTCCAGGAAAAAGACGGATCTTCTTCCATAAGTTTATTAAGTCCAGTTGACATCTTCTCATCGTCATTTTTATTTAACGGTTCTACCGCAACCAAAAGTTGAGGTTTAGGAAAAGTAATATTCTTTCTTGGAGTTTCTTTTTTATCTGTTGAAAGCGTGTCTGAAGTTTGAGTGTATTCAAGTTTTGTCAATAAAACAATATCTCCACAGACTCCTTTTTTTAGAAAGTCCATTTTTCCAGCTACAATCGTTCCAAGTTTTCCAATCTTTTCATCTTTTTTCTTGTTCACATTATAAATTTCTGAATCTGGCTTTAGTTCTCCAGATAAAATTTTTGCATACGAAACCTTTCCTAAAAATGAATCAATCACTGTTTTAAATATTTGACAGGTAGTTTCGGATTTTTTACCGTCAACTTTAGGATTGTCCATTGGCTCTGGCAAATAATCTCTTATTACATCAAACGTTGTGTGAAGTCCGATGTTTTTTGTAGTTGAACCGCAGATAACGGGAATTAAGCTACAATCTAACACTCCTTTTCTAAGTCCAGCATGAATTTCATTTGTGGTAAATTCTTCTCCATTAAAATATTTTTCCATCAATTCTTCACTTGTTTCAGCAACCGCTTCCAAAAGCATTTCACGAATTGGTAAAATTTTATCGTCCATATCAGTTGGCATCTCAGCGTTGACACATTCAGAACCGTTATATTCACGAGCAAACATATCAACAACATTTATATGTCCCTTAAAATTGGAAGCAACTCCCCAAGGCACGTGAAATGGTGCAATTCTTTTACCATATTTTTTTCTCAACTGAGTGAGAATTTTTTCATAGTCAGCTTTTTCGCTGTCTATTTTATTGACAAAGATAAAACGGGGGATATTTCGGCTATCTGTAAGCTCAAGAGCAGTTTCGGTTCCGACAGATAAGTTATCTGTTCCATCAACCGTAATAATTGCTCCATCACAAGCTGCAAGTCCCGATTCCAATTCTCCAAAAAAATCAACATATCCAGGTATGTCAAAAAAATTAAATTTAAAAGACTGGTATTCAATTGCATGTAAAGTAAGGGAGCTGCTTATTTTAGCATTATCATTTAAACTTGGAATTCTATTCGTAAGTTTTGCTGTAAATTCAAGAGCGGAAGTCATATTACTCTTTCCTGCTCCGCTTTCTCCCAATAAAGCGACATTTCTAATACTGCTGCCATCATATATTCTCATAATTTTCTCCTCTCAATTAACAATTTTTTGCTAATTAAATAAATAAAAATTCAAATCTCTATACTAAATTTTAACTTGAAATATGAAAAAAACAAGAGAGAAATTTAAAAATTTTATATATTTTTATAATTTTTAATTCTTTTATCAGTAAAATAAAATTATATAAGGGTATACTATTAATGAATTAAATGGGGTGCAGTGGTATGGCGATAAGCTAATCTTAAAAGTAAGATAAAGAGAAAATTTTATAGAAAAATTAATTATAATAAAAAATACAGAAAGTGAGTGAGGAAAATATGAAAATAGGAATAGTGGGAGCAGGAAATATTGTGCCAGATTTTTTGGAAGCGTCTAAAAATATACCGGATTTTGAAATAGTGAGCATTTGTGCCACTGAAAATGGGCTTGAAAGAATGAAAAATCTTTCCCAGAAATACGGGATAAAAAAAATTTATACAAATTATGACAGTTTTTTAAATGATGAAATAGATGTCGTATATATTGCTATTCCAAATAATCTACACTATGAATTTGCAAAAAAAGCGATGGAAAAAAAGAAAAATGTCATTTTGGAAAAACCTTTTACGTCGACATATGAAGAAGCAAAAGAGCTTGTAAAATTTGCAAAAGAAAACAAAATAATGTTGTTTGAAGCCATTTCTAATCAATATTTGCCAAATTATAGAAAAACTAGGGAACTGATTTCGGAATTGGGCGATATAAAAATTGTACAGTTAAATTATTCACAATATTCCAGCAGATACGACAGATTTAAAAAGGGTGATATTGCTCCGGCGTTTGATCCAAAAAAATCTGGTGGAGCATTAATGGATTTAAATGTTTATAATATTTACTATGCAGTAGGACTATTCGGAAAACCTGAGAAAGTATTTTACACGGCAAATATTGAAAGAAATATCGACACTTCAGGAGTTTTAATTTTAGATTACAAAAAATTCAAATGCGTAGCAGTTGGAGCAAAGGACTGTACAGCACCACTTTCAATGAACATTCAAGGGGATAAGGGGTATATAAATAGCACAGATGCTGCAAATGTTTACGATAAATTTGTTTTTGTAAGAAACGGTGAAAATAGCAAAGAATATGAGTTAAATGCTGGACAGCATAGACTTTACTACGAACTTTTAGAATTTTCAAATTTGTATAAGAATAAAGATTATAACAAATTTTTTGAATATAATGAAAAAACTCTGATTGTAATGGAAATTTTGGAAGAAGCAAGAAAGCAAATAATGTAAATAATTAATAAAAAATTTGTTTAGAGCAAAAAAAGAAAAAATATGACTTTTGAAGAACTTGAAAATTTAATGGAAAATGAGGTTTTTGTAAAAATATAACAATTTGTTCTAATTTTTGTTTTGAAATTTTAAAATGTGATGTAAAAAATTATTAATACAAAAATTGACAAAATATAGGAAAGATATGACGGTAAAAACGAGAATAAATTATGTCAGAATGGTTGTTTGAATTGAGGAAGATGATAAAAATGAAATTGAATATAAAAAGAATTAGAGAATCTGATTATCAAAGAATTTTTGTTTTGACGGATATTCACGGAAGATTTGATCTATTTAAAAAGATGATAAGAAAAATCAAATTAAAAAAGAAAGATTTGCTATTGATTCTTGGAGATAGTTGCGATAGAGGGGAATTTTCTTTTGAGTTATATAATTGGTATAAAAAGATGATTCAGAAAGGTTACAATATCATTCATTTAATGGGAAATCACGAAAATATGCTTTTCAAATCAAAAAATGATGAAACTTATCGTTTAAATTGGGTATATAATGGCGGGAGTAAGACAATAAGATCATTTTTTAAACATCAAAATAAAGTAAAAACAATTAATGAATATTGGAAAAATGATAAATTTTATGAAGAAGAATGGCTATTTAATTTTATTGAGAAAATGCCACACATTGTTGAAAGTGAAAATTATTTATTTGTTCATGCGGGAATTGATTTTTCCAAAAACTTAGAAAATCAGGAAATTAAATATTTATTGTGGACTCGGGATGACTGGTACAAGAAAAATAATACAGCAAAAACCGTCTATTACGGACATACACCACAAGAAGATATAACTGTTGAGAATAATTGTATAAATCTGGATGCTGGGTGTTTTTTTACTAATGTTTTAAGATGTGTTGAGTTGAAGGAAAAGAAATTATATGTTTTGGAGAAAAATAAGGTTAAAATTGAAGAATTTTGGGATTGAAGATTTTAACAGAAAAATTAAAAAAAAGAGAGTTTCCAGAATTTTGCGTAAACTCAAAATATAATATGTGGTGCAGGATGGTATTTTTATCATCCTGTTTTTAAATTCTTCCTCCAAAATAAATATTCAAAATAGGGAGCATAAATTTCACTCCCTTAAAACAATATTTTCTCATTTTTTCAAAAATTCAAACTTTAAAAGTTATAAGTATACCCCAAAGAAAAGACACTTACTTTTTTATCATATTTAACTTTCGATTTATCCAATTTTATTCCATGAGTTATTTCTGTTTCTCCATTTTCTGAATTATATTTTACATGTCCAAAACCGAATTTCCATTCGTGATTTTCTGTCGGCTTGAATGTCAATCCTGTCGTGTAAATTTGTGCATTTATGGCATATTCTGTATCGTTGTATGATTGTTTTGGAGCACCTGTGTGAGAATAATTGTATCCTGCGTGCCAAGTCCATTTTGGCGAAAATCTGTAGTCAACTCCAAAATTTATTTCATGACCATCTCTATAACTTACTCCGTCTATATTTGCCGCTTTATTGAAATAATGAATATATCCGCTAGAAACAGTCCAGTCATTAATATCTTTGGAAACTCCCAATGACAATACTCCTGGCAGATCTCTTCTTGAATTTACACCATTTGCATATTTAGGGTAAAAATCTGACAATCCAATTTTTTTTCCAGCTAATGTCATATTTGTACTTTCAACCGCTTTTGTCTTGAATTTCAATTTTACAGGTGTTTCATATTTTACAGCAAAATTCAATGTATCAGTCGCTTTATAATCTAAACTTAATACTGCTCCAACACCATCTGCTTTCCTTCTGGAGTCTAAATACAAGTCATTTCCTGTCAATCCAACTCTTGCACCGACAAATGGATTGTACCCGAAAGAAGCGTGTCCATTTAATTTTCTCAAAGCGTGAACATATTTTATTCCTCCGCCAATCGAGAATTTATCTGTTATTTTGTGTGCTCCACCAAGCATCAATTGATAATATCTATTTTGTCCGCTAAATTGATTTTTAGTAACTTTAGCTCTCAATAGTCCTCGTGTCATATTATCAAATGTTTCTGCCGCCAAATCTATTCCAGCGACTCCTTCATCATATTTCAACGTGGCTCCTCCTGCAATAACACTTGCATTTGCAAAAATTGAAGTCCTTTCTTTTTTTTGTAAATAATTAAATGACGGTGCTCCGGCATATCTGTTTGAAGCCAATTTTTTTCTATTCAATGTCATTGATTCCTGGATTATAGAATTTTGCATATTTGCATTTATATATTTTCCATCTTCTAAAAATACTGTTCCTGCTGGATTGTAAAAAATTCCTTCCACTGTTATTTGACCAGTTTGCGATGGATTTTGAAAGTATGAAGCTGAATTATTTGAAAGATAGTCCATACTTACTGCTTTTAATGCCAAAGCACTTAAGAGTGCTATTAATATTATTTTTAATCTCATTTTTTCCTTTAAGCTCCTTTAATTTTTTCTAATTTTTCATTTATATAAGTTTGTTATTAAAAAAATCGTTAAGTATTTCAAGATAGTAAATAAAACAGATTTTAAATTGTAACTTATATGTTTGTCGGATTAATATAACATATGTTATATTAATTGTCAAGACAAATTATTTGGTAATCAAATTTTTTTGAAAAAGTTTTTCAAATAAAAAAGTTACAACAAAATAATTTTATTATTTTATCATAACTTTATATATTTTTATTGCACATAAACTCCAAAATCTTTATTATCAATTAAAATTTCAATATTTTTTTTATTTTTATATTTCGGATAGATTTCTTTTAAAAACCAAGAAACTAATTCTTCATCTCGTTCGATTTGAGTACCGTTATTTACGAACACACTTACAACTAGCTCTTTGAAATGCTTTATTCCCTGCTCAATATCATTTAAGATTTGCTTTTTTGTCTGTCCTTTTGTACAAATCATTAATAGACACATCTGATATTCTGTTTTCAATTTTTCTAAAACTTTTTCATTCAAGATAAAATTTTTCTTCAGAACTTTTGTTCTGTAATGATTATCGAATGTTTCTAATCCAAACGCAAATCTCACTTCCTGCTCAGAAAAATACTTCCTAATCTCGTTCAATCTGTTTAAATAACCAAAATAAGCCTCAAAGTAAAGTATTTTTATATTTTTTTTCTTACAAATTTCCTTTATCTTTTCCATCGTTAATTTATTCAGCTCAAATACTGAGCCAGAATTTATTACTTCCAAAACCCCATATTTTCCAGTAACTTTGTTCAAAGCTTCAAAATTTACTTTCGTCATTTCCTTTTCATTATTCGTATTATCCAAGATGTAATTACAAAAAGCACATTTTCCATACGTACAGCTAAATCCTTTTAATAACACGATTTCACGAGGATTTTTTTCTTTTATTACACTATATCTTTCCATTTTCCATTTATGTTCCTTTTTATTTTTTAAATAATTTATCTTTTCTATGCTAACAATAATTTGTAAAGAATTTATTAATTATATAAATTCAATATTAATCACTTATTTTACCTTGTTTTTTCCATAAAGTCGCAATATACACAAAAGGTGTGTCAAGCAGTGAAATTACGATTTTTAATAAATATGTTGAAAATATGATTCCGATTACTGTTTTTAGAGGATATTTTCCTGTAAATGCTAAAAACGAAAATACAATATTGTCTAAAATTTGACTTATCATTGTACTCGCATTGTTTCTAATCCAAATATCTCTATAAGATGGTCTAAATTTTCTAATAAATTGATAAGACCATATATCAAATGACTGAGAAACTGCAAATCCGCACACACTTGAAATCGCAAGTCTTGGCATAAATCCAAATACTGCTGATAAAGCACCTTGCATCTTATCATCAGGTGAAACATTTATTTTTAGTACAATTTGCATTATAAACGTTGTAAATAACATTGCAGCAAAACCTAGCGAAACCACTTTTCTTGAGTAATGTTTTCCTTCATTTTCCGTCAAAATATCAGACGCAAGATAAATTCCTCCAAATGCGATATTTCCCATTGTGATGCCATCAAAACCAAACAAGGTCATCAATTTTCCAACTTGAATATTAGCTAAAACTATTGACAGCGGCACAACTGACAACAGTCCTCCTTTTCCCCAAAATCTGTAAGCAAGTACAACTGCCGTAAAATTTAAAATTAAATATGAAAGCCACAACAATTCATTTACTCCGAATCGAAGCTGACTAAAAAAATTAAACATTTATTTCCTCCTAAAAAAAATTTACAAATAAAAAAACACATATCCTTTTGAAAATATGTGTTTACAAAAGGTTTTTTTTAACGATGGATTTTCCCAAACATCGAATATTATTTTATCAAAAATTTTGAAAAAAATCAAGGAAGTAGAAATTTAAAATATTTTAAAATATTTTAAAATTAAGTAATCTGTTATTTTTTTGTAATTTTATTTTTGTTTTCTTTCAATATTTTTAGATTTTTTTTGGCGTGTTCATCGCCTAAAACTGAGGCTTTTAAAAACCAATTTTCAGCTTTTTTATAGTTTCCTTCGTTGGCGCATATCATTCCTAAGTGGTTCATTGCATTTGTATCACCACCCCAAGCCATTTGAGAATATATTTTTTTCTCTTTTTGTGTCTGGTTAGTTTCATTATAAAATATTAAAAGATTATTTTTGGCATTTTCACAATTTTTTTCCACAGCTTTTAAATAAAATTTTTCAGCTTCTTCGAATTTTTTATTATCTTGAAGTAAAACGGCAAGATTGGTTAAAGCATTGAAATCATTGTGTTTTATCGCAATTAAATAATATTTTTTGGCATTTTCGTAATCTTTTTCTCCAGCATAGAGATAGCCTAAATTATTGGCATAAGAAAAATCATTTTTTTCAATTGCACGTAAATACCATTTTTTAGCATTTTCATTGTCTTTACTATTTTGGAAGATTAAACCCATTTCATTCATTGCCTCTGTATCGCCATTTCTTATTCTTTCCATATATTTTTGAAATAATTTAGTATTTTCGTTAAATTCCATTTTTTCCCCTTTCATAAAATTTTTTAACAATATTTAGCAAGAAGTCTCCTTCTTCTATAAGTGGGAGATGAATTGCAGAATATAGCTTGAAATAACAGCTCTTATATGGTATAATACTCATAGTCAGGGCAGGGACTGCCCGAAGAGCTTGGTAAATATATTTGGCTAGCAAAAACAAATACTTCCCAAGAAGCTCCCTCTTCTACAAGTGGGAGTAGTTCACAACTATACCCACTTAAAGAAGTGGGTATAAATTTTATAAAGTAAATAATTTATTAAATGCGTTTTTGGATAATTCAATGAATTTTAGGAGTTCATCTTGAGTAAAAGTGGCTTCTTCACCAGTTCCTTGAATTTCCACAAATTCACCTTTATCAGTCATGATAATGTTCATATCGACATCCGCTGCGGAATCTTCGTCATAGTCCAAATCTAAAATTAACTCATTTCGAACTTTTCCCACACTTATTGCGGCAACTTTTGATTTTATTGGAATTTCTTTTAATTTATTTTCATCAATTAATTTTTCAATTGCAAGCTCCACAGCTAGATAAGCTCCTGTAATTGAAGCAGTTCTTGTACCGCCATCAGCTTGAATGACATCGCAGTCGACCATAATTGTTCTGTCTCCCAGTTTTTCAAGGTCAATTACAGCTCTTAAAGATCTTCCGATAAGTCTTTGGATTTCCATTGTCCTTCCTGAAACTTTTCCTTTTATTGATTCCCTTTGGACACGGGTGTTTGTTGCACGGGGAAGCATACTGTATTCAGCGGTAATCCAGCCTGAGTGAATCCCTTTGGAAGAATTATCCATTTTTAGCCATCTCGGGATTTTTTCTTCAATCGTCGCATTACAGATAACTTTTGTATTTCCAAATTCAATTAAGACCGAACCTTCAGGGTGGATAATGTAATTTTTTGTAACTTTAACTTCCCGCATCTCATCATTTTTTCTATTATTATTTCTCAATTTGATTTTTTTCTCCTTTTAAATTTTTTATTTATTTTTGTAAAGCGGAAATTTTTTAGTCAATTCCAAAACTTGATTTTTAACTTTGGAAGTAATTTTTTCATCTTCAATGTTGTTTAGCACTTCTAAAATAAATTTTGCGACAAGCTTAGTTTCTTCCTCTTTAAATCCACGAGCGGTAATTGCCGGAGTACCAAGTCTTACACCGCTTGTGATAAACGGTTTTTCAGGGTCGTTTGGAATAGCGTTTTTGTTGCAAGTTATCCCAGCTTTTTCCAATTTTTCTTCCGCCAATTTTCCAGTAACTTTCATCGGTCTTAAATCAACTAACATCAAATGGTTATCAGTTCCACCGCTCACAATTCTAAGTCCACCTTTTGTAAGTTCTTCGGCCAAAACTTTAGCATTTTTAGCTACTTGAATTTGATATTCTTTAAATTCAGGAGTCAGTGCTTCTTTGAAAGCGACAGCTTTTGCTGCAATAATGTGAGCAAGAGGCCCACCTTGTATTCCTGGAAATATTGTTTTATCGATTTTTTTTGCAATTTCTTCGTTGTTTGTCAAAATAATTCCACCACGAGGCCCTTTTAGAGTTTTGTGAGTTGTAGAAGTTACAACATCGGCGTATTCCATTGGATTTGGATGAACTCCAGCTGCAACAAGTCCCGCAATATGAGCCATGTCCACCATAAGGTAAGCGCCAACTTCGTCAGCAATTTCTCTAAACTTTTTAAAATCAATAATTCTTGAATAAGCACTTGCTCCTGCAACAATTATTCTAGGTCTTTCCTTTAACGCAATCTCACGTACTTTATCATAATCAATTAATTCAGTTTCTGGATCCAATCCGTATTCAATCCCAACATAATTTTTTCCAGAAAAATTAATTTTATAGCCATGAGTCAAATGTCCACCAGAACTAAGTCCCATTCCCAAAATTTTATCCCCAGCATTTAAAAGTCCGACATAAACTCCCATATTAGCTTGAGAACCTGAATGTGGCTGAACATTTGCAAATTTTGCTCCAAAGATTTTTTTTAGTCTTTCAATTGCTAAAGTTTCAACAATGTCAACATTTACACATCCTCCGTAATATCTTTTTCCTGGATAGCCTTCTGCATATTTATTTGTAAAAACTGATCCCGCAGCTTCCATCACAGCTTTTGAAACAAAATTTTCAGAAGCGATTAGTTCAATCCCTTCTTCCTGTCTTTTTTCTTCCGCTTTTATAGCGTTATAAACTTCTATATCACAATCTTTTATGTAGCTCATCTTTTTCTCCCTTTATAATTTATTATTTATTTATTTTTTTATTTGAACTTTTCTGTAGTTTTGATAAAATATTTTTACTAAGTCATATTCAAATGGCGAATTTAAATCTCCATATCTAAAATTTACAAGTGAACGCAAATTAAGTCCTGTAACTACTGGTCGTGTAAATCCATATGTGGTTTTGTCAAAAACACCTGTATCAAAGAAAAGCTTATCTTCAACGACACCTCTAGCTGCACCTTCCATAGCACCGTCTATTCCGCTTCCAATACCATCTCTGATATTACTTGGACCTAAAGCTGGCAAAACTAAATAAGCTCCACTTCTAACTCCATAATGTCCAAGAGTATCTCCCATTGTTTCGTAATCTTTTTTTAGTCCCATTTTTGTTGCAACATCAGTTACCCCTAAGATTCCGACAGTTGAATTTACAACAAATCTTCCAAGTGCATTTACTGCCTTTCCTGGTTTTAGCTGTAGCATTGAGTTTACAAAAGTTGGAATTTCCTTAAAGTTTCCAAAGAAGTTTGAAATTCCTGTTCTTATAGGTTTTGGAACAATTGCTGCGTAAATTCTTGACGCTGGATAAGCAATTTTTTTGTCAAATTGAGTATTGAATGCGTACATTCTTCGATTAAACGGCTCAAGTGGATCGTTTATTGTGCCACCCGCTCCAGTTAAATCGAGAATTTTACTGGAAACTATGTATTCGTCGTCCAAACCTTCAATGTTAGTCGCTAAGTCTCCATAGTCATCTTGCTCAAACATAATATATTTATTTTTGTCAATTTTTTTGTTTTTATTTTTTAAATTTGTAAGTTTAAATTTTTCCATATTCTTTTCAGCTGGAATATTTTCTTTTTCGTCTACAAATTCTATATAAATGTCGTCATTTGCTTCTTTTGTTGCTTCATCTAAATAACTGACCGTATCTACATTTTTTACTTCTGGATAAAGCTCGTCAGTGTCTGCATAAGATACTGCACAAGCAGCAATAACAGCTCCAAATATCACAATTTTATTTTTATTAAATTTTGTCATCTTATTCTTCCTCCAATTTTTCTACCATCAAGTTTGCCATGTCGTTATGCCAAAGAAGTCCTGTGTGTCCTCCAAACGGAACTAAAACTCTGTTTGAAAAAGTATTTTTTATGTAGTCTAAATCATTTTGTGAAAGTAAAATATCATTTTCTGAAGTAATAAAGACAATATTCTTGTTATTTTTTTCAATAAAATCCTTGCGGCTTCTTAAATCAAAATCTTCCAAAAATTCAGTCGGTGTTAAGTTAGGATGTTTATATTTCTTCAAATAAGGGTATAAAAGTTCTTTTGCATATTCCTCAAATGAAACAGAAAGTGCTTCCTGAAATTCTTTTGTTACAGAATCAAAACGTTTGTAATGTTTTTTTTCTGAAAGTCTTCCATAAGCGTTATTTCCACTAAAAACTTCTCCTGCAAAAGTCATATTCGCCGAATAAAGTCTAAATAAAAGTCCAGTTAATATCTCGAAATCTTTTTCTCCAAGATCTAATTTTCCAAGTGATTCATTAAGATTTGTAGAAGAAAAATCATTTAATTTAATAGAACCATCATTTATAAGTTTAGAAAAAATGTTATCCAAATATTTTTCCAGACTTTTAGCATCAAAAATTCCATTTTTTACCAAATAGTTATCCAATTTTTTAGTTGCCGTAAGAATACTTAGCGGAGAGTTTAAAAGCAAAGATTTTTCTATTCCGATTCTTTTCTTTTCTCCGTCTAATTCGTGTAGCAAAAGCGACTGAAATCCTCCCAAACTATATCCTGAAATGTAAGTTTTTGAAATTTTCATGCCGTCTCTTTTTTCTTGTGCAATTGCTCTTGAAATTAAATCATACATCTGGACAGTTTCATCTTTCATATATCCACCGTAGTTATTTCTACCTTGAGATACTATATAAGGCATTGTTGTCGGTGAACTGAATGCTATCACATTATAACCCTTGTCATAAAAAACATTAGCTAAATAAAGCGACATTCCACTGTTATAAAGCGATCCTGTTCCAGAAATTACAATCATAAGCGGTGCCTTTTCTTTTTGTTCCCAAACTCCGTAATCATATGTACTCCATTGTCTTAAAATTTCAGGTACTTT
The DNA here is from genome assembly GCF_001553645.1 of Leptotrichia sp. oral taxon 847. Taxonomy (NCBI): domain Bacteria; kingdom Fusobacteriati; phylum Fusobacteriota; class Fusobacteriia; order Fusobacteriales; family Leptotrichiaceae; genus Leptotrichia; species Leptotrichia sp. oral taxon 847. The sequence continues at coordinate 311,382 of NZ_CP014231.1, read as the reverse complement.
TTTAACAGCTTTAAATCTTTTTACTTTTGGTCCCTTTGTGTGTTTGAATTTATAATATTGACTTGGCGGTGTCCCCAAGACAGTAGCCATTATAGCGCTTTCTTTATAAGGATAATCCACTGCTATCTGTGACACATCAGTTTCAGCAAATCCGATAATTGAAATTACTGAAAAAATAGTCGTAAGTAATAATTTTTTTAACATATTTTTTCTGTGAAAAATTTAGTATTCTTCACATATACTCCTTTCTTTTTCCTAAAAGTCATTTTTAGGATAAATTTACTTACACATATTCTATCAAAAATAAACCAAAATTTCTAGCAAAATTTTATTGAATTTTTAAAAAACATATGTTATATGAGATAAAATTTATTTTTTTTCTTAATAATTTTTAAAAAGCGAACTTTCTTTTTTTATAAATTTTTAAAATAAAAAAGTAAATTTAGTTAAATTGCTGCATTTATTAATTTTGCAAAAAAATTTAAAAAATATGAAAATAAAGTGGATAATTTCTTGAAAATTTAATAAAAAACTTGTATAATAAATAGTAGTAAGTAAAATTTAACATAATAACTTGAAAGGACAGAGAGAATGAAAAAAAGACCAGTAGTTTTAGTAATTTTAGATGGTTGGGGTATGAATCACCATGACGATCAAGTTAATGGAATAAAAATGGCAAATCCATTAAACTTTAATAGATATAAAGAGGAATACCCTTTTACCGAACTTCGTGCAGATGGAGGTCATGTTGGATTACCTGATGGACAATTTGGAAATTCTGAAGTTGGACACACAAATATTGGAGCTGGAAGAACAGTTTTTCAAATGCTTCCCAAAATTTCAAAAGCGATTAAAGATGGGTCAATTTTGGAAAATGAGGTATTGGCAAATGTGATGGAGACAACAAAAAATAATGGTAAAGCACTACACATTTTAGGACTTGCATCTGATGGTGGAGTTCATTGCCATCTTGAACATATCATAGGATTGGTTGATATGGCAGCTAAAAAAGGACTTACAGAAGTTTATGTTCATCCTATCACAGATGGAAGAGACACACCACCTGAAAGTGGAGTAAACTATTTATCACAATTACAAAAAGCTCTAGATGAAATAGGCGTTGGAAAAATTGCAACTGTAATCGGAAGATACTACGGAATGGACAGAGACAATAACTGGGATAGAGAAAAATTAGCTTATGACGCGCTAACTAGTGGGGACGGTGAAGTTTATCCAACAGCTGACGAAGCTATTAAAGCGTCGTATGCAAAAGGTGTAACTGACGAATTTGTAGTTCCTGTTAAAATTGGTTCAAAAGATAATGGGTTAATCAAAGATGGAGACGGAGTAATTTTTGCAAACTTTAGACCAGATAGAGCAAGACAGCTTACAAGAATGTTTATTGATGATAATTTCAAAGGATTTGAGAGAAAAGTTTATCCAAAAGTAAATTTTGTAACAATGGCTCAATACGATGCGACATTTACTTCACCAATTGCATTCCCGCCTGAAAAAATAGTAAATTGTTTTGGAGAAGTAGTTTCAAAAGCTGGATTAATTCAAGTAAGAACGGCAGAAACTGAAAAATACGCACATGTTACATTTTTCTTTAATGGTGGAAAAGAAGAACCTTATACAGGAGAAGTAAGATTATTATCAGATTCACCAAAAGTTGCAACTTATGACTTGCAGCCTGAAATGAGTGCTTACAAAGTAAAAGATAGACTTATCGAAGAATTAAATACAGGAAAAGTAGACACAGTTATCTTAAACTTTGCAAATCCTGATATGGTTGGACATACAGGAAATGTAAATGCGGTAATTGAAGCTTGCCAAGCTGTGGATAATTGTCTAGGACAACTTGTTACAAAAGTATTGGAAATGGACGGAGTATTATTTATAACTGCTGATCATGGAAATGCGGATTTATTAGTAAATCCTGAAACAAATGAGCCTCATACAGCTCATACTGTAAACCCCGTTCCATTCATCTTTATTTCAAACGATATGAAGGACGCTAAATTAAGAAAAGGCGGAAGACTTGCTGATATTGCGCCTACAATGCTAGAATTCTTAGGTTTAGAAAAGCCTTCGGAAATGGATGGAAGTAGTTTAATAGAAAAATAAAATTTTTTTGGTAAAAAGTTTTGTATTTTTCACTAATATGTGGTATCATATTACTATGATATAATTAAAAAAATAAATATATTGGAGGAGAAAAAATGGGACTATTTGATTTATTTAAAAAAGGAAAAAAGGAAGAAGAAGTAAAACAGGAATTTGAAGGGAAAATAATTGCACCAATTTCGGGTAGAATTATGCCTTTGTCTGAAGTTCCTGATGAAGTATTTGCTCAAAAAATGGTAGGAGACGGAATTGCAATTGAACCTAATGGATCAGGTTCAATGTTAGCTCCAGCTGCGGGAAGAGTAGAAAAAATCTTTGATACTAATCACGCATTTAGTATTGTAACACCAGCAGGAGTAGAAATTTTTGTTCACTTCGGAATGGATACAGTTCAATTAGAAGGAAAAGGTTTTGAAAGAGTTGTTGAAGAAGGTGCAGTTGTAAAAGTTGGAGATCCATTAATTAAATACGATTATGAATTTTTAAAAGCAAATGCAAAATCAATAATTACACCAGTAATTATCTCAAACTATGAAGATTACAGTTCATTAAATCCAGTTGAAAGTGGAGAAGCTAAAGCAGGGGAAACAGTAGTTTTAAACATTCAAAAATAGTTAATGAAGAAAATAACTCTTTTAGTTAACTCTAAGAGAGTTATTTTAATTTATATACATTTTTTAAGCAGGGGTATCATTGCCATACCCCTGCACCCCGGCTAGTCTACGACATTTTTATGTGCTGACAAAACTGCCCCGCCGTAAGCGAGTTTTTTGGCAGTGCATAAAAATGCTCCGACGGTTTAAATTTTACTATTATACAAAAGGTGTCGTGATTTTTTTGGAGTAAAGACGACTGTTTGAGCACGTTTAGTGCGAGTTTCGGCTTTGCTTCAAAAAAATGCTTAGACGAGCGTGGGGATTATAAGGGGAAATGGCGGTCCTTTCCCCTTATGAAAAAATATAGAAAAATAGTATTTTGTAGTTAAAGATAAATATTGTGAAAAAATTTAAAAGAATTAAATAAAAATAATATGTGCAAGTAGAATTTTTATTTAATTTTTAAAATTGTCTATGCTTGAATTAATAAAAATTATTGTAATAAAATTTCAAATAAAATTTAGGAGAGATAAATGAAAAAGTATAAAAAAAGTATTTTACTGATAATGGGACTTATGATTTTTGCAAGTTGTGGAGAAAAAAAGGATCAAAGTGTAAAACCAACTTCTAAACCCAAAGTTATATCAGCAATAGATGAAAAAGTAAAAAAATTGACAGATGCGGCTCGAAAGGGAGATGTTGCGGCACAAACTGAATTAGGAGAAATGTACCTTTTTGGGAAGGGAGTGCCAAAAGACTATAAAAAAGCGCTTATGTGGTCGACAAAAGCGATGAAAAAAGGGAATGAAATAGCGACTACAAATGTTGGAATAATATATTTTGAAGGATTTGGTGTCAAAAAAAATTACAAAAAAGCGTCCGAACTGTTTAATAAAGCGATGGACAAAGGAAATATGAACGCTGAAATGAAAGCGCCAAGATATTTGGGAATTATGGCACAAAATGGTCTTGGAACAAAAAAAAATCTGGAAGATGCAATCTTTTACTATGAAATGGGGGATAGTGCAGGCGATATAGTTGCTCAATACAATTTAGCAAAAATTTATGAAAGTCAAAATAATTTTGAAAGAGCAAAAGAACTTTATGAAAAAGCAGGTGATAGAAAAGATAAAGAAGCAGCTCCGATGTTTAGCGCATTAGGAGATATGTACAAAGATGGAAAAGGTGTACCTAAGGATATTAAAGAAGCTAAAAAATGGTATGAAAAAGCAGTGGAAGCTGGAAGTGATGAAGCAAAACTAAAATTGGAAAAATTATAAACTGATGAAAGAAAATCAAAAATAAAAGTTGTAAAATAAGGTGTTAATAATTTAAGATAAAAAATAAGAACAGAAAATTAAAAATACAAAAAAATATCAAATTTTTAAAAAATGTGATATAATAATATGTCGTATGAAATGATTAAAAAAATAAGAGATTTTCACTACAATAATAAAAAAATCAGTTGCAAAATTAGGCAATCTGGTAAAACATTATATAAAGACGAAAAGGAAGGTAATTTTAAAAGATGCAAAAATTTGAAGATTTTGGATTAAGCACAGAAATGCTTAATGCACTAAGTAAAAAAGGATTCGAGGAACCAAGCGAAATACAAAAATTGGTACTTCCTGAATTATTAAAAGAGAGAACGCACTTAATAGGACAAGCACAGACAGGAACAGGAAAGACGGCGGCATTTAGTATCCCAATCCTAGAAACTATTAAATCTGATAAAACTGTTAAAGCTTTAATCTTAGCACCTACAAGAGAGCTTGCAAATCAAGTGGCAGATGAAATTTATTCATTAAAAGGTGAAAAAAATTTAAAAGTGTTAGCAGTTTACGGTGGTGCATCTATCGAAAATCAAATTAAAAGGCTAAAATCTGGAGTTGACATTGTTGTCGGAACGCCTGGAAGAGTTATGGACTTGATGAAGAAAAAAGTCTTAAAAGTTGACAATTTGGATTATTTCGTATTAGACGAAGCGGATGAAATGTTAAATATGGGATTTATCGAAGATATTGAAGAAATATTAAAAAAGACGAACGACGGGAAAAAAATGTTGTTTTTCTCAGCCACAATCCCTAAACAAATTTTGGCAATAGCTAAAAAGTTTATGCCAGAGTATAAATTATTAAAAGTTCCAAAAAAGGAATTGACTACAAATTTAACAGAACAAATTTATTATGAAGTTAAACAGGAAGATAAGTTTGAAGCGCTATGTAGAGTTTTGGACTACGAGCAGGATTTTTACGGAATTGTATTTTGTAGAACAAAATCAGAAGTTGACGATGTTACAAATAAATTAAAAGCTAGAAATTACGATGCTGAATGTATTCATGGCGACATCACTCAAGCGTTAAGACAAAAAGCGTTGGATTTATTCAAGAAAAAAATATTAACAGTCCTTGTGGCAACAGACGTTGCAGCAAGAGGAATAGATGTGAGTAACTTAACACACGTAATCAATTACTCAATACCGCAGGAAGCAGAATCTTATGTCCACAGAATTGGAAGAACTGGAAGAGCTGGTCAAAAGGGGATTGCAATTACTTTTGTAACACCTAGGGAAGCTAGTAAATTGGCACAAATTAAAAGAATTACAAAAACCGATATCAAAAGAGAAGATATACCAAATGTGGAAGAAATTTTAAACGCTAAAAAAGAAGCATTAATCGCCTATATTGAAGAAATTATAAAAGAAGATGACCATAGTGCTTACGATGAATTGGCAAATGATTTGCTTGAAGGAAGAGATCCAAAACAAGTTTTGGCATCTGTATTAAGACATGTCTATGAAGATGAGTTTTTACCTGAAAATTACAGTGAAATTCAAGATGTGAAAGTTAAAATTGCGGATAAAACAAGATTATTTATCGCACTTGGTTCAAAAGATGGCTATAATGTGGGAAGGTTATTAGATTTACTTCATAAAAAGGCAAAAACTCCAGGAAGAAAAGTAAAAGATGTAAAAATTATGGATAAATATTCATTCATTACAGTGCCACTACAGGAAGCGGAATACATTATGAGAGCACTAAATTCCAAAAAAGATTCCAAGCCTCTAGTTGAAGAAGCTACAGGTAATAGAAAAAGTGGCGGAAACGGAAAAAAATCCTCGTCAAAAAAATCTGGAAGAAAAAAGTCATCAAGTAAAAAAACTTCTTCAAAAAAAGATAAAAAAAATAAGAAAAAATCTAAAAAATAAAAGATTATAAAATTTCTGTTAATTTTGATATTAACAGGAATTTTTTTTAATAACAAAAAAATAATGAAAAAATATTAAAAATATGATATAATTTTAATAATTAAAGCAAAGAAAGGAAATTATAAAATGAATAGCGAAGAAAACAAAGAAAGTTATGATGAGTTAGTTTATAAAGCAAATCCATTTGCAGATACAGCGATGATAAAATTGGAAGCATATGCATATTTTTATGGACTTAATCCACAGAAAGCTACAAAAGCTCGAATACTGGAATTGGGGACATCCTTTGGAGGAAATTTGATTGCACAAGCGATTAATTTTGAAGACAATTATTATGTCGGTGTGGATTTGTCGCATGAGCAGATAAAAAAAGGGAATGAAATTATAAAAAAATTGGGATTAAAAAATATTGAGTTACATCAAAAAGATATTTTGACAATTGATGAAAGTTTTGGGAAATTTGATTATATAATTTCTCACGGAGTTTTTTCGTGGGTTCCGAATGATGTAAAGCACAAAATGATAGAAATTTGCAATCAAAATTTGAATGAAAATGGGATCGCATATTTGTCTTACAATACTTATCCAGGTTGGAAAGAAGCTTCAAAGGTAAGAGATATGATGATGTACGTAAATAAATTTTATCCAAATCTTTCACTGCTTGAAAAAACGGAAAGAGGAAGATTAGTTGTAGAAATTTTTAAAGAACAGATAGAACTTTATCCAGATTTAAAAGATAGAAGCAAAAGTTATCTGGAATGGATGGATAGTGTATTAAAACATAAAAATTATTACCTTGGACACGAATATTTGGAAATGTTTAACGATCCTTTATACATTCACGAATTTGCTGAACTAGCTGATAAAAATGGATTGAAATATTTTACTGACACAAATCTAAAATTATCAATGGCAACTTCTTATAAAAAGGAAACTGTGGAAAAATTACAGCAGTTGTCTGGCGGAGATAATGTAATCAAAGAACAATGTATTGACTTTATCTTGGATACAAAATTTAGAAAATCACTTATGTGTAAAAAAAGTCAGGCAGATAAGTTGAATTTTTCTGAAAGCATACCTAATACAATACTTGACAGCCTTTACTATGTAATAAGAAATGAAATAAAAATAGCGGAACTTGAAGATAAAGTCTTGGAAGAAACTTTAAAACATTTGCTTAATAAAAAATACGGAGAATTTGAAATTGAAGATGCAAAGAAATTTTTGGAAGACAAAGATTTAGATCAAGAGCAGAAAGGTAAAATAGTTCAAGAAATAAGAGGATTTATTTTAAATAACGTAATAGTAGGAAATCTAAATTTCTATTTGACAAAAATTGAAAGAGTAAGTTTTGTGGAAAATGAAACTTATGTTCCAGAAAAATTTATCAAATATGTGGAAGTTATTCTAAGTGAAGATGGGCAATACATCGGAATTGGAAACTTTAAAAATGAAATTTTCCCTGTGGACGGCATTGAACTATTACTTTTGCAACAATTAAAAGAGCCAACAACTAAAGATAAATTAATAAGCGAATTAGAAAAGTTGGGACTTAAAAGAATGATTGATGGAAAAGAGGAAGATGTAGATCCAGCTGAGTATTTAGAAATGTTTTTGGATAAATATGAAAATTTGAATTTTTTCAGAAAAAAATAAATTTTTAATATAAAAAATATAATGTGATACAATTTTACATTTTTTTTAGAATGATATTGACTTATGAAAAAATAAGGATATACTTAAAGTAAAGATATCAAAGTTAAATATAAATACAGGGGTGCTGTAGTGGCTGAGAGTAGTCTTTTTGACTTAACCCGTTTAACCTGATACGGATAATGCCGGCGAAGGGAGTATTTTTATAATATTACAATTTAATATTAATAAATAAATCTCCTTTTGTTTTTAATACAATTTGAAAGGAGATGTTTTTATGTCTAATAAAATCAATGCAAGTGTTGCAATTCAAGTTTTGCCAAGTACTTGCGAAAATGAAGAAGTGATAAGAATAGTGGACAAAGTTATCGAGTACATTAAAAGTAAAAATTTTAAAATGGTAGTTGGACCTTTTGAAACAACGATTGAAGGGGATTATGATGAACTTATGAACATTGTTAAAATGTGTCAAATTATTGCAGTTGAAGCTGGAGCGGAAAGTGTGATGTCATATGTCAAAATAAATTATAAACCGGGAGGAGAGATAATTACAATTGAGAAAAAAATCAAAAAATATATACAGTAAAGTATTAAATAAAATCGCACCAATAATTATTATTTTATATATCTTAATAAAGTGGCAAATATTATCAATTACAGGAATTGTGCCAAAATTTATGTTGCCTTCGCCTTTTGATGTAATAAAGGCTTTTATAAATGATTTTCCACTTCTTATGCACCACATGAAGGTTACGCTTGTAGAAGCTTTCTTAGGACTGGGGATGGGAGTGATTTTAGGTTTTTTTGTTGCGATTATTATGGATATGTTTGAATTTTTTTATAAATCCATCTATCCAATTTTAATAATTACTCAAACTATTCCAACTGTTGCGATTGCACCACTTTTGGTACTTTGGCTGGGATATGGAATTTTACCTAAAATTGTACTTATTGTTTTAACTTCATTTTTCCCAATAACAATAGGACTTTTGGATGGATTTAAATCGGCGGATAAAGATGCACTAAAACTTATGAAAACGATGGGAGCAACGCAATTTCAAAATTTTGTTCACATAAAGCTTCCAAGTTCGATTGGATATTTTTTTGCGGGACTTAGAATATCTGTCAGCTATTCGATTATAGGTGCAGTTGTTGCTGAATGGCTAGGCGGGTTTGATGGACTTGGGGTGTATATGACGAGAGTCAGAAAGTCGTATTCATTTGATAAAATGTTTGCCGTGATATTTTTAATTTCAATAATTAGTTTATTTTTGATGTTTGTTGTAAAAAAAATTCAAAAATTGAGTATGCCTTGGGAAGAAGCTATTTGATTAAAAAAAGGAGAGCCTTATGAAAAAAAATTTTGTTAAAATTTTAATTTTAATGGTAATGCTGATATTGTCAGTATCTTGTGTAAAAAAATCTAAAAAAATAAGAATAGTTTTGGATTGGACGCCTAATACTAATCACACAGGACTATTTGTCGCAAAAGATTTGGGATATTTTAAAGATGAGGGAATTGATGTAGAGATTGTACAGCCGCCTGAAGGAAGTACAACAGCACTAATTGGAGCTGGTGGAGCTGAATTTGGAATAAGCTTTCAAGACACACTGGCAAAGTCATTTTCGTCTGATGCGCCTGTTCCAGTAACAGCAGTCGCAGCAATAATCAATCACAACACGTCTGGAATTATTTCATTGAAAGAGAAAGGAATAAATACGCCGAAAAAATTGGAGGGTAAAAGATACGCAACCTGGGACGATGAAATTGAAAAAGCCATTTTAAAAAAGATGGTTACCGATGACAATGGAAATTTTAATAACGTAAAAATGATTCCAAATACAGTTACTGATGTTGTAACAGCACTAAGAACAAATATTGACGCGGTCTGGGTTTACTATGCGTGGGACGGTGTTGCAACGAAGCTTGCGGGTCTTAATACAAACTTTTTAAAATTTGTGGATTACGGGCCTGAGCTTGACTTTTACAGTCCTGTAATTATTGCAAACAACGATTATTTGAAAAAAAATCCAAATGAAGCAAAAAAAGTTTTAAAAGCAATAAAAAAAGGCTATGAATATTCAATTCAAAATCCTGAAAAAGCGGCGAAAATTTTGGTAAAAAATGCGCCTGAAATAAATCCAAAATTAGCGCTTGCCAGTCAAAAGTGGCTAGTTTCGCAGTATAGAGGAAACGCTAAAAAATGGGGAGAGATAGATAAAAATAGATGGGATTTATTTTACAGTTGGCTATATAAAAATAAATTGATTAAAAAACAAATTCCGAGTGGATTTGGGTTTAGTAATGAGTATTTAGAATAAAATAGTTGAAATGAAATAAAAAAATCGTGAGAATTTTAATAGATATTAGAGAAAGTTTTTATTCAAGTGGAAGAAGTTCATTAAATTAGTAAAGTACATTTTGAGAGATTCATTAAATTTGCATAATAAATTTTGAGAGTGTCCGGAATTTTGTGTAAGATATATATAAATCCAGTAATATAAGATTTTTCTAGTTTATTTACGCAAAAAAGTTTACACTCTCAAAATTTTAATTTAAATCAGTTCAAATTCTGACTGCGCTTTTTTCATTTCAGTATACATTTTGTAATATCGCTCTTTATTTTTCAAAAGTATAAATTCCAAGTCTATTATTAAAAATGTAAAAGAATGGAATAAACAATTTTTTCCAGCCAGGAAGATGATGTTTCATTTCATCGGTAAAATTAATAAGTCCAGTCTGCTTTAATTTTGGATTTAATTTTACAACTTCACTTCCATCTTTTACGCCCCAGCTAAATTTTGCTTCCATATTTTTTAAGGTATCATGTTTTTTACTCATTTTAACTGTTCCTTTATATAGCAAGTCAAATTGAGCTTCAAAAGAATCAAAATTATCAGTCAGTATTTCCAAAAACTGTTTAATTTGCTGTTCTTCAAAGTACATTAATACACCTTCGGAAATAATAAGCAATTTTTTCCTTTCCAGTTTAATATCCTTTGTCCATGCTGAATCAAATGCAGATTTTGCAATATCTATAACTCTTTCATTTGGTTCAAAAAAGAGCTTTCGTTTTTCAATGACTTCTGGCAAGTCAAGGTTGTACCATTTTATTTTTCCGTTATCTATTCGTAAAAATCTCGTATCTAATCCACATCCAATCGATACAATTACACAATCTGGATATTTTTTCATAAATTTTTTTACTTCATTGTCCATCACTTTCGCCCGTGAAAGAACTCCGTAATACGAAGCCCATGCACTTTTAAATTTCGAGAAGTCATAATCTATTTGAGAAATTATTTCTTCAGATTTTTTGTCATTTAAAATCGGATTTTTACTTTTAGCATCGGTCGCTCGCATATACAGAGTAATAAGCATAGTTTCTGAAATATTATTAAGTTTTATTTTCATAGTATGTTCCTCCTTATAAAAATTTTGATTGTCAAACTATCTAATAGAATTATACCTATATTTATTAAAAATGCAAATTTTTAATTTCAAATTATTCTATCCAAGAATATTTTTATTTTAAAGCAGGGGTACCATCGCCATACCCCTGCACCCCGGCTAGTCTTCGTCATTTTTATGCACTGCCAAAAAACTCGCTTTCGCTCAGACAGTTTTGTCAGCACATAAAAATGCTCCGACGGTTTAAATTTTACTATTATAAAAAAGGTGTCGTGATTTTTTTGGAGTAAAGGCGACTGTTTGAACGAAGTGAGTTTCGGCTTTGCTTCAAAAAAATGCTTAGACGAGCGTGGGGATTATAAGGGGAAATGGCGGTCCTTTCCCCTTATGAAAAAAAATAAAAAACTGTACTAAACAAAATGACATGTTGTAATCAAGAATAACTTTAAAAAATTGGGAATTAAAAATCTGCCTTTAAAATTTTTTAACTAACAAAAAAAAGATTTTTTTTATTGACATTTTTTTTTTCATATGATAATCTAATTTCGTGAATAAAATTTTTAAGGTGAAAAAATGAACGATGTTAAATTGCAGGTTAGAAATGTGTCTGTTGAATTTGATGGCAAAAAAATTATTGAAAATATTTCGATTGATTTGAGAGAGGGAGAACTTGTCTGTATTTTGGGAGCGAGTGGAGTTGGGAAAACTACTTTGTTTAATGTGATTTCCGGGTTAATTGCTCCAACTTGTGGGGAGGTTTTTCTAAATGGAGAAAATATTATAAAGACATCGGGTAAAATAAGTTATATGCTTCAAAAAGATTTACTTTTGCCGTTTAAGACAATTATTGACAATGTATCATTGCCTTTGATTATAAAAGGAGAAAAAAAATCTGTTGCACGAAAAAAAGCTCAAAAATATTTTAAAGAATTTGGATTAGAAGGAACAGAAAAAAAATATCCAAGTCAACTCTCAGGTGGAATGAGACAACGTGCGGCACTTTTAAGAACTTATATGTTTTCTTGTGAAGTATCTCTACTAGATGAGCCATTTAGTGCACTGGATGCCATAACAAAGCATAAAATGCACAATTGGTATTTAAACATAATGAAAAAAATAAAGATGTCAACGCTGTTTATAACCCATGATATCGACGAGGCAATTCTAATTTCAAGAAGAATTTATATCATTTCTGGAAGGCCAGGAAAAATTACAAAAGAATTGGAAATTAATTTGCCAAAAAGCGAAAATAGTGAAGAATTGACATTGACTGAAAAATTTATAGAATATAAAAGAAAAATATTAAAATTTTTGTAAAAATTATGTGAGGAGGAAAGATGAAAAAAAATAAAATTTTAAGTATTTTAGTTGTATTTATAGTCGCATTATTTGTTTTTGGAAAAACTTATTTTAACAATATGACTAAAAATAATACAGATAAAACTTATATAAAGAGTTTAGTTGATAAAAATAGCAATAACAATAAAAATGAAAAATCTTTTAGTTCTAAAAAGAATAAAAATTACAGGAGTAATAAATTTAGTGAAAATCGGAAATATGATATAGATTATGAGCACGTAATCGGCGGTGATGAAAATCATTTAGGAAAAGTTACCGGTGGACATTCTCTTTTAAGAGGGGATGTCAGAATTGTAAAAAAAATTGGAGAACCCGCAAAAAATGGTGTTTATAGAGCAACTGTTGAAATAAAAACTTCTGATGGCAACTGGCAACAAAAGACTTCAAATGGCGGAGTCAATACGATGTTTCCAAGCGATTGGGATGAAGCTAGAATAATTGATGAAATAAACTCAGCTTGGGAAAATAGAAAAGATGTTCCAGGAAGAGATAAAAATATGTGGCAAGGTATGAGTAAAAGCAAAGTTTTAATAAGAGGCTATAAAAGTCCTAGAATTACAGCATATCCTGTTTATGAAAATAGATAAATTAGAAAGGTGAACAAAATTGAGAGTAAAGTTTAGTTATTGCAAAGATGGAGATTTTGGGATTACTCCGACTTCCGAAGTAAAATTTTTTGATGTTGAAGAATTTAGTGGAAAAAAAAAGATAAAATTTAAAGATTTAGAAAAAAGACAAAATGAATACACAAAGTTTTTAATAACAGCGATTATGGAAGATTTTCCTGAGGAAAAGATGGTCGAAGATTTTTTAGATGAGGTAAATAAAGTGGCAGCTGGGAAATTAAATGAAACCTATTGGGACGGTCAGTCGTTTCAGCATAAAATAACAAAAGATAAGGTAAGTTTTGAACATACAATTTTTGGAATTTGCGAAGAATATCCTGAATGGAGTTGCCATTTTGATGAGTACAAAGCTGTATTAGAACTTTGGGGTGAATTTTTACAGATGAAGCCAAGTCTAAGAAACGAAGTTACAATTGAAGTTTAGTTTTTTTATAAAAAGTATATTAAGTAAAATCATAGTGTTGTGCTGTGATTTTTTTTTGAAAAATAATAAAAAATAGAATTAAGTGTGGTATAGTAGTATAATAGTAATATTATTTCTTAGAAAAAAATGAAAAGAATTACTAAAAACAAAAAAAAACTTTTTTATAAAAAAATAAAAAAATTATTTGTGAAAATCCAGTATTTTAGTTAAATTTTGGAGTTTTTCTTTAAAAAATAAATAAAAATTTTATATTTTTTTTAAAATTTCTTAGAAAAAGTACTTGTTTTTTTTTCTTTTTTTGGTATAATTATAGTGTATAATAAAAAGTTTTTTTGGGGAAATAGAAAATTTCACTCATCACTCACTAAAAAAATTATTCTTGAAACTTTTTTATTTTCAAAAAAATTCTTTGAAATGTAAAACATATAAAAACAGTTTTGAAAGGAAAAAGATCATGGGAAGCAATAGTTTAAGACAGTTAAAAAAAGATTTAAAAGCTTTTGCCAAAAGAGTAAAAGACTTTAAATACACAGATTCAGCATTAATTATGTTTCTTTTGACAGGACTTGTAACGCTAGGAGTTTCAAACGTGACATTTTCTGACGAAGACGCGATAGCTACTCAAACTAGACAGATAAACAGTTCAATAAAAGACATGAGGTTGCAATTCAAAAAAGCAAGAAATGAAAATGATAAATTGCTTAGAGATACAAACTTAGAGCTAATTCAGTTGATGGAACAGGGAGATCACGTTGTAAAATCACCTTGGAGCAGCTGGCAATATGGTATGAATTATTTTAACAACAATTGGAATGGAACGTATAAGGGAAGAGGAGATAAGAAAGAAAAATATCCTTACGAAGGAAGATTTGAGAGAAGTACAAACTCATTTGAAAGATATACTTCACCACTAAGTAGCCATTACGGAGATTTATCTTTGGGATCAAACAGACGTTCAGCTTCATCAAATTTAAGAAGTGGAATTCCTTCATCATACGGAATAGCAAGCAATGACCCAGCACAAGAACCAATTGTGGAAATGAACGTGGAAGCGTCAATTAGACCAAAAACAGTAAATATAGAAATTCCAGATTTGGGAATAAGAGCGCCACAGTTAAATGCTTTAGCTGTAAATGGAGAACCTCCAAAAGCAGTAACTGTACCTAGACCTACACCGCCAAATATAACAGTAAGTTTACCTGAACCTAATGCAAAACCATTTGCTAATTACTGTTTTACAGGATGTGGTCAAATGGTAACGAGAAATAATACTACAACAGCTACTACACCCGCGGTTTATAAAGGTAGAGGTGAAAATTTGTGGGCTGGAGTAGATACAGCGGTAATCCTGGAAATATAGCTGGAGGAGAGACAGACACCAAGGGACAGGTTGTTCCGTCTTTTACTTCTAACAGACCAGGAATAATTACATATTTGAATGATTCAGGAGACGTACTAGGTCACGGTGGATATGAGTACGGAAAAGTTAATCTTTATATAAAAGGTGGGAGTTCAGTTACTGATAAAATAATAGGTACAGGGACTAAAAAGGTTGCAGGTCAAGTAGGATTACATACAGTTGCAAATGGAAAACTTTACGATATAACAGCTAATCTTTATGGACAAGCTGCATTTCATTCAATTGAAACTTGGCATGCAGGACATAATAAATATACTAATGTAAAGGTTAATATTAATGGAGATGATAATACAGTATTTCTTATTTACCCAGCAGCTTGGGAAAGCCTAGTTTTACATACAAAGACATATGGTGTACCTGGAACTTACAATAAGAGAGGGGAATTTTCAGGTGAAGTAAATGTTACAGTACCTGGAAATTCTAGTCGAAATATAATTTATAATGCATTAGGAGTTCAGGCCGCTTTTAAAATAGAAAGTGAAGGGGACTATACTCTTGAAGGTCAAGGAAATATGGTTTATTCAGGATACGGATATTCTCCAAATTATCAAAATTTAGTTGGAAAAACTTTTACCGGATATGAAGGAGGTACAAGAACAGCAGTAATTGCAGATACTTCAACTCCTAGTGGGACAGGGATGGTACCATATATAAATTTAACAAAATATGTTAAATCGTATGGTGACGATAATATAATACTGTATTTTGGGAATAAAACGAAAGATGCAGCAGATGATCCGTTTCAGGAAAGTAAAACAGGAGGAGCCAACTCAGTAGCTAAATGGCAAGAATCAATAGTAGGTATTTATCAAGGGGAAATAAGTGCAAAAGCTGCTATTGGAAGTCAACGTAATATATTAAATATAGGTAATCAGACTGGAGGAAATAAACCTGGTGGTGATGATAAATATGTGGAAACAAATGTAGGTATTTTTTCGCGTTCAGGACAGAGAAGTGGAATTTCTCCTTTTAGAGATTTAGGGGCACCTGTAGAAACAACAGGAGCTACTACTAGTATGTTTGATTATGATCCTATTCATGCACTTCAAGTAAATGATATTGACATTCAATTTGGTAAATATTCTAAGAGTGGAATAATGATTACTTCAGAATATGGAACTCAAATAGATGTGGCAAAGAGTACAAATGGACATAAAATTGTTGGTATAATGGGTGGTCCAATAAAAGATTATGGAAGTGAAGTAACAGTGGCACCTGGAAATATTTCAGCTGATGATAATACAAATCAGGCTGCAACAGCTACAATTATTGCATATGCAAATGGAAAATGGGATAATGGTAAACATCAAATGAGTCCAGCAACTGCTGGTAGTCTTAATGGTAAGCCAAGTACAATCAACATTGGTAAAAATGTTGAAATGACGGGAAGATATTTATTAACAGGTGGTACGTTAGGAACTTCATCTGAAACAGGAATAAATCCTATCGCCTATCTTGCAAAAGATGGTGGACTTGTCAATGCTGAAGGAACGACAGATGCCAAAGGATTTTATTCAATAATAGGTTTTGCTGATGGAACGGGGTCAACAGTAAATACGACAGGAGCTGTAACGGCTAAAGATGAATGGGTCGCTTCAGATGCAGCAACAAAACCTTATAAATTTAGAAATATAGCTGGGCTTGCCAGAGGTGGCGGAGTAGTAAACTTAAATGGAGGAATGACAATTGCAGGAACAGCAGGTTTTGCTGATGGAACAGGGTCAACAGTAAATATTACATCTTCAAATAATGTTATACAAACGGGAGAATCAAGTGCATTGATTGCATTAAACGGAGGAAAAGTTAATTTTGCAGGTGGAACTATTTATCAGGAAGATAATGCAACTTCAAGTAGTGTAGTTGCAAGTGGAACTTCTACAGTAGACCACTCTAAATCTACACCATTTTATGCGGATAATAATTCTTCTGTAATAGATTTTACAGGAGCTACTACAATAAATATGTCTGATGGTATTTTAATGACTGGTGAAGATACGGATTATACTGCAGCTACAGGAGGAACAGCTACTAAATATAACGGAATGAGTAATGTAACTGTAAATCTTACTGGAGATAATTCAGTATTACGTACTTATCAAGGTAGAGTTACAAACTGGACAGGTTCAACAGCAGGAATTAACGGAGTAAAAACTGATATGAAACTTGCTGCTTTAAATGATAAGGGGCATGACTATAAAATATATTACATAGATGGCATATTTAATCTTAATAATAATCAAAATTTAGATGATCCTGCAGATGAATTTAATACAAAAATAGGACTTTCAAATGAAAAATTTACAATAGCAAGTGGAGTTACTGTAAGTTCTGCAACTGGAAAAGGTTTGTCAATGGCTTCTCATGATGGTGTTACAACTAACACAACTACAGGATATACAAATAACGGAACAATTAATATAACAGGAGGTACGCCTTCAAATACAACAGCATTGTCTACAAGTTTTGGATATGTTGATAATAAAGGAACTATTAATGTAGATAACGGAATTGGAGCGTATGGAATAAATGGAAGTAGTCTTACAAATAACAGTGCTATAAATATTACTTCAAGCGGAGTAGGTATGGCAGGATTTGCTTCAGCTTCCACATTAAAAACTTATGGAACTGACAAACAGATAACAACTGGAACTTTGGGAAGTAATAAGGTTTTAGAATTAACTAATAATGGTACAATAACAGTTGCAGGAAATGGTTCAATTGGGTTGTATGGAAATACAAATGATGTTGCAGGAACAGGATTAGTTTCAACTTCAACTGGAGTTATTACAAATAATGGTAAAATTGTTATGACTGGAGACAGCGCTGTTGGAATAGTGTCCGAAGGAAAAGGAAATACAATTAATCTAGGAGGAACAGGAAGTTCAGACATTGCAGTAGGAACTAACGGAATTGGAGTTTATGCAAGTGGAACAAAAAGTGTTGTAAACTTTACTTCAGATACAGGAATAGAAGTAAAAGACAAAGGTGTAGGAATTTCTGTTACAAACGGTTCGATTGTAAATCCTAACGGAAAGACTTTTGAAATAAAATACACAGGTTCTGCAAATGGTTCTGGAGCTGGTATTTTCTATGACAATACAGCGACAAATACAACTAATATAAACATTGTAAATAATGGTAGCGACAGAGGTGTTGTTGGACTTTATACAACAGGTGGAACCCTAACAAATGCAGCGACAATAACAGATAAGAGCGGAAAAGCTTATGGAATCTATTCTGAAGGTGCAGATGTGGTAAATAACGGAACACTAAATATTGGAAACAAAGGTAAGGGAATACTAAGTACAGGTGGAAACGTTAGATTAACAAGCAGTTCTGTAATTAATCTAGGAGAAGATGAAGCGATTGGGGTATACACAAAAGGAACAGGAAACAACGTAACAGCGGATGCAGGTTCTACAATGGCAATTGGTAACGGTTCATATGGATTCATCAACGAAGGAACAGGAAACACAATAATAAGTAATATGACTTCACAGACAGTCGGAGATAACACAGTCTTTGTATTCTCAAGAGATACATCAGGAACAGTGATAAACAATACACCGTTAACTTCGACTGGTTCACTAAACTATGGACTTTATTCAGCAGGAAATGTAGTAAATAATGCAGATATTAACTACAGCTCAGGAATAGGAAACGTAGGAATTTACAGTATAAATGGCGGAAATGCAGTAAATAATCCAGGTGTCTCAATAACAGTAGGAGCTTCAAATTCTGATCCGACAGCTAACCAGTATGCAATAGGAATGGCGGCAGGATATATAGGAGATGCGACAACACCGGCTTATACAGGAAACATAGAAAACAAGGGAATAATTAATGTAGTAGGACCATACAGTATAGGAATGTACGGAGTGAACAAAGGAACAAAGGTAGTAAACAGTGGAACAATAAACTTAAATGCAAGCAACACAACAGGAATGTACCTTGACAATGGAGCAGAAGGAATAAATAACGGAATAATCAAGTCAAATGGAACAGGGTTAAAGAAAGTAGTTGGAGTTGTAGTTAAAGGTGGTTCGACAATAGAAAATAACGGAACAATTGATATTAATGCCGATGAAGCGGTAGGATTACTTTCGAAAGGAAATGCGGCAGGAAATAATCCAGGAATAATCAAGAACTACGGAACATTGACTATAAGAGGAGCAGGATCAGTAAATACTCAGCTTCCGCAGCCAGGACATGAAATATCAAAAGATATGGGTGGAATAAAAATTCACGCACCATCAGGTTCATCAACAGCGACAATAACAGTAAATGGAGTTCCAGTAGTGCCTGAACTAGCGACAACGACAGCAGAAGAATACAAGCCTATGGAAGTTTCAACAATAGGAATGTATATAGATACTTCAAACAAACGGTTTACAACACCAATAGTTGGACTAAGCAGCTTGAGCACATTAAAGAATGCCGACCTTATCATAGGTACTGAAGCAGCACGAAACACAACAAGTAAGTATATTCAAATAAGTCCACAAATACTAGCGCCATATAACCAGATGATTTTAAACAATCCACAGATAGGAAAATGGAACATTTATTCAGGTTCACTTACATGGATGTCAAGTGTAGCGCAGAATCAGACAGATGGAACAATACAGAACGCTTATCTGGCAAAAATACCGTATACAAAATGGGCAGGTACACAGGAAACACCGGTAAACAGTACAGATACATATAACTTCTTGGATGGATTGGAACAAAGATATGGAGTGGAAGCCTTAGGTACAAGAGAAAATCAATTATTCCAAAAATTAAATGGAATAGGAAATAACGAAGAAGTATTATTCTATCAGGCGACAGACGAAATGATGGGACACCAGTATGGAAACCTACAGCAAAGAATAAATGCGACAGGAAACTTGTTAGACAAGGAATTCAAATATTTGAAACATGACTGGAGAAATCCATCTAAACAGAACAACAAGATTAAAGTATTTGGTCAAAGGGACGAATACAATACTGACACAGCAGGAGTTATTGACTATACAAGCAATGCCTACGGAGTAGCTTACGTTCACGAAGACGAAACAGTTAAGATGGGTAACTCTCAGGGATGGTATGCAGGAGCAGTAACAAACAGATTTAAATTTAAAGATATAGGACATTCAAGAGAAAACCAGACACAGCTTAAAGCAGGAATCTTTAAGACAATGTCTCCGGCAACAGACCATAACGGATCACTACAATGGACAATTGGAGGAGATGTGTTCTTTGGAATTAACAATATGAAACGTAGATATCTAGTTGTAGACGATATATTCCAGGCGAAATCAGACTATAATTCA
This sequence comes from Leptotrichia sp. oral taxon 847, assembly GCF_001553645.1. NCBI lineage: Bacteria > Fusobacteriati > Fusobacteriota > Fusobacteriia > Fusobacteriales > Leptotrichiaceae > Leptotrichia > Leptotrichia sp. oral taxon 847. Next base: position 291,242 of record NZ_CP014231.1, on the reverse strand, counting down.
TACGGAGCAGCGCTTAAGACAGATTTGGGATATGATATAAGATTGAGTGAAAGAACACACTTGCGACCATATGGAGCGTTGAAGATGGAATATGGAAGATTTAACAAGATAAAGGAAGATTCTGGAGAAATGAGACTGGAAGTAAAAGGAAACGACTACTTCTCAGTAAAACCGGAAGCAGGACTAGAGTTTAGATATATCCAACCAATGGCAGTGAGAACAAACCTAACAGTAGGACTTACAGCGGCATATGAAAATGAACTAGGAAAGATGGCAAGTAAGAACAACGAAGGAAGAGTAAGATATACAGATGCAGACTGGTTTGGAATAAGAGGGGACAAGGAAGATAGAAAAGGAAACGGTAAGTTTGACTTAAATATCGGAGTGGACAACACAAGATTTGGAGTAACAGTAAATGCAGGATACGACACTAAAGGTAAGAATGTAAGAAGTGGTGTAGGATTTAGATTGATTTACTAATTCAAATAAGTTTACAGAAGTGTAAAATAATAAAAAGGGGTCTATCTCATGAAATAGATTGTCTCAAAAAATTAGATATTTAAAAATAAGAAAAAAGTTAAATATCTAAAAGATAAAATCACAGTTATTAATTTAACTGTGATTTTTTTATGATTTAAAGTTATCATATTGAAAATTATGTAAATTCAATAAAAAGTTGCGATATTACTGAATTTATATGTATACTTTAAAAAAATTCTAGATGTTTTCATTGTATAAAAAATAAAAAATCTCTAAACACCAATTGTATTTAGAGATTGATTATATAAATTTATTTTATGCTTTTTTTACTCTGACTCCATATCTATAAGTTTTATGCCAATATGGACTTTTTAGCGAGGAAAGAACAACTCCTTTTGAAGAAGAAGCATTTATAAATAATGTATTTCCTACGTAGACAGTAGTGTGGTTAGTTCTTCCACCATTAGTTTTGAAAAATAAAATATCTCCTGGTTGTAAATTTTTAGTCGCAACTCTTTTTCCTAATTTTACTTGTTGTGCTGAAACTCTAGGAAGTTCTTTTTTGTAAACTTCACGGTAGACACGACGAGTTAGTGCAGAACAGTCAATACCTCTTCTAGAATCACCACCAAGTGCATATTTTGTCCCTTTCCAGTGGCTGTAAGATGTCAAAAGCTTTTTTTGTGTAAAAACTTTTTTCTTTTGAGCAGTTGTTCCTGAGTGAAGAACTTTTTCGTGATATTTTTTTAATTCACTCATTTTTTCTGTAACAAGTTCTGATTTATTATTTCTTGAAATAGAATAAATTCCTGAACCAGAAGAAACAGATTTTTTTCTTGACACAGTTCTTGATTTTTTATTTGTTACTGCTGAAGTTTTCTTTTTTATAGTTTTTTTAGTTTTTGAAACTTTTGCCTGTAAAGTTCCAGGAAGCATAGCAACCATCATAAGAGTTGTAGTTAATAGTCCCTTTTTTTTCATAAATTTTAAAATCCTTTCTGTAATAACATAATTATTTATATTTTTAATGTCCAATTAATAATCATATTTTTTAAATGACATTAGCAGTATTATAACATTAATTTAAAAAAAATGAAACTTTAAATTTATTAAATTTTTTTAATTTAAAAAAATTTTAAAAATGAAATCATTTGACAAAATAAGAAAAAGAGTATATAATAATTTCACAAGTAAAACTTCAGGGCAAGGTGAAATTCCTGACCGGTGGTAAAGTCCACGAGCAAAGCTTAATATAAAGTTATTTAGCTGCATGAAACGGTGTAATTCCGTTACCGACAGTATAGTCTGGATGAAAGAAGTGGTATAATTATGTGAATTTAAAAAAAGAAAACTTTGACTATTAACGTAAGTAAAAAATTCATAAAGTTATAAAAAATTTCTTATAATAATTTAAAGCTCTGGGTTAAAAATCCAGTTTTTTTATTTTAAAAATAAAATTATGAAAATTATAAACTAAATAAATAGGAGGAACAAAAATGAGAACACTAGAGGGAAAATATAATGGAAAAGGTTTAAAAATAGGAATAGTTGCAGGAAGATTTAACGAATTTATTACATCTAAATTGGTTGCAGGAGCAGTAGACGCGTTGAAAAGAAATGATGTAAATGACGACGATATTGATGTTGCTTGGGTTCCAGGAGCATTTGAAATACCTTTAATTACTAAAAAGATGGCTGAGTCAAAAAAATATGACGCAATTTTGGCGCTAGGAGCTGTTATAAAGGGGGCAACACCTCATTTTGACTATGTTTGTGCGGAAGTTTCCAAAGGAGTTGCTCAAATTTCACTACACACAGGATTACCTGTTATGTTTGGTGTGCTTACTACAAATAATATTGAAGAAGCTATTGAAAGAGCGGGGACAAAAGCAGGGAATAAAGGATCTGATGTGGCGTTTGGAGCACTGGAAATGATTGATTTGATAAAAAATATTGGATAGTTTTGTAATGAATATTTAAATATTTAATATTTCTAATTTTCTAAAATTAAATTTTAAGAACTTTAAAAAGTTAGAAAATTAATAAAATTAGAAAAATTAATAAAAAAAGGAAAATAAAAAAATAAAATGGAAGAAAATATTGACAAAAAATATATGAGAATGGCAATAGAACTGGCTAGAAAAGGAGAAGGAACAGTGAATCCTAATCCCTTGGTCGGAGCTGTTGTTGTAAAAGATGGAAAAGTGGTAGGAAAAGGGTATCATAGATTTTTTGGCGGACCTCACGCTGAAGTTTATGCATTGGAAGAAGCAGGGAAAGAGGCTTGTGGAGCTACAATTTATGTTACATTGGAACCTTGCTCACATTATGGGAAAACGCCACCTTGTGCAAAAAAAATAATTGATATGGGAGTAAAAAAATGTTTTGTAGGTTCAAGTGATCCAAATCCACAAGTTGCTGGAAAAGGTGTGGCGATGCTAAAAAAAGCTGGGATTGAAGTCGTAGAAAACGTATTAAAAGATGAGTGCGATAAATTAAATCAAGTTTTTTTTAAATATATAAAAACAAAAATTCCATATTTATTTTTAAAATGTGCGATAACTCTCGATGGAAAAATTGCTACAAAGACAGGAAATTCCAAATGGATTACAAACGAACTTGCTCGTGAAAAAGTTCAATTTTACCGAAATAAATTTATGGGAATAATGGTCGGAATAAATACAGTTATACTTGATAATCCAAGTCTTACATCAAGAATTTCAAATGGAGTAAATCCTTTTAGAATAGTTGTCGATCCACATTTAAAGATTGATGAGAATTGTAGAGTTGTAAAAAATAATGAAGATGAAAAAACTGTGATTATCACTTCGCAAAAAAATCAGTTTGTTGAAAATTCTGAAAATATTAATGACAAAGATTTTGAAATTAAGATGAAACAGAAAAGACTAAGTCAAAATAATAAAGTGAAATTTATATTTCTTGACAAAGAAAAATTTAGTTTTAAGAAAATGCTTGAAGAGATTGGAAAAATGGGAATTGACAGCGTTTTATTGGAAGGCGGAGAAAGTCTTATTTCACTTGCGTTTAAAGAAGAAGTGATAGATGCGGGAGAAATTTTTGTTGCCAATAAAATTTTGGGAGATAAAAATGCAAAGCCTTTTATTTCAGGATTTTCAAAAGATAAAATGGAAGAGGCTATTTTATTAAATAATGTGAAAAATAATATTTATGGCGAAAATGTTGGAATGGAATTTTATTTGAAAAAATATTCAGAAAAGTAAAAATTAAAATGCGTAGAAAATAAAGTTCTCTAATTTAAAGGGAGGTGATTCATATATTTACAGGTTTAGTCGAAGAAATGGGAGAAGTGATAAATATTTCCAAAAAAGAAACAGGACTTGGGATAACCGTTAAAGGCAATGAAGTTACTAAAAAAGCAAAAATAGGGGACAGTATTGCGGTCAACGGAGTGTGTCTTACTGTTACAAAGATGAACGGTAAGGCTTTTACAGCAGATGTGATGTATGAAACAATTAATAGAAGTGGACTTAAACGAATAAAAATTGGAGATAAAGTTAATCTTGAAAAATCACTGACTCTTACAACATTTTTAGGTGGTCATTTGGTTATGGGGGATGTTGACAGCGAAGCCAAAATTTTGTCGATTACTTCTAAAGGAATAGCAAAATTATATAAATTTCAGCTGGAAGAAAAGCACAAAAATAATATAAAATATGTGGTTCAAAAAGGTAGAATTACGATAGATGGAGCAAGTCTTACCGTAATTGATGTAGATGATGATTTAGGAACTTTTTCGGTGTCGTTAATTCCGCATACGCTTGAAAATATTACGCTTGGGAGAAAAAAGACGGGAGATTTTGTCAATATTGAAACCGATTTATTTGGAAAATATGTTGAGAAAATTTTGAAATTTGAAGAAATAGAAAGTGGTAAAAAAGAAGAAAAATCAAAAATTACAATGGAGTTTTTACAAAAAAATGGATTTTAAAAATTGAGTAAAATTGATTAAAATTAAGTGAAATCAAGGAATTTTTTATTCCTTGTCAAAATGTAACAATTTATATTTTATAATTAAAATAAATTATAAGTTTTGAATGGAGAGATAAAATGAAAAAAAATTTTAATAGTGTTGAAGAAGCTTTAGAAGATTTGAAGATTGGAAAACCAATTGTGGTTGTGGATGACGAAGATAGGGAAAACGAAGGGGATTTGATACTTCCTGCGCAAGTTGCAACCTATGAATGGATGAGATTTATTATAAATGAAGCAAGAGGACTTATGTGTGTGCCAGTTTCCCACGAAGTAGCTGAAAGACTTATGTTGGATCCTATGACTCATCACAATACTGACCATCACGGGACAGCTTTTACAATTTCAGTAGATGCGGCAGAAGGTACGACAACAGGAATATCAGTAGCCGATAGATTAAAAACTGCTTTGGATTTGGCAAATCCTAATAAAAAACCAGAAGATTTTTTAAGACCTGGACATATGTTTCCTTTGATTGCTAAGAAAAATGGAGTTCTAGAAAGACGGGGACATACTGAAGCTGCTGTTGATTTAGCCAAACTTGCTGGATTTGAGCCAGTTGCAGTCATAATGGAAATGCTAAACAGCGATGGAACTATGGCAAGACGAGATAATTTATTTGCATTTTGTGAAAAACACGACATAAAAATTATTACAGTTGATGAATTAATTTTATACAGAAAAAATAACGAAAAGTTGGTAAAAAGTGAAGCAAGTGTCAAAATACCAACAAAATATGGGACATTTGACTTTATAGGCTATAGCGATAAAATAGAAAACAAGGAATACATCGCTGTAATTAAAGGTGATGTGAAAGGCAAAGAAAACGTAAGTGTCAGACTTCACTCTGAATGCTTGACTGGAGATGTTTTTGGCTCAAAAAGATGTGATTGCCAAGCTCAGCTTCACAGAGCCTTAAACGAAATAGAAAAAAAAGGGCAAGGTTTAGTTATCTATTTAAGACAGGAAGGTCGGGGAATAGGAATTTTAAATAAATTAAAAGCATACAAACTTCAAGATGAAGGATTTGATACAGTGGAAGCCAATCACAAGCTTGGATTTGAGGGAGATTTGCGAGATTATGCGGTGGCAGCTCAAATAATAAAAGACTTGGGAATAAAGTCAATTTCACTTATGACAAACAATCCAGCTAAAATTAAGGGCCTTGAAGAGTATAAAATAAAAGTCGTAAATCGAGAAGAAATTGAAATTCCTGCAAATGAAGTTGACGGAAAATATCTAAAAACTAAAAAAGAAAAAATGGGGCATATTTTAAAGCAAGAATTATAAAAATTATAAAATATTAATGAAATTACAGCATCAAATGCTGTAATTTTTTTATAAAAATAATTAAAATTTTAAAACATTTGTGGTATAATTTAGTTGAGAAAAATAAAATAAAAGTTCAACTCAATTTTTTATATTTTTTAATTATATAAAGAAATTTGAGGAGAAAAAGGAGAAAAAAATGAAAAAAAAATTATTAATTGTAGCATTAGTTTTAAGTTCGTTCTCATTTACATCAGAAACTTGTGTTGGTTTAAAAAGGATACCAGAGTTTGAAAATAAAATAGAAAAGTCTTCATTTGATAAATTAGAAGTTCATGCAGTGGGAATAAAAATGTATGACAGTGATAGGGTTCAAATTGATTATAGTACATACAAAATGACAGGTACAGCCAAAAAAAATAACAACAGTATACCGAGTCCTTTGGGAAATACTATAAAAAAAATTGTTATTAGTAGATCATTAGCTGAAAAAATGATTCCAGAAAGTAAAAAACTATTAAGTTATGAAAATAAAACATCAAAAAATAAAAGAAGATTTGATATCAGTCCAAGAAAAATAAGTTTTAATGTTGGAGAAAATGGAGTAAAAAATATTTATATTCAAAATGGGATAATTATTGTTGATTAATAAAAAAATTCAGTAGCACTAAATAAAAGCAGGAGGAAAGAAATGGGTAAAAAAGCGTTAATAATAGGAGCAGGTGGAGTATCAAATGTAGTGTGTCATAAATGTGCACAAAATTCAGAAGTTTTTAGTTCAATCATGATTGCCAGTAGAACAAAATCTAAATGCGATGCGATTAAAGAAACAATCGGAAAGAGTAAATATGCGGGAAGAATTGATATTCAGACGGCTAAAGTTGATGCTGATAATGTGCCGGAATTAGTTGCGCTTATAAAAGAATATAAACCTGACATCGTGATAAATGTGGCACTACCTTATCAGGATTTGACAATAATGGACGCCTGTCTTGAAACTAAGACAGATTATCTGGATACAGCAAACTATGAACCGTTGGATACAGCAAAATTTGAGTATAAATGGCAATGGGACTATCGTAAAAAATTTGAAGATGCTGGAATTACAGCTATTTTAGGATGTGGATTTGATCCAGGGGTGACAGGAGTATTTTCAGCTTATGCACAAAAACATTACTTTGATGAAATTAATTACATTGATATTCTTGACGCAAACGCTGGAGATCATGGATATCCTTTTGCGACTAACTTTAATCCTGAAATAAACATAAGAGAAGTGACTGCTAATGGAAGTTACTGGGAAGATGGAAAATGGGTGGAAACAAAGCCAATGGAAATTAAAAGAGTGTATAATTTTCCACAAATTGGAAAAAAAGATATGTATTTGCTTCATCATGAGGAATTGGAGTCTCTTGCGCTAAATATAAAAGGTATTAAGAGAATTAGATTTTTTATGACTTTTGGGCAAAGTTACTTGACTCACTTAAAAGTATTGGAAAATGTTGGTATGACTTCAATTGAGCCAATTGATTTTGAAGGTCAAAAAATTGTGCCACTACAGTTTTTAAAAGCCGTGCTTCCAGATCCTGCCTCGCTTGGACCTAGAACTAAGGGAAAGACAAACATAGGAAATATTTTTAGAGGGAAAAAAGATGGAAAAGATAAAACTTATTATCTTTATAATGTCTGCACACACGAAGAATGCTACAAAGAAGTTAGTTCACAAGCAATTTCGTATACGACTGGAGTTCCAGCAATGATTGGAGCATCAATGGTGCTGACTGGAGAATGGAAAAAACCAGGGGTTTACAATGTGGAAGAACTGGATCCTGATAAATTTATGGACGCACTAAATAAATTTGGGCTTCCTTGGGTGGAAGATTTTAATCCTGTGTTAGTGGATTAGTCCTTATTTAAATATTTTATTTTAGTTATTTTGGTAAATATTTTGGTAAAATTGAATCAAAATCGTATTCAAAATTAGGAGGAAAATTGGCAAAAAATAAATATATAGACATAGATATTACAAATCTTCCAACACCATCATTTTTAGTAGATGAAAGGCTTTTGAAAAAAAATTTGGAAGTGCTGAAAAACGTTAAAGATAGAACTGGATGTAAAATTTTGTTGGCGCAAAAAGGCTTTTCGATGTTCTATTTTTATCCGTTAATAGCGCAGTATTTGGACGGAACTACTGCAAGTTCTTTATTTGAAGCAAGGCTTGGCTACGAAGAAATGGAAAAAAAAGTTCCTAATAAAAATATTGAAACCCACATTTTTAATCCAGCTTACAGAGATGATGAATTTGATGAAATATTAGATTTAACCAATCACATCGTGTTTAATTCGTTTAATCAGTGGGATAAATTTAAAGACAGAGTCTTTAATAAAATAAAAGACAGTGGAAAAAAAATAAGCTGTGGACTTAGGATTAATCCTGAATTTTCAGAAGTTGAGACAGAAATTTACAATCCTGCGGGAAGATATTCAAGATTTGGAGTAACTATTAAAAATTTTGACGAAAAAAGGCTTTCTGGACTTTCTGGACTTCATTTTCATGCACTTTGCGAGCAGAATTCGGACGCTTTGGAAAATGTGTTAAAAGTATTTGAAGAAAAGTTTGGAGCATATCTTTATGATATGAAATGGGTAAATTTTGGCGGTGGACATCATATCACTCGAAAAGATTACGACATAGAAAAACTTGTGGAATGTATAAATCACATCAAAAATAAATATGATGTGGAAGTCTATCTTGAGCCAGGAGAAGCTGTCGCGTTAAACACAGGATTTTTAGTATCAGAGGTGTTGGATATTACAAAAAATGAAATTGACATACTTTTACTTGATACATCGGCTTCGTGTCATATGCCAGATGTTTTAGAGATGCCATATAGACCATATATTTTTGGCTCAGGACTGCCGAATGAGAAAAAATATACTTATAGACTTGGTGGACCAACTTGTCTTGCGGGAGATATTATCGGAGATTATTCTTTTGATGAACCAGTAAAAGTTGGAGATAAACTGATTTTTACCGATATGGCGCATTACAGCATGGTTAAAACAAATACTTTCAATGGAATAAATCTTCCGTCAATTGCAGTTTATACGGAAAAAGATGGATTAAAAGTTATTCGTACATTTAAGTATGAGGATTTTCGTAACAGACTTTCTTAGTGAAAAGGAAAAATATGAAAAAGTTGATATTAAAAATATTTTTTTTATTGTCAATAGCAGCAAATGTAGACGCTGGGATATTGACACACAAATTTGAAACAAAAGAATTTGGAAATATTGAAAAAACGGATAAAGATATTGTCATTTTGATGCATGGTATTTACAGTAAATTGGACAATTTAGAGTATATTGAGAAAAAATTGGAGGAAAATGGATATTCAGGAGTTAATATTCAGTATCCAACTACTAAAGATGAAATTCAAGATATAGCAAAAAAATATATTGAGCCAGAAATTGAGAAAAAAATTAAAATTTTAAATGAAATAAATAAAAAAAGAGTATCGGAAAACAAAAAAAAATTAAAGATAAACTTTATAGTTCATTCAATGGGTTCAGTCGTTTTGAGATACCAGTTACAAGAAAATACTTTTGAAGAATTGGGAAAAGTAGTGTTTCTCTCGCCACCATCTCACGGAAGTTCAATGGCAGGAAATTTTTTTACAGAACTACTAAGTCCATATTTGGGGAAAGCGATAAAACAGATAAATGTTCAAAAAGATAGTTTTGTAAATCAGCTGAAAGAGCCAGATTACAACTGTTATGTCATGGTTGGAAATAGAGCAAATAATCCGTTATATTCGGTAATAACAGATGGAGAAAGTGACGGAGCGGTTCCAGTTAAAAGTGCAAAATTGGAAAACTGTAAATTTAAAATAATTGATGGGGAAAGTCATTCAAGTATTTTAAAATCTGATGAAGTTGTACAAGAAATTTTGAAATATTTTGGCAATTAAAGGTTTGGTAACTTTATTTTTATAAAATTAAAAAATTTATAAAAGTTAAAAAAATAAAAGTTTAAAAAGCTAATAAATTTAGCGCTGGACTTATATTAATCTTTTTAGTATAATTAAGTATAAACTATTTTAAAAGGTGGAATAAGAATGATAAAATCAATAAACAGTATTACTTTACGACATTTAAACGGGGTTTATGTCCAAGAGCAAAAACTAAATATTAAAAAGGTAAAAAGCACTTTAAGTATTGCTGAAATGGCTACAATCATCAAAAAATTCCAAGGATATGGATATACATTTGAAAAGGAACTGGCAGAAAAGCTTTTTAAAGTTAACAGGGAATACGCAATAGATTTGTGCAGTGAAATGCTCGAAAATATTGAAGATTTTAAATCGGATAAAGGATATAAAGTTTTTTATAAAAATTTTCCAAAAGATGTGATGAACATGGAAGAAGCGGATATTTACATAAATCAGATTCTCCATTACTGGTTTGGATATGTTCCAAAAAATGAAAATTTGGAAGATGAAAAAAATAAACCTGAATATGAAAATTGTGAACCTTCTGAGCTTGTTACACTTTCTCATTTAAAATTGGTAGTTGATTCTGATATTGAAAAGCTAATGTACAATTTATTATCGAGTAATGTTACATTATCCAGTCAGTATTTGGAAGATGTCTGCTTTTTGTCGAATGGATTTTCTGGCGATGAATTGGAGGAATATTCCAAAAACATTGTGATGAAAGAAACTCTTACAACGCTTTCAAGCTATGTCTGGGAAAAAAGAAAAATTTTAATTGGAAATTTTGATACCGCAATAGATATTTTACGGTTTATTGCAAAATTGTCAAATAGTAAACTGGATAAAAAATATATTCATTTTGCATACTTTGGCAGAACGGAGTTAAATCAGATTGTAAAAAAATTAGATAAAATAAAAAATAGTTTTCCAGATATTAAAAGATATAAAAAACCGTGGCATAAATTTTTTAAATTGAATGTAAAAAAAATTAATTTGAAAAAATATCCAAATGTTCAAAAAATTGTAAATATGCTGTTTTCAAAGTTTGAATTTGAAACACCGAAAGGATATTTTGACAGAGTTAAAAAAAATATTCCAAATATGTCAAATGTAGATTTGGAAAAATTTATTAGACTTTATTTAAAATTTTCTGGTGATTACACAAGACAAGTTTTGTCGCTTTTAAATATTTCAAATGAAAAACAGTATCACATTTTGATAAATGGTTTAAAAAAATGTATAAAAGATGTGAATACAAGGGTTTTACTCCAGCTTTATGACAGACTTTTAAATTTACAAGAGAAAAACAGACTTGAAGAAATTCAAAAATTAGAAATAAAAAAAATCAATAATTTAGAAAAAGTTAAAAAAGGTAAAATTACAGAAGAACTTTCTTTAAAAAAAGCTTTACCTGAAAAACACTCGAAAATTAGAAATGTTTTTAGAAACCTTGTTTTTAAAGAAGAACAGAAAAATGAATCTGATTTAGAAAGTCCTAAAAATAATGGAGTATCAAAGAGTAAGATTGAAAATTTGGAAGATTTTGAAAAACAGAAAATTAAAAATCTTCAAATGGAAATTCCAAGAGTTGTAAATAGCAAAGGAATTTGGAGAAAAATAGATGAAACGATATTTTTGAGTGATGAGCTAATCAAAGATTTGATGGAAGTTGTCAAAGATGGAATTATTCAAAAATTAAAAGAAAAAGAAGCACTCAAAAAGATATTTGTTGATAAAAGTTATAAAAATATTATGGTTACAACGAGTGAAAAAGATAGCAATATTTCACTTCGTCCGATGACTAGAGGTTCTAGAATTAAATTTAATAGTGATGCCGAGGTTTTAAGATTTTTTGTGGGTTGGAAAAATTTTGAAAAAGATGGTTTAAAAATACGAACAGATGTTGATTTATCAGCAATTTGTTTCGATTCTGAGTTCAAATTTTTAAAATCAATTGCATATTATAACCAAGTTGAAGAAGGCTTTGCTTTTAGTGGAGATATTGTAGATGCACCTTCTGGAGCGCTAGAATTTATTGATATTTATGATTTAAAAAAAGTTAAGGAAAAAGATATAAATTACATTTTAATGACGGTTAGAAGCTATAATGGATTTAATTTTAAAGAAATTAACAGTGTGTATGCGGGAGTGATGGAACTTACAAAAGAAGAATCGCAGGACAAAAAAAATATGTATAGTAGCGCGATTACACAAGGATTTCAAATTTTGTCAAAAAATTATACAACAAGCACAATTTTGGTGGATTTAAAAAAATCTGAGTACATTTGGATTGATACAAATTTACCTGTCGTTGAAAACTATAGAAATCAAAATAGATTGCAAAACAATGAAAAAGCGTATCTTGAAGATATTTTAAAGTATTTTGTAAACAAAAAATATATTACGATGTACGATTTGATTGAAATGAATGTAAAAGCGAGAGGGACAAAAGTATTTGATAAAGAAGTGGCAGATGTGGTATTTGATAAAATTGATGCGGATAATCCACTTCCTCTCACACAAATTTTGACAGATTTTTATTAAAAAAAACTTGATAAGTAACAATTTTTATGTTAAAATAAATTAAAGATTATTGTTAAAAAGTTATTCCTACTTCTCAGCATTTATTGCACGAAAGTGCAAATTGAAAGGATTTCCTGAAAAATGGAATTTCCTTTCCGTCATTTTATGAATAATTCATACAATAATCTTCACTTAAAATAATTAAAAATATAACAAATAAAAAATTGCTGTAAAAAATTATTCCTGTTTCTAAAATTTTATTTTTAACGATTGCGGATAATTCACACAGCAATTTTATTTATAAAATCTTTTTACATAAGAAGGAGAAAGCTTAATGGCCGAAGGAAAAAAATTAAATATTACAATCGCTTCCGTAATTTTGGGAGTTCTTGGAGCAGTTTTAGTTTCGTCTGGTGCTTTTTATACAGTATTAAAATTTGGAATTTTGACTTGGTCTTCAATTACTGTCACGACAATTTCTATTTTGTTTTTAAATTTTTTAAAGAAAACTGATAATAAAGAGATAGCAATTACTCAGATGATTATGGGAAGCGGTACAACAATTGCAGCAGGAGTGGCTTTTACTATGCCGGCGTATATTTTTCTAGGAGGCAATGTCTCAAATATAAATAGAAATACAATGTTTTTTACAATTTTAGTTGGAAGCATTTTAGGTGGATTTGTGTCGTTTATTTTTAGAGCAAAAATGTTAGAAGAAGACAAACTTGAATTTCCTGTTGGGCAAGCTACTTTTAATGTGATAGATTCTGGAAGTAAAATTGAAAATGCAAGAGTAGTTGGACTAGGACTGGGAGTAAGCTCAATTATAACAGTTTTACGAGATGCTAATTTTTATAAGAGTAAACCGTTACTTCCAACAATTTTTTCTATAAATGATAATTTTTTTAGTTTTTATGTTTCGCCACTGTTGATTGGTGTAGGATATACTTTGGGCCTTGCAAGAACTTTTCTCTGGTTTTTAGGTGGAATATTAGTTTTTTTTATTTCAGAAATTTTTTCAAAAATTTTTAAAATAAATAATTTTATGGCTGTAAAAGATAGTTTAGCTATGGGTGTCATAGTTGGAATAGGATTTTGCATAGTTTTAAAGACATTTGCATTTGGAAATGTAAAAAAGAATTCAGGAATTTTAATAAAATTGTTACTTTTGATGATTTTTTATCTTTTTTTTGTAAACATAATTTTTAAAACACCACTATTTTTATCAGTTCTTTTGATGGTTCTGGTGGTTTTCGCCGTAGTAATCTCTGGATATTCAACTGGAAAAACCAGTATAAATCCAATAGAAATCAATGCTATAATTACAATTTCAATAATATCGTTTTTAAATAAACTATTTAATGGATTAAATATTTCTGGAGTGAGGTACGTTACTGGTGTGACGCCTCTATTGATGTTTTTAATGGCTTGTGTCGTTACTGTTGCATGTTCTTTTGCAGGAGATATGTTAAATAATTTTAAAATGTGCAGCGGTGTCGGAATTAATCCCAGGGAACAGTTTTTGGCACAGATGGTTGGAGCAGTTGCCAGTTCATTTATAATAACATTTTTATTTTTTCTATTTTTTTCTTCATCAAAAACCTTAACGTATGTGGACTATAATTTAAAAATTTCACTGATATTAAATTCAATAAATGGAATTCCTCATCTAGATATATTTTTTGCTGGATTTTTAATAGGAGCAATTTTAAAGTTTTTCAATTTTAATGTTATAATTTTTGGAGTAGGGATGTATGTTCCATTTAATTTTACATTGACGGTGTTTTTTGGTGGATTACTAAGTTTTTGTGCAAATAGAATTTCAAAAAGTTTTTATGGGAAAATGTTGCTGTTTACAAATGGCCTGATGGGTGGTGAAGCGTTAGTTGGCACATTTTTAAGCTTGATTATGCTTACAAGTTAAAAATAGATATTTAATTGGCGTAAAAATATGTGTAACACGTGAAAAGAGAGATTTAAAACGCTGAATAATAAGTTAGGAATATTAAAAATAATAAGGGAGTGTTTCGTAAATAAGGAAACATTCCCTTTTAAAATTGGTTTTTAATTGATGTTTTTAATTGATAATGTAAAAATATCTGTGATCTCAAAAAACCTTATTTTTCGCTAAAATAAATATTTAGATTCAAACCATCGATTTTATCTTCTTCACTAAAATGAATGTCGCTAAATACAATTTTATATTTAGAATTTTTTGTTTCAGATAAATAAGTTAAATCATTCTCAGGAAGTTCGACGTAACTTTGATTTTGTTTTTTAGATTTTTCTTTTATTTTTAAATAGATTTCATTTGCAATTTTGTTCAAATTAATGTTCAATATTTCAGTATTTTTTTGAATATTTTTAATCGTTAAATTTTCATTTTTTAATATAATTTTATAGCCGTTATTATTAATTTCTTTTGTTTCATTTGTATCCAATAGATACGAAACGTTAAAGTCATATATTAAGTAATCATATCCCTTTGATTCGGTCATCTTAATACCATCGTTTATTTTTAAACTAATTTCAGAAATAACGCCTTTTTCTTGATTGTCAATACTTTCATAGCTTCTCCAGAAGTCATTAGCACCGATTACTTTCATAAAATCTTCTGGCTTTTCGTATGTCTTTCCTAAAATTTTTATTTTTTTCCATTTTAATTCTGAAGTATCGTTGTAAAAATAATCTATTACTGACATAATCTCATTTTTATTTTTTATGGAAACTTTATCATTGTTATTTGTAATTTTTCCATTTTGAATAATTCCGTTTTTTATAAGGAGTTTTTCAAGCCGTTTATTTTGACTGTTTATCGAAACAGTTACCAAGTTAAATGGACTAAATACTGCAATTAAAATTGCAAAAATATATGAAATAAGTACCCATTTTACATCATTTTTCACAATGTACAAAATCATATTAAATAACAGCCAAATTACAAGGATCATCACTAAATACCGATTTTCTGTTATTCCATATTGAAAAATTCTTTTATTTATTGAAAAAAGTGCCAGTAAAATAAGCGGTACTGAAATCATTGGAAAAAATTTTTTATAAAATTTTGCAAATTTATTTTTATAAGTTATTGGAGTTACCATAATTATTATAAACAGACTAAAAGCTGTGTACCATAAAACTAAATGCGATACAACTCCTTTTGGCATCTTTAGTGTAAATATAATTTTTGCAAAGTATAAATATAAAATTGTTGTATAAATTAAGATTAATGGTATTAAAATATAGCAGATTAAAACTTCCACAATTTTTGGCAATTCATAATTTGCAAGGCTTTCATCTTTTTCTTTTAATCTTGATACAAAAAATATTACTCCGAAAACTGATGCTGAAAATACGAAAGCATGAGTATATAGTGTATGTGGAAGATTTATAAGAAGAACATCGACTGTGCCTATTATGGCAGAAAATCCTAAAAATAAAACTAAAGCAAAACCTATTGTAATTATTTGATTTCCAACAACTGACTGCAAATATTTTTCTCTATTTTCATTTCTATAAATAATCGGAATCAAATAAAAAAGTACATAAAATATCAGTACTGTTGCAGTAACGTTAATTACTTCTCCTGCAAAATAATTTTTAAAAAACATTTTTGAAACAAAAATAAATAAAATTGTTCCAAAAAAATTGATAATTCTAAAGAATTTACGATTTTTATTTTCAAAATATTTTTCTCTTACAAGCTCAAGTGTCGCAGAAAGGGGTATTGCTATAATTAAATATTCTATCCAAGCTAGCTCGTAATAACTACCTTCAATTGAAAATATTGCTATAATAAAAAGTATTATACCAAATATTACAGTTACAGGAAATCTTTCAATTCCTTTTTTTATATCAGGAAATAAGTTTTTAAATTTTTCTTTAAGTTTCATAAAATCATCTCCTTATATTTTTGAAATTTTTTATTTTAATTTCTCAATTTTTTAATTTCAGTTTCCAGTTTATCTAGGAGACTGTCAAGCTGTTTAGAAACTGCTTCAATTGTAGATTTTTTACTCAAGTCAACTCCTGCTTTTTTTAATTGGTTCATTGGAAAATCATTTCCACCTGAACTTAATAGCTCGATATATTTTTTTAGTGCTTCAATTCTAGTGTTTTCATCTTCATTTTTTATGATTTTATCGTAAAGTATTGCCGATGAAGCAAAACAAGTTGCATATTGATACACATAAAACGGTGAATTAAAGAAATGTGGCACTCTTGCCCAGAAAATATTTAATAGTTCATCTTTTTCAATTTCGTCGCCGTAATAAGCCTTAAATAAATCTTCTGTTATCTTGCTCAAAACATCAGCTGTAATCGGCTTTCCAGTTTTTGCCAATTTGTGTGCCTGATATTCGTAGTCAGCAAGTAATGCCTGAAAATAGAATGTTCCTGTAATATTTCTTATCTCCTGTTCCAAAAGTGCTATTTTTTCAGTCGGATCCTGCGTTTTTTCAAGCATATAGTCAAGTAGGAGTCTTTCATTAAAAGTTGATGCCACTTCCGCTACAAAAATTGTGTAATCCGATGTTGAAAAAGGTTGATTTTCTTGAGAGTACAATGTGTGTAAAGTATGTCCTAATTCATGTGCCAATGTAAATACACTGTCAAGAGTCTTGTTGTAATTTAATAACATATATGGATGAACCCCGTAAACTCCAGCAGAATAAGCTCCCGAGCGTTTTCCTTGAGTTTCAAACACGTCAAGCCAGCCTTGTGAAATTGCTTTTTCCATTTTTTTTGTATAATCTTTTCCAAGCGGCGCAATTGAATTTAAAACAATTTTTTTAGCGTCGTCATATTCATATTCCTTGTCAAATTTAACAAGATTTATCGAACCGTCATAGTTATGATATTCAGAAAGGCCCAAAATTTCTTTTCTCAATTTTATATATCGTTTTAGCGGTGCAGTATTTTCTTTTGCAGTATTTATCAAATTTAAATAAATATCTTCGGAAATGTTGTTATCTTCCAAAGCACTTGCCAAAAATGATTTATAATTATAAGCTTTTGAACTTGCTATATTTTTTTGCAAAATCGAATTATAAATTGCTGCAATCGTATTTTTTCTTTTTTCAAAAATTCCGTAGTAATTTTCAAATATCAATTTTCTATCTTCTTGATTTCTATTCGTAGACACAACTTTACTATAATTAGCAGCCGTCGCTTGAATTTTTTCGCCATTATTTAGTGTAACCAAAGGCCACACGACATCAGTTACTGTTATTTCGGAATAAATGCTTCTAGGCGCCGAAAAATATGAGCTGTAATAAGAAAGAAGCTTACTCTTATCTTCATCCAAAACATGATTTTGCAGTCTAAACAAGTTTTTAAGTCCAAATCTGTAATCTGAAAATTCTTTTTTTTGAATCCATTTTTCAATATTTTCTCTATTTTCAATAAGTTCTGGATTTACCCAAGAGAGTTCCGTTCCCATTTTTGCAAACAAAAACTGAATTTTTTGCATATTTTCAGTTGCTTTTTTGTCCGATGAGTCAAGATCTCTCGCAAGTTGTGGGTATCTATAAAGCTTGTAAGCAATTTTTTCTGACTCTTCTTGCTTTTTCAAAAATTCCAGAAGTTTATCTTCGTTGTCAAATTTTCCTTTATATCCAACAAGTTCTTTTTGAATTTTTTCCATTTTTGCAAGATCTTCATTCCATTTTTCATAATTTTTATAAATGTCGCCTAAATTCCATTTATATTCTTTTGGTATATCTTTTCTTTCCATATTTTTTCCTCCTGTTTTTTTATTTATTATTTATTTTTAGATAAAAATTTTATGTTTTTGATTAAAAATTTTTTTAGTGTTGGAAATTTATTGATGTATTTTATATTTTCTATATTCACATTTAAAATTTCCAAAATCATGGTTTTTCTTATTTCACATAATTTTTTCTGATTTAAATTCAATATATCTATCGTTTTTATTGCCATTTTGTACTTTATTCCAGTTTCATATTTAGGAATTATCTTACCTGTACTAATACTGTACTCGAAATATTTTTCAGGATCAATTTCAATTGGATTTATAAAATTATCGTTCCACTTATTTTCCTTAATTGAACCACAAGTTTGATTTTCCAAACAGCCTGTCAAAAAATTTTTATATTCATGAAACAATTTAGGAAATTTATCTTTTGGTTTCACATGTTCAATCTGACTTTTTTCAACATTAATCTCCCTCTCACAATAAGGACAAAAATAGATTCCATCGAATTTTTGTTCATTTTCAAGCATATATTTCTTTAATTTAGTCTTTATTTCATAATCAAAATCCTTCCAATTTTTTAATTTACTTTTCCTCTTAAATTCTTTAAAAAAATCAGGCTAACTAATTTTGTTTACTTTCAGCATTTTTTCTCCCCTTTTTTATTTGCAAATCCATATCCACCAAAAATAAATCTCTATCATCTTCTCCTAAAATATCCTTTATTTTAGTATACTTTTCCTTAAATTCAGAATTTTCATAATTATCATTTTTAACCATTTCTTTTACCAAATTAAGCAAATTATTCACGCTAGGATTTCTATCTGTTTCTAATCCCATTATATCTTCAAGTATTCTTCCTGTAGTCTGTCCATATGAATTTCCAAACTCATCTCCCGTTTTAACTTTTACAATTCCATTTTTATTTTTTTCCAATAAAATTATATTCTCTTTTTCCACACTTCCTAAAATATGTGGCGAATGAGTTGCCAAAATAATCTGATTATTTCTACCAATTTTTCTATAAACATCAACAATTTTTTGCTGCCATTTCGGATGCAACGACAATTCAGGCTCATCAATCATAATTATGGAATTTTCAGGCTCCAGCATTTTTATCGCCAAAGTCCGTAAAAATAACTGCTTTTCCCCAGAAGAAAGCTCATTTATTCCAAATTTTTTCCCACTAGAATCAGTAAAAATCGGCATACTATTCTCATCTTTCGATATTTCTGAAAGTTTCACATCCAACTCCAAAATTTCAAAAATCCCATTAATTTCCGCAAAAACCTTTTTTCTAACTTGTCCCATTGTCAAATTTTCTTCTTCATTCGCAACTTTTGAAATCCGAGTTGCAATGTAGGATGGAATATCCTTAATTTCGTATGAATCTACGATATTAATAAAACTATATTCTTTTTTTAAATTTGTTTGAGCTTTTTTTATTTTTTCAAAATTAATTTCAGTTGGAACATAAATTAATTTTGGAAATATTTTTAACTTTTCAAAACTTCTGCTTATTATTTTGGAATTTTTATTTTCAAATTTATTATTTTTACAATCATCATTATAAAATTTTATATTTCTCAAACAATCTGTAAATTCAATATCTTTTTGCAATTCTTTTTCAGTTTCTGTCAATCCTTCGCTATTCATAAGATTTTCCAAAACTTCTCTTTCACTCTTTTCATAAAATAATTCCACATTAACAACTTTGCTTCTAAACATTTCAAACCAATAACGAATACTTTCCAAAACTCTAGTTTTACCACTTCCATTAATCCCAGCCAGAACTATCAAATCCAAAACTTTTCCTTCTGACTCAAAATTTATATCTAACTTTTCAAGTCCTTTGTATTTTTTTATATGAAGATTTTTTATTTTCATTTTGGGTCACTCCTTTCTCATAAATTAAATTATTTAAGTTTTCTCAATTATTTTAACTTCTTTCTCATTCAACCCATACAGCTCATAAACCATCCCATCAATCTCTTTATCCGTCATTTCAATTTCATTTTTTACTTTTTCAGCTTCTTCTTTCTTCTCTAAAAATATTTCTTCCCATTCTACCTCATCTTTTAGCGACAATTTTATTTTCACTTTTTTCAATTCTTTTATAAGATATGAAAAGTCGAGTAAAAACCAGTCTTGTAATTTGGTTGTAAGTTTTTCTAATTCAAATTTTCTAGTTAATAATCTTTGGAATTTTTGAGATAATTCTTGAAGATTTTTGTTTAAAAATAACATTTTATCAGCTTTTTCGATAAAATGTTGTTGTTCTTGCAGCGAAATTTCTTTTAATTGTTCATTTATAATCATTTCTCCTGTTTTTTATTATTCATCAATCAAAAAATTTTTTATAAACAAAAAGCACTATTGCAATTGGAATAATCCATCCGGCAACCGACATAAATACTGAAAATGCCAGTTTTAGAAGTGCTATAATTGCAACTGCTCCTATAGCTATTCCTAAACATTTTAAAAATAATTCTAAATTTCCTTTTGGTGTTACATCTCTCATAATTCTCATCTCCTATTAAATATATTTTTTTATAAGAAGTCTTTCTTTACCTTTTTTTGTTTCCCCTTTTTCAGAAAAAAGCTTGTATTTTCCAAATCCTTTTATTGTAATTAAACTTCCAATTTCAAGCAATTTTGATTTATCCGTTTCTTTCATGTAATCGACCAGGACTTTTCCTTTTTCAATTGGTTCTATGACTTTGTTCCTCGAAATATTTGTTATTGCACAGACTATGTTGTCAAGCCGTTTTGATGAAACTGTAATTAATTTGTCGTCATATTTGTATTTTGGTAAATTTTTTATTTCTTTTAAATTAACAATTTCGACCGTACAAGGTGCTTTTCCAATTTGCGTAAGCTCATTTGAAATAATATTGGCAATTTTATTTGAAACAGGGATATATCCCGCACCATTTTCTAAAATCAGATCTCCCATTAATTCTCTTTTTATATTTAATCCCATAAGACTTCCCAAAAAATCTTTATGCTTGTATTCTTTAAATTTTGAAGCAATGGAAATTTTTAGTAGTTTATGTGGAAAATCAAAAAAATTTTCAAAATCTTCGTTATTTTTTGGCATAAAATCATCGGGAACAAAAGCGATTTGCTGTCTATCACTGTTTTCAAAGACGCCATTTGTAATCACATTTAGACCATTTGCCTTTTTTTGGAATTTTTTCCAAAAATTTGGAGTATAAAATTCTTCAGAGTAACTTATTATTTCATAGTCGCTGGCAATTTCATAAACATTAAAAAGTTTACTTGCCAAATATTCCAGTTCTTTTGAAAATTGCTTTAAAAATATTTCTTTTTTCATAATTTGTTTTTTTGTTAATTATTCTCCCATTATTCGTTTTTTTATTTCTTAAATTTTCTTTCTTTTAATAAATTATATACAAAATTTTTGAATTAGTCCAGTTTTTTTCTTTAAAAGGATGGTTTAAAAATTTTAGGGGCAGATTTTTTAATTTCAAATTTTTTAGGTTATTTTTGATTACAAGATGTTATTTTAATTTAGTATAGTTTTTTATTTTTTTACATAAGGGGAAAGGACCGCCATTTCCCCTTATAATCCCCACGCTCGTCTAAGCATTTTTTTGAAGCAAAGCCGAAACTCACTTCGTTCAGACAGTCGTCTTTACTCCAAAAAAATCACGACACCTTTTGTATAATACTAGTTAAACCGTCGGAGCATTTTTATGTGCTGACAAAACTGTCTGAGTGTAAGCGAGTTTTTTGGCAGTACATAAAAATGACTTGAGCCTTGCCGGGGTGCAGGGGTGCGGCGATGAGCACTTCTGCTTAAAAAAGGAATAGAAAAAAATTGTTATTTTAGTAACTTTCTGGATTGAATGAAAAACTTAAAATAAGATTTTTTATTTACCCCTAACTATTTTACTCTGTCTCTTTAAAAGATAAAGTAGGGATAGTGTAAAAATTTTAAATTTAACATTTTTTTATTTATCACTAAATATTTTATTCTGCGATAAAACAGGATATTAAAAAAAATTTTTAAAATTTCACAAAAAAGACACAATTTTTTCATTTTTTTGTCAAAAATAAATGATACTATACATATGTTGAAAAAATAAGAAATAAATAAATCAAAAATATTTTGATTGGTAAGGAGAATATATTATGAAAAGATTAGGAAAAAAAGGAATAATGGGAATGGCTTTATTAGCTTCACTGTCTGTTTATGCAGGAGTTGCAGTAGGAGTTACAAATACAAATGAAACTGTAAATAAAAAAGCGGACTGCAAACCGCCACACAAACTTGAATTAAAAAAAGATGCCAATGGAAATATGATTGCTCCAGATGGAACAATAGTTAAAATAGTTAAAAAAGAAGAAATTGAAAGCTTAAAAGCAAAATTAAAAAAAGGTGCGGTAACATTGACAGATAAAGAAGCTGAAAATTTAACTCAGTTGATTAAACCTCATTTTGATGGTCCTAAACCTGATGATAAAATGAGCGAAGAATGTAAATTAGAATTTGATAAAAAATTTAAAGACAAAAAAGCAGATAAAAATGCAAGACCTAGATTATCTAAAGAAGAAATTGATTCTTTGGTAAATTCAATAAATAACAAAAAATTAACAAAAGAAGAATCAAGTAAATTAGTTCAGTTATTAAATAGACCAGAAAGACATCCCGATATGCAGTAAAAACAAAAAATAAAAAAATGGCATAGTAAAAATAATAGAAATTCCCTTTCTTAAAAGTGTTTTAACTACTATGCCATTCTTTATTTTTATATAATAATTCAAAAAATGATAAAAAATTTTTTAAATAGACTTTACAAATTAAAAAAAATGTTGTATACTAAGACAAATAAAAAATTAAAAAATAGGAGTGATTAAGATGGTAAAATTATTATGGTGGTGGCAAATTTTAAATACAATTTAATATTTTTCACCATAAATTCGGGATAATTTTATTAATTAATTGCTAAAATATAAAATAAAAAAAACATTGGTGAACTAATTTTATCAATGTTTTTTGTTTTTTAATCCTTTATTCTACATTTGTGGTTTAAAGGATTTTTATTTTATAAATTTTAATAAAATTACAGAAAGTAAAAATCTAACGGCAAATAAGAAAATCTTATTTTTAAATCTTAAAAAAATTAATCTAAAAAATTTTTATTGGAAAATAAAAAATATTTGATGTTTAAAAATAATTTTTAAAGTTTTTACTTCACTATAAATAAAGTGTTTTATGGGAAATTACAGAAAAATATTAATAAAGATTTTGTCTTATAATATTTGTACAATCAAAGAAAGGAAAAATGAATTATGTTTATAAAAGAACCAATTTACTATTATTCAATTATAAGAAAAAGATTTCCAAATTCGTATCTTACGGAAGATGAAAGACAGATTATTATCGGAATCGACTGTGATTATGTGGATTCGTATGAATACGATTTCAAAATGTTGAAAAATTACTATAACTTATTGATAAAAAAAGGTAAAATTGCACCGTTTGCTGGACTTTTTGGAACATTTTCCTATGAAACCGTTCATTATTTTGAGAAAATTAAAAAGATTGAAAATTCACAGTTTGAGTTTCCCAAATTTATTTTTGCTAATGCAAAGGCTTATTTACATTATTCAAAGGTGAGTAAAGATTACTCATTTTATGGAAATAAGAAATATTTTGATAATTTGAAAAAAGAAGCTGAAAAAGAAAAAGAAAATAAAAAAATTTTGAAAATAAAAATAAGAGAGAAAAAGAAATTTATTATTCTGTCGAAACGGATTTGAGTGCTGAAAAAGATCATTTTTATGAAATAGTTGAAAAAGCGAAAGAATATATAAAATCTGGGGATATATTTCAAGTCGTTTTGAGCGAACAGTTGAAATTGAAAACTAATATGGATTCTTTAGAGTTTTACAAATATTTATCTAAAGCAAATCCGTCGCCGTATATGTTTCACTTTCCAACAAAATATGGAGATGTGGTCGGTTCAAGTCCAGAAATATTGGTGGAAATTACGTCGGATAACATCTATATTGCTCCGATTGCTGGAACTCGACCTCGTGGGAAAGACGCCAACGAAGACAAAATTTTGGCAAATGATTTATTGAACGATGAAAAAGAATGTGCTGAACATAGGATGCTCGTGGATTTAGCTCGAAACGATGTGGGAAAATTTTCAGAAGAAGGAAGTGTTGTAGTAAAAAATCTTATGCATATTAAGAATTATCAGCATGTTATGCACATTGTGTCAGAAGTTTATGGGAAAAAAAGAAAAGATGTGTCGGTATTTGACGTGATTTCCCTTGCTCTTCCAGCGGGAACGCTTTCTGGCTCACCAAAAATTCGTGCAATGCAGATAATTTCAGAATTTGAAATCTACAAGCGAAATGTATATGGCGGAGGAATTGGATTTTTGCGGTTTAATGGAGACGTGCAAATTGCAATTGTGATTAGAACTGCGTTTTTTGAAAATAAAAATTGCGATATTAATAAGATTGATGAAAAAAGAAATGTGTTTATTCAAGCTGGAGCGGGGATTGTTTTTGACTCAGTAAAAGAGAATGAATACAAGGAAATTTGCAATAAAAGGGCGTCTGTTGTAGGTGTTTTTGAAAAAAATGCTAAAAAAATATAGTTTTTTTAAATTGTAATTAAAGTTATAAAAAAGTTTAAGAAATAAAATTTTTTCAAAATAAAAAATCAAAAAAATAAAATTTTGCAAATAAAAAAATTTTTTGTGGAATAGGAGAAAATATGATTTTAATGATAGATAACTACGATTCATTCGTGTTTAATGTGGAGCAATATTTAAAGGAGTTGTCCTGTGAAGAAGTTAGAACAGTGAGAAATGATGAAATTTCGTTAGAAGAAATTAGAAAATTAAATCCAAGCAAAATAGTTTTGTCGCCTGGACCAAAGCATCCGAAAGATAGCGGAGTTTGTCTTGAAATTTTGAAAGAAATCGAAGATATTCCAATTTTAGGAATTTGTCTGGGACATCAGGCGATAGGATATGTGTCTGGTGCAGAAATAAAAAGAATGGAAAATCCTATGCACGGGAAGTCTTCAGAAATTGAGGTGCTTTACGATAATTCAAAATTGTTTTGTGATTTACCTAAAGAGTTTAATGTAATGCGCTATCACTCACTTTATGTGGATGAAGATACACTAAGTCCAGATTTAATCGTTACAGCAAAGTCAAAAGATGGCGTTATTATGGCGATTGAACATAAAACTAAAGACATTTATGGAATACAGTTTCACCCTGAGTCATTTTTTACGGAATATGGTAAAAAAATGATTGAAAATTTTGTAAAACTTGATAATAAAAATAAAAGAGAATTAGAGATAAAAAAGGAGTTAAAAAATATGGAAAAAAATGAAAGTTTGAAAAAATATTTAAAAAAATTGCAAGATAATATTTCGCTTACAGATTCTGATTTTAGGGAAATTTGTGAAATCATTGACAGCAAGAACTACAATATTGTGCAACTGGGAGCACTTCTTGTATTAATTTCAGAAAAAAGTCTTTATCCAGAATCGCTTACTGCTTTTGTAAAAAATATTTTGGAATATAGTACAACGTTTGAGGATGAAAGTGATATGATAGATGTTTGTGGGACTGGCGGAGATGGATTTAAAACGATAAATATTTCTACAGCAGTGGCATTTATTTTGGGAGCGATGGGAGTAACTGTTGCAAAACATGGAAATCGTGCGGTTTCAAGTAAGAGTGGAAGTAGCGATGTTTTAGATAAATTGGGAGTTCCTTTGGAAAAATCATTGTTGACTCAATTAGATAAACTGGAGAAAAAACATTTAGCATTTTTCCATGCACCGTTTTTCCATAAATTAGTTGGAGAAGTTAGAGAAGTTCGTCAGCAACTTGGAATAAGAACTGTTTTCAATGTTTTAGGACCTTTACTACATCCTAACAAAAAATTGAAGTATCAATTAGTTGGGCTTTATCATGAACCTGTTCACAGATTGTATGCTGAAACATTACAATTATTAGAAAGAGAACATGCGTTGGTTGTTCGTGGAAATGATGGACTTGATGAAATTACGATTTGCGACGATACAAAAATTATCGAAGTAAAAGGAGATCAAATTCTAGAATATACAATTTCGCCTGAAAGTTTTGGATTTAAAAGAGCTTTTCATTCTGAAATCGAAGGTGGAACTGCAGAAGAAAATTCTGAAATTTTAAAGAGGATATTAAAAGGTGAAGAAAAATCGGCAAAATTTGATATAGTCGTGTTAAATGCGATGTTTGGACTTTATACTGCGAATGTGGTGGATCATCCTGCAAAGGCAAAAGAATTGATTTTGGAGGCAATTGAGAGTGGGAAGGTTTATGAGTTTTATGAAAACTATACAAAGTAAGTATTTGATTTTAGTAACTTTAATATTGGCTATTTTAGGATTTTTTCTTTATAGTACCAGTACAAGAAAAATCAATTTTAATCCTGAAAAAATTGCTAGAATAGAAGTTTTTAGCAAAGAGAGAAAAATTAAAGATATAAATTCTCCTAATAAAATAGATGACATTGTAAAAATATTGAAACAATTGAGAAGCAGAACAGAATCTGTAAATGATTTTCCAAATCTAGAAAAATATTATTTATTAAAAATTGAAGAACTAAATGTTTATATTTATGAGAATGATAAAAAATATTATGTAGAAGTTCCGTATAATGCTATTTATCTAATAAACAAAATTCAATATAATAAATTGTTAGAAATAGTGAAATAGTATTGTAAAATATAACTGAGAAAAATATAATTTTGAAATTTATAAAAAGGATTTAAATTTAAAATTTCTTTAATAAAAATTATTTAGTTTTCCTAAAATTATAAAAAAATAAGAAAAAAGGGGTGATTAAGTGAAATTGTATCATGGAAGTAATGTCAAAGTGAAAAATCCTAGAATTATCACAAATACTAGGCTCTTAGATTTTGGATATGTTTTTTATCTAACTTCGGATTTTAAACAGGCTAAAAAATGGGCAAAGCTGACTCAAAAACGAAGACAACAAGGAATTGCAACAGTTTCCGTGTATGAAATAAGCAAGGAGCAATTAAAGAATTTGAAAGTTTTATATTTTGAATCAGCTAATAGAGAATGGCTTAAATTTGTTATTCAAAATAGGAACAATAATATAACAAATAATGAAAATTGGGATATTATAATAGGACCTGTTGCAAATGATAATACAATGCCTGTTATCAATCTCTATTTAAATGGAATTTACGATGAAAACGAGGCTTTAAAAAGACTTTTACCTCAAAATCTTAAAGACCAGTATACTTTTAAAACAGAAAAGGCTCTTAAATATTTAAAATTTTTGGAGGTGGAATTATGAATATGAAAACAATTTTTTCAGATATATTGGAGAAATATGATACTCAAATCATAAGATTAATTGTTGAAAAATATGGTTTTAATGAAATGGAGGCATTAAGAAAGTTTTTTTATTCAGAAACATATAAAATGCTTTCAGATTTTGAATTAGAAATGTGGGATTTTAGCCCTCTTGTAATTTTTGATATGTGGGAAAATGAGCAGGTAACTGGAAACCCTAGAAATTCACTATATATAAGAGATGATTACTATGTCTAAAGAAATGAATTTTTTTATATATTTATTGGAAAAATATGCAGATAAAAAAAATAAAAATGCGAGTGATATTTTAAAAGAATGGGATAAACTTAATATAACACAATTAATATACAGTATGTACGAAAAATATCATACGGAAACTTTAGAAAACGCATTTGAAGATATTGATAAAATTATAGAAAGTAAAAGAAATTGAAAATATGATAAAAACTTTATATAAAGAAAAATGTTTGAGGTATTTTATAATCCCAGAAATAATACTATTATTTATATTTTTCTTCAAATTTTCAATACTAGTATATATAATACTACCTCTTTATGTTATTGAGAGTATATTTGATAATATTTTTTTCAATATTCCATTAATTTGGTTATTATTTAAAATAACAACTATGTATTTTTGCTCTATAAAGTTTAAAAAAATAAATAAAATTGAAGATGAAGAAAAAAAGAAAAAATACAAAATTAGGTTAAAAATAATAATTTTTTTAGTAAATATAGTAATTTTCGTTATTTTCACAATACTCTCTACTAATTTAATAAATCAAATTGTTAATACAATATTAAGTTTTTAAACTACGAAAGGAAAAATATGGATATTTTAGAAAAAATAAAAATTAAAAGAGATATACAGCTTGAAGACGAATTAAAGTCTTTTAAACAGCCATCTTTAAAAAAGGCACTTAATCAAAAAGGAATTCAAATTATTGGGGAAATTAAGAGGGCTTCTCCATCGAAAGGGAAAATTGCAAAAGATGATTTTGATTTATTAAAACAGGCTCAAAGTTATGTGGATAAAGGGGTTGCAGCTTTTTCGATACTGACAGAAAAGGAATATTTTAAAGGAGAGAATGATTTTATAAAAATTGTAAGAGAGAAATTTCCAGAAATGCCGATTTTGAGGAAGGACTTTATTTATACTCCGTTTCAGGTGGCTCATGCTAAATTTTTGGGAGCTTCGGCGATACTTCTTATCGTGAGAATGTTGGATGATAAGACTTTTCGTGAGTTGCATAAATTGGCGCATGAATTGGAGCTTGAAGTTTTGGTTGAAGTTCATGATGAGGTTGAGTTGGAACGAGCTTTAAAAATACCTAATTTGGAAATTTTGGGAGTGAATAATAGAAATCTTGATACTTTTGAAGTGGATATTGCGACAACGAAAAAATTGATAGATAAAATTCCAGCTGAAATGAAAAGAAAACTTATTCTTGTTGGAGAAAGCGGTTTTATGACAAAAGATGATTTGGAATATGCAAAAACTATTGGAGTTGATGGGCTTTTGATTGGGGAAGCGCTTATGAGAGGAAATTTGAATTTAAAAAAGTTGAAAAATTAAAATAATTTTTGAATTGGAGAGGAGATAAAGTGGAAATTAATAAAACCTTATTAAAAGTTTGTGGAATTCGGTCGGTTGAGGAAATGGAAGAATTAAAGGAACTGGATATTGACTACATTGGATGTATTTTTGCGGAAAGTCCGAGAAGAGTAAATATTGAAGTTTCAAGTCAAATTGTGCAACTTGCACATAAAAACGGGAAAAAAGTTGTTGGGGTATTTGTGAATGCGATGATAAGGGATGTTGTAAGGATTGTAGAAGCACTTAAACTTGATGTTGTCCAGCTTCATGGAAATGAGACGGCGGAATATTGTGAGGAGCTGAAAAAGGCGTTTGAAAGAATTTATAAAAATCATTTGAATGAATTAGAAAATGAGACGAAAAATATTAGAAATAAGACAAAAATTTGGAAAACTTTTAAAGTAGAAGAAAAACTTCCAAATATCAATGATTACAAGTCCCTTATTGAATATCCACTTTTTGAAACAAAGGGCGAAAAAGCTGGTGGAAATGGAGAAATTTTTGACTGGAAAATATTAAAAGGGGTAAATCCATATTCGTTTGTCTTGGCTGGTGGAATTTCACCAAAAAATATAGAAGTGGCGCTATTTTATAAGCCAGCGGTAGTGGATGTAAATAGTAAAGTTGAAATTAATGATAGAAAAGCTAGAAAATTAGTTGAAGAAGTAATTAAAGTTGTGAAATCTTAATTTAAAATAAAAGTGGAAAGGAAATAATTATGGAAAATAAAAAAGCATATTTTGGAAATTTTGGAGGACAGTTTGTTCCTGAAACGGTTATGACGGCGCTGTTTGAACTGGAAAAAGCTTATGATGAATTAAAAGATGACAAGGAGTTTTACAAAAATTTTGAAGATTTATTAAAAAATTATGTTGGGAGAGAGACGCCGCTTTATTATGCAAAAAGTTTGAGCGACTATTATAACCACGACATTTATTTAAAAAGAGAGGATTTGAACCATACAGGAGCACATAAAATAAATAATGCGCTAGGACAAGTCCTACTTGCTAAAAAAATGGGAAAAAAGAAAGTAATTGCTGAAACTGGTGCTGGACAACATGGAGTTGCAACTGCCACAGCTGCGGCACTTCTTGGGCTTGAATGCGATGTCTATATGGGAGCGGTTGACATTGAGCGTCAAAAATTAAACGTTTTTAGAATGGAGCTTTTGGGGGCAAAAGTTGTTTGTGTCAAGGATGGTCTAAAGACACTAAAAGAAGCAACAACTGCTGCAATTCAAGCTTGGGTTGCTGAAATTGAAACTGTGTTTTATGTAATTGGTTCTGTTGTAGGGCCTCATCCTTATCCTACGATTGTGAAAAATTTTCAGTCGGTTATTGGGAAAGAGGCTAGACAGCAAATAGAAGCTTTGGGAAAGCACGCTGACCATGTAATTGCCTGTGTTGGCGGTGGAAGCAATGCAATTGGAATTTTTAGTGGATTTTTGGATGACAGCACCACAAAATTGTACGGTGTGGAAGCTGGTGGACTTGGAATTGACACTGATAAACACGCTGCCACATTGACACTTGGAAGAGAAGGGATTATTCATGGAATGAAGACTTATGTGCTGCAAAATAAATATGGACAAATTTTACCAGTTCATTCAATTTCCGCAGGACTTGATTATCCGGGAGTAGGACCGGAACATTCCTATCTTCATGATATGAAAAAGGCAATTTATGCGCCAATTACTGATAAGGAAGCGATGGATGCACTAATTTTAGTAACTCGGAAAGAGGGAATAATACCAGCAATAGAAAGTGCTCACGCGCTTGCTTATTTGGAAAAATTGTGTCCAACGCTGTCAAAAGATAAGAGGGAAACAATAATTGTAAATGTATCAGGACGTGGAGACAAAGATATGCACACAGTATTTTCAGTATTGAAAGGAGAAAATGTCAATGAATAGTATAAAAAATGTATTTGAGAAGAAAAAACAAAATGGAGAAAAAACAAATATTGGGTATATAGTTGCAGGCTATCCCAATTTAGAATTTACAAAAGATTTTTTAGAAAATTTGGATAAGACGAGTATTGATATGTTGGAAGTCGGAGTGCCTTATTCAGATCCGATAGCTGACGGAAAACTTATATCCAAAACTTCTTTTGCAGCGTCAGAAGCTGGTGTTACGACAGATACGGTATTTGATTTGGTAACCGAAGTTAAAGATAAAGTTACAAAACCACTTATATTTTTAATTTATTACAATTTAATTTTTTCTTACGGAATTGACAAATTTATCGAAAAATGTGTAAAAAGTGGCATAAAAGGTCTTCTAGTGCCTGATTTACCCTATGAGGAGGCAGAAGAACTGTTTGAGAAAGCAAAAAAGAATAATATTGATTTTATTCCGTTTGTAAGTGTAACTTCTCAAGATAGAATAAAAAAAATCACATCTCGAGGAAGTGGATTTGTTTATGCAATAGGTTCACTTGGAGTAACAGGAAGTAAACAAGTTGATTTGCAAAGACTTGAAAAATTTATTAAAAATATCAGAACAAAGACAAATTTACCTGTGTCATTGGGATTCGGTATAAAAAATAATGATAATGTGAATACAATGAGAAAGTTTGCGGATGGAGTAATTGTTGGAACAAGTATAGTGGAAATCACAAAATCAAACGATGTGAATTCGACCATACAGAAAATAAATGAATTGTTTAAATAAAAATTATAAAATAGTTTAAGATAATGGAAGAAAGTTAAAATAATACTTTCATTATTTTTTTTAAAATAAATTTTACGAATAGAATAAAAAATGATATAATAATAAAAAAAACGGGAGAAGTATTTTTAAAATGAGCAGTATAAAAAAGATGATGTCATTATTTATGATAGTAAATGCCATTATGCTTTCAGCAAAAGAATTGAAATTAATGACATATAATATTTACGGAGCAAGACTTACAAATGGACAAAAATTGGGGCAGAGTATAAAGCCGTATTCACCAGATTTTGTTTCACTTCAAGAAGTTGACAGATACACAAGAAGAAGTAATTTTCGAGACGTAACATCAGATATTGCAAAAGAGCTGGGTTACGGATACTATTACTTTCAAAAGGCTATGGATTATGACAATGGGGAGTATGGAATTGCATTTATCTCAAAATATCCTGTTGATAAAATTTATAGCTACGAATTACCTTCGATGGGAAAAGAAAGACGGCAGTTGGTAATTGCAGAAATACCAAAAAAAGTATTTGGGAAAAAAGTTTTGATTATGAATACGCACTTGGATTTTAAGCAGGAAATGAAACCAGAAGAAATAGACTCACTGGGAGTTTTGACAAGTTTTTTTGACAAAAATGACATAAAATTTATAAGCGGTGATTTTAATTTTTTGCCAACAACGAGATATTACAGCGAAATGATGAAAAACTGGAAAGACACTTATATGGAAGCTCGTTCGCCTGAAATTAGATCGCTTAATAAACCAAGAATCGACTATATTTTTGGAAATAAATCAAATAAATGGAAAGTTAAGGCAAGTTATTATATAAATGATGCCACGCAGGACTGGACAAAATTGTCGGATCATCTTCCATATATGGCTGTAATTGATATTCATTAATTTATAAAACAAAAATTTTTTGAGATATAAAAAAATGAAAAGTAAAAAATGGGAAAGGAGAAGTTTTTTATGAAAGTATCTTTGATAATGCCTACAATAAATGTGATAGATGAACTTGTACTATTTTTGGAAAGCTTAGCACGGCAGACGTTTAAAGATTTTGAATTAGTCGTGGTAGATCAGAATGAACATGATGAAGTGTTTAAAATTTTGAAAAGATATGAGAAATTATTTGATATAAAGTATACTAAAAGTGAAGAAAAAGGGCTCAGTCTTAATCGGAACAAAGGACTTATTTTAAGAAAAGGAGAAATAGTTGGATTTCCCGATGATGATTGCGAATATGCCGATGACACATTAGAAAAAGTAGTTTCTTTTTTTGAACGAAAAAAAAATTATAAAATTTATTCATGCCGTACACTTGAGCGTGGAAAAGATTATGGAACAGGTGTTATGGAAACAAAAGATATGAATATTACACCCGATAATGTTGATGTGACTGTAAAATCCATCACATTTTTTGTGAATTACGACGGAGATGAAATTATTCTATTTGACGAACAATTGGGAGTCGGGGCGATTTATGGAAGTGGAGAGGAAACTGATTATGTATTAACCTTACTTCACAAAGGATATAAAGGTAGATATTTTGCAAATGATATAATTTTTCATCCAGCAAAAAAAGGAAATTATGATGATCTAACAAGAGCTTATAACTACGCTTTAGGATTTGGAGCTTTGGTAAAAAAAGAAGTAAAATACAGAAAAAATAAAATGTATATTTTTAAATACTGGAAAAAATTATTTAGAAGCTTTGTAGGCATGCTTATTACCAAAAATAAGGCTTATCACAGGGCTGTCCTGAAAGGTAGAAGAGAAGGTTATAAAAAGTATAAAATATGATGGAGGAAAGAATTGATAACAAAAAAATGCCTTGGTTGCGGGATTGAATTGCAATGCGAAGACAAAGATAAAGAGGGATTTGTTCCAGAAGAAAAACTTTTGATGCAAGAAAATTTACTTTGTCAAAGATGTTATAAAATAAAAAATTATGGACAAAATTTGAAAAATAATTTTAGTAAAAAAGATTACGAAAAAGAAGTTTTACAAAGTGTAAAAAAATCTGATATAATACTTCCAATCTTTGATATTATTGACTTTGAAGGCTCATTCACTGATGAAGTCTTGGATTATTTAAGAGATTACAATTCGATAGTTTTAATTAATAAGATTGATTTACTGCCAGATTTTATTCATCCAACAGAAATTTCAAACTGGGTAAAAAATAGACTTTCTGAAGAGGGAATAGTGCCAATGGATATTGCGTTTATAAGTGTTAAAAGTAAATATGGGGTAAACGGGATAATTAGAAAAATAAATAATATTTTTAAAAATAAAAAAGTGAGGGCGACAATTTTGGGAGTGTCAAATGTTGGAAAATCGTCGATTATAAATTTACTTTTAAAAGATAACAGAATAACAACTTCAAAATATTCCGGAACGACATTAAAATCAATAAATAACAAAATACCAGGCACTCAAATTACAATTATTGATACACCTGGACTTATTCCAGTTGGAAGAGTTTCTGATTTAATAAGTGTGGAATCTGGATTAAAATTAGTTCCAGCTGGGGAAATATCGCGAAAGACATTTAAACTCGAAGAAAATCAAGTATTTATGTTTGATGTATTTTGCAGATTTAAAATTCTAACTTCAGATTCTGAGTCTAAACCAATATTTTCAGCGTATGGTTCAAAGAACGTGAAATTTCATGTAGCTCGTCAAGAGAGAGTTTCTGAGTTGATAAAAGGAGATTTTTTTCAAATTTTGTCAAAAGAAGAGAAAGAAAAGTATTTTGAAAATGAATTTGTAACAAAAATTGTAGAAGTAAAAGAAAATGAAGAACTTGTAGTTGCGGGACTTGGATGGATTAACGTCAAAAGAGGGATACTAAAGATTGAAATTGTATATCCAAAAGCGGTTAAAGTTGTTGTACGAGAAGCGATTTTTAAGTCTAAAAAAATTTAAAAGATGGAGAAAAATATGACATATAGTGAAAGTGGTTCGAAAATATTAAAAAAAGTATTAATTAGAGGTATTTTTTTTGCGTTTTCATTAGCTATTGCGGCTTTTATTGTAATGATTATGGCGTCGAGAAAAGCTGATAAACTTATAAAAGCTGATGTGCAAGTGGAAACGGTAAAACTTCAAAATGCTGTAAATGAATTTTATAAAAGAGAAGGGGTATATCCTGAAATCGCAGGATTTGAAAATAATTTATCACTTGTTAAAAGTCCAAAAAATGATGGATTTAACTTTAGTACATTTTATGGGACTGAAAAAATTTATGAAATACCTGAAAGTTTGAAGCTTCACAGGGAGAAAAGTAATCAAATTGTAGAAAAAAAAGATAAAAAAGGTGGCTGGGTTTACGACAAAAAAAATGGCAAAATTTCGCCAAATATTTAATAATAAAAAATATTAATAATTTAGAGAAGAAGATAACGATAAAGGAATAGAAAAATGAAATTTTCAAGTTTGGGAAGTGGAAGTAGCGGAAATTCCAGTTTTATTGAGATGGGAAATAAAAAATTTTTGATTGATGCGGGATTTAGTGGAAAAAGGACGGCTCAAAGGTTAAATGACATAGAAAAGCGAATCGAAGATATAGAAGGAATTTTTGTAACACATGAGCACACGGATCACATTTTAGGATTGGGAGTCTTGTCCAGAAAATATGATATTCCAATATATTTACATGAACTTACTTACAATGAAATAAAAAATAAAATTGGGAAAATAGATAAAAAAAATCTTAATTTTATAAGAGATGAAAAAGTTGTGATTGGAAATTGCGTGATAAAAAATTTTGAAGTTATGCACGACGCAAAAAAATGTCTCGGTTATACTTTTGAGTTTTGTGGAAAGAAGCTTTCTTATGCGAGTGATGTTGGCTGTGTGAATAACATTATTAAAGAAAATTTGAAAAATAGCGATGTCATTGTTTTAGAAAGTAATTATGACTACAATATGCTTATGACAGGACCTTATCACTGGGAATTAAAAAATCGGGTAAAAGGAAGACACGGACATCTGTCAAATGCGGATGCGGCAAAGTTAGTCGGACAAGTTTTGTGCAACAAATTAAAAAAAGTTTATTTAATGCACATAAGTAAGGATAATAACACGCCTGAATTAGCTTATAATTCACTCCAGCAAGTTTTGAAAAAAGAAAATAGAAAAAATTTGGATATCGAGATAATTGGGGAGTCAGGTACAAAAATTTACAAGTTGTAAAAGGAAAAAATATGTGGGAAAATTTAGAAGTGGAAGTAAATATTTGTGAGAGATGTAATTTGGGGAAAAATCATGAAAATGTCCGTATAGTTGGGCAAGGGAATAAAGAAGCCGAAATATTTTTTTTATTTGATGAAATTAGTAAAAAAGAAGCTGAAAATAAACTTTTACTGGAAGATAAAAATGGAAAACTTTTAAACAAATTTTTTAAATATTCAAATCTGGATATACAAAGATGTTATTTTACAACTCTTACAAAATGTTATAAAGATGATAACATTGTCGAAGGAAAACATATAAAAGCGTGTAGCGGCTTTTTGGATACACAGATTGCTCTTATAAAACCTAAATATATAATTTCTGTAGGTGAAAAGCCAACAAAAGCGCTTATAAAAAATCAAAAAATAGATATGAAAAAAATGTTTGGAAACAAATATGATTATTTTGGAATAACTGTTATTCCAATTTACGATATTTCATATTTTTTGTATAAAATGACCGATAAAGAAAAATGGAAAATAGCAAATATATTTGGAAATATATAAATTTATTTTTTTTAAGAAAGGAAAACAAATAAAAATGATAGGAATAGGAATTGTAGGATTACCAAATGTAGGAAAATCAACATTATTTAATGCAATAACAAAAACACAAAATGCGGAAGCGGCAAATTATCCATTTGCAACAATTGAGCCAAATGTGGGGCTAGTCAGTGTGCCTGACACAAGATTAAAAGCTTTGGAAAAAGTGGTTAATCCGCAGAAGACAGTTGGTGCAACTGTGGAATTTGTAGATATAGCGGGGCTTGTAAAAGGTGCGTCAAAAGGGGAAGGGCTTGGAAATCAGTTCTTGTCAAATATAAGAAATACTGCTGCAATTTGTCAAGTTGTCAGATGTTTTGATGACGATAATATAATTCATGTGGAAGGAAGTGTCGACCCAATCCGTGATATTGAAACAATAAATGCGGAGTTAATTTTTGCAGATTTAGAAACAGTGGAGCGTGCAATTCAAAAAAATCAGAAATTAGCTCGTGGAGGCAATCCTGAAGGGAAAAAATTGCTTGCAGTTCTTGAAAAGTGTAAGGCACATTTAGACGAATTTAAGTTATTAAAAACTTTGGAATTTACAGAAATGGAAGCAGAACTTATAAAAGTTTACCAGTTTTTGACAATTAAACCTATGATGTTTGCAGCGAATATCTCGGAGGAAGATTTGACAAATGGAGTGGAAAATGACTATGTAAAAAAGGTTAGAGATTTTGCAAAAGAGTTTGACAGTGAAGTTGTAACTTTTTCAGCCAAAGTTGAAGCAGAACTTATTGAAATTGAAGATGAAGAAGAAAGACAGATGTTTATTGATGAACTTGGAATTAAAGAACCAAGTTTAAATAGACTTATAAGAGCAGGATTTAAACTTTTGGGACTAATTACATATTTTACTGCCGGTGTAAAAGAAGTCAGAGCCTGGACAATAAAAAAGGGGACAAATGCACAAAAATCAGCAAGTGAAATTCATACAGACATTGAAAAAGGATTTATTCGCGCGGAAGTCGTTTCATTTGATAAATTTATCGAATTAAATGGATGGAGTGGTGCAAGAGAAAAAGGTGCGATGCGTCTTGAAGGAAAAGAATACATTGTGCAAGACGGGGATGTTATGTTCTTTAGATTTAATGTTTAACAAAATTTATAAAGAAGTTATAAATTTTCTGTAACATAGAAAATAATTTTTTTTGTAAAAAAAGAAAAATATTAAATTTTTAAGTCACACTGGGAAAATTATATCTTTAAATTTAATTTATAATTTTTCTGGTGTGTTTTAAATATTTCACTAAAATAAAAAATGAGGAAAAATTATGAAATTAACTGCACTACAAAAATTTTTGGAAATAGATAACATAATTAAATTTTTAAAAACGAATATTTTTAAACTATTCATTATTTATATTATGTTTAAAATTGCAAAAATATTTAAGGGAAGAATTGAAAAAATATTGAATTTACTTTTTGAAAAGTCAAATATGGACAAGAGTATTGCTTCTTTTTTAATTTCTCTTTATTCAGTCGTTTACTATTTCATATTAATTTATATTTCAATTGGAATTTTGGGAATTAATACGACTTCGATTACAACATTTTTAGGAGCGGCAGGGATTGTATTTGGGATCGCTTTTAAAGAGACGCTTGGGAATTTTTGCGGCGGAATTATTATTCTTACGTTTAAGCCGTTTCATGTGGGAGATACGATTGAATACAACAATTACATCGGAACAGTAAAAAAAATCGAGTTATTCTACACAAAGATTATAAATCCACAAAATGAGCTGGTAATTATTCCAAATGGAATTATAACGAATACAGAAATTAGAAATATAAAAGAAGATGGAGAAAGACGGCTAGATTTGACGGTAGGGGTATCTTACAACAGCGATATTCTAAAGGTAAAAAAGGTTATTAAGAAAATTATTAAAGAAGAGACAATGAATATAGTCGAAGAAAACAAAAGAAAAGAAAATTTATTCAAAAAATTGCAAAATACGGTTTTGGAAACTAAAGAAAACAAAAAAATAAATATTTTTTCTACAATATTTTCAAAAAAGAAATTAGAAGAAGCGGAAAAGTCAGCACATTCGGATTTAAAACAGGAAATCGAAGAAATTGAAGAAATCGATAAAGTTACAAAAGAAAAAGAAAAAAATGAGCACGACAAGTTGATTTTACCGTCGCACAAACCGATTATCGGTGTTGGGGAGTTGGGAGAGTCAGCGATAATTTTTTATATCTATGTCTACACAAGAACAGAAAATTACATAGATTTAAAATTAAAACTAAACGAAAGAATAAAGTTGGAATTTGAAAAGGCGGGAATAGAAATACCGTATCCACAAATGGATGTCAGAATAAAAAATGAGTAATTTGAATTGATAAAATATTTGAAAATGAATAAAAAATTTTTGTTTTAGATTTTTTAAAACTTAATTTCTGAAAAATTTTGAAAAAATATTTAAAACTTTATTTATTTAAAATATTTTTTGAAAAGTAATAAAAAAATTTGTATTTGAAAGGAAAAGAGAAAATGGAAATAATAAGATTTGTAAACGATAATTTAGCAAGAAGTAATTGTTATGTGGTTAAATGTGAGAAAAAATGTTTTGTTGTCGATCCAGGAGAAGAAAAAATGACGGAAGTTATTGACTTTTTGGAAAAAAATGATTTGGAAATGGTGGCTGTACTTTTGACACATGGACATTGGGATCATATTTTGGGAGTGAATTCGATGTTGGAATATAAAAAAGTTCCGCTTTTTGTGAGTGAAAAAGGTTATGAATTTTTGTTTAATCCAGAATTGTCCCTTTCCAGTTGGCATGATGCGAATTTTAAGATAAATGAAAATTTGGATATTAGAAAATTAAAAGAAGATGATATGATTGGACTAAGTGGAATTACAGATGATGAAAATAAAAGCATTTTTAAAATTATAGAGACACCAGGGCATACTTCGGGAGATATTTGCTATTACAGCGAAAAAGAAAAAATTATGATTACAGGCGACACACTTTTTAAAGGGACTTATGGAAGAGTTGACTTACCTACAAGTAATCCAATAGAAATGGGAAAATCATTAAAAAAACTTATGCAATATCCCGAAGATACAAAGGTTTATCCAGGACACAGCTTTGATACTACGATTGGGGAAGAAAAAAGATATTATTAAAAAAAAAGATAAAAATAACTCTATACAAATTTAAAAAAAAGTGATATAATTACAAAAAGAGAGAGAATATAAAATGAAATTAATAATTCAAAGAGTAAATTATGCTAAAATGTTTGTCAATGATAGATTTAAGGAAGAGATAAAAAAAGGTATTTTAGCTTTTGTCGGAATAAAAAATGAAGATACACAAGAAGATGTGAAATATTGTGTAGATAAGTTGATAAATTTAAGAATTTTTAACGACGAAAATGGAAAATTAAATTTGTCGTTAAAAAATTTGGATTACGAAGTGATGGTTGTCAGTAATTTTACAATTTATGGAAATACTAAAAAAGGTAGAAGACCAAGTTTCGTAGATTCGGCAAAAGCAGAAAAAGCAAAAGAACTGTATGATTTATTTTTAAAAAAATTAAGTGAAGAAAAAATAAAATTTGGTTCAGGCGAGTTTGGACAAAATATGAAAATTATTTCAGAAAGTGATGGGCCTGTAAATTTAATAATTGAAAGTTAGATTAAAAAATTTTTTTGGTAACGCCATTTTTTTTTGTAAAATAATTACTTTCTATTACTTTTTAATTCTTTTACTTAATATTTAAAAATTGATAAAATTTAGCATTATTTAGTGGAGAGAAAAGAAAGGAATGGAAAAAAGAAAATGGGAAGAAAGATGGTATTTACATCGGCTTGTATGGTACTGACTGCTAGTTGTACAGGTTTACAGAATAATTCAGAAAGAGGAAGTAGAAGTAATGATTCTGTTGTGGCAACAAATAATGCTCAGGATGATGAAATTAAAGTCATTATAAAGAAAGGCAATGAAACTAAAAAAGAAAGAAAATCAAAAGTAAAAGAAAAAGATGACGCTAAAAATAAAATTACAAAAAAAGATTTAGAAAAGGAAGATAGTTCTGACTATATCAGTATCAACCTTGATTCTGATTCAAATGACTTATTTGATGAAAAAGAAATGGTCGATAAAGAAATGCCAAATTCTCAATTGGTACTGGAAAAATTAAAAGAATTAAAAAAAGAACAGCAAAGGATACTTAGCAAAGGAACACTTAAACAGAAAAAAGTTGTGGATTTACAAAACAAATTGCTTGCGTCATATAAACATTGGAAAGGCACAAAATATGCGATGGGTGGAGATTCTGCAAGTGGGATAGACTGCTCAGCGTTCACTCGAAGAGTTTACAGGGAAGTGTTTAGTTTTGAGTTACCAAGACGAACTGTGGATCAAGTTCAAGTTGGTTCTCACGTTCCAAGAAGTCAGTTAAAAGCGGGAGATATTGTGTTTTTCAAACCAGATGGCTCAGGAAATCACACTGCGGTATATTTAGGAAATTCATTATTTTTAAATGCCTCAACTTCAAAAGGAGTTGTAATTTCTACGCTTGAAAACGTCTATTGGAATAAAACATTTAAATACGGTGTAAGAGTAAATGGAACAGCTTAATAAATGAAATTAAATTTAAAATTATAAAAGGCACTATAATTGTGCCTTTTTTTTAAAATTTTATTTTTAATTTATTTTTGTTTACAAAATGGCATTTTACTTACATAGTTTTTTTATTTTTTACATAAGGGGAAAGGGCCGCCATTTCCCCTTATAATCCCCACGCTCGTCTAAGCATTTTTTTGAAGCAAAGCCGAAACTCACTTCGTTCAAACAGTCGTCTTTACTCCAAAAAAATCACGACACTTTTGTATGGTAGTAAAATTTAAACCGTCGGAGCATTTTTATGTGCTGACAAAACTGTCTGAGCACGATTAGTGCGAGTTTTTTGGCAGTGCATAAAAATGACGAAGACTAGCGCAGGGTCAAGGGGAAAAGGCGATGTTTTCCCCTTGTTAAAAAAATGAGTAAATAAAAAAAATTTTTTCAACTGAAATAAATAAAAAACTCTTTTATTTTCCCCTCTTTAATATTGGTCTTGCGTTTGTTTTTTCTTTGCTAATAAATAAAAAAATTCTATTTCCCTTTTAAATTTTTTGCGATTTCTTTAAAAAAAGCTTGCCATTTTTTTTTTTTTTGTTATAATGTTAACGCTTTGAAAAGTAGAAATAAAAACTTTTGAAATGCGGGACTTCTATTAGACTCACTCACTCAAACTATTCTTGATAGTTTTTCCGTCTTTCTTAGTTTTTTTAATAATAAAGAAAAGAGGTTAAAGTTTATGACTAATAATTTAAAAGTTCTAAAAAAAGAACTGAAGTCTTTTGCAAAAAGAGTTAAAGATTTTAAATATACTGATTCAGCACTTATCACTTTTCTGTTGACAGGAATGATAAGCTTTACAGGTATATCATTTAATCTTTATTCAGCACAAGATGAAATAAAAGCACAGGAACAAGCGATAAATACATCAATAGTACAGATAAAAAAAGATTTTAGAAGAGCAAGAGAAGAAAACAACAAATTGTTAAGAACAACAAATCTTGAATTAATTCAATTAATGGAACAGGGAGATCACGTAGTTAAATCACCTTGGAGCTCTTGGCAATATGGAATGAATTATGTTAATAACAACTGGAATGGTGAATATAAAGGACGTGGAGATAAAGTAAAAGACGTTAAATATACAAGAAGCACAGGAATGGATAAATATCAATACCAAAGAAGAGGACAGCTAAGTTATGGTGGTTCGACTGATATAACATTCCCAATTGAGCCTAATGCGGCAATACCAATAGCAGCGGCATTAAAACCCATTCAACCGTTGGCTAAGAATGCTAATTTGGCACTTAATGTGGATTTAAGTAATTTGCCGGCTTTTGAGCCTACTACTGTTGTGCCACCTGTTATTCCTACAGTGAAAGCTCCAGAACCTAAATTGAATATTAGTGTAAGTGTTTCAGGTCCTTCAAGAGGTAGTGGACAGCATACTAACGCTTTTAATGATAATAGTGAAGCTGTAGTAGAAAATGTAGCTTTAAAAGGTGGGAAAATAACAATTGATAGAAAAGGTACTGGCTCATATGACTATAAAGCTAATAATGTAACAGTTGAGAATATTAGAGGAACAGCAGCAACTTCATCAATAAGTGGTTTCGCTTATGGAGTATTGATTCCTTCTCATTCAAATTCTAGTGCTAGTGCAAGTAATGCTTTTTTTCAGGTAAGAGGAGGAGAACATGCTCCTTATGGTATAACAATAAATGGTTCGGATATAGATTATAAAGTTATTTCTGGTCATTCAAATTTAAATGAACTTGTTCACCAAGATGTTCATGGTGGTTCGCCAAGTGCTGATGTAATTACTGCAATAAATACAGCAACTGCAGCAGGAGTAACTAATCTTGATTCAAATGTTATTAATGATATTGTTAATACAGTTGTTTATGAAACTTCAAAATCTCAACCAAATCAATATAATGTATTTGCTAATGGAGGAACAATAAACATAGCAGGACCAAAAGCTATGCTTGTAAACAGTTATAATCATGGTGGTGGAAATGGTGTTGTTATAAATGGTGGAACAGTAAATCTAAATGGAACAGATGAAAACCGTGCCGTATTTTTAATTACAGCTAATACACGTAATACAAATGAACCTATACAATATTATTACAATACAGGAGATATAAATGTTAATTCAAAAAATTCGTCTATATTTTCGTTTCTTCCCGAAACAAAAAGAAATATAGCAATTATTAATAAAGGTCATATGAATTTAAATAATGAGGGAACTGCAGGAATAATAATTGATAAAAGTGTTGGTTATCATGAGAATGGGCATACGGATGGTAACACAGCTGTTAATTTACACCTTAATTTCAGTAAAGCAAATAGTGATACAGTAGGTCAAGTCCTACTTAGTAGTACTGGATATAAGTCTGATGATATGCCAACAAGTGCAAATAACGGTCTTTATAT
Source organism: Leptotrichia sp. oral taxon 847 (assembly GCF_001553645.1). Taxonomy (NCBI): domain Bacteria; kingdom Fusobacteriati; phylum Fusobacteriota; class Fusobacteriia; order Fusobacteriales; family Leptotrichiaceae; genus Leptotrichia; species Leptotrichia sp. oral taxon 847. Next base: position 247,789 of record NZ_CP014231.1, on the reverse strand, counting down.
AAATAAACTAGATGGTAATGGAATTGTTGATAAATTAACTGCTAAAAATAATTCCTTTCCTTTAGTTATTAGTGGTAAAAAAAGTGTAGGACTATATACAAAATACGATACTAGTACTGAGACTGCACCTGGTACAAATGATCTTACTGCAAAGACTTTTATAAATGGACAATTTGCAGTAGATATAAAAACTAATGCAAGTAAAGCTGAAGATGGTTCAGCGGGAATTTATTCAGCTTCTAATATTGATTTACAAGGACATTATATAAAGGTAGAAGGTTCAAATAATGTTGGTGTATATCCTGTAAAAACTTCTGAAGCTACTAACTCTCCTGTTTACTTTTTAGGAAAAGGTTCTATTGAACTTACAGGTGGAAACAACAATACTGGTATTGTTGTAAAACATAATGCTCCTGGTACAAATCCAGCTTCTGGTCAAGTATATTCTGCAAGTGAAATGGTATTAAATGGTGGGAAAGAGAACATTGCTATCTATGCTGAAGGACACGGTAGTAATACTTATGACGTAATGGTTAAAAGTATTGAAACAGGGACTGATACACAGGACAATGTTTTCATTTTTGCCGATAATAGTGCAAATGTAAGAGTAGGTTTCAGAACAGGAGGATCTACCCCTACAGTAGCTGGTGGACTTAAAGTAAAAGCCAATATGAGTGCAAATCCTACTTATAATGGTACTAGTCTTGATAAAAATGTAGGTGGAGTTTATGCTAAAAATGGTGCAGTTGTAGATGTAAGACAAACAGGATATAATTTTGGAAATACAACAGCTGGTGAATATAATGTTGATATAACAGGAAAAGTTGCAGCAAATAATCCTAATGTATATGGAGGATTTGGACTATTTGCAAAAGATGGTGCAAATATAAGAGCTGATTACAACAAAATTAAGACAACTGACACAGGAGTTGGTGTAGCGGCTGTAGGATCAAGTAGTAAAATTGATTTGACAAATGGTGAAGTGGATTATACAGGTTCAGGGTATGCTTTGTATACTGAAGGTACCAGTGATATAATTTTAAATGATGGTACATTAACATTAGGTGGAAAAGCAACTGGATATATAAAAGATATGAGCGGATCAAATGGTGTTCAGTTTAATAATAATACTAAGATAGATGTTAAATCAGATGATGTAATACTAATGGATTTAAGAGGAGTAGCTTCACTAAATTCAACAGGATTGGACAATAGTTTTACAGGTTCAGGAGGATTTTTATCTGGAGCTCAAGTAACACCTGGAAGTGCTTCATATAAATATAAATATGCGGTAATGGATGGAACTACATTTAATATTGACTCTGACATCAATAAAGGAGACAATACACCTACTTCAGATGGTTATGTGTTCACAAGAAGATTACTTTTACAAAATTCTACAATTAATGTGGGGGCAGGAAAAAATGTTACTGCAAACTTAAATACAGCGGACCTTACTTCAATTGGTGGAGCAAACATTCCAGTAGGAATTGCAGTAGCGGCTTCATCTAAATCGAGTGCAAGTAATATGACAGCTATTAATAATGATGGAAATGTAACTGTAAACAGAACAGACAACGGAAACGGTGGAGTAGGACTTTACGTAAACTACGGAAAAATCAATAATAACGCAAGTGGAAAAGTAGAAGTTGAATCTACAAATAACAATCCTCACGCAGTTGGAATTTACGGAACAAACAGTACTCCAATTGTAAATGCTGGAGAAGTGACAGTAGGTGGAGAAAAATCATTTGGTATTTTAGGACTTTCATACAGAATAAACAATGCCGGAGCAAGAGTTGACCCAACTACAGAAGCATACTATAATCCTACTTTAGCTGCAGCTGGACAATATGGTAAGGTTGATGTGACAAATACAGGAAAAATCACAGTGAACAAAGACAGCTCAGTTGGAATCTATGCCTACAACAACAGCTTGGGTATTGGAAACAACAACGAAAGAGGAGCAGGTGACATTAAAGCGACAAATGTGGCTGGCGGAACAATTACAATGAACGGTGGAAATAACTCAATTGCAATGGGAACTTCACGAGGAACATTGACAAATGCGGGAACAATTAATGTAAATGGACCAGTTTCAGCAGGTATGTATGCTACAGACAGTTCTACAATGGAAAATACAAGTACAGGGACAATAAACGTTGCAGCAACAACAGCTGGAAGTGAATCAATTGGTATGTTTACACAAGATATAAATACTCCAATAACAACATCAGGAACAATAAATGTGGGACAAAATTCATACGGTATTTACGGAAGAAATGTAAATATGAACGGTGGAGCAATAAACGTTGGAGATAGTGGATTAGGAATCTATTCAACAGGTCCAAATGTTGCATTAAACAGCGGAACAGTTAACGTCGGAAACAATAATGCGGTAGGAGTGTATGTTCAGGATGATAAAAATTCTCCAACACCAATAAACATTACAGGAAACGTAAATATGGCGGTAGGAAATAATCAGTCATTTGGATATAGCTTGATTACAAGCCAGCCTGTAAGCTTGACAACAGGAGCAGGGACTACAGCTAGTGTAGGAGATAAATCAGTATACATTTACTCAGCTTCACCAATTCAGGCAGGAAGCTTGATAACTAATAATAGTACTGTAAATATGACAGGAACTAATGGATATGCAATTTATTCATTGCAAGACGCAGTAAACAACGGAACAATTAATATGGGTTCAGGAGTAGGAAATATAGGACTTTACTCGACAGGTGGAACAATTACGAATACAGGAACAATTAACGTAGGTCCATCAAATACAACTACAAAAGAATTTGGAATTGGAATGGCAACAGGATACTTTGACGAAACAACAGGAACTGTTTCAAATGTAGGTACAGTAGTAAATAATGGAGTAATCAACGTAACAACACCAAACAGTATAGGAATGTATGCAGTAGGAGCAGGTTCAAAAGCGATAAATGGAGCAAGTGGAGTAATTAACTTAAGTGGAGCTAATACAATAGGAATGTACATTGACCAAGGAGCAACAGGAATAAACTATGGAAACATAAAAACAGTCGCAACAGGCTCAAAAATGAAAGGTGTGGTATTAGCAAACGGAGGTATTCTTAAAAACTATGGTAATATCGAAATCACAGGATCAGACACAATGGGAGTATACTCAGATGGAACAGGAGTATTCACTGGACCTTATGCTGAAGATGGATCGGGAACAAATAATTCAGATAAACCAGTGTATTTGGCTTCAGCAACAGATGCAAAAACAGAAGGAAGCGTAACAATCAAAACTCCGCCAAAGGCAAATCCTCAGTCAATAATGGTAAGAAAACCAGATGGAACGTTTGAAGCGGTTAAAATAGAAAATGTTGATACGAATGCTGCGTCACCAAATGCGACAGTAGTGGAAGTAAGAGAAGGGGACAGCACAATATTAAATGATCCATTTAAAACATTTGACTTAGGAACTATTTCAAGAACTAAGAGTCAAACAGGAGAAATTACAAGTGTAGCAATGTATGTAGATACATCAGGAATTAACTTTACTCATCCAATACAGGGACTACATTATTTATCAGGATTGACAGATATAAACTTGATTATGGGAGTCGAAGCAACTGAATATTCAAACGCTAAAGCGATTGAAGTGGGAGATAATATATTAAGTCCATATAATCAGGCATTAAATGGAGTAACAGGAACATTAAATGTAAATTCATCAAGCTTGACTTGGCTTGCACAGCCGGTAAGAAATTTATCTGGAAGTGGAATTGATAGAGTATACTTAGTAAAAGTTCCATATACAGATTTTGCCAGCAAGAAAGATCCAGATACTAGAAACTTCTTAGATGGATTGGAACAAAGATATGGTGTAGATGATTATGGAGCTAGAGGAGCCAGAGAAAAAATACTGTTTAACAAATTAAATGGAATAGGAAAAGGAGAAACACATATATTTGCACAAGCAGTAAATGAAATGAAAGGTTACCAGTATTCAAATACTCAGCAGAGAATAAACGAAACAGGAAGCTTATTGGACAAAGAATTTACTTATCTTCACGATCAGTGGAGAAATCCGTCAAAACAGAACAATAAGATAAAAGTATTTGGAATGAGAAATGAATACAATACAGATACCGCAGGAGTAATCGACAACGAAAGTAACGCTTACGGAGTAGCTTATGTTCATGAAGACGAAGATGTGAGAATGGGTAACAGTCAAGGATGGTACGCAGGTGCAGTAAATAATCACTATAAATTTAAAGATTTAGGTGGTTCGAGAGAAAACCAGACAATGGTAAAAGCAGGACTATTTAAGACAATGTCTCCAGCAAATGATCACAATGGATCACTAAGATGGACAATAGCAGGAGATGTGTTTGCGGGAAGAAATGAAATGAAACGTAGATTCTGGGTAGTTGACGATACATTTAACGCAAAATCTGACTATTATTCATATGGAGCAGCATTAAAAACTGATTTAGGATATGATATAAGAACATCAGAAAGAACACATGTTAGACCATATGGAGCATTAAAAGTGGAATATGGAAGATTTACAAGCATAAAAGAAGACGATGGAGAAATCAGATTAAAAGTGGATGGAAACGACTATGTTTCAGTAAAACCAGAAGTAGGAGTAGAGTTTAAATATGTACAGCCATTGGCAGTCAGAACAAACTTAACATTAGGCTTGACAGCAGCGTACACAGATGAATTAGGAAAAGTAAACAATTTAAACAAAGCCAAAGTAAGATATACAACAGCGGATTGGTACAACTTGAAAAACGAAAAAGAAGATAGACGAGGAAGCGGAAAATTTGACTTGAACTTAGGAGTAGACAACACAAGATTTGGAGTAACAGCAAACTTAGGATACGACACTAAGGGAGAAAACGTAAGAGGAGGACTAGGATTTAGATTAATTTACTAATCTTAGCTAAATTTTACAAAATTCAATTTAAATAAAAAATAGTGGAGCTTTCGGGTGTGTAAAAATTTTTGTGTAAACCTCTAAATAATATATGGTAAAATAACTGTATAATATTTGGAGGTTTTTGTTATGACTAAAAAGAAAATTGACAACGAAATTTTTAAAACACTGATTGAGGATTACAATATTAAAGATACTAATGATATTAAGGATATGCTTAAGGATTTGCTTTCGGGTACTATCCAAACCATGCTTGAAGCTGAAATTGAGCATGAACTGGGGTATGCTAAACATTCTATGAAAGATAAGACTACTTCTAATGCTAGAAATGGACATTCCAAGAAAACTGTTAGAAGTGAGTATGGCAATCTTGATTTAGATATTCCTAGAGATAGAAATGCTGAGTTTGAGCCTCAAATCATCCCTAAATATCAAAGAGAAATTACTGGCATTGAAGGACAGATTCTTTCTCTTTATGCTAAAGGAATGAGCAATAGAGATATCGAGGACCATCTCAATAATCTTTATGGAATTGATGTTTCGCCATCTATGATCAGTAAAATTACAGATAAAATTATACCTGAAATTAGGGAATGGCAGTCTAGACAGCTTGAGGATGTATACCCAATAGTTTTTATGGATGCTATCCATTACAGCGTAAGAAAAGATGGAGTTGTTGTTAAAAAGGCGGTATATTTAGCTATAGGAATAGATAAGGAAGGGCGAAAGGAGGTCTTAGGATTTTGGATAGGAGAAAATGAATCAAGCAAGTACTGGCTAAATGTTTTAAATGAATTAAAAAACAGAGGAGTTCAGGATATACTAATTATGTCTGTTGATAATTTAAAAGGGTTCAGCGAAGCAATATCTTCGGTGTTCCCTAAGACAGAAATTCAAAAATGTGTGGTTCATCAAATTAGAAACAGCATAAGATACATATCTTACAAAGATGTAAGGGAATTTACATCAGACTTAAAAGAAATGTACAATGCACCAACACTGGAACAGGCAGAGTTTAAACTGGATGAACTAGAAGAAAAATGGGGTAAAAAGTATATGGCAGTAATTAATTCCTGGAGAAGTAACTGGAATGAGTTGACAACATACTTTAAATATGATACAAAGATAAGAAAGCTGATATATACGACAAACCCGATAGAAAGCTTAAACAGACAATTAAGAAAGTATACGAAGACAAAATCACTTTATCCGACAGATGAAGCATTGATGAAGTCAGTATATTTAAGTTTAAAGGAAGCAACAAGGAAATGGACTGGAAGAATACCGGGCTGGGGAGAAATATATTCTCAGTTAAGTATTTATTTTGAAGGAAGGATTTAAAAACAGGATGATAAAAATACCATCCTGTACCATATATTATATTTTGAGTTTACACAAAATTCTGGACACTCTCGAGCTTTCGTGGTTTCACTATTTTTTTTAATATTTTTAAATTTATTTTTGATTACAAAATGTTATCTTGTTTAGTATAGTTTTTTTCTTTTTTTACATAAGGGGAAAGGGCCGCCATTTCCCCTTATAATCCCCACGCTCGTCTAAGAATTTTTTTGAAGTAAAGCCGAAACTCACTTCGTTCAGACAGTCGTCTTTACTCCAAAAAAATCACGACACCTTTTGTATAACAGTAGAATTTAAACCGTCGGAGCATTTTTATGTGCTGACAAAACTGTCTGAGCGAAAGCGAGTTTTTTGGCAGTGCATAAAAATGACGGAGACTAGCGCGGGGTCAAGGGGAAAAGGCGATGTTTTCCCCTTGTTAAAAAGAAAAAAACTATACTATGTAAAGTAACATCTTGTAATCAAAAATAAATTAAAATACCACTATCTTTTCTGTATGAATGAAGTAAAGTATCTAAAGATATAGTGATGGTACCCCTGATTTAAAATGAATGAAGTAAAATATCTAAAGATATGGTAATTGTACCCTTGCTTAAGGAAGAATAGAAAAAAAATCTTGATTTTACAAACAAAGTAAAGTATAATTTTACTATGAAATTAAAAATTCACAATTTATAAATAAAAATTTTTTTAAAATTTAGAAAGTATAATGTCAAAAAAATAATTTAAAAAAATGATTAAATTGTGATACAATTAAGGGAAATAAATAAAAGATAAGGAGAGAAAATGTTATTAGAATTGAGAGAATTGCAAAAAAATACTAAAGAATATCTGAAAAAGGAAGTTACATTAAATGGATGGGTTAAAAAGATTAGAAGTCAAAAAAACTTTGGATTTATTGAATTAAATGATGGGACTTTTTTTAATGGGATTCAAATTGTGTTTGGAGAAGAGTTGGAAAATTTTACAGAAATTTCAAAGCTTACGATTTCATCGTCTGTTAAAGTTACTGGAGTTGTTGTAGAATCACAAGGTGCGGGGCAGGATTATGAAATTAAGGCAACTAAAATTTCGGTTTATCAAAAGGCTGATTCGGATTATCCGCTTCAAAATAAAAGACATAGTTTTGAGTTTTTGAGAACAATAGCACATCTTAGACCTAGAACAAATGCTTTTTTTGCAACATTTAGAGTGCGTTCGATTTTATCCTATGCGATTCATAAATTTTTTCAGGAAAAAAACTTCGTTTACGTTCAAACTCCAATTATTACTGGAAGTGATGCTGAAGGTGCCGGAGAAATGTTTAGACTTACGACAATGGACATAAATAATATTCCTAAAACTGACAAAGGGGAAGTTGATTACAAGCACGACTTTTTTGGAAAAGAAGCAAATCTTACCGTAAGTGGTCAGTTAAATGTAGAAACATTTGCTACAGCATTTAAAAATACTTACACTTTTGGACCGACATTTAGGGCGGAACGTTCAAATACGCCAAAACATGCCGCTGAATTTTGGATGATGGAACCTGAAATTGCGTTTGCAGATTTGGATGTAAATATGGATATCATTGAAGAAATGATAAAATATATTGTAAATTACGTAAGAGAAAACGCAGCCGAAGAAATGGAATTTTTTAACAAATGGGTGGATAAAGATCTATTTAAACGACTTGATACATTAGTAAATAATAAATTTGACAGAATTACTTATACAGAAGCGATTGAAATTTTGAAAAATTCAAAAGAAAAATTTGAGTATGAAGTGGAATGGGGAATTGACTTGCAGACTGAACATGAAAGATATTTAGCGGAAAAACACTTTAAAAAACCTGTGTTTGTAACTGATTATCCAAAAGATATAAAAGCGTTTTATATGAAACTTAACGAAGATGGAAAAACAGTGAGAGCAGTTGATTTACTTGCTCCTGGAATTGGGGAAATCGTAGGAGGAAGCCAAAGGGAAGATGACTACAATGTTCTTTTGGACAAAATAAACGAAATGGGATTAAAAGAAAAAGATTACTGGTGGTATTTAGATCTTAGAAAATATGGAAGTGTACCACATTCAGGATTTGGACTTGGATTTGATAGAATGCTTATGTATATAACAGGAATGACCAATATTAGGGATGTAATTCCATTCCCTAGAACAACTAAAAATCTTGAGTTTTAAATTTACCAGAAGAAAAAAGGTGAAAAGATGAAAAAAATAATATATGGATTAGTAGGAGTTTTGATGTTTACTACGACAATTGTCATAGCGGAAGTGGAAAATTCAGGATCTTCGACACCGGTTGAAGAAGGTACTGTAAGTGAACCGCCACAAGTGCCGCAGGAAGAACCGTCAGCTCCAGTTGAAAAACCAAAGAAAAAGGATGATGTAAAAAAAGAAACAAGTAAGCAGAGTGTTGACACAGGAACAATGCCTGTTACACAGACTGAGGACGTTTCCTCTGAAGAAAAATACAACACGTATGGAAGTTATGAAAATGCCACATTAAAAAAAGGAAAATCGGCGACATTTAGAATGGCACAGTTGTATTTTAAAGATGGACTTTATGAAAAAGCTGTAAATTTGGCACTAAAAGAAGGGGAACAAGATATTTCTCTAATGTATGTCGTTGCAATTGGGTCACGGCTTATGGGAAATTTTGATCAGTCTGTTACATATTATGACAAGATACTTTCTCAAGGTGAGGCGCAGCCTGAAGCACTTTTGGGAATTGCTATCGCTTACAAAGGAAAAGGGGATTTTGCAAAAGCACTGAAATATTTGAATGAATATGAGGATCTCAATTCAACCGAACAAGTTCAAAAAGAAATAAAATATTTAAATGAAGTGCTGGCAAGCAGTTAATCTAAATCATTCATAAAAAATAAAGGGGGGATTTTTGTGGAATGGATTAGACTTAAAGAAAGTGGAATGAAAAATTCTCATATAAAAAAGATAATGGCAATTTTTCAAAATTATGAAGATTTGTTTTTGGAAGAAAATTTTAAGTTATTTAGTGATGATCTGAAAAAAAAGCTGGAAGAAGCTCAAAAAATTAATTTATCAGAAAGGCTTTCATTATATAAAAGAAATAAAGTTAGAATAATAAGTGTAAATGACAAGGAATATCCAAAAAGATTAAAAGAAATAAAAGATTTTCCAGTGTTTTTGTATTTAAAAGGAAAAAAATTAAAGGAATATGACAAGATAAAAATTGACAAAGATAAAATTTTTGTGGATAATAAAAGAAATATTGCAGTTGTTGGAACGAGAAAGTTTACAAGCTTTGGAAAAAGTGCGTGTGAAAAAATAGTAAAGGAGCTATCAAATTATGATGTTACGATTATAAGCGGACTTGCTGAAGGTATTGATACAATCGCTCTTAAAAAGGCCATTGAAAAAGAAATGGAAGTTATAGCTGTGGTAGGAAGTGGAATAGATGTCGTCTATCCTTATGAAAATCGTGGATTGTGGCAAAAAATCAGTGAAATAGGAACGATTGTGAGTGAATATCCACTGGGAACTCAACCGACAAGATGGACATTTCCCAGAAGAAACCGAATTATAGCTGGAATGTCAGATGGCATTTTGATTGCGGAGAGCTTTAAGTCCGGTGGCTCGTTAATTACGGCAGAGCTGGGATTTTCTATGGACAGGGAGGTTTTTGCAATACCGGGATGTATCAATTATCCGTCGTTTGAAGGTTGCAATAATTTGATAAAAAATAACAAAGCTAAACTTGTAGCTAGTGCTGAAGATATAGCAAAAGAGTTTTTGTGGGACATAAAAAAAGAGAAAAGCAAATTAAAAAAATTGAGTGCTGAAGAAAAAATTGTCTTTGAAGCGATAACAGAAGAGACAAGTTTTGAAGAAATAAGTAGAAAAACAAATGAAAAAGTGGATAAAATGAAATTATTTTCAATAATAATGAGTTTAGAAATAAAGGGTTTAATTACGGAAACAAATGGCTCAAAATATATAAGAATTATTTAAAACGGGAGAAAGAAAGTTGGCAAAAAAGTTAGTAATTGTGGAGTCGCCATCAAAGGCGAAAACTATTGAAAAAATACTTGGAAGAGGTTATGAAGTTACAGCGTCTTATGGACATGTAATAGATTTACCAAAGACAAAATTAGGAATCGACATAGAAAACAATTTTGAACCGCAATATAAGGTTATAAAAGGGAAAGGAGAAATTTTAAAAAAGTTAAAGGAAAAATCAAAAAAGGCTAATGTCGTGTACCTTGCATCCGATCAGGATAGAGAGGGAGAAGCAATAGCTTGGCACATCGCAAATTACATAAATCAGCCAGACAAAATCAAAAGAATAGAATTTAACGAAATTACAAAAAATGCAGTGACAAATGCGATAAAAAATCCAAGAAACATAAACGAAAACCTTGTCCATTCACAGCAGGCAAGAAGACTTTTGGATAGAATCGTCGGATACAAAATAAGTCCACTTCTGTGGAAAATTATAAGTAGAAATGCGAGCGCTGGAAGAGTTCAGTCAGTTGCGCTAAAATTAATCTGCGACCTGGAAGATGAAATAAAGGCATTCGTTCCGCAAAAATACTGGGAAGTAAGTGCGATTATCCAAAAAGATATTAATCTTAATCTGATAAAAATTGCCGATGAAAAAGTCGACAAAATTTTTGATGAAAAGGTGATAAAAAAATTAAAAAAAGATTTGAAAGATGGTAAACTTACTCTTGATAAAATTGAGGTTAAGAAAAAATCTCAAAGACCACCACTTGTCTTTAAAACAAGCACATTACAGCAGCTAGCTTCATCGTATTTAGGTTATGGTGCTACAAAAACTATGAGAATTGCACAACAACTCTACGAAGGACTTTCGATAAATGGTGAAAACAAAGGGCTTATTACATATATGAGAACAGATTCAACAAGAATATCAATTGACGCAATAAATATGGCAAAAGGTTACATAACTAAAAATTATGGCGAAAAATACGTTGGAAAGTATGTAACCAGAAACTCAAAATCAAATGTACAAGATGCGCACGAGGGGATAAGACCATCTTACATCGAACTTACGCCAGATTCAATAAGAAATTATTTGACAAATGAGCAGTACAAATTGTATAAATTGATTTGGGATAGATTCTTAGTTTCACAGTTTGCCGCAATGAAATATGATCAAATGCAAATTAATGCGGTAAATGGCGATTACAGATTTCGTGGGACGATTAATAAAGTAACTTTTGACGGATATTACAAAGTTTTTAAAGATGAGGATGAAATAAAAACTGGGAATTTTCCAGAGTTAAAAGAAAATGACAAGTATCCAATTGAAAAATTGAACGTGGACGAAGGTATAACCAAAGCGCCAACAAGATTTTCAGAAGCGACTCTCGTAAAAAAATTGGAATCCGAAGGAATTGGAAGACCGTCGACTTATGCTTCGATAGTTGAGACGCTAAAGGCAAGGGAATATGTCGAAGTTGTAGAAAAAAGATTTTTTCCAACTTATCTGGGATATGAAGTAAAAAATGAGCTGGTTAAAAATTTTAAAAATATAATAAATGTAAAATTTACAGCAAATATGGAAAAAGAGCTCGATAAGGTGGAAGAAGGCTCAGTTGAATGGGTGCAGCTGTTAAATGATTTTTATGACTCGTTGGAAAAAGATATAAAAAAATTTGAAAGTGAGATCGAAAAAATAAAAAGCAAGCGGATTGTCTCAGATGTGATGGACAGTAAAGGAAATCCGATGGTTTTAAAGACTGGACTTTATGGAAAATATTTGGTAAGTGAGAGTAACGAAAAAGAAACTGTTTCACTAAAAAGAATTGCAGTTCCGCAAGAACAGATTGAAAGTGGAAAAATTTTTGTAAAAGAGAAAGTTGAAAAAATTCAAAGTACTAAAAAGGGAATTTTGACAGATTTTTTTACGAAGGATGGAAGTCGGTATTTACTGAAAGTCGGACGATTTGGTGAGTATTTGGAAAGTGAAGATTACGAAAAGGACGAAAATAGAATGTCGCTGCCGCCAGAATTAAAACAAAAATTTAAAAAGGGTGCACTAGTTGAAGTTGATGACATTTTGCAAATTAGCGAAGAAATGACAAAAATTTTGGAAGAAAATGAAAGAATTGTAAAAGAAGCTGGAGTTTGTCCAAATTGTGGAAAACCGTTTGAAATAAAAAATGGACGATTTGGGAAGTTTTTGGCGTGTACTGGTTATCCGGAATGTAAGACGATTAAAAATATAAAAACTGGAAAAATAACGGTTGCTTCTGATAAAAAAGATGAAACAAAAGCCAAGACAAAATCAGCGGTTAAAACAACTAAAACAACAAAAAAAGCGACAGCTAAAAAGAAAACGACAGCAAAAAAAACTAAATCAAAAACAAAGTCTTCTACTAAAACAACAAAAAAGTCAGCTTCAAAAAAATAATATAAAAATGTCGAAGACTAGTCGGAGTTGCAGGGGTGTGGCAATGAGCACTTCTACTTAAAAAGAATAAATTATTTTAGTAATTTTGTGGATGTTGAATTAAGAAACTAAATAGAAGTTTTTATTTATCCTTAAATATTTTATTTCGTCAAAATAGTATTTAATTTAAAGGTAAAAATTAAAAAAATTTTTTTAAAAGGGGAGTTAAAAAAATGGAAAATGAGAAAAAAAATGACATTTTAAAACAGCAGAAAAATGAAGCTCTTCTTTCCTATGTCGATAAATTTTTGTATTATGAAGAAGTACTGCTTGGAAAAAGCCACAATACGATAAGAAGTTATAAAAGAGATTTGCTTCAGTTTATGGAATACATTTTTGAATACGAAAATATTTACGACTTTGAGCAAATTGAAATGATGACCTTTAGATCATTTATCGCATATTTGAATTCTCCTGAAAGAAAAAAAAATAAAGCCAACAACAAAGATGCTTTAGGTAGAAAAAAGGAAGTAAAACCGGTTTCTAAAAGAAGTATTAACCGTAAAATATCAGCACTGCGCACATTTTTTAAATATTTGCAGGAAATAAAAGTTATAAAAACAAATAAAGTAATTTATATAAATATGCCAAAGTTTGAAAAAGAGCTGCCAGATGTGATAAGTCGCAGTGAGTTGCAAAGATTAAGAGATGTGATCAATACGAATAGAATTCTTGGGGTAAGGGACAGACTTATCATAGAACTTCTCTATTCCAGCGGTATTCGATCGATAGAGCTCATAAATTTAAGTGAGTACATGATTGACATTGAAGAGCGGGAAATTCGTGTCATTGGAAGAGGTGGCAAGGAAAGAATAACTTTTTTTAGTGAAACGGCAAAAAAATGGTTGGTAAAATATATTTTAGAAAAGCAGAAAGAATATAAAAATTACACACCAAATGCAATAATCGTAAATAGTAAAGGAAGAAAACTGACAACTAGATCGCTCAGAAGAATAATTTCACAGCATGCAAAAAACGCAGGGATTGAAAAAGAAATAACACCGCATGTATTTCGTCATTCATTTGCAGCAGAGCTATTAAATAAAGGCATAGATTTAACATATTTACAGGCGTTATTGGGACATAGCTCCCTTTCAACAACACAGATGTACACTCAAATAAATAAAAAATTGCTCAGAGATATTTATATGAATACACATCCATTGGCAAAAGAATAATTTAAAAATTGATTTTTTGCATAATTTATGTTAAAATCATAAAAAAATTGAGTAAAATTAGGAGGTAATAAAATGGGATTAGATATTAAGGAACAAAGATCAGTAGGGGGATTAAGAGCAAACGCAGTGGCATTTTTAGTGAATTTGAGCACCTTTGCAGGAGTGGGATTAATCTTTTCTCTAATTGTATTAATTTTAGAGCCAAATAATGAATTTGTCAGAAAATACGCAAAGCAGACGCTTTCAGTAAATGTTATAGCAATCATAACACTACCGTTAAATATTGTAGTAAAAGTTGGAACAATAATATTTCTTGTAATAATTGGAATTTTATTAATTTTACAAGCAATAGCAGCGGTATACTCTCTTTTAGGAAAAGAATTTGACATACCCAAAATAGACGTGATAAGCGATTTATTGTTTGTAGATTAAGAAATTTAAATTTTAAGAGGCACTTAAAATGTGTCTTTTTTTTAAAATTTCAATTTATTCTGATTACAAAATGTTATCTTGTTTAGTATAGTCTTTTACTTTTTTACATAAGGGGAAAGGACCGCCATTTCCCCTTATAATCCCCACGCTCGTCTAAGCATTTTTTTGAAGCAAAGCCGAAACTCGCACTAAACGTGCTCAAACAGTCGTCTTTACTCCAAAAAAATCACGACACTTTTGTATGGTAGTAAAATTTAAACCGTCGGAGCATTTTTATGTGCTGACAAAACTGTCTGAGCGAAAGCGAGTTTTTTGGCAGTGCATAAAAATGACGAAGACTAGCCAGGGTGCAGGGGTATGGCAATGATACCCCTGCTTAAAAATATTGAGTAAATAAAAAAAATTTTTTCAACTGAAATAAATAAAAAACTCTTTTATTTTCCCCTCTTTAATATTGGTCTTGCGTTTGTTTTTTCTTTGCTAATAAATAAAAAAATTCTATTTCCCTTTTAAATTTTTTGTGATTTCTTTAAAAAAAACTTGCCATTTTTTTTTTTTTGTTATAATGTTAACGCTTTGAAAAGTAGAAATAAAAACTTTTGAAATGCGGGACTTCTATTAGACTCACTCACTCAAACTATTCTTGATAGTTTTTCCGTCTTTCTTAGTTTTTTTAATAATAAAGAAAAGAGGTTAAAGTTTATGACTAATAATTTAAAAGTTCTAAAAAAAGAACTGAAGTCTTTTGCAAAAAGAGTTAAAGATTTTAAATATACTGATTCAGCACTTATCACTTTTCTGTTGACAGGAATGATAAGCTTTACAGGTATATCATTTAATCTTTATTCAGCACAGGATGAAATAAAGGCACAGGAACAAGCAATAAATACATCAATAGTACAGATAAAAAAAGATTTTAGAAGAGCAAGAGAAGAAAACAACAAATTGTTAAGAACAACAAATCTTGAATTAATTCAATTAATGGAACAGGGGGATCACGTAGTTAAATCACCTTGGAGCTCTTGGCAGTACGGAATAAATTATATTAACAACAACTGGAATGGAGTTTACAAAGGTAGAGGAGACAAGAAAGAAAAATATCCATATGAAGGAGTATTTGACAGAAGTGCAGATCCATATGAAAGATACATTGCACCTAACAGCAAAAATTATTCATTGCTATCAAAGGACAGAAATCCGCGTTCAGCATCATCAAACAACAGACAAGGGTTATCAGGATACGGTATAGCAAGTACACTACCAGCGCGTGAACCAATTGTGGCTTTTGAAGTAAATGCAGGAATAAACCCAAGAGTATTTACAGCACCAACAGTAACAGCGCCTACGGCTACACAGCCTAATTTACCAGAAGCTATTAATTTTGTTCCACCAGAAATAACACCACCTAATCCACAACCTGCGGCGATAAGTATAGAAGTTTTTGATTTAGATTCTTATTCTAATTCTCTCGGTAACACATTATTAGGAACGAATATTAATGTGGGTGGAAATTCATATAAAGTTAGTGATGCATCTACTGCTAAGCAAAATGCTATAATAGAATATATTCAAGATACCTCTAATGTTAATGATTTTAATTCTGCTTCTGATTCAGTTATGAATGTAGATGTAACGAAAAAAAGAGCTGTTACACTAGATCCTATATATAGTTCTACAACAGCTTTAAAGTTTACCAACAATGGAACTATTAATTTGATTGCAGAACAGACAGGTGGAATAGAAGTTCAGACAGATCCAGCTGATTCAGGAACTAATGATACTATAGGAATAAATGGAGCATCAGGAAAGATAATTGGAACTGGAGCCAAACAGATAGCAATGATTTACACAGATGAAGGTGATTCGGATGGAACTTATACACTTCAAAATAATGGAACCATTATAATGAATGGTGACCAGTCATTAGGTTATGGATTAAAAGTAACAAATAACTGGACAGCAGTTGTTATTAATAATAATTTAATAACAATGAAAGGAAATAAAAGTTATGGTATTGCAATAGGAACAGATAACGTTGGACTTCAACCAAATTCATCGGCTACAAATAATGGAACTATTAACATAGAAGGGGATGAATCAGGTGGAATCGCCATTTTACACGATATGCAAGGAGGAATTAAAAATGCTTCAAAAGGAGAAATTAATGTTTCAGGTGAAAATTCCTTTGGAATGTATTCAGAAGTAAGCAGTAAAAATTATGATAATGAAGGAATTATTAATATAATAGGTTCAAAAAATAAATCTATTGGATTGAGAGTGGAAGGTGCAAATGCTTCTTTAACAAATAAAAATGAAATTAATATATCCAGTACTGGTACAGAAAATATAGGTATGTATTCTTCAAATGGTACTGTTACAAATGATAGTAATGCTAAAATAACAGTAACAGCTGGAGAAAATATTGGAATGATGGCAAAAAGTGCAGCAGGACAAGCTGGGAATATGGGAACAATAACAGTAACTTCTGATGGTGCTACAGGAGCAGTTGTTTCATCAGGAGGTCATGCAGCCAACTCAGGAACAATAACAGTAACAGGTAAAACTTCATCTTCAGGAAGAGGAACGGCTGGAATTATAGCTACAGGTGGAAGTGAATTCACTACTCTTGGAAGTGGAGCAATAACAGCTAATGTAAGTGGTAAAAATTCAGTTGGAATATATGCCAAGGACACCAATAGTAAGGTAGAAGTATTAACACATAATACAACTACAGCAGATGGAGCTGTAAACTATGCTGTGGATTCAAATGGTGTGATTGACTTGAATGGTACAGGAACTGCAAGTACTGGTGCAAAATCTTTATTATTTTATAATAATGGAGGAAAGATAAACATAACTAAATCGATGACAGCAACTATATCAGGTGGTTCAAATACTCCTGCCACAAGAGGAACAGCTTTTCTGTATCAAGGAAGTGGACATAGTTCGTTCACATCTGGGGATATATCAACGTGGGCGACAACTAAATTTAGTGGATTATCAAATTTAACACTTAATATGAATTCAGGTTCAAGATTGTTTATAGCATCAGATGTAGGTATGAATTTGTCTGATACAACAGGTTCAACATTAGCTAGTGCTTTAGGAGCTAATATTACTGGAAGTGATTATAAAACGTTTATGTTGTACAATAGCTTGTTAACACTAAATCAATCTATTAATCTAGATGATACAAATGATGCATATAATCAGCTTGAATTATCTAATTCATCAATTGATAACAATAACAATAACACTATAACTGGTACACAAACAGGACAGACTGCAATTGCACAGGAAAATCTATTAACAAACAGAGCTGCAGTTACAATAAACAATAACGGTATTATCAATTTGTCAGGTGCAAACTCAACAGGAATGTATGCTAAATATGGAATTATTAATAACAATGCAACAGGAACAATTACAGTAGGAGATACATCAACAGGAATTTACGGAGTGGGAGACAGCATCCTTACAAATACAGGAACAATCACAATGGGTAACAAGTCAACAGGTATGTACTCTGAAGGGTCAACAACTCAAGGCGTAACAAACGCAGGAACTATAACAAGTGCTGGAACATCTTCAGTAGGTGTGTTGTTTAAACCTGATGCTTCACTTGGAGCAGGAGCAGTACTTGGAAATACAGGAAACATTACTTTAGGAGACAGCAGTGTAGGTCTATACGGAGAAAATACAGCTACAAACTACACAACATCAAACTCTGGAAACATTACAGTAGGTAATAACGGTATAGGTATGTTCGGATATGCCGCTGATGTAACAGGGGGAACAGTAAAAGTAGGAGATAAAGGTGTAGGTGTATATTCACAAGGTGGAAATGTAAACCTAACAGGAGGAACAATCCAGACAGGAGCGTCTGAATCAGTAGGTGTGTACACAGTAGGAAGCGGTCAAACAGTAACAAACAGTGGTACAACATTTAACTTGGGAGATACATCGGTTGCAATAGCGAATGCTGGAAGTGGAAACACAATTAATTCGACAGTATCAAATGTAGGATTAGGAACAAACAACATCTATGTTTACTCAAATGATGCAGCAGGAACAGTAAACAACTCAACAAACTTAAGTGCAGCAGGAGGAGGAAACTACGGTATCTACTCAGCAGGAACAGTAACAAACTCAGGTAACATGGACTTTGGAAACGGTGTAGGAAACGTTGGAATCTATTCAATAGGTGGAGGAACAGCGACAAACACCGGAACAATCACAGTAGGAGCTTCAAACGCAGCGACAAACGCATTTGGAATAGGTATGGCAGCGGGATACCAGAACAGCGATACAGGACACGTAATAAACAACGGAACAATCAATGTGAACGGTGACTACAGTATAGGTATGTATGCAAGTGGAGCAGGAAGTACAGCAACAAACAACAGTAACATCGTGCTAAACGGAAACAATACGACAGGTATCTATGCAGATAACGGAGCAACTGCAATAAATACAGGTAGTATTTCAACAGGATCAGGAAGCTACACAAATGTAGTAGGTGTATATTTAGGAAAAGGAGCAACACTTAACAATACAGGAAGTATCACAATAGACGGATCAAATGCAGTAGGTGTGTACTTAAAGGGAGGAACAGTAGCCAACTACGGTAACATAACAGTAAATGGAAGCAGCAATCCAAGTGACACTGTATATACATTTACAACACCTCCAACAGGAAAAGGAGTAGGAGGAACAGTAATTGACGCACCAGCGGGAGCACAGACAGCGACAGTAACAATAAATGGAGTAAAACAGAATCCGGTAGTGATAAATACATTTGCAAAAAATCCGATTGAAGTATCAGCGTCAAGTGTAGGATTGTATGTAAATACATCAGGAAAAGACTATACAAATTCAATAAATGGATTAGGAAATTTAACACAGGAAGCAGACTTAATTATTGGAACAGAAGCAACAGAAATGACAAACAGCAAGTCAATCCTGATTAAAGATCCGAAAATATTAGATCCGTATAACAATGCGATAAGAACAAGTGGAGTTTCAAATTGGAATATCTACTCTGGAGGATTGAACTGGATAGCAACACCGACATTGAATCCAGCCGATGGAACAATGACAAGCATCTATATGGCTAAGATACCATATACAGCGTGGGCAGGAAAAGAAGATACACCAGTAGACAGCACAGATACATATAACTTCTTGGATGGATTGGAACAAAGATACGGAGTTGAAGAATTAGGAACAAGAGAAAGACAGTTATTCCAAAAATTAAATGGAATAGGAAACAACGAAGAAATCTTATTCTATCAGGCAACAGATGAAATGATGGGACACCAGTATGGAAATGTACAGCAAAGAATCAACGAAACAGGAAGTTTGCTTGACAAAGAATTTACATATCTTCACGATCAATGGAGAAATCCATCAAAACAGAACAATAAGATAAAAGTATTTGGAATGAGAAATGAATACAATTCAGATACGGCAGGAATAATAGATTATACAAGCAATGCTTATGGTGTAGCCTATGTACATGAAGATGAAACAGTAAAATTAGGAAACTCACAAGGATGGTATGCAGGAGCAGTAAACAACAGATTTAAATTCAAAGACATAGGAAAATCAAGAGAAAACCAGACAATGGTAAGAGCAGGACTATTTAAGACAATGTCTCCAGCAAACGATCACAATGGATCACTAAGATGGACAATAGCAGGAGATGTGTTTGCAGGAAGAAATGAAATGAAACGTAGATTCTTGGTAGTAGACGACATCTTTAACGCGAAAGCGGATTATACATCATATGGTGCGGCATTCAAGACAGATTTAGGTTATGACGTGCGATTGAGTGAAAGAACACATTTAAGACCATACGGAGCATTAAAAATGGAATACGGAAGATTTAGCAATATCAAGGAAGATAGAGGAGAAGTTAGATTGGAAGTTGACGGAAATGACTATTTCTCAGTAAAACCAGAAGTAGGAGTAGAGTTTAAATATGTACAACCAATGGCAGTCAGAACAAACTTAACATTAGGCTTGACAGCGGCGTACACAGATGAACTAGGAAAAGTAAACAACGTTAAGAATCAAGCAAGAGTAAGATATACAGATGCGGACTGGTTTGGAATAAGAAGTGAAAAGGAAGACAGACGAGGAAGCGGAAAATTTGACTTAAACTTAGGAGTAGACAACACAAGATTTGGAGTAACAGCCAACCTAGGATACGACACTAAGGGAGAAAATGTAAGAGGAGGACTAGGATTTAGATTGATTTACTAATCTTAGCTAAACTTTACAAAATTTAAATA
Source organism: Leptotrichia sp. oral taxon 847 (assembly GCF_001553645.1). Classification (NCBI taxonomy): domain Bacteria; kingdom Fusobacteriati; phylum Fusobacteriota; class Fusobacteriia; order Fusobacteriales; family Leptotrichiaceae; genus Leptotrichia; species Leptotrichia sp. oral taxon 847. The sequence goes on along the minus strand of NZ_CP014231.1, from coordinate 227,146 downwards.
AAAAATAGTGGGACTTTTAAAGTTTCACTATTTTTTTTAATTATTGACTTTAGTCAGTTGAGTACGCAAAGCGTGCGAAACATAAAACCACCTGCTATGCGGGTGCGGAAACGTAAGTTTGCAACAAAATACACCTTCCGTTATAATAGAGTTGTTCAAGCTACTATTAATGAAAGGAAGGTGTTTATATGGCTAATAAAACTAATAGCCTGTCTCATACTAAATGGATGTGTAAGTATCATATAGTATTTACACCTAAGTATAGACGAAAAATTGTATATAGTCAATACAGAAAAAGTGTGGGAGAAATTTTAAGAAGATTATGTGAATATAAAGGAGTTGAAATAATAGAAGGACATCTGATGAAAGATCACGTGCATATGCTGGTAAGCATACCACCAAAAATAAGTGTATCAAGTTTTATGGGATATCTGAAAGGGAAAAGTGCATTGATGATGTTTGATAAGCATGCAAACTTAAAATATAAATTTGGAAACAGACATTTCTGGTCAGAAGGATATTATGTAAGCACAGTAGGCTTAAATGAAGCAACAATAAAAAAATATATAGCCGAACAGGAGAAACATGATATAGCGATGGACAAATTAAGTGTAAAGGAATATGAAGACCCTTTTAAGGGTAGCAAGTAGTACGGATACCTCTTTAAGAGGTAGCAACGAGTCAAATACAACAGTAGCTTGAACGAAGGTCAAGTATCGTCTTTAGGCGAAGTAGGAGACCCGACGGCTTATAGCCGTAGAGCAAGCCACCCTTTTGAAGGGTGGTCTTGACTTTTAAATTTATTCTTGATTACAAAATGGAATTTTGCTTATATAGTTTTTTTGTTTTTTTACATAAGGGGAAAGGGCCGCCATTTCCCCTTATAATCCCCACGCTCGTCTAAGAATTTTTTTGAAGTAAAGCCGAAACTCACTTCGTTCAGACAGTCGTCTTTACTCCAAAAAAATCACGACACTTTTGTATGGTAGTAAAGTTTGAACCGTCGGAGCATTTTTATGTGCTGACAAAACTGTCTGAGCACGATTAGTGCGAGTTTTTTGGCAGTGCATAAAAATGACGAAGACTAGCGCGGGGTCAAGGGGAAAAGGCGATGTTTTCCCCTTGTTAAAAAGAAAAAAAACTATATTATGTAAAGTAACATCTTGTAATCAAAAATAAATTAAAATAAAAAAAATTTTTATTATCTTTTCTGTATGACTGAAGTAAAGTATCTAAAGATTTGGTGATGGTATTCTGCTTTAAAATGAATGAAGTATAATATTTAAAGATATATGGTAATGGTACATCAGATTAAGAAGAATAGAAAAAAAATCTTGATTTTACAAACAAAGTAAAGTATAATTTTACTATGAAATTAAAAATTTAAATGCTGAAAGATAAAGAAGGTGAGACAATGGAAGCGACAGTGTTTTCGGTAAGTGAAATTAATTTTGAAGTAAAGCAATATTTGGAAGGGACAAATACGTTTAAAAATATTTTTATTCAGGGTGAGCTTTCAAATATAACTTATTATAGCTCAGGACATTTGTATTTTACGTTAAAAGATGCTGGGGCCAGTGTGAAATGTGCGATTTTTAGATACAAATATCGTGGGGTTCCTGTGGATTTGAAAGAGGGGGAGCAAGTGAAAATAAGGGGGAGCGTTACTCTTTACGAGAGAAACGGGAGTTATCAAATTGTCGCCGATTTTCTTGAAAGAACAAATTCGATTGGTTCCCTGTATGAAAAAATGGAGATGTTAAAGCGAAAATACAATGAAAAAGGTTATTTTGACAGCAGTAAAAAAAAATTATTGCCGAAGTTGCCGATGAATGTGGGAGTTGTAACAGCTGCGACTGGAGCTGCAATTCGAGATATAATAAATACGACTCACAAAAGGTTTCCAAATGTCAATATTTTTCTTTATCCCGCAAAAGTACAAGGTGATGGTGCAGCGCAAGAAGTTGTGAATGGAATTGAGTTTTTTAATAGAGCGAAAGATTTTGAAGGCAAGAATAAAATTTGTGTAGATACGGTCATTGTTGGACGTGGAGGTGGAAGTATTGAAGATTTGTGGGCTTTTAATGAAGAAATCGTGATAGAAGCGATTTATAAGTCCGAAATTCCGATTATTTCATCAGTTGGACATGAAATTGATAATTTATTATCGGACTTAGTGGCTGATAGAAGAGCAGCTACACCAACTCAAGCTGCGGAAATTTTAATTCCTGAAAAGAAAAATCTCATTGATGAGTTGAATAATAAAAAAGATGGACTTACGAAAATTTTACAAAATCGTGTAGCTTTGATGAGAAAAGAATTGGAGCAAAAGAAAAATAACTATTATATAAAAAATTTCTTGAATATTTTGGATGACAAAAAGATGGAACTCATTGAAAAAGAGAAAATTTTGGTAAAAGAGCTTAAAAGAGTTTTAGAAAAAGCGGCTGAAAAATTAGAATATCGAAAGCAGCAAATTGGAAAAATTGATTTAAAAAAAGAAATTTTAAATCGTAGAAAAAATTTGAGTGAAAAGGAAAAAAATATAAATTTTGCAATAAAAAGTATTTTGAATGATGCAAAAAAGAATTTACAGTATAAAAAACTGAAAATTTCTAAATATTCCGTTCAAGATATTTTGAATTTGGGATATACGATTACGAGAAAAAATGGAAAAGTTGTGAAAAGGGGAATTGAGCTTAGCAAGAGCGACGTTGTAGAAGTTCAATTTAACGATATGAGAAGAAAAATGAAAGTGGATTAGCAAATTTAATAAAAAGAGGTGTAAAAAATGCCAAAGAGAACAGATTACCTTTCATGGGATGAATATTTTATGGGTGTTGCTTTTTTATCGGGAATGCGAAGTAAAGATCCATCAACGCAGGTGGGAGCTTGTATAATCGACAAGGATAAAAAAATAATTGGAATGGGGTACAATGGATTTCCTGTGGGAAGTTCTGATGATGAAATGCCTTGGGAAAAAACAGGAGATTTTTTGGAAACAAAATATCCGTATGTCGTTCACGCAGAATTGAATGCAATTTTAAATAGCATAAAGTCTTTAAGTGGCAGTACAATTTATGTTACGCATTTTCCATGCAACGAGTGTGCAAAAGCGATTGTGCAGTCCGGAATAAAAAAAGTTGTCTATTTTTCAGATAAACACAAAGATTTAGAGTCAACTAAAGCCTCGAAAAAAATACTAGAAAATGCAAATGTAGAAATTGAAAATTTAAAAATGGAAAAAGAAAAAATTGTTATAAATTTTAAAGATTGAAGGATTAAAATTAAAAGTAATACAGGAAATAAAAAATTTTAAAATTTTAGATGTAGTAAAGTTTAAAAAGACAAAAAATTAAAATTAAGATGTAAGAAACTGAAAAGAGGAAAAAAATGGTAAATATTGGAAATGACTGGGATGAGATTTTTAGTTTGAAAGATGAGTTTAAAAAAGATTATTACAGGAAAATGAGAAAATTTTTGGTGTCAGAATATAAGACAAAGACGATTTATCCAAAGGCTAACGAAATTTTTACGGCTTTTAAACTTACAAGTTATAAAAACTGTAAGGTAGTTTTGCTGGGTCAGGATCCTTATCATGGGCCAAATCAGGCACATGGACTGGCTTTTTCCGTAAAACAGGGAGTTATGCTTCCCCCGTCGCTAAAAAATATTTATAAGGAAATTAGTGATGAATATGGTTATCAAATGAGTAATAGCGGGTATTTAGAAAAGTGGGCAAAGCAAGGAGTGCTGCTTTTAAATACAGCTCTTACAGTTGTTGCGGGAAAGGCTAATTCTCACTCAAAAATCGGGTGGGAAATTTTTACTGACAATGTGATAAGTTATTTAAACGAAAGAGAAGATCCAATTATATTTATTTTGTGGGGTAATAATGCAAAAAGTAAGAAAAAGCTTATAAATTTGGAAAAACATTATATTTTGGAAAGTGTGCATCCAAGTCCATTATCTGCAAGTCGTGGTTTTTTTGGCTGCGGACATTTCAAGAAAGTTAATGAGATTTTGAGAAAATTGGGGAAAAAAGAGATTGACTGGCAAATATAACTTTTTTTAGGAAGGAGAAAAGCTAAATGAATTTTAGAAAATCAGAGCCAAAAGATGTTACCAGAATTTTGGAAATTATTGAGATGGCAAAGGAAGAGCTAAAAAAAATGGGGCTAAATCAATGGCAAAATGGCTATCCAAATAGAGACTCAATTGAAAGTGATATAAAAAAAGGGATAAGTTATGTGCTGGAAACTCAAATTGACAGAGAAAATAAAGTTGTGGCGACAATTGCACTCTCACCTGAAAAAGAGGCACCATATAGTAAAATTGATGGAAAATGGCTGACTTTTGGCGATTATGTGGTAATTCATCGAATTGCGGTTGATAAAAATGTAAAAAATCAGGGAATTGCCACAAAACTTTTGGAATTTTCACAAGATGTCTGCCTAAAGAATAATATTTTCAGCTTGAGAGCGGACACGCATGAAAATAACGAGCCGATGAAGAAAATTTTGGAAAAACAGCAATTTAAGTATTGTGGAGTAATATTTTTGGACAGAGAGCCAGATATTGGAGCGAAAAGAATTGCGTTTGAAAAGATTTTGCAAAAAAAACCTGTGATAAACGATATTAGAAAAAAAATATGAAAATAAAAAGATTTAAAGAAAGTGAGCTGATAAGTGTGAAATTTGAGACTAAGACAATACATGGAATTAAAAAAGAAAAAAAGAAAGAATTGTGGGGAACAACTGTAAATTTTGCTTCGACCTTTCCCGTTGCACAATTTGGAGTAACACAGGAATTTGAATATTCAAGAGTGTCCGCTCCAACTAGAAATCAACTCGAAAGTTTACTTGCAAATTTGGAAGGCGGTAAATATGGATACGCCTTTTCATCTGGAATGGCAACCACAGCTTCGGTGTTTACAATGTTTGAAGCGGGAGATCACATCATTTTGGGGCAAGATATTTATGGCGGAACTTATAGAATATTGCACGATGTTTACTCAAAATTTGGAGTGGAATCCACATTTGTTGATACAACTGATTTGGAAAATATAAGAAAAGCTATAAAACCTAATACGAGAGCAATTCTTATTGAAACACCATCAAATCCTTTATTGGATGTAACTGATATAAGAGGAGTTGTAAAACTTGCAAAAGAGCATAATTTAATAACAATTGCGGATAATACATTTATGACACCATATTTACAAAGACCGCTTGAACTTGGAGTTGACATTGTAATTCACAGTGCGACTAAATTTTTATCTGGACATCACGATCTACTTGCGGGAGTTGCAGTTACAAACGATGAACAATTGGCAGAAAAAATTCAGTTTGCTCAGACTGCGGCAGGAGCGCTAATTTCTCCATTTGACAGCTGGCTACTTATGAGAAGTCTTAAAACGCTTAAATTGAGAGTGGAAGCTGCACAAAAAAATACAGAAAAATTGATAGAGTTTTTTCAAAAACATGATGCGGTTGACAAAATTTACTATCCAACTTTGGATACAAACAAAGGGAAAAAAATTCACGAAAGTCAAGCAACTGGTGGTGGAGCAGTATTTTCATTCACTCTAAAAGGTGACTCAAAAGTAAAAACATTTTTTGAAAGTTTGAATGTGGCAATATTTGCGGCTAGTCTTGGTGGAGCTGAAACATTGGTAACTCACCCAAGTACAATCACTCACGCTGAAATGCCTGAAGAAGAAAAAGAAGCAAGAGGATTTACACATTCATTGATTAGAATTGCAGTCGGATTTGAAAATATTGACGATTTAATTGCAGACTTTAAACAGGCATTGGAAAAATAGAAAAATAGGAGAAAAATGGCTAAAAAAATTGATGATGGAAAATCTCAAATAATATTAATTGTGGCAGTTGTTGTATTTGCAGTATTTATGCTCTTTGGGATGTTTAACAAAAATGGAAAAAGTGCCAAAAGTAATACCCAAAAAACTAAAAATACTAAAATTAAAAAATCTAAAGAAAAAAAAGAAGTAAGTCCAAAAATTTCTGATGGTTATCAAGTGCTAAAAGTCAGCGATGGAGACACAATCAATATTCAAAAAGTTGAGAATGGACAATTTGTCGGAGAAGAGTTAAGAATCAGAATGTATGGAATGGATGCGCCTGAAAAATCACAGGATTACGGTCCTGAAAGTAGACAAGCCTTAGAAAAATTAGTGGCTGGGAAAACTTTGAGCATAGAAGTGAAAAATAAGGATAGATATGGCAGAACAGTTGCAATTATATATGTGGACGGTAAAAATATCAATGAAGAAATGGTAAAAACTGGAAACGCATGGTGGTATCAGGAATACGCCAAAAATGATACGCAATTTGAAGAGTATCAAAAAAATGCAAAACAAAAAAAATTGGGATTATTTTCAAGAAAAGGTTACATTGAGCCTTGGGTTTACAGAAGAAATAAAAAGGAAAATGTTAGAAAAATTAAAATGAAAAGAAGATAAAAAAAAGAAAAAGAAGATAAAAAAAGTGGAGCAAATAAAAAAGATAGAAATAGAAAAGGAAGATAAAATAGATGTTTATTGATGAAAGTGTAATTACGGTAATTTCTGGAAAAGGAGGAGATGGAGCCGCTACTTTTAGGCGTGAAAAGTTTGTCCAGTTTGGTGGACCTGATGGCGGAGACGGCGGAAAAGGAGGAGATATCGTCTTTCTTGCAGATCCAAATATCAATACGTTGGTAGACTTTAAGAGCAGTAAAAAATTTAAGGCTCAGGATGGGCAAAAGGGAATGCCATCTCGTGCAACGGGAAAATCTGGAGAAGATTTAATCATAAAAGTACCAGTTGGAACAATGATTAGGGATTTTGAAACAAATAGACTTTTACTTGATTTAAGCGAGCCAAATGAAAAAGTCGTATTTTTGAAGGGAGGAGATGGAGGTCGTGGAAATATCCACTTCAAATCTTCTGTAACAAAAGCGCCAAAAATTGCTCAAAGTGGAAGAGAAGGCGTGGAGTTAAAAATAAAAATGGAATTAAAAATGCTGGCTGATATTGCTTTAGTTGGCTATCCGAGTGTTGGAAAATCAAGTTTCATAAACAAGGTGTCAAAAGCGAAATCAAAAGTTGCAAGTTATCATTTTACAACTCTAAAACCAAAATTGGGAGTTGTCAGAATGGGAGATGAAGAAAGTTTTGTAATTGCCGATGTTCCGGGATTAATCGAAGGTGCTCATGAAGGAGTGGGACTTGGAGATAGGTTTTTAAGGCATATTGAGAGATGTAAAGCGATTATTCATATTGTTGATATTTCTGGAATTGATGGAAGAGATCCGAAAGAAGATTTTTTGAAAATAAATGAGGAGTTAAAAAATTATAGCAAAAAATTGTCGCAAAAGAAACAAATTGTTGTGGCAAACAAGATTGATATGCTCTATGAAGATAAAAAATACGACGAGTTTGAAAAATTTGTAAAAGAAAATGGAGCTGAATTTGTGTATCCAATTTCAGTTATTGCAAATGATGGTTTAAAACCAGTTCTATCAAAAGCTTGGGAATTGATTCAAACTATTCCTAGAGAACCGTTGGAAGAAGTGGAATCAGTTGAAGATTTATTAAGTGAAATTAATAAAAAAGAGGAATGGGAAATAAGACAAACTGGTGAAAACGCCTTTGAAGTGGATGGACGAATTGTGGACGATGTGCTTAAGAAGTATGTGTTTATCGGAGAAGAAGGAATTATTAACTTTTTACAGAAAATGCGAAGTCTGGGCATGGAAGCCGAACTTGAAAAAGCTGGTGTAAAAGAAGGAGATACAATACTTATCGCTGGATATGAATTTGAATATGTAATCTAAAAAATGAAAAGTGGGGTAGAAAAAAATGAGAGGAAAAAAATAAAAGGAAAGGAACAAAAAATTGAGGTGGAAAAAATCTTAAAAGGAATTGTAATAGCGGGGCCTACCGGAGTTGGAAAGACAGATCTGTCAATAAAACTGGCAAAAAAAATAAATGGTGAAATTATTTCTGCAGATGCGTCTCAAATTTACAAAGAGTTAAATATTGGGACAGCTAAAATATCTCCAGAGGAAATGCAGGGAGTAAAACATTATATGATTGATGTTGTAAATCCTTGCAGCGATTATTCTGTCGGGGATTTTGAAAAAGAAGTCAATAAAATTTTAATCCAACAAGAAAATAATTTGGAATCTAAAAATAAAAATATTATGCTCGTCGGTGGAACAGGACTTTATATAAAATCAATAACCGATGGATTTGCAGATCTGCCGTCAAAAGATGAAAAAATTAGAGAAAAACTTTCCAGTAAATCTTTGAAAGAATTACAGGAAATTTTAAAAATTTTGGACCAAAAATCTTACGATGAAATTGATTTGTCTAATAGATTAAGACTTGTTAGAGCAATAGAGGTCTGTTACTTAACTAATGGAAAATTTAGTGATCTAAGGTTAAAAAATATAAAAAATAATAATTATAAATTTTTAAAGTTTTTTTTAATTAGAAATCGTGATGAATTGTATCAAAGAATAAATAGACGAGTGGAAATTATGTTTGAAAATGGACTTGTCGATGAAGCAAAAAAAGTATATAATAAATATAGAAAAAATCTTTATAAAATATCTTCGATAGGTTACAAGGAATTATTTTTGTATTTTGAAAACAAGATAACTTTTGATTGCGCCATAGAATTAATAAAAAAAAATAGCAGAAATTATGCAAAGCGGCAACTGACCTGGTTCAGAAAAGAAAAGGACTACATAGTTTACAATCTTTCTGAAATGTCTGAAAAAGAAATTATAGAAGATATTTTAAAAAGGTGGGAAAATTTTTAATAAAATAAATTTAGAAGAGAGGAGAAAAGGCTTGTAATACAGTCTTAAAATAAAAATGAAAATAGTGGAATATTTATCAGAAAATAGAGTGAAATTGGATCTAAAAGGAAAAAATAAAGAGGAAGTTATAAGAGAAATGGCACAAGTTTTTGTAAAAGATGGAATTTTGAGCAGTGATGATGTCGATGAATTTATAACTTCAATCTATGAAAGAGAAAAATTATCTTCGACAGGAATGCAGGATGGTCTTGCAATTCCACATACAAGAACAGCTTTAATAAAAAAAATGTCTTTGGCACTTGGAGTTTCTAAAAATGGAGTGGATTTTGACAGTATGGATGGAGAACCGTCAAAATTAATTTTTATGATAGCAGCTCCTGAAGATGCAAAAGGTGAACATTTAGATTTGCTTGCAGAAATTTCAAAGCTTAGTTTTGAAGAAGAAATTTTAGAAAAAATAGAAACTGCAAAAACAGCTAAAGAGGTTTTAAATCTATTAAATTAACAAAATAAATTATTAGTTTTTAATTAAAAAACACAAAAAATGCTTAAAAAGCCTGTAAAAAAAGGAAATTATAAATCTTAAAAATATATTATAAAAATATTGTATTTTTTAAAAATATCTGGTATAATGATAATGAGTGGTGATAGTTGTGAATAGTTTGAGAAAATTTGTACTTTCAAGGTGAGTGAGAGTATTTATTTCAAATTAAAATAGGAGGAAATGGAATGAAAAAGATGGGATTCTTATTAATGGGAATAATGATAGTTTCGACGACAGCTTACTCTGCAGTGAACAAAAATAGCATAGAAAATAGTTTAAATTCTATCGAAAACCAGTATAACGAATTATTAAAGAAAGAAGCTGCACAAAAAGAATCTTATGAAAGACAAGTCGCACAATTGAAAGCCGAAGTAGAAGATCTGACACAAAAAAGGGATGCAAGAGAAAAGACTATAGAAAAGTTAAAAAAAGATTCTGAAGTTAGATGGCTTAGAGATAAATATAAAGCTGTTTTAAACGAATATGAAAAATACAGCAAAAATATTGAAAAAATGATAAATGCAAAAGAACAAAAAATTACTGAGTTAGAAACTCTTCTATCAGTTATGAATTAAAAAATGGAAGGAATGGTAGTGAAAATGAAATTAAATAGTAAATTATTATTATCCGCTATAGTATTGGCATCATCTGTGCCAATGTTTGGTAAAAGTGCACAAGCCATAATAAATGATGCAAGGAAAGATTACTATAATAGTTTAAAACCTAAAAAGGTTGACAAAACTTTAACAGTAATAGAAAATGCTGATGGAACTGTTGAAGAAGTGTACAAACCAAAAACTAGATTGGAAAAATTGGAGTACAATACAGCGAAAGCTAAAGATAGAGTGGATTTTTATCAAAGAGTGGTAAGAAGTGTTCAAAGAGAAGAAAATGAGTTAAAAGGATTTAATGAAGTTTTTGGTAAAAAGAAATCTTCTAAAAAAGTTACAAATAAAAATTCTGGTAGAAAAGTAAAAATTAATAAATAATTAAATAAAATAGATTTTTTTAATTTATTTTTAGAAAGGGAAAAAGATGAGTAAAAAAATAGGAATAATAGCAGTATTAATGCTTAGTCAATTTCCATTTGTTGCAATATCAAAAGAAACAAATACTGATGCTGCAGTTCAAAGATTAGTAAAAATTGCTAAGCAAAGAAAAGCTCAAGGTGTAACTTCTGAGCCAACTGTTACAAAAGATAGTACTTCTGCTGCAAATGTAAAAGTAAAAAAACCAAGAAGAGTAAGAGTAAATAGAAAAAATATGTCTGAAAGTGAAAAAATGGATTATGAAATAACAAGAATTAGTAAAAGAGTAGATGAAATTAATAATAACATCGAAAAATTTCATAAAACTAATGAATTGTTAGATAAAATGGAAGAAAGATTGGATTCAATCGAAGGTAAAATAACAGACTAAAAAATAAAAATATGTAGAATTACAGAAAGGGAAAGGATAAGAGTATGAAAAAATTAATATTATTAGCATTAGGATTAGGAGCTTTGTCATGTACAAACGCAAAATTGGTAGATTATAATACAGATAGATTGGACACTATTGAAGACTATTTAAAAGCTAACAAACCAAATCCAGGAAGCAAAGAATATAGATCTCTTGAAAAGGAGGCTGAATCATGGGCAGACCAACAACCAAAACAAGAACAAACATCAGATCAACAATAATTGCGGCCTTTGCAATTTTAATGATTTCAGCGCCAGTAATGGCTAGAAGATTAACTACAACTCAAATGAGAGAAAATACAATAAGAATCAATGCTTTGGAATTAGAAGATGCTAAAAAACAAGGTATTGTAGAAGAAGGTCCTCAAGTAATAACACTTAATTCTGGTAAGTTGAACTTTGACTTTGATAAATCTATAGTTAAAGAAAGATATTTTGAATTGTTAAGAAATATAAAAGAATATGCGGAAGCAAAGAACTTGAACTTAGTAATTATTGGACATACAGATTCTAAAGGTTCAGATGCTTACAATATGAAACTTGGTATGAGAAGAGCTATTGCTGTTAGAGAAAAATTAATTGAATTTGGTTTGGATCCAGCAAGAATTGTTGGAGTAGAATCAATGGGTGAAAGACAACCAATTGATACAAATGAAACTGAAGAAGGAAGATTCGAAAACAGAAGAATAGAAATTCAATTTCAAAATGCTGGACCAGTAATAAAACAAGACAATCAACAATAATTTTGTAATATACAATTGTCCTTTTTATATTAAAAGGGCAATTTTTTTATGACAAATTATAGAAATAAAATTGGTTTTAGTGTATAATAATTTTAGTTATAGAGATTTTAAGAAAGAAGAGGTATAGTGAAATATGTGGTTTACCAAGTCATCAAAAGATGTTTTGAAAGAGTTGAATGTTTCTGAAAAAACGGGTCTTTCGACGGAAGAAGTTAAAAGGAGGATGGAAAAATACGGACCGAATAAATTAAAAGGAAAGCCGAAAAAAAGTTTGTTACAGTTATTTTTGGCGCAGCTTCAGGATACACTTATTTATGTGTTAATTGGAGCAGCTGTTGTTAATATTATTGCGCACGGGAAAGACGGGATAGCTGATGCTTTGATAATTTTAGCGGTAGTGCTTATAAATGCGGTAGTTGGAGTTGTACAGGAATCTAAGGCGGAAAAGGCATTGGAAGCGTTACAGCAAATGACTACACCTAAAAGCTTGGTTAGAAGAGATGGTGAAGTGATTGAAGTAAGTTCGGAAGAGTTAGTGCCGGGAGATATTTTAGTAATTGATGCAGGAAGATTTATTCCAGCGGATGTCAGACTTATCGAAAGTGCCAATTTACAAATCGAAGAATCAGCGCTTACTGGAGAATCTGTCCCAAGTGAAAAAGATGCCAACTTTATTACCAATGATACAAAAATCCCTATTGGAGATAAGGAAAATATGGCATTTATGTCAACTATGGCAACTTATGGAAGAGGAGAAGGAGTTGTAGTTGCAACCGGAATGAATACAGAAATTGGAAAAATTGCGCAAATACTGGACGAAGATAACAATACATTGACCCCTCTTCAGATAAAGCTGGAAGAACTGGGAAAAATATTAGGTTACGGAGCGATGGCAATTTGTGGAATTATTTTTGTCATAGGATTGATTCAAGGAAGAGAAGCAGTTGAAATGCTTATGACTGCAATAAGTTTGGCTGTGGCGGCAATTCCTGAAGGACTTGTTGCAATTGTTGCAATTGTACTTTCACTTGGTGTAAAAACTATGTCAAGAAAAAATGCAATTGTAAGAAAATTACCTGCTGTTGAAACACTGGGAGCAGTAAATATTGTATGTTCTGATAAAACTGGAACACTTACTCAAAATAAGATGACGGTTGTAAAAACCTATACCTTAGATAATTTACGAGACATAACTAGTGAAAATGGACAAAAACCAAATGTTGATGAATCTGAGTTAATCCGCTCGTTTGTGCTTTGTTCAGATGCGTCAGTTGAAAATGGACAGGATATCGGAGATCCGACAGAAGTGGCGTTGATTGTCTTGGGAAATAAATTTAATTTGGAAAAAAATACATTGAATGCTAAATATAAAAGAGTTGGTGAAAATCCATTTGACTCGGATAGAAAACTTATGTCAACACTTAATGAAGAAGGAAAAAAATATAGAGTTCATACAAAAGGCGCAATAGATAATATTCTTTTAAGAGCAAATAAAATTCTTGTAAATGGAGAAATTTTGCCACTTACAGAAGAAGCAAAAAATAAAATATTGAAAGTTGCCGAAACGATGTCAGATGATGCGTTAAGGGTGCTTGGAGTGGCATTTAAAGATGTGGAAAGCGAGATTTCACCTGAAGAGATGGAAAAAGATTTGGTTGTAGTTGGAATCGTTGGAATGATAGATCCGCCTCGAACTGAAGTGAAAGCTTCCATTGAGGAAGCAAAAAAAGCTGGAATTACACCGATTATGATAACTGGGGATCACAAAAATACAGCAGTTGCGATTGCAAAAGAGCTTGGAATTGCGACAGATATTAGCCAAAGTTTAACTGGAGCTGAGATTGATGAGATTCCAGATGATAAATTTGCCAAAGAAGTGAATAAATATAGAGTGTTTGCAAGAGTTTCACCAGAGCACAAGGTTAAAATAGTAAAGGCGTTTAAGGAGCAAGGAAATATTGTGTCGATGACTGGAGATGGAGTGAATGATGCGCCGTCGCTAAAATTTGCCGATATAGGAGTGGCAATGGGAATTACTGGAACAGATGTTTCCAAAGGTGCCAGTGATATGATTTTGACTGATGATAATTTTACTACGATAATCCATGCGATTGAAGAAGGAAGAAATATTTTTAACAATATCAAAAAGACAATTATATTTTTACTTTCTTGTAATTTAGGAGAAGTTTTGTGCGTATTTATTGCGACATTATTTGGTTGGGCAATACCGCTAGTTGCGACTCAACTTTTATGGGTAAACTTAATAACTGACACGTTACCGGCAATTTCGCTTGGAATGGATCCAGGAGATAAGGAAGTTATGGAAAGAAAACCTAGAAAACCAAAAGAGAGTTTCTTTTCTGAAGGTGCTGGTACAAGGGCAATTATTGGAGGGGTATTAATTGGAGTACTGACACTTTTGGCGTTTTATTTGGGAATTATTCATAATGGAACTGTCCCAATTTCAGCTGTAAAAGAAAGTGATAAATCGGTGAGAGAAATTTTAACTTATGGGAGAACAATGGCATTTATCGTTCTTACATTTTCACAATTGTTTTATTCTCTGTCAATGAGAAACAATAAAAAAACTATTTTTGAAGTAGGATTTTTTGGAAATAAATTTTTAATTGGTTCAATTGTCATAGGAATAGTTTTACAAATTGGATTGACTTCGATTCCACAAATTGCAAAAATGTTTAAAGTAACTGCAATAGACCCAAGTCATTGGGGAATGGTAGTAGGATTATCACTAGTTCCATTTGTGGTAAATGAGGTTATAAAAGTTGTAACTAGAAGAGAAGAATGATTAAAAGATTCTTAAAAAACAGATTATCAAACTTGACAAATGCTGAAAATATGGTATCATAATAGTGGCAAAAAAAAATAGGAGGAGTGAAAATGTCAAAAAAAGAATTTGTCGAAGCATATGCTAAAGCAACCAAAGAAACTAAAAAAAGATCGGAAGAATTAGTAAATGCTTTTTTAGAAACAGTGCAGGAAATTTTAGAAAAAGGAGAATCGGTTCAGTTTGTTGGCTGGGGAGCATTTGAGATAAGAGAAAGAGCAGCAAAAGATGGAAGAAATCCAGCAACAGGCGAAAAAATACATATACCTGCCAAAAAAGTAGTGAAATTTAAAGTTGGAAAAAAATTGGCTGATGGAGTTGCCAAAGCTACAAAAAAATAATCTGTATTTTTTGAAAAGATTAAAAAAACTATCTTATAAATTTTAACTTAATTTGTAAGATAGTTTTTTGTATTTAGAAAAATTTTTTTGATTATAAGAATTTTCAATTATAATAAATATTTTTGTTTTAAGTAAATTAAAAGCGAAAAAATGATGACAAAAAGAAATGCTACTCTAAAAAATTTCTTTTCACTTTTTCTTTTTACAATAAAGGTGATTATTATTAAAATAAGGCTTGTAGTCAAATCAAGATAGTTTACTAATTTATAGACAGAAAATCCTGTCAAAAAAGTAATAAAAATTACCATAATCACTATTGTTTCACCTTCTGTTAATCCTTTTTCTATAATTGGAAATTGTAAAAGTGCCATACCTTTAAAACTTTTGGGAAACAAATCATACAATAAATGAATCGCAATTCCTAAACTTAGTCCAACTATTACAAAATCTGTTATATCGTATTTCATTTTATAAATTAGTGTAAGAATCTTGTTTTGATGTAATAAAAATAGAATAACGACTAATAGCGGGGAATGTGTCAGCATATTTCTGTGACTTAACTTTAGTTTTAAGTCGTAATCTGGAAATTTAAAACCTACATAATAAAAAAATGCTAAAATCAGTGTTGTTATTGTATGATAGTAAAAATTCATCTTTCTCCTTTTATTTTTAATTTATTTTTTTCTTTTATTTCTTTCCAATCAAGTGTATTTGAATACTCTTTAATAAATGCGGCAAAAATTCCTAAAAATAATCCAACAAAAAGTGATGCCGCCAAAACTAGTTTTTTGTTTAATGCCGGTTTTGTGGTTGAATTAATATATTTTATAACTGGACTTGTGTCATTTTTTAACAGACGGTAGTAAGAAAGTCTTGAAACCAAAGTATCAGTCAAAGGGTCCTTCGTCGTTCTTATATCAGTATTTTGAGAAATAAATTTATATTGTTCATCCAATAATTTTAATTGAGAATCCAAATAGTTATTTTTTTTGTCCGCTAAATAATCTTGTGCAAGTGTGTGATATTCTTTGGAAAAATTTTCTCCTTCAGATTTACTTTTTGTTGTAAATTTTACTTTTACCAGCGGATCGCCTGTTTCAGCTTGTGCAGTAAGTCTATTTGACATTTCCTTTAAAAATTTGTTTTCTGGTAAATTTAAGTTTTTTAGTGTTTTGGAATGACTTTTTATGTATGAGAAAAATTCAAACGAACTTAGTGAATACTGGGAATTTTCTCCTATTTCCGTCAAAACTTTGTCATTTCCATATAAGTTTATTTCCGTCTTAAAAGATTTGTTTAAAAATGCAAAAGCTGTCGCAAGTATCATTGTTATAATTGTAACTAGAGCAATTAAAGCTTTGTCTTTGTAAATAATTTTGATTATTGTGCTTAAATTAAATGTTTGATTTTCTGTATCCATTTTGATTTCCTTTCTAAAAATTATTTTTCTCAATTAAGATTTTACCAAAAAAACTGGGATATTACAACAAAAATTTTAAAAACAATATATTTAGGATTTTTTTTTTAAATAATGCCAGTAATTGTGAAAAATAATCGAAAAAAGTGTTGATTTTATGCGTATTTTGATGTATAATAAGTTAGAGGTGATTAGGAGTGCCTATGAATTCTAAAGAAATGATTCGATTTTTAAAGAGAAACGGTTTCGTCGAAATAAAGGGTGGAAAAGGTTCTCATAGAAGATTGAAAAATTTCGTAACCGGTAAGGTGACCGAAGTGCCTTGTCATAGTAAGGAATTAGGGAAAATACTTGAGAAAGTAATCCTAAAACAGGCAGGATTAAAATAATCCTGCGCCTTACTTTGAGAACAAAGGAGGTGTAAATATGTTTGTTATTTATCCAGCAATCTTTGTAAAAGAAAAAGAAGGATACAGTGTTTTATTCCCTGATTTTGGTGGAGCAACCTGTGGAGAAAATTTAGAAGATGCATATTATATGGCGACTGATTATTTGGGAATGAATTTATTAGATTATTACAAAGAAAATAAAAAGTTTCCTAAAGCAACAAGTCTGGAAAATGTAAATGTTAAGTTATATATAAAAGAGATATTTGAAAATGAGAAAGAAGTAGAGGAAACAGTAAAAAATTCTTTTAAATCATTAGTAGGTTTAGATTTTCAAAAATATTTGAAAGATGTAAATGTGAAATCAATTAGAAAGAATGTAACAATTCCTAGTTGGCTTAATGAAGCAGCAAAAAGAAGTAATATAAATTTTTCAAAAGTTTTACAGGAGGCACTGGAAAGAGAACTGGAAATAGACTAAAATAAATTTTTTCATAAAAATAATTAGAAGTGATAAAAATAGAATATTAAAAAATTTTTTTGAAAATTATTGATTTTTGAATCTGAATGTGCAATAATACAAGATATTAATTAATCTAGGAGGACAAAAAATGAGAATAAATGTTTTACAGCATACGCCAAATGAAAATATGGGCTCAATTGCTGATTGGGCACAGCGGAATGGACACGAAGTTTATACTTATCATCCATATTTTTACAACGGAGTTTTACCAAAAGCTGATGAAACTGATTTTCTTGTCGTTTTGGGAGGGCCTATGAGTCCAAATGATACAGACGAGTGGATTTTTCAGGAAAGAGTTTTGATTCGACAGCTTATGAAACAAAATAAACCTATTTTTGGAGCTTGTTTTGGAGCACAACAAATTTCACGTGCATTGGGGTATGTGGTTTCAAAATCGCCTGTAAAAGAAGTTGGATGGGACAAAGTATATTTGCAAAGTGATATAATTCCTGGAATTCCAAAGGAATTGACAGCGCTTCACTGGCACGAAGATATGTTTCAAATTCCAAAAGGTGCAACGCTTTTATTTTCAAGCGAACTTGTAAAAAATCAGGGATTTCTTTTAAATGGCAATATTTTGGGGCTTCAATTTCACTTTGAGCCGCAGGAAAACGATGTGAGAGAAATTGTAACAAATGACTTTGCTTATATTTGTGATACGCTTCAAGGACAGACTGCAAAAGAAATTATTGATTTTCCAATTCCAAAAGAAAATAAGGAAGTTATGTTCAAATTACTAGATTTTATCACAAAATAACCTTTATTTAAAATTTTGAAATTTACAGATTAAAAATTTGTAATTTTAATTTAAAAATTTTTTATAAAAAAAGTGGAAACTTATTTTTTATTTCCACTTTCGTTTTTTTTAAAGTATCTTTTTAAAACACGTCCTTATCCGACAATTTTGCGTCTTTTGTCTTAAACATTTCCAATAATTTTTCAACAGTCAACTTTTGTTTTTCAGCGCCTTTTATATCGAAAATAACTTCTCCTGCGTGAAGCATAATCAGTCTATTTCCATAGGTTATGGCGTCTTGCATATTGTGAGTTATCATAAGGCTTGTGATGTCGTTTTTTTCGATAATCTCCTTTGTCTTTTCCAAAATTTTATTGGAAGTCTCGGGGTCAAGCGCTGCTGTATGTTCATCTAGTAAAAGTATGTCTGGACGGTTTAGAGTTGCCATTATAAGTGATAGACACTGTCTTTGCCCACCAGATAGAAGTCCTACTTGAGTATGTAGCTGCTTTTCAAGACCTAAACCGATGTCAGCTAATTGTGCTTTGTAAAAATCAATGTTTTTTGTGTCCAGTCCGAATGTAAAATTAAATCTTTTACCTTTATTTTTCGCCATTGACAAATTTTCTAAAACGGTCATTGAAGGTGCTGTTCCCATTGTCGGGTTTTGATAAACTTGAGAAATCCATCTGGCTCTTTTGTGCTGTTCTACAGTTGTGATGTTTTGTCCATTTAGAATAATTTCTCCTGCGTCAGGTATCACTTGTCCGTTTAAAACATTAAGTAAAGTTGACTTTCCCGCACCATTACTTCCAATAACTGTTATAAAATCGCCGTCGTTTATTGTAAAATCTAGTCCTCTGAAAACTTTTTTTTCCGTTCCAAGTTCTGAGAAAAATGTTTTATGTAAGTTTTTTATCTCTATCATTTTTTATCTTCCACTTTCTTTTTTCAATTTTTTCTTACCTTTTTTGGATTTTTTCACAAATTCATTCCACAAAATTATCGTTAAAATTATTGCTGTAATAATTTTTACATCAGTTGGCTTGATTTCCAAAATCTGAATTAAGTTATCTGGCAATTTAATCGCTTGAAATAGTGATTTTGTCCAGGTATTTGACATAAGTGCCAAATTTATTATGAAGTAGTACATAAGTGAACCTATCGTAACGATTGAAATTTCATTTATGAGTTGCGATTTTTTTAATACTCCAAGTCCTAAAATTATTGCGGCAAGACCGATTACGATTGTCCCAACTCCAGATTGTAAATCCGCAACCTTTAAGTTTTGGGCAAAAAGTGCTCCAGATAGTGCGACAACTCCGTTTGAAATCATAAGTCCAAATATTTTTAATCTTTTCTGATTGACTCCCAAACTGATTACGAGCTGTTCATTATTTCCCAGCGCTCTTAACGCAAATCCAAATTTTGAAGTCAAAATGTAGTCAATTGTCATCTTTATGACAAAGGCGATTATGATAGTTAACATAAGTTTTACATCTTTTGTAAGTGCAACATAGACAATTAGTGCAATTGTTGAAACTATGTAAACTCCCATGCTCACAAACATATATTTATTGGCTTTTATCTTGTAGTCATAAAATCCTTTTAAAATTAGTAAAAATATTAATATGATTACAAATGGAATAAAGTTTTTTTCAAATGACACTATTTCGTAAATACTTCTTTCTGGTGAAATAAACACATTTGGCATTCCGACAATTCGGGAATTTATGCTGTAAAGTCCAGTCATTACAAGAATTCCCGCAAGAAGTCCATTGATTTTTAAATAGACGTGCAGTGCTCCTGTTATAAGTCCAGCTATCATTCCACCAATAACGGCTAAAATTAGTCCCATAACAGGACTTGTTATCCCAAAAAATCCTGTTGTGGAAAGGGAAAACGCCGCAAAGATAAATCCTCCAAGTGGAAAAGTTCCGTCCACCGACATATCTGGAAAATCCAGTATTTTATAAGTCAAATAGACTCCCATGACCATTATTGAATATATAAATCCTATCTTAAAAGCTTCAGGCAAGCTTTGTAAGAAAATTACCAACTCATTCATTTTTTACTCTCTTTCTTTTTGTATTAGTTTTTTTGTTTTATTTACCTACAATTTCGGCACCTTTAAATAGCGGATTATTTATATCGATTCCAAGTGCTTTTGCAGTTTTTTTATTGACATAAAGCTTTAATTGCTTTGAAGTTTCAAAAGGAACTTGCGAAACAGGTTTTCCGTTTAAAATGTCAACTGCCATTTGACCAGTTCTCTTACCTAATTCATAGTAGTCAATTCCCATTGTAAATAGAGCTCCTATTTCAACTGATGAGTTTTCAGAAACAACGACTATCTTTTTAGCATTTATCGCTTCTGATGTGATAAGCTGCATTCCTGAAACTACCAAGTTATCTGTTGGCAAATAAAGAGCGTCAACTTGTGTAAGTAAATTTTTTGTAGCTTGAGCCAATTCTCCAAAATTTGTAATACCTTGTAGCACAACTTCTAATTTTTTTTCTTTTGCTCTTTTTTGAATTTCAGCGATTTGAACAAGTGAATTTTGTTCAGATGGATTGTATAAAATTCCTATTTTTTTTACATTTGGATTTAATTTTAAAAGTAAGTCCAATTGCTGTGAAACGTTGTCAACTTTGTCGCTTGTCCCTGTTACATTTGAATTTAGAATTTTGGCAGAAGCGGGGTCTGTTACGGCAGAAAATAGTACCGGTATATCAGTTATGTTGTTTGCGAGTTGCTGTGCTGACGGAGTTGCAATTCCGAATACCAAGTCTTTTTTATCAGCTTTGTAATTGTTTGCAATTAACGTTGCAGTTGAAACTTCCCCATTTGCATTTTTTTCGTCAAAGTCAACATTTAGTCCAGCTTCTTTTATTGCATCCTCAAATCCTTTTTTTACTAAGTCAAGCGATGGATGAGTCATAAATTGAGTTACTCCAATTTTGAATTTAACTTTTTGTTGTGAACTATTTTGAGTTTTTCCATTGACAGTGTCATTTTTACTTCCACACGAAAGTGCAAAAATTAAACTTATAAGTACTAATAATATTTTTTTCATGTTTTTATTTTACCTTTCTTTTTTTGAAATTTTCTTTTTCTCTTTATTTAAATTTATTTAAATTAAAACTTCATTATTTTTATTTTACCATTTTTGCGCTATTTTTAATGTCTTGTGGCAAATTAATATTTAGTGCTGAAAGTGTTTTTTCGTTAATTACGATTTCACTTAATGGCATTTGTTTAAATTGAATTTCATTAGGTTTTTTACCATTTTTCAAAATTTCAATTGCCATTTTTCCAGCTTCTTTTCCAATTTCGTAATAACTTACTCCCTGAGTGATTAAAGCTCCTTTTTCCACGTGGGCAGCTTCCGCTCCAAATACTATTTTTTTAGCATTTGTAGCTTTTTCCGTAATTAAATTTGCGACTGAAGCAACTAAATTATCTGTTGGCAAATAGATTGCATCGGCTTCCCTTATCAGATTATCAACTGTTTGTGGAATCTCATTTGCCTGAGTTACACTTTTTTCAACAACTGTAAGTCCTAGTGTTGCCGCCGCTTTTTTTAAATCTTCCACTTGAACCTTTGAATTTGGTTCAGATGAATTGTAAATGACACCTACCGATTTTATTTTGTTGTCCAATCTTTTTAGTAATTTCATTTGTTCTGTTACATCCATTCTGTCACTTACACCCGTTACATTTTGTCTCAAAATCCCAGCTGATTTGGGATCTGTGATTGCTGCAAACACAATTGGTATGGAATTCGTCGATTGTACTGCGGTTTGTGCTGTACTTGTTGCTATTGCATAAATTAGGTCGACTTTTGAACTGGCAAAGTTATTTGCAATAAGATTTGCATTTGCAGTTTCCCCATTTGCATTTTTTTCATCAAAGTCTGCATCAATTCCAGCTTCTTTAAAAGCATCCTTAAATCCTTTTCTGGCGTTGTCCAGCGCTGGGTGCGACGCAATTTGTGTAATTCCTATCTTAAATCTTTTAGAATTACTTGATTCTTTGTCTGTTTTTTTCCCACTTTCCGATGAATTACCACATCCGATAACCATAAACGTCAAAATGGTAAACAGAATTAACAATTTTTTCATAAAAATTCCTCACTTCCTACTATCCTACATTTTTTTCATCATTAAAATGATACCATTTTTTTTTGGTTAAAGCAATAATAATCTTATTTTTTTATTACAAGTTTTAAAGCAGGGGCATCATCGCCATATTTTTAGATATTTCACTTTATTTATGCGGAAAAGCTAGTAAAATTTTAAAGGTAGATTTTAATTCATTCTTGATTACAAAATGTTATTTTGTTTAATATTATTTTTTTATTTTTTACATAAGGGGAAAGGACCGCCATTTCCCCTTATAATCCCCACGCTCGTCTAAGCATTTTTTTGAAGCAAAGCCGAAACTCGCACTAAACGTGCTCAAACAGTCGTCTTTACTCCAAAAAAATCACGACACCTTTTGTATAATAGTAAAATTTAAACCGTCGGAGCATTTTTATGTGCTGACAAAACTGCCCCGCCGTAAGCGAGTTTTTTGGCAGTACATAAAAATGACGAAGACTAGCCGGGGTGCAGGGGTATGGCAATGATACCCCTGCTTTAAAAATATTGAGTAAATAAAAAAAATTTTTTCAACTGAAATAAATAAAAAACTCTTTTACTTTCCCCTCTTTAATATTGGTCTTGCGTTTGTTTTTTTCTTTGCTAATAAATAAAAAAATTCTATTTCCCTTTTAAATTTTTTGTGATTTCTTTAAAAAAAACTTGCCATTTTTTTTTTTTTTTTGTTATAATGTTAACGCTTTGAAAAGTAGAAATAAAAACTTTTGAAATGCGGGACTTCTATTAGACTCACTCACTCAAACTATTCTTGATAGTTTTTCCGTCTTT
The DNA here is from genome assembly GCF_001553645.1 of Leptotrichia sp. oral taxon 847. NCBI lineage: Bacteria > Fusobacteriati > Fusobacteriota > Fusobacteriia > Fusobacteriales > Leptotrichiaceae > Leptotrichia > Leptotrichia sp. oral taxon 847. The sequence continues at coordinate 204,387 of NZ_CP014231.1, read as the reverse complement.
CTTAGTTTTTTTAATAATAAAGAAAAGAGGTTAAAGTTTATGACTAATAATTTAAAAGTTCTAAAAAAAGAACTGAAGTCTTTTGCAAAAAGAGTTAAAGATTTCAAATATACTGATTCAGCACTTATCACTTTTCTGTTGACAGGAATGATAAGTTTTACAGGTATATCATTTAATCTTTATTCAGCACAAGATGAAATAAAGGCACAGGAACAAGCAATAAATACATCAATAGTACAGATAAAAAAAGATTTTAGAAGAGCAAGAGAAGAAAACAACAAATTGTTAAGAACAACAAATCTTGAATTAATTCAATTAATGGAACAGGGAGATCACGTAGTTAAATCACCTTGGAGTTCTTGGCAGTACGGAATAAATTACATCAACAACAACTGGAATGGAGTTTACAAAGGTAGAGGAGATAAGAAAGAAAAATACCCATATGAAGGAGTATTTGACAGAAGTGCAGATCCATATGAAAGATACATTGCACCTAACAGCAAAAATTATTCATTGCTATCAAAGGACAGAAATCCACGTTCAGCATCATCAAACAACAGACAAGGATTATCAGGATACGGTATAGCAAGTACACTACCAGCGCGTGAACCAATTGTAGCTTTTGAAGTAAATGCGGGAATTAACCCAAGAGTATTTACAGCACCAACAGTAACAGCGCCTACGGCTACACAACCTAACTTGCCACAGGCTATTAATTTTAAACCAGCGGTGCCTGTAATTAATACACCAGATATACCTAATGTAGAACCTCCAGCACCACAGGCTCCATCAACAGGTAATGATGATGATGCTTGGATTGCAAATGGAGCAACATATGTAAAATGGGATAAAGGTTGGACTGGTGGTTCAGTAGGTTCTGCCGCTTTAGGTGCGACTAGGATAGTAGGAGCTATTGCACAACAAGATATGGATGGTGGTAAATTAACAGTAAAAGCTCACGGAAGTGAATTTGATTATACAGCTAAAGGTATTACGTTTACAGGAAGATATTCTCATCCTACTAATCCTGCTTTAAATCATAATCAAGGTAATGTGGGTGCCGGTTTATTAGATGTTACTGCTACAAATGCTGATTATATTTCAGTACTCAAGTTGGTTGGTGGACATACAATAAATGTAAATTCTGATATTGAATATACAGGTACAGGGGATCCAAATTATCAAAGATGGTTATTCCATACAGATGGTCATAATTATAATGGAGATTCGACATGGGTAAATAATAAAAATATTAGTTTGAATGGTGATCACTTAGTTTTATGGACTTCACAGTATCATGGAAATGCTCCGACACATGGAAATATCGGATTTGTAAATAAAGGAACAATAACAACAGCAGGAAGTAAAAATATAGGTTGGATCGCTCTTGATGAGGGTGGAACAATGGACAGACAGCATTATTTTCATAATGAAACAGGAGGAACTATTAATATAGGTGGTACAAATGATGTCCTTGCGGTAATTCAATCTCCTGTTGCTGCTGCAAATAGTGGTTGGTCATATATAAATGACGGTAACATTAACTTAACAGGAGACACTCAATATGGAATCATAGTTGACAATAAACATTCTTATGATGCGGCAGAAATATTACTGAATAAGCCGATAACTCTTTCAGGAACAAGTTCAGCTGGAGTTGTATTTAAAGGTTGGATGGATCTTGATGGAGGAGCTCCTTTTAGTCACAGTACATCAGATAATATAGTAACGACATTGCCAGGTTCAACAAGAGCATCTGTAATAAGACTAGATTTAACAGGAGATAAAAATACAGGTGTATATTTTGAAAGTGCTTCACCAAACACATTTACATTGAATGAATACAAGATAAATGTGACAGGAAGTAAAAATACAGGTGTTCTAGTGAAACAAGGAAAAGTTAATCTAGGTTCAGGAACAGAGCATGCTATTAATATAACATCTGGTAGTGAAAATATAGGAATATACACAGGTGCGCCAATGACAACTGCAGCAGATATTACAATAACATCTGATAAGTCAACAGGTATTTTTGCTAACAGTGCAGGAGCGGTTACAAATACAGGAAAAATATCAGCAACAGGAGCTTCTGTTAAAGCGATAGTGGCTAATAAGTCTACAACAATTACAAATAGTGGACAAGTAGATGTAACAGGAACTGCCTCAAGTGCAACAGATGGTTCAACTGGGCTTGCAGCAATGGATGGAGGTACTATTACTCATACAGGTGGAGGAACTATAAATGTTGATGGTGGTGCTTCAGCTGGTGCATATGGATATAAAGGAGGAACTGTTGACATCACAGGTGGTACCATAAAAACTACGGGAGGAGCATTTAATGTACTTGCAGCAGACGGTACAGTAAAATTAAACGGTACTGCAATAGATACAGGACAAAAATCATTAGCATTCTATGCAGATAACACAGGTCACATTAACTTTACTGGACCAACAACTGCAAACATAGCAGGAGGTACTGATGCCAATACAAGAGGTACTGCGTTCTATTATAAAGGTAGTGGATATTCTCCATTTACAGCTTCAGACATAACAACTTGGGCAAATAATACATTTGGTGGTACTATAAATAAATTAACACTTAATATGGCAAGTGGTTCAAGATTATTCATCGCTTCTGATGTATCAATGAACTTGTCGGATACAGCAGGTAGTGGTCTAGCTGGCGCTCTGGGAGCAACTATAAACGGAACTGACTATAAGACATTTATGCTTTACTTGAGTAAACTAAAATTAAATCAGTCAATTAACTTGGATGACCCTAATGATGCATACAATCAATTGGAAATTTCAAATTCATCAATTGACAACAATAACAGCAATACCATAACAGGAACACAAGCAGGTCAAACTGCAATTGCACAAGAAAACTTGACAGGTAACAGAGCAGCTGTTACATTGAATAATGATGGAGCAATTAACTTAAGTGGTGCAAACTCAACAGGAATGTATGCTAAATATGGAATTATTAACAACAATGCAACAGGAACAATTACACTAGGAGATACATCGACAGGACTTTACGGAGTGGGAGACAGTATCCTAACAAATACAGGAACAATCACAATGGGTAACAAGTCAACAGGAATGTACTCTGAAGGTTCAACAACTCAAGGTGTAACAAACGCAGGAACAATAACAAGTTCAGGAACATCATCAGTAGGTGTGTTGTTTAAACCTGACGCATCGCTTGCAGCGGGAGCAGTTCTTGGAAATACAGGAAACATTACTTTAGGAGACAGCAGTGTAGGTCTATACGGAGAAAATACAGCTACAAACTACACAACATCAAACTCTGGAAACATTACAGTAGGTAATAACGGTATAGGTATGTTTGGATATGCCGCTGATGTAACAGGAGGAACAGTAAAAGTAGGAGATAAAGGTGTAGGTGTATATTCACAAGGTGGAAATGTAAACCTAACAGGAGGAACAATTGCAACAGGAGCGTCTGAATCAGTAGGTGTGTACACAGTAGGAAGCGGTCAAACAGTAACAAACAGTGGTACAACATTTAACTTGGGAGATACATCGGTTGCGATAGCGAATGCTGGAAATGGAAACACAATTAATTCGACAGTATCAAATGTAGGATTAGGAACAAACAATATCTATGTTTACTCAAATGATGCAGCAGGAACAGTAAACAACTCAACAAACTTAAGTGCAGCAGGAGGAGGAAACTACGGTATCTACTCAGCAGGAACAGTAACAAACTCAGGTAACATGGACTTTGGAAACGGTGTAGGAAACGTTGGAATCTATTCAATAGGTGGAGGAACAGCGACAAACACCGGAACAATCACAGTAGGGGCTTCAAACGCAGCAACAAACGCATTTGGAATAGGTATGGCAGCGGGATACCAGAACAGCGATACAGGACACGTAATAAACAACGGAACAATCAATGTGAACGGTGACTACAGTATAGGTATGTATGCAAGTGGAGCAGGAAGTACAGCAACAAACAACAGTAACATCGTGCTAAACGGAAACAATACGACAGGTATCTATGCAGATAACGGAGCAACTGCAATAAATACAGGTAGTATTTCAACAGGATCAGGAAGCTACACAAATGTAGTAGGTGTATATTTAGGAAAAGGAGCAACACTTAACAATACAGGAAGTATCACAATAGACGGATCAAATGCAGTAGGTGTGTACTTAAAGGGAGGAACAGTAGCCAACTACGGTAACATAACAGTAAATGGAAGCAGCAATCCAAGTGACACTGTATATACATTTACAACACCTCCAACAGGAAAAGGAGTAGGAGGAACAGTAATTGACGCACCAGCGGGAGCACAGACAGCGACAGTAACAATAAATGGAGTAAAACAGAATCCGGTAGTGATAAATACATTTGCAAAAAATCCGATTGAAGTATCAGCGTCAAGTGTAGGATTGTATGTAAATACATCAGGAAAAGACTATACAAATTCAATAAATGGATTAGGAAATTTAACACAGGAAGCAGACTTAATTATTGGAACAGAAGCAACAGAAATGACAAACAGCAAGTCAATCCTGATTAAAGATCCGAAAATATTAGATCCGTATAACAATGCGATAAGAACAAGTGGAGTTTCAAATTGGAATATCTACTCTGGAGGATTGAACTGGATAGCAACACCGACATTGAATCCAGCCGATGGAACAATGACAAGCATCTATATGGCTAAGATACCATATACAGCGTGGGCAGGAAAAGAAGATACACCAGTAGACAGCACAGATACATATAACTTCTTGGATGGATTGGAACAAAGATACGGAGTTGAAGAATTAGGAACAAGAGAAAGACAGTTATTCCAAAAATTAAATGGAATAGGAAACAACGAAGAAATCTTATTCTATCAGGCAACAGATGAAATGATGGGACACCAGTATGGAAATGTACAGCAAAGAATCAACGAAACAGGAAGTTTGCTTGACAAAGAATTTACATATCTTCACGATCAATGGAGAAATCCATCAAAACAGAACAATAAGATAAAAGTATTTGGAATGAGAAATGAATACAATTCAGATACGGCAGGAATAATAGATTATACAAGCAATGCTTATGGTGTAGCCTATGTACATGAAGATGAAACAGTAAAATTAGGAAACTCACAAGGATGGTATGCAGGAGCAGTAAACAACAGATTTAAATTCAAAGACATAGGAAAATCAAGAGAAAACCAGACAATGGTAAGAGCAGGACTATTTAAGACAATGTCGCCAGCAAATGATCACAATGGATCACTAAGATGGACAATAGCAGGAGATGTGTTTGCAGGAAGAAATGAAATGAAACGTAGATTCTTGGTAGTAGACGACATCTTTAACGCGAAAGCGGATTATACATCATATGGTGCGGCATTCAAGACAGATTTAGGCTATGACGTACGATTGAGTGAAAGAACACATTTAAGACCATACGGAGCATTAAAGATGGAATACGGAAGATTTAGCAATATTAAGGAAGATAGAGGAGAAGTTAGATTGGAAGTTGACGGAAATGACTATTTCTCAGTAAAACCAGAAGTAGGAGTAGAGTTTAAATATGTACAACCAATGGCAGTCAGAACAAACTTAACATTAGGCTTGACAGCAGCGTACACAGATGAACTAGGAAAAGTAAACAATGTTAAGAATCAAGCAAGAGTAAGATATACAGATGCGGACTGGTTTGGAATAAGAAGTGAAAAGGAAGACAGACGAGGAAGCGGTAAATTTGATTTGAACTTAGGAGTAGACAACACAAGATTTGGAGTAACAGCCAACCTAGGATACGACACTAAGGGAGAAAATGTAAGAGGAGGACTAGGATTTAGATTGATTTACTAATCTTAGCTAAATTTTACAAAATTCAATTTAAATAAAAAATAGTGGAGCTTTTTATAGTTTCACTATTTTTTTTAATATTTTTAAATTTATTTTTGATTACAAAATGTTATCTTGTTTAGTATAGTTTTTTTGTTTTTAACAAGGGGAAAACATCGCTTTTTCCCCTTATGTAAAAAAATAATGTTAAACAAATTTAAAACAACTAAAAAGTAAAAATTTTTTAAAATTGACTTTATTGTTTTCATATGATAATATGCGTATAGAAGAGATTATCGATTTGAAGGCATTAACTAAGTCATATTAAATTTGTAAAAAATAAAAAAAAGCAAGGAAGTGATTTTATGGATAAAAAGGCTGTTCCCGTGGGAATTGAAGATTTTGAAAGAATAATAAATGAAAGTTACTATTATGTAGATAAATCAATGTTAATAGAAGATTTATTGATAAATAGAGCTCCTGTAACACTTTTTACAAGACCACGGCGATTTGGAAAGACGCTGAATATGTCAATGTTTAAATATTTTTTTGATGTAAAGAACAAAGAAGAAAATAAAAAGCTTTTTGAAAATTTAAAAATATCCAGCAGTAAATATATGAGCGAGCAAGGTAAATATCCTGTGATTTTCATTTCACTGAAAGATCTAAAGGAAGACACTTGGGAGGAATGCCTTGAAAGTATTAAGAATATCATGTACAAAATTTTTAATGAGTATAGTTTTTTAAGAGAAAAGTTAAATATTGTTGAAAAAAGACAATTCGATAAAGTTTGGGAAATAACTGGAAATGAGAGAAATTTTAAAACTTCACTTTTAGACTTATCAAATTATTTAAATAAATATTATGGAGAAAAAGTCATAATTTTAATTGATGAATACGATGCTCCAATAATAAACGCTTTTGATAAAGGATACTACAATGAAGCAATAAATTTTTTTCAGACATTTTACAGCTCGGCACTAAAAACAAATAATTCCTTAAAATATGGTGTTTTGACAGGAATAACAAGAATTATAAAAGAAGGAATATTTTCTGGGTTAAATAATCTTTATGTAAATACGATTCTAAGTAAAAATTATTCAGAATATTTTGGACTTCTTGAGTGCGAAGTGGTTGAAATGCTTGAATATTTTGATATGAAATATAAGATTGAAGAGGTTAGAGAATGGTATGACGGATACATTTTTGGAGAAAGTAAAGTCTACAATCCCTGGTCTATTGTAAATTATATAAGGGAAAAAGAAATAAAAGCGTATTGGGCAAATGTTTCAGGAAATACGCTTCTAGAAAATATGCTTGACCACGCTGGAGAAAGTGTCTATGATGACTTAAAACGGTTTACTGATGGAGAAAGCATTGAAAAATATATTTTGGATGGGACTACGATAAAAAGTGTTTTAAGAAATGATGATGAGATATGGCAGCTACTTTTATACAGCGGATATTTGACAAAGGATGAAAAGCAGAGAGAAATAGATGTAACTTCAGAATATACAGACATCTATAACTTAAGAATACCAAATAAAGAAATTAGAAAATACGTTGGAAATATGTTTTTAAATAGATTTTTTGGAACAGAAATAAAGACTGATATTTTGATAAGGGCGCTTGAAAACGGGGATATTAAAAGATTTGAGAAAACTTTGGGAGAAATAATGATAAATATGCTGAGCCACTTTGATCTGGACAAGGAAATGGAAAAGATTTATCAAGTGTTTATGATAGGGCTTGTTGGATTTTTGATGGGAAAATATGAGATTATCTCAAATGACGAGAGCGGATACGGAAGATATGATCTTGCTATGATTCCAATAAAAAGCAATGAAAAGGCTTATCTTATGGAATTTAAAATATCAAAGACGAAAAAGGGAATGGAAGAAAAAGCACACAAAGCATTAAAACAGATAGATGAAAAGAAATATGACACAAAGCTTAAGGCAAGAGGAATAAAGAATATTTTAAAAATTGGAATTGCATTTTATGGAAAAGAAGTGAAAGTTGTCTTTAAATAGGAGAAAATTCGATGTTTTCCGCAGGTTAAAAAAGACTAAACTAAAAACAAAATGTAAAAAAATTAATCAATAAACTTACTTAATATTTTTAATAAAAAAATAAAAAAATATTGAAATTAAAATTTTCCCTTAAAATTTTTACACTATCTGCAATTGATTTATTTTTTAAAAATGATGGAATAACTCCATAATTTATGGTATACTAAAGTATAATTTTAACAAAAAATTAGGAGAAAATCTGAAAATGGAAGAAAAAAAGATAAATAAAGTTGCCTTGATTATGGCAGGAGGGAGTGGAACGAGATTTTGGCCACTATCAACGAGCAAAAAACCAAAACAATTTTTGGATTTGGTGTCGGAAAAAACAATGATAAAGGAAATGGTAGACAGGATTTTAAAATTGATACCAAGTGAAAATATATTTATTTCAACAAATATTAATTATCTGAAGATTGTAAAAGAAGAGTTGCCACAAATACCAGATAGAAATATTATTTTTGAGCCAATGGCAAGAGATACAGCGGCCTGTATTGGATATGCTGCACAAATTATTGATAAATTGGTAGAAAATAGTATTATGGCGGTATTGCCATCGGATCATTTGATCGAAAAGGAAGAAGAGTTTTTAAAAAGTTTAGAATTTGCATTTGAGGCGGCAAAAGAAGATAGGATTATTACACTTGGGATACGACCAGTTTATCCTGAAACTGGATACGGGTACATCGAATACATTAAGAAGAACAAAAAATCAGAAAAGAACGATAAATTTTGTATATATAAAGTAAAAAGGTTTCGTGAGAAGCCAAATAAGGAACTTGCAGAAAAATATATTGAGCAAGGAAATTTTTTGTGGAACAGCGGAATGTTTATCTGGAAGACAAAATTTATTTTGAGTGAGATAAAAAAACATATGGAATCACACAAATTTGTTTTAGAAAATATTGAAAAATTACTTGAAAAGGTTGATTTGAAGAAATTTTATGGAAAAAAATTAAGCGACTATGTCAAAGATGAGTTTAAAAATTTTGAGAAGATATCAATCGACTTTGGAGTGATGGAACATACAAAATCGGTGAATGTAATTCCTGTAAATATCGGTTGGAACGATGTTGGAAGCTTTAAGTCGCTGGGGGATATTTTTTCAAAAGATGACTGCGGAAATGTCGTAAAATCTAAAAAGTTTGAGAAAATTGAATCTGAAGGAAACATCATTATTAATAAGGAAAATGATAAAATAATTGCAACAATTGGACTTGAAGATATAGTTATTGTAAATACAAAAGATGCACTTTTAGTTTGTCATAAAAATAAAAGTCAGGAAATAAAAAAAATATTATCTAAAATTGAAAAAAATAAAATTAAGGAAGTTTGAGAAATGGAAAATAAAATAGGTATTATTGATGAAGGAAAAAAAGTTTTTGAAATTGAAATAGATGAGTTAAAAAAAATTAAAGATAAAGTTGATGAAAATTTTGAAAAATTGGTAAATATGATTTTTAATTTAGGAAAAAATAAGGTTGTAATTACAGGAATTGGGAAATCAGGAATAATTGGGGAAAAAATAGCGGCAACTCTTGCTTCAACTGGAACAAGTGCAATTTTTGTAAACTCAGCGGAAGCTCTTCACGGAGATTTGGGAATGATAAGTGAAGGGGATATTGTAGTAGGAATTTCCAACAGTGGAAATTCGGATGAAGTTTTGAGTATTTTGGAACCAATAAAAAAGATTGGAGCAAAAATTGTATGCCTTACAGGAAATAAAAATTCAACGCTTGCAAAATATTCGGAAGTGGTGGTAAATATCGGAGTGGATAAAGAAGTGTGTTCAATAGGTGCGCCGACAAGTTCGACAACTGCTACGCTTGTTATGGGAGATGCAATTGCTGCATGCCTTATGAAACTTAGAAACTTTACAAAAAATGACTTTGCTAAATATCATCCAGGTGGAAGCCTTGGAAAAAGATTACTTTTGCACGTATCCGATTTGATGCACATTGGTGAAGAGCTGCCTGTACTTTCTGAAAATGATCCGATAGAAACGGTTGTTATGACTTTGACTAAGAAAAAAATGGGAGCTGTCTGTATTTCTGAAAATGGTAAAATTAACGGTAAATTGGTGGGAATTATAACTGAAGGGGATATACGACGAGCATTGCAGCATAAAGAAAAATTTTTTAGCTACAGTGCAAGGGACATTATGACAAAATCACCTATTTTTATTAACAAAGAGGCAATGGCGCTAGAAGCACTAAATCTTATGGAAAATAGAAAAAATGAAATTGGGGTGCTTCCAGTTGTAGAAGATGGGAAAGTTATTGGTATTATAAGAATACACGATTTGATTGGGTTAAAATAGGAAAGGAAACTAATGGATAATAAAAGTTTATTAAAAGGGACGCTTGTCTATACGCTTTCAAATGTCGTTACAAAGATGGGTTCTCTTGTATTTTTACCAATAATTACAAGGCTTTTGACTGTCGAAGAATATGGGATTGTCGGAATGTTAGAACCAATTGCCACGCTTTTTGCGGTATTTTTGGGACTTGGAATTTATAATGCGCAAATGAAAAAATATGTGGATTTAAAAGATGATCCAAAAGAATTTGGGAGTTTTTTATTTTCTTCATTTGCGGTTATAATAATTTTTAATTTATTAGTTTTTTTATTTTTGATAACACCGTTTTCCAAAAAAATATTTTCGTATATAATTGACTTAAACAAAATTGATTACAATTCATTAATTATTTTGACAATTGTAATAGGATTTGTGAATGCTTTAAATACACTTGCAATAACGCTTTTTAGAATGAAAAAGATGTACAGAAAAGTTGCATTCGGAAGTTTAATCAAGCTTTTTTCAAATTATTTTTTAGCGATATATTTTATAAAATATATGAAATTAGGAGCTCTTGGAAATCAAATTGCAAATTTTGCAGCTGTAGTTTTGCTTTTGGTCTATTTTTTTAAAGATTATTTTGGGAAATTTAATTTTAAATTCAAAAAAAAATATGTAAATTATTCGCTAAAAAATGGATTACCACTAATTTTCATTGAGTTGACTGACCAAATTGTAAATTTTAGTGACAGAATAGTTTTGGGAAAATTTATTCCGATTGCTGTTGTTGGAGCTTACAGCCTTGCATTTACTGGGGGAAGAGCTCTATCGGTAATAACAGGGTCATTTATAAACAGCTGGACTCCGGAGTTTTATGAAGCGATGAAAACTGATAGAAATAATCCTAAAATTACAAAAAGTCTTGAGACATTTTTGGGAATAATTTCGTTTGCATGTGTGATTGCACAGCTTTTTGCGCCAGAAGCGATTAAACTTATTTTTCCAAAAAGTTATGCCGCTGCGATTGACTTTATCCCATATGTTCTTGCGGGAATTGTGATACAGGCGCTTGTCTGTCTGGATTATTTTTTCCATTTTCACGAAGATAGTATGTATATTTTCTATTTTTCAGTTTTTGCGATGGCTTTTAATTTAATCGGAAATTTGATTTTAATTCCAAATTTTAAAAATTATGGGGTATTTATTGCGCTTTGGACAACAATTTTGGCGTTTTTATTAAGAGCAGTTGCTGAAATGGTCGTCATAAAAAGAAAATATCACATTTCTTTTAATTACAAAAAAATGTTTTTTTATTTAATAATTTTATTAAATCCAGCAATTTTTTATCTGTCAAATCACGAAGTTTCGTGGATAAAATTTGTACTAAAAATAGTTTATTTGGGAATCATCGCAAAAATACTTATTAATAAAGAAGTTGCAGAAAAAATAAAAAAAATTTTTAAAAAATTAGTGAAAAGATAAAATTAGGAGAAAATTATGAAATTTACAATTTTTACGCCGACTTACAACAGAAAAGAATTATTAAAAAAATTATATATTTCATTGCAAAATCAAACTTTTAAAGATTTTGAGTGGTTAATTGTCGACGATGGCTCAAGCGATGGAACAAAAGAAACTGTCGAAAAATTTTTGAGCGAAAAAAAACTTGACATAAAATATTTTTTCAAAGAAAATGGCGGAAAGCAAAGAGCGTATAATTTTGCAATGGAAAAGGCAAGTGGAGAACTTTTTATCTGCCTTGATTCTGACGACGAATATAAAAATTATGGACTTGAAGTGATTTTAAAATATTTAAAAAAATTTGAAAATGTCAAAAACTTAGCTGGAATGGGCTATCTTTCAACTTATCCAAACGGCGAAATCATAGGAAGCTTTTTTCCTAAAAATGAATTAATCACAACACAGTTTGAAATTTATAACAAATACGGTGTAACAGGAGATAAAGGGCTTGTGTTTTTCACAAAAATCATAAAAAACTTTCCATTTCCTGTTTTTGATGGTGAAAAATTTATAACTGAGGCTGTCGTTTATAACAGGATTTGTAGAAATTATAACATGCTTTATGTAAATGAAAAAATTGAAATTAAAGATTATCAAAAAGACGGTTTGACCGCAAAATATAATAAATTACTGTTAAATAATCCAAAAGGGCAAGCACTTTATCACAACGAAATAAATTTTGAAAAATTATCTTTTAAACAAAGACTTTTAAATAATGCAGTTTACTATAAATTTTGTAGATTTTCAAACTATAGTTACTTAAAATCTTTTAAAGAATGCAATAGCAAATTATTTTTCGTTTTAGGAAGTCCTTTGGGATTTTTTATGTGGTTAAAAGATAAAAAAAATTTAAAAAAGGAGAAAAAGAAAATATGAAAAAAGACAAACTGTTATTTTTAATATTTCATATATTTGTAATAGCTTTTGTGTTATTTTTAAAAGTAGCAGTACATTTTGAAAATATAAAGTCAGATATGAAATTTTTGGAAGTTTTACTTTTGTTTGTTTATATTTATGTATTTTTTACAGCAAAAGTGTATTTGGATTGGCTCAATTCCTATATGATTTTTTTATATACACTGTTTTTATTTAATTTTACGAGAATTTTTTTAGATGTTGTAAATTATCGTGAATTTGGATGGGCTACAAAGTTTGCAAATTTTTATTTCTTTTACGATGTCCGGATAGAAATTATAACAGTGTTTTTGTTAGTTTTACTGTTTACTCATCTAGGATTTTTTATTGCAATTATGAATGAAGAAATATATGAGTTAAAAAGTAGCATAACACTAAAAAAGAATCCGATTTTTGAAAATGTGGGAATGTTCTTATTCATAATTTCATTACCCGCTCTAGCTTACAAAATGTTGCTTCAGTTAAAAGTAATTTTAAGTGCTGGTTATGAAGCGTATTATACAGGAATTTTAAAAAATGTTGAATATCCGGCTTTTACCAAGGGAAGTGGAACTATAATGACAATCGGATTTTTAATATTTTTGGTTTCCATTCCGAAAAAAAAGAAATTTTTATTCGTCTCATTACTTTATCTGATGGTAAAATTATTGGATTCATTTAAAGGTGCAAGAGCGATATTTTTAACTCAGCTTCTATTCGTTATGTGGTATTATGCAAAGGTGTATGGAATAAGGATAAAACCGAAGACAATGATAAGGCTTACCGCTTTTACAGTAATTTTTTCCCAATTTTTAGTGTCTTTTAGAAGTAAAAAAATATTTAGTTTTGATTTAATAAACTCAATTTGCAACTTTTTATTTTCACAAGGAGTAAGTTACTTAGTCTTGGGCTACACAATCAACTTTAAAGGGAAAATCGTGGGCACAGGTCCATATCCTTACATTTTACAAGGACTTTTTGGATTTAAGCCACAGTCGATGGACACGCTTTATTTGACGAATTCCCTAGCCGACAAATTGACATACGAGTTAGATCCAGTGGCATATTTAAAAGGAGAAGGAATAGGCTCAAATTATATCGCTGAAATGTATGACTTAGGATATATTTGGCTAATTATAATTTCAATTTTATTAGGTATTGCAATTATAAAATATGAAAAATACGTTGTAAAAAACAGTTTCTTATTACTTGCAAGCTACTATTTTATCCCAAATTTGTTTTACATTCCGAGAGGTTCATTTTTTGGAGATGGATTAATCAAAAATATGGGATTATTAGTGGCAGTTTACGCAATTATAACAAGTATTGATTATATGTATAAGCAAATTGAGAAAAAAAGGGCTTTGGAGAAAATCAAAGTTTAAAATTATAATATTTTTTACAAGCGATAATATTTTATTATAAATAGTAGAATGTGATTTGATTAAAAAAAATGGGAGAAAAAACGGAAGAGGAAAAAATGATAGATAAAAAAATATATTATGTCTGGATAGGAAATGCAAAAAAGCCAGATATTTTCTACAAATGTCTGGAATCGTGGAAAAAGAAGCTGCCAGACTTTGAAATAATCGAGATTAATGAGAAAAATTTTGATATGGAAAAACATTTAAAAAAGAACAGATTTTTTCGTGAGTGTTATGAAAGAAAATTATGGGCATATGTTTCAGACTATATGAGAGTGCATTTTATGTATGAAAATTCAGGAATCTATGTGGACACTGATATGGAAATATTAAAAGATTTGACGCCAGTTTTGGAAGAGAAAATTTCTTTTTTTCAAAATCAAAAAGATAAAATTTCAAAAAAAATGAAATTTTTTATAGGTTACGAAGATGAAAAACATATAAGTGTAGGGATTTTTGGGACAACAAAACATAATGAAATTTTAAAAGAAATAATGGAGTTTTATGAAGCTGACATTTGGAAAAAGCCAATTTGGACAATTCCAAAGATTTTTACTTATGTTTTTGAGAAAAAATATAATTTGAGCGAGAAAAGAGAAAATATTTTAAAAGATGGAGAAATTGTAATTTTTCCGAAAGAATATTTTTATCCATATGGCTATCACGAAAAATATACAAAAGATTGCATAAAGCCTGAGACTTATGGGATACATTGGTGGAATGAGAGCTGGGGCAGCTTAAAGGCAAGATTATTTTTGGAAGCAAAGCATTTAAAAGGAATTTCAAAAATTGTAAAAAAAATGCGAATAATTGCCAGATATTATTTGAAAGAGAAGAGATAAAAATTGAATATTAAATAAAACAAAAAAATATATAAATCATTATAATTTTTATTTTATTAAAGGCATTAAAAAAATTGTAAAACAATTATAAAATATGTTACAATGAAAACCTAAAACAAGTAATTTATAAAAAGAAAGGGAGTATAAATAAAAATGTACATAGATCCAATAATAAAAGGAATAGAAATATCCGATATAAGAAAAATTCATGAAAGGTTATCAGCTTATAAAGATGTTATAAATATGACAATTGGAGAGCCGGATATTGACACACCGCAAAAAGTAAAAGAAGCAATTGCTTACCACGCTTTAAATAGTCCAATTAAATATTCACCTGTGGGTGGGATGCCTATATTAAGAGAAAAAATCGCAAAATTTTATAACGAAAAATTTGAAGGAAATTACAAAAAAGACAATGTTTTAGTTACAGTTGGTTCAACCGAAGGACTTTCTTCTACACTTAAAACAATTCTTGCAGAAGATGACGAGGTTCTTATTCCAACTCCAGCGTATGTTGGATATGAGCCATTAATTAGAGTTGCAAGAGCAAAAACCATTTTTATGGACTTGGAAGAAAATAATTTTATTTTGACTGAGAAAATTTTAGAAAAATACATCACACCAAAAACTAAATTAATAATTTTGACTTATCCGAATAATCCGTCAGGAATTACATTACCAGAAGAAGAAATTATTAAAATTGTAAAATTTTTGAAAGATAAAGAAATTTATATTTTAAGTGATGAAATTTATGCTTCAATAGCGTTCGAAAAATTTACATCTTTTGCAAAATACTACAATGAATTAAAAGAGCAGTTAATCATTGTAAATGGATTTTCAAAATCACATTCAATGACTGGACACAGATTAGGTTATACACTTGCAAATAAGAAATTACAAGCTCAAGTAAAAAAAATAAGTCAATATACAGTTACAAGTGCTTCGACATTGTCGCAATATGGAGCGATTGCAGCGCTTGATTATTGCTCGGATACAACAGAGTTGTCAGAAGTTTACAAAAAAAGAGTTTTTTATTTTATGGAAGAATTAGAAAAGTTGGGATTTAAGTGCTTGAAACCTAAAGGGGCATTTTATGTGTTTGCAACATATAAAACAATTGATAAGTTTAAAGATGTGGATTCTTTTGACTTTGTTTTAAATTTATTGAAAAAAACGGAGTTAGCGATAGTTCCAGGAATTACATTTCAAGTGGAAGGATATTTGAGATTTTCGATTGTGCACGATATTCCTGTGTTAAAAGAGGCTATTGCTAGGTTGAAAGATTATATTGAATTTAAATAAAAGTAGAAATTGATTTTTAAAATTATAAAAGATTTTTTTGGTAATCTTATGAAAATGATGAGGTTACCAAATTTATTTTAAAAAGATTTCAGTAAAAGAATAAAAAATACGAAAAATGGAGAAAGAATGGAAAATAAAGAAAAAAAATTTTTAAGAAAAGGTGATAAAATTCAATTAAAGATAGAAGGGCTTAATATGAAAGGTCGTGCATATGGTTTTTATAAAGATTACGAAAATAAAATTTTTACTAATATTAATGCTGCTAGAGATCAAGTTGTGGAAGGAATTTTTGTAAAAAGAAGAAGAAAATATGAATTGATTCATTGTAAAATCGTTGATTTTGCAGGTAGAAAAAATGCGATTTATGACGAAATTGCTAGACAAAATGGTGGTTGTAATTATCAGTATTATTTGTATAACGAACAACTTACGTTGAAAAATTCTAATATTGAAAAAGAAGTAAAGAAAATTGCAAAATATGATTTTACTTTTGAAGAGCCAGTTAGAAGTGTTGAGGTGGAAAAGTATCGAAATAAAATGGAATTTAGTTATGGAAATGCTGTGAAAGACGGGCCTATGATTTTGGGACTTCATAAACAAAATAGTTTTCATGACATTGTTGAAGTAGATGGACTAAAATTAATGGATGACAATTTTAATAAAATTTATATATTTTGTAATGATTTTTCAAAAAAGACTGGCTTAAATTTTTATCACAGACTTATTCATACAGGTTTTTTTAGAAATTTAGTTATTAGAAAAGCGGATTTTACGAAGCAAATTTTGGTAAATATGGTTACGACAACTCAAGTTGAAAATGAGAAAAAATTGGAATTTCAAAAAGGTCTAGTGGGAGGATTGTTGGCTTTGAAGCTTGAAAATGGATTTAAAATAACTGGAATTTTACATACATTTAATGATAATTTTTCTGATTCGGTTGTTTCTGAAGGCGAGGAAATTCTTTTTGGAAAAAGAGATTTGGAAGAAGAAATCTTAGGATTGAAATTTAAAATTAGTCCATACAGTTTTTTTCAGACAAATTCAAAAACAGTAGAAAAATTATACGGAAAAGTGCTAAATTATTTAGATGAAATAGAAGGGGAAAATATTCACAATTCAGTTGTATTTGATTTATTCAGCGGAACAGGGACAATTGGGCAAATTGTTTCAAAAAAGGCAAAACAAGTTTATGGAATTGAGCTTGTGGAAGAAGCTGTTGAAAAAGCAAACGAAAATGTGAAATTGAATGGTATTGAAAATGCTCATTTTATTGCAGGAGATGTTTTTGAAAAATTAGATGAGTTCGATAGTGACGGAGTCAAGCCAGATATTATAATTTTAGATCCGCCTCGTGCAGGCGTTGGAGAAAAAACGCTTAGTAAATTGCTGAAATACGATGTAAAGGATATAATTTATGTGTCGTGTAATCCAAAAACATTTAATACTGATTTGAAGGTTTTGCAGGAAAATGGGTATGAGCTGGTGAAAATAGCTACAGTTGATATGTTTCCATTTACACAGCATATGGAAGTTGTATCAAGGTTGAGAAAGATTGAAAAATAAAATATTAACAGGGAGAAGATTTTAATTAATTTTCTCTTTTTTTAATTTATTTTTTTATAAAAATGTTTGAGAAAGTTATAAACATTAATTCATTAGTCAAGTTATCAAAAATTCATTTTAAAAATATATAAAATATATATATTTCAGAAAATCTTTATTTATAATAAATAATAAACTTTTTAATTTTATTTTAAAAATAATCTTATTGAAAAATTTTAAAAAATAAGATACACTACATATATGAAACTTTTTAAAAAGAAAACACAATATATTGTGTTTTTTAGTTTGGAAATAAATATTATATAGAGAAGCGTTTTGAAAATGCTTGAAAATGAGAAAAGGAGAATAGGATATGAAAAAAATAATTAAATTTGAAAAAAGTGACTGCAATCCATGTGCAATGGTATCGGAGTTTTTAGATAAAAAAGGTGTGAAGTATGAAAGAATCAATGCTTTCGACAATCCAGAAATGGCTATGAAGTTTAGAGTGAGAACAGTGCCAACTGTGATTTTGATGGAAAATGACTCCGAAGTAAAAAGAGTTATGGGGTTTAAAATGGAAGAATTAAACGAAATGGCTTCAGAATTATAGAGGAGAATCTTATGGTTATATATTATGACTCAAAAACTGGAAATGTCCAAAGATTTATGGAAAAAATAAAGAAAGAAAGACCAAACTGGGAAATTATTAAAATTAGTCCTGATTTGGAAGTCAAAAAAGATGGGCATTTTGTTACATTTACGACAAAAATAGGCGAAGTTCCAGAAACTACAGCTAGATTTTTGAAAAAGAACAGTAAATATATAAAGTCGATAAGCTCCAGTGGAAATATGAACTGGGGAGTGTATTTTGCTGTTGCGGCAGATAAAATAAAAGAAAAATATGATATTCCAGTTTGTATGAAATTTGAATTATCTGGAACAAATAGAGAAGTTAAACATTTTATTGATTATGTTGAAAAAAATAATAAATAAAAAAATTTTATTTTAAAATTTAAAAGTTTTTCTGGGAAAGATTTACAAAATTATAAATTTTATAAAATAAAAAAAGAAAGCGAGAAAAATAAATAATGGTAGATAGCAGGGCAAAAAAATGGATTTATCTAAATAACGTAATAATGATAAAAAAAGGGGAAGATTTTCAGCTGGAAAAAGACAAGGAAGCAGTTTATTCATATTTTGTGGATTATGTCAACAAGAATACAGTATTTTTTCACAATTTGGAAGAGAAAATGAGATATTTGATAAAAAATGACTATTACATTGATTTTTACAAAATGTATTCGCATGATGAAATTAAAGAAGTCTTTAAACTGGTATATGATAAAAAATTTAGATTTGCATCATTTATGAGTGCTTCAAAATTTTATCAAAGTTATGCGATGAAAGATGACACGGAACAAAAATTTTTGGAGAGATATGAAGACAGAATTGCAATCGTCTCGCTATTTTTAGCGCAGGGAAATGTGGAAAAAGCGAAGGAATATGCACTTATGTTAATTAATCAGGAATATCAGCCAGCAACACCGACATTTTTAAATTCTGGAAAGAAAAGAGCTGGAGAACTTGTTTCTTGCTTTTTGGATGAAATGGGAGATAATTTGAGCGGAATTGGATATATTTTTGATTCCTCAATGAAGCTTTCTTCGATTGGAGGAGGAGTTTCAATTAATTTATCGAAAATAAGAGCTAGAGGAGAAGCGATAAAAGGTGTGGAAGGAAGAGCATCTGGAGTTTTGCCAATTATGAAGATTTTGGAGGATATTTTTTCTTATGCAAATCAATTGGGGCAAAGAGCAGGAGCAGGAGCTGTTTATTTGAATGTCTTTCACTCGGATATAAATGAATTTTTGGACTGTAAAAAAATAAATGTTGATGAAAAAGTGAGAATAAAATCACTTTCAACAGGGGTAATAATTCCAGACAAATTTTTGGAACTTGCCAAGGAAGGCGAAGTTTGCTACACATTTAATCCACATACAGTATTTTTGGAATACGGAAAATATCTGGACGAAATGGACATGAATGAAATGTACGAAGAATTAGTCGACAATCCAAATGTCAAAAAGAAAAAAGTTGATGCAAGAGAAATTTTAGTAAAAATCTCACAATCTCAAAAAGAAAGTGGTTATCCGTATATTTTCTTTAAAGATAATGCGAATAAAGAACATGCGTTAAAAAAAATTGGAACAGTCAAGTTTTCAAATCTTTGTACAGAAATAATGCAATTATCAGAAGTTTCAGACATCAATGCTTACTATGAAGAAGATACGATAAGAAGAGGAATATCATGTAATCTAGGTTCACTAAATATTGCAACAGTTATGGAAAATAAAAGAATTAAAGAAGTAACAAAAGCTGCGATTGATTCACTTACAATGGTTTCAGATTTAACAAACATTGATGTTGTTCCAACAATTAAAAAGGCGAATGAGGAATTGCATTCTGTGGGGCTTGGAGCAATGAATTTACACGGATTTTTAGCTAAAAACTTCATTATGTATGAAAGCCGTGAAGCACTTGATTTTTGTAACGTTTTCTTTATGATGGTAAATTTTTATTCGTTAGAAAGATCAATGGAAATTGCAAAAGAGAGAGGCGAAAAATTTAAAGATTTTGAAAAATCAGAATACGCAAATGGAAATTATTTCAAAAAATATTTAGAAAAAAATTATGAGCCAAAAACTGATAAAGTAAAAGAATTATTTGAAGGAATGTATATTCCGACGACAGAAGACTGGGCAAAATTAAAAGATCAAGTTATGAAATACGGAATTTATAACGCTTATAGAATGGCAATTGCACCAAATCAGTCGACATCGTATATTATGAATTCGACAGCTTCAGTTATGCCAATAGTTGACACGATAGAAGTGAGAGAATACGGGGACAGTAAAACTTTTTACCCGATGCCATACTTGACAAACGACAATTTCTTCTTTTATAAATCAGCTTACGACATGGATCAAAAAAATGTGTTAAAATTAATGTCAGTAATCCAAAGACATGTGGATCAAGGAATTTCAATAATTCTTCACACAAAGAGCTCTGATACTACAAGAGATATTTCAAAACTTTATATTTATGCGCATAAATTAGGATTGAAATCACTTTATTATACTCGGACTAGAAAGGCTACGATTGAGGAGTGTATAAGTTGTTCGGTATAAGAGAAGGGAGTGTAAATGAATATAAATGAAGCAATAGATATAATTTTTAATATTAACGAATCAAAGGAAGCTTTTGATGTAATAGAAAATAATATTTCACAAATTACATCTCATTTAATTTTAAAATTAAAAAAAATAATAGAAAAAAAAGAAATTCAAGAAATTGAAGAGTTTCATATAATATTAAATTTGATTTTAAAATTTAAAATAAGAGAGACTTTTGATTTTTTATTAGAAATTCTTGAATTTATAAATCATAGATTTAATATTCAATTATTCATAGTAACTTTATCAAAAATAATCAATAGCCATGAAAATGATATAAATGAACTTAACAATTATGTATTTTCTAAAAAAAATCCATTAGGTCAGTATATTATATACAAAGCAATTATTTTATCTATTTTATCTTATGAAGAAAATAAGGAATTACAAAAAATAAATGATTTTTTGAGAGAAATTGTAAATTATTTTATAAACACTGATTTTGAATATTTTAAATATGAAGTTCTTTTACTAGAAATAATAAATGATAATATTTATTTTAAAAATTATCAATTAGTAGATGATAAAAATAAATTAGAAAAGTTGATAGAAAAAATTATTATTTTTTCTGAGATTGGTCACAAATCTGAAAATTTTGAAAAATATTTTTATTTATTATATAAAATAAATTCTAAAAAATTTAATAAAATTATAGAAATTGAAAATTATATAAATAATATAAAAAATGAAGTTTTTGATCAAGCTGAAGTGGGATTATTTAAAGAGAATAATAATGTCAAAAAAGGAAAATTATTATTTAAAAAGATAAATAAAAAAATTGAAAATTCTAATGATAATCTTATAAAAATAACTTTAAAAAAAATGAGGAAATATGATTTTAATTCAAGAAAAATCCCTCATACAAAAGAGGAATATTATGAAGAAATTTATAATTGTTTTGATTTAACTGGTAATTTAGCTGATAGATATGTTTTAGTTAATGAAAAATTTGGAAAAATTTTAAAAAAATATGACATATTAAAAAATAAAATTGAGGAATTAATAGATAAAGTAAAAGAAGAATTGAATGAACTAAAAAAATCTAGATACAACAAAAAGGGGATTTTAGAAGATATAGAAGTCGTCAAACTTAAAGAAAATTATATAAAAAGAAGAAAATTGGAAGTTTTATTCAAAAATCAAAAAAATATAGAATCGGGATTATTAATATTCTATAGGAAAAAACTAGAAACTTTTTTTAAAAACTTTTCTAGTAATGAAAAAATTGATAAAGAACTAAAAAAACTCTCTTTATTTTCTCAAGAACAAATTGATTATAGAATTTCATATTATAATCAAATAATAAGGAAATTTAAATTTTTATTAGCGGAAATTCCTATTAGTACTTTAAATAAAATATATTATAATATAAAATTTATTCCGTATTATGATAATATTCAAAATATAGGAAGAAGAAATTTAAAGTTGTCTGATGAAGAACATAATAATACTATTATTGAGGAAATTAACTTAAAAATAGAAAATCATCCATTAAACCCAATAAATCTAGAAAAATATAATAAAAATGAAAAAGATTATTTAAACATATTGAGAAAAAATTCTAGTACAGCAATAGAAAATATTAAATATAATATTTCAAATTCAATTTGTTTATCAAAAAGGAAAAAAATAATTGAAAAAATTATAAATGGAATTGAAAATAAGGATTATGAAGTGGTAATAAATATTTTACCTATTCAAATTGAAGGATTATTCAAAGATTTTTTAAAATATTCTTTAATGTATGAATATTGTCAAGATATTGAAGTTTATAATAAAATAATGAACATTGATTTAGTTCAAAAAATAGATTTTGGAATTAAAAAGAATTTAAATATGTTTTTTGATACGATAGCATATTTTAAATATTATTTTAATAGTTTAATAAGAAATAATGTCGCACATGGAAATTATGACTTTTTGATTGATAATGTAAAAGATATAAAAAGCGAAATTTTTGCTTTAGAATTATTGTATGATTTAAATTCTATTATTCATACAATTTCTGAAACAAATGAGATAGACACAGCTCAAAAATATATTGAAGAAACTTTTGATAGAATAAAAAAAAGTGAAAAGTATAATGAAAGTAATATGAATTGTCTAATTAATGATTTAAATGGTACAAGAGAAAGATTTAATTTAAGTAAGTTTAAATCTGGATTATTTGTAAGTTATGAAGCTACACGAATCTTATATTGGATATTCAATCCTCTTTACGAAAAATACTTTGATAATGATAAACTTAAGAGTATTAGAAATTTAATTATTTCATCACAGTTTTTTCTATATATAAAAAATAGAATTCATAGTAATTTTGAAAATAAAGAATTATTGAAGAGCATGCAGATAATCAAAACTGATTGTAAATCAAAATTAGATAAAGAAATGGTTCTACTTATAACAGAAATTATAACCTATTTAAATTCTTAAATTATAATCAGAGAAATACATTGTAACATTTTGAAATTATAGGAGAGATATCATGAATGAAGAAAAAAATTTAATCATAGTTTATAATAAAGAAACAGAAAAATATGCAAATTTTTTAAAAGCTTTATTAACACAAGATGATGATACAGAAGAAAAAATTATTGGTGTAAAAGATGGAACCGTTGATGTAGTTGTACATTCGTATAATGAATATAGACAAAATAAAATGTCAATGGGAAAAGATAACTACATATTATTTATAGGAAATGATGAAAATATAAAAAAAGAAACTGAATTTATTAAAATAAAAGGAGAATATGGATTAAAATATGGGTGGGTAGGAAAAATTGGAGTTCTTTTTGTTGATAAAAATAAGTTAGAAAAAAGAGAATACCAAAAATTATTCGAAAAATTAAAAAAGTACGGTGATTATATCAAACAAAATAAAGAAGTCTTTTTATTAGATAAAAATAAAGAAACAATAATGACGACGGTAGGGGTAGTGACAACGGTAGGGGTAGCAAGTCTTTTTTTGTTTCTTTTTCCGTTGTTACTACCTCCAGTTCTATTAATACCTTGGAATGTCTATAAAATAAATAATTATAATAAAATATTGAAACAACAGTATCTTTGTTTGGTTCTTACTTTTTATTTTGAATTAATAAATCAATTTATTGGTGAGTAAAATGAATACATTTAATAAAGGATATAAATTTTTCATAGATAATCTAGAAAGAGATTATGGAATAAATTTAAGTGAAAATTATTTAAAAAATATAAATTTGGAAATAGAAAAATTTGAAAAAGAATTGAGTAATTTTGAAGGTTTTAAAACACCTAATAAACAATTAAAAGGTGATATAGCTGAATTTTGGCATTCAAATACTTTTAATATAAATGCTGCATTGAAAGATTCTAGAAATAGAGCATATACTGATAGAAGCCATGAATTTGCATCACCAGATATAAAAGGAAATTTTGGAAAAGATTTTGGATTAAAGTATTATAGAAATGGAGAAGAAGGAGTCAAAGCACAATCATTAAGCATTTTTCAAAAGTTTTCTGAATACAAAGCAAAAGGCGGAAAAGAAAATATAGAAGAATTTTTGAAGAATAGAAATTTAAGTAATAATGATAATATATTAAATGATCCAATATATAAGGGACAAATAAGAGTAATTCCAAGAGAACAGTTAGAAGAAGCAATAAAATGGTTAAAAAGAAAAATAAATGAAGAAAGTTCTAAAAGGTCAGAACAATTTTTTCGTTATCAAGAAACACTTAAACTATTAGATGATAGATTAAGAGATGGTAAAGGAGTCGAGTCTATCCCGCTTTCAACAGAAGAAGCTCTTAAACTTTCAGAATTATCTAAATTAGGTAATGTGGATTTGAAAAATTTTGGAATAAATATAGAAGATTTAATGAAATATGAATATATTATACAACAAGGATTTAGAGCAGGATTAAGTTCTGCAATAATAAAAATGGTTTTAGAAGTAACACCAAAATTATATTCAGTTATAGAGTATTTAATAAAAACAGGTGAAATAGATAAAGAAGAATTGAAAAAAAATGGATTTGCAACATTATTAAGTGGTGCCAAAGGATTTTTATACGGAAGTTTATCGGCTTCTTTAATAATTTCTTGTAAATCTGGAATATATGGTAATGTATTAAAAACAATAGATTCTTCTGTAATTGGAGCAATTTCTGTGATATTACTAAATACAATAAAAAATTCTTATAAAGTTTCTAAAGGTGAAATGAATAATCGTGAATTAGTAAACGAGTTAATTAGAGAAATGTTTATTTCTTCCTGCTCTTTAATTGGAGGAGGAATAACACAGGGAGTAATAGAAATTCCAATATTAGGTTTTATGTTAGGAAGTTTTATGGGAGCAGTTTTAGGCACTTTCATATACGAAACATCATATAATGCTATAATATCATACTGTATAGATTCAGGATTTGCTTTTTTTGGTTTAGTTGAACAAAATTATGAATTGTCGAAAGAGATATTACAGGAAATTGGAATTAAAGTTTTTGAATATGAAAAATTTAGCTATAATAAATTTGAACATAAAAAATTTAAATTCAAGAAATTTAGTTATAATAAATTTGAATATAACAAAATAAAGATAAAAATTCTTAGAAGAGGAGTTATCGGGGTAAATAAAATAGGGTATGTTGAATAAATTTAATTTAAAATATCAATATTTGACAAAAATCAAAATACAGAGTATACTAACTTTAGTGATTGTACTACAAGAATAACCCACTTAATTGTGCGTTGTTGTAGACTGTAGAAAAAGCTCTTTCAATTTTGATAGGGCTTTTTTGATAAAAAGGGGGAAAAACTTTTAAGGAACAAGTTGAGATTTTAAATAGAAGAAATGGGGGAAAATTACGAATAAAAACTGAAAGATTGGCATAAATAGAAATTATGATAAACTAATTGATTGACAAAAGATATACTTTGTATGTATAATAAATATAAAAGGAAGTGATATTTTATGGCAACAGTTAATACAAGTATAAAAATAGATGAAGAAACTAAAAAAGAAGCACAGGAATTATTTAAAGATTTAGGATTAAGTCTTAGTACAGCAATTAATATATTTTTAAAACAGGCTATAAGAGAAAAAGGCATACCATTTTATATAAATTCTTTACCTGAAAATTCAGAATTGGCTCAAGCATTTGAAGAAGCTAAACAAATTAAGAAAAATCCTTCAAATTATAAATCGTACAGTAGTCCAGAAGAAATGTTTAAAGATGTCTTGGGAGAAGATTATGAGGGATAAAAAAGAAGAGTATAAATATTCTATTATTCTTACTGGGAAATTTAAAAAACATTTAAAAAATCTAAAAAAACAGAAAAAAGATTTAAAATTATTGGAAAGTATCATCTCAATATTGGCAAAAGGAGAAAAACTTCCTCCTAAAAACAAGGATCATAAATTAGTCAATAATTATGATGGAGCAAGAGAATGTCATATAACTCCAGATTGGTTATTAATCTACGAGATAGTTGAAGATAAATTAATATTGATTTTATTAGCATCAGGTAGTCATAGTGAACTATTCTAAATTTTATATAAAATGTGGGAGTTGGTTGAGATAACATAAATTGATAAAACAATTTTATCAAGAAAGGAAAACAAAAAATGGAAAAGAAAATATACAAAGCAGTAAACTGGAATACCCCAGAAAATGATTATGTGGAAACTTTCTGGGAACAAAATATAAGACAATTTTGGATTGATACGGAATATATTCCGTCAAGGGATATTGACAGCTGGAATGCGCTTAAGCCTGAAATGAAATTGGCTTATTTACATGCACTTGGAGGACTTACAATGCTTGATACATTGCAAAGTCATACCGGAATGCCTAAAATTATTGATCACATTGATTCACTGCAGAATCGGTCAGTGCTTTCTTATATGTGCATGATGGAGTCGATTCACGCAAAATCTTACTCAACAATATTTACAACAGTAGCGTCAACTCGTGAAATAAATGAAACATTTAACTGGGTTCAGGAAAATCCACATTTGCAGTACAAAGCCAATAAAATTGACAATTATTATCAGAAGATGAATAATCCAGAAGCTTCAAGAAGAGATATTGCAATGTCTTTAGCGGCTTCGGTTTATTTGGAAACTTATTTGTTTTACAGCGGATTCTTTTTGCCACTTTGGCTTGCTGGACAGGGAGAAATGGTGGCAAGTTGTGATATAATTAAGAAAATTATTGCGGACGAGTCAATTCACGGAGTATTTGTCGGACTGCTTTTCCAAGAATTATATAATTCATTTGATGAAGAAACTAAAAAGGGAATGAGAGATGAATTAAAGACATTGCTTTACGACTTGTATGAAAATGAATGCAGATATACCGACGAAGTATATGGAGATATTGGACTTACAGGTGACGTTAAGGAATATATCAGATACAATGCCAATAAAGCGCTTATGAATTTGGGATTTGAAGAAGAGTTTGAAGTAAAAAATGTAAATCCGATTGTGTTAAATGGGCTTAATGTAGAAACAACACAGCATGACTTCTTCTCTAAAAAATCTACAAATTATGAGAAAGCGTTGGAAATTGAGCATTTACATGACGATGACTTTGGATTTGATGACGACGACGATGATGATTTTGATATATAGTTCTAAAAATAAAAAAGTATTAAAATTATTGTTTGACAGAGTAAAATATTTAGGGGAAATAAAAACTTCTATTTTAAGTTTCTTATTCAATCCAGAAAGTTACTAAAATAACAATTTTTTTCTATTCCTTTTTTAAGCAGAAGTGCTCATCGCCGCACCCCTGCACCCCGGCAAGGCTCAAGACATTTTTATGCACTGCCAAAAAACTCGCACTAATCGTGCTCAAACAGTTTTGTCAGCACATAAAAATGCTCCGACGGTTTAAAATTCTAATATTATACAAAAGGTGTCGTGATTTTTTTGGAGTAAAGACGACTGTCTGAACGAAGTGAGTTTCGGCTTTGCTTCAAAAAAATGCTTAGACGAGCGTGGGGATTATAAGGGGAAATGGCGGTCCTTTCCCCTTATGTAAAAAAATAAAAAACTATACTAAACAAAATAACATCTTGTAATCGAGAATAACTTAAAAAATTTAAAATTAAAAATCTGCCCCTAAAATTTTTAAACCATCATTATTGTTTAAAAATTTTTAATTTTTCTATTTATATGGTATAATAAAACTGAAAATTAAAAAAATTTAAGATTGGAAGTGAAAAAACATGAAAAAAATTAGAAAAATTGGAATTATGTTTTTTATTTCAGCAATTTTGATAAGTGCAATAGCTTGTGGGAATGGAAAACAAAGTAAAAATAATAAAATAAAAGATTATTCTTCTAAAGTAGATAAAAATAAAAAAAATGAAGTGGAACTAAAATCTTCTTACGGTGATGGAGAAAACCGTAATTTTACAACTGATGGAAAACTTCATGAAGATAAATTTCTGAATAAAAAATTTGGATATACTGATACTTCTGATGAATTTGAAATAAAAAAAGATGCAAAGGGATATTATGTTGTAGATTACGATTTTGGTGAAGATGGTCAGAATACTGAAGCAAAAAAAGATACAAAAAGATTAAAAGTCTATAAAAATTTTGCACTTGTAAAAGAAGATGGCGATAGTACTATGATCTATGCTTACGATACAAAAATACAAAAACTTGTATTTTTAAATTCAAATGGTAAAATATTTATGGAAGCGACAGAAATGGAATAAAAAAACAATTTTAAAATAAAAAAATGAGAGTATTCAGAATTTTTATGTAAATTTGTATACAAAACTGTCAAGTGTAGCGATTTTTTGAAATATTTGCATACAAAAAATTTTTACACACCCAAAATTTGAGATAAAAATTAGGGAGAACGTATTTTTCTCCCTTTTTTATATTATAAAAATTCTTTTTCAAATTCATCTTCACTTAGTATTCTAATTCCTAAATTTTGAGCTTTTTCTAACTTACTTCCCGCTTTTTCTCCGGCAATTAAAAAATCTAAATTTTTTGAAACAGCAGATAAATAATTTCCACCTTTTTCTAAAATTATGTCTTTTATTTCATTTCGTTTATATCTTTGTAATTTTCCTGTCGCAAGAAAATTTTTATTTTTTATCGGATTATCTTTGACTTCCTCTAACTCATTTTCTGTAAATCCGAATTTTAGACCAATTTCTTTAAGTTCTGTAATAATTTTCCAGTTATTTTCATCGTTTAAAAAAGTGTTTACAGCAATTGCGGCTTTCTCTCCAATTCCTTTTACTTCCAGGAGTTCTTCGACTGTTTTTTCTTTTAAAGTGTCGATGTTTTTAAAAGTTTTGCTCAAAAGATTGGCATTAAATTTTCCTACGAAAGGGATTCCAAGTGCGTATAAGACTTTAGAGAAATCTTGTTTTTTACTTTCATCTATGCTGTTTAACAAATTGTCAACACTTTTTTTCCCCATTTTTTCCAAATTTTCTAATTCTTCGCGATAATTTTCTAAAAAATAAATGTCTACAACAGTCTTTATTTTTTTTAGTTCAATAAATTTTTCTACGATTTTATCTCCTAGACCTGAAATATTCATAGCATCCCTTGACACAAAATAGGAAATTTCTCTTTTTATTTTTTCGGGACAATGAGGATTTAGGCATTTTAACGCAACAAGCCCCTCTTCTTTTACAAGTTGGCTACCACAAACAGGACAATTTTCAGGTTCTTTTATTTCAGTTTCTGTTCCAGTTCTATCGTCAAACACAACATTTATCACTTGCGGTATAATTTCAGCGGCTTTTTCTACAATTAAATTATCTCCAATTTTTATATCTTTCCTACGGATTTCGTTAAAATTGTGAAGGCTAGCCCTTTTTACAATTGACCCAGATAAATTTACAGCTTCTAATTCTGCAACTGGAGTTACAACACCTGTTCTTCCCACTTGAAAAGTTACATCCAAAAGTCTTGTTTTGACTTGCTCAGCAGGAAATTTATAGGCTATTGCCCATCTGGGACTTTTTGTCGTGTAGCCCAAAGTTTCATAAAATTCAAAATTATTTATTTTTATGACAAGTCCATCGGTTTCATAATTCAATTTTTCTCTTTTAGTTCGCCATTTTTCAATGGATTTTTCAAGAGTTTTAAAGTCAGAATATTTTTCAAAGACTTTGGTTGTCTTAAATCCTAATTTTTCTATAAATTTAATACTTTCCAAATGAGTTTTAATTCCATAATTTTGTGCGTTGACTAAATAGTAAAGGTAGCAGTCAAGTCCCCTTTTTGAGACAATTGTAGAATCTAGTTGTCTTATTGTTCCTGAAGCAGCATTTCTCGGATTTGCAAAAACTTCTTCCCCGTTTTCTTCCCGCTCTTCGTTTATTTTGTTAAAATTTGGAATTGGTAAAATAATTTCTCCTCGAACTTCCAATGAAATTGGATTTTTTAATTTTTTGGGAATGGATTCAATTTCCATAATGTTATCTGTAACATCTTCTCCAATTTGTCCATCGCCTCGAGTGACAGCTTTTAGCAAAACGCCGTTTTCATAAATAAGGCTTATGCTAAGGCCATCTAATTTTAATTCCAAAATATATTCAATTTTTTGCGAAGAATTAATAATTTTTTTTACTCTTTTGTCAAAATCTTCGATTTCAGCGATATTGTAAGTATTTGATAGACTTAACATAGGGACTTTATGTCTTACTTTGGAAAATTTACTGCTTGCAGTTCCACCAATTTTTTCAGTTGGAGAAACATCAATTTGCAAAAGGGCGGGGTATTTTTCCTCCATTTCTTTTAATTTTCGTAAAAGACCGTCATATTCCATATCTGAAATAATTGGATTATCTTCGTTGTAATAAAAATTATTATGTTTTTCAATTTCATTTTTTAAATTTTTATAATTTTTTAGTATATTATCGTCAAGTGAGTTCATTTTTTTCCTTTCAATTTTTTTCTCTTTAAGTTAAGTATATCATTTTTTGTAGAAATTATAAATAAAAAATTTTGAAGGATATACAAGGCTACTTTTTTTATTGAATGTTGCAGTAGGATAGTGTTGCTTTTGTGAACATTTTACTTAATAAAAATATATTGATTTTTAAAATTATATTTTGTATAATAAAATATACGTTTATAATCAAAGAAAGGAAATTAAAATGAAAACATTATTTGAATTATTTTTTTCATTTGCTAAAATGGGACTTTTTACATTTGGAGGTGGGTACGCTATGCTTCCTATGATAAAAAGGGAAGTTGTTGAAAAAAATAAATGGGCTACAGAAGACGAAATTATGGATTATTATGCGATAGGACAAGTAACTCCTGGAGTTATTGCGGTAAATACTGCAACATTTGTAGGGCACAAAGTAAAAGGGCTTGTGGGCTCTATAGTTGCAACTCTTGGAATGATTGTTCCCCCTATTATAATTATTACTTTGATTGCTATATTTTTGAAAAATTTTTCTCATCTTATGGTTATAAAATACGCTTTTAATGGAATCCGTGCGTGTGTCTGTGTGCAAGTTTTTCAAGCTATATTTATGATGGCAAAAAAATCACTGCCTGATTTAATTTGTATCGTAATATTTATTCTTGTAATTGTATTTTCAGTTACAAATATATTAGATCCGACTTTACTTGTGATTTTGGCGGGAGTAACAGGAGTTATTATTAAAAACTTTACAAGAAAAAAAGATAGTGGAGTTGATCAAAAAACAGATAACGGGGGTGAAAAATAATGAATGAAATAGTAAAACTATTACATTTATCGATAGAATTTGGAAAAGTGGGACTTTTTTCAGTCGGTGGAGGACTTGCTACTTTGCCGTTTCTTTATCATATGGGACAGAGAACACATTGGTTTACTGCTAATGATGTGTCGGATATGATAGCGATCTCTCAGTCAACACCTGGACCCATGGGAATTAATATGGCAACTTCGGTTGGATTTACAATAGCGGGGCTATGGGGAGCAGTAATTGCGCCAGTTGCTCTTGTTGTGCCGTCAATAATTATTATCATTATGATTTCTAACGCATTAAGAAAATTTCAGGATTCAGTTTTAGTGCAAGATATTTTTTATGGATTGAGACCAGCTTCTATTGCACTTATTGTAACAGCTGGGATTAGTGTAGCAAAGGGTTCTTTGCTGGACATAGAAAAATATCATTTATCAAAAAATATATCTAATTTGTTTGATTATAAATCCATTGTTTTGGCAATAGTTATTGCAATACTTACAAAGTTTAAGTTTAATCCCATACTTTTGATTGTGCTGTCGGCAATTGTCGGAATAGTTTTTAAATTTCAATAAAAAATAAAAGGAGTGATTTAATGGCAATATCACAATATAAAAATTCATATGATTTGTTACAAAAGGACTTAAAAAATAGAATTTTACTGCTGGACGGAGCAATGGGGACGATGATACAGCAAAAAAACTTAACTGCCGATGACTTTGGTGGCGAAAAATATGAGGGGTGTAACGACTACCTTGTATTGACAAAACCTGAAATTATTAAAGATATTCACAAAAAGTATCTAAAAGCTGGAAGTGATATTATAGAAACTAACAGTTTTGGGGCTTTGGATATTGTATTAAAAGATTATGATTTGGAAGATAGAGCTTTTGAAATGAATAAAAGAGCGGCGGAGCTTGTAAATGAAGCAATTTTAGAGTACAGAAATGAAAATCCTGATGATAATAGGCATCTTTATGTTGCAGGAGCATTGGGACCATCTAATAAGTCAATTAGTGTTACTGGAGGAGTTACTTTTGATGAACTTGTCCATACATATTATACAGCTGTTTCAGGGCTTTTAGCTGGTGGAGTGGATTTAATCCTGTTTGAGACAATTCAAGATACGAGAAACTTAAAAGCCGCATATTTAGGGCTTAAAAAGGCTATGGAAGAGAACTATACCGTGCCGCTTATGTTGTCATTTACAATTGAGAGTACAGGAACAACACTTGCTGGACAAACCGCAGATGCCTTTTATTACGCTGTAAATCATATGCATCCATTTTCTGTCGGATTAAACTGCGCAACAGGACCTGAATTTATGACTCAGTTTTTAAAAACATTAAATGATATTTCAAATACTTACATCTCCGTCTATCCAAATGCTGGACTTCCAAATGAAGATGGAGAATATGAAGAAACTCCCGTAACTTTAGCAAATAAATTGGAGCCTTTTTTCAAAAATAAATATTTGAACATTGTGGGCGGATGTTGTGGGACTACACCTGATTACATCAGAAAAATTAAAGCTAAAACTGTAAATTATGAGCCTAGAAATATTGATAAAAATAAGAATTTTAATAATTTGTCTGGTCTAATTTCACTTGAAACTCCTAAAGATAGACCGATTTATGTGGGAGAACGGACAAATGTTATAGGTTCAAGAATTTTTAAAAATTTTATTGCACAAGAAAAATTTGATGAAGCGACTGAAGTTGCAAGGCTTCAAATTAAAGGGGATGCCGATGTGATTGATGTCTGTCTTGCAAATCCAGATAGAGATGAAGTTGCCGATATGAAAGCATTTTTGGAAAAGGTTTCAAAATTTGCAAAAGTGCCGATAATGATTGACTCGACTGATATAAATGTCGTTGAAAAAGGGCTGACTTATCTTCAGGGAAAAGGGATTATTAATTCGATAAACTTGGAAGACGGGGAAGAAAAATTTAAGAAAATGGCTGAAGTTATCAAAGAATTTGGAGCTGCGGTTGTTGTGGGGCTTATTGATGAAGAAGGAATGGCCGTTTCACTTGAGAAGAAAGTTAAAGTAGCAAAACGAAGTTACGAGCTGCTTACGAAAAAATATGGAATTGATGAAAGAGATATAATTTTTGATACGCTTGTTTTTCCAGTTGCGACAGGAGATCAAAAATATATTGGTTCTGCAACTGCGACGATTGAAGCTATTCGCGAAATAAAAAAGGAAATGCCTAATGTTAAAACAATTTTGGGAATAAGTAATATTTCATTTGGATTGCCGATTGCGGGAAGAGAAGTGCTAAATACTTATTACATGAATAAAGCCTATGAAGCTGGGCTTGATTTTGCGATTGTAAATACTGAAAAAATTATTCCGATGGATGAAATGTTGGATGAAGAAAAAGAGCTGTCAGAAAATATTTTATTTCATACAAATGATGAAAATGTTTCAAAATTTGCAAATTTTTATAGAGATAAAAAAGCGACTAAGAAAAAAGTTGATGTAAGTAACTTGACGGCAGAAGAAAAAGTTGCAAATTTGGTTGTCGAAGGAAGTAAAAAGGATTTGACAGTTTTATTAGATGAACTTTTGAAAAAATATACTCCAATTGAAATAATAAATGGGCCTTTGATGACTGGAATGGACGAAGTTGGAAGACTTTTTAACAAAAATGACTTAATTGTTGCGGAAGTTTTGCAAAGTGCGGAGGTTATGAAAGCGAGTGTGGCATATTTAGAGCAGTTTATGGAAAAAGACGAGTCATCTGTGAAAGGTAAAATAATTATGGCAACTGTAAAAGGTGATGTGCACGACATCGGGAAAAATTTGGTTGGAATAATTATTGGAAACAATGGTTATGAAGTGATTGACTTAGGAATTAACACTCCTGCGGAAAAAATTCGAGATGCTGTAGTAAAAGAAAAAGCTGATTTTTTAGGACTTTCAGGACTTCTAGTAAAATCTGCTACTGAGATGGTAAATACTGTCGCTGTGTTAAGAGAGGCAGGAATTTCTATACCGATATTTGTTGGTGGAGCTGCACTTACAGAGAAATTCACAATTAATAAAATTGAACCAGCTTATGAAAATAATATTGTAATTTATTCAAAAGATGCGATGACAGCGCTTTCTGATTTAAATAAAATGATTGATGAAAAGAAATTTGAAGAATTTAGAGAGTATTTGCAAAAACGAAGAGATTTGCTTTTAATAAAAGATGAAAAAGAGTTGAAAAAATTGAAAGTAAAACAGACAGTCAGCGATATTAAAGATAAAGACGGAACTTTTGACTATTCTCAAATTGAAATTCCAAAATATAATTTTGAGAATATTTATAAACCTGAAACTTTGAACAAGCAAATTATCACAAATATAAAAGCAAAAGATGTGTTTCCGTTTATCAATTTGCAAATGCTTATAGGAAAACATCTGGGACTAAAATGGATTGTTGGAAAAATGCTTGAAAAACAAGATCCCCGTACAGTAAAAATGTATAATGAAATTAAAGATATTATCGAACACGGCGATGAATATTTTGATATAACTGCAATTTACAAATATTTTCCTGTGCAAAGAAAATATGGTAAAGAAAAAAATGAATTTTCGTTGGAAATTTTATCCGATGATTTGAGTAAAATTATCGAAACATTTAATTTTCCAAGACAAAAATACGGTCAGTATTTGTCATTAAACGATTATGTAGCTCCTAGCGGAATTGACTATGTTGGATTCTTTGTTGCAACGGCTGGAGAGAAGTCAAGAATTGTGTCTAACGAATTAAAAGCAAAAGGTGAATTTTATAAAGGACATTTGGTAAATTCAATAGGATTGGAACTTGCGGAAGCGACTTCCGAGTATATTCACCAAATTATGAGAAAAGATGTGGGAATTATCGATAAGGAAATGAAAATGGAAGATATATTAAAAGCAAATTATCAAGGTAACCGTTATTCATTTGGATATCCTGCATGTCCAGATTTAAGTGATCAAAAAAAATTATTTAAACTGTTAAAACCTGAAATTTATGGAATAAAACTTACTGATGAATTTATGATGTATCCTGAAGCATCTGTAAGTGCAATCGTATTTTCACAACCGTTCTGTAAATATTTTAATATGTAGTTAAGTAAAATAGAAAGTATCAAAAAAATTATTTAAAATGTATAAAAATTAAAAATTGAGAGAGGCAATTATAATAATTAATGTGAAGTTTTTGTTTCAAAAAATCAAAATTTTGAATAATCAATAAAATAGGGAACCTTAATTTATATTTTTAAGTTTCCCTTATTTTTTATTAATAAATATTTCTTTATTGATTACCATTTACATTTTTCATGATGCTATCCCATAATTCTTCACCTTTTTTCATCACATCTTGTCCAACTTGACTTGACTGAATATCTTTTATTCCTTTTTCAATACTTCTTAACATTTCCAACGTTTTTTCAACTGTTATTTGTTTTGCGGAATATAAATCCTTTCCTTGTTTTAATAATTTTGGACATTCTTTGTCAAAAGTTGCATCACCCGTCTGAATACATTGAGCATTTTTAAACATTTCGTTGGATTTTTTTACATTTTTTAATGCCTTTTCACCATTTTTTATACCTTCTTCGGCTTCTTTATTTTTTACATTACGAGTTAAGGCGTCCAACAAATCTTTTGTATTTTTTTCACTTTCTTCAAACATTTTATTTATTCTATTTTGTTCTCTTCTAACATTATTTTGTATTTCGACGTCATTGTTGTTTCCAGCAGAATTATTCGAATTTTTATTAACTGCGGGAATATTTTGATTTTGGTCAGGATTAGTTTGATTTTGCACACTTTCTCCATTTGGTCCTGTTGAAACTTCAGGCATCGAGTTTGCTGGTTGCAATTGAGTTTGAGCTACACCGTCGGGTCCCATACCGTTATTTTGAGTGAGTGAATAAATATTATAAACACCACTTATGACAAACACTGCAAAGGAAAAATAAAATAAACCTCTGATAATTTTGTCTGTCGAAGTTTTTTCATCTCTCAATTTCCCTTTTGCCTCGTTTTTCCCCATTCCATTTTCTAAAAATTCTTTTAATTTCTTGTTGTCTTCCACACTTTTTTTCACATATGGAATTCCTGTTAAAATTGCTACAACTAACGAAAATATAAGTAGCATTATCATCATTACCATATAAAATCATCTCCCTTTTATTTATAAAAAATACAAATCCACACACAATGCGGATTTTTACTTGTATAACTTACCTTGTGTTTTTTATTTTTTTCTATCAAAATTGTATCTCCACTTGATAGCTTCACGATTTCAGAATTTTTTAAATATGTTATTTCAGCTTCTCCCTGAATTAGAATTACAAATTCATTTTTGTCAGAAGATTGCCAGTCAGTCGTCTGTCCTGTCGAAATAATTTTTTCAATTTTTATATTTTTATTTTCTTCCAAAATAGTTATAATTTCTTCGTTATTTTCCAGTTTTTCAAAATCAAAAATATTCATTTTAGTTATTGTGTTCCTTTTCCATTTCTGTAATATCTATAAATTTAAATGCTCTTTTTTCTTTTCCGCCAACTGCATTTTTTCTATTTTCTAATTGAGATACACGCCTTGCTATTTCGTTTTGCTTTTTTATTAATTCATCTAATTTATAGTGCAAGTCTTCTATTACGATTTCGTTTTTTAAATTCACTTTATAGTCATTCAGCGATTTTTTTTCGTCAAGTTTTTTTGATTTATTTTGATTAACTATAATAAGTGAACAAAATAAAAGCATAACAAAAGATAAAATCGCATTTAAAATTATAAAAGAGTAAGAATCAAATTTTTTATTAGAAATAAACATCAAATTTATAAAAAGCCAAATTGCAACGGTTGCAACCGCTAAGCTTACAAATTTTTTACTTCCAATAAATTTTGACAGTCTATTTGAAATTTTTGTTTTTTCATCTTTTTCTTCTTTTATAACTTTAGAAACTTTTTGCTCTAATAACATATGTATTATTTCTTCTCTTTTTAAGTCGTCATCTACACTTTTAAGCATCTGTTTTAAAGAAACTTCTTTATTTTCAACGCCTTTTGAATTTGTTTTGACCGTTTTCAATTTTTTACTCCTATTCATAAGTTTTTATCTTTCTCCCGTCTATTATAATAACATTTTAATAAAAAAAATACAAGCATTATAAAAAAATACATTTAAATTTTTTTACTATAAATTCACTAAAAGCTCCTTTAGTAAAATATAAATTTAAGTATACTGTTATTAATATTTTTTCTATTTCAATATTTTTTATTTTTGAAAAATTTTACAATTTTGAAATACTTGAAATATTTTTTAAACTTTGGAATTTTTCGATAATTGATAAAAAGAAAAATACGCTAACTAATTTTTTTATTTTATTTTTCATAACTATAACCTATCTATCGCATCAATTATTTGATTTAATTCTTTTTCTAAATTAGATTTTTCTAAAATTTTATTTTTCATTCTGGTTTCACCTAAAGGTTTTTCTATTTTATCCTTATCTTTATATTCTTTTGGAATATCTCCTATATATTGGAGTGAATGCACCTCATTTTTTTCTGAAAGATTATTTGAATATCTTTGTTTTACAAGACCTGATACTTCTATTTCATAGTTAAAAGTTATTTTTTCGATTGCTAGACTTTTAATTTTTTGAAATATAAACTCTTTTGTAACCTTTTCACCAGCATTATTTACAATTTCCCTTATTTCTCTCAGATTCTCAATATTGCTAGGAAATGTAGAGATATTATAGCTATCAGTAACTCTGCAATTTATTTGAACTTCAGCAGAATTTGCAGAAGTTTTCTTACCAATGACATTTTCCAATTTTTTATCTAGATATTTTTCAACCCAGCTATTGCTGCACCCAAAAATATTGTATTTTACATAAATTTTATCTTTATATTTTGAAATCAAACTTACAGAATCTTTATAATTTGGAACAAGTTCATTTGCTCTTTCTAAATCCCAAACTGCGTTTCTATAGTCATTTCTAGTTTTAGCATTTTTAAGGCTTGATAAAGCTATACTATATGCGTTTTCTGCTGCTTGTAAATCAGCCTTTCCTTTTAATTCCTTTGTTTTAATTGAGACTTTTTTTGCATCTTGGCGAGTTATTACAAAAATTTTATCAGCTTCTTCGTAAAATCTCTGTGCTTCTCTATAATTTTTTTTATTTTCGCTTGCATTAGCAAATTCGATAAATTTATTAGCTTTATTTTTATTTATCTGCTTACTTATTTGTTCATATTTTAAAGCCATTTCATTAGATATTTTTGAATTTTTTTCCATAGATTCAATAAATTTTAAAATATCTTCATAATAATCATTTATATCATGTGTCACATCTTTAAAATGGTCATAACCATAATATTCATAATTATAATTATTATTTTTTAATCTTTGTGCAATTATTTTTTCAATATTATTCAAAGATTCATCCAAAGGATATTTTTGCTGAAAATCCGAAAAAGCTGAAGAATTTTTATAAGTATCAAATAATGCATAAATTTTAACCAATTCTTCATAACCTTTCTGTCTTTCGTTCAAATCACTACTCCCTGTCATCGCTTTATAATGATTTGTAATATTCAAAAACTTTTCCATAATTTCATTTTTTATTTCAGGCTTGATTTTATTAATTTTTTTGGGATTTGTTTCAAAATAATTGAGAACTAATTCTATACTTTTTAGATATTCCTTTTTATTATAAGCTTCTCTGGCATCTTCTAATTCACATGACACAACCGTAAATAACAGCAATAAAATTAAAAATATTTTTTTCATAAAAATTATAATCCTTCCAATAAAACGTTTTTCTTTTTACTTAAATTATACCATATTTTCGTTTATATAAAAGCTAAAATTTTATTTTTTTTGTCTCTCATCTTGCATATTATAAAAAATAATAGTATAATTATCCTATGTAAAAAAATGAAAATGAAAGAGGTATGTTATGAACTATAAAAGTACGAGAGAAACTGATCCTAATAATGTAAAAAGTTCTACTTTTGCGACACTTCACGGACTTTGTGAAGATGGAGGGCTATATATTCCAGAAAAATTGCCAGATGTGAAATTGACTTATGATGAATTAAAAGACTTATCTTATCAAGAAATTTCAGAAAAAATTATAAAATTATTTTTTACAGAATTTTCAGACAAAGAAATAAAAACTGCTATAAATAATGCTTATAATAGCACAACTTTTAACGACAAAAACATTGTTCCAGTTCACAAATTAAATGACAAAGTGAGCTTTGGAGAATTATTTCACGGAAGAACACTGGCGTTTAAAGATTTAGCTTTATCACTTTTTCCATATTTACTGCTTTTGAGTAAGGAAAAACAAAAAGAAGACAAAAAAATCCTGATTTTAGCGGCAACTTCTGGTGATACTGGAAAAGCGGCACTTGAAGGATTTAAGAATGTTGATGGAATTAACATTGTCGTTTTTTATCCAAAAAATGGAGTTAGTCCAATGCAGGAAGAACAGATGAGAAAACAACTTGGAAACAATGTAGAAATCGTTGCGATTAACGGAAATTTTGATGATGCTCAAAGCGCTATAAAAGTGATTTTTTCAAGCGATGAATTTAAAAAATATGCAAATAGACACGATGTTATGTTTTCAAGTGCAAATTCAATTAACATCGGAAGATTATTTCCACAAATTATATATTATGTTACGACTTATGTAAATTTGGTAAATGCTGGAACAATTAAAGCTGGGGAAGAATTTAATGTAGTAGTTCCAACTGGAAACTTTGGAAATATTTTAGCTGGATTTATCGCCAAAAAACTTGGAGTACCAATCAAAAAATTTATTTCAGCTTCAAACAAGAACAAAGTTTTAGCTGACTTTTTCCAAACTGGAATATACAACAAAAATAGAGACTTTTATGCGACAAATTCTCCGTCAATGGACATTCTTCTTTCATCAAACTTTGAAAGATATTTATATTATGCGTTAAATGAAGATAGCAAGAGAGTAAGCGAATTAATTAAAAACTTGCTTTTAGGCGGGGAATTGTCAGTAAATGACGAAGAACTAAAAAATATTCAAACTGAATTTTACGGAGAATTTGCAAACGATGAAGAAACTGTAAGTGCGATTAAAGAAATTTATGAAAATTACCATTATTTAATGGATCCACACACAGCTGTTGCCTATTCAGTTTACAAAAAATTGGATGAAAAATATTTGGACAAGGACATTCACACAGTAATAATGTCAACTGCTCATCCATTCAAGTTCCCAGCTCCAATTGCAAAAGCGTTAGGAATTGACGATACAAAAGAACCTTATGCAATTTTGGATGAAGTATCAGAAATTACTGGAGTAAAATTTCCTGAAAAATTGACCGAAGTTAGAAATTCTAAAATTAGATTTTCAGATGTGATTGATAAAAGTGAAATTCAAGATTTTGTGAAAAAATACATAAAAAACTTGAAATAATTAAATAATTTGAAAATAAAAAACTGTAAATGAATAATAAATAAATTCAAATACAGTTTTTTTTATTTATTCCACATCAATTCTACCTTCCAGTGATTTTCCAAGCGTTAGAATGTCAGTATATTCTATATTTCCACCTATTGGAATCCCGCTTGCAATTTTTGAGACTTTTATATTTTTTTCTTTTAATATTTTAGTTAAGTATAAATTTGTCGTTTCCCCTTCCAAATCTGGATTTAATGCCAAAATAACTTCTTTGACTGTTCCATCCAGTCTTTTAAGTAAACTATCTAAATTCAAATCTTCGATGGTTATCCCATTTAGCGGATCAATTTTTCCACCTAAAATATGATAAAGTCCAAAATAAGTGTCCGATTTTTCGAAAGCTATTACATCTCTTACATCTTCCACAACGCAGATTACGTTTTTGTCTCTTTTGTCGTTTGAGCAGATTTCACAAATTTCGTTTTCTGATAGATTTCCACAAATTTTGCAGTGTTTAATTCCAGAATGTGAAGTTTTAATCGTATTTAGCATTTCCTCAATTTCATTTTCGCTCTTTTCCAATATATCAAAAGCTATTCTTTGTGCACTTTTTCTTCCAATTCCGGGAAATTTTGCAAATACATCTATCAAATCATCTAATTTTTTCATTTTTTAACTTTTCTCCTTAATTCAAAAATTTTTACAATTTTATCACTAATATATTTTGAAAATTATTTAATTCATTTTCTATTTCGCTAATTGCTGATATTTTCATAGTTACTCTGTCTGAATAATTTTTATCCAGTATTTCAATCTTATATTCATCTTTTTTGTTATTTAAAAAAACTTCTGTTTCTGTAGTGTATTCATATTTATAATCTATTATAAATATTGATTTTTTTACATATTCTATAATTTTGGCTTCATTTACTGCCAGTTTTGCAGTTTTTGCATAGTTTCTAATAAGTCCTCCCGCACCTAACTTTATCCCGCCAAAGTATCTCGTTGCGACAATGGCTACATTGTAGACATCTAAAATATTTAAAATTTCAGCCATAGGTTTTCCTGCTGTATTTGATGGCTCTCCATCGTCGTTGTATTTAAAATATTCCTGTCCATTTTCAACTACACGGTACAAGGGAACATTATGAGTTGCATTTGGGTGCATCTGTCTAATTTTTTCTATAAATTTGTCAGCTTCTAAAACGGTCGTAATAGGTTTAATATACCCAATAAATTTAGATTTTTTTTCTTCAAATTCAATTGCTGTTTCCTTTTTTACTGTTTTCATTCCATTTCCTTTTAATTTTTTACTTTTTTTTATTTTTATTCATTCATTAAAAAATTTTTTTTCTATTTATTTCTTTTCTTTTGCTTCAGATTCTCTTAAAAGTTTTGCCACTTTCGTAGCTTTTAATTTATTTTTGTAAGTTTCGTAAACTTTTTCATCTTTAATTGCTGATGTGCTGATGTATAATATTGAATAAAGTATCATTTCACTATTTTTAGTAAATTCAAATTCCTTTTCCTGTGCTTTATTTGAAACATTTTTAATGTAATAATCCAAAGCTTTTAAAATTCCTTCGTTTGCTGAAATTTTCTCGATGTTGCTTGTTTCTACAATCAATTCCAAATTTCTATAAATGTCATCTGTCAAAGAAAATTTTTGTTTCATTTTTTCACTTGAAAAATATTTTAAAATTCTTCTAAATTTATCTACATTTTTATCCGCTTCTTTTGAAATTTCTCTAATTAGTTTACTTGTTTGGTCCAAATTTTCTTCAAATCCAATGTCTTCATTGTCGTTATTTTCGTCAATATCTCCAATTGTATTTATGATTTCACCGGTGTTTTCATCATAAAAGGATCCGAATGGAAGCTCGTCAGAGTTACTTGGCACCTCTTCTTTTCTATAATCATCAATTCCAGAATAAACAAATTCCAATAAATCCATAACAGGTGTTCCATTGTACATTCTTTTTAACTCATTTTTGTATCTTTTTTCTTCTTTCTCTTTATTAAAAATAGTGTATAAAGTAACTTTATTGAGCAAATTGTCAAATCTTTCGTTATATTTTTCACCCTTACTTAAATATTCTTTTGCTTTATTAAAATCTTTTTTATCAGAAAGCATATAGCCAGCCGCAATTAAATCACTAATATAAAAATTTTTCTTATCTTGTGTGTAAAGATTTTGTAATTTTTCCATTTTGTTGTCAAAATCTTCTGAAAAATTGTCTTTTATTTCATAATCAAGCTCTATAGTCTCATCTATTATTTTTTGGCCAACTCCGATTTTAGAAAGTTTATCTTTAATATTTTCAGCTCTTGTATAAGCCAAAGCATTTAAACTAATCATAAAAAATACTAAAAGTAAAAAATTTTTTTTCATTTTTGCCTCCATATTAAAATTTGTTTTTTATTTTTGACGGTTACTACATTTTTTGAAAAATAAAATTTAGTTTATTGTAACATTTTGTCTAAAAATTTACTATCTTTTTCAGTTTCTTCTTTAATTTTGTGAGCTATCCAAGTGTCTTCCAAATAGGAAATATTCACTTCCTTCTTTAAATCGTCTGAAATTTGTTCATTCATTAGTACAACGTTAAAATATAAGATAACCTCTGCACGAAGATTATAATTTTTTACTTCTTCGCTAACTTTTATGGTATCGACATTTTTCAGATATTCTGAAACAGCTTTTTCAATCTCACCGTTATCGTAATAATTTCTAATTTTATTTAAAAAATATGTAAGTTTCATAAAGTGATATTCTTCGTCTGAAACACCTATTTTTTCTCTATCTTTTTCTTCTTCCAGTAAATTCAGCACTTTTTCTGTTTGAATCTGCTTTTCATTAAAGTTGTTTATTGTAAAAAGTTTTGCAAGTTCAATAATTACAGGAACATTTTTATAAGTTTTTGAAATCTCTGCCATGTAATTTTGAAATTTTAAAATGTCGTTGTTATCGAGTGAATACATCATTTTTGAAAAAATCTTTTCATATTCATATGGAGTATATTTTATAAATAAATCCAAATAATTTTTATAGTCTTTTCCCAATTTTCCTCCAAAAATCGTAATTAAATCCTGTGAGACTATATAGTTTCTTTCATCCTTTTGAAAAAGTTTTTTTAATTTTTTTATCCTTTCAGAAATAACCTTTTCATCGTCTTCAAAATACTGTGTATCCCTTATTTCGTAGTTAAGCTTTACTGTTTCGTCAATAATTTCTTGTTTTATTCCTATTTTTGACAAAGTCTTTTGAATTTTTTCTTTTTGAGTGAATCCATAAATTTTTATGCTCATTAAAAATAGTGCTAATATTAAAAAAAACTTTTTCATTTTTATCACATCCCGAAAATTTTATGTACTGC
The DNA here is from genome assembly GCF_001553645.1 of Leptotrichia sp. oral taxon 847. Classification (NCBI taxonomy): domain Bacteria; kingdom Fusobacteriati; phylum Fusobacteriota; class Fusobacteriia; order Fusobacteriales; family Leptotrichiaceae; genus Leptotrichia; species Leptotrichia sp. oral taxon 847. Next base: position 159,903 of record NZ_CP014231.1, on the reverse strand, counting down.
ACTATTATTATATCCTATTTTTTTAAAATTCAAAATTTTTTTATAAAGACAAATTAAAATTTTTTGTAGTATAGGAAATTTAATAAATAAAAAGGGAAACAGTTTACACCTATTTCCCAAAATAAATTATCTTTTTAATTTTTAGAATAAAACTTAACTATTCTCCGACTCTTTCTACTCTTAATGTATTAGTTGTTCCTTCTTTAGAAATTCCAGTTACTAACACTATTAAATCACCTTTAGTTGTTTCATCGTGGTTAGCAGCAATTTCTCTTGCTTTTGCAAAGAAATCATCAGTTTTATCCAATCCTTTTTCAACATACGCTCTAACTCCTCTTACTAAAGCTAATTGTCTAGCAGTTTGGTCGTTGTCAGTTAATGCAATTATAGGTACAGTTGGTCCATATTTTCTAATCATTTTAGGAGATCTTCCTGTTTTTGTCCAACATACGATTAATTTTGCATCCAATGCACTCGAAGTATTTACTGCACCACTTGAAATTGCTTCTGTTACAGAAATACTCGATACATCTGGTGTTGCAACTGGTTTGAATTTTTTGAATTCATCTGTTCTTTTTGAAATTGTTGCCATCATTTTGACAGCTTCTACTGGGTATTTTCCTTTTGCTGATTCTCCTGATAACATAACTGCATCAGTACCATCTAAGATCGCATTAGCAACGTCTCCAGCTTCTGCTCTTGTAGGACGTGGATTTCTAATCATTGAATCTAGCATTTGTGTAGCTGTAATAACTGGTTTTCCAGCTTTGTTACATTTTCTAATCATCATTTTTTGCATAAATGGAACTTCTTCAGCAGGAACTTCTACTCCTAAATCCCCTCTTGCTACCATGATTCCATCACTTAATTCCAAGATTTCATCAAAGTTATCAACACCTTCTTGGCTTTCAATTTTAGGAATAATTTGAATATTTTTTCCACCGTTGTCATCCAATACTTTTCTTACTTCAGCAACATCAGCTGCTTTTCTTATAAATGAAGCAGCTACAAAATCAACGCCTTGTTCACAACCAAATTTTAAGTCAGCAATATCTTTTTCAGCTAGTGCTGGTAAACCAACTGAAACATCTGGCAAGTTTACACCTTTAGTTTCTCCTAATTCACCTGTATTTGTTACAACACATTCAATTTCTCCAGCTTCTTTATTAATAGCTTCAACTTTCAATCCAACTAAACCGTCGTCTAATAAAACTGTGCTTCCAACTTTCAAGTCATCTACGATTCCAGAATATGAAACTGCAAATTTACTAGCATTTCCAACAAAATCATAATCTGTTGTTATAATTACTTTTTTACCAGTTTCTAGTAATACATCTTTTCCACCTTCTAATTTTCCTGTTCTGATTTCAGGACCTTTAGTATCTAGCAAAATTGCTATTTCTTTACCAGTTTTTTTCATAACTTCTCTAATATTTTTAATTCTTTGTCCGTGTTCAGCAAAATCACCATGAGAGAAGTTTAATCTCATTACGTTCATTCCACTTTCTACCAATTTTGTAAGCATTTCTACGCTTTCAGTTTTTGGTCCAATTGTACAAACAACTTTAGTCATTTTAATTTTCATTTTGTCTTTTCCTCCTAAAAAATATCTTTCATTGTCTTTATATCAATGAATCCTGTAAAATTACAGGAAAATTCATTTACTAAAATTATAGTGATAACATATTTGCTATTGCATAATCGGCTGAAGATGTCTTTGAATAGTTTTCCCAAGCGTAAGATAATTTGTGAGTTGTAACTTCTTCACTTTGAATTCCAACCATCAATCCACCTTTTCCTTCTTCTATCAATTCAACTGCCTTAACTCCTAATCTTGTTGCTAAAATTCTATCAAATGCTGTAGGTGCCCCACCTCTTTGAATATGCCCTAATATAGTTACTCTTATACTTGTGTCAACTTTTTTAGCCAATTCATCTTTAATTTGGACAACATTTCCTACTCCTTCAGCAACAACGATTATATCGTATAATTTACCTTCTGAACGTCTTTTTTTGATTACTTCTGCCAAGTCATCAATTGAACTTTCAGTTTCTGGAATCATAACTCCACTTGCTCCACCTGCTATTGCAGAATAAAGAGCTAAATCTCCACAGTTTCTTCCCATTACTTCTACTAAATATGTTCTTTCGTGAGAAGTAGCAGTATCCTTTAATTTTGAGATGGCGTCCAATATAATATTTAATGCTGTATCATAACCAACGGTATAGTCAGTCCCAGCTACGTCATTATCAATAGTTCCTGGTATTCCAATTGTTTTAATTCCATGTTCTTCGTACAAGTAATGTGCACCGTGGAATGAACCGTCCCCACCGATTACAACTAGTCCGTCAATTCCATATTTCTTCAAATTAGCTGCAGCTCTTGCTCTAACTTTAGGATCTTTAAATTCTGGAAGTCTTGCTGATAGTAGAATTGTTCCTCCTTTATCAGCAATTCCGCTTACATCCAACAATGTTAATGGAAAGATTTGATCTTCAAGCATACCTTTATATCCTCTTCTTATACCATAAACTTCCATTCCTTTGTTTATAGCGGCTTTAGTAACGGCTCTTATAGCAGTGTTCATACCTTGTGAATCTCCACCACTTGTTAATATCGCAATTCTTTTCATTATAGTTACTCTCCTTCTAAAACGAGTTTTATTTTTCTTACCTTTACAATTTAATATTATCATTTTTGATTTTGAATGTCAATACTAAAATCTTTTTTTCTAATTTTTTATTGTTGATGGTGTAAAAATTTTAAGGGCATATTTTAAATTCCAAATTTTTTGATTTATTCTTGATTACAACATGTCATTTTGTTTAGTATAGTCTTTTATTTTTTTACATAAGGGGAAAGGGCCGCCATTTCCCCTTATAATCCCCACGCTCGTCTAAGAATTTTTTGAAAGTAAAGCCGAAACTCACTACGTTCAAACAGTCGTCTTTACTTCTAAAAAATCACGACACTTTTATATGGTAGTAAAATTTAAACCGTCGAAGCGTTTTTATGTGCTGACAAAACTGTTTGAGCACGATTAGTGCGAGTTTTTTGGCAGTGCATAAAAATGACGAAGACTAGCCGGGGTGCAGGGGTGCGGCGATGAGCACTTCTGCTTAAAAAAGAAAAAATTATTTTTAGTATCTTTGTGAGTTAAATTAAGAAACTTAAAATGGAAATGGAAGTTTTTATAAATAGAACTTTTTATTTTCCCCTAAATATTTTACTCCAATCCAGAAAAAAACAAAAAATTTGACAAATAAAAAAAAATATAGTAAAATACTTGTGCGCTTAGAATTGGTGGCTAATACCAATATAGCGAAAAATAAAAACAATGTGGAGGTGAACTTTGATGTTTGCGGTAATTAAAACAGGTGGAAAACAGTACAAAGTAGAAGTTGGAACTGTATTAAAAGTAGAAAAATTAGCAGCTGAAGTTAATTCAGAAATTGAAATTAAAGAAGTTCTTATGGTAGGAGAAGGGGACAATGTAACAGTTGGAACACCTTTTGTAGAAGGTGCAAAAGTTGTAGCAGTAGTTAAAGAGCACGGAAAAGGTGTGAAAAAAGTCAACTTTAAATACAACAAAAAAACTTATTACAGAAAAAAAGGTCATAGACAACAATATACAACTATTGAAATAAAATCAATATAATAATTTTTTTAAGAAGAAAAATGATAAAAATAAAAATAAAAAGAAAAAAAAGAGAATTGTATATTTTCAAATTAATGAACATGCAGATTATGCAAAACGTGGTGAAGATATAGTCTGTGCTGCAGTTTCGTCAGTTTCACAGATGACTTTGAATGGAATTTTAGAGATTTTAAAATTAAACGGAAAAGTGAAATATGAAATAGACAATGCTGGAAAGTTAACTTGTGATTTACAGAATTCTGATTTGACAGAAGAAGAGTTAAAAAAAGTAGACATTTTAACAGAATCTATGTATTCTTATTTAAAGGATGTTGTACACGAATACAAAGAGTTTGTAAAATTTGAATGAAATTATGAAAATAAATAAGGAGGTCAGAAATGATATTAAAATTAAACTTACAGTTATTTGCCTCAAAAAAAGGACAAGGTTCAACTAGAAATGGTAGAGATTCAAATCCTAAATATTTAGGAATTAAAAAATATGATGGAGAAGCTGTAAAATCTGGAAATATTATCGTAAGACAAAGAGGAACTAAATTTTACGCAGGAACTAACGCAAAATTGGGAAAAGATTACACTTTATTTGCAGTAGCTGATGGATTTGTAAAATTTGAAAAATTTGGAAAAGGTAAAAAAAGAGTTAGTATTTACCCTAAAAGAGTGGAAGCGTAAATTAAATAACAATAAACAATATAAGAAACTATCTCGCACAATCGTTATTAGAGGTAGTTTTTTTATTAAAAAATGTCTTTTTGTAAAAAAGATTAATTTCTTAATTACAATAAAGACATTTTTATTTTACTCTAATAATATTCCCCGTTTAAAAAGTGAATATTTATTTTAATTATTTAAGAATAAATATCAGGTTTAATTTGATAAAAAGATTTACAATGTATCCGTTATTCAAATGGGGTTTAGTATAAATTTCATTTTTAGAGAATAAGAATTATATTTTTTACTGAGAGAAAGCCAAGACTTTATGTAAAATACTTACGGGTGTGTCCATAATTTTATGTAAATGTATATACAAATTCAGTAATATAAGGATTCTCTAGTTTATTTACACAAAAAAATTTACATTCTTAAACTTAAATTTATTATTTAAATGGGAAATAGTACTGATTAATAGAATTATTTATACATTTCTTCTAATTTTTCTTGTACGTTTTCATCGTTTAAATAGTCGTCATATTCCATTTCTTTTTCAAGTATTCCTTTTGGTGTGATTTCGATTATTTTGTTTGCGATTGTCTGAATAAATTCGTGGTCGTGTGTTGTAAATAAAATTGTTCCAGGAAATCTTTCCAGAGATTTATTTAATGAAGTGATACTTTCCAAATCCAAATGATCAGTTGGATTGTCCAAAAGTAAAACATTAGCATTTGAGAGCATCATTTTTGATAACATACATCTCACTTTTTCTCCTCCCGATAAAACTTTTGCTTTTTTTGTAGCTTCTTCACCAGAAAATAGCATTCTTCCTAAAAATCCTCTCACATATTCTTCATGCTGATCACTTGAAAATTGTCTTAACCAGTCGATTAGCGATAAATCTACTCCTTCAAAGTATTTTGAATTATCTTTTGGAAAATAACTTTGCGAAGTTGTAACTCCCCATTCTATTTTTCCTTCGTCAGGTTCAATTTCTCCAGCTAAAAGTTGGAAAAGAGTAGTTTTTGCTATGTCATTATTGGATAAGATTACAACCTTATCGCCAGTGTTTATTGTAAATGAAATATTGTCAATTACTTTTTCTCCATCCACAGTTTTTGATAGATTTTCCACTTTTAACATATTGTTTCCAGCTTCACGCTCAGGTTTAAACTCAATGTATGGATATTTACGGTTTGATACTTGCATATCTTCAAACTGAAGTTTTTCCAATTGTTTTTTACGGCTAGTTGCCTGTTTTGATTTTGAGGCGTTGGCAGAAAATCGAGCAATAAAGTCCTGTAATTCCTTTTTCTTTTGTTCCAATTTTTTGTTTTGGTTTCTTATCAATTCTTGCATTAATTGATTCGATTCATACCAAAAGTCGTAGTTTCCAACAAACATTTTGATTTTTCCGTAATCAATGTCCGCAATGTGAGTACATACTTTATTTAAAAAGTGTCTGTCGTGCGAAACAACTAAAACTGTCGTATTTTCCAAATCCATCAAAAAGTCTTCCAGCCATTTTACGGCATGTAAATCTAGTCCATTTGTAGGTTCATCCAGTAATAAAATATCTGGATTTCCAAAAATTGCCTGTGCCAGTAGTACCTTTACTTTTTCTGGCTCTGTCAATTCTTTCATCAATTTATGATGTGATTCGGCATTGATTCCAAGTCCAATTAAAAATTTTTCAGCGTTTGTTTCAGCGTCCCAGCCATCTAATTCAGCAAATTCTCCTTCCAGTTCTGCAGCAAGATTTCCGTCTTCTTCGGTAAATTCTTCTTTTGAATATAGTGCTTCTTTTTGCTTCATAATGCCGTATAGTCTTGCATGTCCCATCATTACTACATTTAGAACTTCTTCATCCTCATAGGCAAAGTGATCCTGTTTTAAAAAAGACAGTCTTTTTCCTTTGTCTATTACAACTTCTCCTGAAGTTGATTCCATTTCTCCAGTTAAAACTTTTAAAAATGTAGATTTTCCAGCTCCATTCGGACCAATTATTCCATAACAGTTTCCTTCAGTAAATTTTATGTTTACTTCGTCAAAAAGTTTTCTTGAACCAAATTGAACTGACAAATTACTTGTAGATATCAAATAAATTCCTCCTTGTTTATTTTTTATAATTAGCTACATTATATCAAAAAAAGCTGATAAAAGAAAGAAAATTTTAAATTTTGCAATAAATCACTTTATTTTTTTTTGAATAACTGGTAAAATATGGTAACAAAAAAGTTTTTAAGTGAAAATTAAAATTAAAAAAAAACATAAATTGCAGAAAGGAAGAGTGCAGATGGATAACAGTTTTAAATTTTTAAAAGGGGAAAAAATGTTACACCCAACAACGGGGATAACATTGGAATATTTAGCAAAATCAAATGCGGTTTGTATTGCATTATTTAACGAAACTAAAGAAAAAGTAATTTTGGTAAAGCAATATAGACCTGGTTCAAAAGGATATATGGTAGAGATTTGTGCGGGGCTTATAGATCCAGGAGAAAACCCCGATGAAGCTGTCTTTAGGGAACTTAGAGAAGAAACGGGCTACTCAAAGGACGATTTGACAGATATAAAAAAATTGCCACATGGGCTTTTTGTGTCTCCAGGGTACACGACTGAACGTTTGCATTTTTATAGTGCAAAACTAAAATCTGACAATATCAAACCAAAAGAGTTGTCATTAGATCACGGAGAAGATTTGGAAGTGCTGTGGGTTGATGTAAAAGATATTTTGAATATTACAAGAGATATGAAAACTGTACTTGCGGTAACGTATTTTTCAAAATTGTGAATAAAATTTGATATATTCAATTAAAAGAAAAGAGGTGCGAAATGAAAGATGTAAAAAATAATGAAGATTTTGAAAAAGATTTGACAAAAAATGTAGAAAGTATAGAAAATACAGAAACTTCGGAAAAAAATGTTGAAAAGTTAAAAAAAGAAATAAGAGATCGTATTTCAGATGATGAAGAAATGGAAGAAGAAGAAAAATTTTCACCTGAAGAAATGGCGGAAGAAATTCAAAAAATTGAGACAGAAAAAGAACTGGAAAAATATTTGGACGACAATCATTCGATTGATGTCGCTGAAAGTTTTAAAGAGCTGGAAGATGACGAATTAATACGAATTTTTGAGCTTATGAGCGATGAGAATAAAGCTGGAATTTTGGAGCAGGCTGATGAAGAGTTGCAGACAAGAATTATAGATTTGCTTTCAGATGAAGAAGCTATCGATATTTTAAGCTATATGTCGCCAGATGATGTCGCCGATATTTTGGGGATTATAGATATTCAAAAAAGTAAATCTATACTTAATAAAATGAAACGTTCGCAAGCAAATAAAATAAGAGAACTTTTGGGTTATGAAGAAGACAGTGCCGGGGGAATTATGACAACCCAGTACATAGCGTTTAAGGGAAACCTTGAAGTAAAAGATGTGATGAAAAAATTGAAAGTTATAGCGCCAAAAACTGAAGTGATAGAAACGATTTTTGTAACAAGCGAAAAAAAGGAACTTATAGGAGAAGTTGATTTGAGAAATATTTTAATTTCTTCTGATGATACCAAATTAATTGATATTATGGACGATAATCCAAAATATGTTTATGTTGAACAGGATCAGGAAGAAGTGGCAAGACTAGTTTCAAGATATGATTTAAAGGTGGTCCCCGTTACAAATCACAAAAAAATAATTTTGGGAATTATAACGGTAGATGATATAATAGATGTAATTCAAGAAGAAAATACAGAAGATATTTTAAAATTAGGTGGAGTTTCTGAAGAAGAAGATATTCATTCAAATTTCTGGTTTTCAGTAAAACAAAGGTTTCCTTGGCTTGTAATAAATTTAGGAACAGCATTTTTGGCGTCATTTGTCATAGAAATATTTTCAACGACAGTGGGAAAAGTAGTTATTTTATCTTCCATAATGACAATCATTAGTGGAATGGGAGGAAATGCTGGAACACAGGCACTTTCAGTAACAATACGAGCGTTGGCGTTAGGAGAAGTAGATTTTAAAGATACACTTAGCATAGTAGCAAAAACTTTTTTGGTTGGGGCAATTAACGGAGCTCTTTTAGGTTTGTTATGTGGTGCAATAATATGGGCATTTTGCGGAAACTTTTACATGGGTCTTATCGTATTTTTAGCTATGGTAGGAAATCTGGTAATCGCCTGTATGATTGGATTTTTGATTCCGATAACATTAAAAATGCTTAAGATAGATCCTGCAATGGCGTCAGCTGTAGTGCTTACAACTGCGACAGACTGTTTTGGATTTTTGATATTTTTAAGTTTAGCAACAATATTTTTAAATAAATTAACTTAATAAAGTAAAAGGAGGAAATAGTGGAAAATTTTATGCCATTTTTTATATTAGTTTTTTTTCTTTTTTATTTTATTTTTAGAAGAATACTGTCAAATATAAGATATAAAGCTGAAAAACTGGAAGAATTAGACGGCGAATTTATTTTTACGTTTGTAAAACAAATTAGAAAAAAAGAGATTTATTTTAACATTGATGAGGTTACAATGGCGATATTAACCAAGATGTTTATAAAAAGAGGAACTTTTCAAACGATGAATTTTAGTATTTTTTTGGTGGATGGGTACAATTTAAGACTTAGAAAAAAACAAGATTGCTTGATATTTTTAAAAGCGTGCCGAAATAAACGAAAAGAATTGTATCAAAAAATATTACAGATGATACCCGCAGGAGCGAGTATAATTTCTATATTGGAAAAAGAGCTAGACAATTTTGAAAATCAAATGTAAGGGAGGTGAGAGGTACTGTGGGAATGTTAGATTTATTTAGGAAAAAACGAAGAGAAGAATTGATTATATGTTTTTCAAAAGATAAAACTTCAGAAATGTTAATGAAAAATTTTTTTGAAGCGTATGCCGATAAAATAAAATCAATTACAAATGAACGTGATGAAGAAATAACTTCAAAAACAAAAAAGTTTTTTGTACAATTAAAAAGTGATAGAAAATTGATAATTCAAGTAAATCCAAGTCCTAAATATATTTTAGAAAATGAATTTTTGTTAGAATTATTCATAGAAAAATTCAAATTTAAAAGTTGTAAAGAATTGACTGAAAATGAAATTTTAAGATATACTCGAATATTGATAATTGTTGAAGCATTAAATAGGGAAGAAAAGGACAATGAAGTTTTAAGGAAAAAGTCAATTGAATTTTTTGATGAGTTTCAAAAATTTTTGATAGCTAAAAGATTAAAACACTACCATTACAATAAAAAATATCTTATAAGAGATGAAGAAAAGTGGGATTTCTCAGATTTTATTCCGCCGCTTTCCAAAAAAATGTTTGAAAATTTTGAGATGACAAAAGAAGATACAGCTAGAATGGAAAGAAATATAAAATTGATGAAAGAAAATAAATTGCCTTTTTGTGATAAAATGGAAGTCAACATATCTGAAAAAGATGTGAAAATAAGAAAAAAGTGGGAAATTATAAGAAAAATTGCCGCAATTACTATTACAAGAATAGCAGCACAAACTTATTTTGAAAAAAAATCAGAAGGGGAAAAAAATTTAGCAGAAATTATTGGAATTTTTGAAGAAAAATATCAGTTTAAAGAGATTTTGACAAAGAGAGAAAAAGAGTTTTTAGAAAATAGAGTAGAAAATTCCGAATTAAATGTTGAATTCTATTTTAGACTGGAAACGGCACAGGTGCTTTTGTGGGTTTTATCAATTGGGGAAATGCCAGATTTGAATAATTTTTCTGATTTGACGAATATAATTGAGATTTTAGAAAATGAAAATTTAAAATCACTCGCAAGAAAATGTGAAATTCGTTCAAAAAATCAGATTTTGGATACACTAGATTACCTGTATCGGCTAAATTGGGCAAATGTGGAAATAAAACTGGAAGGCTATGAAAGAATAGTAAATGAAAGTATTTTGTATTTTACAAGATTAGGGCTTGAATGGGTAGTCCAAAGTGATATACCGATGGAAAAAATAATTATTCATACGTAAGATAAATTTATAAAAAAGCGAATAAAACTTCGCTTCTTTTTTAGTTTAACAAATAAATTTTTGCCAAATCAAATAAAAATATCATAACAAGCGACACCGAAACAATAATTCCAAGTCCAAATCTTTTTAGTGATAAAAAAGCAACGACACCCATTCCAATCAATATTTTTACAATGTCATAAGGAGTTGTACCACCTGAAGTGAAAATGTCTGGAAAAACCATAAGCGCCAGTACTGAATACGGCAACGCCTCAAAAAATTTATTCATTATCGGATTTTTTGGAATCTTTACAAACAGCGGCAAAAGCCTTAAAGACACCGTTACCAACGCTGAAATGACGATTACTTTAAAAACTGCTAAATTATTCATTTTCTTTTACCTCATCCTTTCTATGTCTTACCGCATAAATTAAACTTGAACCTATCATAATTAAAATCATTGCCCATCCACTGCTTACCTTATTTAAAATTGGCAAATACATAAATGCCAGTTTTGCGGCAATTACATAAATTACAACTTCAAAAAATTTTGGCAATTTTTGCAGCGACATCACAAGCAAACTAAAATATATTGAATATAAAATAAAACTTAGACTTGCACGAAAAACTTCAGGTATCATATTTCCAAAAAGTGAGCCTAGAACAGAGCTTCCAGCATAGCAGAAATATGGAACTGTATTTAGTCCAATGATATACCAAGGTGAATTTTCTTCCTTTATAATCGCATAAGTTATCGTTTCATCAGTAAGTCCAACTCCAACCAGTATTTTTTCAAACAGTTTAGTTCTATTTTTCAATTGCCTAAAAATTAGTAAATTTAAAAGCAAATATCTCAAATTTATCATAAGTACTGAAATTATGACTTCAATCGCTGTAGAATGCTGCACGTAAACCATTTTCAAAAGCATAGCTTCCGAGCCGCCGGCATAAATTCCAAATGACATCGCTGCTGTAACAATCGTATACATTCCGTTATTTTTAGCAATCAGCCCAACTGTCAGACCAAATGGAATATATGCAATTCCCATTCCAATTCCAGCTTTTAGACCTTTTAAATATTTTTTTTTGTTAATCATTCTTTTCCCTTCTGTTATTTATAGTTATTGTTATTTATATTTTTTAAATAATAAATATTAAGATTTCTTATTAAATAAATAATATTATTTAAAAATTATATCACAATTTTCTCGTTTATTTAACCTTATGCAACTTTTTTTTGAAAAAATAAGAAAAGAAGCTAGTTCATTTTGAGCTAACTTCTTTAATTACGCTATAAAGCGTCTTTTCCTCTCTCTTTTGTTCTAATTCTAATCACATCGTCTATTGGCAAAATAAATATTTTCCCATCTCCAACTTCTCCAGTGTAAACGGCATCTATTATAATGTCAACTAATTTTTCAACATTGTCATCCTGAGTAATTATTTCAATTTTTAATTTAGCCAGTAATGTCGGCGTAATTTTTTGTCCACGAAAACTTTCCGTGTAGCCCTTTTGATTTCCGTGTCCCAAAACTTGGCTTACTGTCATTCCTTTGACTTTGGCTTTTGTCAATGCGTCTTTTAAATCTTCTAATTTATCAGAACGAATTATAACTTCTATTTTTTTCATAATTTTTCTCCTTAAATTAAGAATCTAATCCCATAAATGTTGGGTAAGCAGTTTCCTTATGTTCACTGTCATCCATTCCCACAGCTTCTTCTCTATCTGTAGCTCTAAGCGGTAAAAATACTCCGATAACTTTTATTATCACAAATGTAAAAGTTCCTGCCCAAATAGCCGTTATCAGTATGGCAGCAATTGTCGCACCAAATAAATGAGTTCCGCCATATAAAAGTCCAAAATTTCCCTTTTCTGGCGTTAAACTTGGCGTTGTAAAAATCGCTGTTGCAATTCCTCCAAAAATTCCACCAACACCATGACAGCCGAAAGCATCTAATGCATCGTCGTATTGCAATTTATGTTTTAAACTTGAAATTGCAAAATAGCAAATTGGACTGACTAACAATCCCATTAAAATTGCTGAGCCGTACGAAACATAACCTGCACCTGGCGTAATTGCCACAAGTCCTGCAACTAGACCAGTTGAAGTTCCAACTAATGTAGGAGTTCCGTTACTTAACTTTTCAATAATTACCCAAGAGCATGTTGCCGCAGCAAGTGATAGCATTGTCGTAATAAAAGCGTGAATCGCTGTACTATTTGCTTCAAGAGCTGAACCTGCATTAAATCCTAGCCAGCCGAATGCCAAAATTCCTGTTCCAAGCAGTACAAAAGGCACATTATGCGGACGATACTCGGTTCTTGTAAATTCTCTTCTCTTTCCGATAATTGTCGCTAAAACAAGTCCAGACACTCCTGATGAAATGTGAACGACATCTCCACCAGCAAAATCTAATGCTCCCATTTTTGCAAGAAGTCCTCCGCCCCAGACCATGTGAGCTAAAGGATAATAAACAAATATTAACCAAATTGGAGCAAAAACTAAAAATGGTGCAAACTTTATTCTCCCAGTTACGGCACCTGTTGCAATGCTTACCGTAATTATTGAAAACATCATTTGAAATAATGCAAAAACTGCATCTGGAATTTTATAGCCTTTTGTACTCGTTGTTTCACTGACTCCGCTAAATAAAATATTTCCAAAATTTCCTATAAATTTCCCGTTTCCAGAAAACGCTAGGGAATAACCTACTAAAAACCACATCACAACTGCAATAGCAATTGGAAGAATAACCATCATCATCGTATTAATGACATTTTTTCTTCGTCCCAGACCTCCGTAAAAAAAAGCTAGTCCCGGCGTCATAAAAAGCACTAATGCTGATGAAAATAAAATAAAAACTACACTTGCTGTATCCATACTGATACCTCCTTTAAAATATATTTCGACATCTGCGTGTCTTATTCAACAAAAATATTTTATCATTTTTTGAATCATTTGTAAAATATATTATTTTTATAATTTTGATATATATAATATATAAATTGGAGTATAAAACTTCATTTTAGTATAATTTTTATTTTCAATAAAATGTTTTATTTTTTGAAAAAAATTTGGAGATTTTTGATGAAAAAATAAAAAATTAGGAAATATTATTCTAGAAATAAAAAATAAAAAGACAAAAATTATTTATTGTGGTAAAATATAAAAGTAAAATAGAAATAGAGAGGAGAAAGAAGTGTTATTTTTGAAAAATGGTGTTGATGTTTTTGGAAAAAAAATTGAGCTTTTAATTTTAGATGATAAAATTTTTAAAATTGGAGAAAAAATTTTGGAAAATGAAATTGAAGAATTTGAGAAAGAAAATAGCGACAAGAATTTAAAAATTATTGATTTGAACGGGAAATTAGTAATGCCAGGAGTTATTGATATTCATACGCATATGAGAGAGCCGGGATTTACTTATAAAGAAGATTTTGCAACAGGAAGCAGAGCGTGTGCCAAAGCAGGAATTACAACATTTTATGATATGCCAAATACAATTCCAACGACGACAACTTTAAAAGCGCTGGAAGAAAAAAAGAAATTGGCGGCTAGAAAATCTATTGTAAATTATGGATTTCATTTTGGTGGAAGTAAAAATGATAACGCCAGCGAAATAAAAAAAGTTCTTGAAAGCGGCAAAGTAAATACTGTAAAAATATTTATGAATGTTTCGACAGGAGAAATGCTTATCGAAGATGACGAAATTTTGAAAAAAGTGTTTGAAAATTCTAAATTGGTATTGGTCCACGCTGAAAATGAGATGATTGACAAAGCACTAAAACTTAATAAAGATTATGGAAATGGACTTTATGTTTGCCACATTCCGTCAAAAGAAGAATTGATTAAAGTGCTGGTCGCAAAAAAAGATAAGGATTTTAACAACGAAAAGCATCCCATTTATGCGGAAGTTACGCCACATCACTTGTTTTTGAATGAAGAAATTAGAGAAAGTACCAAGAGAAATAAAATGCTTTTGAGAATGAAACCAGAGCTTAGAACAAAAGCTGACAATGAATTTTTGTGGGAAGCGTTAAATAATGGTGAAATTGATACAATTGGAACGGATCACGCACCACACTTAATTTCAGAAAAATTAGAAAAAATAACTTTTGGAATGCCAGGAGTGGAAACTTCACTTGCTTTAATGCTAAATGCTTATAATGAAAAAAGAGTGAAATTGGAAACAATTCAAAAACTGATGTGTGAAAATCCTGCAGAAATAATGAAAATCAAAAAAAGAGGAAAACTAAAAGAAGGATATTTTGCAGATATTATAGCTGTTGATTTATCAAAAGAATGGACTGTTGGAATTGATGACACAATTGAGTCAAAATGTGGCTGGACACCTTATGAAAACTGGAAATTAAAAGGCAAAAATATTTTGACAATCGTTAATGGAAAAATTGTTTTTGAAAATGGAAAATTTAGTGATAGTTTAGAAAATGGAAGGGAAGTGGAATTTTATGAGTAAAAATTTAAGTTTGGAAGAGAGAGTAGCAAAGGCGTTATTTGATGTAAAAGCGGTAAAAATCAATGTTAATGAACCTTTTACATTTGCGTCTGGAATAAAAAGTCCAATTTATTGCGACAACAGATTTGTCTTGGGATTTTCTCACGAGAGAGATGTCATTGTGGATGGATTTATTCAAGCGATTGACAGTGACGTAGATGTCATTGTGGGAGTTGCAACGGCAGGAATTCCTTGGGCCTCATTTATTGCGGATAGAATGAAAAAACCTCTTGCATATGTCAGAAACAAACCAAAAGATCATGGAGCTGGAAAACAGATTGAAGGTGCCGAAGTTAAGGGGAAAAAAGTTGTTGTAATTGAAGATTTGATTACGACTGGGAAAAGCAGCTTAATTGCTGTTGATGTGCTTCAAAAAGAGAAAGTGGCTGATATGGAAGTAAAATCAATTTTTACTTACGGATTTGACGCTGCAAAAGAAAATTACAATAAATTTAACTGTAAATTTAGTTCTCTATCAAATTTTAATGTTTTGATAAATTTACTTAAAAATACAGATTATTTGACAAAAGAAGAAGCAGAAATTGCACTTGAATGGAGTAAAAGTCCAAATACTTGGGGAGTTAAATAAATTTGAATTTTGTTCAAAAATAAAATAATTTGAACTAAAATCAAAATATTTAAATTTTAAAATTTTGAAAAGATAAGTTAAAAAAATGGAATGAAAAAATAAAGGATAAAAAAATTGCTGATTATTTATAATTTCAGACTTCTAAAAAGTTAAAATTACAAATTTTCAGCGTAATTTTTATTTTAAATTATGGACGAAGTTTTGCTAATTCTTCAATGTCAATGTCAGCATCGTAGTCGACATTGTCAAAATCAAATCCATTTAATTGCATAAATTCTTCTCTTGCACCTTTGTAATCACTAACTTCCTTAAAATTTTCAGGTGTTACTTTGTCCCATAAAGCTTCTACCTCAGCTTGGACATCTTCTCTCATTTCCAAGTTATCAGGTCTTAATCTTCTTTCGTCATCAATTACACGGTTATTTCCATAAACCATATCTTTTAATAATCTATGTTTTTGTTGAATTGTTCCTTCATGGATACCTTTTTCTTTCATAACTTTGTAAAGAAGAGCGGCATATAGTGGGAATATAGGGATAACTGCACTAGCTTTTGTCATTAACGCTTTACTTAACGATACATAAGCTTCCCCATTAACTTTTTCTTTTAAAAAGTCATTTAGAATATCGGCAGTATGTTCTAAATCTCTTTTTGCAGCTCCAATTGTCCCATCTTTATAAATTCCGTAAGTTACTTTTGGACCTAAATATGAATAAGCTACTGTCTTAAAACCGTCAGCTAAAACATTGGCATCAGAAAGAGCTTCGATCCATAATTTCCAGTCTTCACCACCCATTACTTTTACTGTACTTTTGATTTCATCAGGTGTAGCAACTCCCATTGTAGTTTCTTCCATTGTTTCTTTTTCAAAATTTATTGTAGGACCTGTGATTTCCTCTTTTGTAGACTTTAGCGCTGATCTGTAGGTTTTACCATCTTTTGGATCAGTTCTCACTCCACTTGCGAGACTATAAATTAACAAGTCAATTTTTCCACCGAATTCTTCTTTTATATATTTTATGACTTCAGCTTTCATTTCATTGGAAAAAGCATCTCCAATGAAATTTTTTGCAGGTATTCCATCTTTTTTTGCAGCTTGGGTAAAAGCAATTGTATTCCACCAACCAGCAGAACCGACTCTTTTTCCTTCCACACCTTTTTCAAATGCAACTCCGATTGTTTCAGCTCCCGCACCGAAAGCTAATGAAATTCTTGTTGAAAGTCCGTATCCCGATGATGAACCTATTATTAAGACTTTTTTTGGTCCTTTATATTTATCTTGTGATTTTATATAGTCAATTTGTCTTTTTACAAATTCTTTTGCTCCTATGGGATGGTTAGTTAGAGCTAATCCACCTTTTAATCTAGGTTTTATTACCATTATTTCCTCCTAATTAATTATTAAAAAAATCATTTTTTATGCACTTTTCTAAATAATACCATATTTTTTACATCTTTTACAAGGATTATTTTATTTTAAAATAAAATTTATAACTTTGATAATCAAAGTAATTTATTTATATTTTTAAAATTTAAAAAATTGTATAAATATTTGAAAAAATATGATATGATATTAAATATATAAAATCTTGAAAAGAAACAAAAGGAGAGAGGGAGAGAGAAGAAATAGAAAAAATGAATGAAAAAACAGAAAAAATTGATATTTTGGAGTTAAATTTGGAAAAATTGCAAAAAAAATTTATCTTGTTAGGACTTAAAAAATTTAACGCAACTCAAGTATTTGATTGGCTTCATAATAAACTTGAATTTGATTTTGACAATTTTTCAAATATTTCAAAAAAAGATAGGGAAGTTTTACATAAAAATTTTTTTGTGGAAAAACTGAAATTTAAAGCTCATCAAGTCTCATTGGATAAGCAAACTGAAAAATTTCTTTTTGAGCTAAAAGATAAAAAATTTATTGAAAGCGTATTAATAACCCATAAGAATAGGTACACGCTCTGTGTTTCATCACAAATTGGATGTCTTATGAACTGTGATTTTTGTGCGACAGCTCTGATGGGTTATGAGCGTAATTTGTCTGTTTCAGAGATTTTGCTTCAATATTACTACGTTCAGAAACATCTTTTAAAGCGTGGTAAAAAACTTGGAAATGTCGTTTATATGGGAATGGGAGAGCCTTTTTTAAACTATGAAGCCGTAATTTCATCAATAAATATGTTAAATTCCCCAAAAGGACAAAATTTTTCTAAAAGAAATTTTACGATTTCAACAAGCGGAGTCGTTCCGGTAATAAAAAAATTTACTTTAGATGAATCACAAATTCACTTGGCAATTTCTCTTCATTCAATAAGAGATGAAATTAGAAATCAAATTATGCCAATAAATAAAACCTGGAATGTGAGTCAATTAAGGCAGGCACTTTTGGAATACCAAAAAAAGACAAAAAATCGAATTACATTTGAATATATTTTAATTGATGAGTTAAATTGTGAGCCCAAAGATGCAAGAGAATTAGCGGAATTTTTAAGTTCGTTTAACTGCCTTGTAAATCTTATTCCATATAATCCAGTTGGAGGAAAAGTTTATAAGACGCCACCAAAAGCTAAACAAAGAGAGTTTTATAAAATATTAAAAGATAAAAATGTTAATGTGACACTTAGAGAAACAAAAGGTCAGGATATTGCAGCAGCTTGTGGACAATTAAAGGCTGAAAAACAGTTAGAAAAAGTAAAGTAACGTTTTGAAAGGTAGGAAAAATAAAATGGAAATGAAGAAAGCAGAAAAAAAAGAAAAAGTAAAAAAACCGAAAAAAAAATTTAGATTTCTCCCTTTTCTTTTTAAAGTTTTTTTATTTTTTTGTGTAATTGGAGTTGGAGCACTAGCATACTTAGTTTACACGGTAAACAGAGACACACCGGTTGACTTAATTGACGGATATGCTCCAGTTTCACCTTCGGTTATTTATGATATGAACGGAAATCAAATTGACACAATAATGGTTCAAAATCGTGATCCAATAGGGATCGGAGATATTCCAGAAGATGTGCAAAATGCTTTTTTGGCGATAGAAGACAGGAAGTTTAGAAGTCATCACGGAATAGATTTCGTCCGTACAGCTAAAGCAATATTTTTGACAGTAACAGGAAAACGTCGGGAAGGTGGAAGTACGATAACACAGCAACTTGCAAAAAATGCGTTTTTATCACCGGAGCAAACTGTGTCAAGAAAATTAAAAGAAGCGATTTTGGCAATAGAAATTGAAAGAAAATATACAAAAGATGAAATTTTGGAAAATTATTTAAATACAATTTATTTTGGACAAGGTGCTTACGGAATAAAAAATGCAGCAATCAAATATTTTAACAGAGAACCTAAAAATTTAACAATTGCACAAGCAGCAATTTTAGCAAGTTTGCCAAAATCTCCGACAAAATATTCAAAATTAAAATATGCGCTTGAAAGACAAAAAATAGTCTTGCATCAAATGAGAGAATATGGATTTATAACTGATGAGCAATATAACGATGCAATTAATGAAAAAATTGCCTTTAAAAATGGGGATATAAAAAGTCGAAATGAAGAAGAACAAATTTCAACTTCAAACGTTGCGCCAGAATTTACGACAATTGTGCTAAGTGAACTAAGAAAAATTTTGAAGATATCCGAAGAAGATCAGAAATTTTTATTTGATGGTTACAAAGTTTATGCAACTGTTGACTTAGACTTACAAAGAGCTGCATATAAAGCATTTAACAGCAATTACAATTTAAAGACTCGAGCAGGTTTAAATGGAGCGCTATATTCAATAGATCCAAGCAACGGATTTGTTAAAGCGATGGTTGGAGGAAAAAATTATAAAAAAGGAAACTTTAACCGTGCTATAAGTTCATTACGGCAACCAGGTTCGTCATTTAAACCAATAGTGTATTTAGCAGCACTCCAGAAAAAAATGACAATGGCAAGCGTGATGGAAGATTCACCAGTAAAAATTAACAATTGGTCGCCTAAAAACTTTGATGGAAGTTACAGAGATAGCATGACGTTAGACAAAGCAATAGAAATTTCAAACAACATAATTCCTGTAAAATTATTGCAATATGTGGGAATTCCTAAAGCTGAAAAAGTCTGGCGAGATGCTGGAGTGGTTGGAGGAGATTTTCCTAAAAACTTTACATTGGCACTAGGGTCAATTTCTACAAAACCTTCAGATATGGCGATGTTTTATGCGGCACTTGCAAATGGAGGTTATCAAGTTGAGCCACAATATATTTACAAAGTTGAAAATAAATATGGTGAAGTCATTTATGAAGCGAAACCTAAAATGAAAAAAGTTTACGATTCAAAAGATGTGGCAGTTCTTACATATATGCTAGAAAATGCTGTAAATTACGGAACTGGTCAATCGGCAAAAGTATTTAAAAACGGTCAGTTAATCCCAATGGCTGGAAAAACTGGAACGACTTCAGATTATGTATCAGCTTGGTTCACAGGTTACACACCAACTCTTGCGACAGTCGTGTATGTCGGAAATGATGACAACAAGTCAATGGGAACTGGAATGACAGGAGGATCAGCTGCAGCACCAATTTGGAAAAATTATATGCAGTCAGTTGTGGATTTGCCAAATTACAATGTTGGAGTGTTTGAGTTTATCGATGATTATATCAAGAGAAAAGATTTGACAACAAGAGAAATTGACTTGGAAAACGGATTACTCGATACGGACGGCGTAAATAAGAGAACTATGTTATTTAAAGCTGGAACAGAGCCGATAGAATATGACAACAAATTTAGAGGCGGAATAAGATTTTAAGAAAATATGGGAAGCATAAAAAAATTACAACTTATTATATATATTTGTAAAAGCTTTTAAAGTTTTATGACATGGCTATTTAAATAAATTACTCACTTAGCATTTTTGCCAAGTGAGTAATTTTTATATATTTGAATATTTATAAACTTTAGTGGGAAGAGCTGTCAAAAATCCGATGATTTTTAAGATTTTACTGTAATATTTGTATTACTCATTTTCTTTTTTCTCTTCTTCTTGTTTTTCATTTTTTTGTTTGTTATTCAAAGTCATAATGATTTTTTCAATTTTTTTATTTTTAACTTTTTGTGGTTTAAAGACAATGTTGTCAATTTGTATTGGCTCTATATTTTCTGAATCTTCTGGAATATACCCCAGCTTTTCAATTAAAAGTCCATTTAATGTGTCATAATATTTAGATTCTAAATTAAAATGAAAGTTATCGTTTAAGTCATTCAAGGAAATTTCCCCGTTTACTAAATATTTGTTTTTTGAAAATGGCAATTTTGTTATTGTTAAGTCTTCATCATCAAATTCATCGGATATATTTCCCATAACTTCTTCAATCAAGTCTTCCAGAGTAACGATTCCCGAAAAACCACCGTATTCATCAATTAAAATAGCAATATGTTTTTTTTCAGACTGCATTTCGTTAAATAATTCATTCACATTTTTAGTTTCCGGTACAAAGTAGGCTTCTTGCACCAAATTTGCAATATTTACGTTGTCAAATCCTTTTTTGTATGCTTCAATCATCAAATCCTTTGTCATTAAAACACCTATGATATTGTCAGCTTCTTCTTCATAGACTGGAATTCTTGAATAACGCTCAATTTCTTTATTTTCAAACAATTTCTGAATTGAAATATTCTTGTCAACCAAAAAAACTTTTGTTCTTGGAATCATAATTTCCCGCGCAATTTTTTCGTCAAACACAATTATATTTTCTATCATCTCTTTTTCAGCTTCATTAATTACACCGTGTTCCTGTCCAACTTCCACAAGCGAACGGAGTTCTTCTTTAGAAACCTTTTCTTCAATATTATCTTCTTTCATTCTCAAAATAGTCAAAACTAAATTTGTTGACAGTGTCAAAAATTTCACAAATGGTGAAAATATTTTTGAGACAAAGACAATCACACCGATAGTGCGAAGTGAGATTTTTTCGGAATCTCTAAGTGCAATTCGCTTTGGAATAAGCTCTCCAAAAACAAGAGTTATGTAAGAAAGCAAAAAAGTCATTAGAATCATAGAAAGCTGGCTAGTATACGGAACATTAAATTTTTTTAAAAAGTCAGAAAAATAATGCGATAAACCAGTTGCAGCTGATGCAGAAGCAAAAAAACTTGCAAGAGTTATTCCCACTTGAATTGTTGATAAAAATTTACTTGGTTCATTGAGTAAATTATTTAATAATATTGCTTTTTTATTTCCTTCTTCAATTAAAATTTTTATTTTATTTTTATTAACTGAAACGATGGACATTTCCGCAGCGGAAAAAAAGGCATTAATTCCAGTTAAAATAATTATTATTACTATTTGTAATAATAAGTTGCCCTCGGACATTTTTTATTTCCTCCTAAATTTTTTATTTAACGCTATTATAGCATATTTTTTTAAATAAAAAAAGGAAACAATAGGATAAGGATGGTTTAAAAATTTTAGTGGCAGATTTTTAATTTTAAATTTTTTAAGTTATTCTCGATTACAAAATGTTATTTTGTTTAGTATAGTTTTTTATTTTTTTACATAAGGGGAAAGGACCGCCATTTCCCCTTATAATCCCCACGCTCGTCTAAGCATTTTTTTGAAGCAAAGCCGAAACTCACTTCGTTCAGACAGTCGTCTTTACTCCAAAAAAATCACGACACCTTTTGTATAATATTAGAATTTTAAACCGTCGGAGCATTTTTATGTGCTGACAAAACTGTTTGAGCACGATTAGTGCGAGTTTTTTGGCAGTGCATAAAAATGACGAAGACTAGCCGGGGTGCAGGGGTGCGGCGATGAGCACTTCTGCTTAAAAAAGGAATAGGAAAACATTGTTATTTTAGTAACTTTCTGGATTGAATAAGAAACTTAAAATAGAAGTTTTTATTTCCCCTAAATATTTTACTCTGTCATAGGATAAGGAAACAATAGGATTAAGATACGGTTTAAATTTTTCTGTTATATAAAGAATACTTAGATGAGTTTGGAAATTATAAGGGGAAAATGGCGTTTTTTTCCCCTTATGTACAAAGATATAAAACTTATAGTAAACAAAATAATATCTTGTGAGCAAAAATAAATTAGAAAATATTGAAATTAAAACTTGCCCTTAAAATTTTTACATTATCACAGGATATTTAAGATAAAATAAAAATTTTAAATATTTTCTAAAAATAATTTTGCATTTTTTATTTGCATTTCTACATTTTTAATTGAAGTTCCACCAAAAGAATTTCTTTTATTTACACAAGTTTGAATTGTAATTTCATTTTTAATGTCGTCTTTAAATATTTCTGAAAATTTGTGAAATTCAGACATTGTCATATCTTCGATTGCAATTTTTTTATTTTCACAATAAGATACAATTTCACCAACAATTTTATGCGCTTGTCTAAATGGAATACCATGTTTTGCAAGGTAATCTGCTACATCAGTCGCATTTAAAAATCCATATTTCATTGAAGTCAGGATTTTTTCTTTATTTACTGTAACTGTGTCAAGCATTGAATAAAAAATTTCAATACAAAGCTTTATGTTATCAATTGAGTCAAATATTCCTTCCTTGTCTTCCTGCATATCTTTGTTGTAAGCTAGTGGCAAAGCTTTCATAGTTGTTAAAACCGCCATTAGATTACCATAGATTCTACCGGTTTTTCCTCGTACAAGTTCTGCAATATCGGGATTTTTTTTCTGTGGCATAATTGAAGAACCAGTCGCAAAAGCATCGTCCAAATTTATAAATGAAAATTCTGATGTACACCAAATGATTATTTCTTCAGAAAATCTTGATAAATGCATTGAAATTACAGAAATAATCATACTTAATTCAATTATAAAATCTCTATCGCTCACAGAATCCAGACTGTTTTCGGTTGGTTTTGAAAATCCAAGTTCTTTTGCGACAAAATGCCTATCTAAATCAAAAGTTGTTCCAGCCAAAGCCCCCGCTCCAAGCGGCATTTCATCACTTCTTTTTAAAAAGTCATCAATTCTTAAAATATCTCTTTTAAACATTTGAAAATAAGCCATCAAATGATGAGAAAACAAAATAGGCTGTGCTCTTTGCAAATGTGTGTAACCAGGAATGATAATGTCTTTGTATTTTTCTGACAATGTTAAAATAACATTTTCAAAAGTTACAAGAAGTTTTTTTATTTTAGTAGCTTCTTTTCTTACATACATTCTTGTATCAAGTGCCACTTGATCGTTTCGGCTCCGAGCCGTATGAAGTTTTCCAGCAATAGATCCAATGATTTCAGTTAGTCTTTTTTCAATTGACATATGAATATCCTCATCTTCAATTTTAAATTTAAAATATCCATTTTCAATTTCATTTTTTATTTGAAGTAATCCTTTTTCAATCTTTTTTTGCTCTTCAAAAGAAATAATCCCTTGTTTTGCAAGCATTTTACTGTGAGCAATGCTTCCTTTTATGTCTTCCTCATATATTCTCTTATCAAAAGTAATAGACGCATTAAATTTTTCCAGTAGTTTATCAGTTTCTTTATTAAATCGTCCTTCCCACATCTTTTTCATATTTTATTATTCCTTTCCTAAAAAATTATTATTTTTATTAATATTATAGCAAAAAAGAGGATATTTAAAAGTTAAAAAAATTATTCTAAATTTTTAGCATAATTTTAAAAACATTATCGGACGTTATATTTTATTAATATACTTAAATTCACAACATAAAAAACTAAAATCTTATTTTAAAATTTTTACTCCACCTTCATTTAAAATAAATAAAATAAAGTTGACAAAATAACTTTTAATATTGTATTATTTAAGAGTGAAAAATAAAAAAATAGATGGGAGAAAAAAATTATGAGTAAGTATTTTGAAACCATAAATTTTTGGATTGAAAATTTATTAGATTCTACGGAAAATTATACGATTGAAAGTAGTGAAAGGGGGAGGCATATTGATGTTACAATTAATGTGATAAAAGAAGATATGGGGAAAGTGATCGGAAAGAATGGAAGAATTATCACAGCACTCCGTGTTCTTATTTCTTCAATTGCCAAAAAAGATAAAAGATCTGTAAAAATTGAGATAAAAGAGATGTAAGGAAAGAAAAATTATGAAAAGTTTTAAACTTAGAGTATATTACTATGATACCGATAAAATGGGTGTTGTCTATCATTCAAATTATTTAAAATGGATGGAAGTGGCAAGAACTGAATATTTTAGGGATATTTTTCCATATAAGAACATAGAAGATATGGGATTTATTTTGCCAGTGAAAACGCTTAATATTGAGTATATTAGTTCAGCTAAATACGATGATGAAATTGAGATTTTTGTAAAAATTGAAGAAATTAATAATATAAAGATTAAATTTTATTACGAAATTTACGATTCTAATAAAATTTTAAAAGCAAAAGCTAGTACAGTAAATGTATTTGTAGATGAAAATGGAAAATTGAAAAGAATTTCAAAAGAAATGTTAGAAATTTTAAAAAAGTAAAATTTATTGGGTAATAAAAAAATTTTTTAGAAAAGAGGACTTTTAAATGAAATTAGTTATTGGAAATGATCATGCAGGAGTGGAGTTTAAAGAAAAAATAGTAAAAGCGTTGGAAGAGAAAGGATACGAAGTTATTAATGTTGGAACAAATTCTTTAGATTCCGTTGATTATCCTGATATTGCTGCTTTGGTATGTGAAAAAGTATTAGATGGAAAAGCTAAATATGGAATAATCATTTGTGGAACTGGAATTGGGATTTCGATTGCGGCAAATAAAATTAAAGGCATCAGAGCAGCACTCGTTTACAATGAATTTACAGCAAGACTTTCTAGACTTCACAATGATGCGAATGTCATTGCATTAGGTGCCAGAGTAATCGGGGATGAATTGGGACTGGCATGTATCGAAACATTTATAAATACCGAATTTGAAGGAGGAAGACACGCTAGAAGGGTAAATAAAATAGAAAAATGTTAACAAAAATAGCAGATTTTAAGAAAGTATATAATTTTATGTAAATTTAAATGTATAAATTCAGTAATATAGAAAATCTTTACTGTAATTGTGAAAGAAATTTACAGTTGATGAATAAATAAAATTTTTAGAAGGGAGCGTGTGATATTTTTATTTTCACACGAGAAAGATATGTCAACAATTTTTAAAAAGATAATAGATAAAGAAATACCAGCAAATATAGTTTATGAAGATGATGATTTTTTAGCGTTTTATGATGTACAGCCACAAGCAAAAATTCATGTTATCGTGATACCTAAAAAAGAAATAAAAAATTTGGATGAAGCGACTGATAAAGATGCACTGCTACTTGGAAAGTTGCAGTTGACAATTGCAAAGATTGCACGAGATTTGGGAATTTCTAAAGATGGTTACAGAGTTATCACAAATATCAATGAAAATGGTGGACAGACAGTTTTTCATATGCATTATCATATTTTAGGTGGAGAAAAATTACCAGAAAGTTTTAAATAATAAAGACAAATAAAAAAATTTAAAGATTTTAGATTAATTTAATTACAAAGAAAAAGAAAGAGAAAATAAATTTGATGAAAGATATAATAGCGAGTTCGGATAATAAATTTTATAAGTTGTTAAAAAAGTTGGATAAAAAAAAGTATAGAGATGAAAACAGTATTTTTAAGGCTGAAGGTGAAAAATTTTTAGGCGAAAATATAAATTTTAATAAAATTATTGTGAAAGAATCAAAATTTGAATATTTTGAAAAAAAATATAGTATTTCTAAAAATGAAAATTTGACAATTTTAAAAGATAATTTATTTGACGAAGTTTCAACGCAAGAAAACAGTCAAGGAATAATTTTTTTGTACTCCAAGAATTTGAATACGATTTCGGATATAAAAGGCGATGTTGTCATTTTAGATGACATTCAAGATCCTGGCAATGTTGGGACAATTATTAGAACAATGATTGCAACAGGTTTTTACAACTTAATTCTTACGAAGGGTTCAGTGGATGTTTATAATCCAAAGACTGTGAGAGCAACTATGAGCGGTATTTTCAAATTAAATATTATTTATGAAACACCTTCAAATATTGTAAAATTTTTGAAAGAAAATAATTATTTAATAATTTCGACGGTGTTACACAAAGAATCTGTTTCGTACGAAAAAATAAAATTAAAAGAAAAAAATGCTTTTATTTTTGGACATGAAGGTGGTGGCGTATCTAACTATATGATAGGTAATTCAGATATAAAAGCAATAATTCCAATTTGCGGGAATATTGAATCTCTCAATGTAAGCGTTGCAACGGGAGTTTTTTTATATAAAATGAGAGAAAAAATTACTGAAAAAAGTAAAGATTTGTGTTAAATTTATTCATGTAACTGTTTATTTTTCCTGTTCATAATTTTATTCTGTTCTCAATAGATGTGTTTGATAATGTATTTTTTTATTGAATATTAAGTAATTTTATTTTTTTAGATTAAGTTTTTTATTTTCTTTCAGAAAATTTTCAAAATAGTTTTCTTTAAAATTTTTTAAAAATATAAAAATCTTTGAAATAAAATAAAATTATTAAAATAAATTTGTAAAATGACTTGAAAGAACGATAGAATTTTGGTAAAATAAGAATAATATGTAATTTAATGAAAATTTTGAAAACAAGAAATTTTATAAAAAATTCTTATTGAAATTAATTTTCAAAAATGATACCATTAAATAAAAATGGTAAAAGATTTTATAAAAAAATAGGAGGTACAAAGTTTTGAAAAAATTTTTGATGATAATATCAATATTATCAATTGCAAGTCTTTTGAGTGCAAATAATAAAGATTCTTCAAAAGATATTAATAAAAAGCCAAATGAAATAATAATAAATAATGGCGGAAGTAATAACAATAGTAGTAGCGGACGTAGTAGCGGACAATCGAATGTAAACACAGTTCCAGGCAGAAGCGGAAATCAGACAATTAGAAACTCAATAGGAAATATTACAATAAATTCTGATTATACTTCACAAGGACAGAATTATAGACAAAGATTTATAATCCTTCACTATACCGCAATTGGAAGGGAAGGATCACTAAAAACTTTGACAACAGAGGAAGTAAGTGCACATTACTTAGTTTCTGATGATAGAAATGATCCAGTTTATTATTTGGTAGACGAAAGTAAAAGAGCTTGGCATGCTGGACTCAGCGAATGGAAAACATCTAAAAATCTAAATGACAGTTCAGTTGGAATAGAAATTGTAAATGATGGGGATGCACATGGAGCATTTGTTCCCTATAAAAGTTTTCAAATAAAAAATGTCGCTGTTCTTGTAAAATATTTATCTGATAAATACCAAATACCAGCAACAAATATTTTGGGACACGAAGATATAGCACCTCAAAGAAAATCTGATCCAGGTCCATTATTTCCATGGAAAGAATTGTACAAAAAATACAATCTTGGAATGTGGTATGATGAAGATAAAAAGCAGGCTTATGAAGCTCAATATTCAAGCATTTGGAATACGGTTACTCCGTCAGTGGTACAAACTGAGTTAAAAAAATTTGGTTATGCAATAGATATTACAAACGGATGGGATAAACAGACGCAAAATGTAATAAAAGTATTTCAGCATCATTTTAGACCGTCAAAATATGATGGAAAAATTGATTTAGAAACATTTGCGATTTTAAAAGCGTTAAATGAAAAATATAATAATAAATAGTTGATTTTTATATTAAGAAAAGAGGGAAAATGAAAGAAAGATTTTCAGATAGAGTACAAAATATGCACTATTCACCGATTAGAAAACTTGTTCCTTACATTGATGAAGCCAAAAAACAAGGAGTGAAAGTTTATCAATTTCATATTGGTCAGCCTGATGTGGAAACACCTGATACTTTTTTTGAAGGATTGGATAATTATAAGGAAAAAATTGTAAAATATGCAAATTCAGCAGGAATATTGGAACTAAGAGAAACATTTGTAAAAGCTTACCGAAAATCGGGAATTGATATTTCAGTAGATGAAATGTTAATAACACAAGGTGGAAGTGAAGCAATCCAAATTTCGCTGCAAACTATTTGTAATCCAGGTGATGAAGTTTTAGTTCCAGAGCCTTATTACACAAATTATGACAGTTTTTTGAGAGCAGCTGATGCGAAATTGATTCCGATTGAAACAGTTATTGAAAATCATTATCACCTTCCTAAAAAAGAAGAAATTGAAAAATTAATTACACCAAAGACAAAAGCGATATTATTTTCTAATCCTTCAAATCCAACAGGAATTGTATTTACGAAAAAAGAGATGGAAATGATAAAGGAAATTGCGTTAAAATATAATTTATTTATAATTTCTGACGAAGTTTATAGACAGTTTATTTACGACGAAGAAATTGAAGCACAATATCAATCATTTTTGACAATGGAGGAAATTAAAGACAGAGTCATCTTGGTTGACAGTATTTCAAAACATTATAGCGCATGTGGAGCAAGAATAGGAGTTATCATTTCAAAAAACAAAGAATTTATGGCGCAAGCACTAAAATTTTGTCAGGCTAGACTCTCTGTGTCAACGATTGAACAGTATGCAAGTGCAAATTTGATTAACACTCTTGACACTTATATCGATAACACAAAATTGGAATATAAAGTCAGAAGAGATATGATTTATAACAACATAAAAAAAATTCCAGGAGTGATTACGTATAAACCTAGTAGCGCTTTATACTTGTTTGCAGAATTGCCTGTGGATGATATTGAAAAATTTGTAATTTGGTTGCTTACCAAGTTTAGATATAAAAATCAGACTTTGTCATTTGCACCAGGACCCGGATTTTATACAACGCCTGGAAAAGGGACAAAGGAAGCCAGATTTTCATTCTGTACACATAATTTAATAGAGATTGAAAATGGAATGAAAATTTTAAAATACGCCTTAGAAGAATATAATAAAAACAATAAATAAATTATTTTTAAGGAGATGAATAAAATATGAATTTTGTTTACATTTCGCCACAATTTCCAAAAACAAACTGGGAATTTTGTGATAGACTGAAAAAAAATGGAGTGACTGTTTTAGGAATAGCCGATGTTAACTATGATGAGTTGGATGCTAAATTAAAAAATGCATTAACTGAATATTACAAAGTTTCATCATTAGAAAATTACGATGAAGTTTTGAAAGCTGTGGGCTTTTTTACCCATAAATACGGTAAAATAGACTGGATTGAGTCAAATAATGAATATTGGTTAGTTAACGATTCAAGACTTCGTACAGATTTTAATGTTACAACAGGAATACAATTTAATAAAGTTGCAGGAATAAAAGAAAAATCGAAAATGAAAAAATCTTATAAAAAAGGGGGAATTCCTACAGCGGATTATTCAATGGTAACAACTTTGGCAAAAGCTAAAAAATTTATTGAAAAAGTAGGTTATCCTGTTATTGTAAAGCCTGATAATGGCGTTGGCGCAAGTGATACTCACAAAATTTCGAATGAAAAAGAATTAAAAGATTTTTTTAAAGGATTGAATAAAGATATAAAATATATAATGGAAGAATATATTGAAGGAGATTTAGTTTCTTACGATGCAATTGTAAACTCAAAAGGAGAGCCTATTTTTGAAACTGGAATTTTTGAGCCGACAATTATGGATGTAGTAAACAAAGAATTGGATGTCTATTATTACGTTGAAAAAGAAATGCCCGAAAAACTTTTGGAAATAGGAAGAGCCACAGTAAAAGCATTTGGAGTAAAGAGCAGATTTATTCATTTAGAATTTTTTAAATTGAAAAGTGCTAAAAAAGGCTTGGGTAAAAAAGGTGATTATGTGGGACTTGAGACAAATATGCGTCCTGCAGGTGGATATACGCCGGATATGTATAATTATGCAAATAATACTGATGTTTATCAAATTTGGGCTGATATGGTAGTTTTTGATGAAATAAGAAATGCTGATTTAAATAAAGATATTGAAAAAAATTATTGCTTTTATGCAAGCAGAAGAGATAATAAAGAATATGTCTATTCACACGAACAAATAAAAGAAAAATATGCAAACCAAATTGTGATGGATGAAAGAATGCCAGATATTTTTGCAGGAGCGATGGGAAATTACATGTATACCGCTAAATTTAAGACTGAAGAAGAAATGAACGAATTTAAAAAAATGGTGCACGAAAGAAAATAGAAGGAGAGAAGATGCAAATAGAATACATAAGAGAATACAGCCCTATACTTAATAGAGACGTGGAATTTAAAAAATATGGCTATTCTGGAAAGCCAGTTTTAGTATTTCCATCACAAGATGGAAATTGTAATCAATATGAAGAATTTGGAATGATAGATGTCTTGTCAGATTTTATCGAACAGGGGAGAATTCAGGTTTTTTGTATAGGAAGTATTGATACTGAAAGCTGGTCAGATAAAAACGGCAATCCTCGACATAGAATTGAGATGCAAGAAAGATGGTTTGAACATATTTGTTATGAAATGGTTCCTAGAATCCAATATATTTCCTGGAGAAGCGATATAATAGTTACGGGATGCAGTATGGGTGGAACGCACGCTGGAATTTTATTTTTTCGTAGACCAGACTTGTTTGATACATTAATTTCTTTAAGTGGACAATTTGATGCGAGAATGTTTTTTTACGATTATATGGATGACTTGGTTTATAACAACTCAGTTGTTGATTTCTTGGGAGATATGCCTTGGAATCACCCTTATTTAGATTTGTACAGACAAAAAAATATAATTATCTGTATTGGACAAGGAGCATGGGAAGGAGAATTGTTACCTAGTAACAGGGAGCTTGACAGAATTTTATGTGAAAAGCAAGTGCCTGCCTGGTTTGATTACTGGGGTTACGATGTCGCTCATGACTGGCCTTGGTGGAGAATCCAAATAAGATATTTTATGGAACACATTTTATAAATTAATAAAAAACATATAATATTTTATTAGTTAAACTAATTTAATAATATATGTTTTTTTTCTTTTTCTTTTATTTCTCCAAATTTTTTAAAGTTTCTTTAATACCTTTTGCAAAAGATGCGGGATTAAATTCTGTTATTGAATATTCTGCTAATCCATTTAAATAATATGGATCATTTCTAAAAATTTTTTCCAATTCATTTTTTGTAACATTGTGAGCTATAATAACAGCACCGTTTACTGGATTTTTTCTTCCTACAGCCAAAAATTTTCCAGAAAGAATAAAATTTTTAACATAGGCTAAGTGTTCTTCTCTTTTTTTGTCAATTTCGTCCAAACTTTTTTTATAAGTTGAAATAACAACAAACATACTCATTTTTATTCAGGTTCCTTTCTTTTTTGTATATTTTAGCATAAATTCAAAATTAATAGAAGATAAAAAATAAAAAAATAAAAGTTTTAGAAAAATAAAAAATAAGTTTTTTTTAAAAATTTATTTAAAAAGATTTCTTTTTATGATATACTGTTATATGAAGTATGAGTATTCATTTAAAAAATAAAATAAAAATAAACTTGTTTAAATTTTATTTTTAGATAAATAAATAAGAAATGAAAGTTTTAGTTCACTTATTATAATAGTTGGCTATTAAAAGCAGTCAATTATAAAATTTTAAAATTAAAAGTTAGGAGGAAAAAATGTATGGGGATTTTTGATTTTTTTAATAAAGCTGAAGAAAAAAAACATAACTCCGAAGAAGAAAAAAATGAAGCTGCAACCAGCAAAAAAAAGTTTGTCGATGAATTTAAAATAACTAGAGATACTAGTGAATTAGAAGAAGTTTCATATTATGACAACTTCGGTAAAGAAATGAAAATGAAAAAGAAAGAATGGATACAAAAAAAATTAGAGCCTGCGATAAAGAAGAACTGGAATAATGTAGAAAATTTACATCCAGTAATTATAGATGCTTTTTCAAAAAATTTATACAACGAAGTAAAAGAAGCCGTTTTCAGGTTTTATGCCAAAGACCATAATTTTGAGAGAAAGTTAAATTTGTTGGGGACTTTTTATATTAAAACAGGTACTCCAGAGCAGGCAATAGAGCTTTATGAAAGAAACTTAAACAGTGAAAATATAACTGAATCACTTTGTATTTCTTATGCTGAAGCGTTGGAAATGGAAGAAAAATATTCAGAAGCAGAAAAAAAATATTTAGATGCACTGGAAAAAAATCCAAATTCAGCAGTAGCATTTAAAAAATATTTTGATATTGTAAAAAAAAGAAGTAATTTAGAATATGAGAGCAAATTGGAAAAATTATCTTCGATAAAGGGAAATTGGCGTGCCAAAGTTATGGAAGCGGTAGTTTTTTTTAAACACGGAGATAAAGAAATGGGAAATTTTTATTTAACGGCAGCGTTAAAAGAATCCAGTTATAATTCTGAAATAATGAGCCTTACTTCAAGTATTTATATTTTAAATGAGATGTACGAAGAATTTGAAAAATATGTTTTGCCATATTATGTTCCTGAAAAACATGGGGTACAGACGACCTTGAATGTGTTAGAATACTACTGTGCTAAAAAAATATATAATAAAGGATTGGAACTTTGTAAGTTTGTATCAAAATATCCTTGGATTGAATATTGTAAAAAGTTTATGAAGTTGGAAGAAAAATTTTTAAAATTAAAAATTAGATTGGAAAGTAAAAATAAAAACGAAAAAAATAATTTACTTCCAAAAAATAAATTCTTTTCAACAAATAAACCACTTTGGTATTATGAGTTTAATAAACCAGAATTTTTATTGAATCAAAGTAAAAGAGTGAAACCGAATATTTTAATTTTGACGCTTACTTCAATTGGTGAAAAATCCGAGTTAGCGGAAAATTTGGCAGTTTCTTTGCCACTTTATTTAAACGAGAATTTACATTATAAGACAAATTTGAATTATCAAGTGGCGATCGCTTATCGTAAAGAAGATTTATTTGTTTCGAAAACGAGATACAGCGTTGATTATATGAAAAAAATACGAGAATCAAACACAAATTTGAACTATGTTTTAGCAGGAAATATTTCAAAAATTAAAAATGTTGAAAAATATGAAATAACAATTTATTTGTACGATGTTTTTAATGAACAAAAACTGTTGCTTGTAAATAAAGTGTATGATGATAAAAATCTTTTTCAAGTGCAAAATGATCTGCTAAAAGAAATAAACAAATTTTTTGATAGAAATATGTCGATAAAATATGAAAAAGATATGGGAAATCTAGTTTTATTTTCTCAAAAGATGAAATTTTTGTTAGAGCCGAAAGAGTACAAAAAACATCAATCTTGGCGTTACAAAAAACTCCTTTCAGACCAGATTGATGTAGTTTTGGAAGATAGAAAAAATGATTTAAAAAAAATAAATTTATTGTCATTGTTATATGAAGTAAAAAAAACGAACAGTCAGTTATTAAAAGAGCAAAAGCCTTTACTTTACAGTATGAATATCGAAGGAATATTTGAAACCCAGACATTAAAAGTTTTGGCGCCAATTATTTTTAATATTTTTGACGATGAAGAAAATTTTGTGGCTAATTTGGAAGCGTTAAACATTACTGATTCCACTTACGTCGAATGGGTCAAAAGATTTATTGAAAAAGAAAGTTAGTCAGGAGAGTTTTTTATGAAAACTAAAAAAATAGAGGAAAAAATAATAAAAAAGTTTAGAGAAAATCCATCAGAAATAAAAAAACTTTTAAATTTATTTAGAAATTTGGTGGGAATACTTATATCTTTTCGTTTTATAACATTAAATTTAGATTTTTATAACACTGTTTTTAAAGAGTTTCCCAATGATAAAATTCATTATATAACAAGCCATTTAGTTATGGTAAGTTTTCTTTTTTGGATTTTTCTTTTTTGGACAATTTTTTCTTTTTATAAAAAAGGAAATAGAGAAAATTTGGGATTTAATATAATGTTTTTAATTTTTATTGTAGTTTCAATGCTTGTGGACATTTCAAGAGTTTATTTGGAAAGTTCACCATACTTTAATGATTTAGTAACTTCTTCACAAGGATTGACAACACGAATAGGATTAGTAAGAGTGGCATATATATTTTTTTCAATTTCTTTATTCTTTTGTATGTGTAACACAAAAAATTTTTTCTTAATAGTAATTTCAGTGTTGACTTTTTCAAATGCAGTAATGATTTGGTTGGACTTTGACGCAGATATTACAGCCATTT
Organism: Leptotrichia sp. oral taxon 847; assembly: GCF_001553645.1. Lineage (NCBI taxonomy): Bacteria > Fusobacteriati > Fusobacteriota > Fusobacteriia > Fusobacteriales > Leptotrichiaceae > Leptotrichia > Leptotrichia sp. oral taxon 847. The sequence continues at coordinate 125,391 of NZ_CP014231.1, read as the reverse complement.
TGAGAATAATCATAGGAATTATGTGTATTTTGTTTTACGGATATGAAATAATAATTTCAAATTTTATGTCAAGAGTGATAACGAATAATAATATACAATAATAAAATAAATTTTTAACTCTAGTAGTTATTTATAGATTAATATTTGACTATAAATAATGTACTAGAGTTTTTTTAGGTTTATTAATAGTATAAAAATTTTTTCAAATTAAACAAACATTATCGGACGTTATTTTTTATAAAAAAATAATATTAAAACCACATAACTAAAAATATAAATATTTTAATGTTATACTATTCCCTCGTTTAAAAAGCGAATATTTATTCTAATTATGACAGAGTAAAAAATATAGAGGCAAATAAAAAATCTTAGTTTTAAGTTTTTCATTCAATCCAGAAAGTTACTAAAATATTTTTTTCTTTTTTAAGCAGAAGTGCTCATCGCCGCACCCCTGCACCCCGGCAAGGCTCAAGTCATTTTTATGCACTGACAAAAAACTCGCACTAATCGTGCTCAAACAGTTTTGTCAGCACATAAAAATGCTCCGACGGTTTAAATTTTACTACCATATAAAAGTGTCGTGATTTTTTGGGAGTAAAGACGACTGTTTGAACGAAGTGAGTTTCGGCTTTGCTTCCAAAAAATGCTTAGACGAGCGTGGGGATTATAAGGGGAAATGGCGGTCCTTTCCCCTTATGTAAAAAAATAAAAAAATAATATTAAACAAAATAACATTCTGCCCCTAAAATTTTTAAACCATCTTCTAATTATTTGAAAATAAATATTAGATTTAACCTACTAAAAAGATTTATAATGTATTCGCTATTCAAATGGGGTTTAGTATAATTTCCTTATAAATAAAAAAATCACCATTTATTATTTCAATTTTTATTAATTAAACATATTTTTTAGACCAATCTAGCTTTAAAACTAAAATGAAAAATAGAATTCCGGCACACATATTTGAAAATAAATTTCCCCAAAAAACAGAGTAGACTCCTAAAAACGATTTTGTAAAAAGTATGAACAAATATCTAAAAAACCAAATTCTTAAAATTGACATAAACATCGGTACTTTTGTTCGGCCAAGTGCTATAAAAACTCCTTGACAGACACAGAAAATTCCAAAACTTATTACAGAATACGTATAAATATTTAAGGCTTTATTTGCAATATCTAAAACTGCTTTTTCTCTTGTGAAGGACAGTGTTAATGTTTCATCTAAAGGAAGAACCAAAGATATTATTAAAATTGCTATGACTATACTTGTTGCTATTCCGTAGTAAAAAATGTTTTTTGATTTTTTTATGTTATCAATTCCCATATTCATACTTACCATACTTGTTACAGTTGTTCCAATGGAAGATGGCAATATAAAGCAAATTGAATTTATATTTGCTGCAATTCCTTGCGCGTTTAAAGATATTGCACCATATTTTTCCACTTCTGTATTTATTAAGAAAAATCCTAATTGAATTAACATATAACTTATCATTGATGGAAAACCTATTCGAAGTAGTTTTTTTACGATGGGAGGAATAAATTTATAATTTTTTATTTCCAGACGCATATCGCTTTTTTTTATAAATAAATCGTGATACATCCAAATTGTTACAATAACGTAGGAACAAAGTGTTGCAATTACAGCGCCAACTATTTTTAGTTTAAAAAAATATAGAAAAATTGTGTTAAAAATAATTTTTAATATAAGTAGGATAAAAACTCTTATAAGCGGAACTTCTGGACGTCCAATTGAATTTTTTGCTGCGTTATAAATTGAAGCTAAAAAATTAAATGGAATAACTAAAGAATAAAGCGAAATATAGATAAACACGTTGCTTTTTATTTCTGGAGTTGTATATTCGGCAATAAAAAAAGCCAAAATTATACAAACTGGAATTAGTCCTAGTCCAACCAAAAAGCTGAATACAAAAATTTGAAGTGATGTCTCTTTTACAGCACGAATAATTCCACGTCCATAAAGATTTCCAATCATCGCCATTGCGGCGACACCGAGTCCTTGTGAGAGTGCTATCATTATATTTAAAATAGGCTGACTAAAAGAAACTGAACTTGCAACAAGTACACCGCCTAAATTATTTAAAAAAAGTCCGTCTGAAAGTGGAATTAATGCTTGTATTATTCCAACCATAAGAGTTGGGATGGATAAAAATAAAAGTGTTTTTAAAATATTCCCATTTAAAATCATATCACGGCGTTCTTCTGACGATTGTTTTGAAAATAACATAAAAATCTCTCCTTTTCTATAGAATAAATCGAATTTTTTGCTCTTATCTTTTTAAAATAATATTTTTTTGCTGCTAAATTAAATGATAACATTTAAAGGAAAAAAAATCAATAGATTTGTTTTGATAAAAATAAATATGTTTGCATATCTTAAAATCGTTTGGTATAATACTACTATGAAATATTTGAAAAAAACTAAAATATAAAGAAAGGTAAAAATTTAAAATGTTTAAAATAGGATCACATGTGGGAATGGGTGGAAAAGATATGTTTTTGGGTTCTGTGAAAGAAGCAATTTCTTACGGCTCAAATACATTTATGATTTATACTGGAGCTCCGCAAAATACTCGAAGAAAACCAATTGAAGAACTGAATATTGAAGCAGGGCTTAAACTTATGAAGGAGAATCATATTGACATTGATGATATTGTTGTGCATGCTCCTTACATAATTAATCTAGGGAATGCGATAAAGCCTGAAACATTTGAGATTGCAGTGCAGTTTTTGAGAACAGAGATTGAAAGGACAGATGCTATTGGAGCAAAAAGAATTGTTCTTCATCCAGGTGCTCATGTTGGGGAAGGTGAGGAAGTTGGGATTAATAAGATTATTGAAGGATTGAATGAAGTTTTGACAAAAGATCAGAAAACGACTGTAGCACTTGAGACGATGGCTGGAAAAGGTACAGAATGTGGAAGAAGTTTTGAAGAAATTGCAAAAATTATTGATGGTGTGAAATTAAAGGATAAACTGACAGTATGTTTTGATACTTGCCATGTTCATGATGCTGGTTATGATATTGTGAATGATTTTGAGGGAGTTATTGAACAGTTTGACAAAATTGTCGGAATTGACAGAATTTCAGTAATTCACTTAAATGATAGTAAGAATGTGTGTGGTGCGCATAAAGATAGACACGAAAATTTGGGATTTGGAAACATTGGCTTTGAAGTGTTAAATAAAATTGCACATTTTGAAAAATTTTCTCATTTGCCAAAAATTCTAGAAACGCCTTATGTGGCTTTGAGCGATGATAAAAAGGCTAAGAAAGTTCCGCCGTATAAATTTGAGATTGAGATGCTTAGAGCTGGAAAGTTTGACAAAGATGTGATGGAGAAAATAAAAAATCAGTAAAAGGATAATTTTTAGGAAAGAAGTGATAAAAATGACAAAAAATAATGAATTAACAAAAAAGGAAATGTTTGAAATATTTAACAGAAGATATGCGTGCAAAAAATATAATAAGACAAAAGTTGTTTCAGACGAAGATTTTATGGCAATTATTGAGGCTGGGCGACTTTCTCCTAGTTCATTTGGGCTTGAGCCTTGGAAATTTATTCTTGTGAAGAATGAGGAAATGCTGAATGACATGAGAGAGTTTGCTTGGGGAGCAATTAACAGCTTGAATGGAGCGAGCCATATTGTTATGGTGCTGGCTAGAAAAGGTGTTATTGGTGATAGCAAGTATTTTGAGAGAATTGGGAAGGAAATAATAAATATTTCTGATGAAAATTTTAAGATTAGAAAAGAATTTTTTATAAAATTTCAAAAAGAGCATTTTAAATTGCTAGAAAGTGAAAGAGCATTATTTGACTGGGCTTCAAAACAGACTTACATTGCATTAGTAAATATGATGAATATGGCTGCGGCTCTTGGGATTGACAGCTGTGCAATTGAAGGATTTAATAAAGAAATGGCTGAAAAATACTTTTCTGAAAAAGGTGTGTTTGATTTGAAGGAATATGGAATTTCATATTTCGTAAGTTTTGGGTATAGAGATGAAGATATTACTCCGAAAACTAGAAGAAAACTTTCGGAAGTTTATGAGGTTGTTGAGTAATAATTTATAAATTTTTTAGAGAAAAATATTAAAAATAATGTAAATCTGAAATTTTCAGATATATTTTAACAATTAGTCATATTATTAAAGAAAGAAGTGGTAAAAATGTCAAAAGATATAGAATTAAAAAGAAAAGAAATTATAGAAATATTCAATAGAAGATACGCGTGTAAAAAATTTAGTACAAAAAAGAGAGTATCTGATGAAGATTTGAAAATAATTTTAGAAAGTGCAAGATTATCACCAAGTTCGTTTGGGCTTGAACCTTGGAAATTTTTATTGTTAAGAAATGAAAAGATGAGAGAAGATTTTAAGAAGTTCTCAACTGGAGCTATAAATAGCTTGAATGGAGCGACAGAAATTGTAATAATTTTAGCTAAAAAGGGGATTACTGCGGATAGTGAATTTTTTAGACATAGCTATAAAGATGTAAAAAAATTGCCAGATGATGTTTTTGAAATTAAGAAAAATAGTTTTTCAATGTTACAGGAAGAAAATATGAAATTGTTGGAAAACGAAAGAACTCTTTTTGATTGGGCTTCAAAACAGACTTACATTGCACTTGGAAATATGATGACTGTTGCTGCTTATTTGGGAATTGACAGCTGTGCAATTGAAGGATTTAATAAAGAAAAAGTAGAAAAATATTTGTCAGATATGGGGCTTCTTGACTTAAGTGAATACGGAGTTTCTGTGATGGTAAGTTTTGGGTATAGAGATGAAGAACAGCCTAAAAAGATAAGAAAACCGCTTTCAGAAGTTTTGGAAATAATTGAATAATTTATAGAAATTCTAAAATTACGATATGAAAAAAATAAAAAGGAGCTTTGAATGAAAAGAAGACTTTTAATTGCGTTAATTTTATTATTAACAGTGTCGTGCGGCGAGAATAAAACAGAAAAAATATATGAAGAAGAATTAATGAATTTAAAAATTAATGGGTATGATGATTCAAAACAATTAAGTAAAAATGATATAAAAGAGATAAAAAAAATGCTTAAAAAAAATTTTAAAAATTTAGGAGTAACAGCTGTAACAAAAGATGGCAGATTTTTTATAAGTAAATACGTTACCAATCCTAAAAACAAAGAACAAACTGCGAAAGAAGTAGCAATAGAAAGACCCGATATTACTGATACTATCGGAGAATGGTGTAAAAGTAAAGGAATAGAATTTAAAGTTATCTTCGTTGCTTTTTTTGACAAAGAACAAGATAAACGAATTAGTCAGTCAATGTATCATTCTCATATTTTAGAAATTGAATATGAAGATAAAGATTATAAAAAAGCATTGCAAGAAGGCTTTTCTAAATATGCAAGAGCCACAAGATTTTAAAATAGGAAATATTTTTCTAAAAAAAGATGTGTTTGATTTGAAAAAATATAGAATTTCATATCTTATAAATTTTAGATACAGAGATGAAGAGATTATTCCGAAAACTAGAACAGAACTTTCGGAAATTTATGAGATTGTTGAGTAGTTTTATTTGATACATAGAATGATAAAGATAAAAACACAGTTCTGGTTGGTAGTCCAGACGCAGTAATGTAAGTAACCTGCCTCCTTAGGTTGTCCATTCTTTATTATAAATTTTTTAAAGGAGGCTGAAATTATGAAAAAAATTTCAGGAAAATTGACAATTTTTTTTGAAAATCCGTTTTGGGTAGGAATTTTTGAAAATTTTGAAAATGATAATTTGTCAGTTTGTAAAGTAACTTTTGGTTCAAAACCTAAAGAATATGAAATTTATAATTTTATATTAAAAAAGTTCTATAATCTTCAATTTAGTAATGAAATGAAATCAAATTTTGGGGAGAAAGCAAAAAATCCAAAACGGAGACAACGAGAAATAAAAAAAGAACTTCAAAGTAAAAAATTTTTGAAAAAATTGGAAGAAATTTTAAAACTACAGTATGAAGAAAATAAAAAAGAAAGAAAAATTAAAACAAAAAAAGAAAAAGAACTTGAAAAACAGAGAAAATTTTTATTGAAACAGGAGAAAAAGAAACAGAAACATAAAGGGAAATAAAAAGTTTTTATTTGTCAGTAAAAAATAAGGTATATTTTAGAAAAGAGGACTTAATTAGTCCTCAAATTTATTTGAAAAGAAAGCATATAAAACGGAAGTGTTTAGTGAAAAATATATAATAATCCAAAAAGGTCCGAAAATAAATATTAATGGGAAAGATATAAGAGCTATAAAAAATGAAGCAAATGCTACTAAAATTTTTAAACCAACATTAGTTTCTTTTTTTGAAGAGTTGCTATATTTTTTTCTGAAAAGTTCTTTTTTCATTGCTTTTTCACCAATATTTTTAAAATAACTTTTTATTATATCTTCATATGGTTTGATCTCGTCTTTTGACAAATATTTAAAAAATTTTATAATATAAATTTTCGATTTATTAAATAACTTTTTCATAAAAAACACCTCTAATATTTTTTATTTTCTTATTTGATTTAATTATACCATTGTTTTTATTTTTTTCAACAAGTATTTTAAATATTTAATTTTTTTTAATTTTAAAAAGAGATATAGATGAACTTAATTATAATTAAAGATATAATTTCTGAAAAAATATTGTAAAAAATCAAAGTTCCAATCAGAAAAATCCTAAAGTTATTAAGTTTAATGGAAAAGAAATTTATATAGAACAAAAATCAAATATAAAAAAATAGGAGGTAATTTATGAGGAAAAAATACATAATATTGTTAATTATTTTATTTCAAAGTATTGTATATTGTAACTCAAATAAGTTAATTAATTTGGGATTACATAGTATGAAAAAAGATGAATCAGCAATTGGTGCTGAAATAATGGGTGGATTTGATTATGTTTTAAACAATGATAATTTTAATACATATGTTATGTATTTTAAGGTATATGAAAATCCAGAAAATTCGTATGGTGTTGAATATATAAAAAATTATGATGCACTCAAATTTTTTTTATCTAAAAAAATAGAGGAATATTATTCTAGAGAGTATATTCCACTAAAAAATGGAGAGAAGTTTTTATATGGAAAATTAGTTTGGGATAATTTAAAATTTAAAAATTCAACAAAATTAGAATTATATTATATTAATAAAGATGATATTGAAATAAAAAAAGTTTATTTCTTTGATAAAGTAATTCCTTCAAGTCTATATGATAAATTTGATTATTTTGAAGAAGAAGGGTACTATCCTATATCAACTATTAATGAAGAATTTACAATATTTACTGAAAATAAGATAATTCATAAAAAAAGTCCTTATTTACTGAGTTATGAAAAGAAATTTGTAGAAAAAATATTTAAGTTATTTAAAGATAAAATTCCAAAAGAATATTTTGAATATAGAGAAAAAGGAGAATTTGTAACACAATTTGAAAAAGAACAGGATAAAAATAATGAAAAAAGAAAAAAATTAGAAACAAAAATTGAAAATATACAAATTAATTGAAAATAAAATATTTAGGAATTTTTAAATTCAATAACACTGACAGAATGTTAAAATCATAAAAAAAATAGATGAGAACACTACCATAACAATATAAAAACATATGTCAGACAGACCGCCAGCATACATAATCGACGATATGGCAAAAGGTGGAATGGGAAGAACTTCAAGAATAGGAAACGGAAGTTATCTTGAAAATTATAACAGAGGAAAGACTTCAAATGAAGTGCCACCATTTGCGAACAGGGAAAATATTCATAGAAATAACAGTACTCAAAATTATGAATTCAAGTCTCAAAATAATGGTCTAAATAGCAGTAGCATTAAATACAACTAACTATTTTAATGTACCTAAACTTTATGAGTATATTAAACCAGTAATAATTAAACCAGATTTTTACGTAGGTCCAAATGGAGCAAGTAGCACATTGCCAGCAACGGCATATAGGTATATGGATTTCTAAATAGTATAACTAGTATGAAGCTACTAAAAAAGAAATGTCTGGTCCATTATCCTATTTTGGATTTGAAAAAATTGATACTGCATATCAGGTAAGAGACAGATACTAGATAGCGTATGATTATTATAATAATAATCAAAATCATACTTGGAGTAATGCTTCTGTAAGAGGAACTTTTGATACACTGCAATTATTTGATAGTAAAGGAAATCCAAAAGTAAGAATACCCTATACTAAGGGAGATACCGGAAAAGAGTTGGAACCGTTTACTATATCGTATCCCGAACATGGTCAAGGTGGTGCTTTTCAATTGCTTCCTGTTGATAAAATGGATATAAAATATGATAAATTGGATATTTTACCAAATCCAAGAATAGATTTAATATTAAGAGAAAAGAGGTAACATTATGAAAGGTTGGATAGAAGAATATGCAATATTAAGAAAATTTATAGAAAAATATTGCGAAGAACAAGACAAAAATCGTTTGATAGAAATATTAAATATGAAAGATAGATTTTTATTTAAATATTTTGTTAATGAATTTTCTAAGTTAAAAATACCGAATAAAATGACAGAAGAAGAATTAAAGGAATATAAAGAAAAAATTATGATGTATATTTAAAAAATTAGAATTAAGAATACAAATGCAAGGATGTATTAATTATAATCATACATTAGGATAGCCTATTTATGAAGGAGGTATAAAATGAAAATGAAATTTTGTTATGAATTAGACCCTGTTGGGAAAATGTATATGAATTCAGGTGCTATAGTAGATGCGAAAAAATATAATATAGGATATTCGATATATTTAGGAAGATTATTGTTTATAATTTCAGATAAAGGTATAAATGAATCACTCAAAATTATAGACAAATTAGAAAAAGGTATTTTAACTTGTTATGAAGCAGGAACAGAAACAATGGATTACTATATGTATAAAAATAAAGTAGATTTTATAGATTGGTTTGGAGACTATGATGATTGGAGTTGTGCAATAGAAGAATTTACAAAAGCTTTATTAGGAAAAAAGAAGTTTTTAGAAATGCCGAGAGATATAAATAGTTATCTTGAAGTTGAAATAAATGATTTATAAAATTATTTCAAATCCTCAAATTTAAAAAGAAAGCGTCACAGAGCGTTCAAACGACTTTATTTTAAATATCAAGTTGTGGTATAATTAACATATATTGGAATTATTTATAGGAAAATAAAAGAGGGAGTGATTCTATGAGAAAAAAAGCTGTTCCTGTGGGAATTGAAGATTTTAAAGAGTTGATACAAGATGAATATTATTATGTAGATAAAACTTTATTAATAGATGAAATGTTAATGAATAAATCAAAAGTTACATTATTTACAAGACCACGTAGATTTGGAAAAACATTGAATATGTCGATGTTGAAATATTTTTTTGATGTAAAAGATAAAGAAGAAAATAAAAAGCTTTTTGAAAATTTGAAAATATATAATAGTGAATATATGAGTGAACAAGGGAAATATCCTGTAATTTTCATTTCACTGAAGGATTTAAAAGGAAATACTTGGGAAGAAAATTTTATGTTGATAAAAAAACATATAAAAAACTTATACATGGAATTTTATGATTTAAAAGATAAATTGAATCCTATTTTTAAAAATGATTTTGAAAAGGTAGTTATGGAAAAAGAAGAGGCTGACTGGATTTATTCTCTTAAAAATCTATCAAATTATTTGTACGAATATTATAGAAGAAGTGTAATAATTTTGATAGATGAATATGATGCTCCAATAATAAATGCTTTTGATAAAGGATACTATAATGAAGCGATAAACTTTTTTCAAACATTTTACAGTTCAGCACTAAAGACAAACAATTCCTTGAAATATGGTGTTTTAACAGGAATAACTAGAATCATAAAAGAAGGGATATTCTCTGGTTTAAACAATCTTTATGTGAATACAATTTTAAGTAAGGATTATTCAGAATATTTTGGACTTCTTGAAAGCGAAGTAATTGAAATGCTTGAGTATTTTGATATGAAATACAAAATCGAAGAAGTTAGAGAATGGTATAATGGGTATATTTTTGGAGAAAGTAAAGTGTACAATCCCTGGTCTATTGTAAATTATGTAAGAGAAAAAGAAATTAAGGCATACTGGGCAAATGTTTCAGGGAATACACTTCTGGAAAATATGCTTGATCATGCTGGAGAAAGTGCTTATGATGATTTAAAACGGTTTACTGATGGAGAAAGTATTGAAAAATATATTTCGGATGGAACTACGATAAAAAGTCTTTTAAATAATGATGATGAGATATGGCAATTACTCTTATACAGTGGGTATTTGACAAAAGATGAAAAGCAGAAGGAAATAGATGTAACTTCAGAATATACAGATGTTTATAACTTGAGAATTCCAAACAAGGAAATACGAAAATATTTTGGGAATATGTTTTTAAATAGATTTTTTGGAACAGAAGTGAAAACTAATATTTTGATAAAAGCACTTGAAAATGGAGATATTAAGAAATTTGAGAAGACATTGGGAGAAATAATGATAAATATGTTAAGTCATTTTGACTTGGACAAGGAAATGGAGAAGATTTATCAGGTGTTTATGATAGGACTTGTTGGATTTTTGATGGGGAAATATGAAATTATTTCAAATGATGAGAGTGGATATGGGAGATATGACCTTGCGATGATTCCGATAAAAAGCAATGAGAAGGCGTATCTTATGGAATTTAAAATATCGAAGACGAAAAAGGGGATGGAAGAGAGAGCACAGAAGGCGTTGAAACAGATTGATGAGAAGAAATATGATACGAAGCTTAAGGCAAGAGGGATAAAGAATATTTTGAAGATTGGGGTTGCGTTTTATGGGAAAGAAGTGAAGGTTGTTTTTAAATAGAGGTTTAAGTAAAGGTGGGAAATAAAGTGAGCTTAAAAAAAATAAAAGATAATTATTTTGAAAATTTAAAAATGAATAAATATGATTTTTTTAATAATTTAGTAAATGAAATAGGAAATTTTGCTTTTTTAATTTCTGAAATTTATAAAAGTGGAGAAGTTAAAACAAGTATTATTGAAAATTATGGTTATTATATTAGTAATGAAAGTTCTTTGTACATAGCAGAACTAAATGAAGCTAAGGAAATCAGAGTATATTATTCGTATGAGGAGTTATTTTATAATTTTTATTTATATTATCTAAAAAATATGGCAGATTATAGTGATTTTATGCTTTTTATTGAACAAGAATTGTATAATTATACACAATATACAGATAATTTGAAAAAATATAAGATAAAATTTGATTTAAATGATTTTTTTAATAGAGATAAATTAAGAAATTTTCTGATTGAATATAACAAAAAAGAAAATATTTATAATTATAATTTCATAAACTTTAATAGGAAATATATCAATTATTGGGATATCAATATATTAAAAAAATTTTATTCGTTTTTATTAAAAGAAGGAAAATTAAAAGAAATTTTGAATAAAAAAGAAAAAAAGTATACATTGCCTAAAACGAACTTAGAAAAATTTATTATAAATATTTTGAAAAATAAAATTGAAATAGAATATAAAAATATTGAATTAGAATATCATGATAGTAGAGGTATAGTAGGGTTTCAATACAAAGAAAAACTTGAAAAAAGTGATGTTGCATTATTGTAATATAAAAATATTAATGATTTAAAAGAAGAAAGATTCAGAAACTCTAGAGAAGAAATGAATGTCGAGATAATTTCTAAAGAAAATTTTTTAAAAGAACTTGAAATTATTGTTGTTGCCTATAAAGATATTTATAATGATAATGAAGTTCAAAAAATGTTTGAAGACTTTAAAAAAAATTTTTAGATGAGAGAACGTTTATAATAAAAAGAAATGAAAGAAGTAGAAAAAACAATGCGTTTATACTAGAAAAGTAAATGTAAATGAATTAATGGAAGAACTGTCAGAAAAAGTTTAAAATTCAAATAGAAGGAGAAATTGAGATGTGTAAGAAAAAAATATTAGAGAGTGTCCAGAATTTTGTGTAAACTCAAAATATAATATATGGTACAGGATGGTATTTTTATCATCCTGTTTTTAAATCCTTCCTTCAAAATAGAGAGTGTCCAGAATTTTGTGTAAACTCAAAATATAATATATGGTACAGGATGGTATTTTTATCATCCTGTTTTTAAATCCTTCCTTCAAAATAAATACTTAACTGAGAATATATTTCTCCCCAGCCCGGTATTCTTCCAGTCCATTTCCTTGTTGCTTCCTTTAAACTTAAATATACTGACTTCATCAATGCTTCATCTGTCGGATAAAGTGATTTTGTCTTCGTATACTTTCTTAATTGTCTGTTTAAGCTTTCTATCGGGTTTGTCGTATATATCAGCTTTCTTATCTTTGTATCATATTTAAAGTATGTTGTCAACTCATTCCAGTTACTTCTCCAGGAATTAATTACTGCCATATACTTTTTACCCCATTTTTCTTCTAGTTCATCCAGTTTAAACTCTGCCTGTTCCAGTGTTGGTGCATTGTACATTTCTTTTAAGTCTGATGTAAATTCCCTTACATCTTTGTAAGATATGTATCTTATGCTGTTTCTAATTTGATGAACCACACATTTTTGAATTTCTGTCTTAGGGAACACCGAAGATATTGCTTCGCTGAACCCTTTTAAATTATCAACAGACATAATTAGTATATCCTGAACTCCTCTGTTTTTTAATTCATTTAAAACATTTAGCCAGTACTTGCTTGATTCATTTTCTCCTATCCAAAATCCTAAGACCTCCTTTCGCCCTTCCTTATCTATTCCTATAGCTAAATATACCGCCTTTTTAACAACAACTCCATCTTTTCTTACGCTGTAATGGATAGCATCCATAAAAACTATTGGGTATACATCCTCAAGCTGTCTAGACTGCCATTCCCTAATTTCAGGTATAATTTTATCTGTAATTTTACTGATCATAGATGGCGAAACATCAATTCCATAAAGATTATTGAGATGGTCCTCGATATCTCTATTGCTCATTCCTTTAGCATAAAGAGAAAGAATCTGTCCTTCAATGCCAGTAATTTCTCTTTGATATTTAGGGATGATTTGAGGCTCAAACTCAGCATTTCTATCTCTAGGAATATCTAAATCAAGATTGCCATACTCACTTCTAACAGTTTTCTTGGAATGTCCATTTCTAGCATTAGAAGTAGTCTTATCTTTCATAGAATGTTTAGCATACCCCAGTTCATGCTCAATTTCAGCTTCAAGCATGGTTTGGATAGTACCCGAAAGCAAATCCTTAAGCATATCCTTAATATCATTAGTATCTTTAATATTGTAATCCTCAATCAGTGTTTTAAAAATTTCGTTGTCAATTTTCTTTTTAGTCATAACAAAAACCTCCAAATATTATACAGTTATTTTACCATATATTATCTAGAGGTTTACACAAAAATTTTTACACACCCAAATATTACTTTGTATTTTAATAATAATCTTTATAGTATTCTTTTTTTATAAAATTTAAATTTTTTCCTTTATCGCTATTTTTATAATATATATAATGAGTGATGGTTTTTATTTGAAAAATTTAGATTTCAAAATAATTAATTTAAAAGAAATATTTCTTTTAAAAAATTTAGAAAAAATAATGATTCTTATATTTTCTTTATTTATTGGGATATATTTTCTTTATTATACTTCAGTAGTGTTATCATACTATAAAGAAGTTTCTATTTTTAGGAATAAAATAAAAAATTCAAAAATTTATTACTCAGAAAATGGCAAGGAAATTGTATATTCTAAAGATTTAAAAAATATTTTCCTAAAGGAGTTAAATTTTTCAAATATTTTTAAAAAAACCTATCCTTATGATATTTCTTTTGATCAAAAATATTATTTTTACAATGATAAAAATGAAGAAATTGTATTCTATAATAATAATTGTGAAAGCTGGGATACAATTTTTAAGTTTCGTGGTTATGAAGATCATGTAAATATTAAAGTAAGAGATCATAATATATGTCAAAAAATTATTAAAGAAATAAGTGATAGTAAATGAGAATATATCCATAGACTGTATTTTTTTCTTCTAATTTAAATTGCTTTTCAAATTCAAAGTATCGTTTTTTAAAGTTAGTTCTTCTAAAAAATTAATTATTGGATAGAACTTATTTTTATATATTCTATAAAGATAAGATTTCTGATTAAATTTTTTAGATTTTAAATTACTTTATACATAAAAACCCATTAAATTTGGAATTTGCACAGATGGTTTAAAAATTTTAGGGGCAGATTTTTTAATTTCAAATTTTTTAGCTTATTTTTGATTACAAGATGTTATTTTGTTTAATATTATTTTTTTATTTTTTACATAAGGGGAAAGGACCGTCATTTCCCCTTATAATCCCCACGCTCGTCTAAGCATTTTTTTGAAGCAAAGCCGAAACTCACTTCGTTCAAACAGTCGTCTTTATTCCCAAAAAATCACGACACTTTTATATGGTAGTAAAATTTAAACCGTCGGAGCATTTTTATGTGCTGACAAAACTGTTTGAGCACGATTAGTGCGAGTTTTTTGGCAGTGCATAAAAATGTCTTGAGCCTTGCCGGGGTGCAGGGGTGCGGCGATGAGCACTTCTGCTTAAAAAAGAAAAAATTATTTTAGTAACTTTCTGGATTGAATGAAAAACTTAAAATAAGATTTTTTATTTAACCCTAACTATTTTACTCTGTCAATTTGCACAATAGTTGTTGCACAATAATTCATTTTATTATATAATATAAAAAGAACAACAAATAGATAGGAGAAAAAAGAAAAAAATGTCAAACAGTGATAATAAAAAAGTAAGAGTTAGAATAGCACCATCTCCGACTGGAGATCCACATGTGGGAACTGCCTACATTGGGCTTTTTAATTATGTATTTGCGAAACATAATGGTGGAGATTTTTTATTGAGAATTGAAGATACAGATAGAACAAGATTTTCTGAAGATTCGGAACAACAAATTTTTGATGCGATGAAATGGCTTGGACTTAATTATGATGAAGGCCCAGATGTTGGTGGGGATAGAGGTCCTTATAGACAATCAGAAAGATTTGAAATATATAAAGAATATGCCAAAAAACTGGTGGAAAAAGGTGAAGCGTATTACTGTTTCTGTACACCTGATAGATTGCAAAAATTGAGAGAAAGACAAGCTGCAATGAAACAAGCACCTGGATATGACGGTCATTGCAGAAATTTGTCAAAAGAAGAAGTTGAAGCAAAATTAGCGGCTGGTGAGCCTTATGTTATTAGACTTAAAATGCCTTATGAAGGGGAAACTATTGTAAATGATGGATTAAGAGGAGAAATTAGATTTGAAAACAGTAAAATTGACGATCAAGTGTTATTAAAATCTGATGGATTCCCAACTTATCATTTGGCTAATATCGTGGATGACCATTTGATGGGAATCACACATGTTATTAGAGCTGAAGAATGGATTTCATCTACACCTAAACATATTCAATTGTACAAAGCGTTTGGTTGGGATGAGCCTAAATGGTATCATATGCCACTTTTGAGAAATGCGGATAAGACTAAAATTTCTAAGAGAAAAAATCCAGTTTCATTGAATTATTACAGAGAAGAAGGTTATTTGAAAGAAGGACTTCTAAACTTCCTTGCACTTATGGGATGGAGCTTTGGGGAAAACAAGGAAATTTTTACTATTGATGAAATGATACAAAATTTCTCTTTTGATAAAATTTCGCTTGGAGGCCCAGTGTTTGACTTGGTTAAATTAGGCTGGGTAAATAATCATCATATGAGAATGAAAGATTTGGATGAGTTGACAAAATTGGCTATTCCATATTTTGTGCAAGCTGGTTATTATGAAAATGAAAATTTGCCAGATGAAGAATTTTCAAAATTAAAAAGAATTGTGGAAATAAATAGAGAAGGCTCACATACATTAAAAGAGTTGCCAATAAATTCTTCAATTTATTTTGAAGATGAGTTTGAACTTCCATTTGTTGAAGAAGGAATGAACAGCAAAGCTAGAAAATCGGTGGAAAAACTCAGAAAATCAGTAGAAACTGAAACTGGTAAAAAAGCGATTGCATTATTTATTGAAAAAATTAATGCGTTGAATGAAGAAATTTCAGAAGATGAAGCAAAACAAGTTTTGCATGAATTACAAGATGAAATTGGAGAAGGACCTGGAGCTGTGTTAATGCCACTTAGAGCAGTTATTACAGGAAAAACAAGAGGTGCAGACTTATACACTGTAATTGCGATTATTGGAAAAGAGAGAACTTTGAAGAGAGTAAATAATATTTTGGGAAAATTATAAAAAAATGTTTTTAAGAGAATTGTTAATATTAAATTCTCTTTTTTTATGTTAATCATTTAATTTTATTTTAATTAGGATTTTTGCTTTTTATATAGTATACTTATTATTGAATTAATTTTAAAGATAATTTATTAGGAGTGATAAAATGAAAAAGTTTTTATTATTTATGATGATGCTATTTTCAGTAACAGTATTTGCAAATACTACTAATGCAAAAGTTACAAATAAAATCAATTTTGGAATTTCTCCAAATGAACTAAAAAATATTGTAAAAAGTAAGCCACTATCAAATTCACATGATAATGGCGATTATGCTGTTTATTATTATGCAAATGTGGAGGATCCATTGGGTATAAAAAGACAGTTAAATAGCTTTGCTTTCGACGAAAATCAGTTATTTTCAGCAGTTTTTGATTCGGTTACGACAGATGAGGAACATGCAAAAATAATCGAAGATTACAAAAATAATGCGAGTAAAGTTTTAAAAGAGAAATTAAATGTAAAAGAGCATAACGGAACCTTGATAATGTACAATTCAAAAAAGGCAATTGAAATATATAGAATGGAAAATCATACTTTTATAAGTGTTTATCTTTACGCTTCTGAAAACTTAAAAGATATTTTGAAAAATTACGAATAAAATTTCATTTTTAAATTTTGACAAAGCTTTAGAATCGATAAATAAAATATTGAATATATATTTGAGTTTAAAGTGGCTAAAACTGAAGAAGAGCTTAGGTAAAAAGCAGAAGAAGCATTATGTCAAATTGAAGATAAGAAATATCCTATTTTATTAAAAGAACATGGAGTAAAAAAATTGTATATTACTGGAATGGCATTTTGAAAAAAGAAAGTTAAAGTAAAATATAATCTTATGAAACACTAAAAAATTTTTTTAAATAAATTATAAAATTTATTATTGAAACATAAAAAATTTAAAATTAACTAAAGGATTGACATTATATTAAAAATAATGTAAAATTGTGTTCCTTGGCAGGGGAGCAAAAAGGTCTTATTTAAAAAAATAGGGTCTTTTTTAATTATAAAAAAAGAACAATCTTGAATTGTAAGATAGCTCTTTTTTATTCGTATTTTTTATTTATATTGTAAATTATGAATTATTATAATTGTTCTAACATATAATTTTCCAAACCAACTAATTTGATAAGTTTAACATCTTGTCTAACCCAGTCAAAATGTTCTTTTTCTCCAAGAATAAATTCTTGAATCATATTTTTAGTTACAAAGCCATTATTAATTTTGGCTGCAATTTCATCTAATTCAGCAATTCCTTTTTTATCATAATGAGCAACCTGATCCATTATTTCAAAGGGGGGCATCCAAAAGTATTTTCGGATCACATCCATAAGTAGTACAAGTACCACCCATTCTATTTTTTTCAACAATCAAAACTTTTTTGTCCGTAGCATTTAAAATATTTGCTCCGTGTATCGTAGCATGGCCACCACCGATAAATATTACATCATAATTATAGTTCATTATTTTTTACCTTCTTTCAACATTTAAATTTATATTTAATCGTTAATGATTAATCTTTCAAGATTATATTATCAGAAAAATTTATATTTATCAACACATATTTAAAAAATTTTAAATTTAAAATACAAAGATTTATTTTATTGTTTTTTTTAAAATAAAATTGTATAATAAATGTACATAAGTAAATTTTTAACTAAATGAAAAAATTAAAAAATCGAAGATCGGAGAATGAATGAATAATAATACAGATAAAAAGAAATATGAAAATATACAAAATTTATTGTGTTATGCAATTTATGAAGCGGACAGGACTTATAACAAATTTTATCAGAAGGCTTTGAAAAAATTTGGGCTTACTTATCCTCAATATGTGATTTTGCTGGAATTGTGGCAAGAAGATCATCAGACATTGAGAAAGTTAAGCAAAAAGACAGATTTGAAAAGTAATACTTTAACTCCGCTCTTGAAAAGACTGGAAGATAAAAGCTGGATTACAAGAGAACATCCTGAAAATGACAAAAGGCAGCTTGTTGTTCATCTTACAGAAAAGACAAAATTTGAAAAAGAAAATATTATAAATGAGGTTTCAAATTGTGCAAATTCAATTGGAATAGATATTTGTGATAATTTTGAAGAATATGATTTTTTGGTTAAAAAGCTGCATAAAATAACTGAAAATTTAAAGAAAATAACAAATGAACAAACAATAAAATAGAAAGGATTTTTTTACTTATGATAGCAGTGATTGATTATGGAGTAGGAAATCTTTTTTCCTTACTTTCTTCTTTAAACTATGTCGGACTGGATACAAAGCTGACTAACGATATTGAAGAGATAAAAAATGCTAAGGGGATAATATTGCCAGGAGTTGGGGCCTTTAGAGATGCTGTTGGGAATTTGGAAAAATACGGGCTAAAAGAGACTTTGATAAGTGAAGCGAAAAATGGGAAGCCGTTTTTAGGAATTTGCCTTGGAATGCAAATGCTTTTTGAGAAAAGTTATGAATATGGTGAATATGAAGGGCTTGGGCTTATAAATGGAACTGTTGAGGAGATAAAAAAATATATTCCAGAAAACTCTGATTTGAAAATACCTCATATGGGATGGAATAGTTTAATTATAAATGAGAGATTTAAGGATGATAAAATTTTAAAAGATGTAGACAATAATGAATATGTTTATTATGTTCATTCATATTTTGCAAAAACTGATATGAAAAACATTGTCACATATTCAGAGTACGGAACAAAAATACCTGGAATTGTAAAAAATGAAAATGTCTATGGAATGCAGTTTCATCCTGAAAAAAGCGGTGATACTGGATTGAAGTTATTGAAAAATTGGGGAGAATTAGTAAAGTAAAAGTGAAATTGTAATTATTTTACTTAATTTATTCATTTTTGGGTTGGTTTTGATAATTTATTTTTTATTGGAAAAGAGGTATTTATGAAGAAGATAATATTATTGATGAGTGTTCTTGTAGCAGTGAAAATGAATGCTAAAAGCCGAAGTGAAATGATAAGGCAGGATTTGTCAAAATTAGGAGTTTCTCAGGAAATAATAGTAAAAACAATAGAACTGGATAAAGAAATACCTAATGTAGTGAGTGAACCTGATAGGGAAAAAGTAAAAAATCTGGCATTAAAAATTGAAGAATTGCTGAAAAAGAATGAGAAAAATTTTGTATTATCAGAAAATTTGATAAATATTTATAATGCACTTGGAAAAAGTGATGCTGAAAAATTAAATAATTTAAAGCGGTATGAAAAATATAATCCTTATGAAGTGTCAAAATTATTTTTTTCAAATATGTACTATTCTAACAAAGGAGATACAGCAGCGTTTGATAAAAATTATGAAAAACTTAAAAAAGAATATCCTGATTATCTAATCACTAGAATTGCTGTAACATATGCAATAGGAGAAGATGCCATTTGGAATGTTTTGAAAACTGATGAGAAAGCAGCACTTGCAAGTTTAAATTCCATTATGAAAATGTGCGATGATAAAACAAAAACGGAAGAATCACATATTTCTGACGAGCAGGCGTGGGCATATAAATTAACTATGGGATGGTTTGCGATAAGTTTTTATTTAAATGAGAACCGTACGCAGGATGCAATTGATTTTTATTATGAAAATTTTGAAGGAAAAAATAAGCCAAGTGAAGAAATATTGTATTACAATAGATATCAAAACTGGTATATAAAATCAGAACTGGCAAAGGCGAATAAAAATAATTTTTACAATAATAAGAAAATATTTCAAAAAAATCTGGATAAAATAAGAATGCTTGATTAATATTTTGAGAGTTTTTATCAAAGTTAGAATAATGACCTAACTTTTTTTGATAAATTTTGCAGTACGTAAAAAATAGAGTTATAAAATAAAAGTATATAATATTTTAAGGAGATTAAATTATGATAGAAATTTTCCCAGCGATAGACTTACATAACGGACAGGCAGTTAGATTAAAACAAGGCGATTATAATCAAGTGGAAGTGTTTTTTAAAAATCCTGTCGAAGTTTTGGATTTCTTTAATAAGAATAATTCAAAAAATCTTCATATTGTAGATTTGGATGGGGCAAAAGATGGAAATACTAAGAATTATGAAGTTATAAAGGAACTTGTAGAAAAGAGTGATTTTTTTGTTCAAGTTGGTGGCGGAATCCGTGATGAAGAAAGAATAAAAAAATATATTGAACTTGGTGTAAATAGAGTTATTTTGGGAACGATTGCTGTTGAAAATGAAGAGTTTTTAAGAGAAATGGTGAAAAAATATGGAGATAAAATCGCAGTTTCTGTGGATGCGAAAGATGAAAAAGTTGCTGTAAAGGGATGGACTGAAACTGTTGAATTAAATTCAGTTGAATTTTGCAAAAAATTATCGGATATCGGAGTAAAAACAATAATTTATACTGACATCTCAAAAGATGGAATGTTAAATGGTACAAATCTTGAAATTTATAAAAAGTTGTCCAAAATAGTAAAATCAGATATTATAGCTTCAGGCGGAATTACATTTTTAGATGAAATAAAGGAACTTAATGAAAATGGAGTTTATGGAGCTATTGTTGGAAAAGCGATTTATTCTGGAAATCTTGATTTGAAAGAAGTGTTAGAAGTTAGCAAATAATATTTTGAAATTGTTCAAATGAAATAAATATTGCATATTAAAAGAAAGTGGGTGTAAAAATGCTTGCAAAGAGAATTGTTCCCTGTTTGGACGTGAGAAACGGGAAAGTGGTAAAAGGCGTTAATTTTACTGGGATAAAAGAGGTTGACAATCCTGTTGAGTTAGCAAAGTTTTATAATAAATCTGGTGCAGATGAACTTGTTTTTTATGACATTACAGCAACTGTTGAGGAAAGAGGGCTTTTTACTGATATTTTAAAGGAAGTGGCAAGTCAGATATTTATTCCACTTACTGTTGGCGGCGGGATAAACACACTAGATGATTTTGACAGAGTGCTAAAAGCGGGGGCAGATAAAGTGAGTGTCAATTCAGGAGCAATAAGAAATCCAAAATTAATTGAAGAAGCTGCAAAAAAATATGGAAATCAGTGTGTTGTTTTGTCAGTCGATGTAAAGCGAGTTGATGGAAAATTTAAAGTTTTTGCAAAAGGTGGCAGGGAAAATACTGGAATTGATGCGATAGAGTGGTTTGTGCAGGGGCAGGAAAACGGCGCTGGGGAAGTTGTCGTGAACAGTATTGATACGGATGGCGTTAAAACTGGCTTTGATTTAGAACTTTTATCAATTTTGGCTAAAAAATTATCAATTCCGATAATTGCATCAGGTGGAGCTGGAAATATGGAACATTTTAAGGAATTATTTAAAATATCAGGAATTGATGCAGGGCTGGCGGCTTCGATTTTTCATTTTAAAGAAGTGGAAATTATGGAGCTGAAAAGGTATTTGAGGGATAATGGAGTGGAAATGAGGATTTGATATAGTTGATATTTAATTTTAAAATAAAAAAGAGAGATAAGATAATCTCTCATTAGTTTTTATTTTTAAAAATAGAGTCTATATCTCTATGGCTAAAAACAATACGCAAAATAATTATACTTTTTAAATTATCATTTACAGAATAATATAAAACGTAGTTGCTAATCAATTTTTTTCTAATAATAATAGATTCAGATAAAAATTTATTTATAACTTTTGGACAACTGTTTGGAAATAATTGAATATTACTAACAGCTTCTTGAAATTTATTCATAAAAGAAAATGCAGCTGTTGGATTGCCTAAATCTATTTTGATGTAATGAAGAATTTGTTCTAAATCATTTTTAGCACTTTTAGTAAATTGATAAGAATATTTAGATTCCATATTTACCTCTTAATTCATTAATAGTATTTTTGCCGTCTAAAATATTGTTATTTTGAACATCTTTTATTCCATCAAGCAGAAGTTTTGCTTCTTCAATTTCACGCATAGTTCGTTCATAATATTCAATATCCATTACAACTAGGCGTCCATAACCGTTTTTAGTTATAAATACAGGCCCTTGTTCTTCGGAACAGTATTTTTCAATTTCGACTGTATTTTTTAAATCACGAATAGGGATAATTTTCATAAGTAAACACACTCCTTTATGTATTATTTATATCTATATTATACCATAAATTATGTCACAATAAAACTAAATTTTGAATTTTTAGAAAGGACAAAAAGATGAATATAAGAAAAGAAGAAATTTTAAAAAAACTAAAAGAGATTAATAAAGAGAAATATTCGATTTTAAAATTAGGTCTTTTTGGAAGTTTTTCAAAAAATATTAATACAAATGATAGCGATATTGATATTCTTGTAAAAATGGAATTTAAGAAGGGAATGTATCAAAATTTTTGTAGTTTACATAAAAAATTGGAAGAAATTTTTCAAAAAAAAGTAGATTTAGTTGATGAAAGTATGTTTGAATATAAATTTAAAAATCCGAAAGTTCAGAAATACAAAGATGAGATAAAGGAAGAAATTTTGCGGAGTGTAATTTATGTGTAAAAAAGGAAGAAGAAACATATTACAATTTACTTATGATATTGAAGAATGTATTGATATAATACAAGATGAGGTTTCAGAAATTTCATTTGAAGGGTTTATTAATGATAGGAAGACAATTGGTTATATAGAAAGACAGTTAGAAAAAATAGGTGAAGCTGTTTCACAAATTCAAAAATTAGATAAAAATATTTTAATAGAGACTTTTTCAAATTATTCTTATTGGGAAAATATAAAAGGAATGAGAAACAGACTTATTCATGAATATTGGGGAACTAGTTTGGAAATGCTTTATGAAGTTTCTATTTTTGAAATGGAAGATTTGCTAAAATATATTTATGTGTTAAGAGAAAAATTAGAAAAGAGGTAAAAAATGAATATAGAACAAATAAAATTTGACGAAAAAGGGCTTGTTCCCGCAATAATACAAGATTATTATACAAAAGAAGTGCTGACACTTGCGTATATGAATAAAGAAAGTCTAGAAATAACTTTAAGAGATAAGAAAACTTGTTTTTTCAGTAGAAGTAGACAAAAACTTTGGTTAAAAGGAGAAACTTCGGGAAATTATCAGAATGTTGTTTCAATAAAATATGACTGCGATGCAGATGCTTTGCTTGTGGAAGTGAAAAAGGATGGGCCTGCCTGTCATACTGGCGCTGAGAGCTGTTTTTTTAATTCGATGTTTGAAGCGGAAGATTATAGCAGTTTTACACCTGAAAAACTTTATGAATTGATAAAAGATAGAAAAATTAATCCAAGTGAAAAATCGTACACGACTTATTTGTTTGAAAAAGGGCTTGATAAAATTCTAAAAAAAGTTGGGGAAGAGTGTACAGAAGTTATAATCGGTGCTAAAAATAACGATAATGATGAATTGAGATATGAAATTGCAGATTTATATTATCATACTTTGGTTTTAATGATTGAACAGGGGCTTACTATTCAAGATGTGAAAGATGAACTTGCTAAAAGACATGTGATTGATCACAAAGTAAAACAGGAAAAAATGGGCGGAGAAAAAAATTAGAAAGGTGATTTTTTATGAATTATGAAACAATTGGAATTAATACGATTAATTCAATAAATTTAATGATTATTCTTGGGATACTTATACCTGTGATAATTACTACAATATGGAAAATTAAATCAAAAGAGCCTCTATCAACGATATTTACTGGAGCTGCAACATTTATTCTATTTGCAATTATTTTAGAATCTATACCAAAAATATTTTTATTCCAAATTAAAAATCCTATTAGTAATTATATTACAAGTAATAAATGGCTCGTTGTAATTATTTCGGCACTACTTGCAGGAATATTTGAAGAAACTGGAAGATTTGTTGCATTCAGGTTTTTATTAAAGAGAAGAAAAAATAAGAAAACTGCTATTTCATATGGGATAGGACATAGTGGGATTGAAATGATATTTATACTTACTTTTGCTGGTATACAATGTCTAGTATTTGCTCAAATGATTAATTCAGGACAGTTTGTAAAATTTTTGGAACAGGAAAGCAATAATCAAGTTCAACTTAAATCATTGCAAGCAATACCTCAATTAATAGCTTCTATCTCTTTTGGAACTTTAGGAATCTCATTAATTGAAAGAATTGGTGCGATACTAATGCACATAACTTGTTCGATACTTGTTTTTTTGGGGGTACATTTTGAAAATAAAAAATCATTGTTTTTGATAGCTATTTTATTACATGTATTTATTGATACAATTGCAGGTTTTTATCAGGCCAAAATATTAACAAATTTAACATCGGCAGAAATTTTAATATTTGTTTTTTCGCTAGTTGCTTTTATTATTGTCTATAAAAAGATATATAAAAATGTATCAAATATATAAAATAATTTGATACATTTTTTGAAATTGACTTATTTTGTTAAAATTGATTTTGTGACTTTTAAAATATCTTAATTTTTTCAAAAATTTCCCCAACAGAGAAACTTTCAATCTTATCTTTTTGTGCTTCATTTTGAGAGATTAAAACTTCGATTTCTCCTTCTTTATTGATTTCTTGAGCAATTCCTGAAATAATTTTATTTCCAAATTTTAATTCAATATTTTTATTTTTTAAGTAATTTATTTCATTAATTTGATTTAAAATTTCATCCCAAAATCCGTTTTCTAAATTTCTACATAATATCTTGAATTCTAATACAATACTTGTAATAATTTTATCAATTTCATATTTTTTATTTTTTATTTGAGTTAACGAAATAGCTTTATTTTCCAAATTTTTTGGTAAAGTATTGTTTACATTTATACCGATTCCCACGATATAAACATCATCTGCTTTTTCCATCAAAATTCCACATAATTTTTTATTTTTTAAATAAACATCGTTTGTCCATTTAAATTTATATTCCAAATTCTCAATTTTTTTTAACCCTTTTACTACAGCAAGTCCAGCAAGGAGTGGCAGTTTTAAATAATCTTCCATTTTTATCTCTTTTTTTTCGTTTAAAAAGAAACTAAACGTAGCCATTCCTTCAAGCGAAACCCAATCATTGTGTCTACGAGCCTTGCTATGTGTTTGAATACCAGCGGAAATAACATCAAATTCCTCGTGATTACTGTGATCTCTTCGTAAATAATCATTTGTTGAATCGATTGTATCAAATTTATATATTTTTATATTTTCTTTCATTTTATCTCCTCTTATTTTCTTATCTAAATATGATCAAAAGAACTCCTGCTGCAACTGCTGAACCTATTACTCCAGCTATATTCGGTCCCATTGCATGCATCAATAAAAAATTTTTGGGATTTTCTTCTTGTCCTATTTTTTGAACAACTCTTGCTGCCATAGGAACTGCCGAAACTCCTGCTGCACCAATCATTGGATTTACTTTTCCTTTTGTAAATTTATACATTATTTTTCCAAATAATACACCTCCAACTGTTCCAAAAGAAAACGCAATTAATCCTAGAATAATAATTTTTATTGTTGTAAGGCTTAAAAAATTTTCCGCATTGGCAGTTGCACCAACTGTCATTCCTAAAACTATTGTAATACAATATAACAATGCTCCTCTTACATGTTCAACCAAGTTTGAAACTATTCCAACTTCTTTTATAAGATTTCCCAGCATTAACATTCCAATTAACGGAGCTGATGATGGAACCAAAAGAATTACAATAATTGTTACTGCAATTGGGAAGATTATTTTTTCCCTTTGACTTACAAATCTAAGTTGTGTCATTTCCACGATTCTTTCTTTTTTCGTCGTAAGCAATTTTATAATTGGTGGTTGAATTACTGGAACTAAAGCCATATAGGAATAAGCTGCAATAGCGATTGAACCTAGTAAATGAGGCGCAAGTTTTGTAGTTAAGTAAATAGCAGTGGGACCGTCAGCTCCTCCAATAATTCCAATTGAAGCAGCTTCTTTTCCTGTTAGTCCAAGCAAAATTGCTCCGATAAATGCCACAAAAATTCCAAATTGTGCAGCAGCGCCCAGTAACAAGCTTTTTGGATTTGCAATAAGAGGCCCAAAATCAGTACTCGCACCTATTGCCAAAAATATTAATGGTGGATAAATTCCAAGTTTAACCCCTTGATACAAGTAATACAAAAGTCCTCCTTTTTCCATAAGTCCTTCATTTGCCACAGCAGGTAAATTCGCCAGCAACATTCCAAAGGAAATCGGAAGCAATAAATAGGGTTCATATTGTTTTTTTATTGCCAAATATAATAAAATTAAAGCGATTATTATCATAATAATCTGTTTTATAGTTATCATTGACAGTCCTGTCGTTCCATAAAGGATTTTTAGTAATTCCATATTAAAACCATTCCTTTCTTTAGAGAGCTTTTCATAGGTTAAATTATTGTTATAATTAATAAAGTTAAAATATTTTATAAAATTTCAAACAATAATTTATTCAGACAATATTGCCAAAATATCATCAAAATTTACGTTATCTCCCTTGGATACTTTAATTGCGCTAATAGTTCCATCTTTAGGAGCTACAATGGGATTTTCCATTTTCATAGCTTCCAGAATTACAATTTCATCTCCAGTTTTTACCCTTTGTCCAGCTTTAACTTTTACATCTACAATAAGTCCCTGCATAGGGGCTTTTATTGTTTCTCCATCCTCAATAGAATTTTTATTCTCATTTTGTGTAAAATCATTTTCCTCCTTCATTTTTTTCTCATTATTTAAATTAACCGAAGTTGAAATAGAACCTTCTTTTTCGTTAACAGCTTCCACTTCCACTTCATAAACTTTTTCTCCAATTTTGATTTTATATAATTTAATCATACTTGTCATACCCCTTTGCATTTCAATCTTATTTAATTTCCTTTATATTTCTTACCTTTATTTCACAATTTTCGTTATTTTCAGATGCGTCAATGAGAGCTGTCAGTAAAGCTACCAGCATTGTTTCATCTTTTACTTTTTCCATACTGAATTTTTCATTTGTATTTAAATTCTTGGATTCTGAATTTTTTAAAGTGTTACCATTATTTATTTTTTCATTTACAACATTCTGATTTTCCTTATTTGAAAAATATTTAAAAAATGACAATACGAATGAAATTAGCAGCAATATAAAAAAAACAATTGACATACTTACAATGGTAATGTAGATTGCATCTCCAAACGACACAGCTGAATTTCCAAATAAAATACTTTTCATATTTCAAATTATTCCTTTCAAAAAATTTTATTCAAATTAAATTTTTTCAAAAATATAACTATTTTCATAAAAGCAACATCAACAAAATAATTTATTGTACTCCGAAAATATTTTTAAAAAATCACATTAATGTTATGAATTTCAATTTTTTCTTTATTTTGTGTTTTTTCTTTTGAATATTTTTTTTCTAAATATTCTTTTGCAATTTGTGGAAAACAGGCATAAGTTAAAACGTCTTCATCGGATTTTGCCAAATTTCCAATTTCTTTTTTCATTATTTCATATTCATTTTTTAACAAATCGGCAGGTCTTCCTGTAAATATTTTTTCATTCCCAATTATGATTTTTTTTATTTCATCAGAAATTGGAACAGGCGATTTCCCATACATTCCTCTCACATAATCTTTAATTTCTTTTGGAATCATCTGATATCTTTTTCCAGTTAAAACATTAAAGACAGCTTGAGTTCCAACCATCTGACTCATTGGGGTAACCAATGGCGGATATCCCAAATCTCTACGAACTTTCGGAATTTCTCGAAGAACTTCCTCGTATTTATTTTCAGCATTTTGTGCTTTTAACTGAGATAACAAATTTGAGAGCATTCCACCTGGCAATTGGTATTCCACAATATTAGGCTCTATTCCCAGAGCTTTAGTATTTAATGTTCCGTTATCAATATATTTCTTTCTTATTGGTTTAAAGTATTCCGCTACTTCTTTTAAAAGTTCTAGATTTAATCCTGTATCATATTTCGTTTTTTGCAATGCTCGTACAAGTGATTCTGTGGGCGGTTGAGATGTTCCACCTCCAAAAGGTGAAATTGCAGTGTCTACAACATCTACACCAGCTTCAATAGCTTTTAAAACACTCATTTCAGCCATTCCAGCTGTTTCGTGAGTATGTAGCTCAAGTGGTACTTTTAAAATACTTTTTAGTTCGCTTACAAGTTTATAAGCAACATCTGGCAGCAAAATTCCTGACATATCTTTTATTGCAACAGAATCTGCTCCCATATTTTGCATTTCAAGTGCCAATTTTTTATAATATTCTATTGTGTGAACAGGACTTATCGTATAACAAATTGCAAGTTGACTGTCTCCACCATATTTTTTGGTACTTTCAACAACTTTTCTAATATTTCTTGTGTCATTTAATGCATCAAAAGTCCGAATAATATCAATGCCATTTTTTATAGAAAACTTTACAAATTCTTCAACGACATCGTCAGCATAATGTCTATATCCCAATAAATTTTGCCCCCTTAAAAGCATTTGTAATTTAGTATTTTTAGCTCTTTTTCTAATTTCTCTGAGCCTTTCCCAAGGATCTTCGTGCAAAAATCTAATTTCTGCATCATAAGTGGCACCACCCCAAACTTCCATTGCATAATATCCAACTTTATCCATAGTTTCTATAATTGGAAGCATTTCAGAAGTTGTCATTCTCGTTGCTATAAGTGATTGATGCCCATCTCGTAGTGATGTTTCTGTTATTTTTACTTTCATAAAAATCCTCCTTTTAGTTTAGTAAACAAATTGTTAAAACAGACAGTTATAGTGCACTCAAACTTTTTAAATTTAAAAAATATATACTTTATATGAAAATAGTTTGAATTTTACTAAACTGTCTTTTCTTATTTATTCAAAAAACGCTGGTCCAGCATTTACAATATGTTCTGGCATATGTGGATACTTTTCTAAAAAATTTTCTCTAAACATTTTTGCCAATTTTCTAGCCGCAGCATCATATGCGTCTTTATTTGCCCAAGTGTCCATTGGATTTAATAAATCACTTGGAACGTTTGGACAATATTGAGGAATTTCTACATTAAAAATATCATCATGTCTGTATTCTACTTCATCCAATTCTCCATTTAGCGCTGCAGTAACCATTGCCCTTGTGTACTCCAAATTTATACGGTTTCCCACGCCATAAGGGCCTCCAGACCATCCTGTATTTATTAAAAATACTTTTGTATTGTGCAATTCTATTTTTTTACCTAGCATTTCAGCGTAAACTAACGGATCAAGTGGCATAAACGGTTCTCCAAAACATGTTGAAAATGTAGGTTGTGGTTCTGTAATTCCACGTTCCGTTCCAGCTAATTTAGAAGTAAATCCTGTTACAAAGTGATAAATGGCAGCATCTCTTGAAAGTCTAGAAACAGGCGGCAAAACACCAAAAGCATCCGCAGTCAAAAATATTATAACATTTGGAATTCCTCCAATTCCTGGAATTTGAGCATTTCTTATATGATCAACTGGATAACCAACTCTTGTATTTTCAGTTAAACTTTTATCAAAAAAATCAAATTCACGTGTTTTAGGATTCATCACAACATTTTCCACTAAACTTCCAAATTTTATTGCGTTAAAAATATCCGGTTCGTCTCTAGGATCAAGATTTATACATTTTGCATAACATCCACCCTCAAAATTAAAAATACTGTGATCTGACCAACCGTGTTCGTCATCACCTATTAATTTACGGTTAGGATCTGCTGAAAGCGTAGTTTTCCCTGTTCCTGAAAGTCCAAAAAATATCGCAGTTTCTCCTGTCTTAGGATCCATATTAGCAGAGCAGTGCATCGGCAGAACGTCAATTTCAGGCATTACAAAATTCATTATTGAAAAAACACTCTTTTTAATTTCCCCAGAATATCCAGTTCCACAAATAATTCCAATCTTTTCTTCGTAATTGATAATTATTGCAGCCGACGAATTTATTCCATCAATTTTGGCATTGCATTTAAAGCCAGGAGCCGCAATTATCGTGAAGTCAGCGTGTCCATAGTCATTTAATTCTTCTTCTGTTGGACGTATTAATAACTGGTGAATAAATAAATTTTGACTCGCCAGTTCATTTATAATTCTAAATTTTTTTCTGCAAGCAGGATCAGCTCCAGCCATTCCATCAAATATAAATATTTCCCTATTTTGTAAATATGCAATCAATTTGCTATAAATGGACTCAAATTTTTGTTTTTCAATAGGTTTATTCACATTTCCCCAAGCAATTTTATCATGAATTTGCGGCGTATCAACTATATATTTATCTTTAGGTGAACGTCCTGTATATTTTCCAGTTTGTACAACCAAAGCACCAGTTTTGGATAACATCCCTTCTTTTCTCTCCAGTGCATGCTCAACAAGTTCAGCTGGTGCCAAATTTCTATAAATTCTTGATATATTAACTATTCCCATCTTTTCCAAATCTTTTGTCAATTTTTTCATAATATCTCCTCCGTATATTTTCTTTACGCGTTTTCAAAAAAATTATTTAGATAATGTTAATTTAATAAATTTATATATCCATCTTAATTTTTTCTAACAATAATATTATCGCACATTTTTATGAAAAGTCAATATTGAATAAAATTTAATTTTTCATTTTTTCAATTTTTTAAATTAAAAGAAGTCATAATATTCATAAAAAAATAGTAAAATTTTTAAATTTCCAAAATAAAGCCGTTTTAGGAAGAAAAATAAAAATCTTGACTTAGATATCGAACGGAAGAAAAATTTGTCCTTAAAATCGATATATGAAGATATAATATTTTTTGAAAATCAAAAAATATTATAAAAAAAATCAACGAAAAAATCTTTAAAAATTTATCGTCAATTTTTTTAAATCAAATTCTATTTATGTCAAACATAAATAGAAAAAATGTATTTAATTAAATTAATTTAGGCTTTTGGATGTATTTTAAAATTTAAAAAAGTTCTAGAAAAGTTCTATTTTATAAAAATTATTTTATTTTTGTGTTATTTATTTTGTCAATTAATTGAGTATTTGCATCTTTATACAGATGTGAATATGTATTTATTGTCGTCTGTAAATTGTCATGTCCTAATCGCTTGCTTATTGCTGTAATGTCAGCTTTCAAAAAAAGCAAATATGAAGCGTGGGAATGTCTAAAGTCATGAATCCTTATTCTTTTTAAGCCTAGCACATTTGTAAACTTTGTCAAAATATATCGAAGTCTTGCAGTTTTTATTTCAAAAATTCGTTTTGTAGATACAATATCAAAATTCTCGAAGTAGTATTTTAAATCATTTAATAAAATTTCCGGAATTAAAATTTTTCTCTTTGAACCTAAAGTTTTTGGAGCAGTAATATAAACTTTTCCTTTAACTTTTGAAAGTGTCTTATTGATATTTATCATTTTATTTTCAAGATCTACATCTCCAAATGTTAAAGCCATAAGTTCACCAACTCTCATTCCGGTCCAAAATAATGTTTTAAAAGCCATCATTTCTACAAAATATTTTTTCCCAAATTCGTTTAATTTGTTTATAAATATATCAAATTCTTCAAATGACCAAATATTCATTTCATTTTGATTTTTTTTTGTTCCAAATGAGCCTAAATTTTTACATGGATTTTCATTTAATCCCTGATATTTCACAGCCCAGCTAAATAAACTTTTTAGTGCAGAAAATAAACTTGACTTCGTATTTTCACTGAGTTTTTTATTGTTATTTTTCTTTTCAAGTATTTCATTTTGCCATTCCCGAATTACAAAAGGAGTAATTTTGCAAAGCTCCATTTTCCCCAAAAAAGGTAAAATATGTGTACTAAAAAGAGTCTGCGTTGTATTTACCGTAGTTGGCTTATATCTTTTTTTATAGTCATCGAAATATATTTCGTATAAAGAATTAAAAGTCATATTCATTGACTTTGAAATTTTTAACTTAAATTCGTATTCATATTGCTGTGCATCTTTTTTCTTTTTAAATCCAGTTTTTTTATATTTTTTGTTTATACCTTTATAATCTTTTGCATAAAACGTAGTATACCAAGTCTTTTTATCCGCATTGTAATAAACTGGCATTTTAAGATTCTCCTTGTTTTAATATTTTTCAATTTTATTATATCATATTTTTTTTGTAATAAAAAGAATAATTTTTTAGGATTATAAAAATTTAAAAATATTTTTATTAACTTAATAATTGACATTCAAACTAATTAGGAGTAAAATATATTTAAACTTATCTAAGATTAAATTTTTTGTGTTTAAAATTTAATTTAGAAAAAATACTTTTTTAGGAGGATATTATGAAAATGAGAAGTCAATTAAAAAAAGGATTAATTGTTTTAGCAGGGATTGCAATGCTGAGTACGAGTCTTGTTGCAAAGGAAATAGTAACATATCCAAAAGATAATAAAGCTACTCAAGCGTTAGGATTTGTAAAACTGGAAAATTCATTTGGTATTTCTTCAAGTGCCAAAGGAAATACTGTTTATATTAATTCAGGTGGAAAGCCTCTTGAACGTGTTTTTGGAGCAGTGGAAGACAACAACAATAAATTTCCTGAAATAAAAAATAATAAGGTAATTATTAATGGTGGAGTTCTTGCAACAAATGGGTTTTGGGAAAGAGATGGAGTAAAAACAGTAAGAGGTGGAAGTGTTTATGGTGGCGCTGGACAAAATTCAGTAGTTAGTGACAATGAAATAATAATAAAAGGTAATTCAAAAATTGGTGGCAATGTTTATGGTGGTTATAGCCATAGAGGTTCTGTCATAAATAATAAAATTGTAATAGAAGGCAATTCTGTATTGTTTGGAAAAGAAAGTATACTCTTTGGAGGAAGAGGAAGCCGTAATATAAATGTGAAGGATAATAAACCTGCACCTATTGATGTGATAACTGGAAACACACTGGATCTAAAGGCAAAAAATGTGAAAGTGAAAGATATTAAGAATTTTGAAAAAATTGTATTTGAAATATCTAATGCAAATAGACAAAATGACAAAATATTGATACTTACAAATAGCGAAGGAGTAGCTCCAGAAAATCCTGAAATTGTAAAAATTTCTTCAAAAGTTACAGATATATCTGAAACTGAAAAAGAAAAAATATTGGCTAAAAAAAATAAAGCGATTAATCTTGATATAAATGTAATTTTTCAAAATAAACCTTCAAAAAATATACGAAATTTAAAAATTATTTTAATTAATGCAGAAAATGGACTTGAATTGAATAAATTACCTGAAAATATTGAAAAAACTGAAAAAGGTTATAAATATAGTGTAAAATTTGAAAAAGATGCAAAAAATTTGTATGCTGTAATTAATGCAACTATTGTAAAAAAATAGTGCAACAAAATTTTAAAAAATTTATAAAAAATAAAGAAAAATAAAAAAATAAAAGGGTGTGTAAAAATTTTTGTGTAAACCTCTAGATAATATATGGTAAAATAACTGTATAATATTTGGAGGTTTTTGTTATGACTAAAAAGAAAATTGACAACGAAATTTTTAAAACACTGATTGAGGATTACAATATTAAAGATACTAATGATATTAAGGATATGCTTAAGGATTTGCTTTCGGGTACTATCCAAACCATGCTTGAAGCTGAAATTGAGCATGAACTGGGGTATGCTAAACATTCTATGAAAGATAAGACTACTTCTAATGCTAGAAATGGACATTCCAAGAAAACTGTTAGAAGTGAGTATGGCAATCTTGATTTAGATATTCCTAGAGATAGAAATGCTGAGTTTGAGCCTCAAATCATCCCTAAATATCAAAGAGAAATTACTGGCATTGAAGGACAGATTCTTTCTCTTTATGCTAAAGGAATGAGCAATAGAGATATCGAGGACCATCTCAATAATCTTTATGGAATTGATGTTTCGCCATCTATGATCAGTAAAATTACAGATAAAATTATACCTGAAATTAGGGAATGGCAGTCTAGACAGCTTGAGGATGTATACCCAATAGTTTTTATGGATGCTATCCATTACAGCGTAAGAAAAGATGGAGTTGTTGTTAAAAAGGCGGTATATTTAGCTATAGGAATAGATAAGGAAGGGCGAAAGGAGGTCTTAGGATTTTGGATAGGAGAAAATGAATCAAGCAAGTACTGGCTAAATGTTTTAAATGAATTAAAAAACAGAGGAGTTCAGGATATACTAATTATGTCTGTTGATAATTTAAAAGGGTTCAGCGAAGCAATATCTTCGGTGTTCCCTAAGACAGAAATTCAAAAATGTGTGGTTCATCAAATTAGAAACAGCATAAGATACATATCTTACAAAGATGTAAGGGAATTTACATCAGACTTAAAAGAAATGTACAATGCACCAACACTGGAACAGGCAGAGTTTAAACTGGATGAACTAGAAGAAAAATGGGGTAAAAAGTATATGGCAGTAATTAATTCCTGGAGAAGTAACTGGAATGAGTTGACAACATACTTTAAATATGATACAAAGATAAGAAAGCTGATATATACGACAAACCCGATAGAAAGCTTAAACAGACAATTAAGAAAGTATACGAAGACAAAATCACTTTATCCGACAGATGAAGCATTGATGAAGTCAGTATATTTAAGTTTAAAGGAAGCAACAAGGAAATGGACTGGAAGAATACCGGGCTGGGGAGAAATATATTCTCAGTTAAGTATTTATTTTGAAGGAAGGATTTAAAAACAGGATGATAAAAATACCATCCTGTACCATATATTATATTTTGAGTTTACACAAAATTCTGGACACTCTCAAATAAAATTGAACTATTTAATAAATCTTTAGTTTAAATATTTCGATTTTATTTTTATTTATAATTTTTATATGACTACATCTTTAATTATTTCAAAAGGAATTTTATTTTTTAGTTTCCAAAGTATTGTCATTGGCTTGTCGCCATAACTTTTGTAATAATTTGCGTTTCCTAGATAAATAAATGGGTTTGTCTTTTTATTGTCCAAAAATGCAAATTTTCTTACAAAAATATGAACTTTTATACCTTTTTCTCTGTGTTTTATAAACATTTGGCCGACACTTGAGGTGTGGTAAGTTTTGGGTTGGCTTATCCATTGAATTATGTCATCTGAATGTAGCGAATTATCATATTTTAAATTTTCTTGTAAAATATGAGATTTGTCGTAAGTTACAAAAAGGCAAATATCTTTTTCAGTATTTGCATATCCAGCTCTCCAGCTTCCTTTTGGAACTTTTGAATCCAGCAAAATCTGTAACTCAATTCGTTTATATTCCTTGTAATTTATTAAGATGTTTTCGTTAAATTGACTAATATCATTATTTTTAAATTCCGACAAACCTAAAATTATGAGCTGTTTTAATCTTTTCAAAAAATTTTTATCTTTAAAAAAATTATCTTTATATTTTTTTGAAAGTTTATAATTTTTTTTGTTTTTAAATTCAGAATTTGATTCAAAATCTAAAATTTTATCTTCTAGTAATTCTTTTAAAATTCGTTTTATTAAATAAGTATTTTTAAATTCCAAAATATTAAAATAATTTTTATATTTTTTCAAAACATCACTTTCTGTAATATTTTCTGTTTTTTTATCCAAAAATAAATCAACAATCAAATAAGTAAAAGGTTCAACCAAAGTTAATTTTTTTTCTAAATATGATAAAAATTCGATATTTGAAAAATTTAATTCATCAATTGAATTACTTTCTAAATTTTTTTGCGCTGTGTAAAAAGAATCGTATTTTGAGCTTAACTCGATAAATAATTCAATATTTCTATCAAAATCTAAAATTTCTAAAATTTCGTCATCATTTTTTCCGATTTCATTTTTAAAGCTGTCATATGCTTCCTTTAACATTATTTTGGAATTAAAATTGATTTTTTCTATTTTATTAATTATTCGTTCTTGACAAATTCTATCCAGTTCGACATATGATGCCATTGGAACACTTTCAAAATTAGTTTTTATTTCTTTTATCAATTTTTCTTTTTTGATATACAAAATATTTTTATTGTTTAACATTTCTTCATAAAAAAATTTTGCAATGATATAATCTTTCTTATGATTTCCAATAAAATCTATAATTGTCACAAAATCTTTATTTTCACATTTTCTAAGTCCTCGTCCAATTTGTTGCGTAAAAATTGTGGAAGAAAAAGTTGGTCTTAAAAATAAAAGCAAATTTATATTTGGAATATCAATTCCTTCGTTTAAAATATCTACAACGCACAAAATTTCAGATTTTTTATTTTTAAAATCTTCTAAAATCTTTTCTCTTTCAAATTTTGAAGTTCTTGAAGTTAAAATTTCTGAAATATATCCATTTTTATTAAAATTTTTATTCATAAAATTAGCGTGGTTGATATTTTCACAAAATGCTATGCAACTCATCTTTTCGCCATCAAATCCGATTTTTTTTATTTTTTCAATTATATAATCGACTCTTTTATTATTCAACAAATTTTTAACTAAAATATCTTCTTGATATTTTCCATTTTTGTAAGGAATTTTCTCATAATCAAATGTTTCGTCATTTATTCCAAAATAGTGAAAAGGTGCAAGTAAATCCTGTTCCATTGCTCGTTTCAAACCCATTTCGCCAACTAAATTATAATCACAAAGTTCTAAGATGTCCTTTCCATCCATTCTTTCAGGTGTTGCAGTAAGGCCCAGAAGAAATTTTGGATTAAAATAATTTAGAATTTTTGTGTAACTTTTGGCACTTGAATGATGAAATTCATCAATTACAATATAGTCAAAATAATCTTTAGAAAATTCAAGATAATTATTTTGAAGCGATTGAACAGTTGCAAAAATAATTTTTTTCTCAGTTTCTTTTTTTCCTCCAAAAATTCTTCCAACTTTATTTTCTCCAATTTTCATAATCTTTTTACAAACTAAAATCGCATTTTCCAAAAGCTCTTCTCTATGTGCTAAAAACAAAAATTTTTTTTCTTTCTTTTCAAAAAAATTTTTTATATCCATCGCTGCAAGATACGTTTTCCCAGTTCCAGTCGCAGCAACCACAAGTCCTTTTTTATTCCCTGATTTCCTAGTATTTTTTAACTTTTCCAAAAGTTCTTTTTGCATACTATTCGGTTCAAAATAATTTTTATTATTTTTTACTTTTCTATAATCAAAGGTCTTTTGAAGTTTCAAATTATTTTTATAATTTTCATACTCAAAAATAAAATCTTCGCTGAGTTCAATGGCTTTGTCACTATTCCAAAGATTTTTAAATTGTGAAATTGATTTTTTATAAATTTCAAAAAAATTACTTTCTGTAAGTTTAACATTCCATTCTTCTGCAGAATACAAAGCGCTTTGACTAATATTCGAAGAACCTATTATGCAAGTATGATATTTATTTTTTTCAAATAAATACGCTTTTGTATGAAAACTCTCGCTTGAATTATTATAAATTTTCACTTTTATATTTTTGTAACTGAGAAGTTTTCTTAG
The DNA here is from genome assembly GCF_001553645.1 of Leptotrichia sp. oral taxon 847. NCBI lineage: Bacteria > Fusobacteriati > Fusobacteriota > Fusobacteriia > Fusobacteriales > Leptotrichiaceae > Leptotrichia > Leptotrichia sp. oral taxon 847. The sequence continues at coordinate 87,688 of NZ_CP014231.1, read as the reverse complement.
TGATTTTGAATCTGTTATATTTAAATAAACAGAAGTTATAATTTCACCTTTGATTCCTTTTTTTTCAAGTTCGTCCAATGTACTCAAAAGTATTTGAAGTCCTGAATATCTTATAAAACTCACGATAAAATGAAATTTTTTACAATTTAATAATTCATTTTTTAAATAGATAAAAAAATTTTTGAATTTTGTCTTTTCATTTAAAATAAGCTCGTTTAAATTTCCTGTTATATCTTTTTCTTTCTGTTTTAATGGAATTTCAAAACGAATATTTAGTCTATTTTGAACAAAATCTATAGCATCTTGATAGCTGCCATCTTTTATTAAAAAAGAAATTTCTTTTGAGAAATACTCAATTAACTCAAATTTTAATTTTTCTTCATAGTCTTTAATTTCTACAATTTTTTGACTTTCATTTTTTAAATTCAGATCATCTTTTTGCAAAAGTATACTCATTTTAAAACAGATCCCCTATTTATATTAATCATTCTTTTTCCAAAAAATCAAATATTCGATTTTTAGAAATTTCATTTTTAGTCATTTTATAAAAAATTCTAAACATGATTAAAACATCGTAATAACTTCCGTGAAACTGATTTTCTTCAAATGGAACTTTATAATATTTAGCACATTCAATAAGTTTTGGCCATTTATAATTTCCATAGTCGTTTTCAATTTTTAAAATATCAATATTTTCTTTCATTGTATCAAACTGATTTTTTAGTGAAAAATCCACAAAACTTCTGTCAAACTTTATATTATGAGCTACAAAATGGTCAGTATCCTGACAAAACATAAAAAAATTGTCCATATCTTTTTTAAAAGTCAAAGGATAATCTCCTATTTTATCTTTAAGTTTTTTTCGTTCAAGTGCAATTACTTCGTCAGTTAGTCCATTTACATTAATTGCCCCTTCATTCATTTCTTCGTCTTCTTCTCTAAAATAAAAACGGTTAAATTCTGAAACTTTTAACCATTCACTTTTTCCAAAATTATAATTTACTTTTATTGCTGACATAGATAAAACAGAACTTCCCTGAAATCCATTTGTCTCTACATCAAAAAATATAATATTTTTATTTAAATTTTTATCTTTATTCACTTTTTTTCTCTTTCTCTTTTTTCTTCTATTTTATTTTATCTTATTCAAATATTTATTCAAAAATTAGTCATTTAATTTTAAAACTGATAAAAATGCTTCTTGCGGAATTTCAACATTTCCAATCGCTTTCATCCGTTTTTTTCCTTCTTTTTGTTTTTCTAACAATTTTTTCTTACGGGTAATATCTCCACCGTAACATTTTGCAAGAACATTTTTACGAAGTGCCTTTATTGTTTCTCTTGCAATTATTTTTGTTCCAAGTGCAGCTTGAAGTGGTATTTCAAATTGTTGTCTTGGAATTACGTCTTTTAATTTTTCAACTATCGCACGACCTCTGTAATAAGCATTATCCTTATGTGCGATAAATGAAAAAGCATCCACAGGATTTCCGCTGACTAAAATATCAACTTTTACTAAATCTGATTCTTTGTAGCCAATCATTTCATATTCAAACGAAGCGTAACCTTTTGTTCGAGATTTTAACTTGTCGTAAAAATCGATTACGATTTCTGCAAGTGGTAAATCGTAACTAATCATAGTTCTCGTTTCATCAAGATAATTCATATTTAAAAAAGTTCCTCTTTTTTCCTGACAAAGTTCCATCACATTTCCAACATAGTCTTTTGGAACAATAATTGTACCTTTTACATAAGGCTCTTCAATATATTTTTTCCCTTCAGGAAATTCAGCGGGATTATCTATAACTTGCATTTGCTGCTGTTCCAATGTTACGTGATATTTAACTGACGGAGCTGTAGAAATTAAGTCAATGTTAAACTCTCGTCTAAGCCTTTCCACAACGATTTCCATATGAAGTAGGCCTAAAAATCCACATCTAAAGCCAAATCCCAATGCAAGTGATGTTTCAGGCGCATAAGACAAAGAAGCGTCATTTAACTGTAATTTTTCAAGAGCTTCTCTCAAATCTTCATAATCATCAGTGGAAACTGGGTAAATTCCAGCAAAAACCATACTTAGTGCTGGTCTATATCCTTCCAGTGCCGAATCTGTAGGATTATCAATGTGAGTAATCGTATCTCCAACTTGTGTATCTTTAATTGATTTTATTCCTGTGATGATATATCCGACTGACCCGACTGTCAATTCTTTCGTTTCTTTCATCTTTGGTGAAAAAATTCCAACTTCAAGGACGTCAAATTCTTTATCAGTTGACATAATTTTAATTCTATCTCCTTTAGAAATTTTTCCGTCAACAATTCTAATATATGTGATAACTCCTCTAAAATCATCATAGTGAGAATCAAATATCAACGCTTTTAACGGTTTATTTACATCACCTTTTGGCGCAGGAATATATTCAATTATCGCTTCTAACAAATCTTCAATTCCAATTCCAGTTTTTCCAGAAACCAGAACTGCTTCATCAGCTGGAAGTCCTATCACATCTTCTATTTCCAGTTTCACTTTGTCAGGGTCAGCTGACGGCAAATCAATTTTATTGATTACAGGAAGTATCTCCAAGTCATTTTCCAAAGCCAAATAAACATTTGCTAAAGTTTGCGCTTCTATCCCTTGAGCTGCATCGACTACTAAAAGCGCTCCATCACATGCTGCAAGTGAACGGGAAACTTCGTAAATAAAATCCACATGTCCAGGAGTGTCAATTAAATTTAATTCGTAAATTTCACCATTTTTAGCTTTATAATTAAGTGTAACAGCTTGGGCCTTTATCGTTATACCTTTTTCACGCTCTAAATCCATACTATCTAATACTTGGTCAACCATTTCTCTTTTTGTTACCGTTCCAGTAAATTCTAATAATCTATCAGCAATTGTTGATTTACCATGATCAATATGTGCAATTATAGAAAAATTTCTTTTGTTTTTTTGATTTAACATTTTTCCTCCAATTAATTAAATCTTTTATCTAATGTTTTTTTATCTTCTTCGTATTATTTTATCATACTTATTTTTCAAAAACAACTGTGTATTTATAAATCTGCAATTCGTCTTTTGCAAAAATTCACTAATGTAAGAAAAAAAAGCGCTGTCTTTTACAACAACGATTATTTGAAAATTTTATAAATTCAAATTCCAGCTATTTTTCCATTCTTTCCATTCTTTCGGTGTTACTGTTGCCAAATCAAAATCTTTCATAAAATCATACGGATCTTCATATTTTTCAAGCGGAGTTATGTCTATTAATTCTTTTGGTGCTACTTCATTGTCAATTTCCAAGTCTATTCCGTGATATAATGCTATTTTGGCGTATATTATGACATATACATGCAAGTAAAATTCATAGTTTGGATTATTATCATTTGAAAATTTTCTTGCCACTTTTTGTTCCATCATCCCGTCTATCGCTTTTTTCATTCCATCAATATCTTTATCTGCCAAAGCACCTAAAAATTCATAGTGCAGTTCCCCATATTTATAATAACTGTCTTTCAATGGATTTTTCAAATATACAGTACATCTTTTTTTGACTTCTTCAAAATCTCCTCTTATTGCATGAAGAATTACACGAATTAAGAAAAATGTTCCATAATCATTTTTTAAATAACCATATTTATTTTTTTTACTATCATAATCATCAGGCATTATCATATCAATATTATTTTTGAAAAATGTTATAAAATCTGGATTATTAGACATAAACATTTCAAACATTTGAGTTGGGTGAGTAACAAGCATACTTGATCTACCTGTAGAGAGTATTCTTAGTTTCCCACCTATATAGCAATTTAATCTATGTTTTTCAATATTTTTCTCTATTAATAAATTTTTAGATGATATACCACAATAATCACTAGAAAAAGTCCACATACATCCAAACTGATCCCCTTTTTTATTTGATATATATTCTAATCTTCTTTTTTCAGCCTCTTCATCTAAATATTCATGACTAACTTTTATGTACCCTTTTTTGTATTTTTTCTCTCCTGCTAATATGTTTTTCATAGTTTTTTCCTCTCTTCATTATTTTTTTATATTAGTAATTCTTGTTGGAATAAAAATTAACTCTCCTGTTTTCTTATCAATTCCTACTAATCCAGTATTTATTTTTCCTTTATCTATTGCTTCATCAATTGCTTTTTTTACTGGATTATTTTTGTCTAGTTTACTTGATACATTTCTTACCCAGTCAGGAGACATTTGTCTAGCTCCACCTGCCCCTTTATTTGATACACTCATATTTCCTGATTTTGCAATCTGTTTACTATCAAGTACCCAAATTTCTCCAGTTTTTTTAAATATTTTGACAAAAGCGTATACATCTGTTTTGGAATTTTTGATAATTTTACATAATTTACTTTAACAATTGATTATATTAATTATAATTTTTTAATCCTGATAACGCCAAAAGTATTTTTTTTATTTTTGAATTTTTATATAATTTTAAATCATCAAAAATTAAATATTCCTCATTTTTAAATTTTATTTTGTAAAATTTTATATTTTTCCCTTCATATAATTCATTTTTATAGACCAAAAAATTTGTAAATTCAGGCATTTTTTCTTCTATAAATTCTGCTGTTAATACAACATTTGTATTAGTTTTTTTACAATTTTTTATACATCTTTTTAAAAAATTAAAATTTTCTTTTTTTAAAAGATTGTCATTATTTTTTATTAAATTTTCTAATTTCTTTTTATCTTGATATTTTTTATATGATCTTTCTATTGAATATAAAAATTTGTTTCGAATATATGATTCTACTTCTATTTTGTTATCATAAATTTTATACGAAACTTTTACATTCATTAAACCATTTCCACCCACATAGTAACTAACAGATAAATAACTTGAAGAAAATAAATTACAATTAAATATAAATAATAAAATTAATAATAACCGTTGTATTTTATTTTTTAATTTCATTTTTATCAAATAATCCTTTCTTATCTTTTGCTTTCAACGCAACTTGCATAAAAGTATAAAAATGTCCTAAAACTTCATTAGCAAAAATTTCATTTGTAACATCTCTGTTTATCAGACTTCCAGAAGCTTCGCCTATTTCAATATTTCCAATTGTGTAAAAATTATTATTAAAAGTAGAATATCTGACATTTGCTCCTATATTGATATAGAAATCCCTGTTTGTCATGTCAATATTCCATTCTTTTTTTATTATTTTAGCATTAATCACATACAAATGTAAATGTCTGCTTTAAAGAAAGAAATTAAAACTTTTAACTTTTATTATAAATTTTAAAAAATATCATTTTAAAAGCCCATATAACATACATACAGTTCAAAAAATCAATTTTCGGTATAAAAATGCCTTAAATAAAAATTTTGGCTTGTAGAGGTTATATGGGTGAATTTGAGATAATCAAAATTTTTTGTTAATTTGGAATGTCTAAAAATGAGAGAAAAATAACCGCTGTCTTCTACAACAACGATTATTTTAAAATTTAATTTGCTATTAAAACAAGTTTACAATTTTTGTTTTATTTGAAATAAAACTTTTAAAAATTAATATATTGATTATTCATATGTAGTATTCCTCTAAAAAGGAATAAATTTAACAGATCGTATTTTCCTATGAAGGTATTTCTTTATTTCCAAAAAAGATTATCAATTTTATTTTTTATTTCTATAATATCTTCTATTTCATTTAAAATATCTTTATTTTCTGGCAAAATATCTTCATAAGGTAAGCTTATCATTATACCATCAACAATTTTTTTATTTCTGCATTTTTCAAAAAATATATCAATATTTTTATTATCAAATAAATATCTCCCTGTATATTTATCTTCATCGTATTCAAAGTTTATATTTTTCTTATTTCTTTTTAAATATTTTTTTATTTTTGGAATTACAGTTTTTATTTCATCACCTATTTTTATGCTATCATCATTTAAATGTATATATTTTACATCAAAATATAATGTTTGATATTCAGGTTTTTCAATATTTTCTGAAAAAAAATACAGCATATAATAGACTTCTAATCCATCATAAATAAACTTTATATCTATTGATTTTTTTTTATTAGAAAACTTTATATTTATTTCATTCGGAAATGAAAATACTTTTATTATTTTTTTTAATGATATTCTTGTTATTCCATTTATTCCATAAGTTTCATTTATAAAAGTTTCTGTCATCATCTTTTTTTATTTCCTCCTCCTTTACTAGGCTGTCCTTTTGCTCTATTAGAATCATTAGGAGATTTTTCCATGTCTTTTAATGCTTTATTCATTGCCTTTCTAGCTGCTTCTTTTTTTATTTTATCCTCCTCCTGCTTCACCTGCTGCTGTGTCTTGCCTTTCGTGTCAACGTATCCTATCCTCATGAACTTCTGTACAGCACTTTCCGCTTCCACGCTCTTCAGTATGTTTCAGTATTCTCTTTATTCCGTCTGTCGTCCTCTCCGAGTTCCCTATCAGGTCCCTCAGCTTCATTATATATAAATTTAGACTTCTAGCTAAATTTTGGGTGCAGTATGCTTCAAGTTTATTTAATTTCTCCAAGGTATAAGATCATTTATATAAATTTCAATACTAAGTTTTTTTATTTTATGTGTTAATTCTCCAACTTTTATATTAATTTGTCTTATTTCTTCATTTTTTTCTGAATCTTTTCCGTCTGAAGTAACAGATACAAAATAATAATCTAACAATGGATCAAATTTTCCTAAATTTTGACTCCATTTTCGAAATTCTTCTTCTATATCCTTTTTTACATCTTCACGAAATCTGCTAATTTTTCCGTATACTAAATAGTTAACTATACATAAATAACTTATTAAGGATAAACTATGTGACTCTTTAATATCTTTTCTATTGTTTAAATTTTTTCTTAGTTCTAAAAATTCTTCTATTGCTTTTTTTAATTCTACATATTTTTCCATTTTATATTTCCTTCCTTAATTTTTAACTATTTTGGATATTTCAAGACTTTAATTCCTGGTATTTTCCAAGGCTCTTGTATAAATATTTGTTCGGTTTCCATTCCACCCAGATACATCCCACCTTGATATCCTACTGGTCCTTCATAAATTGTTGTACCTGCTGGTATTTCAATTGCATATACTTTTTCAATAGGAGATTTATAAACTTTTGTTTTCCCTTCTTCATCCACATAAAAAACATTAGTTCTTTTATCAGGCCAGTAAGGCTTAACAGCTGTATCAGTTCTCACTTGAATTACTGACTGTGGTGGAGTTTTGACAAAATATTGTCCCAATTCTTTTTTTGGACCATTTTCACCAGCTCTATATAGAACTATATTTTCTCTTAAAACTCTACTGTTATATCTTCCTCCATAAAAATTATTATTTTGTTCTAATTCTGCCAAAGGTCCAGGATTTGTATAGGCATTGTATTCATATCCGTAGAAATCATTATATTTCGATGTAAAGTTTCCATCTTCAAAGAGACTTTTTCCTTTTGTTTCATCTCCAAATGTATTTCTTACAGTATTTGTTATCTGCTCTGTCGCCTTATAACTTTCAGGGGTTGTAAGCGGTATTATGCCTGTTCTTAACGGTTCCGACAGTCCTGGCACCTGTGGTACGTAGCTATATGTATTTCCAGTTGAAGTAATTGATTTTGCCACACCTATGTTCCAATTTGATGGCTGTGGTGCATAGCGATACACTTTTTCGCTTGCATCGTATACAACAGATGAATTCGTGTAGTTGATTGTTTCCAGCCTTTGTGCATATCCATTGTCATAAACTGGCGATGACGTGTTTCTTTGTGTGTAGCCATTATCATATCTTGTCACCGTTGCTTCTGCTTTTGCAGAAGTCGCTACAGGTTTAAGTGCCGCCCTCACAGGTGCAGTTGCTATTGAACCTACGAAACTTAATCCATTTACCAGTTAATTAAGTTATTATTTAATATAATACCATAATTTGTATTAATTTTAAGGAGATTTTGGATTATTTTATCATTTGAAGTAAATTTATCATTTTATGTGAAAAGGGCGCCATTTCACGTTTCACATCGCGTGCACTCAATCTCCAATTTGCATAACTCCGAAACTCCGTCCTATCGTCTGTCAAACAGTCGAAGTTACACAAATAAAAGCTCAGTCAATTGTTTAATATTTAAATTATTCTGAATCTTCAAAAGGATAAAGTTTATTCTCTAATATTTCTGTACTTATTTTTGTAATATCTTTTATAAGTTCTGATAATTTTACATTAATTTTCCTTAATTTTTCCATTTTTTCTTTATCGTCCCAACCATAAGAATCGCTTAAAAGATTATAATCTTCTAAAGGATCATATTTCCCATAACTAGCTCTATATCTTGTCCAGTTTAATATTTCTTCTTTTAATTCATCTTTAAAATTTTTCGGAATTTTCTCTAGCTGTTCATATATTAAACAATTAACTAAATACAAATAATACTGAATATTTAATCCATTTGATTCTTTTAATTTCATTTCCTGAATAGAATTTTTTCTTACTTCCAAAAAATTTTCTATTGTCTTTTTTAATTTTAAATATATTTCCAATTTTTTCACTTCCTAATCATATTTATTCTATTTAACATATTCAAAAAATTCAATTCCTGGCAGTCTAGTATCAGGTAAAAATATCTGATTTGTTTCCATTCCTCCTAAATACATTCCACCTTGTGGTGCAACTGGACCTTCATATATAACCGTTCCTGCTGGCACTCTAACTGTATATATCTTCTCTATTTTTGATTTTCCTGATATATCTATTCCTAAATCATTTTTTTCCCACATTCCAGTTCGTTTATTAGTCCAATAAGGCTTAACTGCTGTATCCATTCTTACTTGAATTACTGATTTTGGTGGAGTTTCGACAAAATATCTTCCATATTTGTTATTAGCATCTCCAGCCCTATAATAAATCGTATCTTCTGTCAAAACTCTGCTGTTATATCGACCACCATAAAAATTCAAATGGGGATGATCATTTAATTCTGCTAATGGTCCTGGATTTGTATAGGCATTGTATTCATATCCGTAGAAATCGTCATATTTAGACGTTATATTTCTGATTTTAAAATTTTCTTCTTTAGTCGTCCCTATAACATTATAATAATTCTTGACCACAGGTGCAGTTTTGACTTTTTCAAATAATTTTCCTATATTAAGATTTTCACTTTTTTTAACAATAGTTTTCGAAATGCCCTTTGCTACTGCCCCGCCTAAAAATCCACCTGCTATTTCACCTATTGCCCTAGCATTTTCTTCTTTTTTCCATTTATCACTGTATTTTCCAGCAATTTCTAAATCAATTTTTTTCTTGTCAAAAGTATTTTTTTTAGTTGTTGTCTTTTTTGAAACTTCATAATCTTTATAATAATATGGATAATTATTTTTTATATATTCACTTTCTTTCAAGGAATATTTTTCATTATTTAAGTTTTTTAGGTGGGGGGGAAATTGATCATTAGTTCCCATATTTTGTGAAGTTAAAAGAAATAAACCTCCTACTGTCAATGATGGACTAGCTAATACAACTTTTCCTACTTTTTCTACAACTGGTATAAATGGTGCTGAAGCAACTGTGTCTTTTAAAACTTTTCCAGCTGATTTTAATCCTTCTCGAAAAGTATGTGGCTCTACAATTTCTAATTGATCCTGCAATTTTTTTCTCTTTTTAGGATCTCTTGTCGCCTTAATTTGTTCTTTTAAAGAATTTATAGCTTTCTTACTTTCTTTATCTCTATTCTTTTTTGCTACTTTATTTTTTGTTTCGGCGATAAAATTATTTTGTGATCGTTTATCTCTTTTGTTTCTTTCATTTTCACTTCTTTTGTTAGCGTCATCCAGTTTTGCATTTTTTGATCTAGTTACATTTTTATTTTCTCCTGTAATAAATCCTGCTACATTGTTATAGAATTTTTTTGCATTATTTTTTGTTACCGTCCACTTATGTGCAGCGTGGTTACTTCCTTGCTCTGCTAAACTTTTCGCATAACCAATAGGATTATCTTGAATTTTCTGTATTTCTTTTCTAATTTTCTTATACGTAGGAGAGTTTTCTACTTTTTTCTTTACTTTTTTATACTGAGCACCTATCCAACCTAATACATTGTCAGATGTAACCTCACTATTAACATCCATAACAGCCTCACTAAGCTCTCCTGTACTAATACTTCCAGTCTTACCTTCCCCAGCCCTTTTCATCATATCATCATAAGCCAGTTCCCCTGCAACAGTCGCTTTTAATTGACCTTCATCATTTGCTTTTCCTTTTCCATCTTTTAAATCTTCAGAGATTTTCCATTCTCTTGCAACCAAGGCTCTTGTTTCGCCATCTTCCACATTTTCATTGATAAATATTTTATTTGTCGTTTTATCATAAAATGCTTCGATTTCTCCACCACTTTTTCTTACTTCATCAAGTCTTTCCTTTACATTTTCTGGCAAATCAGGATCATCAGGATTAAATTTTTCTATTCCATTTATTTTTAAAGTATCCAGCACTTCCTGCGAGTTTAAATCTCCTGTTGCTATCAAATTCATTTCAGGTGCTGTCTTAACCCTTATTACAGCTTCCTTGATTTCGTTTAAGCTTCTTCTTTCAGGATCTCCGATGTCTTCTTTTCCACCATTTACAAGATTTTCTATTGTTTTTAAAACTGTTTCACCTGTCGCTTTTCCTTCAAGTATTGCTACTTCCAAATCTTCTTTAAATTTTGTTGGATTAGTAGCATACTCAATAGTCTGGCTCTCAACATTAACATTCGTAGAATGCTGCACATCTTTTGTAACTTCATTAGCTTTTGTAACATCCTTATTTATTGGACTTCCAGAAGCTTCGCCTATTTCTACATTTCCAACTACCGTATTTCTAGTAATTCCTTGTTTATCCCTGTCATCTTGATTAAATCCGATATTTGTAACTCTAGGAGATCTACCTAATGAACTCCCTACTGAAACTCCTGTTGTTGTCATTGTATCGTAGTTTTGAATATCGTGGCCAATATACTTATCAGCTTTAAATGTAGTACCATTTTCACTCTGTTTTCCAATAATAGCTCCAGTATTTTCAACTGTACCAACATGAAGATTACTTCCCTCTCCAACAATAAAGCTGCTTTGATTATCTACAAATGCTCTACTTCCATTTGTTCTGCTTCCATTTACATTTACGGAATTTGGCATTCCATTCGCACTTATTCCAATTCCTATTCCACTACTGCTTCCAGTTGTCGTGCTTGTGTTCTGTCTACTTTCTACAACCAGCTTGTCGATATTACCTGTAACTTTTCCGCCTTCCTGATTAAATCCTGAAAGTGTCATTGTACCAGTATTATTGTGAACTTCATTTACATTTTGAAAATTACCATTTTGATAAATAGTTTCAGTTGTATTTTGATTACTTCTATTTGCAGAAACACTTCCACCATTTCCAGTAATTTGTGTTCTGTAGCCATATCCAATTGTCGCTCCCGTACTTATTCCAAAATTTGAACTTCTTGAACTGTTGCTATTATGAAGTTCTACTGCTTCCTTCCGAATATTTTTTACATTGTTGTAGATAAATGTTCCGCCTTGTGCCTGTGTCCCCTGATAAGTTATGTTGTTTACATTGTTGTAAGTTATACTTGAATTTTCATTCACTTGGCATTTATCATATCTTTTTCATCATAGATACTGTTTACTTCACTATTGTTCAGTTTTAATCCATTTTCTGCCTCAATAGGATTTTTTCTGATTTTTAAAAATTTAACTTTAAATACTTTATTTATTTTTCAACAAATCTCTTATTTCAGTTAACAAAATTTCTTCATTAGATTTTTTTTGTTCAACTGGCGCTTCTTCTTTTTCAGGGTTAATTCTTCTCATTTTATTTACCGCTTTTATTACTAAAAATATAGAAAATGCGATGATTAAAAAGTTTACGATGTTTTGGATGAACATTCCATATTTTACAGTCGCATCTCCTATTTTAAAACTTAATCCTGAAAAATTAATTCCTCCTATGATAAGTCCTACAATTGGCATAATTATATCATCTACTAAAGAAGTTACAATTTTCCCGAAAGCTCCTCCAATAATAACACCAACTGCTAAGTCTAACACATTTCCTTTTGAAATAAACTCTTTAAATTCTTTAAACATTTTTTCCTCTCTTCCTTCTATCTTTTACATTTTCATAATTAATAATTTTTATAATAAATACAATATCTTTATTTTTTTGTCGAACTTGAATGTAATTTTTTAAGCTCAATTTATTTTGTTTTATATCTCACATATTTATTTTTCTCTTTTAAAAAATTTGTATCTTTTGTCATAAAAGCTGTTACGACAAATCTTAATTTTCTTATGCTTGGATTTTGACAAATTACAACAAAATAATTCAAATTTTTTATTTTTTTCTGATAAAAATGCTCTTTTTTTGATTTTGACTGTTTTGTTACCATATCGGGATTTTTAAGCACTTCTTTTATTATATCAATCGTTATTTCTGGATGTTTTACCAAAATATGATTCTCAAACTGAAATTTGTCCATCACGACCTTTTGGTGTAGCTTTGCTTCAAATTCATAGATTTCTATTCTTTTTCCTGTCTTTGTATATCTCAATTTTTCTTTTATCATAATTTTACCATTTTCTATTTCCTAAAAATCTTTTTATCAGATCTTTTCTGAAAATGTAAATCAAAATGAACCAGATAATTAAATATACTGCTGCAAATACCACCAAATTTATTACAATTCCAAATTTATTTTGAAATTTTAACATACTTGAAATCCAATATGAAATTACTGAAGTTACAAATGTTACACCTAAAATTGCGATATATTTTAAATTTCTTAATTTTACATATCTTTTATCTAACGAAATATATAAAATTATAAAGTTTACCATTGCAGAAAATGATGTGGCAAATGTCAGTCCTTTATGTTGAAACTGTTTGTATAATAACGCATCCAGTATTATATTTATAAATATTGCTGTAAATGATGAAATTACTGGTAATTTCCTATCCTTATAGACATAATGACTTCTCGTAAGCAAATGTATTGTAGAGAAAAATAAAAGTCCCAGAGCATAAAATTGTAAAGTTTCTGAAGTAACAGTTACAGCTCTGTCAGTAAAATGTCCTCTTTTATAAACCAGAGTTACAATCTCTTTAGCGTAACCAAATAAAATAACACTAGATGGGACAATTAGAAAAGACAACATATATAATCCTTGATGTATAACTCTTTTTACTGTTCTATTGTCATTTTTTACAACTGCTTTTGAGAGTGTCGGAAAAATTACGACTGCCAATGAAATTGCAAAAACTCCAATAGGAAGTAAATATAGTCTACTTGCATAATTTAAGGCACTTGCAGTTCCTGCAGGTAACGAAGTTGCAAATCTATTGTCCACGATTTCATTTATTTGATATCCAAAGATTCCGACTAATGTAGGAACCATTAAAACAAACATTTCTTTTACATATTCATCTTTTAAGTTTAAAATAAATTTATATTTTTTCATTATCTGAAAAAATTGTGGCAACATTATAACTAACTGAAAAACTCCAGAAAGTAAATAAGCTATTCCAAGTCCATAAATTCCCATTTTATTTTTTAATAGCAAAGTTCCTATTATAATTGTCAAATTAAATACAATTCCCATTGATGCCGAAACTGCGAATTTTTTGTAGTTATTTAATAGTGAAGATACAACTCCAGATAACGCAATAAATAAAAAATAAAAAGCTACTATTTTTAGCAATATATTTGCTGCTTCAAATCTTTGCGGGTCGTTAAAACCTGTCGTTATTTTTAAAATTGGTCTGGAAAAAAATATCATAATAATCGAAAGTGTTGATGTAAATGCAACTATTAAATTTAAAAGTGAAAATACAAAGTCATCTGTTCTTTCCTTTCCTTTTTCTGCCATTCCACGATTATAAATAGGAATAAATACTGTTCCTAGTGAACCTTCTCCAAATAATGTTGTAAAAAAATTGGGAATTTTTGTGGCACTGACATAGGCATCTGTCATTCCTGTTGCTCCAAAAACACTTCCGATAATCATTTCTCTTATAAGTCCTAAAATTCGGCTTAACATATTTATTATCATTACTATAAAACTAGATTTAAACATTTAAATTTCCTTTAAAATATAAATTTGCATTTTTATGGATAACGCATAATCCTTTTGGTAAATCACCTCTTTTATATGAAATTTGCTTTTAAAAAGTAAAAAAATCACTGAATAATTTTTTTTACAAAAAAATTGCTCTGTTCCACTATTATATCAATTTCACCGTTTTTGAACATATCTAAAATACATAAAAACATTGTTACTATCCGTATTTTTGAAAATTTATTTTTTAATAAATGATTAAACAGAACTTTTTTTTCTTTTTTTATGCTTTCTGTAATTTCAAAATGAGCTTCTTTTGTGGTGTACTCCTCTTCCAAATTCAATTTCATATTTTCATCTTCAGATATTTTTTTATTTTTTAAATTTAAGATATTTTTAAAACTTGAAATCAAATTTTCTAAAGTCAAACTAGAGATATCGTACTCTACAACTTTGTCTTTAAAATTTTGATTTCCCATTCTTAAATGACTGATGTTATATTCATTTTCTTTTTCTGCAAATAGCTGAGAAATTTCCTTAAATAACTTATATTCCAAAATCTTTTTTTCTAAATTTTCAACTTTTTCAGTTTTTTTGTTTTCATTCAGAACCGAATACGCCTTTATTTCCACTAAATCCGTAGCCATTACAAGAAACTCCACTTTTATTCGCAAATTTTTTTCTTTTTGACTGTGGATATACTCCAAATAATCGTCAATTATTTGAGAAATATTGATTTTATGAATGTCCATTTTCTTTTTTTCAATCAAATGAATGAGTAAATCCAAAGGTCCTTCAAAATTGTCAATTTTTACATTAATTGTATCTTTTATCATAATCCATTCATTTCCTTAACTTTATTTCTCCAATATATACTGTCTTTATTAATTTGATTTTTTAATTCATTAAGCGAATTAAATTTAACTTCTTTTCTGATATTCTCAAAAATTTCGATCAAAATATATTTTCCATAAATATCTTCGTCAAAATCAAAAATATGTGTTTCTACGCTAAGATTATCTTTGTCGACGGTAGGATTTCTCCCAATATTCATAACCCCTGCATAAGTTTTAAAAATCCCATTTTCATAAAAATAAATTTTTACGCCATAAACTCCAAAACTTGGATAAACTTTATTTTCAAATTTCAAATTTGCCGTTGGAAAACCGATCGTTCTCCCAAGCTGCTTTCCGTGCACAACTTTTCCCAAAATCAAAAGATTGTGATCAAGTAATTCTTTTACTTTTTTTAAATTTGTTTTTTTTATATACTTTCGTATATTCGTACTGCTAATAATTTCCAGTTCATTATCTAAAACTGGCTCCTGCACTTTAAGATTAATTCCATTTTTTTCCAAAATTGACTTTAAAAGTTTAGCATCTCCTGATTTTTTTTTACCAAAAGTAAAATTAAAGCCACACAAAACTTCTTTTGCATTTAATTTTTCGATTAAAATCTTTTCCACAAAATTTTCAGGAGTATAATTTCTGACCTTTTCAAATTCCTCTAAATACAAGTAATCAATTCCATTTTTTTCCATGATAAAAGCTTTTTCGGACTGATTTGTTATCCTTGTGTGCTTTTTGTTTGGATACTCGTTAAATGTATAAACAACTGTCTTATATCCCTTTTCTTGTGCCTTTTTTACGCCTTTTTGCAAAATTTTCTTATGAGCCTTGTGAACTCCATCAAAATTTCCTAAAATTACAACTGTTCCATTTTCTTTAAATTCACTCAAGTTATCTCTTAAATTGTAACAAGTGATATTCTCACTTTTTTTAAATTCTAAAAACTCAATTACATTATTACAGTTTTCAGTAATTATTTTTATACCCATTTTTAGTTCAACTTTCTACAATAAAATTAAATCAATAAATTTTTCACATAAAAATATTATTGGACTTTATAATTTTACATTATTTTAAATTACTTTTCAAGTATTATTCATCTTAAAAAATTTCTTTCATATATTTTGAAATATTTTCAATAATATGACTTGCATTTACGATATATTGCCCTTTTGTGAGCTCATCTCCGATATATCCGTGCAAAAAAGCTCCAACACAAGCACTTTCAATTAAACTGTAATTTTGTGCAACAAATGAAGTTATGATTCCAGTAAGACAGTCTCCCATTCCACCATTTGCCATATGCGAGTTTCCTGTACTATTTACAAAAAGTTTATTTCCATCAGTAATTATCGTATTTTTTCCTTTTAAAAGCAAAACTATTTTATATTTTTTTGCAAATTCTTTTGCTTTTGTAAATTTATCTAAAAGAATGTCTTCTGGCGATAATCCTGAAAGTCTTGAAAATTCTACAATATGTGGAGTAAATATTGCACGATTTTCTATTTTTTCAAATAATTTAGGATTTTCTGAAATTAAATTTAGTGCATCCGCATCCAGCACCAAATTTATCGTTTTATTTTTATCATTTTTTTTATAACTTAATAATTTTTCTAAAATCATCAACGATTTCTTAGTTTTCCCAATTCCAGGGCCTATTGCAATTACATCTGAATTTAAAATATTATTTTCTATCTTTTTTAATTCATTTTCAAAATCAACGTCAGAAGTTGTTTCTGAATTGTTTATATTTAAAAGCATAACTTCAGACAAAATGTTATTTTTTAAAATATTTTCCGCTGTCAGAAGAGTAACAAGTCCTGCTCCCGCTCGAACACAAGAATTTGAGGTTAAAACGCTTGCACCAGAAAATTCTTTACTTCCTGCATAAATTAATACTTTTCCAAAATCTCCCTTGTGAGAAGTTATGTCCCGAGTTTTGTGCCAACTTTTCATATCCGTTTTTACTAAGTAATATTCGTTTACAAGACTTTTCAAAAAATTTTGATTTAGTCCAATATTTTTAATTACAATTTCTCCAAAATATTTTGCATTTTTCATATTCAAAAAAGCTTTTTTATAAGTTACAAATGAAATGGTCTTATCAGCCTTTATACATGTTCCCATAATTTCACCATTATCTCCACTTATACCTGACGGAATGTCGATGGAAAAAACTTTTTTTTGATTTGAATACTTATTTACAATTTCTATAATTTTTTGGTAAATTCCTTTAACTTCTGAATTAAGCCCTGTTCCAAAAATTCCTTCAATTACACACTCACTTTGTAAAATCCAAATTTTTAATTTTTCTATATCATTTGACATCTCAATTCCAATATTTTTACAGATGTTATAATTAATTTCGCAATCACAGCTCAAATTTTCAAAAGAAACTCCAAATATTTTCACTTTTTTACCTTTTGACCAAAGCTGCCGTGCAATCACATATCCATCGCCACCATTATTTCCTTTTCCGCAGACAATCAAAAAATTGTCAAGTTCGTCATCAATTTCACTGACAAAATCAATTGCTGCATTTTCCATCAAAACGATGCTTGGTATTTTTAAATTATCTATCGCATAACGGTCAATCAATCTAGTTGTTTTATTGCTTCCGATTAACATTTTTACCCTCTCTATTACTATTTTATTTTAAAACATTTAGACAAAAAATTTTTTTACATAGCTTTAAAATTATTATTTTTTATATACCATAAATCCTGTAGCTTGCTTAGTCGCCATTATCGTTACATCCGAAATTTGAACGTGTTTTGGCTGATTTACGACATATAACGCCACATCTGCAATATCTTCCGGCTTCAATGCTTCAATTCCCGCATAAACACTTTTTGCCCGATCTTTATCCCCATGAAATCTAACTTTGCTAAAATCTGTTTCAACAATTCCTGGCTGTAACGTACTTACTTTGATATTTTTGTCAATAGTATCAATTCTAATTCCGTCACTTAAAAATTTCACTGCCGCTTTTGTCGCACAATAGACTGCCGCTCCTGCATAAGCATAAATTCCAGCTGTCGAACCCATATTAATTATATGCCCTGTATTATTTTCCACCATATTTGGTATAATTTCACGACTTACATACAAAAGTCCTTTTACATTGGTGTCTATCATTATTTCCATATCCGTAATGCTATAATTTTGAAATTTATCAAGTCCCAAAGCTAGTCCTGCATTATTTACCAAAATATCTATTTTAGAAACCTTTTCCAAAATCTTTTTCACAGTTTTTGAAACTTTTTCATATTTCGTTACGTCCAACTCAAAAATATAGACATTCACTCCAAATCTTCTCTCAATATCAATTTTAATCTCTTCTAATTTTCCAATTCTTCTGGCGCATAAAATCAAATCGTCGCCATTTTTTCCAAATGAATAGGCAATCGCTTTTCCAATTCCGCTTGATGCTCCTGTTATAAATACATTTCTTGACATTTTTTTCTCCTTCTAAATTAAATTTTTTTATTATTTATAAAAATTTTTATATATTTTATAGTAAAAAAATTCAATTGATTTTTATAAAAATTATTTTCAAATATCTAATTCTTATTTAAAAATTAAACCTAAATTTCAAAATCGTAAAATTTCCCATCTCTCATAATTTTAAGACTTTTAAATCCAACTTTTTTAGCAATTTCTACACTTTCCCTAAAATAATAGTCGATATTTTCTACGGTATGTGCGTCTGAAGAAAGTGTGATTGGAATATTTCTTTTAAAAATTTTTTCTAATATCGAAACACTTGGATATGGTGTTTTAGTCCATCCTCTTGAAATTCCACCCGTATTTATTTCTACAATTATGTCAGCTTTTGCAATTTCATCTAATACTTCGTCAACTTTTCTGTTATACCATTCTGAATTTTCATCAAAATATCTACCATCGCTATTAAACTTTCTCACTAAATCTAAATGTCCCAAAATATCTGGCTTTTGAGTATGAATCATTTCAATAATATTGTTATAATATGCTAAAATTAAAGATTTTTCATCGCCATTATCGTAATTTTTAATTGCATAAGCCAAAATTTCTGGAGTGGCGTCAACACAGTAATATTCGTCTTTTACTTTATCTTTTACATAATGAACTGAACCTATTCTATAATCAAGTCCCAAATTTTTATCAACTTTTGGATTAAATCCTGAATAAAAATCAGCTTCAATTCCAATGTAAACTTGTATTTTATTTTTATATTTTTCTTTTAAAAATTTCATTTCTTCAATATACTTAAGCGTGCCATCCAAAGACATATTGGGCTCTTTATCAAAATAAACATAAGAATGTCCTGAAAGTCCAATACTTATAAAATTTTTTCCAATTGCCTTTAAGATATATTCCTCAGCTTTATTTTTCCCATCACAATAAGTTGTATGTCCGTGTAAATTTGACGGAAAAGATATATTTTTCTGCTTTTCCATATTTATTTAATCCCTTCTTTAAAATTTCTATTAAATAAAAAATTTGTAATTCAATTTTTGGAATTTTTTATCTGTTGTCTTAATTTAAAATTTTATATAGTTTTATTATAACATATGTAAATACTTGTTTCAAATTGCTTTTCTTGAATTATTTTAAATAATATTAGATTAAATCAACTAACTTTTATCTTTTTTTATATATTGCTATTATGCCACTATTTATTTTTCATTTTTATTTTTTTTAAAGAAATTAAAAATCGTTTTTTTAGGTTCTAGTTCCTTTGGAATAGGCACTTCTATCCATCTGTGAAATTCTTTTATTTTTATCTCAATAATGTCCGAAGAATTGTTATCATTCTTACATTTTTGCGATAACGCATTCAAATATTTTGTCGATGGAAGGATTTTTGTCCCGAATCTGTTACTCTGGCTTTCTTCACTATCCAAACTTTTTAGTCTAAACAAATATACACCTTTTTCTTTTTGCACTTTAAAATCTTGACGATTATATTCATATAATTTTCTCCATAAAGACTGATTATTTTCTACAGTATCATCATATCTAGTTTCAGGAAACCACGCTGGCAACTCAATTCCGGCGATTTTAAAATACTCCTTAAAAATTTCACGTGACCAATAAAGGAAATCTATCAATCCAGTCGAAGAATGTAGCGAATAATTTTTCCAGCTCAAATTATCATCTGTCAACTTTTCTGCAAATCGAATAACGAAATCTTGAAAAAGAGTGTCATTAATAATTTCTAGTACTTCAGTATACGCTTTCACAGATTTTTTCTTAAGCTCCGTATCAAAAACTTTATCATTTTTCACATAATATGATCTTCTTTGTGCCCGTTGTGGCAGTGAATATTCCAAAGCATTTGTCGTACCAATAAAACAAGGTGTGAAATCAAAATTTGAAGTAGAAAGATTTGAAACATTTACAATTAAGTTATTTCCTCTGTCTTTATTTGAAAAAAATTCCTCATCAATTTCGTCAATCAAAATTGGAGCCACGTTATTTTCATTCATCCACAATTGAATTTGTGTTATCGTATCTGCTTTTTTCGTTCTTCCTGTCGGAATAATGTTGTTGTACAAAATAGGCTTTGATTTTGAAAGTCCCAGCATTTTTTGTAAAATTTGTAATAAATTACTTTTTCCTGAACCAGCAGTTCCTCCAATAAACAAAAATTGTGGAACATCTAATTTTTCTGAATCGGATTCCAATTTAAACCTAATATCTTGGATAAAGGGCGAAGTAAACGTATACAAAATAATCTCAATAATTCTTGAACCATAATTATCATTGTAGTCAATTACATACTTTTTATAGTTATCAATCAATCTTACGATACTTTCAATAGAATTTTGAATTTCTTCTTTTCCAGCTTTTTGCCCAAAAGGTTTTGTGCTTCCATTCTCTTCAATATACAGTCCTGAACGTCCAAAGCCACGGTCAGTGTCTTTTGAAAATAACAACTCTCTTTCAGGAGTCGCTTGATTTAATTTCGGTGCAATTTTAATTTCAAGTTTAGGTTTTATCTTTTTTGCAAATGTTTCGGGTGCTACAATCATACTCTCTTTTTTCTTAGCCTGTCGTGAAATCGTATTAATCGACAATTCATAAGCAAATTTCTCAACCTCAAACTCTTCTTTTTTTTCGCTTTCAATTATTTTCTGCTTTTCATCAATCGATTTTATTTCTTCAATTATTGGAAAAGCAATGCTGTCCTCTTCCTTGACAATAACGTCGTTAAATTTTTTAACAACGTCTTTTGAAATGTCAATTTGTAATTTAGCACTTTCATCTTGTGTAAATCTCACAGAAAACGTTTCTTCTTGATTTTTACTGTTATTTTCTTTCATAATTTCAATTTTATTTTGTGCTTTCTTTTTCAAAGCCGAAGTAATAAAATCTGTACAAGTGGCGTTAATTTCACTAAAATATTTCTCAAATTGAAAAAATAATTCTGAATTATCAAAAATTACAATATTTTCAAATTGATTTCTGCTGTTTGAAAAAGCCTGAAATGATAAATTGGCTGACCCTAAAATCAATCTTGTTTCAAAGTCATTTTTTAAAAGATAAAATTTACTGTGAATTGTCGAATTTATTGGAACTTTCAATTTCCACCTTTCATTGATAAAATTTTCCTGATTTTCTCTTGAAAGATTTTCAAAAAATCTAATTTGCTCTTTTTTTATAATCCGCTTCTGACTTTCAATCAAATTTTTAGTCTCATTTTTTAGTGCTTTTAATCCCCTAGCTTGAACATCCGTATCTTGTATTCCGATGATCAAATCAACACTTTTAAATAGAGTCAAATATTTATTCAAAAAACTTTCCTCAGCCGAAAACGTAACAGCCTTTATCTCATAAAACCTGTTACTATCGAAAATCTCTTCAATTTCTAAATCAACTCTTTCACCATTTAAAATAGTAAAAAGCGTATTTTTAACTTTTGAATTTTCAGTCTTTTTAATATTTGCGTTTTCTTTTTCAAATAAAGTTTCAGATTTTAATTCTTTTTCCATTTTATCTCCTTTCTTTTGCATAATCTTTTTTACTAGTATTCGTTATTTCCCAAATTTCAATATTTTGTCTTTTATATTTTTCTTCTTTATATCTATCGCTTTTTTTATACTATTTATAATATCCTGAAAGTATTCGTTCTGTTTTTTTGTTATTTCAAAAAGTTTTCCAAAATAAATTTTCTCATCTTTTTTATTTGTCAATTCAGAATAAAATAATGCTTCATCTTCTCTAAATTTTAACCATTTTTCTTGAAAATTTTCTAAATTGCTATAATAATGTCTAGGATAGCATCCATAACCAATCGTTCCACCATAATCTACATATTCATCTCCCATTAAATCATGTAATTCAGTATACTTATCATTCATTTTTTTATTCTCCGTTTCATATTCTTCTTTTGACTTTCTCAATTGATCAAAAGATAAACTTTTTTTGTTTTTTAATTTTATAGCTAACTCCATTAATTTTTTTATTTTCTTATTATCTTCTTCTCTATAAAATTCATACAAATTCGTATTAAAGCCATATTTTCTTTTTAAATCATCAAGAAAAGAAATATTATTTTTTCAAACAGCATCCCAACTTTCATTATTTTTTTCTAATAATTCGCTACTTTTTTCAGGAAAATTATCAATTATAAATTTTTTTAATTCAGACCTTTTTGAATTTTCTTCATTCCTATTGTGATATTTAGTAGTCGTATCATTGTTATAAATATCAATTTTTTTTATTTCTTTTAATTTTTCTAGTACATACTTTTTAAAATCATTTTCAGAATTTGTATTTGTAAATGAATTTATTGAACACAACAAAGAAATCAATCCTACAAACATAACTTTTGTGATTTTCATTAAATTAATTCTCCTTCTTTCTTTTCAACCTCTTCAAATACCCCTTCTTGTCTTCCAAAATCCTCAAACTTTCTCGGGCCTTCTGTATCGTCTTATTATGCACCAAAACATCCAATCTGTTATTTTCTAAATAAATTACTGTATAATCCCACTATTTTGCAAGTGCCGTTGCAAAAAACCAAGCAACTACCATTTTCACATAATACTCTTCAGATTGTATCCTCTGATATGTTTAGCGTTAATTTACTTAAAAATTTCATATATTCTTTATCTTGAAGTGCAAATAGTTCTTTTTGTATTTCCATTTTAATTTCTCCTATTTAAGTTTATCTTCTAGTCATTTATAAATATTGCTGTTATTCAATCTTTACTTTATCGCTTTAAATATTTAATTGTTGTCTAAATTTGGGGTATTTCATATAATTCATCTTTTGTCTGCCATTTTCCATTTACTTTTCTAAATTCAAGAATACGACTCTCTACTGTAGTTTCCGTCAAATCTTTTTTTATTTCATCTCTAAGATATTTAAAAAATCTCTCTTTTTTTTGATCACTTAAATCACTAATATGCTCTAAATTCTCCATTTCTTCATCTGTAACTCCCGCTTTTTCCAGTGCATTATTAAAGTTCTCATCACTATCATTATTTTCGTTTTCAAAATCAGGCGATATTTCTGTTATTTCCACTTTAGCTATATTTTTTCCTGTAAAAGAAATAGATTTTGGAATATATTTAACAGATTTATCTAAGCTATTTATCATTCCATCTGCTATAATTTTATTCATTCTATCGTAAAATTCTTTATCTTTTGCACTAAATTTTTTATAGTCATCATCGTTTTTCATTTCTCTTGATATCATAATTTTAAATTTTTCAAGCATAATTTTTTTGTCATGATTTTCAAAGTCACTAATCATTTTATCAACAATTCCTTTAATTTGATCGCTAGCGTTATCAACTTCATTTTGTGAAATATTTACTCCGTTTTTTATGTAAACTTCATAATGGTTTTGTGCCATTCCCAATGTTCCTAAAATAAATAATCCTAATAATATCTTTTTCATTTTTTCTCTTCCCTCTTCTTTCTATCTATTTATTTTTTGATTTTTTGCTTTTCTTAATGACTTTAATTATAATAGTATAATCTATTTTTTTATTTTTTTCAAGATTTTTAGCTATTCAAACTAATCAGATTCTATTTTATATTTTATTTATAAAGAAAAAAAGTTGAGTGCTACGCATGACACTCAAAAAAATATTTTGACTAGAAAAAAAATTATTTTGAGCTGTTAATAAATTTGATTAAACTAATACTCCTTTAGTCGACGGAATCTCATCTTTATACTTTTCATCAATACTCACAGCATCTGCCAAAGCTCTGGCAACTCCTTTAAAAATCGATTCAATAATATGGTGTGAATTTGTTCCAGCCATATTCTTTATATGTAGTGTTGCATTCAGATTCCGTGTAAATCCAATAAAAAACTCTTCCACCAACTCTGTATCAAAAGTCCCAACTTTTTCAGTCGGAATATTCACATCAAAATTCAAAAAATATCTTCCGCTCAAATCAACTGCAATCAATGTCAGTGCCTCATCCATTGGCAAAAGAAAATTTCCATATCTTTTAACCCCTTTTAGATTACCTAAAGCCTCGTAAAAACATTTCCCAAGTGCAATTCCAATATCTTCCGTACTGTGATGATCATCCACTTGTGTATCTCCGTTGCAATGTACTTTCAAATCAAATCTTCCATGTTTTGCAAATAAATCAAGCATATGATCTAAAAAACCAACACCAGTATTATTTTCATATTTCCCAGTTCCATCAATATTCAATTCAATTTTTATTTTCGTTTCAAATGTATTTCTTTCAATTCTTGATTTTCTCATCTTTTTAATCCTTTCAGGTAATCTTTTTGCTCTTTCGTTATTCTAAAACTTTCGCGAGCTTTTTGTATCGTCTTATTATGAACCCAGACATCTAATTTATCATTTTCCAAATAAACTACCGTGGAATCCCATTGCTTTGCAAGCGCTGTTGCAAAAAACCAAGAGATTACCATATTCACATAATATTCTTTAGAATGAATATTAGCAACCATTTCCAAATATTCTTTTTTAAAATCTTCATTTAAAAAATGTGTCATTAACATTTCTATACCAAACCTGCAAATATATGTTTTATCTGAATTAGTCCACTCTTTTATCTTTTTTATCAATTCTACTTTATTCTTTTTAAAAATTTTTGGAGAAATTGTATCACAAACTGCCCAATTGTCTATGAACGGTAAAAAAATATCAAGTAACTCAATGCAGTTATCAAAATTTTTAATATCTGAAATTATCGCTCCATGTAACAAATTTTCATCATAATATTTATGTGGAAGTTCTTTCAAAAAATCCTGATATTCATTATTTTTAATCAACTTTTTAGCCAATTTTCTTATTTCAGGAATCCTCACTCCAATAATTGTATCCTGTGCAACATTAGGCGATAATTTATTTGAAAATTTTGCATATTCCTTATCTTGTAATAAAAATAGCTCTTTTTGTATTTCCATTTTAATTCCCTTTCTGAATTTAGTTTTTATTCTTCCAAAAATCTTTCCTTTCAATTTTTAATTTTATTCTTTCAATTTATTATATTTTCTAGACTTATAACTGTAAGTATTATAATTATAATCTATTTTTTATTCTTTTTCAAGATTTTTGATTACCTAGGACAGAGTAAAATAGTTAGGGGTAAATAAAAAATCTTATTTTAAGTTTTTCATTCAATCCAGAAAGTTACTAAAATTTTTTTTTCTTTTTTAAGCAGAAGTGCTCATCGCCGCACCCCTGCACCCCGGCTAGTCTTCGACATTTTTATGTACTGCCAAAAAACTCGCTTACGCTCAGACAGTTTTGTCAGCACATAAAAATGCTCCGACGGTTTAAATTTTACTATTATACAAAAGGTGTCGTGATTTTTTTGGAGTAAAGACGACTGTTTGAGCACGTTTAGTGCGAGTTTCGGCTTTGCTTCAAAAAAATGCTTAGACGAGCGTGGGGATTATAAGGGGAAATGGCGGTCCTTTCCCCTTATGTAAAAAAATAAAAAAATAATATTAAACAAAATAACATCTTGTAATCAAAAATAACCTAAAAAATTTGAAATTAAAAAATCTGCCCCTAAAATTTTTAAACCATCGATTACCTAGAAATGACTAAAATATTTTAAGAAATAGGCAAATTTTTTTAACAATCTAAATTTAAAGGTTATCATAAAAAGCACTGTGTTTCAATATTTTATTTGAATATATTTGTTAATTTATTCAAAATAAAAAAGGAGAAATAAATTATCTCCTTTAAAAAATACTCAATAGGTTTGTTGATACAATGAAACTACTTGTCTTCTTTACACCAGCTTACTCCTGCATAGTCGACTACGCATGTAACATTGTCATTCATTTGACCACTTTTTTCCATTTCTTCTTTTGTTTTGTAACCTTTCGCTCTAAAAGAAAAATGTGAATCTGAATTAACACTAGCACATCCTTGCATCATACTAAGGACTCCTAAAACTAAAATTGATTTTAAAGCTATTTTTTTCATATAAGTCACTCCTATTTCATTTTTTCTTAATTATATCATAATTAATTGTTTTTTGCATTAAAAATTTTTTAAAAAATAATAAAATTTAATTAATTTTAAAATATTAGAAATAGTTATATACTCTAACAAAGTAGCAAAAATATTGCATTTGTCGCTTTATACATACAGTATACTTTTTATTATTTTTATCTAAAAAAATTTTTTTTAGTGTAAAAATTTATCTCTAAATTTTTAGTTTCAATATTTTTTTCTGGTTACAAAATATCATTATGGTTAATATTATTTTTTACCATTATTGAATATTCCGTCTTATACTACTCTATTTCTATAATAACTTTTTCAATTTGTCAATAAAAATTTCCATTTCCTCATCTGTTCCAATTGTAACCCTTAAATAGTTATCAATCCTATCTTTTGCAAAATATCTAACCAAAATTCCATTATCTTTTAGCTGTTTATACAAATCTCCTGCAAAAATTTTTTTATGTGAAATAAATATAAAATTAGCACTTGAATTTAACACTTTAAATCCCAATTCTTTCAATTTTTTTACAGTTTTTTCCCGTATTTCAATAATTTTAGCATTAGTTTTTACAAAATAATCATCATCTTTAAATGATTCAATCCCAGCTTCAATCGAAATTCTATCAATTGTATACGAATTAAATGAAAATTTTAATCTGTTAAGCCCTTCTATTATATTTTCTGAGCCAATTGCATATCCCAAACGCATTCCTGCAAATGAACGAGATTTTGAAAATGTCTGCACAACAAGAACATTGTCATATTTATTCACCAATTTAACAGAACTTTCTGCCCCAAAATCGACATAAGCCTCATCAATAACAACCAACTGAGCTGGATTATTTTTTACTATTTTTTCTATTTCATTTAATTTCAATGCAATCGAAGTCGGTGCATTCGGATTTGTAATAATTATATGCCCATCAAGTCCAAAATATTTATCAATTTCAATTTCAAAATTTTCGTTTAACGGAATTTTTACTTCTTTTAAATCAAATAAATCTGCATAAACTGGGTAAAAGCTGTAAGTTATATCAGGATAATAAACTTTGTCGCCTTTGTTAAAAAATGTCATAAAAACAAGTGCTAACACTTCATCTGAGCCATTTCCTACAAAAATCTGCTCTTTTGTAAATTTTTCAGCAATTTTTTGCGAAAAATATTCAGCAATCACTTTTCTTAGTTCTGAAACATCTGGATCTGGATAAAGTTTCAAATCTTTTAAATTCATAGATTTTATTTTTTCTATAACTTTTTCTGACGGCGAATAAGGATTTTCATTCGTATTAAGTTTAATATATTTCTTGTCTTTCGGCTGCTCTCCAGGAACATAAGGCTCTATTTCCTTTATTTTATCATTCCAAAATTTGCTCATTTTACAATTTCTCCCTCTTTATTTTTTTCTTTACTTTATCTATTATTTCAGATAAATTTCCTTATTAATCGTCAATGTCATTTTTCATACTTTCAAAACTATCTTCCAAATTTTTTAATGTCTCATTTATCAAATCATTATAATCAAAATTTACTTGCCATTTTCCATCAACTTTTTCAATTTCTATTTCTGTAGTATCTTCATTATAATCAATTTTTTTTATTTCTTCTTTTACTCTATCTTCAAAATATTTATAAAATTTATCAAGTTTTACTTTACTAATTTTTTCAAAATGTTCAGTATCTTTATCTGTAATTCCAGATTTTTTAAATGCTTCATCAATAATTTTGTCAGAGTCAAGATCATCCATGTCTTTATATTTAGCCAATATGCTAATTTTAGCTTTATTTTTACTCAAAAATGAAATTTCCTTGATAGAAATATCCATTTTATCAAGTTCACCAAAAACATTTTGTTTCATAATTTCACTAAGTCTTCTTAAAAATTCTTTAAATGACTGTTGTTGATTTTTTGGAGCGTTTTTTACCATGTTATCCATTAAACCATCCATATATTCATCATAAAGCTTTTTTGACTTTTCCATTAAAACCTTTTTTCCTTCGTTGTTATATCTTGAAATAATCTTATCATTAATGATTTTATCAATCTCTTTACTATCTCTATCCGCTTCACTTTGAGAAATTTTAACCCCATTTTTCACATAAACTTCATAGTTTTGCTGAGCCATTCCAAGTGTTCCTAAAATAAACAGTCCCAAAAATATTTTTTTCATTTTTCAAATTTTTCCTTTCTAATCTCTAATCTAATACAATCTAATTCAATATAATTTAATCTAATTTATTTTTAAATTATCAATTATCACTAACATTTTTATTTAAATTAAATTTAGATAATAAATTATATAATTATTTATTTTTTATAATTAATTTTATTTCTCAAATCTTTTCGAAACTGAACGAGCATGAGCTGTAAGACCTTCACTTTCAGCAAATTTTATAACTTTATCTTTCACTTCTTCAAGACCTTCTTTTGAATAATAAATAAATGAAGATTTTTTTATAAAGTCATCAACTGATAATGGTGACGAGAATTTAGCTGTTCCACTTGTCGGAAGTGTGTGATTAGGTCCTGCTAAATAATCTCCCAGTGGCTCAGGCGTGTTATGTCCCATAAATATTGAACCCGCATTTTTTACTCTTGTCAAAAGTTCAAAAGGATTAGATACCGCTAGTTCTAAATGTTCTGGAGCAATTTCGTTACTTATTTTTATCGCTTCATCAATTGTTTCTGTAATAATAATTCTACCTTGATTTTCAATCGAAGTTCTTGCAATTTCTTCTCTCTCCAACTCTTTTAATTGAATTTCCAATTGTTCTGCAACATTTTTAGCAAGTTCCTTTGAAGTTGTAACTAAAATACTAGCTGCTAATTTGTCGTGCTCCGCTTGAGAAAGTAAATCTGCTGCTACATGAACTGGATTTGCACTATCATCGGCAATTATTAAAACTTCACTTGGTCCTGCAATCATATCAATTGAAACTTCTCCGTAAACCATCTTTTTAGCCATTGCAACATAAATATTTCCAGGTCCTACAATTTTATATACTTTTGGAATACTTTCTGTTCCATAACTAAGTGCAGCAATTGATTGTGCTCCACCAACTTTAAAAATTCTGTCAACTCCAGCGATTTTCGCAGCAACTAAAAGCGATGGTAAAATTGTTCCATCTGAAGTTGGCGGTGTGACCATTATAATTTCCTTGCAACCTGCAATTTTTGCTGGAACGGCATTCATCAAAACAGTTGATGGATAAGCGGCAGTTCCTCCAGGTACATAAAGTCCAACTTTTTCAATCGGATTAATAATTTGACCTAAACTTATTCCATTTTCTTTTTTTACAATAAGATTATTTCTAACTTGTCTTTCGTGAAATAATTTAATATTATCATGTGAATATTTAATAACTTCCAAAAGTTCTTTATCAATTGTGTCAAACGCTTTTTGAATTTCTTTTTCAGAAACTTCCAATGTTTTTAGATCCACTTTATCAAATTTTTTAGTATATTCAAAAAGGGCCTTATCACCTCGTTTTTTTACATCTTTTAAAATATTTTCCACAGTTTCATTTACATCGTCATAAGAAAACTGGCTTCTAGCAAGTTCTTTTTCAAAATTCAAATTTTCTGAATATTCAATCGTCTTTATCATTTTTATCACTCCATCAAAAATTCATTTTTTATAAATTTCTTTTAAAATTTTTTAAATAAAATTTCTTACAATTACTTTTTATTTTTTTTCTAAAATTATTATTAAATTTTTTAATCTTTTTTATTTATCTATTTTATCTTTTATTTTTTTCACAATATTTTCTATTTTATCATGATTAAATCTGTAACTTGATTTATTCGCAATAAGTCTCGCACTTATATCTCCAATAAAATTCAACACTTTCAAATGATTCTCCCTCAAAGTTGTCCCAGTTTCCACAATGTCGACAATCACATCAGAAAGTTCCAAAATCGGCGCAATTTCAATTGAACCATTTAATTTAATCAATTCCACATCTCTATTAATTGAATCAAAATACCTTTTCGACACATTAAAATATTTCGTTGCAACAACCAGAGGTCTGTCAAAATTTTCTTTAAAATCAATAGGACCAGCAATTCCAAATTTACATTTTCCAAATCCCAAATCCAAAAGTTCATAGACATCTGGATTATCTTCCAGCAAAATGTCCTTTCCGACAACCCCTATATCAGCGCTCCCCTTTTCCACATAAACCGCCACATCTGACGGCTTTACCAAAAGAAATCTGATTTTTTTGTCAGGATTTTCAAAAATTAATTTTCTGTTGTCGCTTTTTATTTCATCGCAGTCATATCCAATACTCTCAAATAATTCATAAACTTTATTCCCAAGTCTTCCTTTAGGAAGTGCTATATTTAACATATTTCACACCTTTCCATCAAATTTCCATCAAAAATTTATATTTCAATTTTCAATTCTCCATTCTCAAAAATATATTTTTTATCATAATTAAAAATCTCAAAATCACAATCTTTACAAATTATGCTTTGAGTTCTCACTCTGTTGCCATCTTTTACCAGTTTATCGACGATCTCAGCCAATTTTTCAAAATCACTTTCATCATACAAAAGCAAAATATCAAAGTCTTTCTGATTTTCATTTTTATAAAATTCATTAAGATTATCAGTGACAATAGCAAATCCAATTGCTCCAGTATCAACTCCAAATTTTTCAAACAATTTATCATATCTTCCACCACTTAGCACAGCATTAGGAATTTTATCAATAAACCCTTGCATAATAATCCCATTATAATATTTCAAATTTTTAATAATCGAAAAATCAAAAATAATTTTTTTATTGTTATAAAATTTAATAATCAAATCATACAAATTTTTTAGTTCTGCTAAAATTTTCACAATTTTAGGATTTAGTTCATATTTGGATAATTTTTTCCCAATTTCTTCCATATTACCTGATAAATTTGGCAATTCATAAATAAGATTTTTCATTTCATCTGAAATATTTTTATTGTTTTCCAAAATTACTTTTATATCATGAGCGTTTTTATTGTTAATATACTCAAAGATTTTCTCCTTTATTTCATACTCAAGTTCCAAATTTTCAAAAATTGAAGAAATAAATCCAGCGTGAGACAGGACAAGCATATTTTTTTTACTCATAATTTCCAAACTTTTTAGTGCAAGGCTCACAATTTCAAAATTCAAAAACAACGTTTCTTTCCCGATAAGTTCAACTCCCAACTGTTCTTTTTCGTTATATCCAATATATTTTGAAGTCGTGTAAATATTTTCCTGATAATAAACTTTATCATATTTTAGAGTCTTTTCTTTTGAGATTTTTTTTGCAACTGAAAGAGTAATGTCAGGTCTAAGTGCCAATAAATTTCCACTTGGATTCATAATTGTAAGTATATTTCCTAAAATAAAGTCTTTGTTTTCATTATACAAATCGTATTCTTCAAAACTTGGAAGAGAAATTTTCTTATAACCATAAGAATCATATAATTTTCGTAAATTCAATAAAACTATATTTTTTTTGCTCATATTGTTAATATATTTTTTCATTTTTCCAGTATGATAAATTACTATCACACACTCCTTTCCTGTCAATGCTACAACCTTTTATTTTTCAAGATTTATTAAAAACAATAAACAAATTTATTTTATCATAAAAATTTATTCCTTTTATTGTTCACTCGAAATTATAACCGTTTTTATTTTTTTATTAAATTCATAACTAGGATTTATTATTATTCCCCAGATAAGTTTAATATTTTTGTCTTTTATAATATCAGTTACCCCCTGAATAATTTCTTGTATATCTGACAAAGGTGCTTCATTTCCCGTTATAAAACTTATCAAAACCCTTTTCGCATCTTGAATCTGTCCTTCAAATAAATTTTTTTTCTCTATTTGCGACAAAATACTTTTTACTGCTGTTTCTCCAAAACCCTCTCCCACACGAATAATCGTATCTCGCGAGCCATCAAGCACCGCCCTTACATCAAGTAAATCAATATTCATAAGACCCACTTCTGTTAATATACTCACAATGCTTTCAATTCCCTCCTTTATAAGCATGTTAGCTTGCCAATAAGCTGAGTTTAAAGGCTCCTTTTTATCAACATAATTATACAGTTTTTCATTTGGAATAATAATCAAACTATCCGTCAGACTGTCTATTTTTTTCATTCCATTATTAGCAGTTTTCATCACATCAAAGCCTTCTAGAAAAAATGGTCTTGCCACAATTGTTATCGTAAATATTTGAAGCTTTTTAGCCACTTCCAAAATAACAGGTGTAATCCCACTTCCAGTCGCTCCACCAACCCCTGAAATTAAAAATAAAATTTTTGTTCCTTTCAAAAGGTTATAAAATTGATCATAACATTGAAATGCTATTCTTTCCGCCTGCTCTCTTGTACAATTGATAATTTTCGTATCCAAAAAAATTTTTTGATTAGCTAAACTTGATTCAGAATTTTTAAAATTGGTGTCGATCGTTATATATTCAACTTTTTTAATTTTTTCTTTTATCATATAATTAACAAAATTTATTCCCATTCCGCCAATTCCAATGATTTTGGTTTTCATAATATCCTTATTCATTTTACCCTCCTTTCCTTGTGTTGATTAAATTTTTTTTATTTTTTCTACTGTTACATTTTATCAAAAATATATACTATTTGTCTATTGTTTTTTACTTAATAAAATAAAATTTATGTAGTTCTTGTTTTGAAGTTTGTAATTTTTTTTTATATAATAAATAACGTCCGATAATATTATGTATAAAATAATATTAGTTTTTTAACTAAAAATAAATAGTCCTAATAATTGAAAATCTACCCCTAAAATTTTTACACTATCTAATCTAACTTAAACACTAGAAATTATCTATAAAAATATGGTATAATATTTTAAAAATTTAAACACGAAAGGAGACAATTAAAATGAATTTTGAAAATTTAAAAAATAAATTAGACAAGGGATATTTAAAAATAAGCGAATATTTTAACGACTCTTTTGATATTTTTAAATATTTTTTAAAAGAAGAGAAAAAATTTGTGCTATTCTTTTTTGTTTCTTATTTAATTTTACAATTTATTTTACCTTGTATGAAGTATATGCAGTTAGAAATTAATGATTTTATAATTATGTTTATATTTCTTCTACAAATATTTATAAATTCGATTGGTATTCAAAAAATTGGCAATCTTATTGAAGCTAATGGGAAAAAAATTTCTTTTTTTAAAACGCTAAAAAGATTTTTATTCTTTTTTATCTGGTTAATAGGTATTACCTTTTTACTAGATTTTATTATTATTCTAACAAAAATTCAATTACTAGGAATCGTTCTTGCTTTATTTTTTATATTTAACTCTTTATTTTTTATACATTTAGTTTTTTTAAGAGATTTAAATTTTATCCAGACTTTAAAGTATAATTTCCATTTGTGTAAAGGAAATCGTCTTAGAATATTACTTCCATCTATTATCTTTCTTGTATTTTTTTCTTTTATACTTTTACCAATTAGCTTTATTTATGGACTGACAGCAAATATTCAGACATTAGGATTAATCTTTAGAATTATTTTAACTTTTTTTTCAAGTATCTTCAATTTAATTTTGATTGATTTAACGACGTTGATTTTTCTAAATGTTCTTTATATGGATTTAAAAAATATCGAAGAAGAAAAATCTATTTCTTAGTTTTTACTGATTTTGTTTTTAAAAATCTAAGTTAATTATAACTTTTTTTTGTTATAATATACTACAGAATAGAAGGAGGAACGAAATGCTAAAGTTTAAAAAATCAATATTAATTTTGCTTTCATTTTTAGTAGTAGGCAGTTTTTCATTTGCCGCCTACAGCACAAATATCAGAGCTAAAAGGACTAGTGAGTATACAAGCCAATCTTCAAGAGCGATGTCTTCATATTATGGAACAATTTCAAATATAAATGTTTCTGACAACACCGCTACAATAAGAGAAACAGGTCAACCTTTTACAGGAAATTACATTGAATACAATGAAATTGGAGCAATTAAAGCCATCAGACCTTATAAAAATGGAATTTTAGACGGTGCAATGTACTTATACTTTGATAACGGAAATTTATTAAAAGTTACAAATTATACGAACGGCAATAAAAATGGTGAAGAAATCGAATTTTATGGAAATGGATACTCAAAAACAATAAGAACTTACAAAAATGGTTCTCTAAATGGTATGGCTTACGATTTTGACGAGTTTGGAAGACCCGCAGGTTCAGTTGAATACATAAATAATTCAAAAAATGGAAAAGAAATAAAAGTTTCAAACGGTGTTATAATTTCTGAAAGTAACTATCAATACGGAAGATTGAACGGACCTGTCACTTCATATTATTCAAACGGGACTGTCCGTATGACAGGAAGTTAT
Organism: Leptotrichia sp. oral taxon 847; assembly: GCF_001553645.1. Taxonomy (NCBI): domain Bacteria; kingdom Fusobacteriati; phylum Fusobacteriota; class Fusobacteriia; order Fusobacteriales; family Leptotrichiaceae; genus Leptotrichia; species Leptotrichia sp. oral taxon 847. The sequence goes on along the minus strand of NZ_CP014231.1, from coordinate 52,910 downwards.
GCTTCCAATTTACGAAACGGTCAATGGACTTGGAACTATGAAAATGGTTCAAAAAGACTAATTGAAAGTTACAACAACGGGATGGTCTATCAAGTTGTTGGTTACAACAGAAACGGCTCAGTAGAGAGAGAAATAAAATTATCTAATGGAAGCGGAAATTTTGTCCAATATCACAGCAACGGAAAAGTAAAAGCAAAAGGTACATTAAGAAACTATAAACCTTATGGAAACTGGAGTTTCTATAACAACCAAGGTTACGTAACTGATACTCAAGGATTTTATTAAAAAATTTTAAAAAAATAAAAAAGTTTTGCCTTTCTTTTTAAAATATGTTATAATATATTTAAGAATAATTAAAAATTATTTTTATATTTTAAAGGAGGTCTTTTAAATGAAAAAATTAATAGTTTTTATTTTGCTTTTTACAAGCATCTTAACTTTTTCAGAACTAAAAGATGGAACATATTCAGTTAAAAAGAAATATGATGGAAATTACACGACATTTGTAAAATTAATAGTTAAAAAAAATAAAGTCATTGGTGTTCAGTACGACAAAAAAAATTCACAAGGAAAATTATACTCAATAGATAATCCGTCATTTAGAGATCAGTCGCTCGCTATTTCAAGAAAGTTTATAAACACACAAAATACTAAAGATATTAGCGACTCAAAGTTTAAAGAACTTGTAAATTTTTTAATACAAAAAGCAAATAATGGTCAAACAGGTGAATTTGAAAAATAATAAATTTAAAGCAAGGAGTTTTATTTAATGGATTTAAAAAACTTAAAAAATGAAAATGGCTCCGTTGCAAGTACAAAACTCGGAAGTGCAGTTTGCAAAACAGTTTTGCCAATTGTTCCTCTCCAGCCACTTGAAATTATTGAAAAAAGCATTCAAAAAAAGTATCGCTCAGAACTGTGGTCACCATTTATTCACGCATTAAAAGAATATGAAATGGTAAAAGATGGAGATAAAATCGCAGTTGCAATTTCTGGTGGAAAAGACAGTCTTTTACTTTCAAAATTATTTCAAGAATTAAAAAGAGCCAGTAAAACAGATTTTGAAGTTGTTTTTATTTCAATGAACCCTGGTTTTAATGAAGTAAATTTAAAAAATTTGAAAAAGAACTTAAATCACTTAAATATTCCTTGCGAAATTTATGAGGACAATATTTTTGAAGTTGCTGAAAGAATTGCAAAAGACTATCCATGTTATATGTGCGCCAAAATGCGAAGAGGCAGCCTTTACACAAAAGCAGTTTCATTAGGATGCAACAAACTTGCATTGGGACACCATTTTGATGATGTCGTTGAAACTACTTTAATGAGTATGTTTTATATGGGAAAATTTGAAACAATGTTACCAAAATTAAAATCTGACAACTATGATATTGAATTAATTCGTCCACTATTTTACGTTGAAGAAAAATCAATTATAAAATGGGTAAAAAATAATGGAATTCTTCCGATGAATTGTGGTTGCACAGTGGCAGCTTCAAAAACATCAAGTAAACGCCGTGAAACAAAAGAATTAATTGCACAATTAATAAAAGATAACCCTGATATAAAAAAAAGAATCGTTCATTCAATGCAAAATGTTAATTTAGAAAAAATATTGGGTTGGAAAGATTCTACTGGTAAACATTCATATTTAGAAAATTATTAAAAAATTGACTTTCATAAAAAACTTTTTAAAAAGGAAAAAGAAAGGATTTATAAATTTTGAAAAGTTGGGAATATATTATTCAAACAAAAAAAGAAAACATTGATTTTATTAACAAAATTGTGGAAGCATACGATGGCATTGGGAATGTCAGAACTTTAGACAATAAAAACGGTTTAATCAAAATAATTACAAATTCATTTTTTTTAGATGATATGGACAAAGTTTTAGTAAAATTAAAAGAGCATGATGTTTTTATCAAAGTTGTTGAAAAAAGAGAATGGCTTGGAGTATTATAATTCCAAGCCTTTTTTGTTATTTTTTATTTAATATTCTAATAAAATCAATAAACTCCTGCACAGAAAATTCTTCTGTTCTAGCTAATTCCGTTTTTCCTGCTTCTTTTAAACATCTTTTTACGAAATCTTTCGAAAATCCCAATTTTATCAGGTTATTTGAAATACTTTTTCTTTTATTAGAAAATGCTTCCTTTAAATATTTAAAATATTTTTCTTCTGAAATCTGATTTTCATATCTTTTATCTTTCAAAATTTTTATTCTCAAAAAAGCTGAATCTACTTTTGGAACAGGACTAAATTTTTCTTTTGGAACTGTGAATAAATATTCTGCTTCACTATAAAATTGCACTGCATGAGTTAGTAAACTCATATTTTTACTGTGCGGTTTGGACGAAATTCTTTCTGCCACTTCTTTTTGAACCATCAAATAAATTTCAGAAATACTTTCCCTGTATTCAATTAATTTGTTTATAATTGGCGAAGTAATATAATAAGGAATATTTGCAACCACTTTTACATCTTTTTTATCTTTTAGGGATTCGGACAAGTCCACATTTAAAAAATCTTTATGAATCAAATTAAAATTTTCATATCTCCTAAATTTTTTATTTAAAATTGGAATCAAATCGCTATCTATCTCAAATGAAGTCAAAAATTTAGAACCTTCTATTAACTTTTCCGTCAAAAATCCTAATCCTGGACCTATTTCCAAAACTTCTGTGTTCTTATCAATATTCGCCATATTCAAAATTTTATCCAATAATGAATTATCATTCAAAAAATTTTGTCCATATTTTTTTTTGGCACTATAATTTTCATTTTGATCTTTTTTTATTTTTTTCAATATTTCTCCTTTAAATTATTCAAAAACTGATGGTTCTGCAATTCCTATATATTCAAGATTTCTATATTTTTCATTAAAATCTAATCCATAGCCAACAACAAATTCATTTGGAATTTCAAATCCAATATATTGAACCGTCACTTCCACTTCTCTTCTCTCAGGTTTATTTAAAAGTGTACAAAGTGATACTTTTTTAGGATTTCTGCTGCCTAAAATCTTCAAAATTTTCTTTAATGTAAAACCTGAATCAATTATATCTTCCACAACTAACACATTTTTCCCACTTATCGTACTTCTCAAATCTTTTAAAATTTTAACTTCTCTAGTGGTGTGAGTTCCTTCTCCGTAACTTGATGCTTCAATAAAATCAATTTCCAGTGGTAACTTGATTTCTCTGATTAAATCAGCCATAAAAACCACTGAACCTTTAAGCAGTCCGATTACTATTAGCGGTTCATTTTCATTTTTAAAGTCATTAGTTATTTCTTCTCCTAATTCTTTTATCCGTTTTACAATTTCTTCTTTAGTTATCAATTGCTTTTTTATTCCGAATTCCAAATTATTATTCATTTTTCTCCTTAAACTTAATTTCTATTTATTTCAAAATATTTTACTTTTTCCATTATCAATTTCTAAATATAGAAAAAGGAGCAACTTTCTGCCCCTTATTTAAATTATTTAACTTTTTCTACCAATTTTGCAAATTCGGCAGGGTTATTTAACGCTAAGTCAGCTAAGACTTTTCTATCTAATTCGATACCAGCTTTTTTTAGTCCATTCATAAATCTAGAATAAGAAACTCCATTTAGTCTAGCAGCAGCATTAATTCTTATTATCCATAATTCACGCATTTTTCTCTTTTTCTGTTTTCTATGTTCAGTTGCATAAGCCATCGCTTTTTTAACTGCTTCATTAGCTTTTCTATAATTTGATTTTATTGCTCCTCTATAACCCTTTGCTTCTTTTAAAACTTTTTTATGTCTTTTTCTTCTAATTATTCCTGTTTTTACTCTTGGCATTTTTTTTCCTCCTTGATTTCTTAATTCAGCCTATTTCTAATCTTTTATTTTTTAATTATCTTCCTTCTTGTCCAGCTAAAACTTTTTTAATTTTTCTTTCTGCACCTTTAGGAGCAATTGCATCTTGTCCTAATCGTTTTTTTCTTTTGTGAGATTTTTTAGTTAAAATATGACTTTTTCCTGAATGTTTTATGGAAATTTTTCCACTTCCTGTAACTTTTACTCTTTTTTTTGTTCCTCTATGTGTTTTCATTTTTGGCATTTTTTTTCCTCCTTAAATTGCTCTTTTATTCAATTTTAATTTTATTATTTTTTTGGCGATAATAAAATAAATTTTTGCACTTGTTCTTTTCCATATTTTTTTTCAACAACTGCATTTTCTTCAAAATGGCTCGCAAATTCATCTAACACCTTAATTGCTGAATCTGCATGTAATCTTTCCCTACCTGTAAGTCTTAAGCTAACTTTTACTTTATGCTCTTTTTCTATGAATTTTTTAATTTGAGAAATTTTTGTTGCTTTGTCGTGTTCATCAATATGAGGTTTTATTCTAATTTCTTTTACGACAACATTTTTTTGTTTTTTCTTATTTTCTTTGTCTTTTTTCGTTTTCTCATATTTAAATTTTCCATAATCCATAATTTTACAGACAGGTGGTGTTGCATTTGGTGAAATTTCAACTAAATCCAGCTCTTTTTCTGCTGCAATCGCCAAAGCTTCACGAACAGATAAAACTCCAAATTGCGTTCCATCATCACCAATTACCCTTATTTCTTTTGCTCTAATTCTTTCGTTCATTCTAGGTTCATCAAATTTATTAGTTCCTCTTATAAAGAACACCTCCTAAATTTTATATTAAACTTATTTAGCAATTGATTTCAAATTACTCTAAAATTTACTAGATAAATTTATTAAATTTTTTAAAATTAGAATTTAATCAAATAAAAAACAAGATATAAGAAACATCTTGCTCAAAATAGTTATTAAAATTCACGTATCAAAAAATACGATACTTAAATAAACATTAAAAAAATAACTATAACCTAACTCATCTAAAAGTAGTTTTCAAACATATGATGGAAAGGTGAGAAATAACATTTCTACTTCTAATTTAATATTACATAGTAATTTTATCATACATTTTATATTTTTGCAACAATTTTTTTTGTTTTTATTTTACAACTTTTCTTTTATTTTGCAACTTTCATATTTTTATTTTAAAATCTTTACATTTTAAAATTTTGTGATATAATAGAGAAAATTTAAAATAAAAAAAGGGAGGTGGTTAGATGAATCAAACATTTTCAAGATTTGCGATGTTAGTTGGAAAAAATAATATTCAAAAATTACAAAATTCAAAAGTTATTATATTTGGAATTGGAGGAGTTGGATCTTACACAGTTGAAGCACTTGCAAGGAGCGGAGTCGGTCATATTACGATGGTCGATTTTGACGAAATTTCAGAATCTAATATAAATAGACAGCTTCATTCACTTCACAGCACAGTTGGAAAATCTAAAACGGAAGTGATGAAAGCTAGAATTTACGACATAAATCCTGAATGTGAAGTGAAATTGATAAAACAATTAATTTACACTTACGAAAATGTGAAAAAAATATTTGAAAATCAAAAATATGATTTTGTCATCGATGCTATTGATGTCATTACGAGCAAAATAAATTTGATTGAATTTTGTGTAAAAAACAAAATAAAAATTATATCTTCTATGGGCTTTGGAAATAAAATGCATCCAGAGATGATCGAAATAGCAAAAATAAAAAATACTTCAGTTTGTCCAATGGCTAGAACGATTAGAAGTATTTTAAAAAAGAAAAGAATTACAGATGTGCCAGTTGTTTATTCTAAAGAGGTGCCTCTTGTTCCTGATAAATCCGAATTATTTAAAGAAGAAATGCCAACAGAATTTAGAAAAAATAATGAAATGCCAAAAAAATCAACTCCAGGAAGTAATGCATTCGTGCCAGGAACCGCTGGACTTATTCTTGCATCTTATGTTGTAAGAAAACTTTTAGAAATAAAATAATTATTGAGGTGATGTTAAATTGGAAATAAATAAAAAAAATTTTAGTAAGAAAGATTTAATTATAATAAGTTTAATTGTTTTAGGACTGCTTTTATGTATTTTTGGGTTAATGGATAAAATTTTTGAGCATACAATTTTTGATTTTTTTAAAAATTTGACTCGACCATATCTGGAAAAAACCTATAAAGAATCACAAAAGCTATTTTTGACACTTTCACTTTTAAAAGGTGCGGCTGATGTCATCGAAGGGAGTACTGTCAATGTAAATATGATTTTAGGAATGCAAATTGAAGTTGGAGATATAATTCAGCCTGTTTACGATTTAATAAATATCATTTGGAAAGTTTCACTAGCAAGTGTTGTAATTTTAAAAATTCAAAATATTTATCACGAAATTTTTCGTGTAAAATTGGCTACAATACTTATATTTACTTCACTGATTTCTTTTTTACCATATACTTTTTTCAAAAATAGTTTTACTGAAATATTAAAAAAGATTTCAAAATATTCTTTTTTTATTTTGATTTACATCTATATTGTTATTCCCGGGACAATTTTTGTAAATTCTCTGATTTCGAATTATTTTGAAACAGAATACAAGACTCCAGCAATTGCTCAACTAAACCAAAATCTGGAAAAACTAAATAATGTAAAAGACGGTATGCTTTCTTTAGATCAAAGCAAAAGTATTTTTAACATTCCTGGTCAAATAGATAGCGCCAAACAAAAAATTGACAATTTTTCAAAAGAAATTAACAATATTTCGCAAAGCATAATGGAAAATACACCGATCATAATAGGAATAATTTTACTCACAACTATTATTTTTCCTGTACTTTTAATGATTTTATTATATAAACTGACAAAATCTATTATTTTTGAAAAAATGTTAAAATCTTAAACTCTAAATATGCACTTTTAAATTTATCAAGTGCATATTTTTTATTAGACAGAATAAGAACTTAAAGACAAAATTCACACTAAACCGTGTTCAAACACTTGTCTTTACCCAAAAAAATCACGACATTTTTATACGATAATAAAATTTAAGTCGCCTGAGAATTTTCATACAGAAAAGACTGTCCTGCCTTATATTTTACTCTATCAAATATTCATGGGAAAATTGACTAAAAAACAAATATATATTATAATAAGATGTAATAAAATGAAAGGAAAAGTATACTATGTTTATAAACACTTTAAAAACAGGGTTTCTGATGTTTGCTTTGGTCTTTTTATTCACACTTATTGGTGGACTTTTAGGAAGTCAAAAAGGTGCTTTAATTGGTCTTTTGATTGCAGGTGCAATGAGTTTTTACAGCTACTGGTTTAGCGACAAAATGGTCATAAAAGCATATCGAGGACAATTGGTTACAAATGCTACTAATCCAAGATTATATAGAATTGTTCAAAGATTAGCACAAAATGCTTCGTTGCCGATGCCTAAAATATATATTGTTCCTGAAAGACAGCCAAACGCATTTGCAACTGGAAGAAATCCTCAAAATGCTGCTGTTGCTTGTACGCAAGGACTTTTAGAAATAATGGACGACAACGAACTTGCAGGAGTTCTAGGACATGAACTTGGTCATATAAAACATCGTGATATTCTAATCAGTACCATTGCTTCAACTTTTGCAGGTGCCATTGCAAATATTGCGAGATTTTTGCCATATTTTTCAAATTCAGATGACAGAAGAAAAAATAACAATATTGGTTTAGCTATGCTCGTTTCTATACTAGCACCAATAGCTGCAATGATTATTCAAATGTCAATTTCAAGGAAAAGAGAATTTATGGCTGATGAAGCTGGTGCTGAATTTTCTGGAAATCCGCTATATTTAAGAAATGCCCTAATAAAATTGGAAAATTACAGTCATGCCATTCCAATGGAAAACCAAAATCCTGCAACAGCTAATATGTTTATAATTAACCCACTTTCAGGCATTAGTAAATTTCAAGATCTTTTTAAAACTCACCCTGCAACTGAAGATAGAATAAGAGAACTTGAAAAAATGGCAAGACAACAAAATTTATTATAAAAATCAACTAAATTTATTTTTTTATAAAGAAAGTTGAAATAAAATATAAGATGGAGATTTGATTTATGATTAGTACATTTGCTTTTTTATCGTTACTTTTAATATTTGTACGACTTTATTCTATTTTATCACTATTATTTTTAAGACAAAATAGAACTCAATTTGCGGAAAGAGTAACAATTTCGACATTACTGTTTGAAGTTTTAGTCATTTTTCTCTACACTTTTTTCAGTAATTCATTCAAATATTTACTTCCCCCAGTTTTTATGCTGCTAAAAACTTCAAAATTTTTTATATTTAAAAATTTCTCACTATTATTTTTGATATATTCTATTATAAATATGACTTTGGTATTTACATTTAATTCACAAAGCATATTTAAATTCATAAACAGAATTTTTGTTGGGATTATTTTACTTACAAATATTATTTATGGATTTTTGTTAATAATGTAAAAAAAATTGTCTTAAAAGTTAACTTTTAGGACAATCTTTTTTTATAAAATTACTTTTTTACATATTTTCCTGTTTTTCCAATATTGCATTTACTTCTTCAACAATAATATCAGGATTTAATCCATGAGCTGCAATCCCTTCTCCAAGAGTTTCAGCACTTGAAATTATACACCCTACACATCCAAGTCCATATCTCATAAGAACCTGCGCAATAATAGGATAATTTTCTACCGCTTCCATAATATTCATATCTGTTGTTACTTTTGGCATTGACATTATATTTCATCTCCTTAAATTTAATTTGAATTTCAAATATTTTAAAAATTATTACTTTTTTATAGTATAACAAATAACGATTATTAAGTCAAATAATTTTCTTTTAAACGATGGTTTAAAAATTTTAGGGGCAGATTTTTAATTTTAAATTTTTTAAGTTATTCTTGATTACAAGATGTTATTTTGTTTAATATTATTTTTTTATTTTTTGCATAAGGGGAAAGGCCCGCCATTTCCCCTTATAATCCCCACGCTCGTCTAAGCATTTTTTATATGGTAGTAAAATTTAAACCGTCGGAGCATTTTTATGTGCTGACAAAACTGTCTGAGCGTAAGCGAGTTTTTTGGCAGTGCATAAAAATGTCGAAGACTAGCCGGGGTGCAGGGGTGCGGCGATGAGCACTTCTGCTTAAAAAAGGAATAGAAAAAAATTCAGTTCAGGAAAAGAAAATCCTGTTACTAAAATTATGGAATCTGCAACTAGACTTTCCAGTATTCAGAAAGAAGTAAAAGACTATTTTTTAAGTAAAGAATTTAATGAAAAAGTTAAAGATTTGATTTCAAAATTTTTGGAAAGATAAATAAAAAAAAGGGAGTGTCCATTTATAATTTTAGGAATTTATATAAAAAAATTTATGTTCTCAAAAGATTATATATTTCTCCGGACACTCTTATCAATATTGTTTCATTTTTTTTTACTTTTATAGAATCTGTTGGGTAAAAAGTTGTTTTAAAAATTCAAACTATATGTAATATAGAAAAAAAATAACCGCTGTCTTTTACAACAACGATTATTTGAAAATATAGCTTTATTTTTTTATAATTTCTATTTTTCCTTCTTCTAATAATTCTAAAATTAACATTTTAAATTCATCTATGTACTTTTTTCAAATTACTTTTCTTAAACTAAGTTTTAATAAATAGAAAACAAGTTTTCAAATTATTTGTCCAAGATTTTGGGTACACTCCAATCCCCTCTATTATTAACTTACCTTTCTTTTTATTTCCTAAGTTCAAACTTTTTTGTATTATTTTAATATAACAGTTCTTTAGCTTTTCACTAAACTATCACTCAGAAATGAAGAAAACTTTATTATATGTTTATAATATCTCCAGATACTGAAACATCTTTTAACTCTTCAAGTTCCGGATTATATCTTTTAATTAAATCTGCAACATATTCACTGAAATTCATTCCTGTTTCCTTTAAAGTCCTGTTCTCTCTGCTGTAATGATATACTTTTAAATCATTATCCCTTGTAGTTATAAAAATGTATTCAGAATTACTTTTTAAGTCAATTATAAAAGGTTTACCATCTCTTCCTTTTCCACGAAATTTATCTTTTTGTACATATTCCTGAAAATCATATTGTAACACTATTCTTTCTCTTATACTCCAGTCATTATATAATGACAGTTCTTCTTCTCCTAATAATCCTCCCAAACTTTTTCCTGCTATACTTAAAAATTCCCCGAAATCTCCCTTCACTTCTATATCATATAATTCTTCTATTCCTCTTATCTCATCATCATTGTATCCTGTAAATTCCTTCCTGTTCTTTTCAAGATATCTTTCAAGAAGGATAAAAAGCTCTTTGTTTTCTTTTCTTTCTGAAGATATATATTCCCTTATTTCCCTTAATCCTGTAATTCTTTTTTCAGATGTATCACACTGTACCAAAAGTTCTCCTACAGTCGAAAAATCTAGTGTAGGTTTTAATTCAGGAGTGTATCTTTCTACTAAATCAACCATGTATTCATTAAAATCCATTCCAGTATCCTTTATCTTTTCTTCATTCTCATCAAAACAGTATACCTTTAAATCATCATCTGCTGTCCTTATATAAAAATAATAGTTTTCCATTTCTATTGAAAATATGAATGGCTTTTTTTTCAGTTCATCATAAAATACTTTTTCTTCAAAATCTTCATCATCTATAAATCCAAAATAGTTCATCCTTAAATAGGAATCTATGTTCCAAGTTTGTCTATATAAAATAATAGGATCATCTCCCAGTAAATCTCCATCACATCTTCCGGCATATTTTAAGAACTCCCTGAAATCTCCTTTTGCTTCTATATCATATAGCTTTTCAATTTTAGTTATTTCTTCTTCACTGTATCCTATTGCCTTTCTTTCGTTTTTTTTTAGATATTCTTTTAGTATATCCATATATCTTTTATTCATCTTATCTTCCTTTCCCTTACGGATTTATTCCTGTTGTTCCTTCATAAATGGTTATTCTCATATCAGGATTATCTTTTGCAAAATCAAACATTGAAGAATTACAGTTTGGACACATACCTGAATTTTTTATAGATGTGTTCTGTACTCCAATATCTACTTTTACTTCCTTACCTGAATAATTATCCTGAATATAACTTGCCAGTTTCTTCTCTGCATGGTTTAGATTCCGTACTTTATTCCCATTTCGAGAAATCCCTGTATATGTCTTTACTGATTCACTGTCCTTAATAATAACCTTGTACTTCACATTATTAATAGTAACTTCTTTTGGAGCATTTCCATTCCATGCCTTACCGCTGACTGATAAAATATTTTCTACTTTGCCATCTTTTGTTGTTACTTTTGCCGTTGCAACAGATATACCTTTAACATCATATTTACCTTTGATATAATCTCCTGAATTTTCCTGTAAATAATTTCTTATCTTGTCTACATTTAATGCAGGATCTTTTATATCTGTTAATGGTTTTATACTGTAATTAGGCAGCCCTGTACTTTCAATATTTTTCTGTTGTTGTAACTTATAATAATGTCCTTCTTCAAGAACTGTCGCTCCTTTTCTTGTAGCTCTACTCTCTGTGGTTGTTGTTCGTGTAACAGGATTCTTAATTTTACTAGAAGTTATTTTCTTTACAGGTATCTTAGAAGTTGCAAAACCTATTGTCATATCTATTGGTGTTGAAACCAATAAGTTTTCAGTTTGTTTACGTTTTAATACCTCTTCTCTTGTTCCATATTGTACTTCTTCTGGTTTAAATCTTGCATAATTATCTCCAGCCCATGAACCTACTCCTAATGTAAGTGGACTTGTTAAGTTTCCTATTCCTTTCAACGTATTTTTAAATGCTCCACCAATGTTTCCATGAAATGCTGATTTTTCTGCTTCATGAAAATTATGAAACGATTCTATGGGATCTAATACTAGAGATTTGTAAAGATAACTTCCATAACCTTTAGGTCTTTTAGATTCTTCTACTGTTACAGTTTTATTTTTTCCATCTACTCTGACATAATAATCTTTATCTTTAGAGTTTCTTGTTTTTCTTTGTGCTTCTACTTTAGCGGCTTTTACTTGTTTTTGAACACCCTTATTATTATTTTCATATTCTTTATCTTTTGTCGGTACCATTTTGAAATTTCCAGTAGCAACTACTTGACCAATTGTAGAACTTGCTGCTTTTGCGAATACTTCATCAGATACTTTACTACTTCCATCGCCTATTTTTATGTTCTGATTTGCCACTATAAATGTTAATGTTCCAACTTTATCCGCCGACTTTGAGTATTTAGGTTCATTTTCATAGTATCCTCGAGCTATGCTATTCATATGTTCAATGAATTCTTTTTCTTGCTCTTTTTTTGTTTTATGTACAGGTCTTTTTTTCCTTTTTGGTGGAGATTTCTTAGTAGATTTTGGTGCTACTTTTTTTATAGCATATACAGTAGCATTTGCAGATTCCTTTATTGTTTTTTTAGCAGCAGGTCCACCTTTCAATACAGTTTTAATATCATTATTTAGAACCCTAGTTACATCCTGTTTCGTTTGTTTTGCTTCTTTATAAGCTCCTTTAATATCTCCTTTTCTAACTTTATTCAAAATAGAACCGACTCTACCAAAAAATTTATCAACATGTTTATTATTAAAATCAGCAGTAATTTCACTATTTTCATCCATAACCCCAACATTAAGGTCATCCGTATTAATACTTCGAGTCTTACCTTCCCCAGCCCTTTTCATCATATCATCATAAGCCAGTTCCCCTGCAACAGTCGCTTTTAATTGACCTTCATCATTTGCTTTTCCTTTTCCATCTTTTAAATCTTCAGAGATTTTCCATTCTCTTGCAACCAACGCTCTTGTTTCGCCATCTTCCACATTTTCATTGATAAATATTTTATTTGTCGTTTTATCATAAAATGCTTCGATTTCTCCACCACTTTTTCTTACTTCATCAAGTCTTGCCCTTACATTTTCTGGCAAATCAGGATCATCAGGATTAAATTTTTCTATTCCATTTATTTTTAAAGTATCCAGCACTTCCTGCGAGTTTAAATCTCCTGTTGCTATCAAATTCATTTCAGGTGCTGTCTTAACCCTTATTACAGCTTCCTTGATTTCGTTTAAGCTTCTTCTTTCAGGATCTCCGATGTCTTCTTTTCCACCATTTACAAGATTTTCTATTGTTTTTAAAACTGTTTCACCTGTCGCTTTTCCTTCAAGTATTGCTACTTCCAAATCTTCTTTAAATTTTGTTGGATTAGTAGCATATTCAATAGTCTGGCTCTCAATATTAACATTCGTAGAATGATGTTCATCTTTTGTAACTTCATTAGCTTTTGTAACATCCCTATTTATTGGACTTCCAGAAGCTTCTCCTATTTCTACATTTCCAACTACCGTATTTCTAGTAATTCCTTGTTTATCCCTGTCATCTTGATTAAATCCGATGTTTGTAACTCTAGGAGATTTTCCTAATGAAGTCCCTACTGAAATTCCAGTTGTTGTCATTGTATCGTAGTTTTGAATATCGTGGCCAACATACTTATCAACTTTAAATGTAGTACCATTTTCACTCTGTTTTCCAATAATTGCTCCAGTATTTTCAACTGTACCAACATGAAGATTACTTCCTTCTCCAACAATAAAGCTGCTTTGATTATCTACAAATGCTCTGCTTCCGCTTGTTCTGCTTCCATTTACATTTACGGAATTTGGCATTCCATTCGCACTTATTCCAATTCCTATTCCACTACTGCTTCCAGTAGTCGTACTTGTGTTCTGTCTGCTTTCTACAACAAGTTTGCCGATATTACCTGTAACTCTTCCGCCTTCCTGATTAAATCCTGAAAGTGTCATTGTACCAGTATTATTGTGAACTTCATTTACATTTTGAAAATTACCATTCTGATAAATAGTTTCAGTTGTATTCAAATTACTTCTATTTGCAGAAACGTTTCCGCCTATACTACTTGGCTTAATTTGTCCATTTGAACCTATTCCTGCACTTACTCCTGCTCCAAATCCTGAATTTTTGGAACTATAGCTGTTATGAAGCTCTACTGCTTCCTTCTGAATATTTTTAACATTGTTGTAGATAAATGTTCCGCCTTGTGCCTGTGTTCCCTGATAAGTTATGTTGTTTACATTGTTGTAGGTAATGCTTGAATTTTCATTCATTGGTTTCATTGTCGTAACTACGGCACTTTCAGTATGAGAGTTATTGCTTGATCTCGAAGTATTAAATCTTGCATTTATTCCGCCACTTACATAAAAGTCATTATTTACTTTAAAATTTCCAGCTTGAATATCCTGCATTGTAGCACGATTTCCGTCAAGTCTTGATATATTTTGCGACATTCCATTTACTGTTCCAGTTACAGAGTTCACTCCCGCTACAAGTCCACCTATTGTATCTCCCCTTCTAGCTTGCTTTACAGCTCCAGCTGCTTGTTCAATTCTATCTTTAATCGGACTGTTTATTCCAATTGACACACCAAAATTACTGCTTCTTGAAGTAGTTTTTACATCCCTTGTGTCAATTCTTGCACCATATTTTACATCGCCATTATTAATTTGAATATTTCCATACTCAAAATTTGTTGCCGTAATTTCCGCTCCGTTATTTAGCACACTTCCATCGCCAATTCTTAAATTTGATTTGGCATTTATCGTATCTTTTTCATCATAGGTACTGCTTGATTTTCCATAATTTAATGAAGCTGTTCCGTGACTAATTCCTGCACTAAATCCTCTGGATGTATTTTTTTCATAAAAACTGTTGTGCAGCTCTCTCGAATCTGTTGTCAATTTCCCACCAACAAAGGTATTTTCACCTAAATCAATGTTACTTCCAATTCCTGTCAAGTTTCCTTCGATTCTTGCTCCGCTAAGCTGTAGATTTCCTGCGACATTTTCTTCCTGATGAGATTTTATGTATGTACTGCTTTTAGAAACCATATTCTTACTTGTCTGTTTTGACTCCAAGTCGTAACTGTTTACAGCGGATTCCACATTCACTTTCCCAATTTTCAGACCTTGTGTATCTCCGCCAATAAATGCTGAGCCTGCAAGGTTCAAATTTCCTATTCTTCCTGAAGTAGAATTTGCAGTTACTTCTCCGCCTAAATGTTCTGTTGCGCCATATTTTGTGTAATTATTGCTGCCTTTACCAAATTTATCTTCACCGCTTAAAGACAATGCCGATACATTGAATTTATTTACATCAAGTTCAAGATGATTTGTGTTTAGAATTCCTCCTGTTGATTCATAGCTGTTACCCTTAATAAAAGTTAAGCCATTTGAAGAAATTTGCCCAATTGAACCTATTTCTTCATGCCAGCTTCTGTCAAACTCGCCATTATTGAATCCTACTTTTTTTTTGGTTGTATTGTTGATTACATTTCCATTTTCAGAAATTAAACCTACAACTTCATTTCCCTTTATCTTTCCGCCGATATTTTCAATATTTCCAACTGAACTTATGAAAGTTCTATCTCCTGAAATTTCAGAAAGAAGATTTGTTGTAGTCTCATTTCTCACAGTATTTGCCTCAACATAGGTAACTCCGCCGTTACCCCATTTTGTCCCGTCATTTACAAAATCTTTAGTCTTGACATAAGTTCCATTTATTCCACCAATTCTATTTCTAGTGTCATCGCTTATGCTTTCCCTAGTTCTGCTCGATAAGTAAATTTGCGGTGTCAAAACACTGACTCCATTCACTTCCTTTGAGACATACCAGATAATATCTTCATTCAGGGCATTTATCTGATCCTGAGTCAATGCCTGACCGACAACAAGACCAAGCCTTGCCTTTTCATCAGCCGCATTATCCATCATTGACTGAATCAATTCCTGATTAGACTTTCCATTTAAAAAACTTGTTCCAAGCTTTTCATTTAAAGCTCTTGTTAGCAATTGATTTTCATAAAAAGCATCTCCTAATCTTTTACTTCTGTCCCAAATTTCCGAATACCCAACTCTTGAAGTAAAGTAGTCGCTTCCATAGTATTGACCTAAACTTATGTATTTTGAACGAGTTTCTAGAAGATATTTTGAAGATGGACTCATATTCATCGTAAACATTGCACTGCTTAATAGTGGGTTTACATCAATTGTTCCAGTTTTTTTAATATTTTGAATAACTGAATTATTCCCTGAAATTTGTATTGCCCTGTCAAAACTATTATTGCTGCTGCCATTAACCTGTAAATTTCCATTAAAGCCGCTATTTACTTTGGATAGTAAAGCATTTCCAGCAACCTGAACCGCTCCATTTGCTGAACCTGTACCCTTGTTAATTCCTATTGAATTTGAAGAAATCAAGGCTCTACCAGTTGCCCCACCATTATTCAGTACTTTTCCATTTCCTGCCTCAATGGAATTTTTTATGATATTTGGAGCATTTACATTTACTACAGCCCCTTCAATGATGGAAGGCTGTCCACTTTCATATCCGATTCCACCATTTTCTAAATATCTATTGTAAGTTCCATTTGCAGAACTTTTTCTGCTTCCATGTCTATAAGTTAGATACAATTTTTCCTGTCCATTTTTTAGCTGAACAGCATTTCCTAAAGTTACTGAATTTTCAAAATTAGTTGCATTTATGTCAACAAGTCCACCACCTGAAATCAAACTGTCCCTATTTTTAACATTCCCTGAATTAATTATGATATTTCCACTTGCAATTATTTTACCATATTCCGTATCTGCATTACTTTTAATTTTTCCTGTCAGCATATTACCAGGTACTTCTGTTGTATTTGTTTTAGTTGTCTTGCTTCTCTGATACAATTTAGAACGTGCAACATCAGGATATTTTGAAAACATTAATGAGTTTATTTTGGAATTTCCAGTATGTTTTTTTATCATCTCTTCAAGCCAGTTTTTTTGATGTCTTTTCACACTTGACCTATGACTGCTTGAATGTTGAAAATCAGGTTCACTAAATACCCATTCATTGGCAACTTCGGATTCAGACAATCTTATTCCATCCCAAGTTTCATAGTATTTTTCATAGCTTCCAAGATTTGATACTCTTCCGATATTCTGAAAATCATTTGAAGTAACAAAAATATCCCCAGTTGACTGAACAGTTCCAACATTATTAGTGATTTTAGAAGCATTCAGGTCCATATTTCCACCAAGAATCTCACCTTCATCATTCAAAATTTCAGAACCTTTGATTATCAGAGCATTTCCACCATAAATACTTTTATCTTTATTATTTAAGACCTTACTTTTAGCATTCATCTCAAGATAATTGTCAAAAGCAATCAAATCATTGTTAGTAATGCTGTTTCCATTAATTTTACCATCATTTCCAGTAATCATATTATTGTTTACAACATTCCCACGGCCATCAATAATCACAGCATTTGAAGCCAGTTCCTTATTATTTGTAAAATCATTAGAACTTATTTTAATAAGCCCCGCCCCTGTCGTATTTCCATTGTTTGTAATGTTGTTTCCTGAAATTTCAAGCAAACTTTCTCCATGCAGATTTCCAACCAGATTTAGATCCTGGTCAGTTGTAAGAACTGTCTTATTCCCTTTTACAGTTCCAGTATTATCAAATTTTTTCGCATTTTGCATAGAAATTTCTCCAGACAAAATCTGTCCAATATTTGTAATACTCGAATTATTTAGCAGTATTTTACCATTTGAAGCCATTTTCCCTGAATTTGAAACTGTCGCATTATTTGAATTTATGTCGTTTACTGCCAGCATTTCTTTTGTATTTGTTAAAGTATTTGTCGTTAAATCAATGTCATTTGCTGAAGAAATACTTCCATTATTTTTAGTGTCATTAACTCTTGCCCTAATGTTGTCAGCCGATATTTTACCGCTATTTGTGAATTCCCAACCAGTTATATCAAGATTTTTGCCTTCAATATTTCCGCTGTTGATCATTGAATCTGAAGTCGTAATATTCCCATTTGTTGCCAGAACTCCTGAATTTTCAAGCCTTTGCGATGTAACATCACTTCCTGCGGCAATTTTTCCAATATTTTTAACATTTTTAATATTCAATGTTCCATTAGTCAAAATTTTCCCAGAATTATTGACATTTTTTCCTGAAATTTTTCCAACAGCTGTAATATCTTTAGTATTTTCAATATCCGCCGTCTTCAAATCATTTCCAACTTCAACTTTTCCATCATTTTTCAAATTATCAGTTTTAAGATTTTTAGAATACATAGTTCCTGAATTTTGAGTATCTTTCCCTGAAATATCCTCATTTACAGCAATCTTTCCAGTATTCTTAATATTTTTTGAAACAGTCAGACTTTTTCCTGATTCTAAATCCCCACCATTTTCAAGTTCTCCTGAAACTGTAATTTTTCTATTTGCCCTAACTTTTCCTGAAGTTTTTAAATTATTTCCTGATATTGATCCTACAGCCTGAATTTCTCCAGTATTTTTAATATTTCTAGCTTTTACATTCTCATTTGAAGAAATTTTACCATCATTATCCAAATCTTCAGATTCCAAGTTTTTAGCAGAAATTCTTCCCGAAGTTTTCAAATCATCTGTAGATACATCTTCAGCAGCTGAAATCTCTCCTGCATTCTTAACTTTTCTAGCTTTTACTTTTCCATCTGCCAAAATTTTTCCATCATTTTCTAAATCATGGGATTCAAAATTTTTAGAAATGATTTTTCCTTTTGAAACCACATTCTTACCAGAAAAATCACCATTTGTCGCTATCTCTTTAGTGTTTCTTACATTTCCTGAAACCTTTATATCTTCTACAGCTTCCAAATCCCCATCATTTTCAAGCTTCCCTGAAACTGTAACTTTTTTATTAGATTTTATGCCTCCTGAAGTTTTCAAATCATTTGTGGAAATATTTCCAGCAGATGCTATTTTACCAGTATTCGTAACATTTTTAGCCCGAAGATCTTCATTTGTAAAAATTTCTCCATCATTTTTAAGGTCATTCACTCTTAAATTTTTAGAAACTATTTTCCCGCTTGAAACAGCATCTTTTCCTGATAAATTTCCGCCAGCATAAATTTTACCGCTATTTTTAATGTTACTTGAAACCGTAATATCTTTAGCACTCTGTAAAGTTCCGTCATTATCCAAATCACCTGAAATATCAAGAGCTTCATTTGTTCTAATGCTTCCACTTGAAACCATACTGTCGCTTGATATTTTCCCAACGGCTGAAATTTCTCCAGTATTTTTGAAATATTTTGTTTTCAAATCCGCATTAGTAAAGAGTTTTCCATCATTCTGCAAATTACTTGTTGTAAAATTATTTGCAACAATTATACCTGATGAAACTGCATTTTTACTTGACAAATCTCCATTAGTTGAAATATTTCCGGAATTTAAAATATCATTTTTTACAGTTATTTTGTCTATAG
The DNA here is from genome assembly GCF_001553645.1 of Leptotrichia sp. oral taxon 847. Taxonomy (NCBI): domain Bacteria; kingdom Fusobacteriati; phylum Fusobacteriota; class Fusobacteriia; order Fusobacteriales; family Leptotrichiaceae; genus Leptotrichia; species Leptotrichia sp. oral taxon 847. The sequence continues at coordinate 33,640 of NZ_CP014231.1, read as the reverse complement.
AAGTCAAGTTACCTGAATTATTTAACTTCCCGTCAATCCCTGTGCTTTTAGAAACTTGAATGTTGCCACTGTTTTCCAAGTTTTTAACATTCAAATTTCCACCTGTATTAACAGCTGCCAAAACATTTTTAAAATCATCAGCCTTAAAATTCCCAGCAACATTAATATCGCCTGTATTCAAAAGACTTCCTGTATTAAAATTCCCTTCAGAATATATTTTAGAGTTATTTTGAGTATTCCCATTTAAATTAATATCCCCAGCTGCCTGTGTTTCTCCATTTAGCTTAATATTTTTAGCATTGATATTAATTCCTTTATCAGAACTGGCAAGTTCAGCCTGATCGTACTCCGTACCATTAATTTCAATACCGTTCCCTTTAATTTTAGCAACATTAATTTTCCCATCTGCTGTAATTTCAAGTTTTTTATCTCTTGAGTAAACAATTCCCCTTGAGTTTACTCCTGCACCCTTATCAGTACTGATTATGCTGATCTGCCCTGCATACATCGAACCCAGTTTACTTGCGTCAATTGCAACAGAATTTATTCCGTGCTTTGAAGTAACTGCACCATTTTTATCAACTGTATTTTCTCCAAGAGTTACATCAACCTTGTTTCCGACAAGACTTCCCTGCAATTCAAGAGCTTTTGCAATTACATTGACATAATCCGTAGTCGATGCGTCAAACCCATTTGAGCCTATCACGACTCTTCCCTTTTCAACATCAATTCCTACGAAGTCTCCATTCTGAAGCTTTACTCTTCCTGTAGTCGGAACAAAATTTCTAATATTAATGGTTCCCGCACCATTTAAGTAAATACCATTTTCATTACTCAAAATCACATTTACCTTCTGACGGCTCAAAGCTTCCAGATACCCTTCAATATCTGAACGGTTAGACCCGTTTACCTGAAGGATTATCAAGTTTGCAGCCTGGTTGGCAGCCAAATTCGGATTAGCATTAATAATCCCGGCAAGATGGCTACGCCCAATGTTATCAGCATTATTAAGCACTTGCCCTTCATGACCGACATTGTAGTCAAGAAACTCATTAATACTTATTCCACGACCATTCGGAGTAGAAATATTAACGATTGGAGTTCCATTTCGTGACATGTCAAGTTTTGTATTGTATCTTGAGTTAGGATCTAGTTCAAGATTTGCTGCAAAGCTGCTCATATTCATTGACAACATCAATAAGAATGCAATCGACTTCCTTAAAACCTTACTTTTCAATCTGTCTTCTCCTTTCATATTAATAAATTCTTCAATTAAATTCTTTTTGAGATTAAAAAAATTCTCAACTGATTTTAATATTTAATAAATAATATTTTTAAACACTTTTTCATTAAAATTTTTAATTAATTTAAAAACTAATTTTCATATTTCCACTAAAGTATATATCTTGCTTTTTAGGATTCAAATAATCTGAATGTGCCATTGGCTTTGCATATCCAAAATCAAAATCAAGATATTTTGTATTAAGCCTTAATCCTGTTGTAATTCCTGTTACATGTCCTCTTGCATATTTTGAATTATCCTTGTTATATTTTGCCGTTCCATATCCATAACTCAAATATGGTGAAATTATTGCAAATTTTTTTATAGGAATATTGTATGAAATCTCATTGTCAATTTCAACTGCTTTATCCCCTTGTATCGTATCATTCTTGAATCCTCCGACACTTCCTACACCGCCTATTGTCTGTCTTTCGCTTCCGTAAAGCACATCATTTGAATAACTGCTGTTAAATATTTGCCCTGTATACAAATTTATTCGTAATAGGCTTATAGTAGCTTACATCAAGAGTATATTTATCAAATTGAGCCTTTGGATTTATATCCAGCTTTCCATTATCCCTTTCTGCTCCAAAAATTTTAAGTCCTCTTTCATATCCTAAATTTACTCCCAGAATACCGCTAAATAGAGATGTCGTTGTATTTAAGCCAACTGTCCCTATTGACAATTTTCTATTTGATAGAACTGACTTTTCCAAATAGTTCTGATTATGCTTCTGTTTTATCCCCGCTTCAAAACTTACTTTGCTCTTTTGATTTCTGAACAATATTTTTTCCAAATTTGCTTGTGTAGTCCGACTCGATGAGTACATATCATAAACTGTATTTCCTGAATAGAAACTGCTTTCCTGAATACTTTTATTTGAACTAAGTTTTAAAGTATATGTTCTAAATTTCATCGTATATCCAAAATTAAACATATCAAGCCGTCTTTTATATGGCAATGTATCTCCGTTTGAAGGATCATAACCAACTGGACCAATTGGTAAAATTTCTCCCGGAGCTAAATCTTCTATGTTTTTCTTCCAGCTTCTGTCAGGATCTTTTTTAGGAACTGTCATATATGTGAAATAGAAGTTGTCCCCAATGCCAAGAGGGCTGTCAATATTAAGGTTTATACCTCTTCTCCAAATTCCGTTCTGCTTATCGTCCCCATAGTTGTTAGTCAAAATTCCAACAGTATACTTATTCTTTAATCTGTTTTTTACTTCAATTCTTGAGTAGTTTTCACGGCTTGAAGGAACAATGTCCATCTTCATATTATTAGCGCCGATAGAGTTAAAATTATCCGTAGCAGTATCCAGATCTCTTATATTCAACACTTTCCCTCTGTTTTTAGGGAACATAAAAAATTCCTTATATTTATCAAGTCCATTGCCAGAATTAATTCTGACATCTTCAATCTTCCCTGCGACAACTTTTAAGTTTAAAGTTCCTGTGGTCAAATCATTTTTATCTGAAACTGTCGCAATACTTGTAATATACCCTTTAGAAACTAATTTATTAGTAATTTCAACCAGAATATTTTGAATATCGCTGCTTCCCATTTCCAAATATTCATATTTTTTAATTATATTATTCTTTTCTTTCTTAGAAAGTAGTTTGTCTTTATCTTCAATATCAATTTCATTTATCAAAAACTTTTTAGAATTTTTATCATCAAAGTTGCTATCTTTATCAATTTTTGGAACATCATTAAATCTGGTATTTTCAAATTCTTCTTGACTTTTTTGCTGCTCCATCCTGCTTCTTTCCTGCTCTTGTTGTCTTTGCTGAATATCTAAAATTTTAGTAGCATCATCAACAGGTGCTGAAAAATTAATAGTAGCTAGAGAAAAAATTAGTATTGTTATATATTTTTTTATATTTTTCACCTCCTACTAATATAAATTAAATAATTTTAACATAAATCAGAAGGAATGTCAATTAAAAATTTTAGACGCGAGTAAAATATTTAAGGGAAAAGAAAAATTTCTACTTTGAGTTTTTTATAGTCCAAATCATACTATCGTATAAATGGGAAAATAATATTAAACAAAATAACATCTTATAAATAAAAATAACTTAAAAAAATTTGAAATTAAAATTTACCCCTAAAATTTTTACACTATCATTTTGCTACTACAAATTTTTTTATGTATGTACCAATTAATTTATAATTTTTAAGCATAAAATATGTTAAACAATTTAAAGAATAATAGCTAAAATCTTTTGAAAGATGAATTGCAGCTTTTAAAATAAACTAATCAAAAAAAGGATTGAATTAAAAATCAATCCAACCCCAGTAATTTATTTATTTAACCATTTTAACTAACTATTTAATTGCATCTTCGTATCTTTCAGCGACTCTATCCCAATTAATTACATTAAAGAATGCTGAAATGTAATCAGGTCTTCTATTTTGATAATTCAAATAATATGCATGTTCCCAAACATCAATTCCCAAAATAGGTGTTCCTTGTGAACAGCTGCAAGGCATAACATTTGACATCAGTGGACAATCCTGATTTGCTGTTGAAGCAACTTTTAATTTTCCATCTTTATTTACTACTAGCCAAGCCCATCCTGAACCAAATCTTGTAGCCGCAGCTTTTGAAAATTCATTTTTAAAGTTTTCAAAACTTCCAAATGTTTCGTTAATTTTTTCAGATAATTTTCCAGTTGGTTTTCCACCAGCATTAGGTCCCATTATATCGAAATACAAATTGTGGTTATAATATCCACCACCATTGTTTCTAATAGCTCCTCTGATTGCTTCTGGCAACGCATCCAAGTTTTTCAAAATTTCCTCAATTGGTTTTTCCAAAAACTCTGGTGCATTATTTTTTAAAGTTTCATTTAAATTATTTGTATATGTTGCATGATGTTTTCCATAATGGATTTCCATTGTTCTTGCATCAATATTTGGTTCTAATGCATTAAAACCATATGCTAATTTTATTTGTTTAAACATTAAGTATCACTTCCTTTTTTTTATGTAATATATTTTAACATATTATTTTTATAAAATCAATAAAATTTTATATTTTTTATTATTTTGTTATTATTACATTTTTTCAAAAAAGAAAATATTTTAACCAAATTTGCTATTCTTTTACTATATAACCCACACTTCTTACAGTTCTTATGATTTTTTCATCATAGCCTTTATCAATTTTTGATCTTAAGAAATTTACGTAAACGTCCACTATATTACTTTCAGAAACAAAATCAATATCCCATATTTTCTCTGAAATCATTGTTCTTGTAAGCACCCTATTTTTATTTCTCAAAAAATACTCAAGTAACAAAAATTCCTTGTTTGTCAATTCAATTTCATTTCCAGCTCTTTTCACTTCCCTATTTGCTGGATTTAATGTCAAATCATATGCTGTTAAAATTCCCATTTCGTCTTCTGTTAATTTTTTATTCAAAATTCTTACTATTGATTTAAATTTTGCCGAAATTTCTTCTAGTCTAAAATCATTATAAACATAGTCATCGATTCCATTTAATAGCGCTTCCGTTTTTGAATATCTGTCATCTTGCTCTATTGATAATATTATGTAGCTCTGTCTTTTATATTTTAACACACTGTCGATTGAATGCTGAAAATCTTCGAATGAATTTGTATCTAAAAATGTTATGTCCAACGCTTCATTTTTCATAGAATCCAGCAATTGTTCTTCTGTTTCTGCCAATATTACATTAAAACTCAACTCTTTTAATAGTTGTCCAACTACCATTCTTGTTTTTTCATTTTTATTAAATACTAGTACTTTCATATTTTTCTCTCGCTTTCTTTATGTTATTTGAAATTTTTTTGTTTGTTTTTTAAATTAATTATTATTTACTTTTTTTATAATTTTTTCAATAATATCGTTCATTTTTCTTGACGCTAACGAATCATTTGAGATAAACGGTAATCCATTATCACTTGATTCAACAATATTGGCATCCAGCGGGACAGAACCCAAAAAATCAGTTTTTGTTTCTTTTGCAACTGCCTCTATTCCACCTTTTTTGAATACATTTACTTCTTTATTACAGTTGGGACAAACAAATCCGCTCATATTTTCAATAATTCCCAGAACATTCAAATTTATTAATTTTGCAAATTTTAGTGCTCTTTTTAAATCCAGAATCGAAACATTTTGAGGTGTTGAAACTATCAATGCACTTGCACCTTTTATATTTTGTGCAATCGCCAATGTTTCATCTCCTGTTCCAGGTGGCAAATCAATAATTAAAAAATCTAATTCCTGCCACTCAACACCTTCTAGCAATTCCATTATAGCGGTCATTTTCTGTGGACCTTTCCAAATGACAGGATCATTATCAGGAATAAAAAAACTTAGTGAAGAAATGCATAAATTATCTGAAATTTTAAATGGCACTGAAATTTTAGAAAGCTTTTTTCCTTCCACTCCGAACATAATCGGAACATTAGGACCATGCAAATCGGCATCCAAAACCCCTACTTTATATCCTTTAATTGATAATCCATAAGCTAAATTTATTGCTGTTGTTGTTTTACCAACTCCACCTTTTCCGCTCATCACAGCTATCTTATGCTTTACTTTATCCATCTTAACATCTATTTTTTGCTTCCTCTCTAGCAAAATAGCATTCTTATCTGGCATAACTTTTCCTCCTTTCTTCCTAATTTTATTGTTTTTAAAACTTCTCTACTCTAATTAAACCATAAACTTAATAAAAACTCAAGTTATTTTTTTTAAAATTTGTATCTTTTTTTAATTTTTCTTTTTTTCAATTTTATAAAATAATACTGGACTATTTTTTTAGTTTTTTATATAATATTGATATAAAATTTGGGAAAGGATTTTTTACATATGAAAAATAAAACTTTTAAAAATTATAATAAACGAATTTTTCTATTTTTTCTTTTTTTGATGTTTTCGCTAACTTTACATGCGCAATCATCAGCTTCAAAATACAAATGGTACTCCCCAAAACAAATAATTCAAAATATGGATAAATTACAGCCTGGTGATATTCTTATTTTATCTAAAAGGCCAACGTTACGTTCTATGTGGGGACACGCCGCAGTTTTAAATGAACATAAAAAGATTGTAGAATTTCCAGCGTATTCAATTGGTTACAGTGAAAGTCCAATTTATGCGTGGCAAAATTTAAAAAGGCAAGTTGCTGTATTTAGATTAAAAAATATAGATGACAACTTTAAAAACGCTCTATTTCACGAAATAGATGAAACCATTACAAAACCATACGGAATAACCTTTAATAAAAATTTTGACAAAAGACTGTACTGCTCGCAATTTATTTACATTGTATTCAAAAAAGCAGGACTTAAGGTAGGAAAGATCATAAATCTCGATTCAAATGGTGGCGGAATGGTTATGCCGTACGATATTATGAATTCTAAACTTCTTGAAAATATTGTTTTTTAAAACAAATTTTAAAAAATTTCTCCAAAACTTTATTTTTTTATTAATTAATTTTTTATTAAAGTAGAATTACTAGGAGTTACAAATGCCAGTATCTGCAACTGTTTGTAATAAAAAACTGGCTTAAAATTTTAAATAATTTTAGGTCAGTTTTATTTTATCAAAATTTTTCCAATTCTCTCAAATCATATGGAGTATTTTGATACACGTGGTGGTTAATCCAATTTGAAAATAACAAATTTGCGTGTCCACGCCAGACAAAAGGTGGAACTTTTGTAGGGTCATCATTAGGATAATAATTAAACGGTACCTCTATTTTTTTACCCAATTTCATATCTCTTTCGTATTCTCTTGCCAAAGTCATTCTATCATACTCCAAGTGTCCCATAATAAAGACATTTCTTTTATCTACAGTCCTTACAATACTCACACCAGATTCCTTTGATTTTTCCAGTATTTCTAATTCTGGAACCTTTTCAACATCTTCGGCTCTCACTTCCGTATGTCTTGACTGTGGCATATTAAAGATTTCATCAAAACCACGAAGCAGCATCGTATGACAGATTTTTATTTTCAGCGGATAAATTCCAAAAAGCTTTTTTTCTAATTTATATTTTTTAATTCCGTAGTGATAGTAAAGGCAAGCCTGTGCTCCCCAGCAAATTGAAATTGTCGAGTAAACATGCTTTTTGCTCCATTTCATAATTTTGGTAAGCTCATTCCAATAAATCACTTCTTCAAACTCCAAATTTTCCACAGGCGCTCCTGTTATAATCAGACCATCAAAATAATCATTTTTAATATCATCAAATGTTTTATAAAAATTTGCCATATGTTCTTTTGAAGTATTTTTTGAAACATACGAAGCCATTTTTAAAAATGTAACTTCAATTTGAAGTGGTGTGTTACTAAGTAGTCTTAACAGTTGAGTTTCTGTTTCAATTTTAGTTGGCATCAAATTTACTATCATAAATTTTAAAGGTCGAATATCTTGCGACAATGCTCTACTTTCTTTCATTACAAAGATATTCTCTTTTGCTAAAATCTCTACTGCCGGTAAATTATTAGGTATTTTTATAGGCATTGTGTATTCCCCTTTCGCATTAATATTTTACCAAAATTTAAAATTAACTTTCCCTAAGTGATAATGGCATCGTAAAATAAAGTGAATTTGGATTACTTTCATCTTTTATAATAACAGAACTTTTGTCATTTAACAATTCTAAAACTGTTACTTTTCCCTGTATTGTAGAAATGTAGTCAATCAAAAATTTTACGTTTAATGAAATTTTTAAATTTTCACCTTCCTGAATGATTATTATTTCTTCTTTTATTCTTGCGCTATCATTTGTCCCTGTAAGTGTTAATTTATTATTTTCGAATTTAAAAACAGCGCCATTTCTAAATTCTTTATTTTCTTTTACAAAAATTGAGGCTCTTCTTAAAACTGACAAAAAATCTTTTGTGTTTAAAAGTACCTTTTTATCATGCTTAGAACTATTCAAAATTGATTTATAATCTGGAAATTGTAAATCTATTGTCCTTGTTAAGATTTCTACATTTGAAAATTTGAAATAAACTTTTGAACCATCTGATTTTAACATTATTTCATTTTCTTCCACCAATTTCATAATTTTTACAAGTCCGTCAATTGTTTTTAGCGGAATGCTAACATTTAAGTTTGCTTTACCTTGTTCACTCTCTTCCAAATTTTCTTCAATGTATGTAAGTCTGTATGTATCCGATGAAATTAACTTTAATTTATTTTCTTCTATTTCCAGACGAATACAGTTTACCGCTAAATTTTCTGCATCAGTTGCAGCTGAAATTTTTACATTTTCGATATAATTTAACAATTTTTCTTTTGGAAATGTGTATTCCACTCCTGTTTCAAGTTTTGTTTGAATCGGATAATTTTCTGCGTCATACAACGAAAAGTTTGCATCAGTTGCACTCGTTTTTATCACTAGCATCCCATCTTCCTCTATAAGCGCAATTTTTTCATCAGAAATCTGTTTTAAAAACTCTTCAATCAATTCGTGCTTTATTACAATTTTACCGTGTTCCGTTATTTTGGCTTCAATCTCAGTATTTATTGACAATTCCAAATCTGTTCCTCTTAAAACCGCTTTATTTTCAAAAGTTTCAATATAAATTCCAGACAAAACTTCCCTGATTTTATTTTCTGTTACAGCTTTTGCGACAATGTTAATTGCTTTTAACAATGTTTTTCTGTCGACTGTCATATTTAGCATAATTTCACCTCTTTAATTTTATAATATGTCTTTGTATTTTTTCAAATGCTCCTTTAATTTTGTTATTGCCTTTTTTTCTATTTGACGCACTCTTTCCCGAGTAATTCCCATCATTTTACCAATTTCTTTCAAAGTATAAATTCTATTGTTGTAAAGTCCATATCTGTACTCCAATATCTTCTTTTCCCTTTCAGTCAAAACATTGTTAAGTAATTCTCGCATTTCTAATAACTGATCTTCTTTTATAATTTTTTCTTCAACATCGTCGTTTTTACCTATAACGTCTTCCAAAAAAATATTATCCCCTACTATTTCATTTAATGAAACCATATCTTGAAATTCATTCATAAGTAAAACTACTTTATTTTCTTTTAAGTCAATTTTTTTGGCAATGTAACTTGTTGACGGCATTTCACCGTGAGTTGCCATATAATCTTTCATAACTTTATTTACTTTGGATAATTGCTCATATTTATACGACGGTATTCTAATATCCCGACCAATATTTATAATCGCTTTTTTTATGGATTGCTTTATCCACCAAACCGCATATGTACTAAATCTATGACCTTTTTCATAATCAAATTTATTTATGGCTTTTATTAATCCTATATTCCCCTCACTTATTAAATCTATTAATGGAAGTCCATTTCCCAGAGATTTTTTGGCAGTACTTATCACCAATCTTAAATTTGATAATATTAATAACTGTCTTGCCTGTTCATCGTTCTCTTCTTTTATTCGTCTTAATAAATCATACTCTTCCTCTTTTGAAAGTAAATCAAACTTTTGAATATCACTTAAATATAACGACATCAAATTTAAATTGTTGTTGTCTTCCATTTCACACTCCCGATTTTTTCTTTAAATTTTTTAATTTGAAAATTCTGATTTTAAATCTCTACTCATAAATGTCTTCTCTAACTCGGCCACTGGTTTTCCTTTGTAAATAACTTCATAAAGTGCAGTAAAAATGGGTGCATTCAAATTATTTTCCTTTATAATTTTGTAAAGTGCTTTGATTGTTTCAGCTCCCTCGGACACCATTTTCATATTCTTTATTATATCTTCTATTTTTTCTCCTTTTCCTAATTTTTCTCCCACGTATCTATTTCGACTATGACGACTCGTACAAGTTACAATAATATCCCCCAGTCCAGATAGTCCCATGAATGTTTTTTGGTTCGCATTGTAATATTTTGCAATTTCAAACATTTCATTTATTCCACGAGTGATAAGCGCAGCTTTTGTATTATCTCCATAACCTATACCGTCAGCAATTCCGGCTGCTATTGCAAGGCAATTTTTTAATGCTCCAGCAAGTTCGGCTCCCATTAAGTCTGTTCCTGTGTAAACTCTGAAATATCCATTACTAAACGTCTTTTGTACAATCTTTGCCGATTTTTCATCTTTTGAGACCGAAAGTATTGCCGATGGTAACCTTTGTGCCACTTCTTCCGCATGAGTAGGCCCAGCTAATAAAACATAACTATAATTTTTATTTTCTAATTCTTCATCAACTATTTCAGAAATTCTCTTTTTAGTAGAAATTTCTAATCCCTTCGCAACGTTTACTAATATTATATTATAATTCAAGAAATTTTTCAATCTTTTTAAAACACCTCGTAAAAATTGTGTTGGCGTCGCAAGTAACACAATATCTATTTTTCCATATTTTTTTTCATCAGTTAAAACCTTTCCATAATCGTCCACAATATTTAACTCATCTGGCAATTTTATTCCCTTCAAAAAATTTGGATTTGTCTTTGTAGTTCTCATAACATTTCTATTTTCTTCGTTATACTCCCATAAATAAACATTATGACCATTTTCAACCAATAACTTTGAAAGACAGCTTCCCCAGCTTCCACCACCTATAACTAATATATTTTTTTTATTTTCTAACATTATTCTTACCTACTTTCCACTTTTATTTTTTAAATTAAATTTCGATTCAGTCCCATTTTTTAATCTCTCAATATTGCTTCTATGTTTTAAAATTATTAAAATTCCTATCAAAATTCCTAAAAATGTATAAATCCAAATACTTTTATACATCAAAAATATAAATATCGGAAGTGATACTGCTGCACAAATCGAAGAAAGCGACACATATCTAAAAATTGCAAAAACTATAAAAAATATAATTGCTGAAAATAATATAGCTTTTGGTACAAGTATCACAAATACTCCTAGTGTTGTAGCAACAGCTTTTCCACCTTTAAATTTCAAAAATATAGAAAAAATATGTCCTAATATAGCACAAACTCCAACTAATACAAAATCTATATTTTTAATATTTGTCAGATTTTGAAAAAAGTCCATTTTCAAACTAACTGCTATCAATGTCGGAACAAGTCCTTTTAAAATATCCAAAATCAGCGTCAAAAGCCCCCATTTTGCTCCTAAGACACGAGCTGCATTTGTAGAACCTGTATTTTTACTTCCATGTTCCCGCACGTCTATTCCACAAAAAACTTTCCCAATCCAAAGTGCATTTGGAATACTTCCCAGCAAATAAGAAATCACCATAAGTATTATTACTCTCATAATTTTTACCTCTTTTTTTATTAATTTTCTATTTTTTCTTTAATTGCTATTTTTTCATTTTCTCTTGTTCTCTTGCAGCAGTTAAATCTTTCATCTTTTTATTTTCTTTATACCAAAGCACAGCAAGTATTATAAAAAATACAAAATCCGTAAATGGCTGTGCATACCAGACACCATTTAATTTAAATATGTTCGAAAAAATTATAACGACTATTAAAAAGATGATAACCTGTCTCAATAAATTTAAAATTACAGAATATTTAGAACGTCCTGTTGCTTGAAAATAATTCGGTATAATGATTCCAAAAGACGACAAAATTACAAGAGAAAAATATATTCTCATAGCCTTTTCCCCTTCCTTTAAAGCAGAAACCGTACTTTTCTCATTAAAAAATAAAACCATTTCTTTTGGAAAAATCATTACAACTGCCCAAAATATTGCGGACAATCCAACACCAGCATACACTGCTGTAAGTAGTGATTCTCTAACTCTTTCATAATTTTTTGCTCCATAATTAAACCCCACAATTGGCTGAATTGCCTGTGAAACCGAATAGACACTCATCGTCATAAGCGGCAAATATGAATTTATAATAGTCATAATTGCAACTCCATAAGTTCCGCCATTTATATCCACAATTTTATTTGTAATCACTCCCACAAGAGAACTTGCGGCTTGTAGTAAAAATGGCGACATTCCAATTGATAAAATGTCTATTATAATCTTTTTATCCAACTTTAATTTATTAAATTGCAAAACCAATTTACTTTTTTCTTCCAACTTAAACCCAAATAAATTAACTTTAAAAGGAAATTTCCCCGCTATTAAAAAATATAAAACAAATACTGCCGACAGCACATTTCCTATCAATGTTGCATAAGCTGTACCTTCAATTCCAGTATGTAAAATCATAACTGCCACATAATCTAAAATAATATTGACAACTGCTCCGATTAACATTGAAAACATTGCAACGTTAGGTGCTCCTACTGAATTTAAGACATTAGTCAGTCCATAAGAGTAAAAAAGCGGTAATATTGCAAACATAATTATTTGTAAATATGCTTTTGCATATGGCAAAGTTTCACTATTTGCTCCCGAATACGTTAAAATAGTGTTTATATTCAATATTAGCACAAGATATAAAAAAATACCTAAAACTGCAAACATTGTAATTGTATTTCCTAAAACTTTTTTTGCCGCACCTTTTTTACCTTGCCCCAATCTAAGCGAAATAATTGTCCCCGCTCCAACTCCAATTAACATTGAAAAAGCAATTATAAGCATAACTATATAAAATGCTATTCCAGCACCAGCAAGCGCTTTTTCACTAATCTTCCCGACAAAAAACCTGTCCACAATATTGTACAAAACAACTACTGCAGAACCTATCAGTGTCGGAATAAAATATTTTACAAATAATTTTAATATTGAATTATTTGATAATTCATCTTGTTTTCCCATATTTTTTCCTCTTTTTTTAGTATACTATCCAATTTTAGAAATTAGATACTCTGAGATTCTTTTTAGAACCCCACAATTTCCGAATTTTTCTTTTTCCAGTTTCAAACTTTGTACAATTTTTTCTTTATTTTTTTCCATTTTTTCCATTTCATCCAAAATCTTTTGAGATGAAAAATCTTCTTGCAGCAGCTCTTTAAAAATTTCTTTTTTGGCATTTAAGTTAGTCAGAGTAATATATTTTATTTTAACGATTTTTCTTGCTATAAAAGCATTTATTTTAGAAGTTTTGTAGACTACTATGACAGGCAGCCCCATAAGAGCCATTTCAAATGTAACAGTTCCTGAAGTTGCAATACAAAATTTACACTCATCTCTAAAATTTTCCACTTTTTCAAATGAAATTTCCAAATTTTTTAAACTTCTAAAATTCATATTAAATTTTTTCTCCATTTCATCGATGTATTTAATATGCGACTTATCCGCCAGTTTCATTATAAACTTTTCATTTTTCACTTTCGGATTTATCAAAACTTCATAAATCACAGGCAAGTATTTTTCAATTTCCTGCTTACGGCTTCCCGGCAAAAGTAAAATTTTTTCTCCCAAATGTTCGCTAAATTTATATTTATCAACAAATGGATTTCCAAAATACTGAACTTTTAAACTTTTTTTTGAATTAATTCCAAAATTTTCAATTGTTTTATCAAAATATTTTTTTTCAAAAGGAAAAATCACAATGACCTCATCAAAGTTTTTCAATTTTTTAATCCTACTTTTCCCCCAGGCCCAAACTTTTGGAGGAATGTAATAAATCGTTTTTACATCTGGTAATTCTTTTTTTACCAAATCAAAAAATTTTAAATTAAAGCCACCAAAATCAACAAAAATTACTGTTTTTATTTTTTCTTTTTTTATAAAGTTAATATATTCTTTTGATTTTTCCTTAAAATACCAATATTTTTTTATAGCTTCCACAAATCCCATCACATCGTTATTCTTTATATGATTTATCACTTTTACTCCAGCTGCGATGGACTTATCTCCAACAACTCCATAAAATTCAAGATTTTCTTTCTTTTTCATTTCTTCCACAATGTAAGAAGCGTGCAAATCTCCCGACATTTCACCGCAAGAAATAAATATTTTTCTATTTTTTTCCATAATTTTACCTATTTTCTTTTGAAAAATAAATTTTTTGAATATTTCTAAAATTTAATTCCCACTATAAATATTTTATTTTTATTTGCAAAATTAATTACTTCTTCTTTGTCAATAAACATCATTTTATCTGCTTCGATAACTATCCCTCGTCCATTTATCTGCGCCACTTTCTTTACAGTTTCAAGCCCAATCGTCGGAATATCAATTCTGTAATCTTGATCATTTCTAGCCATTTTCACAACGATACACTTTTTCCCAGCAAGTTCTCCTCCTCGTAAAATTGTCCTATCCGTTCCTTCAACTCCTTCAAGCGCAATAACCGATTCATTTTTTACGACAACTGTTTGTCCAGCATCGATACTTGTCAACATTTTTGCAGCTTCTATTCCAATTTCTATCGTTTTTTTCTCATTTTTATCAGGACTTGTCTTCGTGTAAACTTTATCATTTGCCATAAATTCATCAAGAAAATGATTTTGCGGTAAAACTGTTATATTTTCACTTTCGATATAATCTATTATTGCTTTTAGTATATTTTTATCCTTTTTATTTTTTGTCGAAAGTAAAATTTTAGTCGCTGTTAAATCAAATTTTAAATTGGAAAAAATAAGATTTTTTTCAACTTTCCCCAACATTACTAAATCAGAAATATTGTTTTTTTTAAAATAAGAAATAATTTTACCAACTTGTGCTACACTGTACTTTACTGAATTTTTATAATTTTTTACACTTTCTTCAACGCTTTCAAACAAATAGACGCAAAATAACTCAATTCCCTTCTTTTGACAAGCATTTAAAAATAATTCTGGCAACTTGCCATTTCCGGCAATTAATCCCACTTTTTCCATATTTCATTCCTTTTGTTAAATACCAAATATAAATTTATAAAAAAATTAACCCAAAATAAATATGTCTAGCTTATTTTCTAAATTATTTATTCTGAGAAAACTTATATTCATTTAACTGATTAAAAATTTCTATCTTGTGATTCCTCTTTTACTTTTTCTAATGAATTCAACTAATTTTACTACATCTCCATTATCTTTATAATTTTTTTCCAAAATTTGCAATGCTTCTTCCAGTTTCAATTTTTTCTTAAAAATTATTTTATAAACTTCTCTTAAAGTTTTTATCTGCTCTTCAGAAAATCCTCTTCTTTTAAGCCCAACTATATTGATATATACTGCTCTTGCTTTATTTCCTTCTGACAGCATATATGGGACCACATCTTGATTTACAGCTGAACATCCACCAATCATGGCATGTCTTCCGACTCTCGTAAACTGATGCACCGCTGTAAGTCCACCGACAACCGCCCAATCTTCGACTTCCACATGACCTGCAAAAGTAGCCGCATTTGCTAACACACAATGGTCTCCGATAATACAGTCGTGCGCAATATGAACATACGCCATAACAAGTGTATCATTTCCTATTCTCGTTTCATATTTATCTGTTGTTCCTCTGTGAATTGTAACAAATTCTCTAATTTTATTATTATCTCCAATTACAACTCTTGTTTTTTCACCGTTAAATTTCAAATCTTGCGGCACTTTTCCGATTGATACAAAAGAAAAGATATAATTATTTTCACCTATTATAGTTTCGCCTTCGATTACAACATGCGATTCTATAACTGTTCCATTTCCTATTATAACTTCAGGACCAATTATTGAATATGGACCTATTTTTACATTTTCTCCTATTTTAGCATTTGGATCAACAATTGCCGTTGGGTGTATATTATTTATACTCATAAATCAATACCTCTTCATTTTTTATTTGCATTTACATATCCGTTACTGCGAATTTTAATTCCCCTTCGCTCACTACGGCACCATCAACCAAACATCTTCCCTTAGCAACAATAATGTTTCTTCTCACACTTAATTTTTCTACTTCAAGTCTCAATTGATCTCCAGGTACAACAGGTTTTCTAAATTTACATTTGTCAATTGACATAAATAAAGGTATTTTACCTGGTTCTAACATAAGTAGCCCCACTGCTTGTGCAAGTGCTTCCATTTGCAAAACTCCTGGCATAACAGGTTTTCCTGGAAAATGTCCTTGAAAGAATTCCTCATTCATAGTTAAATTTTTAATTGCAACTAGACTATCTGTCCCGTTTTTTTCTATCACCCTATCTACCAATAAAAATGGGTATCTATGTGGCAATATTTTCATAATATCTTCTATATTCATAACTGTTTCCATTTTATTTTCCTCCTAATTATCTTTTTAACTTAAATTATCTATATTATATTTTATTTTTTAATAAATTACAAGTTTTTTTAATAAAATTTTTTATTTAAAAACTTTATATTTTAAAAATATAAATTCTTTTACATCCCAAATTTTTTTGCAATCATTTCAGTCAGTTTTGCATTTACAAAATGTCCCGCTTTTATTGCGATTATATGTGCTTTTATTGGTGTTCCTAAAACATATAAGTCCCCAATTATATCCAAAATTTTATGTCGCACAAATTCATTTTCAAATCGAAGTCCAGAATCATTTAATGGTCCGTCTTTTCCAATTACAATCGCATTTTTTAAACTTCCTCCAAGTGCAAGATTATTTTTTTTCAAAAATTCTATTTCATAATCAAATGCAAAAGTTCTGCAACTTGCAATATTTTTCTCATAATTTTCCAAATTCACTTCAATTTCAAAATATTCTGATTTTAAAAATGTGTGTTTAAAATCTATCGTATAAGAAATTTTAAATCCATCATATGGTAGTGCCAATACATATTTTCCACTTTTTTCATCAGAAAAAATTATAGGTTCTGTTATAACTAAAGGTTCTATTTCCTCTTCCAGTTCTAAAATACCAGCACTTTTAATTTTTTCTACAAATTGGGCTGAACTTCCATCCAAAATTGGCATCTCATTTCCTTCAATTTCTACAAGAATATCAGTAATTCCACAAACCGAAAGAGCCGACATAAAATGTTCAATTGTATGAATTTTTACTCCATCTTTATTTTGAACATTAGTTCCTCTCTCCAAATCAAATAAATTTTTATAATTTACTTTTACAATATTATCTTTATCGCTAATATCCATTCTTTTAAAAACAATTCCATTTTTTTGACTTGCAGGTTTTAACACCATTTTCACTTCTTTCCCTTTATGAAGTCCAATTCCACTAACTTTAACCTGATTTTTTATCGTTTTTCTCTTCATTTTAAAATCTCCATCATTTTTTATATTAAAATTTTCAAAAAATTTTGCCAAAACAAATCTTTACAAGAACAATATTAACATTTTTTACGATTTTTTTCAATTGTATATTTTTTTACTTGTTTAGAATATTTTTATACAAAATTCTTAAAATAAAAATACTTTAATTTTTATATGCGAAGTTTTTTGTTTAATTATTAAAAATTTTTTAAAAATTTTGCGTTCATTATAACCCTTTTATAACCAGTATTTTTTACTACACTGTGTATATAACACTTGTTTTTTCAAAGAAAAAAATATATTTTATCAAATAATATAAAAAGAGGGTATTGCTATAATGATTATACCAAAGTTCAAAGGTAGATAGGAGGTTACAATGAAAAAAATATTGATACTAGCTGGAGCTTTGCTTATTTCTGCAGTATCTTTTGCAGACTTAGAGAGTACAATCAAGAATCATTATAAAAACACTAATTTAACTATAAAAAGAGAGGTGGGACCTGTAAGCAATTACAATAGTTACGCTAGTCGTCCTTCTTCAAATGCAGTTAGAGATAGAGTTATTTCTTTTGCACAGACTAAATTAGGTTCACCATATGTATGGGGTGCTACAGGACCAAATACATTTGATTGTTCTGGCTTCGTTGGTTATGTATTCAAAAAAGCTGCTAATGTAAACTTACCGAGAGTTTCAAGTTCGCAAGCTGCATATAAACCAAGAATTTCTTCAATGAACATGAAAAAAGGTGATTTAGTATTTTTCGAAACAACTGGAAGAGGTAGAATTTCACATGTAGGAATTTATATGGGAAATAGCCAGTTTATTCACGCTTCTTCTGGAGGTAGAAGAGTAATGGTTTCTAGCTTAGACAGTGATTTTTATAACAAAACATTTAGATGGGCAATTAATCCATTTAGTTAGAAAGTAACAATTTGTATTTAATTTAAAATTTATTTTTTACATAATATTTATAGTAAGTTAAACTGATACTTATAAAACAATCGGTATACAAAAAATCAATATAATTTTCAAAATTGTAAAATTGAAAATTAAAAATAAAAACTTTGGAAAAGAGATAGTATCTACATTTTTAGTTACTATCTCTATTTTTTTATTTTAAAAAAAAGAACCTTAACTTTTTAAGATTCTTCTTGTCTTTTATATTCTAAAAAAAATAATATTTTTCCTTTTTAAAAATTTATAATTTTTTTACTAATTCTTTTAGATATTCTCTCGCTCTCTCTTTTAATTCTGGATGTCTAAGTCCAAATTCCACATTTGCTACAAACATTCCAAACTTATCCCCCGTATCATACCTTTTTCCATCAAAATTATAAGCGTATAATTTATCTTTATCTTTCTTCATTGCTAAAATGGCATCTGTCAATTGAATTTCTCCACATTTTCCAGGTTTTGTGTTTTTTAAGTATGAAAAAATTTCTGGCTCTAAAACATATCGTCCAAGAGCAGCCAATCTGCTTGGTGCTTCCTCAACCGAAGGTTTTTCAATAAAATCTTCTACAATTACAGTTTTTGTATCTATTTGTTTTTTAGGCTTAATAATTCCATATTTTGAAACATTTTTTTTCAAAACTTCCTGCACTCCCAAAATGTTTCCACTTTTTAACTCATTATATTTTTCAATTAACTGTTTTGTTACAGGGACTTCACCTTTTGATTTATCGGTATATATAATATCGTCTCCTAAAAGTACGACAAAGGGCTCATTTCTAACAAAAGCTTCGGCACAGCTTATCGCATGTCCTAGTCCAAGTGGTCTTTTCTGCCTTACATAATAAATATTAGACATTTCAGAGATTTTATTTACTTCTTTCAACAATTCCATTTTTCCATTTTCTTCCAATGTTTTTTCCAGTTCATAGGAATAGTCAAAATGGTTTTCAATCGAAACCTTATTTCTTCCAGTGATAATCAAAATTTCTTCAATTCCCGATTCAACCAATTCTTCCACTAAATACTGTAGTGCTGGCTTATCGACAATTGACAACATTTCCTTAGGTTGTGCTTTTGTTGCAGGTAGTACCCTCGTTCCAAGTCCCGCTGCGGGAATAACGGCTTTTCTGATTTTTTTCATAACTTTTCTCCTTAAAACTCATTTTTTTATTTAGAAATAAATTTCATCACTGTAAGTCACAGAATCCAATCGATCAAATAGCGATATTCTGTCAAACAGTTCTTTTCCTTGACTGCTTCCTACCATTCTGTATTTTTTCGTTTTCATATCGTAAATTAATTTACCTATTACGAAAAATTTATTTTCATCTATTTGTCCATAAAATCTTACAATTTCGTTATTTGGAAGATTTTCTTTTTTTATTTTTGAATTATCAATTAATTTCAAAAGATTTTTATATTCATCTAACTTTTTATAAAAAGTTTCTTTGAAATCAGAATTTGTTGTAGTATTGTCGACTTTAATCGCAACACCTATATTTAAGTCATAATCTCCATTTTCTATCAAATAGTACGCCATTTTAGTTCCGTCAGAATCACAAAAGATTTCTTTTGCTTTATTTCCAGATTTTATTTGGGATATAACTCGTGTTAAAAATTCATCCGATTTGTTCATAAACCCACACGAATTAGCTTTTGTCAATTCATTTTCAGGTTTATCTATGACATTTTTGCCAGCATTTACCTTTCCAAAAGATTGTAAACTAAGTCCAATAACTAAAAATATCATCAATTTTTTCATATTTTTTTAATCCTTTCATTTTTACCTTGTTACATAATTATATAATATTTTTTGAGTTTTCACAACATTTTTATTTTTTACTCAAAATAAAAAATTTTATATTTGACAAAAACTCTCTAAAATGCGATTTTGGTATAGAAATCAAAGGTGTTTTTGCAGGCAACCCATAAAATTTATACCCTTCTTTTTCATATCCCAAAGATTTTGCAATATTTTTTGCTCTAAAAATATGATAGTCGTTCGTTACAATTAAAATATTTCTTTTATTTTTTTCTGGGTTATCTTTCTTTATTTTTTCAAGTGAAAATTCAAAGTTTTGGACAGTGTTCCGAGATTTATCTTCCAAAATAATTCTTTCATTCGCAATTCCCAATTTCAAAAGTTCCCTTTTAATAACAGATGCCTCCGTAACTTTTTCATTTACGCCTTTTCCTCCAGTTGCTATAACTTTTGCCGCTTCATTTTCATGTAAAAACTCGTTCGCTGTTTTAATTCTTTCTACAAGTGATTTACTTGGTTTATCATCATAAACTCTTGCTCCCAAAACAATCACATAATCTATTTTTTTATTCTCATCAATCAATTTTTCATCATTTTTATACTCTTTTATTACAAAATACTCTTCTAGAATAAATATTAAAAAAAACAAAATAATAAATATCTTTAAAATAGTAAAAATTATATTTTTCATAAAATCTCCTGCTTATTATTTTTTACAATTAAATAGTAGTTATATTTTTAATTATACAACATAATATAATTTTTTCAAAATAATAATTTGGTTTTGATGGTTTAAAAATTTTAGGGGCAGATTTTTAATTTTAAATTTTTTAAGTTATTCTTGATTACAAAATGTTATTTTGTTTAATATTATTTTTTATTTTTTACATAAGGGGAAAGGACCGCCATTTCCCCTTATAATCCCCTCGCTCGTCTAAGCATTTTTTTGAAGTAAAGCCGAAACTCACTTCGTTCAAACAGTCGTCTTTACTCCAAAAAAATCACGACACCTTTTGTATAACAGTAGAATTTAAACCGTCGGAGCATTTTTATGTGCTGACAAAACTGTTTGAGCACGATTAGTGCGAGTTTTTTATCAGTGCATAAAAATGACTTGAGCCTTGCTGGGGTGCAGGGGTGCGGCGATGAGCACTTCTGCTTAAAAAAGAAAAAATTATTTTAGTAACTTTCTGGATTGAATAAGAAACTTAAAATAGAAGTTTTTATTTCCCCTAAATATTTTACTCTGTCTTTGGTTTTAAAAGATATTTGTAAAAATATAATGTCCGATAATAAAATTTAAAATTATATTTTTATATCTTTTTCTGCTCTAAATAAATATTTAAAAAAAAGAAGAACTTTAGAAATTCTTCTTTTGTAATCTATTTAACTTAAATTAATTATTGATTTTCAAATCCGCCCGTGTACAATTGATAATAAGTTCCTCTTTGTGCAATTAATTCTTCGTGGTTTCCTCTTTCAATAATTCTTCCTTGATCTAAGACCATTATTACATCTGAATTTTTTATTGTTGATAGTCTGTGTGCTATTACAAATACTGTTCTTCCAATCATTAATTTATCCATTCCATCTTGAACAATCTTTTCCGTTCTTGTGTCAATGCTTGAAGTTGCTTCATCTAAGATTAATACTGGTGGATCAGCTATTGCTGCTCTTGCTATTGAAAGTAGTTGCCTTTGCCCTTGTGAAAGACTTGCACCATTTCCACTTAAAACTGTATCATAACCGTTTGGAAGATGAGTAATAAAATGATCCGCATTTGCTAATTTTGCAGCGGCTCTCACCTCTTCATCTGTCGCATCCAGTTTACCATATCTAATATTATCAGCAACTGTTCCAGAAAATAAATTTGTATCTTGCAAAACTATTCCAAGTGAAGCTCGCAAATCTGATTTGTGAATTTTATCTATATTTATTCCATCATAACGGATTTTACCAGAATTAATATCATAAAACTTATTTATCAAATTTGTAATTGTTGTTTTTCCTGCTCCTGTTGCTCCAACAAAAGCTATTTTCTGTCCTGGTTTTGCAAATAAATTTATATCATAAAGCACCGTTTTATTTTCATTATATCCAAAAGTTACATTTTCAAAGGTAACATCACCTAAAAGTTGTTTATAAGTTACTGTTCCATCCGAATGGGGATGTTTCCAAGCCCATTTTCCAGTATGTTCTTCCACTTCTGTAATATTTGCATCTTCATCAATATTTGCATTTACCAATTTTACGTAACCTTTATCTTCTTCAGAAATCTGATCTAATAAGTCAAATACTCTTTGTGACCCAGCTGCTGCCAGTATAACTGAAGTCAACTGCTGTGCAATTTGAGCAACTGGCTGATTAATTACTTTTATAAACTGTAAAAACGAAACCAGTCCACCAAGAGTAAATCCTTCAATGTTGTTATAAACAATGATTGAACCTATAACCGCAGTTAACACAAAATTGATATTCCCTAAATTTCCTACCGCAGGTCCTAATATATTAGCATATTTCATCGCTTTATTTGCACTTTCAAATAATTCCTCATTATATTTTTCAAAATTTTGATTTGCCTCTTCTTCGTGTGAAAAAACTTTCACAACACGCAATCCTTCTATCATTTCTTCGACATATCCATTTACAACACCAATATTTTTTTGCTGAGCGACATAATTTTTTGAACTTTTTTTAGAAATTACTTTTGTTGTAAAAATCATTACAATTATCATAAAAATAACAAAAAAAGTAAGAGGGACATTTAAAATAAACATAGAAATCAAAACTCCAACAATTGTAACAATTGATGAAATCATTTGTGACAAACTTTCCACCATCATTGCACGCAAAGTGTCAATATCTGTCGAATAAACACTCATAATATCCCCATGTGCATTCGTATCAAAAAATTTTATTGGAAGAGTTTCCATATTGACAAACACATCGTCTCTCAAATTTTTTAGTGTTCCTTGTGCTATGTAAACCATCATTAACTGATAAATATATGTACAAATAACTGCAAAGCCATACACAATAACCATTTTAAAAATAATATTTAAAAGCAACGAATAATCAATGTTTCCATATAACCTGTATCTTTTTATACTTGGCACGATAAAATTATCCATCAGCTGTTTTGTAAACATCGTTCCACGAACCATTCCAAGAGTGCTTAGCAAAATGAACATAAAAACTAATATAGTCTGAATTTTATTGTGTTCGTACATGTATTTTAAAAGTCTAAGTAAACCTTTTATTTGAGATCTTTTTGAACTTTTTTCCATTTTTTTCATTATTTTGCACCCCCTTCTGTCTGTGATTCGTAAATTTCTCTATAAATTTGACTTGATTTAAGTAATTCTTCGTGTGTTCCAAAGTTTACAATTTTTCCTTCATCCATAACTATAATTTTATCAGAGTCAATTATCGATGAAATTCTTTGTCCGATAATTATTTTGGTAATATGTGGAATTTCATTTTTAAATGCATTTCTTATGAGTTTATCCGTTTTTGTGTCAACAGCACTCGTAGAATCATCTAGAATTAATATTTTTGGGTTTTTAAGTAGTGCTCTTGCAATACAAAGCCTTTGTCTTTGTCCACCAGAAACATTCGTTCCGCCACGTTCTATAAAAGTATCATATTTATCAGGAAATCTCTGAATAAATTCATCTGCCTGTGCCAATTTACACACGTGCTCAATTTGACTATCCGTTGCATCTTTATTTCCCCATCGAAGATTTTCCTTTATAGTTCCAGAAAACAGGACATTTTTTTGTAAAACCATCGCCACATTATCACGAAGTATTTTTATATCATAATTTTTAACATTTTCTTCGCTTACCAGAACTTCTCCGCTTATCACATCATAAAGTCTTGGAATAAGCTGAACAAGTGCTGATTTTGAGCTTCCTGTCCCACCAATTATTCCTATTGTCTGTCCAGAATTTATCTTCAAATTAATATTTTCCAAATTTAATACTTTTGGGTTGTTACTGTAACTAAAATTTACGTTCTTAAATTCAATATCCCCATTTTTAATTTCTTTTACAGGATTTTTTGGATTTTTTATACTTGGCTCTTCATTTAATACAAGAGCTATTCGCTCTCCTGATTCTCTTGACAAAACAACATTTACCATAACCATCGCAATCATTAATAAACTCATCAAAATATTAGTTGTATATGCAAAAAGACTTGTCAGCTGTCCTGTTGTCAAATCTCCCACAACTATCATTTTTGCCCCTAACCAAGATAGCAATAAGATACACGAAAATACGGTAAGCTGCATTGCTGGTGCGATGAATACTATCATGCGCTCCCCTTTTAGCATTAATTCTTTTAATTCCTTTGTAGCTTTTTTAAATTTATTCGTTTCATATTTTTCCCTGATAAAAGATTTTACAACTCTAATCCCGCTTATGTTTTCTTGCAAATTTATGTTTAAATCATCGTATTTTCTAATCGCACGAGAAAAATATGGGTGAACTCCAAACATTATAAACGCTAAAATACAACTTAAAAATAGAACTGCAACCAAAAATATAACGGATAATCTCGGACTTATTAAAAATGACATAAACATTGCTACAACAAGCATAACTGGAGCTCTACAAAACGCTCTTATCAATAGTTGAAACGACATTTGAATATTATTTACATCGGTTGTAAATCTTGTGATAAGTCCAGCTGTGGAAAACTTATCAATATTTGTAAACGAATATTGCTGTATTTTACTAAACATCGCTCGTCTTAAATTTTTAGCAAATCCTGCTGAAGCATAAGATGCATATTTCCCCGCCAAAATTCCAGCTGTAAGAGAAATCAACGCAATAACCAGCGTGCATCCACCAACTTTCAAAGTAAAACTCATATCCCCTCTATTTAGCCCATAATCTATAATATAAGCCATTAGAGTTGGTATAAGCATTTCCATAATAACTTCTATCACAATAAAAATTGGTGAAATCAAAGTACTTTTTTTATACTCACCAATATGTGAAAATAACGTTTTTATCATTTTTTCCCCTTTCAAATTACTCTTTTTAATCTTTATTCTTTCCAAAAAAATTTTTTCTTAAAATAAAAAAAACTAGCAACCTTTATTGCTAAAATTTAAAATTTTATATTTAAAAATTTTTTTATTATTTTGCTATTATATCATATTATTACTTTGAATTAAGTTATACTTTTATAATTTTTTTCTTTTATTTAGAAAAATTTTGATTTTAATTTTACCAAAAATGTAAAGATGATTTAAAAATTTTAGGGGCAGATTTTTTAATTTCAAATTTTTTAGCTTATTTTTGATTACAAGATGTTATTTTGTTTAATATTATTTTTTTATTTTTTTACATAAGGGGAAAGGACCGCCATTTCCCCTTATAATCCCCACGCTCGTCTAAGCATTTTTTTGAAGCAAAGCCGAAACTCGCACTAAACGTGCTCAAACAGTCGTCTTTACTCCAAAAAAATCACGACACCTTTTGTATAATAGTAAAATTTAAACCGTCGGAGCATTTTTATGTGCTGACAAAACTGCCCCGCCGTAAGCGAGTTTTTTGGCAGTGCATAAAAATGACTTGAGCCTTGCCGGGGTGCAGGGGTGCGGCGATGAGCACTTCTGCTTAAAAAAGGAATAGAAAAAAATTGTTATTTTAGTAACTTTCTGGATTGAATGAAAAACTTAAAATAAGATTTTTTATTTACCCCTAACTATTTTACTCTGTCAAAATGTAAAAATTTACTTGAATTTTTAAATAAAAAGTAGTATAATCATTGAATAAATAAAAATATAAAGATAAATATTCAACATTTTATAATTATATAATTATAGAAAAAATAAAAAACTAGAGTGTTAAAGAAAGAAGGAAGAAAAATGACTGAAAAAAATCTAAAAATTTTAGGATGGCTTGGAACATTACTTTCTGTAATAATGTATGTATCTTATGTTCCGCAAATAATGGGAAATTTACATGGACATAAAACATTTTTCTTACAACCATTAGCTGCAACAGTTAACTGTGCTATTTGGACAAGTTATGGACTTTTAAAAGAAAAAAAAGATTATCCGTTATCAGCAGCAAATTTACCAGGAGTTATTTTTGGATTTCTTGCAACAGTTACAGCATTTTAAATAATTTAATTTAAAAAAATTAAACTCATTAAAATGATTATCAGTCGTTTATTAATGAGTTTTTTTTATTTTTAATATTTATATTCATTTAAATCAATCCCCTGATCTAGTGCTGCAAATACACAGCCGCTTTGATATTATAGTTATTTTCTTTAATCATATGTTATTTTTAAAGGTTTGTGATATTTTAAACATATGTTTTTTTAATAAAATATGCGTTTTTAAATTATATTGCCCCCATTTTGCCCCCATATTTATTTTTAATTTTTTTATTTTTTAGATTTTATACTATGATTTTTTTCTTTGCAAGCTAATTTTTTCATGCGTAAGACAATGTTTTGAACTTAAAATTTCTTCTAATTTTTATTTTTTCGACTGAATTTTAGTAAGAATCGTATTTACTTTTTCCTTTTATTCACAAACTCCCCTTTCACTAAGTTAAAATAGTCTCCATTTAATTTACCAGTAAAATAAACTTTATAATCTTTACCTTGTTTACTTTTCAATTTTACAACAATTTTATTTCCAGCAAACAATTCTTTAGCATTTGCCTTACTAATTTTAATTTTTTGATCAAAATATTCACTTTCTTTCCAAAGTGATATTTTACAGCCATTTTTGTAATTACTGCAATAATAGCTCTTATTATTTTCAAAAATATCTGAACCACACTTTGGGCATTTTCCAATAACTTCTTTTTGTACAACAAAATTTTCAACTTCAACGATTTTACTTGCTTCAACAATTTTTTCTAACTCTTCAACGGTTTTTTTCAACATTTCTTTATAAGTCATCTTTTGATTATAAACTTGTTTTAACATTTTTGAAAATTCAACATTTTTTTCTTTGTACAAGTCAATGTTAAATTTATCAAGTAATTCAATAAACCTTATTCCCTTTGGTTCAATAGAAAATGTCTGTTTTTTCAAACTTATATATCCAATTTTTATTGCCTTTTGAACGATTCCTGTCCTAGTTGCTTCTGTTCCAATTTCAATTCCTTCAAGCATTAATTTATAGGCTTGATCATCGTCTTCAAATTCTTGTTTTTCTTCTTTATTAAAAGGATTTTTAAGGTAATTTGATAAAGTTTCTTCAGTTACTTTTGCAGATGGTGTTGTAAATTTTTCAATTGGTTCAAAATTAACATCGAATTCTTGTCCTTGAGTTAATTTTGGTAATTTATTTTTAAATATAATTTTTTCAAATTTTAAAAATCCTGCTTTTTCCACGTTTTCACCTTTTAATAAAAACTTCTCACTTCCAACACAAATTGTAATTTTAATTTGGTTAACTATCGTATTTTCTTTAGCAAAATTAGCCATAAATCTATTTTTTACAATTTTATACACGATTTCTTCATCTTCAGATAAATTATTAGGAATTTTAGTTGTTTGTTATTGCACTATGGCTTTCTATTTTTGAATCATTAAAGATAGCTGTATCTTTAAATTCCAGCTCATCATTTTCCAAACTTTTCAAAATATCTTTTACTCTATTTTTTTCATTCACTGCTAAATATTCCGTATTTGTTCTTGGGTAAGTCAAATAACCTCTTTCATATAAATTTTGTATAATTTTCAATGATTTATCAAAATTCATTTTAAATTCTTTCGACAATTTACTTTGTAATTTTGATAATGAAAACAGTTTTGGTGGATTTTTTTTTATTTGTCTATTTTCTATAGTTTTTACAACTGCTTTAAAATTGTTTAACTCCTTACCTTTTTCTAATGCGTTTTCTAATTCATTTTTTTTATATTTGGTGTTTAAACTTAATTTAATATTATTTGTGTTAGATTCCAAATTGTAATATTTTTGTTTAACAAAATTTTTAATTTTCATATCTCTATCGTAAATATATTTAACAACAGGAATTAATACTCTTCCTGCCTTAAATAAATTACCAGCTTTAACTGTCAATAAAACTGTTAAATTAATTCCAAGAAGCCAATCTACACAAACTCTTGAAAGACCTTCATTATATAAGTTTTTAAATTTTCTGTTATCTTCTAAATTATTCATAGCCCATCTAATTGATTCTTCAGTCTGTTCCGGAAGCCACAATCTTTTAATTCTTTTGGTGGTTTTTGTATATTTTATAATTAAATCAATAATAAGTTGTCCTTCTCTATCTGCATCGCCACAATTGACAATTTCATCAACATCATTCCTTTCAATCAATTTTTCTAATATCTTAAATTGTTTTTGAACTCCACTGTCATCTTTTATTTTAAAAGAAAATCTAGGAACAAAAGGCAACTCAATTTCATCCCACGACTGAACTTCAACATAATCTTTTACATCTTTTGCTTCAAATAGATGCCCAAATGCAAAAGACACAATATATTTATTATTTTCGAAATATCCATCATTTTTTTTAAATTTCCCCAGCGCTTTTACTACATTCATCGCTAAACTAGGTTTTTCCGCTATAATTAATTTTTTCATATTTCCCCCAATAAATATTAATTTTTCAAAATTTTTTTATTTATTACAACACTGATACTGCCCATTTAAATGTATTTGCATAAAATCCAGAAAATTCAGACACGGTTACTTTACCAGCTTTTGAACTGGCATGTATAAACTTTCTATTTCCAATATAAATTCCAACATGCGATATTCTTCCTTTTCCTAAAGTTTCAAAAAACAGTAAATCCCCCTTTTTTATCCCTTGTGTTAATTTTGTTTTAAATTGTGCCTGTTCTGCTGCAACTCTAGGTACATCTATTCCCACACTATGATAAACATACTGGGTGAAACTTGAGCAATCAAATCTTTGATTTCCTGAAGCTCCGTAATAATATGGCTTTCCTAATTGTCTTTTAGCAAAGTTAATAATATTTTCTCTAATTATGCTTTCTCTATTTGGTTTATTATTTGAAATTATCCTAGTATTCAATTCCAGATTATTTGTCACATCTAATTGTTCTTTTTCCATATTTTTACTTCTTTCTATTTTTCTTTGTTCAGAAAAACTAATTTTTCCTGTTGAATAAGATACTGATGACAACAATAACATTATTAATATATATTCTTTTTTCATAAATTCCTCCTAAATTTATTTTCATTTTTTTATTTATACTTTCCCACGTGTGGGAAAGTATTTTATAAATTTCTTATTCTATTATAATATTTTACTACTTTTGGAATATATTCGCGGGTTTCTTTTATTCTCGTCCATTCATTATTTGATAATCTTCCACATCCTGCGTTATAACAAACCAAAGTTTTTACAACATCTTTTGTTTTATTATAATCCCTTTTCAAGTGCATAACCCCACCTTTTATGTTTCCTTCAACAGAATTGTCCACTCCAAATTCTCTAAAGTTAAATGACATCAATTGCATAAGTCCTCTTGCTCCTGCACTTGACACTGTCGAATGATTAAAATGACTTTCTGTATTCATCACAGCAAGTACCAAATATGGATTAATATTATATTGCTTACTGTATCCAAAAACTGCTCTTAATATCCTTTTTATTTCATTTTCAGATATTCTACTATTTTGTGTTCGTATATAGTTAATTAATCTTGACTTTGAATTCCCCATTTTTATCTGTGGTTTTTCAATATTTCTTACAATTTTAGTTTTTCTTACCCCATTAGGAAATGAAGAAACAAATGCTGTATCATCCTCAAACATTTGATTATCTGTTACGTTTGTATTTTCTTGCACATATTCATTTTTATCTTGATTTTCTTTAGATAATTGCTGTGTTTTTAATTCTTCCGCCTTTTGAATTTCAATTTCTTTTTTTCTTTGCTTTTCAAATCCAATTTCTCTTTTATAATTTTGTTCTCCAAATCCAATCTTTTTTACTCCTTCCCCGACAATAATTAAAGATTCTAATACGATTAATAAAATTACTATTTTTTTCATTTTCTCACACCTTTCCAAGCTATCTTTTTATTTAATTCCTCAATTTTATTTAACAAAATCTTTTTCATTTTTCTTTATTTCTTTATCATTCTCCTGATTTTCTACTTTAAAAATTTTTTTCCTAATATTTGAAAATTCAACTGCTTCAGGATTTTGAATTACTGCTTCAAATAAAATTTGTCCATCTTTTTTTAAATTTTCGTCAGCAAACTCTAATGCTAGTCCATTTTCTTTTACCGCTTCCAATACGACTTCCCTGTCTTTTTTTAAATCATCACTCACAAAAGCTAGTTGCATTCCGTTGTTTTTAACAGAATTTAAGGCTATATCTTTATTATTTCTCAAATTTTCTCCAACATATTGTAAAACAAACTCATTTGGATTTTTTTCTATAATTTGAGTAATAAACTCTTTATCATTTTTCAATTTATCACCTGCATATTGTAGTGCTGATAAATTTTGTTTTACTGCTTCCATCACAGTTTCTTTATTACTTTTAATGTCTTTACTTGCAAATTTTAGTGCCAAGCCATTATTTTTAACTGCATTTAAAACAGTTTCCTTATCTTTTTGAAAATTACTATTTACAATTGATAATACCATTCCATCCTGTTTTACAGCCTCTGTTACAATTTTTTTGTCATTTGAATATCCAATATCTAGTTTTTTCAGTTCCCATCCATCTTGTCTAACTTTTTTTAAAATTTTATTTCTTTCACTTTCCAATTTTTCATTGTCGAAAGAAAATGCTATTTTATCCTTACTTTTTGAATTTTTATATCTATATATTTTTTCTATTTTTTCTATTTTGCTTCCTTTGAAATATCTATCATTGTCTAAAATAAATGTACCCACATAGTCTTCCTTTCCGTTATTTCCTACTCCCAACATAAAATATTTATTATTTTTATGTGGAAGAATGATAAAATGTTTAATTTCAGGCATATTTTGAGAAGTATTTTTCACAATTTCTGCATTTTCTAAATTTTCCATAAAATTTTTAAAATTAAAAACTCTATTTTTAACTTTAAATAATATAAAATCATTTTGATTCTCTTTTATACTTTTAAAAATATCTTTATTTTTTAAATTTTTATTATATATTTCTTTCATCAATTCAATTCCTGTCACCTTTTCAGGTTCTTCTTTCATATAATGTAGCCCTAATAAATGTGGTAGCCTAGTTTTTAAAATTTTCAAATCAAAACTATGATTTTTACTTTCAATATTAATTATTTTTTGACTATGGGCACCCCACCATTTTATAATTTCTTGAATTTCATTTTCATTATTTTTACTCATATTTTCCTCTCTTTCTAAAAAAAATACAGGCATTCAGCCTGCAATAATAATATTAAAAAATTTACAAAAAAAAAGACTGATTTTTAATAAATCTAGTCTTAAAATATATATTTGGATTTCTTTTATTCAAATATTGCAGTTTTAACACA
Organism: Leptotrichia sp. oral taxon 847; assembly: GCF_001553645.1. Classification (NCBI taxonomy): domain Bacteria; kingdom Fusobacteriati; phylum Fusobacteriota; class Fusobacteriia; order Fusobacteriales; family Leptotrichiaceae; genus Leptotrichia; species Leptotrichia sp. oral taxon 847. Next base: position 2,121 of record NZ_CP014231.1, on the reverse strand, counting down.
TATTTGACGGGTAAAAACTTACCAAAAAAACCCTTTTAAAAAAGAGTTCATACAAACCACCTGTGTCAGGTCTGCCTAAAAACTGCTAAAAGCAACACTTTTATCCATTGAACAATGGGATAGTGCGAACCAAGAGTAAAACACTCCTACTTGTCGACAATATTATACTAAATTTTTTGATTTTTTTCAAGTATTATTTTTATTTTTATAACATTTTTTCTGTATCCTACTATTAATGCTAATTATTAGATTTTTATCTTGAATTCTTATTTTTCATTAATTTCCTTTGCAATCTTTTTTTTTCTTTTTCTTCATTTCGTTTTTTCATAACTTCAAAACCCTGAAACTGGTATTTATCTAAATCTATTTCAGATGAATATTTATATTGTAGAAAATATCCTAATAAAGTTGCAGGATCTTCTTCATCTATTCCTGCGATTTCTAATAACGCACCAACCAAGATTAGATGTCTTGCTCTTTCTCTTCTACTTTTGTTTGATTGATTTCTATATTTTTGTTTTAAAGATATTATTTTCTTTTTACTTTTCTCAATTTCATTATTACACTCTTCAATTTGTTTATTAAATTCATCTATTTTTTTCAAGATTTCTTTTTCTTTATTATCCATAATTTAATCCTTTTTAAAATAAAGAGCGTTCTTTATCATCCTTTTCAGAAATTTTTGGATCTTTGCCTTTTATTTTTTCTTCCTTATCAGTCTTGCCATCTCCGTCAGTATCACGGACATACACATTTGTTCCAAGTAAAATTTCTTCCTTATCTGTAAGCCCATCTAAATCACTATCTATATCTTTTTCTTCTGCTTCAATCTCTTTTTTTACTTCTTTATCAGCGTACATCAACACTTTTGAATGCTCTTTAGATAGCTCTTTCACAAATTCTTTATCCATTTTCAAGTTAGAGTAAACAAGCACCAGAGGATTTTTTTTAACTGCTGTTGTTACAACTTCCTTATCATTTTTCAGTCTATCGCTTGCAAATTCTAAAGCAAAGGCATTATTTTTTACTGCTTGCAGTACGACTTCTTTGTCATCTTTAAATTTATCAGAAAGACTTTTTAAAAGCATTCCGTTTTTTGAGACCGATAATAAAAGTTGTTGTTTTTCTTCTTTATTTTGTAAATTTTTATTTTGGGGATTAATTTCCTGTTCCTTAAATGAATTTATAAATTCGATCCTTTGCTCACATTTTTCTTTCACAAATTTTGTAAATTCACTCCAATCTCCAGTCAATGATCCTTTTTCTAAAGTGCTATAATACTTAGTTCTATCTTCTTTTGTAATAATTATCGGTGGATACCCATTTTTCATAAGTTCCAAATTTAAAAGTAACCTGGCTGTCCTTCCATTTCCGTCAACAAACGGATGCGTTTTTACAAATTCTCCGTGTAAAATTGAAGCCTTTTCAATTGGATGTAATTCATTATTTTTTTCATACCAGGACATCAGTTTTTCCATTTCAGGTCTTACCATATATGGTTGTGGTGGAATATGTTCTGCTCCACTTATATAAACAGGAACTGTTCTATATTGCCCAGAATTTATATTTTCAATTCCTTTTGTTACTAGACTATGAATATTTTTAATTTCTCTTTCAGATAATTTTGTATTATTTTTTACCAAATCTTCTACATAATAAATTGCTTCTGAATGCCCAATAACTTCCAAATGCTCTTTCATTGACTTTCCACCAACAGTTATTCCGTCTTCCAAAAGTACTTTTGTTTCAGCCAATGAAAATGTACTTCCTTCAATTGCATTACTGTTATAAGTCCATTTTAACACCAAATCTTCTCTCAATTGTTTTAGCAAAGTCTGATTAAGTTTTACATCTTTATATTTATTTAATTTTTTATCTATAATTTCAAAATTTATTTTTTCTTTCATCAATTCCAACTCCTATCTGGATTCCAATCCCAAATTAATTTATTTTCTTTATTTCTATTAACCCAGGCTTTAATATCATTTTTCAAATATCACGGCAAAGTTTTCTCATCAAATTGTATATTGATAACAATATCTCCTATTTTTATATTTTATAAAAAAATTTCATTTTTAAGAAAAATGACCTTTTTAAATGCTCTATATCAACAAAAAAATA